>NZ_JAKRNE010000029.1 GCF_022347205.1 Corynebacterium sp. ACRPO | reverse complement strand
GGCCCCCCTTCTCCCGAAGTTACGGGGGCATTTTGCCGAATTCCTTAACCACAGTTCACCCGAACGCCTTAGTATTTTCAACCTGACTACCTGTGTCGGTTTAGGGTACGGGCCATACACACACATCGCTAGAGGCTTTTCTCGACAGTACAGGATCACCACCATCAACCCTTTTGGGTCTACGCATCACGTCTCAACCACAATGTGTGGCGGATTTACCTACCACACGATCTGCACGCTTACACCACCAATCCAATAAGTGGCGTGGCTACCTCACTGCGTCACCCCATCACTTGAACCACACATCAGGCCCCACGACATCAACACCACCAGACTTCAAAGAAGACTAGCAGTGCATCCGCGGTGGTTAGTATCAGTGCTTTATCATGGGCGCGCATGTACGGGTACCAGAATATCAACTGGTTATCCATCGACTACGCCTGTCGGCCTCGCCTTAGGTCCCGACTCACCCTGGGAAGACGAACTTGACCCAGGAACCCTTAGTCATCCGGCGGATAGGATTCTCACCTATCAATTCGTTACTCATGCCTGCATTCTCACTCGCACACAGTCCACGCCTCCTTACGGTAACGCTTCAACCCATGCACGACGCTCCCCTACCCAAACAAAATGTTTGCCGCGGCTTCGGCGGTGTACTTGAGCCCCACTACATTGTCGGCGCAGAACCACTCGACCAGTGAGCTATTACGCACTCTTTCAAGGATGGCTGCTTCTAAGCCAACCTCCTGGCTGTCTTCGCGATCCCACATCCTTTTCCACTTAGTACACCCTTAGGGGCCTTAACCGGCGATCTGGGCTGTTTCCCTCTCGACTATGAAGCTTATCCCCCACAGTCTCACTGCCGTACAACACAATTAGTGGCATTCGGAGTTTGGCTGACATTGCTAAGATTGTAGTCCCGCTCAACCAACCAGTCGCTCTACCTCCACCAAGCTATAATACGACGCTGCACCTAAATGCATTTCGGGGAGAACCAGCTATCACGGAGTTTGATTGGCCTTTCACCCCTACCCACAGCTCATCCCCGCAGTTTTCAACCTACGTGGGTTCGCGCCTCCACAACCTCTTACAGCTGCTTCACACTGGCCATGGGTAGATCACCCCGCTTCGGGTCCAGGACATGCCACTTGACACCCCATTAGGATTCGGTTTCCCTACGGCTACCCCACACGGGTTAACCTCGCGACATGCCGCTGACTCGCAGGCTCATTCTTCAAAAGGCACGCCATCACACACAAACGGTGCTCTGACGGATTGTAAGCACATGGTTTCAGGAACTATTTCACTCCCCTCCCGGGGTACTTTTCACCATTCCCTCACGGTACTCATACACTATCGGTCACACTGAGTATTTAGGCTTACCGGGTGGTCCCGGCAGATTCACAGCAGATTCCACGAGCCCGCTGCTACTCGGGCAACCCAACAACCCACATGCCATTGTCTT
Source organism: Corynebacterium sp. ACRPO (assembly GCF_022347205.1). GTDB lineage: Bacteria > Actinomycetota > Actinomycetes > Mycobacteriales > Mycobacteriaceae > Corynebacterium. The sequence goes on along the minus strand of NZ_JAKRNE010000029.1, from coordinate 451 downwards.
CAACTACAGGACTCTCACCTTCTCCGGCAGGCCATTCCAAACCACTTCACCTAACAACAACACACGAGCAGACCATCAGTAGCTAGTCCACATTGGGGCCCACAACACCGCACACACAACCCCTACCAGGTATCACATGCACACGGTTTAGCCTCATCCACGTTCGTTCGCCACTACTAGCAGAATCATTATTATTTTCTCCTCCTACGGGTACTGAGATGTTTCACTTCCCCGCGTAAACCCCCACAACAGCTATGAATTCACTGAAGGGTAACCCCACATAACCAGGGCCAGGTTTCCCCATTCGGACATCCTCGGATCAACGCTCAATTGACAACTCCCCGAGGCTTAACGCAGCCTTTCACGTCCTTCATCGGCTCAGCATGCCAAGGCATCCACCATGCGCCCTTAATAACGAACACACAAACCACCACACACAACAAAAATCATG
>NZ_JAKRNE010000028.1 GCF_022347205.1 Corynebacterium sp. ACRPO | reverse complement strand
TGTTCAGAAGACTGAAATGGTAGCGGTGTGGTGAGTATCTGGTAGCGCCTGAGTGAGTATCCGGTAGCGGCGTCTCACTCAGGCGTTGTGGGTGGTTATGCGTTGGTGGTCAGGCGCATGTTTGGTCCTTCGAGTGTGATGATCTCGGCGCCGGAGACGAGTCGGTTGAGGATTGACTCGGAGATCACGGCATCGGGGATGGACTTGTACCACTCCTGCGGGGTGAATTGTGAGGTCACTATCGTTGAGACTTTGCCTTCTCGTCCGGCGAGGATGTTGAGAAGTTGGTGCGCGGTCGCGGCATCAATAGGTGTGGTCAGGAAGTCATCTAAGACCAGGACGTCGACGTTGTGGAGGTGCTGGATGAACTTCAGCCGTATGGGGTCATCGGGTTGCAGGACTGCCAGTTCGGCGGCGAGCATGTCGGTGCGGAAAAACCGTGCGGAGTAGTCGTTGCGGCATGCTGCTGTGATCAGGGCTTGGGCGAGGTAGGTTTTGCCGACTGAGGATTTGCCCAGGATGACAATGTTTTGGCCCAGGTGGCACCATTGTCCGTGAGCGAGTCTGCTGACTTGCTCGGGGTTGATGTTGCGGTCAGGCGTGCAGACTACATTTTCAAGGCAAGCATCAAGGTTCGGCGATCGGGATGCTTTCAGCAGTTTGTTGATGCGTCGCTCGCGCCTGGCCGCGACTTCTTTATCGAGTGCGTAGAGCACCTTTTGGGAAAACGTCCATGCGTCGAATGCGGGATCGTTGGCGATGTCGATGACGCTTCTGCCGAAGGCAGTCATCCGCAGCGCGGTGAAGTCGGCCAGGACGGATTCGTCAAGGAAGCGATCTGTTGGCGGGGTTGGTGATGACATGGGCTTTAGTGTCCTTTCTTAGCGAGGTTGTCCATGCTGAACTGGTCTGCACCGCCGAGAAACGCGCCGGTGGTATCCCGGTCGGTGATTGCAGGGGCGGTGGATGGGTTGGTTGTGGTGCTGCGCGGGGGCTGGTCACAGCCGCGGGGCCGGGTGGCGTGTTCTTTGCGTATGGCGGCCATCATGTTTTTGACTGCGGTATATGACACCGCCCGTCGGCTGCCGTCGTTGGCCATCAGGCGCTGGCATGCCTCTTCCAGGATTGGTTTGTTGCCGTGTTTGCCCATCGACAGCACGTTTCTACAGGACTGGTACGCCTGGGCCGGGATGGCTTTCGCCGCGATGAGTTCTTCGATGACCTTGCGTGTTGCCGGGCCGGTTTTGCTGGCTTCGCGATAAAAGTAGTCGCTTGTCCACAGTCCACGGGTGGAGTCCATTCCAGATGGAATGTGCTCATAGTCAGTGACATAGGCCCCACGCTTATGCGAAACCTGGTGGGTTGCTACGGTTGTCCCCTGGTCAAAGACGGTCAAGACTTGGCCGGTGATGCGTACATCGACAGTGCGGCCAACAAGCTGGTGCGGGACGGAGTAGCGCACGGTTGCAACCGTGATATGGAAATCTGGGGCTACTTTCGCACGCTTCCACTCGGTGTGTTGCCACGGGGTTGGAGGCAGATCGGCAAGCAGATGCTGTTCGTGTGCTTCAAAGAGATCCCTGCGGCTTGACTGCTGACTGCGAAAAGGCACGGAGGTGTTGATCGTGTCGACTAAGTCCACAATCTTTGCGTTGAGCTCGTCCAAGTCAACACACTGGTGGCCATCGAGTGCGTGGATGATCTTGTGCGTGACGATCTTTACCGCAGCTTCCACATTCGCTTTATCCTTCGGCCGACGCGCGCGTGTGGGAAGTGCTGCTGTGTTGTAGTGCTCTAAGAACTGCTGGTAGGTGTCGTTGACCTTCCGGTTCCTATCGGCAGTGCTGATCGCGTTCGACGCCGTCGACGCGTTATCGGGGACAACAACCTGACAGACCCCGCCGAAGTAGTCAAACGCTTGACGATGCGCATCAAGCCAGGACTGTTGCCGCTGGTCAGCACACGCACAGGCAAACAGCATCCCTGAATACGGCAGCGAGGCGACGAAAATGCTGACTTTCGCACCCTGTGTGCCCGCAGGGTCGTACAGGCGCATCTTGGTCCCTGCCCAATCCACCTGCATCGTATGCCCTGGTGCATGGGTGATCCGGGCGGTAAGCCCGGCTGCATCGACATGGGAGGCAACCAGCTGGCGGAACCGGTCGTAGCTGTAATGGCGCTGGCCCGGCTGGGCGGGAGTGGTGGTGTAGCGAGCCCACAATACTTGCAGTGTGTGCTTCGTACGCCCTGTGCGTGCTTTGACGACCGCGTCAAAGTCAATCGGGACGAATTCGCCTTGCCCGCTGGTGCGTTTATCAACGAATATCTCGTCCAGCTCGTCATTCGTCAGCGCCGCGACCTGCTGGGCAGTGGTCAGGCCAAGGCTTCGCAGCGCTTGGTTCGCCCGGGAAATCGCGCGGTGCGAGCACCCGAGTTGGTCTTCAATCTGGCGGTAAGAACGCTTCTTAATCAGCAGCGTCATCACCGCACGGTAATCCGTCATCAGCGGACTCCTTCCAGTACGCGCCGCACCCGAGTGGTGCGGCTACCGGAAGTATCATCCCGAGCGCCCTGAGCTGCTACCAGAAACTCACTGAAGCGCTACCGGATAGTCACGACACTGCTACCAAATAGCCGGTCGCAACA
>NZ_JAKRNE010000027.1 GCF_022347205.1 Corynebacterium sp. ACRPO | reverse complement strand
CCAGGTGGTACTTCTTACCAACAACCAGACCCTCATAAGTCACAGTGTCAGTAACAACCGCACCATTAACAACACGAGTCGAACCCTCAGCAAACTTAGCCTCAGTCTTAATAGACGGCTCCAAAGTCTCCTTAGAGTCCACAGTCTGAGCACGGTCATTCAGATCCTTGTGCTCCGCAATCTTATTCGGAGTATCAGCATCCGGAGTCTCATCACCATTGGACTCAACCTCAAGAGAGGTCAACTCCTCAAACGCAACAGCAGACTCAACCGGCTTCTCAGCATTATCAACCTTGATATCAACCGTGGTGGAACCACTACCACCCTCAGCAGCAGTGAACTCAGCCTCACCAGTACCCAGAACAGTCTTGCCATCCTTGGACATCAACTTCGCATCCAGGTGGTACTTCTTACCAACAACCAGACCCTCATAAGTCACAGTGTCAGTAACAACCGCACCATTAACAACACGAGTCGAACCCTCAGCAAACTTAGCCTCAGTCTTAATAGACGGCTCTTGTCCAGATGGGTTCGAGCCACTTCCACCATCGTCAGGCAATCCGGGCTGATCAACTGGGACTACTCGCTGACCAACACCTTTACGAATATTCCAATTGCCGTCCGGACCGACAATGGTAATAAAAGCATCAGCCGGCTGACTCTCAATAGTCACCGACGGGTCAGCTTCAAACATTGTATCAATATCGCCTTTTTGACCAGTGTCACTTACGATCCGCAGACCCGTGAGAGAAGCGAACTCTTCCTCACTGCCCGTAAAAGCCTTGAAGCGGTCGGGGTCGGCAGCACTGCCCCCCCGAATCACCCTAACAGCCTCTGTACGACCAGAACCGTCCGAGATTAAGGCAGCCAAGTAAACACTGTAGTTCGCGGTAAGTTTCTTATCCCCTGCCTTAGTAGCATCACGAAGCTTCATCGCCAAACCAATCGCAGCATCTTGATACTTCGGATCGTCAAAGCGAAGAGCACCGGCCGTCGACTTGTGATAGCTCCGATTTACAGCAACCGGGTCCTGGGTTGTGAAATCAATACACCACCCCCAACCAACATCATTGCCGGTTTGCTTAGATTTAGGTTGCCCCTCCGGTACACCAGCCCACACGAGTGGACCCCACGTTGTATCACGCCCCTCTTTCACATGATAGGGGCTAAGTGTCTCATTCGGCACGAAGTCGGTAGGCTCAGCAGCCTCCGCCTTGCCACCCGGAACGGTGACCATGGCCGCAATTACCGCAATTGCAGCAAGCACTGCGGTAAAGACCATCCACCCCTCTCGGGATATGTTTCTTAATTTACTCATTCTTTCCTCTTCGAGCGGTACAAATACTTACATTCGTTTTCCTGTACGGCGAGTGTTTTCGCTGAACAGAACCTGAAATTGAGACTTGAACACACTGCGGTTAATCAGGGTTTTGAACCCGAATCTGGATTAACTCTTATTGTGCTCTCAGCATAATATCACGGGAAAATTTAAGGCGCCAGCCAGAAAGCTTTAGAAAACTGCAGGTTATGCAGGATTTCTAATTTCATACCCACAGGTAGATGCGCTTATTTCCACGGTTAACCTAGTTTTAAATACGTATGTTCGATGTATCCTAGGCCTTTCTTAAGGTCAGGACACCACACCAATGGCTTAATCAATACTAAGATTAGTTTTAACAAGACCTACGTAGATATTTCTTTACGCTGCGCTTTATCTAATTTCATGCAAATTTTAGAGAGGGGGGATTGCACGCAATTTCTTCGCGTCACTCCGCTACCATCCCCAGAAAGTTGGTGTTACAGGTGTGACTGCAGAACATTCGATAAGAATGTACACACGTTCGACATTTTAGAAATGTAGTAATCCTTAACCCTATTGCCATTCATCTCCAAGAAGCGATGTGTGAGCGAAAACTCTGCCCAGGGTCGTCACAATCACACCTAGGGGTCACGCACAGGGGTGAGGGAGAATTGGGCAAAGAAAAATCCGCACGGGCGTCGGCAAGCGGATGCTTTACCGAAGCCGCAGTGCGGATCCTGGAATAAATTAGGACTTAAAGAACAGCAGTGACCTTGTAGCCCTTCTCCTGCAGAAGCTGGGAAACTGCCTCAAAAGTAGCGTCGTCCTTGTCCGGATTGTAGGTCTCCGGGTTCAGGGCAATATGGGCGGTGTCACCTTCGTAGCGGACGCTGATGAAGTCGTAGCCGGCTTCGGCTTGGGCGGCGTCGATAAGCGCCTGCACGTCGTCGTTGTTGCCCTGCTCAGCAACGGCAACCTGCTCCTGCTCAGGTGCCGGCGCAGCTTCCTGCGCCGGGGCGCCCAGGCCGAAGAAGCCCAAAATCGTGGCTAGCAGGCCGCTCAAAAGCTTGATAATCATTGAAGTAACTCCCTGTGATTTAGTGCGCGGGAATTTGGCCCGCGAAAGCTGAAGACTTTCTGTACTTAAAGCAAACTTAACTTTAGCTTAGGGTCTAGTTACATTCAACAGTGAACACCTTAATTCACCATGTCATGGGCTTGTGGCGGTTAAGGGGCGCGGAAAACGCCACAGCGCCCGTGCGCCGTCACAATGACGGGACACGGGCGCTTTCACCTGGTGAGAACCAGCTCCCCTAGGGGGGGACGGGGAGCTAGTTAGGGAATAGGAACCTTAGCTGCCTACTTGGAGGAGCAGAAGAAACAGCGCGCAGAGAGCCAGTTCAGCTGTGCTAGAAAGTGGGGCCCTCACACCACGCTAATAAGGACTACATCCTTACTGGTCCTCCATCACGTCATGGCGAATGATGGTCTGGTCGCGGCCCGGACCAACGCCGATATAGGAGATTCGGCAGCCAGACAGCTCTTCCAAGCGCAGGACGTAATCCTGCGCCTTCTGCGGCAGCTCCTCAAAGGTGGAGCACTCCGTGATGTCCTCATCCCAGGCCGGCATGGTCTCAAAGATGGGCTCGGCGTGGTGGAATTCGGACTGGGTAAGCGGCAGCTCGTCGTAGCGCTTACCGTCGACGTCGTAAGCCACGCAGATCGGGATCTCGCCGATGCCGGTGAGAACGTCCAGCTTGGTCAGGAAGTAATCGGTAAAGCCGTTAACGCGGGTGGCATAGCGCGCCACAACGGAGTCATACCAACCACAACGGCGCTTGCGGCCGGTGTTCACACCAATCTCGCCACCGGTGGTCTGCAGGTACTCGCCCCACTTATCAAAGAGCTCGGTGGGGAACGGGCCGGCACCCACGCGGGTGGTATAAGCCTTGATGATGCCCAGCGAGGTCTTGATGCGGGTAGGGCCAATACCGGAGCCTACGGAAGCACCACCGGCCGTCGGGTTAGACGAGGTCACGAACGGGTAGGTGCCGTGGTCCACATCCAACATGGTGGCCTGGCCGCCCTCCATGAGCACGTGCTTGCCAGCTTCGAGGGCCTGGTTGAGCTCCAGCTCGGCGTCGATAACCATCGGGCGCAGGCGGTCGCGGTAGCTCAGGAAGTACTCCACAATCTGGTCCGCCTCGATGGCCTTGCGGTTGTACATCTTCACCAGCATCTGGTTCTTGATATCCAGCGCGGATTCCACCTTCTGGCGCAGGATGGACTCATCAAAGATGTCCTGCACGCGGATGCCAATGCGCGCAACCTTATCGGCGTAGGTCGGGCCAATGCCGCGGCCGGTAGTACCAATCGCGCGCTTGCCCAGGAAGCGCTCCTGCACGCGGTCCAGGGTCTGGTGGTACGGCGCCACCAGGTGCGCATTGGCGGAAATTTTCAGGCGCGAGGCGTTCGCGCCGCGGGCCTCAAGGCCGTCAATCTCATCAAAGAGCGCCTCAAGGTTGATCACTACGCCATTGCCCAGCACCGGGGTGGCGTTCTCGGACAAAATGCCGGCCGGCAGGAGCTTCAGCTCGTATTTTTCGCCGCCTACCACGACGGTATGGCCGGCGTTATTACCGCCGTTCGGCTTGACCACGTAGTCAACCTTGCCGCCGAGGATGTCGGTCGCTTTGCCCTTGCCTTCGTCGCCCCACTGGGCGCCGACAATGACGATCGCTGCCATTGTTTAGTCACTTCCTCATAATTGAAGCCAAAATACTCTCCAACTTTACACTTTCCCGGCGCAAAAAGCCCGCGTAGCATTGTCCGCATGCGTTTTTTGTTCCTCCGCTGCGGCGCCCCGGGCGTGGCCATGCCTGCCGAAGCCCACGACCTCTCCCCCATCCCTACCCGCAAAGAGCTCGCGCTTATCGACGCCTTCCTCAACCCCCTCCTCCCCACAGACCCCACTCCCTCCCTCGATGAC
>NZ_JAKRNE010000026.1 GCF_022347205.1 Corynebacterium sp. ACRPO | reverse complement strand
TCCGCCAAGATGCGGTCCTCTACAAGACGGACCACACGATCCTTCGCATCCTGGTCAAATTTTCTTGGCATATTCCAGATTTTCCCATCTACTCAAACGGAACAAAACCTGGGACACTTCACTCTAGCACGGCACGTCCACCGCAGCGATGCGGTGGGGTTGGATCGTGAGGCTCTCCCCGGTGGATTCGAGCACCGCGGAGATGGTGGAGGGGGTCATCATCACGATGGAGATCCAGTCATGGCTGGTGGCACCCGCATAGTCCACGTAGTGCAGGCGCACCTGTGTGCCCGCGGTATAGGCGCGGCGCAGCTCGGACATGATCTCCCGCGGCGAGCGGAAGGTCCGGGTGTCCGAGGCCTTCGTGCCGTCCGCCGGGTCCACGGCGATGGCCTGGTCGTGGGCGCGGCGAAAACCCTCCACGGCGCCGTCGATCTCCGAGGCGATCTCGGTGGAGTCCCCAGTGATGTCCATGATGTTGCGCTGGGGAGTATCCACGCGAGACGGGACACGAGCCGAGTGGGGTTCGGTGGCGGAGCCCTGCTGGAATGCCCTGGTGGCGTCGTCAATCAAATACCGCAGGGACTGGGGAACGGACGAGAGACCGCCGGGGGACATGCGATCCAGGAAGGCCTCGATGTCCTTCCATGGGGCGTCATAGCGCTTCGGCCCGATCAGGCTGAATACGTCGCCTTCGCGGCCGTCCTCGCGCACCAGGGTGGCGGTGAGCCCCAGACGGCGGCGAGACTGCAGGTCGGAGGTCATGCGGAACACCGGGGCAGGCAGCAGGTGAACCTCGTCGTAAATGATTAAGCCCCAGTCGCGGGAGTCGAACAGCTTCAGCGCCCGGTATTCGCCCTTCGACTTGCGCGTGACCACTTGGTAGGTGGCGATGGTCACGGGGCGGATCTCCTTCTTCTCTCCGGAGTATTCGCCGATTTCATCCTCCGTCAGGGAGGTGCGGCGCACTAGCTCGTCCTTCCACTGCCTGCCCGCGACGGTGTTCGTCACCAGGATCAGGGTGGTGGCCTTTGCCTTGGCCATCGAGGCCGCGCCGACCATCGTCTTGCCCGCACCACATGGCAGCACTACCACGCCCGAGCCGCCTTCCCAGAAGCTATCGGCCGCCATCTCCTGGTAGTCGCGCAGCTGCCATTCTTCGTGTTCCTGCGACAGCTCGATGGGGTGTGCCTCGCCGTCGACGTATCCCGCCAGGTCCTCTGCGGGCCAGCCGACCTTCAGCAGTTCCTGCTTGAGCCTGCCGCGCTCGGAAGGGTGCACAACGATCGAGTCCTCGTCGATCTCTGCGCCCAACATGGGCTTGATCTTTTTGTGACGCCGGATCTCCGTCAGCACAGCCCTGTCCGTCGTCTCTAGCACGAGCCCGTGCGCTGGGTGCTTGATGAGCTTCAGCCGCCCGTAGCGATCCATCGTGTCGGCAATGTCGATGAGCAGCGGCTGCGGGGCGGGGAACCGCGAGTAGGTTTCCAGCACGTCCATGATCTGCTCCGCGTCGTGCCCTGCCGCGCGGGCGTTCCACAGCGCCAGCGGGGTGATGCGGTAGGTGTGCACGTGCTCCGGCGCGCGCTCCAGCTCCGCGAACGGTGCCAGCGCGGTGCGCGCCTCCTGCGCCTGTTCGTGGTCGATTTCCAGCAGCACGGTCTTATCCGACTGCACAATGAGCGGTCCGTTTCCAATGCCCACGCTGTGTGTCACTTCCTTTTTGTTTATCGACGCCACCGCGACGGTGTTGCTCAAGCCAAAGACATCATTTTACGCTGCAGTGGTGCGAACTCGTGCTCCACTATACTGAGACCCATGATTGCTCAGACGGGAAATCTGCGCCAATGGCAGTATTTCGTGGCTTTAGCGGAGACCGGTAGTTTTACAGCGGCGGCAGCGCGACTGGGAGTGAGTCAGCCGCCTGTCTCCAATGCCATTAAGCGCTTAGAAGCTGGTGTAGGTACACCGCTATTTATCCGAGGGGCGGGGGAAGTGAAACTAACCGAGGCAGGGTTGACCTTGCTTCCATATGCCCGGGTGATTAATCGCGATCTTCAGACTATGCATTCGATGATTGACGGTATCCGAAGTGGTGCGCAAAGCGGGTTTCGTTTGGCCATCAGTAGTGCGCTTCCAAGCGAGATAGGATCGCGTATTGCAGCAAAGGCACAGCAGCATGATGGAGTAGTTTTGTCGTCACTGCCTTCTGTTGAGATTCTTGCCCGTGTTGAAGAAGGCGCTATTCATGCGGGGCTTGTTCAAGCTCCGGTTCCCTTGGGTACTCACCGCAGTGCGAGGCAGTTTTCTCTGTCACGTGATCTAGTGGTGCCGCCGGGGTATTCAAGGTTGGATAAGACCTTGTCTCAATTGAATCTGCTGGTGGAGAACCTGAATGACAATTCAAGTGCAGCCAGTGGTTTGGCGAGAGAGCTATTTCGGTCGGGTGTGTCTTGCGAAATTAATGATTCAGAGGATGCTCTAGGTAGGGGCTTATTGATTGGAAGAGGGGAGGGGATGTCTTTGGTATTTCGCGGTTTTCACCAGTTTGACAATGCTATTGAGCTTCCTTCCCGTTTCGATTTTTCCGTGGATGTAGTGGTTCGCCGAGGTGGGATGGACAATGGCGCCGAGGCCATGGCGGTCGCCGAAAGAATTTGTCGAAGGATTAACCAATGACTGCACGGATGGAGATGGCCCTGGAAAACGTGTTGATGCGGTCGGGGTGTGAGGGATGGTGGTGTGCATCGCGACTGCACGATGGGGTGACTATCGGACGCAAACAAGACGAGAAAATTACGGTGGCATCCTTATATAAAATCCGGCTCCTCCACCTCACTTTGGAAGCGATTCAACGAGGTGATCTGGATCCTCGTCTTCGTGTTGACGTTGCACCGTCCAAAGGAACTTACGAAGGGTATGGGTTCGCTGCCTTTGATGACGCAGTGAACGTGAGTCTCCGAGACTTAATGAAACAAGTCGCATCGGTGTCAGATAACGTGGCCGCCCACGAGATTTTGCGTCTACTGCCTGCGTGGGCTCGAGAAGCATTTCTTAAACGGTTTCCACCTCATTATGACTTGCAAGATCGGAATAGCTTAGTGACGGCGGAGAAACAATTGCGTCAATATGTTCAATCCCAAGGGGGGAGTAGTACAGATATAGCGTTTTCTGCAGTCTCTTCGTTGGCGGAAATAACTAATGACTTGGAACAGGTTTGGAAAGACGATAGTGCAGCGGTACGTCGATCTATGTGTGAACTCTTGGGGTTGCAGGTGTGGCGTCACCGTGTTCCTTCAGGCTTTCCTCCAAGCGGCGTTGATATCTATGGAAAAACGGGCACTGTAGGACTTCTCCATGGTGAAGCTTCGATTATCCAGGTTGAGGGCGAGGAGCCCATTGTGGTGTCCATCATGCTGAAACAGGTGGTGCCAGAACAAGCAATGAGTACTCACGATGGTGCTATTGGCGAAGTGGCTAGACTGCTCGTGGACGCTCTTCGTTAGAATTTCTGCCACTTGAATACACACTTCTACCATCGCCTATATGTGAATGAAATGAGACAATTGCATTATGTGATATTGGTGGCATCCAATGCGTCTCACTTAACGTCACTCCCATGATGACTAAGCACAATCGTTTCCGTCAGTCGGTGATTGCACTCTGTTCGCTCTCCGCAGTGATGTTGAGCAGCTGTTCAGCTCTACCGTGGGAATCAGACTCAGACGTATTTCTCAAAGCTTTCAACGCGGGAGATGACAGCAAGGCTGCACGGTATCTGGATCATCCAGACCCGGAGCGCGCCCTTCATGAATTTCGGCAGTCACTTCATGGTGTGAAGGTCAACATCGAAACATCTGATATTTCCAATGGAAAGAAGAATACTCATGTGACTTGGTCCAAAGATGGTGTGGAGTTGGAGAGCAATGGTCGGCTCGTCCTTAGTGGACAGGATGGTAAGCCTCAATGGTTGCCTTCGATCTTCGAAGCTCAGTTGAGCGATGATTCCGCACTCTTTTTTGCTGAAGATAAACAGTACGATCTTCCAATTAAAGATCGCTTGGGCAATGAATATATGACCTGGACGAAAGTTATTCAGGTACGAGGTCGCAAAGATATAGCCTCTAGAGCGCAGGAATTGGCCCAGATTTTTGCACCAGTGTCTCCCACAACGACTAAGGAGTGGATCGAGCAGACCTTGGGAGAGTCTCAGGATGAAGACACCGTGCTCCTCACTTTGAGGCAGGAAGAATTCCGGAAGATACAAGAGCAACTTAGGACCTTTGAGGGAATTTCCACTGTGGAGCAGGGGCGTCTCTTAAGCGTGTCCAAAACTCTTAACTCTCCGCTGGATGCTGAATTGAACAAATATTGGGAGTCAGTGCTCGATGCTAATTCAGGATGGTCGATACGCGCTGAGAGTTCACAAGGTATGACGACGGTAGCCTCTGAGCCGCCTCGCCGAGTTCAGCCAATCGCAACCACTCTGGATATCACACTGCAAAGCGCAGCAAAACAAGCAGTGGACAGTGAGCAACGTGCCGCAGTTCTAGTCGTGCTCAATCCTAGAACAGGAGGTGTCCTTGCCGTTGCACAAAATGACAAGGCAAATAACCAAGGGCCAATCGCACTCACCGGGCTATTCCCACCGGGATCGACGTTCAAAACTGTGACCACAGCGGCGGCACTAGAGGCAGGGGCAGTCAGCATGGATGAGGAACTACCTTGTCCTAGCAATATCACCGTCGCTGGACGCAAGATTCCCAACGATCATGACTTCGATCTAGGTAGCGTTCGACTGGAAGAAGCTTTCGCCCAATCATGTAACACAACCCAAGCGGTCATTTCGGATCGTTTGGGAGAAGATGATCTGCAACGGACTGCTTTAGAACTCGGAATTGGCTCCGACTTCGACGTACCAGGGATGACCACACTTACTGGTTCGGTGCCGCGGACACCGGCTGGACCTCCTCGTGTGGAGGCTTCTATTGGACAGGGCGAGGTTCTAGCTAGTCCATTTGGGATTGCGCTCATGCAATCGACTGTCGCTAACGGCGGCTTGCTTGTTCCTCCACAGCTCATTCAAGGCGAACAGACAGTAGTGAATAAACAGGCAGACCAGCATGTCAGCGATACAACTATTCAAAGCCTCCGGACGATGATGAAATCAACAATTGACCACGGTTCAGCTAGGTCGTTGAGTGATCTTAGTGCACTTGGCGGAAAGACTGGTACAGCAGAAATTGATGGCAAGCTTTCCAATGGCTGGTTCGCTGGAACGACAGGGGAATTGGCGATTGCGTCCCTTGTAATCGAAGGAGATTCTTCTCAGCCAGCTGTGGAAATGGCCGGGCGTTTCCTTCGCTCGCCGGATGTTCAGAAATTCTCTGGAATTCAATAAACTTGCGTCATAACCTCTAGCACGGGTTAAGTAAAGAAAAGTGTGTCTTTTCCGGGCGTGTTGCGGTTATTTGATCCAGCCTTTTTGGATGCCGAGGTTGTGTTGGTAGCTGGTGTCGATGGCGGTGTCGTATTCTGCTGGTGCACCGATGTCATTGGTAGTGGCTGTGGTGTTGTGGGTGATCAGGTCTGTTGCTGTGGAAAGTGCGTCTTGACCCCATCGTTGGTCCCTGGCGATCTTGACCGGATCGTCAGGGACTTCTGTATGTAGATACAGCCACCAATCCATCACTGTGCGTTGATGCGGTAGTGATAGTCCGCGGTGTCTGCGGGCTAGTTCTTTTATGGGGGCGTTGATGCCACCTTCGAGGCTGTTTGTTGTTGCTGCAAGGTTGTCGGGGTCGATGGTTGTTGGTGGGGGTTGCAGGTAGGTAAACAGCAGGTCTGAAGTGCCCCGGGTTTTGTTCCTAGGCATTTGCCTTGATTTCTATTATTGCTTGCGGCGGGTGCTGGTCCCAAAATTCGGTTTCCACTTTGAGGTTACCCTCGTTTAGTGGACACCCTATTTGTACGGATCCTGTGTCCGTAGGAGAGGATGTTCATTGTGAGTCAACAGCGCAAGAAGTACACGCCGGAGTACCGGCGTGAAGCCGCGA
>NZ_JAKRNE010000025.1 GCF_022347205.1 Corynebacterium sp. ACRPO | reverse complement strand
GCCGCACCCGAGTGGTGCGGCTACCGGAAGTATCATCCCGAGCGCCCTGAGCTGCTACCAGAAACTCACTGAAGCGCTACCGGATAGTCACGACACTGCTACCAAATAGCCGGTCGCAACAGACGTCCCCTTCGACCAGATTCCAAAGTCCAAGCGCCGGAACAAAAAGTGGTGGTACACCCACTACACTCACCGCGGAATCTACCTGCAGCTAAAGAAGATGAGCCAACAAGGACACCTTTTTGCCTACCTCACCGAAGCTGAAAAAGGCCAACGGTTTGAACGCACGACCAACAAGCTAGAAGGCGGGGTGAACTCACAAATTAAGCAACTTATGTACACCCACCGCGGACTGCGCGATGAACAACAGCGCATCGCCTGCGACTGGTGGTTATACCTCCACACGCAACTGCCTGGCGACCCTGTAGAGATCGCCAGGCAGCAAAACTGGGGCCAGGACGCACTCGCCAAAGCACAAACCCTAGCCAACCAGGAAAGACAAGCCACCAGCGGCCACGAAGACGGCCGACCAGCAACCTACGACAGTGCCATCGACACTGCCTACAACCACTCTATGGGAATACGCAAAGGCCACATACGCTAAACCCCACCAACACAAAATGTCGTTTAGCCCGACACGCCGCAAAACAACACATTCTGTCGTTTAGGCCGGAGTGTGAGCTTTTGACCCAAGGCATGAAAGAAGCCCACCAAGCCGTGAAAAGGGCTTGGTGGGCGGTGTAGGAAGTGCGGAAGGGGAGACGTCGCCCAGCGCGGCTACGCCATGACCTTCGTCTTCTTAATCGCCTTCTTGAGGCGCTTGTGATAGGCATCCATAGCGCGGCGGAGAATGAGGCCGACGATGAGTGCGGGGATGGTAAATAACAGTAGCATGCCCAACTCGCGCCATATATCGCCGTGGTAGATGCCCGCAATGGCGCTGCGGAAAGCATCAATAGCGTACGTCGCTGGCAGCCACGGGCTCACGTTCTGGAACCACTCAGGCAGCAGGGGCAGCGGGTACGCGCCGCCGGAGCCAGAGACTTGTATCACGAGCAACAACACCGCCAAGGCCTTGCCGGCACTATCGAGTGTGATGACAAGTGAATAGATGATCAACATAAACACCAGGGAGACTATCCATGCGGCGAACATGAGCATGAATGGGTGCGCGGGCTCGATCTGGACGAAGAAGATAAGGCTGAGAACCACCAAGGTGGCCTGCGCGAGGCCAACTAGGCCGAGTGTGGCAAAGCGACCGAAGAACGCTTGACCACGGGTGAATTCGCTCTCGTCGTAATTGCCGTTCTCGTCCTTGCGCAAGTATTTACGCTCGGCGTTGGTATGCACCAGCACGCATGCCAGAAGGGCCCCTACCCACAGCGACAAAGCGAGGTAGAACGGCGTCATACCCACGCCAAAGGCAGCGACAGGGTAGACCGGCTGGCGGTCTACAGCCACGGGAGCGGCAATGCGGGAGGCGAGCAGTTCTGGATCGTTGCCGACGATATCCGCTAGCTTGTCTAAATCGCCGCCACGGCGCACCTCGTCGATTTTTCGGCCCATGTCAGCAAAACGGCCGCTTTGCTCCCGCAGGGTGCTGGCAAGGCTGGCGGTGGTATCGCGGGCGCGCGCCAGGCTTTGCTGTGGCGACCCCTCCTTCTGGGAGACCGAAGAGCGAATGCCTGCGATGTCCTGCTTGACAGCATCAATATCGTCCGCGACCACCGAGACGCTCTGGTTGAGCTGGTCTAGCTGCGGCTTGAGGTTCTCGTTATAGGAATTGCGTGCCTTTTCAGCAGCCTGCTTGGCATTGGCGATGGCACCCTTGGTGCGCTGTCGGGAGTCTTGGGACGTGCCACGGCCTTGCTCAAGGTCATCGGCGGTAGATACCAGCGAATCATGCAGCGCGTTGCTCTGCGCAATGGAGGCATCAATCTGGCCCATCATCGCCTTATATCCACCCGCGACTGGAGCTGGTAGAGCTACCTTATCGGCTTGGTCCTTGAGGGAAGCGCGAACTCCCTCAAAGGCCTTTGTCTGCTCGTCTACACGCTCAGCTGCGGTGCGGTAGGTCTGCGCCGTTTGTGCGCTGGTGGTGCTTGCATTATCGAGCAACTCATCAACCTGGGCAGAGAGCGCATCGTAGCTTTGCGTTGTAGCCGCCAAGGAAGCGTCGAGTGAGCCAGCCGAGTCATTGAGGGTAGAGCGCAGAACGTCGATGGGGTTTTCGCCTTGGTCATTGTCGGTCTCCGTAGCCTGGCGGCCAGCCTCGGCGAGGATATTGTCCGCAGCCTGCGTAAGCGGCAGGGTGGAGTCGACCAGATTGCTTAGTGCACCTACGGTGCCAGCCGCAGCATCGAGGCGAGTGCTGACGTTATTGACGCGGTTGTGCAGGTTATTGAGTGCAGTCTGGGTATCGTCCTCATTAAGGTATTTATCAAAATCCGAGACGACGCCAAGGCCGACATTGGATACCACGCGGGTGAAGGACTCGTTGATTTTCTGGATGACGCCGTCCGCACTCTTTTGCGTGATGATGGTAGACAGCGCATTCTTCTTCTCATTGGTATAGAGGTTGAGCTTGCTTGGCTCGGTTCCTTCTACATAAAACGTGAGCAAATCCGCGCTGAAGTCCTTGGGCAGAACAATGCCGGCATAGTATTCGCCAGACTTCGTTCCTTCGACGGCATCGGCGCTATCAGTAATGACCCAATCGATATCTTGATTGCGGCTGAGCTGTGAGAGCACCTTATCGCCCAAATTCAGTTTCAGGGAGGCGAGGTCGCTTTCGTGGCCTTCATCCTCGCTGGCCACAGCGATCTTGAGTTGGTCGGTATTAGAAAAGGGATCCCAGCTGGCCAACACGTTGAAGGAGGTGAAAAGCAACGGGATGATGGCAAGGCCAAAGATGATGACCGCGGTCATTACATTGGTGCGAATGGCGTGGAGGTCATCGCGGAGAATGGTCAGGATGTTTTTCATGACTTACTCGCCTCCCTTTCCGGAGCCATCGCCATCAACGGCGGGCATTTCCTTGGTCTCGCTGGCATTAGAAAATGTGGATTCCTCGTCTAAGTCCTCTAGGAGGTAGCGGTTTGGGTGTTCCTGTCGGTGCTCGAGGTGCTCCTGGATTTCCTCATCACTGAGATCCGCCAGGCGGCTATCGTGCGCGATGCTCTGCTTGACGTACTCAAGGGAGCAGATAACGCCCACCGCAATGAGCGTCACCAGGCAGGCCAGGCCGAAGATGATGGCCTTTTCTTCAGGGTTAATGCGTGAGTAGATGCCCAAAGCGACGACTAACGCTAGGCCTACCGCGACGGTAATCTTCATCAGCTGGGAGTAATTCCTGCGGGCCATGCTCCACTTATCCTCCAAGCTTTGTTGGTACGCCTCGCGGTCATTCAAGGCATAGAGGAGGTCGGTAAAGCGGTACCGGCTGCCGACCAGGTGGACCTGCTCATTGATAACGAGACCGCCCTTATGCAGTTCGTCATTGACCAGCATGTTGACGTTGGACAGGCCGCGGCGCATCACAGTACCGATGAGGTAAGCGATCGCGGCCATGCCGATGAGCGCGGCAAGGTCGCGCGCATAGTGGTTGCCGTAGAAACCACCGACGGTCTCGCGCATGGCATCGATGCCGTAGGTAAAGGGCAGGAATGGATGCACCGCGCGGAAGAAGTCCGGCGTCATCTCAATGGGGTAGAGGCCGGATGCGCCCGGAATCTGGATGAAGGCGAAGACCACCGCGATGCCGCGGCCTACGTGTCCAAACGTAGAAACCAAGCTATAGGTAATGCTCAGGTAGCACAGGCCCACGATGACCGCGGTAGCGACGTAGGCCAATGCATTGGCATGTTCAACACCAATGGCCAGGTTGCCGATGGACACGATGAGTGCCTGGGCAATGGCAAAGAAGGAAAGCAAAAGGAAGCGGGCAAGGTAAGCCTTGGTAATGGTGAGGTCCTTGCGGCCCTGCGGGTCTACCTCAGCACGGAAGATGATGAGCAGCATGAACGCGCCGATCCACAGCGTGAGGTTGATAAAGAGCGAGGACATGCCGGAACCATAGTGCTTTACAGGGAATACGGCGTGGCTTTCCATCTCCGCAGGGGAGGCAAGGAAGGAAGACACCTCATCGGTGTTAAGGCCCTTGACAGACTGCAAAATGGAATTGTTATTGGCAGTATTGCTCAGCGCAATCACGTCGCTGCGGGAGGCACGAAGCCCCTCCTCAATACCGTCGAGGTCCACAGAAAAACGCTCAACTACTTGCTGGGCCTGGCTTAGCTGCTCGTCGACGCCGCCCAAGAGCCCATCGGTTTGCCCGACCAGTGCCTGCTGGCTTTCGAGTGAGGCGGATAGCTTGCCGGTGGTAGCGGTGACGGCGGAAAGCGCAGCGTTGAGCTTGGGTAGGCCTTCGGCTACATTATCGCGCAGCGCGTGGGAATCATCGCGCGTTTGGGCGGCCATCTTTTCCAACATGCCCGTGGTCTTATTGAGCGAATCGATGGTGTCGTTCGTATCGCCGTTGAGAGTATCTAAGTCACCGAGAACGGCCTTATTTTGGTCATTGCGTTCGCGGAGTTCTCCTACCTGATCCTTAATCTGTTGGGAAACCTGCGGGGGCAGGGCCGGTGAAGCCGCAAGCTTATCGAGCTGATCGATAGCCCGATCAGCTTCACCGACGATTCCAGACGCGCCAGCGGATGCGGCAGCAACGCGGTTGAGGGCGCCGCGCAGTTTGCCGGAGACCGAGCCCACGGTGGCATTGGCGGAGGCGGTGCCGTCCGCCATAGCGGTCGTGCCTTCTACGTAGGCAGCGGTGGCATCGTCCGAGAAAGAAGTGACTTCCCGCTGGACCTCTGCGGTTATAGCGTTCAGCTCATCCAAGGCGGTCTGGGCATCGTCGAGGGTCTTTTGCACCGTGCCCAAAGACTCGCGGGCTTGCGCGATAGTTGGGCGCGCATCCTCGATGGTGGAGTGCACGTCAGCAAGTTGGCTGCGGGAGTTAGCTACCGTATCTGCGGTCTCTGAAAAAGAATCCGCGGTCTTGCTTGCGGTACTGTTAATCTTCTGGCTCAAATCGCCACCGGAGTTCTTTAGCTCCGTAGCCACCGAATCCGCTACCTGCTCCTTGAAGGTCGAGCTGATGGTGGTGTCTAGTGTCGAAGCGCCAGTATCAGTAATCTTCGGTGCAATGGCGTTGAGCTTCTCATTGACGTGATATTCCAGCGTGGGCTGAGAATAGGTACCTTTAAAAAGGTTCACGAAATCGGCCGAGAAGTCTTCGGGGACAATCACCGAGGCGAAGACGTCACCCTTCTTAACGGCGTCTTCGGCTTCCTGCCTGTCCATGAACTGCCAGCCCAGCTCGTCATTGTCATGCAGCTTGTCAATCATCTGCCCGCCAACGTCTAAGTGGCCAGTCATCTCCGAGGATGCGCCTTTGTCCTCATTAACTACGGCGACCTTGAGGTGTTCTGTGTTTCCGTATGGGTCCCAGAAACCGGAGATGTTTACCCAAGAATACAGGGCTGGGGTGATCATCAAACCAATGAGGATCACCCAGACCTGCGGGGTCCGCCACAAGCGGACAAAATCTTGAAGAAAAATCTTCCAACTAGTAATCACTCGAAAAACCGTAGCACCCAACCGGAAAGAACTAATAGTCTGACTGTCATTTTAAACAGAAATGAGAGAGCGCGTCCCGCCGAGCTTGCAGATATGTTTCTGGTGTGAATTTCGGGGAGGATTTCAGCAGTAGGGGGTGGGCATAGAGAAGGCCGCCTGGGCCCACAGTTGAAGGGGTCCAGGCGGCAAGCGGTATGGGGCTATGCCTCGATAAGCGCTTAGTGCTCGTCGTAGTGATCGCCGTGGGCGGCGTGGCGGTGGCCGTCGTGCAGGTAGTCCACGTGGTCGCCGTGCGGGATCGCTACGTGGCCGCAGCCTTCACCATGGGTGTGGTCGGCGTGCGCCTCGGCTTCAACGTGCTCGGTGGTCTCGCACTCGTCCCAGTGGCCATCATGCTCACGGTGAATGTGGCCTTCGTGGAGGTAGTCGGTGTGGTCGCCGTGTGGGAAGGAAACGTGGCCGCAATCGGCGCCATGGGTGTGGGTATGGTCTTCGTGGGTGGTGTGGGTCATGATGTCTGATCCTCTCTGGTGGGGGGAAGCCCCGTTGTTTTCAGTGTGTTTTCATTAAACCGCATTTTCATTTCGGTTTCAATAGGCGTGGGCGCGTTTCTCTGATTTTTCTGGTTTGGGAAATAAATCGGCCCGCCTCCTTGGGGTTAGGTGGAGGCGGGCGTCGTAAAGCTAGGGAGGGCCTTAAAGGAGATTGCTCAATTCGCGTGCGGCGGAAGTGAGAATGTCGGCGTATTTCTGGGCCGGGGAAGGTTGGAAGCGCTCGGCAGATCCGGAAATCGACAATACTGCGAGGAAGGTGCCGGAACCATCGAAAACCGGCGCGGAGATGGAGGCTAAGCCGGCTTCGCGTTCCTCAATAGACTCGGAATAACCTTGGTTTCTGGCCGCCTCAATGTCTGCTTGGGTAAACGAGGCGTTATCGGTATTAATGTCTACAAATGCGGCAATGATGCGCGCGGCAGAGCCGGAGCTAAGCGGTAGCTGGCGCCCGACTGGTACGACGTTGTGGAGGCCGGATTCCGGCTCCTTAGTGGCAATGCAGGTGCGGGTATTTCCAGTGACTTCGTAGAGTTGGATGGATTCTCCGGTGTGTTCGCGCAGTTTCTCCATGATTGGTCCCGCTGCCTCGAGGAGGTGATCGCGGTTGCCGGGAAGGGCAGGGCCGGCCTTCCACTTTCCATCGGGGGTGCGAACGAGGATGCGGTGTGCCTCGAGCGCGGTGGCCAATCTATGTGCCGTCGCCCGAGGTAGCCCCGTGGTTTCGCATAATTCATTGAGGGTGGAGGGGTGGTTGGCGGCGGCCATCATAATGGCCATTGCTCGATCCAACACCTTAATTCCGGAAACTGCGCTATACTCTCCCATACAATGAAATCTACGTCCCAACTCATGAGATTTCAAGTGTGGAGAGATGTTTATGAACCAGAAGCTGACATTGGCAGAAAAAGTGTGGCGCGATCACGTCGTCCAACACGGCGATGCTGGGGCGCCAGACCTCATCTTTATTGACTTTCAGCTACTACATGAAGTTACCAGTCCGCAGGCATTTGATGGCTTGCGGCTGGCCGGCCGCACGTTGCGTCACCCTGAGCTGCACTTGGCCACCGAGGACCATAACGTTCCCACGCAAGGCATCAATTCCGGCAACCTCTTGGAAATCAAGGATGAGGTTTCACGCACCCAGGTATCGACCCTGCGGAAAAACTGCGAAGAATTTGGTGTGCGCTTGCACTCCATGGGAGATGCGCAGCAAGGCATTGTCCATACAGTTGGCCCACAATTGGGAATCACGCAGCCAGGTATGACCATTGTCTGCGGCGATTCGCATACCTCCACCCACGGTGCCTTTGGTTCAATCGCAATGGGCATTGGTACCTCTGAGGTAGAACACGTCATGGCCACGCAGACGCTCTCCTTGAAGCCTTTTAAAACGATGGCGATTGAGGTTACAGGCGAACTGCAAGAAGGTGTGTCTGCCAAAGACCTCATCTTGGCTGTTATCGCCAAAATTGGTACCGGCGGCGGGCAAGGCCACATCATTGAGTACCGTGGTGAAGCAATCCGCAAGATGTCCATGGAAGCGCGCATGACCATCTGCAATATGTCTATTGAGGCGGGAGCCCGCGCCGGCATGGTCGCTCCAGATGAGACCACTTTTGAATATGTGAAGGGTCGTGAGTTCGCTCCTACGGGGGCAGACTGGGATGCTGCGGTTGACTATTGGAAGACGCTTCCCACTGATGAGGGGGCGGAATTCGATACCGTCGTCGAAATTGATGGTTCTGCTTTGACCCCATTCGTTACCTGGGGAACCAATCCTGGACAAGGCCTGCCATTAGGTGAGAGCGTTCCAGATCCAGAAGACTGCGGTGACGATAATGAAAAGGCTACCGTAGAAAAGGCCCTACAATATATGGACCTGCAGCCGGGAACTGCCCTGCGCGATATCAAAATAGATACCGTCTTTGTCGGCTCATGCACCAATGCTCGCATTGAAGATTTGCGCGCCGCAGCCGGCGTAGTCAAGGGCCGTACCATCGCTGAAGATACGCGGATGCTGGTAGTGCCGTCTTCAGCAGCCGTCAAGGCTCAAGCGGAGGAAGAAGGCCTAGATGAAATCTTCCGCCAGTTTGGCGCTGAATGGCGTACCGCTGGTTGCTCGATGTGCTTGGGGATGAATCCAGACCAATTGGCGCCGGGCGAGCGCTCCGCCTCCACCTCCAACCGCAATTTCGAGGGCCGTCAAGGTCCTGGTGGGCGCACACACCTAGTGTCACCCCAGGTGGCTGCCGCTACAGCCGTGACCGGATACCTGTCTAGTCCTGCTGACTTGAATTGAGCGCTAAGAAAGGCATTGACAATGGAGAAGTTTATTACCTATACGGGAACGGGCGTGCCCCTGCGCGCTTCCAATGTGGATACCGATCAAATCATCCCCGCGCGTTACTTGAAGTCGGTTAAGCGTACAGGCTTTTCTGAAGGGTTGTTTTCTAATTGGCGCTCCGATGACAGCTTCGTGCTCAACCAAGCGCAATTTAAAGATGGGTCGGTGCTTTTTGCAGGCAGTGATTTTGGCACCGGATCCTCCCGCGAACATGCAGTATGGGCGTTGAGTGAATACGGGTTCCGTGCCGTGTTTTCGTCCCGCTTTGCAGATATCTTCCGCGGCAACGCAGGAAAGTCCGGCCTTCTTACCGGCTTGATGGAACAAGAAGACATAGAGCTTATCTGGAAGCAGCTGGAGGCAGGAGAAACCCAGGTCACCGTTGACTTGGAGGCGCGAACGGTCACGGTGGGAGAAAATACCTACCGCTTTGACATCGATGACTACACCCGTTGGCGGTTGATGGAGGGACTCGATGACATTGGTATCACCCTCCGTAACGAGGACAATATTGCTGACTATGAAAAGCGACGCCCCGGCTTTAAGCCCTCTGTTATCGCCCCATAAATGGGAGCGCGGTTGGGGATGAACTTGCGCCAACACCCCTACAGTTCTTTCTAAAGAAGGTGAACTGGCCCCCGAAAGTTGGACTGGTTTAATTCTAGGCGGTTAGGGCTTCAAGGGTCTGATTTCGATATTGCATCGGGGTCAGGCCCTTGAGTCGTTGTTGGATGCGTTCGGTGTTGT
>NZ_JAKRNE010000024.1 GCF_022347205.1 Corynebacterium sp. ACRPO | reverse complement strand
TTGGGTGTGGGGGGCGCCGGCCAACGGGGGCGATCGTGTAGGGGGTGGGGAGGAGGGCGTCGGTAAGAGCGGCGCTGAGCTGCATAAAGATGGGGTTTACATGAAAAGTTGAGTCGCGGGGAATAACTTTTGTAGGCTACCCGTTGTAGAGATTGAGTGACACAGGCTCAAGGTTGTGTGACCGAACGTAGAAGTTCTGTTACAGTAGCGCTCGGACGCAACGAGAAGTTGAGTCACTGACAGTCAACTTTATTAATTACCCCAAGATAAAAGGAGAAGAAATCATGGGACGCGCAGTAGGTATTGACCTTGGTACGACGAACTCCGTCGTTTCCGTACTGGAAGGTGGCGAGTCCACCGTCATCGCTAACTCTGAGGGCTCCCGCACCACGCCTTCCGTCGTTGCTTTTGCAAAGAACGGCGAAATCCTGGTCGGCCAGTCCGCTAAGAACCAGGCGGTAACCAATGTTGACCGCACCATTCGCTCCGTCAAGCGCCACATCGGCACCGACTGGAAGATCAACATTGATGATAAGGATTACACCTCCCAGGAGATCTCCGCTCGCACGCTGATGAAGCTGAAGCGCGACGCAGAGGCTTACCTCGGTGAGGACGTTACTGACGCCGTTATTACCGTTCCTGCATACTTTGAGGACGCACAGCGTCAGGCCACCAAGGAAGCTGGCCAGATTGCAGGCCTGAACGTGCTCCGTATCGTTAACGAGCCAACCGCAGCTGCTTTGGCTTATGGCCTGGAAAAGGGTGAGCAGGAGCAGACCATCCTGGTATTCGACCTGGGTGGCGGCACCTTCGACGTCTCCTTGCTGGAAATCGGCGATGGCGTCGTTGAGGTTATGGCCACCGCCGGCGATAACGAGCTGGGTGGCGATGACTGGGATCAGCGCATCGTCGATTGGCTGGTAGACCGCTTTAAGACCTCCCAGGGCGTTGACCTGACCAAGGATAAGCGCGCCGTGCAGCGTCTACGCGAGGCTGCAGAGAAGGCCAAGATTGAGCTGTCCTCCTCCCAGCAGGCCAACATCAACCTGCCGTACATCACCGTTGACTCCGATAAGAACCCGCTGTTCTTGGATGAGACCCTGACCCGCACCGAGTTCCAGAAGATCACCCAGGATCTGCTGGACCGCACCAAGGCTCCGTTCAACCAGGTCATCAAGGACGCTGACCTTTCCGTCGGCGATATCGACCACGTTGTTCTCGTTGGTGGCTCCACCCGTATGCCAGCCGTATCTGACTTGGTTAAGGAACTGACCGGCAAGGATGCCAACAAGGGCGTTAACCCGGACGAGGTTGTTGCAGTCGGCGCTGCCCTGCAGGCAGGCGTGCTGCGCGGCGAGGTTAAGGACGTGCTGCTTCTCGACGTCACCCCGCTGTCCCTCGGCATTGAGACCAAGGGTGGCGTGATGACCAAGCTCATCGAGCGCAATACCACTATCCCGACCAAGAAGTCCGAGACCTTCACTACCGCAGAGGACAACCAGCCTTCCGTACAGATTCAGGTCTTCCAGGGCGAGCGCGAGATGGCTACCGCTAATAAGCTGCTCGGCTCCTTCGAGCTCGGCGGTATTGCTCCGGCACCGCGCGGTGTTCCCCAGATTGAGGTCACCTTCGATATCGATGCCAACGGCATCGTCCACGTGACCGCAAAGGACAAGGGCACCGGCAAGGAAAACACCATCAAGATTCAGGATGGTTCCGGCCTGTCCCAGGAAGAAATCGACCGCATGGTCAAGGATGCTGAGCAGCACGCTGAAGAGGACAAGAAGCGCCGCGAGGAGCAGGAGCTGCGCAATAACGCAGAGTCCACCTCCTACCAGACCCGCAAGTTCTTGGATGACAATGCCGACAAGGTATCCGAGGATGTTAAGACCAAGGTCACCGAGGCTGCTGACGCCGTTGATGAGGCTCTGAAGGGCGATGACCTCGAGGCCATCAAGTCTGCAGTGGAGAAGCTGTCCACCGAATCCCAGGAGATGGGCAAGCAGATCTACGAGGCACAGGCTGCTGAGGCAGGCGCCGAGGGTGCTGCCGATGCTGGTGCTGCGCAGGGTGACCCGAACGTCGTCGACGCTGAGGTCGTTGACGAGGACGAGAACAAGGATGGCAACAAGTAATGACTCAGGACAGCGGAATGCCGCACAACCCAGGCGACCCGGAAAACACGGATCCGGAGGCTACCTCGGCTGACCGCGCTGAGGCTGCTGCCGAGCAGGCCGAGGAGGCCCAGGCTGCGCAGGAAGCACAGGCTGACGCCACCGAAGAAGCCGAGCTGGATCCCACCCTCGATGCTGACCTCGAAGAAGCGCTGGCAGATGTCAACGCTGATGAGGTAGAAGCCGAAGCAGCGGGCGAAGAGCCCGCAGGCACCGGCGCTAGCGATGTGGAAGCACAGTTGGCAGAACGCACAGAAGACCTGCAGCGTCTCAATGCGGAATACACCAACTACCGCCGCCGCACCGAGCGCGACCGCCAGGCCGTAATCGAGACCGCCAAGGCCAAGGTCATCGCAGATTTGCTGCCTGTCCTTGATGACCTGGAACTGGCTCGTGAACACGGCGACTTGGAAGGCCCGCTCAAGGCGTTTGCGGATAAGCTCCACAGCACGCTGGAAAAGCACGACCTCGCTGCCTTTGGTGAGGAAGGCGATGCTTTCGACCCTGAGGTCCACGAAGCCGTGCAGGACTTGTCCTCCGGCGATGAGCAGGTGCTTGGCACCGTGCTGCGCAAGGGCTACCGCGTGGGCGACAGGCTCGTACGCAATGCCATGGTCATCATCGCGGACCCCAGCGATGAGTCCGGCAGCTCGGAAGAATCTGAGTAAATAACATAAAGGGCGCCCTGGGAATTGACTAGTGACCTTCCCGCGGCGCCCTTTTACTTAACTTGTATCGATTCTCTTTGAAAGGAGGAGATGCCCAGTGAGCGCTAAACCCGAATGGGCAGACAAAGATTACTATGCGGATCTGGGGGTCTCCTCGTCCGCAGACCAGAACGAGATTAAGCGTGCTTACCGCAAGCTAGCGCGCGAGAATCATCCCGATACCCACCCGGACGACCCCGCGGCAGCGGAAAGGTTCAAAAAGGTTGCGGAAGCCTACGACGTGCTTTCCGACGCCACCGAGCGCAAGGAATACGACCAGTTCAAGGCCATGCTCCGCAATGGAGGCGGCTTTGGACGGATGGGAGGCGCCGGATTTCCCGGCGGGTTTCGATCCACGCGCATGGGTGGACAAGGTGCGCAAGAATTCGACCTCTCGGACCTCTTCGGAGGATCCGCTGGAGGAGCGTCTCAAGGCGGCGGTGTTGGGGATATCTTCGGTAGCGTTTTCAACCGCGGCGGTAGTGCTGGCCACTCAGCTAAACCGTCGCGGGGGGCCGACGTCGAAACGGAAATAACCCTCGACTTCCGCGAGGCCGCTAAGGGAACCACCATTCCCCTAGCGCTCAGCGGCAATGCGCCGTGCACCACGTGCCACGGCTCGGGCTCCGCTTCCGGCAAGACCTCTACCTGTGGCACCTGCAGCGGTACCGGTTTTACCTCGGAGAACCGCGGCGCTTTCGGTTTCTCTGCCCCGTGTAAGGACTGCGATGGCACCGGCCGCCGCATCACGGATCCGTGCAAGGATTGCCACGGCACTGGCACGGTTCACCGCACCCGCAATATCACCGTGCGCATCCCTGCCGGCGTCATCGATGGACAAAAAGTCCGCCTCGCCGGCCAGGGCGAAGCAGGTCCCAACGGCACACCGGCCGGTGACCTGTTCGTAGCGGTGACTGTAAAGCCGGATAAGGTCTTTACCCGCGAGGGCGATGACCTCCATGTCACCGTTCCGGTTTCCTTCACGGAGCTGGCCTTGGGCGATACCATCGCGGTTCCTACTTTGGATAACCCGGTGCGCGTGAAGATCCCCGCTGGTACGCCGGATGGACGCACGCTGCGGGTGCGCGGAAGGGGCATCGCCAAGCGCGGTGGCAACTCCGGCGATCTGCTGGTTACCGTGCAGGTTACCGTGCCCACCAAGCTCGATGCCGCCGCCTCCAGCGCACTGCGCACCTATGCTCAAGCGGAAAAGGACTCCGGTTTCAACCCGCGTGCGGGTTGGGCCGGCGCCGAGAATGCTTAAGGCAGGAGGTGTGTTAAGAAATGAGCACTGGAAAGGCAGAAGATTCCGGCACCGCGGTCTACGTCATCTCCGTAGCTGCGGAACTATCCGGAATGCACGCCCAGACCCTGCGCACCTATGACCGTATGGGCTTAGTCTCCCCGGCTCGTACCCGTGGCGGCGGCCGCCGCTACTCTGACCGGGATATTGAGCTGTTGCGCAAGATTCAGGCGCTGTCCCAGGACGATGGCGTCAACCTTGCCGGCATCAAGTCCATCATCGAGTTGACCGAAGAACGCGATCGACTCGAGGCTGAGCGCGACGCTTTAGCTGAAGAGGTCCGAGCCCTGCGCGAGCAGGCCGCTGGACGTCGCCCGCAGCGCAGTGGCGAGCTTGTCCATGTACCACGGTCCACTTCCGTGGTGATGTGGAGCCCGCGTACCGCGCGTGAGCGCAAGCGCTCCCGCGGCCGTGGATACGGCCAAGACTAACTCTCGCTCTGCAGACGAGTACACCCAACCCCGCAGCCAGCTTCCCCGCTGGATGCGGGGTTTTCTTCTGCCTGCGTACTCGCGGTGGCATGTGAATATTTGCAAAGGGGGTAACTGTAATCAGTGCGCATTGCAAAGTTTAGGGTTAGGATGACTAGCAGGTTGGTGATGTAAGACACAGGCAGGAATATTAGTGTCGCATAACACCTTTACCCGTAATTTTCTCCAGGAAAGGACACACAGCATGACCCTGTATGCAGCCCCGGGAACCGAAGGCTCCATCGTTGACTACCGCGAAAGCTATGACAACTACATCGGCGGCCAGTGGGTGGCGCCCGTCGATGGTGAATACATGGACAACATCAGTCCAGTAAACGGCGAGGTATTTTGCCGGGTAGCTCGCGGCAAAGAAGCCGATATCAACTTGGCTATCGATGCCGCGGAAAAGGCCTTCGAAACCTTCGGTAAAACCACCCCGGCCGAGCGTGCATTGCTTCTGCATCGCATTGCGGACCGCATCGAGGAAAACCTGGAAAAGATTGCGGTCGCGGAAACTTGGGAGAACGGCAAGGCCGTACGCGAAACTCTGGCCGCTGATATTCCGCTGGCCGTGGATCACTTCCGCTACTTCGCTGGCGCCATCCGCGCCCAGGAGGGCCGCCTGTCCCAGCTCAACCAGGACACCGTGGCCTATCACTACCATGAGCCGCTCGGCGTCGTAGGCCAGATTATCCCGTGGAATTTTCCGTTGCTCATGGCCGCCTGGAAGATTGCGCCAGCGCTGGCTGCTGGAAACTGCATTGTCATGAAGCCGGCTGAGCAGACACCAGCATCCATCCTGTTGCTCATCGATATCATCGGTGATCTTCTTCCTGACGGCGTGCTCAATATCGTCAATGGCCTGGGAGATGAAGCCGGTGCGGCACTATCCGGTTCGGACCGCATTGCCAAAATCGCCTTCACCGGCTCTACCCCGGTAGGAAAGATCATCAACAAGGCCGCCGCTGACAAGGTCATCCCCGTTACCTTGGAACTGGGTGGTAAATCCCCGTCCATCTTCTTCAAAGACATCATGGATGAAGACGATTCCTACTTGGAAAAGTGCGTGGAGGGCTTTGTCATGTTCGCCCTTAACCAAGGCGAGGTCTGCACGTGCCCATCGCGCGCGCTGGTGCACGAAGACATTGCGGATAAGTTCTTGGAACTGGCCGTTGAGCGCGTCAAGAAGATTAAGATTGGTCACCCACTCGATACGGAAACCATGATGGGTGCGCAGGCCTCCCAGGAGCAGATGGACAAGATCAAGCAGTACCTGGAGATCGGTCCGCAAGAAGGCGCGGAGACTCTTGTGGGCGGCCACGTGAACAAGGTGGAAGGCCTGGAAAAGGGCTACTACATCGAGCCCACCGTGTTTAAGGGAAATAACGACATGCGCATCTTCCAGGAGGAGATCTTTGGCCCGGTGCTCTCCGTAGCTACGTTTAAGGACTATGACGAGGCGATCACAATCGCTAACGCCACCAACTTCGGCCTTGGTGCCGGCGTATGGTCGCGCAGTCAAAACATCTGCTACCGCGCGGGCCGCGATATCCAGGCCGGCCGCGTGTGGGTCAATCACTACCACGACTACCCAGCACATAGCGCCTTTGGTGGCTACAAGGAATCTGGCCTTGGCCGTGAGAACCACTTGATGATGCTGGGCCACTATCAGGAGACTAAGAATATGTTGGTCTCCTATTCGGACCAGCCGGCCGGCCTGTTCTAAAGGCCGTACCCCTCGGATTAGTTCGCGCGCGCCACTTGGCCTAGGCCACGCAAGAACCGCGGGTCCTCCCAATAGGAGCCATGATCGCCAGGGAGGCCATCCGCGCCGGGGAGGGGAGTGGCACCAAAAGTATCAACGGTGGGATCGGGACCATGGATGCCGCCGTTAGGCCCCGTCGTAATAGCGATGGGGTCGTTGGCATTTGTGGCTGCCCAGATGCGGCCATGCAGTTCTGAGGCGTGGCCAGCACCCGTGCCAGGGCTGCCGACGAGCACTACGTCATCAGCAATTCTTTCCTGCTGTGCGGCATGCCCGGTGACAACAGAACCATAGGAATATCCCACAACGGTGCGCTTGGCCTGCGGATAGCGTTTACCGAGCGAGCGTTGAAACCGGGCGAGTTCTTGACTGGCAGTGTGCGCGGGAGTGGCGTGAACCGCACGGGGCAGGGAAGATGGCGCCTGGTAGCCTAACCACACCACCGCGGGCCCGCCGCTGGCCTTGGCTAGATTGCGGCCGCGGTCCACCGCGCGCTGCCAGGTTTCTGGATCGGAGGAGTGAACTCCTTCCACAAAGGTGGTAAGCGATGCCGGCGTAGTCCGGAAGCCGCCGGGGTCCACCATGGCTACGAGCCGTCCGTCGCTAGTTTCTAGCACCCGCATATCTGGGTTCTGCGCGGCTAGCTGAGATACGTGCTCGCTGGCTTGGGCAAGATTAATCTCGTGGACGGTATCCACTGGAAGATCGGAGAAGTCTTCCAGGCGAACGGGTGGAGCGACCCCGGCAGGCGTACATAGGGCATCGATTTCTTGGGAGCAGAGCCAATCCAGCGAATCGCCCAGCGCCCGCACTTGATTCAACAAGAGTCCAGCGGCGTTGGCCGCGGCGCCACTGCGCTCATCCACTTGTCCTAGAAATGCGATGATGCGGTCCTCGAGTTCCTCGCGGCGGGCCTGCAGGCTGGCGTGGAGTTCAAGGGTGGTGGCAACCTGCTCCATCTGGTGCAGCGGCTGGGTCAGCCAGTCGGTGTAGCTCGCCAAACTGGTGCGCGCGGCCTCGCCGGCGGGTCCACCCAGTGGTAGGTCGCGCCAATCCTGGTGTGCATCTATAACACGAAAACGCAGTTCAGCGTGTTCGCTGTGCAACGTACTAGCACCATTTTTTAAAGCCACGGATAGGGTCATCGCGCATCTCCCAATGCATGGCCCAGGCGGGAATCCACCCCGGTGGCAGTGACGAGGAAAGCCTCAACGGAGCGCAATTGCTCGGCCGTGGCGTCCTCCGTTGCGGCCACGGTGCTGGACCAGGTGTCGCGGGCCCGCTCTAGTGCGGCCGCGGTGCGGTAGGCGGTATCGAGCGCGGCCGTCGGCGGTGGCAGCGGAGGACGCGCCATGAGGGAGCGGACGTAATCGGGCAGGTGCGTGGGAATTTCTACATAACTCATGCCCCTAAGCCTGATGGACCACACAATGCCGCGCTAGGGGTTATGACGCAGCCTGTGGATAACTCCGCCCTGCTTCATTATTTTGGGAGGCATGAAGGTAGCAGCAGTGCAGTTAACATCCACCGGAAATATCACCGAAAACCAGGAACTGGCGCTTGCCAAGATCCGTGAGGCGGCCGGAAACGGGGCGCGGTTAATCGTGCTTCCGGAGGCCACGGCGCAGAATTTCCGCTCTGGGCGCCTTGATGAGCAGGCACAGACGCTCGAAGGCCCGTTCGCCACGGCGATCCAAGCGCTCGCAGAGGAGCTCGAGGTCACCGTCGTGGCCGGCATGTTCTGCCCAGCCGATACCGTGGAGCGCGAGGGCAAGACCATTAATCGCGTGACCAATACGGCGCTCATTGCCGGCCCTGGCGTGCTGGGCGGCTACGACAAGATTCATACCTATGATGCCTTTGACTACCGCGAATCGGATACGGTCTTGGCCGGCGAATCGCTGGTGGCCTTCGACGTGGATGACCTTATTGTGGGCGTAGCCACCTGCTATGACATCCGTTTCCCGGAGCAGTTTAAGGAGCTGGCCAGCCAGGGCGCGCAGCTCATTGTTGTGCCCACGAGCTGGGCGGACGGCCCCGGAAAGCTGGAACAATGGCGCCTGCTCACGGCCGCGCGTGCCTTGGACTCCACCAGCTATATCCTCGCGGCCAGCCAATCGCGCCCAGGCGGCGAGGCGGAGGCGGGCAATCTCTCCGGACCAACGGGCATTGGCCATTCCACCATCGTTGACCCGAATGGCGTGCGCATGGCCGAGGCCGGGTACGAGGATGACATCCTTTATGCCGACATCGATCCGAATGAGGTAGCGAAAACCCGCCGCGCCCTGCCGGTCGTGGCCACTGCGGACTAGGCCAGTGCCGCGTAGTCTTCCGGCTGCCAGCGCCCGTCGCGGCCCCAGCTAAGGAGGTCGATGTTCTGCTTGCCGACGCCCCTTTGAACCAACTCTTCCTCACCTTCCACAACTTCTTCGGCCGGTCCGACGAGTAGGAAGCGCGGGGGAGTGCCTGTGGATAACTCCACCTCGTTGACTACTACATCGGTCGGCTCCCCGGAGACCACGTAGTCGGCGCCGGATGCTAATTCGCGGGCATTGAGCAACCACGGGTCTTTTTCTTCCCGCACGATGCGGCGCACCGGTACGCCGAGCGCTGCCAGGTTCTGCTGGAAGTAGGTGTCATAGTGGGCGCCGGGGCTGCCCGCCACGGCAAAGAGGCGCGGTACTCGGCTGCGGTCATCATCGCCCAGCGCGGCGAGCGCCGCGCAGCGGGCTGTGGCCCAGCCGGTGCCGTAGGCGATGATGACCAGTTCACCTGCGCCGGCGTTCTGGAGGCTAATGCCGCCGGCGGGCTGGCCCAAGGTCCACCAGTCTCCGGGCTGCGCGTGCGCGAGGGACCGGGAAGCCTCGCCTGCGGTAGAGACGTGAAAGACCACCTGGCCGGTTCCGTCGCTCGGTTGCGCAGGGGTGAGCATCCGCCATTGCCCGGGCAAGTACTGCGTGGTCACCGGAAAGTGCTGCCCCGGTTGATAGGGCACAGCCAAGCCAGCCTCCACGCGGATGATGGAGGTCTCGCGGGTGGGGTGATCTACAGCTACCACTTGCGCCGAGTGCGCCGGTGCTTCGCCGGCGGCGTCGGATTCCCGTGCGGCGTCGGCCATCGTGGTACATACCTGGTGGATGACGTCGCAGGCAAAGTTGTATTGATACTGCGTCAGCGCCAAAACCCGCAGTCCCGCCACGAGGGCATCGTCAAAGCGGGAATAGATTTCGGACGGAAACCCATGCCGACGGTGATCGCGGGCGAGCTGGGTGAGCTTTGCGGAGACGTCGGCAAGCAGGGGCTCCCCAGGCTCCGTATGCTCAATCACCCACGCCAGCGCAGGCACCATCGAGGTATGGGTATCGCGCATCGACAGCGCAAAAATCTGCCGGGATTCAGGCACCGCGTTAAAGAAATGCTCGTGCACCGCATCGCGGTACTCGTCTGCGTAATTTCGAAAATGCTCGCCCAATTCCCACATGTCACATCATCCTAATAGTCAGCGCCCAACCGGGGGTCGAGCTACCTACTGAAAGTGTAGTGGGGGTGAAAAACGGGAGCCTATGTTGTGGCTCACTTGTCGGAAGGTATTGTATTCCCTATCCGTCTGCCCTCTAACGGGGGCAAGTCGCCATAATTGCACAGCTAGAAAGGGTCCTCATGGAAGATTTTTCCGCATATACGCTCATGCTAGATGTGGGCTGGATTTCTTTGCTCATGGTCATCGGCAACGTCCTGCGTCACCAGGTGAAGTTCATCTTCCAGGACCTGCTGCTACCTGCCCCGATTACCGCCGGCCTCATCGGCCTGCTGGTAGGTCCAAACGTGCTGGGCTGGATCAACTTCTCCGATAACTTGGGTGACTACACCTCCATCCTCATCGCGGTGGTCTTTGCGTCCATGGCCTACTCCATGGAAGTGGGCGGCAACATGGGCAAGGGCGCGCGCAATATGTGGGGCTATTCCACCATGATGTTCACCGGCCAGTGGGGCCTGTTTATCGTGCTGGGCCTCTTCCTCTTTGCGCCGCTTTTCGATACCCCGAATTGGTTCGGCATGATGCTGCCCGTCGGTTTTACCGGCGGCTTCGGTACCGCCGCGGCCGTGGGTGGCGCGCTGGAAGGCGTGGGCGCCGATGCCGCCTCCTCGCTGGGCTTTACCTCTGCGACTGTCGGCACGCTGGCCGCCATCATCGGCGGCGTGATCGCCGGCAACTGGGGCATCCGCAAGGGCAAGGTCTCCCACGTACCCAAGGAGCTGCCGGAAGAGCTGCGTCGCGGCTACATCAAGAATATTGATGAGCGCCCGTCTCTCGGCCGCGCTACCACCAACCCTTCCTCCATCGAGCCGCTCGCACTGCACTTTGGCTTCATCATCTTGACCGTGATGACCGCCTACGGCATCAATCAGGGTTTGAGCAGCATCTGGGAAAACGTCTCCGTGCCGCTTTTTGCTATGTCTATGGTGGTGGGCCTTCTCTTCCGTGCGGTCATGAATTTCGTCGGCGCCGAGGATTATCTGGATAAGGACTCCATTTCCTCCATTTCCGGCGCGGCCACGGACTACCTCATCGCTTTCGGCGTGGCTGCCATCGTCCCAGCCGCTATTGCCTCTTATTGGCAGGCACTTCTCCTGCTCTTCGTCTTGGGCACCATCTTCTGCGTGTTCTTCTTGCTGTGGTTCCCGGCCGAGTTCTTTGGTGAGCGCTGGATCGAGCGCGGCATCTTTGGCTGGGGCTGGGCCACCGCCACCGTGGCGACCGGCATCGCCATCCTCAAGATTGTGGATCCCAAGCTCAAGTCCGGCACGTTGTCCGAATACGGCATGGCCTATATCGGTTTCGGCCCGTTTGAAATCTCGTGGACCATCATCGCGCCCATGGCCGTCATGTACGGATTTACCGGCGTCTTCGGCGCCATTTCCTTGGCGATTTCCATCGGCGTCTACATTGCCTTCAAGGCCATGCGCCTTATGCCGCCGCGCGGCACTATCTTCCAAGAGGGCATCGGCCATGTAGGGCAGAAGCAGGCATAGCCCCGCTTGCCGACGACCCCCTCCTTCCCGCCTTAAAAACTATGAGATTGACCGCATAAAAGTTAAGAATATTTCTCGTCGGTGCGGGATTGGTGGAAACCCTCATGGCCGCGACCATGACCTATAGGCCGCGCTACCACCGTTAACATCGGTGAGAAAAGATTTTCTCGAGAAAGGGCATTCGATTGGGGGGTATCCCTGTACCTTAAATTTTGTTAGAATTAGCGGGTATTAATCTTTGTCTTGATGGGGAACTAGATGTACCAGTTAGATGCGGCTTCCAGGCGGGTGATCATCCTGGAAGCCGCTGTTTATGTAGCGGGCTGCGAAGGCGAGCAAGCCGTTACCGTGGAATCTGTGGCGGACCAGGCTGGTCTCTCGCCACAGGTGGTGGCTGAGGAATTCGCCACCGGTGCCGACATGCTCGCGGAAGTCCCCGCCTTCTTGGATCGTCGCATGTCTGAATACATGGTGGAAGCAGCATGCCACCTGCCGGAGGGTGATTCCGGCGGCGATGTCCTCATGCAGCTGGCAGAGGCCTACTTTGCCTACGCCCATGACGAGCCCGCCATCTACCACTACCTCTTCGAGCGGTACGATGCTATGGATGAGGAGCACGTCTGCCAATTTGCCAAGGGAGAAAAGTCGGGGACTCCGGGGGCGGACATGGCGCTGGACGTCGTCAAGCGCTTTGCCGAAGAACAGGGTGCCGTCGTGGCCCACGATGGAGACATCTCGCCTTTGGAAATCGGCCGCATCACCTTGGCGTGCTGGTCGGTCATTCACGGCATGGGCCACTTGAGTGTGATGGGTATCTTGCGCCTGCAACATGCCGTTATTCGCGCCGCCAATCTTAAGCAGGTCGATCGCCTCGTAGTCGATGCCCTGCAATATTGGTTTAAGAATAAGCAGATCCCGCAACGCCGCCCCATTATGAACGATGCCCGCGGCATTGTGGAAAAGGTCATGGGCAGCGAGCGTGAAAAACCCTTCGTGGCTCCGGATAACCTTGAGCAGATGGATCCTGAGGAAGCCAAGAAGGTCATTATTGAGGCCGCGCTGCGCGTGGCTGGTCGCCGCGGTGTCGACCGCCGCTTCTTTGACCACGTGGCCGAAAAGCTTGGTACCTCCAAAGACTTCCTGACCACCATCGTGGACAACGATTTCGCGCTGCGCGAGGCCGCAGAGGATCTCACCACCACGGAAATGGCCAAGATCTTCGAGGATTGCCTTGCTGCGCTTCCGGAGGACACCCCCACTGTAGACCAACTGCAGATTGTTGCGGCCGCCTATTTCAATTACGCGATGATGTACCCAGAGCGTTTCAGCTCCATTATCGCGCTGGCCAGCGGTTCCATCGTTCCACACAATGGTGATGGCAGCTCGCACCAGGGCATGACCAAGAACTTTGCCATCATGATGGACCTACTCCGCAAGTTTGTCATCGAGATGGGAATTACCCCCACCGACCAGCTGGTTTATATCAGTGCCTTGGCTGTATGGGCCGGCGCCAATGGCATTGCCCATCTGTGCAGTATCGGCGATTTCAAGACCTTTAATGAAGATCTCAAGTGGGCGCTTTTTGTTCAGGTAGTGACCGTATCCTTCTTTGCCATCGCGCATAGCTTGCAGATTCTGGGCCACGAAAACGAGGAATACAAGCAGGTTTAAAAGTCCTGCGCAAAGTTGAGCGCCCCACGCTCAAAAATATTTAGGTTGAGTGGAATAGGCTCAACTCTGGGTGCGTTGTGCTAAGTGAAGCCCTACAGTGGGTGAATAAAACTTAGAAGGAGCAACGCACACATGAACTCATTTAACCCCACCACTAAAACACAAGAGGCCCTGCAGGACGCCCTGCAAACAGCTTCCTCTAATGGCAACCCGGATATCCGCCCGGCCCATCTGCTGGCCGCTATCTTGAGCCAAGAAGGCGGCATTGCCGCCCCGGTTCTTAAGGCCACCGGCGTAGACCCGGATACCGTGCTCAAGGAAGCCCGCGAGCTCGTTGATTCTTATCCCAAGGCCGAGGGTGCCAATATGGCCAACCCGCAATTTAACCGCGACGGCCTCAACGTCCTGACCAAGTCGCAGGAGCTGGCCGGGGAGCTGGGCGATGAATTCGTCTCCACCGAGGTCCTCCTCGCCGCCATCGCCGGCTCTAAGACCGACGCCGCCGAGCTACTTACCGGCCGTGGTGCTACTTATGACGCCATCAAGGGTGCCTTCCCCTCCGTCCGCGGCGCTGCCAAGGTGACCTCTGAGAACCCGGAGGACCAGTTCCAGGCCCTAGAAAAGTACGCCACGGACCTCACCGCCCGCGCCCGAGAGGGAAAGATCGACCCGGTTATCGGCCGCGATCAGGAAATCCGCCGCGTGGTCCAGGTGCTTAGCCGTCGCACGAAGAATAACCCAGTGCTCATTGGCGAACCCGGCGTGGGCAAGACCGCCATCGTGGAGGGCTTGGCCCGCCGCATCGTGGCTGGCGACGTCCCCGAATCCCTCAAGGGCAAGACCCTCATCAGCCTGGATCTAGGCTCCATGGTCGCCGGTGCGAAGTACCGCGGCGAATTCGAGGAGCGCCTTAAGGCCGTGCTCGATGAGATTAAGTCCTCCGAGGGCGAGATCATCACCTTCATCGATGAGCTGCACACCATCGTCGGCGCCGGCGCTACTGGCGACGGCTCCATGGACGCCGGCAACATGATTAAGCCC
Organism: Corynebacterium sp. ACRPO; assembly: GCF_022347205.1. Classification (GTDB taxonomy): domain Bacteria; phylum Actinomycetota; class Actinomycetes; order Mycobacteriales; family Mycobacteriaceae; genus Corynebacterium. The sequence continues at coordinate 11,269 of NZ_JAKRNE010000024.1, read as the reverse complement.
ATGCTGGCCCGCGGCGAGCTGCGCTTGGTTGGCGCCACCACCTTGGACGAGTACCGCAAGTACATTGAAAAGGACGCCGCCCTCGAGCGCCGCTTCCAGCAGGTCTACGCCGCCGAGCCTTCCGTGGAAGACACCATCGGCATCCTGCGTGGCTTGAAGGAGCGCTACGAGGTGCATCACGGCGTGCGCATCATGGACTCCGCGCTGGTATCGGCCGCCGAGCTATCCAATCGCTACATCACCAACCGCTTCCTACCGGATAAGGCCATCGACCTCGTCGATGAAGCAGGCTCCCGCCTGCGCATGGAGATCGACTCCTCCCCACAGGAAATCGACGAGCTGGAGCGCATCGTACGCCGCATGGAGATCGAAGAGCTGGCGCTGAAGAAGGAATCTGACGCCGCCTCCCAGGATCGCCTAGCCACCCTGCAAGGCGAGCTCGCGGACCAGCGCGAGAAGCTCGGCGAGCTCAAGGCCCGCTGGGCCAATGAGAAGAAGGCCATCGATGATGTCCAAAACATCAAGGAAGAACTCGATGACCTGCGCCGCCAAGCTGAAATCGCCGAGCGCGACGGCGACCTCGCACTCGCCTCCGAGATCAACTACGGCAAGATCCCCCCGCTGGAAAAGGATCTCGCGGCCGCGGAGGTCAAGGCCGCCGAGCAGCGCAATACGATGCTCGATGAGGAGGTAAGCCCGGACACCATCGCGGAGGTCGTTTCCGCCTGGACCGGCATCCCGGCCGGCAAGATGTTGCAGGGCGAGACCGAGAAGCTGCTCAATATGGAATCCGTGCTGGGCAACCGCGTGGTCGGCCAGAAGGAAGCCGTCACTGCCGTATCGGACGCCGTTCGCCGCTCCCGTGCGGGCGTGGCCGACCCCAACCGCCCGACCGGTTCCTTCCTCTTCCTCGGTCCCACCGGTGTGGGCAAGACCGAGCTCGCGAAGGCATTGGCGGACTTCCTCTTTGACGATGAATCCGCCATGGTGCGCATCGATATGTCTGAGTACGGCGAGAAGCACTCCGTTTCCCGCCTCGTCGGTGCCCCTCCGGGATACGTCGGCCACGAGGCTGGCGGCCAGCTCACCGAGGCCGTTCGCCGCCGTCCCTATACGCTCGTGCTTTTCGACGAGGTGGAAAAGGCCCACCCCGACGTCTTCGACGTCCTCCTGCAGGTCCTGGATGAAGGTCGGCTTACCGACGGCCAAGGACGCACCGTCGACTTCCGCAATACCGTTATTATCCTGACCTCCAACCTGGGCGCCGGCGGCACCCGCGAGGAGACCATGGACGCGGTGAAGAAGGCCTTCAAGCCCGAATTCATCAACCGCCTCGATGATGTGGTTATGTTCGAGCCCCTTTCTGAGGAGCTACTGCGCGGCATCGTCGACATCCAACTGCGCGGCCTGTCCGAGCGCCTCGACGCCCGCCGCCTGACCCTGCAGGTCTCGGATTCCGCCAAGTCCTGGCTCGCCGAGCGCGGCTACGACCCGGCCTATGGCGCCCGCCCGTTGCGCCGCACCATCCAGCAGGCCATCGGTGACAAGCTCGCCAAGAAGCTGCTGGCTGGCGATATCGTTGATGGCGACACCGTCCACGTGGACGTCGCCGATGGCGGCGCCGAGCTAGACATCGCCGCCCGTTAGTCGGCCGCACAGCGCCCGCCGCGCCAAATCCTGCTCATGCCCCTAGACTCGGGGGCATGAGCATTTTGGTCTCCCCGCAAGAACTCCGCGAATCCATTTATCACGGCGAGCGTTTCACCCTCTTGGCCACCCACTGGCAGCCGCAGCTGCGCCAGAGCTATAACGAATTCACCTCCCTGCACATCCCGACGGCACTATTTAGCGATACCGCCAATTCCTTCGCCGGCCTGCCCGGCTCCCAGGTAGGCCGCAACCCGCTGCCGGATCCGGATAAGCTGCAGGAGCACTTCCGCCAGTGGGGAATCCGCGAGGATCGCCCAGTCGTGGTCTATGACGAAGGCCGTGGCCTTTTCGCCGGCCGCGCCTGGTGGACCTTGCGCTGGGCCGGCCTGGACAACGTCCGCATCCTCGACGGCGGCTTAGCCAATTGGCGCCACCTGGGCTATACCACGCTTACCGGCCCTGGCAACTTCGCCGTTGGTGCCACCGCCGAGGTCAACCCGGGCCAGATGCCCGTGGCCACCATCGATGACGTGCGCAATCACGATGGCCTGCTCATCGATACCCGCACCCGCAACCGCTTCGCCGGCCGTCGCGAGAACCTTGACCTCAAGGCCGGCCACATCCCCGGCGCCGTCAATGTGCCGGAGCGCCTGTTCCACAACGATGGCCTGCGCACCTGGAAGTCCGCGGGCGAAATCCGCGAAGTGCTTTTCGACGCCGGCCTCACCCCCGACAACGTCCAAGGCGCCATCATCTACTCCGGTTCCGGTAACCACTCCGCCCTCGCCTTGGCCGCCATGGAAGACGCTGGCTTCACCGGCCTGCGCCACTATGTCGGTGGCTGGTCCCAGTGGTCTGCCAACCCCCACAACCCCGTCGAGCGCGGCGACCGCCTCACCGTCAACGGCTAATCGCCCCAGTCCGCCCCTCGCTTCGCCCTCAGCCTCCCGCGTCCGCGCGCCGAGCGCTGAGGGCTTGCTCGTTCCTACTACTATCGTGGGGTGATGGCTTTTCTAATCCTTGCTTTTGCGGTCCTTCTCGGCATTGCCGGCGGTGCCCTGCTGCTTTACGACGGCAAACAGCGCACCTCCACCCCTACACACTCCGCCGACGTAGACCCCAGCTCCGTGGAACCCACCCCCGCTGATGCCGCTCTCGCAGATCCCACTCCAACGGACTCCGCATCCACCTTCGCCGCGCCCGAAAACGCTGCCCCGGCCGAGCCTGCCGATTCGGCCTCGAGCGTGGCCCCCGAGCGTGCCCCTGCCGCTGACCCGGCTACCCCGGCCACCGAAGCAGCTGCGTCAGCTCCCGCACCGGAGCCCACTCCCGAGCCCGCGACCGAGACCCCGTCCCAGCAAGAACCTGAGCCAACTGACGAACCCGAGCCGGTCCCCGAGCGTGAACCGGCCCCCGAACCGGAGCACCAGCCGAGCCACGAGACCGCGAGCGAGCACCCCGCACCTTCCAAGCCCCACGCGCGTCACCGGCCGATCCTGCCGGGAACCATGCGCCGCGAGCGCCGCAATTGGGCGGAAGCCAAGGGATTTGAATTCATGAAGGCCGACCCTTACCTCGTAGACGAATGGACCAGGGGAGTGGCCTCCACGGGCGCGGCTCCCAAAGACATTGTCGCCGGTAACGTGTACGGCCACGAGATGCTGTTGATGGATATCGATGGCGTCAACGTCATGGCCATGCGCACCGGCGCAGCCTCCGACATGGTGGTGGACTTTCGTCGCTTCGATCGCGACGACGCGAAGGCTTCCGAGGACCTGCTTTTGGCCATGACCATCGAGGGGTTCGATGTGTATTCCTCGGATAGCGCCGTGACCGAGCGCATGGTGGACGAGCGCGTCCACGTCGCCCTCCAGCAAATGCCCGAGGCCGTTACCGCACTGTGGATGGAAACAGAGTGGGTCCTCGCACAGACTACAAAGCAGGCGCGCTCCGCGGAATGGGACGCGATGCTGCCGCCTCTCGCCCTGCTTGCCGACGCCGCCCGCGTCCTCCCCCCGCGTTCCTCTGCCACCCATGTGGTGCGCCTCGAGGAATTGGACCCAGCCCGCGAGATTCCCGCCCAGCCCATCGTCGAGGCCGTCGGCGGCGCGCCGGCCGCAGGCGCACCCGAATTCGAGCGACCCGTCATCCAACGGCCGGAAGAGCCGTTGCAGATGCCGTCTCGGGCCTACTCCGAAACCCGCGGCCCGGTCGAGCACAGCGCCCTCGGCGGCGACGAAGTAGACGCCATCGCCGACGGCCGCGAGCGCCCCAACCCCGATTCTCATACCGCCCGCCTGCCGCGCCAGCAGTTCCGCGCCGCCTCCATCTTCGACAGCCCCTCCGCCGACTCCACCACCGATGGCCTCCGTGCGGCCGACCCCAACCCAGTCGACACCACCCCGGCGAGCGACTCCGCGGCCGATCGCAACCAGGCCGACCCCAACCCGGCGAGCGACTCCGCGGCCGAGGAATCGGACCCGCGCCGGGGAGAGTAGCCTAGAGTCCGATACCGGCGGCCGGCCGCCGTCCCCGAACCACAACAAGGAGCAGATGACTGTGGATTCTCACACCACCAACGCCCAGAACGCGCACGCCCAGAACTTGGACGCCGCGAAGAAGGCCCGCCTCGCCGAACTGGTTAAGGAACTGGCCGTCGTCCACGGCAAGGTGACCCTGTCCTCAGGTAAGGAAGCTGACTACTACGTGGATCTCCGCCGCGCTACCTTGCATCACGAAGCTTCCCGCCTTATCGGCGCCCTGCTGCGCGAGTTGACCGCAGATTGGGATTTCGCGGCCGTCGGTGGCCTGACTCTCGGCGCCGACCCGGTTGCTACCTCCATCATGCATGCCGAAGGCCGCGATATCGACGCCTTCGTCGTACGCAAAGAAGCCAAGAAGCACGGCATGCAGCGCCGCATCGAGGGCGCGGACGTAGAAGGCAAGAAGGTTCTTGTCGTAGAAGACACCACCACTACCGGTAACTCCCCGCTGACCGCCGTGGCCGCGCTGCGCGAGGCCGGCGCCGAGGTCGTGGGCGTGGCGACCGTTGTGGACCGCGAGACCGGGGCCGGCGACGTCATCGCCGCAGAAGGCCTCGAGTACCGCTCCCTGCTGGGCTTGGGCGACCTTGACCTCGCCTAACGCAGATGGCGCGGCCGACCAGGCCAAGGGCCCGACCGAGTGGAACGAGGGCCGCCATGGCGTAGGCCCCTGGGAAGGTCCGCTGCCGCAAGGGCCGGAGGCCGCGAAATACGATCCAGAGCTGCTTGCCGAAGGCGACCGTCGCAACGTCGTCGACGCCTACCGCTACTGGAGTAGGGAAGCGATCAAAGAGGACATCGATAAGCGCCGGCATAGCCTGCACATCGCCATCGAGAACTTCGAAAACGATGCCAATATCGGCACCGTCGTGCGCACCGCCAACGCCTTCGCCGTCGATACCGTGCATATCGTCGGCCGGCGGCGGTGGAATCGCCGCGGGGCAATGGTCACGGATAGGTACCAGCACTTGATGCACCACGAGAGCGTCGAGAAGCTTATTGCTTGGGCGGCCGAGGAAGGCCTTACCGTCGTTGCCATCGACAACACCCCCGGTTGCGTGCCCCTGGAAACGGCCGAGCTGCCGGAGCGCAGCCTGCTACTCTTCGGCCAGGAAGGCCCCGGCGTGACGCAAGCAGCCCAAGATGCCGCGGTGATGACCTGCTCCATCGCCCAATTTGGCTCCACCCGCTCCATCAACGCGGGTGTCGCGGCCGGCATCGCCATGCACGCCTGGATCCGCCAGCACGCCGATCTGGATAATTCTTGGTAGGAAGATCGCTACACTAGCTGTATCTACCCGTGCGACTGGAGTGATTGAGGAACCGTGGAAGAAAAATGGGCCCACCGCGCCGAACTCGCAGAGGCCGCCATCAATGAGCGCCACGCGCACTCTGTGTGGGGCCTGCCTCGCACCAATCTAGCGGTGGTTAGCTGGCCGCCCACCACGAAGGAAAAACTCTTTGTCCACTGGCACTACTGGTGGCAGGCCCACTACCTGGACTGCCTCGTCGATGCGGCGCTGCGCAATAACACCAAGGTGCGCCGCTACCGCATCTATGACACCTTGCGCGGCATTCGCATCCGCAACCTCGCGCAGCTGACCAAGAATAAGTACTACGACGACAAGGCTTGGCTCGCGCTGGCCTTCGGCCGCGTGGAAGGACTGAAGAAGGCAAAGACGCCCAAGCGCCTCGCGGCCCTGCAGCGCAATATCCACGAAGGCCTCGATGAAACGCTTGGTGTGCTGCCGTGGCGCCTGGGCGAGAATTTCATGAACGTGCCCTCCAATGGCCCGGGCGCCATCATGCTCGCGCGGATGGGGCGCATTGAGGAAGCACGCCACATCGTTGACTGGATCTATGACCACCTGCTTGACGACGACGGCTACATCATGGACGGCGTCCGCATGCGCATGGACGGCCCTGAGGTGGTAAAAAACATCCACCCCTACTGCCAGGGCGTAGTGCTCGGCGCGTGCCTGGAAATCGTGCTGGCGCTGCGGGAAAAGGCCGGCGTGGGCGATCTGGAGCACATCGACAGCGTGTACGAGGCCGAGATGGCTTCCGAGATGATGGATTACATCATCCGCATCCGGGGCTTGGTGCAGACCGTGGCTTCGGGCATGGCTACGCCTTCGGGCGTGGTGGACTGGGAGACCGGCGATGGCGACGGTGGCCTGTTTAAGGGAATTTTGATGCGCTATCTTGCCGACGTCGCTGTGCGCCTGCCCGGCGATTCCCCCGCCAACCGCGCGACGAAAAAGCTGGCCGCGCGCATGGTGGTGGCCTCGGCCGAGTCGGTGTGGGAGCACCGCCTCGAGGTCGACGGCCTGCCGATTTTCGGATCCGACTGGTTGTCCGATGCGCGCCTGCCACATAACTACGGCTTCGGCCGGCGCACCATGAGTGAGAAGGTCGGCATCATTCGCGTAGATGAGCGTGATCTGTCCGTGCAACTCTCCGGGTGGATGCTGATGGAGGCCTGCGCTCGCGTGACGCGGCACATGTCTAAATAATCCACGCTTTTCAGAGGGGGATTGGCTCCGGAAATGAGCGGGTTGAAAATGTCACACAGTTTTTGCGGCAGAATTTTCGTGAAACGGGCATACTTGGGTGCTGGAACGTGTTTGACCACAAACCCACTTTTTAAGGATGGAAACTCATGCCAATTGCAACCCCTGAGGTCTATAACGAGATGCTGGATACCGCGAAGAAGAATGGCTTCGCGTTCCCAGCTATCAACTGCACCTCATCTGAGACCATTAACGCAGCTCTGAAGGGCTTTGCTGAGGCCGAGTCCGACGGCATCATCCAGTTCTCCACCGGCGGTGCCGCCTTCGGCTCCGGTCTGGCTGTGAAGGACAAGGTCAAGGGTGCTCAGGCACTGGCCGCATTCGCTCATGAGGCCGCCAAGCACTACGGCGTGAATATCGCGCTGCACACCGACCACTGCCAGAAGGAGGTACTCGATGAGTACGTCCGCCCACTGCTGGCAATCTCCCAGGAGCGCGTCGACCGCGGCGAGAACCCACTGTTCCAGTCCCACATGTGGGACGGCTCCGCTATTCCAATCGATGAGAACCTGGTCATCGCACAGGAGCTGCTGGAAAAGGCTAAGAACGCTCACGTCATCCTCGAGGCCGAAATCGGCGTCGTCGGCGGCGAAGAGGACGGCGTCCAGGCCAAGGCGGGTGCTAACCTCTACACCTCCCCAGAGGACTTTGAGAAGACCATCGATGCTCTGGGCACCGGTGAGAAGGGCCGCTACATGCTGGCTGCTACTTTCGGCAACGTTCACGGCGTCTACAAGCCAGGCAACGTGAAGCTGCGCCCAGAGGTCCTGCTTGAGGGCCAGAAGGTTGCACAAAAGAAGCTCGGCCTGGGTGAGGACGAGTACGCCTTCGACTTCGTCTTCCACGGCGGCTCCGGCTCCGAGAAGGAAAAGATCGAAGAGGCTCTGCGCTACGGTGTCATCAAGATGAACGTAGACACCGATACCCAGTACGCCTTCACCAACCCGATCGCTCGCCACATGATGACGAATTACGATGGCGTATTCAAGATTGACGGCGAGGTTGGCAACAAGAAGGTCTACGATCCTCGCTCCTACCTGAAGAAGGCAGAGCAGGGTATGTCCGAGCGCGTCATCGAGTCCTGCCAGGACCTGCACTCTGTGGGCAAGTCCATTTCCAAGTAATTGCCCTTAGCTGCTCCACACTGCTTTAAGTTGAGGCAGCCTCGCACATAGGCATGCCGAATGAGCCGCTTCCCCGCGTGGGAGGCGGCTTTTTCTTGCCTTCGGCTAGGGCCGTGTTTCTGCAGGCGGTGCTGGCGGGTGGTGGGACTGAGGGCTAAGAGCCAGGTGGCTATGTGCGGCGATTCGGTGGTCGGGCGGGGCTGGGGACGAAGCGCGGGGTATTGCTCCACGGCGGTACCCAGGCGACGCGGCCGTCGATGCGTACCATGCGGCCGCGTTCCGTTGGCCGGGAGGGGTCATCTTGGTTGACGGCGTTGTGGTGCGCGCACAAGGTGACCAGATTTTCTTGGTTGGTAGGCCCGCCGGCGGACCAGGCGGTGAGGTGGTGGACTTGGGCGTCGTCGGCAGGCGTATTGCAGCCCGGCCAGGCGCACACGGGGTGCTCGGCTGCGGCGAGCATGCGCTGTTTCCACGTGGCCATACGCTCGGTGCGATACAGATTTACCGGGCCGTGCTCAGGGTGAACGAGGCTGACATAGCCGCGCTGGGCTAAGGCACGAGCGACGAGTTGCGCGCCGGTCATGCGGGCGCCGTTGGTGAGCTGGAGGGTGATATCGGAGGCGTCGGAAGGCGCGGTGACGATGCGGTCGAGCTGGTCCAAGGTGAGGATGACGTTGGTGTGCACGGCCGGCAGCGCGCCGGGGTTGCCCTCGAGAAGGACCTTCTTGGCGGCGGCGAGGGGATCGTCCTTGTTGACGGAGGAGAGCACGCCCTTTATATCGGCGATATCGGTGGGATCGGCCGTAATGGAGATGGTGTGGGGTCCGTCGGGGCGGCGGGTATAGCGCACGCCGGGCTCGGGGCGACGGGGCGGATTGATCTGTTTGAGCAGCTTCTTGGCCACAGAAGGGATGAGGCGGGCCTCGGTGCGACAGAGTTCTAGGCGCAGGTCCCAGGCGCGGCTGGTGTCGCGCACGCGGCGGGTATAGGACTCGATGCTATCGAGCGTGGTGAGGTCATGGGCGCGGCTGCGGGCGGCGTCGCGAGCGAGGCGTTGCTTGCGGGAATTGGACGTGCGGCCGAAATAGGCGTGCTGCAGGCGGGCGAGCTGGGCGGCCAGAAGCGGGCTGGCCCCGGCCTCGAGAAGTGAGTCTTCGGAGCAGCCCTGGAATTCGGCGACGAGATCGACGCCGCGGCGGCATAGCAAGAGAAATTCGGTGTTCACACGGCCGAAGCTAAAGGGCACGCGAGGGCCGAACAAGCGGTGCGCGGCCGGCAAGGGCGAAATTGTGGATAGGTGGGGAAAAAGGGGGCGTCGGCAAGAGCTATCCACAAGCCGGCCGGCGGCCGAGATGCGCGGGGACGGCGGCGATGGTAAGGGCGGTCTTCTATGCTGGAAGGCATGTCGGAAGCGAAGGAAAGAGTCTCAACGCGGCAAAAGCTGCGGGTGATTGACCGCTCGGTGCTCTCGCGGGTAAACCGCATCCGTTCGCGGTTTGTCTACATCGTCCAGGCGACTATCGGCGCGGCGCTCGCGTACTGGGTAGCCGGCGATGTGGTGGGGCACCCGCAGCCGTTCTTCGCACCGATTTCCGCGGTCATCATTCTGGGGCTTTCGGGCGGGGACAGGATGAAAAAGGCGCTGGAAATGTCGATTGGCGGCATCATTGGCGTGGCCGTGGGCGATTTACTTTTCCAAATCGTGGGCCAAGGGCCGTTCCAGATTTTCTTCATTGTGGGCGCGGGCCTGGTGGTGGGCTCGTTTTTGACCAAGTCGCCGCTGGTGACCAACCAGATTGTCTTTGGCGCGATTTTGATCGCCACGATTTTCCCACCCACAGAGGGCCCAGGCGGCCTGCACCGCGCGATTGACGCGATGATCGGCTCTGGCATTGGCCTTATCACCATTGCGCTCATTCCTAATTCCCCGTTGGTGGAGGCGCGGCGCGAGGTCTCGAAGGTGTTAAAAATTGCCTCGAGCATTCTTGCCGACGTCACGTATGGCATCCGCCACCAAGACCCCGCCGTCATCCGCGATGCGCGCGAGGCGGTACGCGGTACGCAAAATAGCATCAATACTCTGCTGAGCGCGGCGCAATCGGGTAGGGAGGCCTCGGAGGTCTCGCCGCTGTTGTGGGCCTCGCGGCGCAGCATTCGCTCGCTGGAGCGCATCCTCATGCCGGTGGATAACGCGGTGCGCGGGGTACGCGTGCTCTCGCGCCAGGCGCTGGGCCTGACGGAGGACCGCGATAAGGTTTCGGAGGAGCAGCTGGAGTTGCTCGATGAGCTTTCCGACGTCATCCTCGCTATCAGCGAGCTCTACGGCCAAGGCAAACAGCACGGACACGACGAGGCGATTGAGATTCCGGACCTTGTGCAACGCCTGCGCATCGTGGGCGGGCGCGCCGGGCTGGACATTATCGATAAAGAAGGCACACTCTCGGCCTATATGATTCTGGGCCAAACGCGCTCCCTCGTGGTGGACATGCTGATGGTGTGCGGGTTGTCGCGTGAGTCGGCCGTGGCGCACCTGGTGCCGACCTCGCAGCACCCGGCCTACCCGCCGGAGGTGTGGGGGCGCGAGGACTAGCGTCCTCGCGCGTAGATAAAGACGCCGTGCGCAATGAGTGACGTCGCGCGGGGCTAAGGACGGACGATCTGGAGGTCGCGCAGGTGGCGGTAGAAGGTCACGCGGGTCACCGGCCGCTTGTGAGGGACCGAATCGACGATGACGCGCAGCTGTGGGCCGCCGGCCTGGACGGCGCGGCCGGTGCGCACGGATTCGGGGTCGAGCTGGCCGGGCTTGCGCAGGAGCGAGCGGAGGCGGCCCTGCGACTCGACGGGGGAGGTGGCGCGGGCGGCGAGGATGCCGGGGGCGTCGGTCATCGGGACGAGGCGCGCGCCAAAGGTTTTGGGGGAAGTGGCGGCTAGGGTGTGGTCGTCGATGATGACTTCGCCGGTGAAAGAGCCATTTGCGGCGTCTGAGATGGTGGCGGAGCCGGCGACGGCGAGGCCGGAATCGTTGCGGATGAGCGGCGCAGGGCGGACCGGGGCCGTGCGGGCGAAGTCGAGGGCCTCGGCCGGGGAGGTGGGAATTCCCCAGTTCTGCGCGGCCGCGGATGTGGCGGATGCGGGGGAGGCGGTCGGCGCGGTGGTTGAGGGGGCAGAGGCTGCGGCCGAGGGGACGGGGATGAAAGCGACCTCGGCCCAGAGGCGGTCGGAGCGCATGAGGCGGGTCAGCACGGCCGAGAGGGCGGCGTCGGAGCCGGCGACGACGATGCGGGCGGGCTCAGCTAAGTGTGGGGCTTGTGGGGCAGGTTCGGGGGCGCCGAGGTGGCGGACGTCGGGTTGCGCGGCAATGTCATCGAGGGAGGGAGTG
>NZ_JAKRNE010000023.1 GCF_022347205.1 Corynebacterium sp. ACRPO | reverse complement strand
TCAAATAGTTTAACCAACTGCTCCCGCTGATGCTCACTCACCAAACTTCGAGCTCTCAATGAAAACTACTCCCCACTAATCGGAAACTGATTTCTCAGTCCAACTAATGGGGAGCAGTTCAAGGGGGCGGTGGGGGTGTTTTGCATTTGGGTATGAGTCTTGAGTACAAACCTTGGGGGAGCTGCGGGGGTAAAAATTGGTAACGTAAGAGTAACAATCACCTGCTCCAGTTTCCTGTAACAAAGTATGCCCCTAGCTTTAAATCTATGAGCAATCCCTATTCGAATAATAATTCCTTTAATTCAGGAAACAATGGTCCAGGTACTCCCGGACCTGCCAGTGAATCTGCGCCCTACGGAAACGGCGCGAACGGCCAACCAGGCTACGGGCAGCAGTACGGTCAGCAACAGTTCGGGCAACCCGGATACGCCGGAAGCACCTACCAAGGAGAAGATTCCCTTTTTGGTCGTGACGTAGACGCCATTCAGGTAATCGCGGATAGCTTCCGCTACTTCGGCCGCAATTGGGCGCAGTGGATTTTCGGTCCACTGGTGCAGATCGTAATTGTCTCCATTCTCTATTTGCTGTTGACCCTCGTCCTAGCAGGCAGCGGTACATCCATTGATGCCCTAGCCAATAGTGGCTCGGGTTCCGATGCCGCACTTACTGGTGGGTTAATTGCGGTAATGTTCTTAGCTATTATCGCCATGTTCCTAGTGTTTATTTGGTCCATTAGCACCTGGTACAAGGCTGCTAATAAACAGGTTGATACCGGGATGCTGGAGATAAAGGACTTTCTGAGCTTTAAAAATGTCGCCGGTCTCATGGCGGTGAATGTGCTTTCGTGGCTGGTTATTTCCCTGGGCTTCATTCTCCTGATTATTCCGGGACTCTTCGCCGCCTTCTTCTTTACTTGGATGCCGGCTGTTAAGGCCGTACGTCCTGAGCTATCCGTTGGCGAGACCTTTGGGGCTTCCATCGAGGTAGCGAAGAAGAATGTCGGAGTGACCATCTTGGTAGTCGTCCTGAGTGCCGTCCTGTACGTAGTGTTGAGCTTTACCCTAGTCGGCATGTTTGTGTACCCAGCACTGAACACCCTCATTTTGGTCCTCTTCGTCCGTCGCACGCTCGGCTTGCGCGGTTAGAAAACCCCGCAGCCGCACGATAGTTGCGCAAGTAAGGCCCTGCTCGTCCACCGCATGAGATGGAAGGCAGGGCCTTAATTGTTGGTCGGCGAGGAACCAGGAAACTAGCGCACCGGCAGTGGGCTAGCCAGGTAATCGGCACCGGTGAGCTCGCCATTGTTGAAAGACAAGACCCACACAGAAGCCTTCTTAAACTTCAGCTTGTCCACCGGCTTTTTCAGGAACTTTGGGGCGAGGTCCTCGATGATGCCAGGAATGGTGGCGCCCTGGCTTACGATGACGGGAACGCCGCCTTCGTTGACCACGCGGCGGAAAGCTTTCTTGGCTGCTTCTGGGTCGTTCTCCCAGGCCTCGTCGCCAAAGTTTTTGTTGATGGAAATGTCCTTGCCTAGTTCGTCGGCGAGCGGGGCAGCCGTCTGCTGGCAGCGCTGGGGCAAGGCTGAGTAAATCGCGGTGGGGTGGAAAGCACTCAGCATCGGCACCAGCATCTCTGCTTGGCGGCGGCCCTTTTTATCCAGTGGGCGAAGGTTGTCATCGCCTTCCCAGCTACCGCTGTCATGCGCGCGTGCGTGGCGCACATAGAGCACGCGGGTAGCGGGCGCGATGCGTAGGCGCTTAGCCGCCTTGGCCACTACCGCGGTATCAACGTCGTAGGACAGGAGGTCCTGCGCCTCGTCGATGGGCAGCCACCGTAGCTCATCGGTTTCACTATTGGCGGAATAGGTTCCGCTCAGGTACTTGGCTACCCAGTAGTAGACCACCTTAGTGCGGCCCTGGACTGGGTACGTTACCTTGCCGATGAGCTTGCCTAGACGCACGTTAAAGCCGGTTTCCTCCAGGATTTCCCGGGCTGCGGTGGTAGGTAGGGACTCGCCCGGATCAACCTTGCCCTTGGGCAGGGACCAATCATCGTAATGGGGGCGGTGGATGAGCGCGATTTCTGGGTCCTGCGGGGAGCCGCGCCAGATCACGGCGCCGGCAGCAAGGGTAGTGCGGTGGAATTCTTTGGCGGGGTCCACCGGGATTTCCTGATGGCGGCCGGAAATAAATTCCTCGTGCTGCTGATCCTTGTCGGTTTCGTGCATCTTTTTAATATTGGGCATCGTCTGCCTCCACGGGGCCTTTCCACAGAAATTGGGTGTTTGAAAACAACGTCTAAGCGCCCATTGTCCCACGGGTAAGGCGCGTTGTGCATCCTCGCCCCACGGGGGTCGGGCATGCTTTAAGGTTGGGGTTATAGATTTGCACGTTTGGAGGAGACACCATGGTTAATGTTGCCGTGATGGGTGCTGGTTCTTGGGGCACTACCTTGGCCAAGGTCTTTGCGGACGCCGGAAATGACGTTCGCTTGTGGGCGCGCCGCACGGAATTGGTGCAGGCCATCAACGAGACGCACATCAATCCGGACTATTTGCCGGATACCCGGCTGCCGGCCGCGGTGCGGGCCACCCACAATGATGCGGAAGCGCTTGCGCTTGCCGACGTCGTCGTGTTCGGCGTTCCCTCCCAAACCTTGCGCGCCAACGTGGAAAAGTGGGCGCCGCACCTGCCAGAGGACGCGACCCTGGTGTCTATCTCGAAAGGCGTGGAGACCGCCACGCTCAAGCGCATGAGCGAGGTCATTATGGATGCGGCGGGCGTGCCAGAAGACCGCGTGGCGGTACTGTCTGGCCCGAACCTGGCCAAGGAGATTGCTGCCGGCCAAGTGGCCGCAACGGTGATTGCCTGCTCCGATGAAGACCGCGCTCAGCGCGTGCAAGCAGCGGTCGCCGCGCCGTACCTGCGGCCCTACACCAATACCGACGTCATCGGCGCAGAAATCGGTGGCGCCTGTAAAAATGTCATCGCCTTAGCCTGTGGTATCGCCTCCGGCAAAGGGCTGGGCAATAACACCATGGCCACCATCATCACCCGCGGTTTGGCGGAAATTACCCGCCTGGGCGTGGAGTTGGGGGCGGATCCATTTACTTTCTCCGGCCTCGCAGGCATGGGCGACTTGGTGGCAACATGCACCTCGACACTCTCGCGCAACCGCACCTTTGGCTACCGCTTGGGTCAAGGCGGCACGATTGAAGAGGCCAAGGCTGCGACCAATGGCCAGGTCGCGGAGGGCGTCTACTCCTGTGACTCCATCTATCGCCTCGCCCAGCAGGCCGGAGTTGAGATGCCTATCACGCACGCGGTTTATGGCGTGTGCTACGAGGGTATGGCGGTGGAAGATATGATCATCGCTTTGATGGGTCGGTCCAAGAAGTCGGAGTAGGTCGAGGGTAAAATCTGCGGGCATGACTGAAAAGACCCGCGTGGCCGTTATCTATGGCGGCCGTAGCACCGAGCACTCCGTATCCTGCGTATCCGCAGGCGCGATCATGAACCACCTCGACCCAGAGAAATTCGAGGTGGTGCCCATCGGCATTACCCGTGAGGGCACGTGGACGCCCGGCACCACTGAGGGGTTAGAAATTGTCGATGGTGTCATGCCGGAGGTCAGCCCAGGTGTAGAACTGACCCTTTCTCTTGATCCCAATGCCAGGGGACAGTTCCACAACGTCACCGACGGCACGCTCTTCGCAGAGGTCGACGTGGTATTTCCCATTCTGCATGGCCCCTTTGGTGAGGACGGCACGGTCCAAGGACTCTTTGAGCTTTCCGGCTTGCCCTATGTAGGCCCAGGGGTATTGGCTTCCTCGGTGGGTATGGACAAGGAATTTACCAAGAAGGTGCTGGCGGCCGCAGACCTGCCAGTAGCACCCGAGGTTATCCTCAAAGGCCGCACCGAGCTAAGCGAGGACGAAAAGCAGCGACTAGGCCTGCCCGTCTTTGTAAAACCCGCACGCGGTGGATCCTCCATCGGCGTATCCAAGGTCACTACTTGGGAGGAGTTTCCCGCAGCCGTTGACCTCGCCCTGGAAGATGACGAAAAGATCCTGGTGGAGCCGGAAATCGTAGGCAAAGAGGTAGAAATCGGCGTACTTCACTATGCCGATGGCACCTTGCTGGCCTCCGTCCCAGCGCTGCTCGCCGGTATCGATGATTCCGATGAGGGCTTTTATGGCTTCGACACCAAGTACCTCGACAATGTGGTCACCGCCGAAATCCCTGCACCTTTCGCACCTGAGCTGACCGAGAAATTACGAGGCATGGCAATCCGCGCCTTCGAGGCCCTCAACTGTGAGGGTCTGTCCCGAGTCGACTTCTTCGTCACCGAGGACTCCGTGTACATCAACGAGATCAATACCCTGCCGGGCTTTACCCCGATCTCCATGTACCCGCAGGTGCTCGCGGCTTCCGGGGTGGAATACTCGGCGCTGCTCGAGGCGCTTATCGAGCAGGCCCTAGCCAAGTAGGCCCGAGCGCTGCCTACTTTTCGGTCGTGTGCTCTGCGAGCACATCGCCGAGTTCCACGAGTGCCGCTTGTGCGGCATCTTGTGGGGCGTGTAGCGCAAGGTAGTCTTCGCGGCCGAGGGCAAACCACGTGCCTGCGGTCGTGCCATGGGCCAAGGTGGTGTCCTCGAACCACGGAATATCGTTAACCTGCTGGAGCTTAACTCCGGCGCGATAGTTCTCCGGCTTGGCTACGCCGCATCGCGCAACGATGTCTTCGCGGCCTTCGGCGCTCCACACATAGGTATTTTTATCCTCAACCTCGCGGCGCCGGTAGCCCTCAGCCACCGAATCGGGCAGGGCCTTGTCTACTTCTGCGCACATCTGGTCATCGCCCGCCTTGAGCGCCTTGAGTGGCGCCTCGTGGGCAGTGGCAGGCTTTTCTTCGAGGGAGGAGAGGGCGTCGTTAAGCTCGCCCGGCTCTGCATCAGTGGAGGCAGTGACCGCGACAACGGGGAAGCGCTGCGGCGCATACCAAGTGGTGAGGTTCGAGCCAGGGGTGGCATCGCGCACCTGGAACCACTGTTCGCCCTCTACGTCCTGGGTCTGGGAGTACTCGGTGTACTGGAAAGGCATATCCACGCCACAGCGCACGGTGACCTTATCGTCTGAAGTAGCGGCCCAAGCTGCGACACCGGAAGGCACGGGTTCGGCAATACCTGCACGTTGCTTATCCATGACCTCATCCGGAAGGGCGTCGATAAAGCTGCGGCAGGCTTGCGAGTCTGCTTCCTTAGACTCCACGGGGGAGACCGCCACGGGTGCTTTGGCGACGTTATTGAATACGTATTTTGCGCCGAAAAGGACCGCCAGAACCATCACTATGGACAACCCAAGTGAAATGAAGATCGCGGTGCGGTTAAATTGGGATGTCATAAGGGCTCATAGTATCGAAAGGAAGCTGGTGAACTTAACTCAGACTCTCGCAGATGTGGGAGAACGCGCCGCTATCCGCGAAATTACCTCCGTGGCCTCCAGTGGGCTCAATGGAGACGATGCCGCGGTTCTGCCCAGTGCGCCGCCGAATTCCCGCACCGTGGCGGCCACCGATTTGATGGTGGAGGGACGTCATTTCCTGCGCGAGTGGTCTACCCCGCGCGAGATTGGCAAGAAGGCCATCTTGCGCAATTTTGCCGATGTGGAAGCTATGGGTGCCCGCCCGGTTGCCGCCCTCCTTGCAATCGCCGCGCCAGGCGATACCCCGGTGCCCTTCGTGCGCGGCATTGCCGAGGGAATCGCGGAGCATAGCTCTTTCTATAACGCCGAGTTGGTAGGCGGCGACCTAACGAAGTCCGATCTTTTGGTCATTAATATCACGGCCGTAGGCTTCCTCGGCGGCAGCCTTCCTGCCTTGACCTTGGACGGGGCGCGGGCAGGCCAGCAGGTAGTAGCGCACGGCAAGATCGGCCACTCGGCCGCCGGCTTGGCCTTGTTGGAGCGCTTTGGCCGGAACCTTCCTGCAGGGCATGAGCACCTGCAGCCGCTTATCGACGCCCACTGTGCCCCCTGGCTCAACCCCGGCCGCGGCGTCATTGCCCGTGCCGCGGGGGTGACCGCAATGACCGATAACTCAGACGGTCTGATTCAAGACTGCACGACGATGGCCGAGCACTCCTGCGTGCACATGGACTTGGATCCGCAGGCCTTGCAACCGGAAGAATTGCTGTGCCAGGCCGCGGATCTACTCGGCTGCGATCCCTGGGAATGGGTACTCAGCGGCGGCGAAGACCACACTCTCATCGGCACGACCGCAAAGGAAGCACCCTCGGGATTCCGAAAGATTGGCACCGTAACCCGCGGCTGCGGGGTTACGCTGGGAGGCACTACACCGAGCTATCAGAAAGGCTGGCTGAGTTTTTAACCATGCATCCCACTTACCACCCTTCCTGGGAACCGGTGTTGGCGCCGGTAGTAGAAAGCCAATGGCCACAGATTTCTCACGCTCTTGAGGGACAGGACTATTTGCCCCCGGCGGAGGACGTCTGCCGTGCGTTGCAGATGCCGCTGGACGAGGTCCGAGTGCTCATCGTGGGCCAAGACCCTTATCCCACCCCAGGACACGCTATGGGCATGGCCTTTTCCACCCGCCCAGGTGTGAAACCGCCGCGTTCCTTGGTCAATATTTACCGCGAACTGCACGATGATCTGGGTATCAACGGCCGAGAGGATGGTGACCTGAGCGCCTGGGCGGACCAGGGAGTGCTGCTGCTTAACAGAGTGCTTACCGTAGCCCCAGGCCAAGCCGGTTCGCACCGCCGCATCGGTTGGGAAGAGATCACAGAGGCTGCCATTCGCGCGCTCAACCGCAGCCCCATGGTAGCGATTCTCTGGGGCCGGGATGCGCAAGCGTGTGAGCGCTTTCTTCCCGACGTCCCCTGTATCAAGTCCCCACACCCCTCACCGCTTTCTGCCAGCCGCGGCTTCTTTGGTTCTCAGCCCTTTTCCCGGGCAAACGCCCTTTTGCGGGACCAAGGCGCACAGGAAATAGATTGGCGCTTGTAAACTATTGCGCATGTCCTACCCCAGCACGCTGGATTCCCACGGAATGCGCAATTGGGCCACCCGCGCCGTGGGGGAATTAGCCCATCGCCGCGATGAGATCAACGCGCTCAATGTCTTTCCCGTACCGGATTCCGATACGGGCTCGAATATGGCGCACACTATGGAGGCAGCGGTAGCGGAGCTCGACAATGGTGGCGATGTCGCCGATTCACTCGCGCTCGGGGCGGTGCGTGGTGCCCGCGGGAACTCGGGAATGGTGCTGTCTCAGGTTCTGCGCGGCATTGCCGAGTCAACTGTGGACTCAGTTATCGACGGTGCTGTCTTTGCCCGCTCCCTGCAGCATGCCGTGGAGCTGGTGGACCAGGCTATCGCCGAGCCGGTGGAAGGCACAGTTATTACGGTCTTGAAGGCAGCAGCCGAGGCTGCCGACGACGCTGCAGCGCAATCAGGCGCAACCTTGCACAGTATTGTCAGCGCCGCAATCGCTGCCGCGGAAACGGCCCTCGAGCGCACTCCTTCGCAATTGCCAGCCCTGCGCGAGGCAGGAGTGGTGGATGCTGGCGGCGCTGGTCTCGTTATCCTCTTAGAGTCTCTGCTCGCAGAAATCGAAGGATCCACCGGGCACACAGGCCTGCCCGAAACGGAGCCGGAAACTGAACTGGAAGTGGTCTTTTTCTTCGAGGGAGATTTAGACACGCTGCAGGTAGCAATTGAACCGTTGGGAGACAGCCTCGTTATCGCTCGGGCCACCGAGGACAGCGCTAATGTACATATCCACTCCTGGCGGGCAGGCAGGGTCATTGAAACCGCCTTTGGTATAGGAAAGGTATCCAACCTGCACCTTGAGGTGTTGCCTGCTCACACCGAATCTGCCTCCGAAGCACCGATCGCTCGCCGGGTAATTGCTGCCGCACCGGCCGGGCCTATCAGCGATCTTCTGGCATCTGCGGGGGTGAGCGTTGTGTCACCGGATGATCCCATTGCGGCGGAAGAGGAGGACATCGTCCTTGCTACCGGTTTGAGTTCGGAGACCAGCGCCGGGCGAGTAGTGCCCGCGCAGTCTTTGGCTGCAGCTCTGGCTGCGATTTCCGTCTATGAACCGGATAACCCAGATACTGGTGCCGTCGTTGCTGCCATGCGTGATGCTGCCAAGTCCATGCGAGTGGCTTACCCAAGCCAGGAAACCCCGCAGTCAATCATTACCACCTGCCGCGATCTCTTAGCAGAAGGCGGTGAGCAGGTCACAGTCTTAAGCGCCCTTGACCTGGACCAGGAGGACCTAGCTCAACAGCTTCGCGTGGACGTTATGGCACTGAAAGTACCGGATATCGCAACCGAAATCGGAGTGGAATAGCAATGCTCGGCTGGCAGGACAACCGCCCTTTGACAGAGGTGCTTGCGGCGAAGGACGCCGCGAAGATTACCAAAGCGCTGGGGTATGAGACCTGCGGCGAGCTCTTAGCTCACTATCCCCGAGACTATATCCGCCACAACAAGGACGTCGGCCTAGGAGACGCTGCGGAGGGCGATATCGTCACGGTTACCGGAACCATTACCGGATTCACCCGCCATGACTCGGGCAAGACCACCATCATCAATGTGCAGCTCGATGGCAGCATCGTTGCGACTTTTTTCAATGCCAATTACGTGATGCGGATGTTGCACCGCGGACAGCGCGTCATGATGAGCGGCAAGCTTAAGTTCTTTCGCAACCAGCCGCAGTTGCAGCAGCCGGACTTTGTAGAGATCGATGCGTTTGGCCGCCCCGATGGCGAACTGGATGATTACCGCCAGCCAGCGGCCGAATCCGGCAAGAAGCAACGCCCAAAAGCCACCGGCTCGCTGCGGAACCTGTCGCAGTTTGGCAGGCTCGACCAGCTCCTCTTGGAACGTGAATGGATACCGGTGTACCCGGCCACGTCCAAGGTGACCTCGTGGTACATCATGGGCGCCATCCACTACGTCCTATCTAAGACTCCGCCGATTGCGGAACCGCTGGATTATCAGATGATCATCAGCCTCGATAAGGCAGTGCGGGAAATCCACGAGCCCGGGAAAGCGGGCCCGTACCGTGCGATTCAGCGGCTAAAATACAACGAGGCGCTGTCCATAGGTTTGGTGATGGCATTGCGCCAGCGAGATGCCGAAGCCCGGACCGCTTCTACCATGCCGGCCACCCTAGGCGGCTATCGCGAAGAATTGCTGAGCCATCTGCCCTTTGATCTGACCGAAGGGCAGCGTCGCGTCATTAGCGAGATCGAAGACGATCTGGCTCGTCCGCTGCCCATGATGAGGTTGCTGCAAGGCGAGGTTGGCTCAGGCAAAACCATGGTGGCTACCTGCGCTATGCTGCAGGCTGTCGACGCAGGAACGCAGGCCGCACTGCTGGCGCCGACGGAAGTACTCGCCTCCCAACACGCTGCCTCCATTGGGACCTCGGTTCCCGAAGGCGTCAAGGTCGTACTCCTGACCGGCTCCATGCGAACGGCGGACAAGCGGCAGGCTTTATTGGATATTGTCTCCGGTGACGCGGACATCATCATTGGAACCCATGCGATTATCCAAGACACCGTGGAGTTCTTTAACCTTGGATTGGTTGTCGTAGATGAGCAACACCGGTTCGGTGTAGAGCAGCGCGATAGCCTGCGGTTAAAGGCACGTGAAGGCCTCAGCCCCCACGTGCTGGTGATGACAGCAACACCGATTCCGCGCACCATTGCGATGACCGTCTTTGGTGACCTCGCCGTATCAACGCTGACAGAGCTGCCCGGTGGTCGCAAACCTATTCAGTCAGCAGTGGTGGCCGAGTGGCGGCCGACCTGGGTGCTTCGCGCACTCGAGCGGATACGCGAGGAGGTTGCCCACGGCCATCAGGCCTATATCGTCTGCCCGCGCATTGAAGGCAAAGGCGGAGTGCTAGAGCTTGCACAGCAGCTAGAAAACGGTCCCTTCAAGGGACTGCGGGTAGCCATCTTGCATGGAAAGATGCCCAACAAAGACGAGGTAATGACGTCATTTGCCAGGGGAGAGATCGATATCTTGGTCTCTACCACGGTCATCGAGGTGGGCGTAGATGTTCCCAATGCCACGGTGATGCTTATCCGCGAGTCCGAGCATTTCGGCGTTTCCCAGTTGCACCAGTTGCGCGGGCGCGTGGGACGAGGCGGCAATGCCTCCATCTGCCTTTTGCACACCACGGCAGCCGATAACACTCCGTCTTTCCGCCGCATCAATCAAATTGCCCAAACCTCCTCTGGTTTTGAGCTAGCCGAGCTTGACTTGCGCCAGCGCCAGGAGGGAGACATTTTGGGCACCATGCAGTCCGGAACGCACCGCACATTGCGGCTACTGAACTTGGCGGATGACCAAGACATTGTGGAGCGCACCCACACGGATGCGCGTGCCATGGTGATGCGCAATCCCGAGTTGGCTGAGGAACTCACGCGCAATTTGAGCGAAAGCGAACAGGAATACTTGGAGAAGAACTAAGACGGGTTAACCTAGAAGCATGAAAATTTACGCCCCCTTCGCGGGCATCGTCCGCTGCCATGTGAATGTGGGAGACACTGTTGATACCGGAGTCCCGCTTGCGACTGTCGAAGCCACGAAGCTCGAGGCTCCCGTAGAAAGCCCGGGACCAGGAAAGGTCCACCGTATTGTGGTCTCTGACTTTAGTGATGTGGTGGGCGGAGACCTTTTGATGGAGATTGGAGAAGCATAAATGACGCGCATTATTGCCGGCGAAGCCCGCGGCCGCACCATTAAAGTGCCCGCAGAAGGAACTCGGCCTACCGCAGATCGCGCCCGCGAAGGGCTGTTTTCATCCCTCACTGCACGGTGGGGCTTTGCTGGATCTTCGGTGCTCGACCTTTTTGCCGGCTCTGGTGCCCTAGGCCTAGAGGCGGCGAGCCGAGGGGCAGAGGAAGCAGTACTGGTGGAATCTTCGGCCGATGCGGTAAAGATCATCCGGCATAACATGGGCGTCGTCAAGCATCCCGGCGTTCGAGTACAAGAGATGAAGGTAGGCACCTACCTGGCCAGTGCCCCGCGCAAGCACTTCGATCTGGTGCTGGCGGACCCGCCCTATGCCTTTGATGAGGTGGATGAACTCATTGCTGCCATCGAACCGGTGCTTACTGACCGCGCAATGGTAGTAATTGAGCGCCACGTTGATTCCGCGGATACTGTGTGGCCTGCCGGGTTTGAGCCCACCGGCCAAAAGCTTAAGAAGCGCACCTTTGGCATCGCACGCATGGATATGGCGGTTTATACCCGTCCCGGCAGCGAAGACGCCGAAAGCTAAACCCCTGAAAAGAAAGCGAAAGTAGCATGACTAAGGCCGTCTGCCCTGGATCCTTCGACCCCGTCACCTTAGGTCACGTCGATATCATCAATCGCGCTAACCAGATGTTTGATGAGGTCACCGTGTTGGTAACCGGTAATCCCGACAAGCCCTCAGGACTCTTTAGCGTGGAGGAGCGTATGGAACTTATCCGCCAGAGCGTGGATTCTTCCATCAAAGTGGATTATTGTTCCGGGCTGTTGGTGGATTACACCACGAAGCATGGGGCAGACGTCCTAGTGAAGGGACTGCGTAGCTCACTGGATTATGAATATGAGCTGCCCATGGCGCAGATGAACCGGCGCCTTTCCGGTATCGATACTGTCTTCCTACTCACGGACGAGAAGTACGGCTATATCAGCTCTTCGCTGTGTAAGCAGGTAGCCAAGTTTGGCGGCGACGTGACGGGGATGTTCCCCGAGCCTGTAGGTCGTGCCGTAAAGGAGAAATACCGTCAGTGAGCCTCGCGCTGATTATTTTCCTCGTCGTTGTCGTTGGTTCGACTCTGCAACGGGTATCCGGAATGGGGCTCGGTCTCATCGGCGGTCCCATCCTCATGCTCATTATGGGGCCGGTCGAAGGTATCCTGGTGATCAACGTTCTGGCCTGCATAAATGCGATTCTGACCACCTATTCCGTGCGTGAAAATGTGAGCTGGAAAAAGTTCGGCCTGATCGCCCCAGTTATGGTGATTGGCTCCTTGGCCGCGGCGCTGCTCATTAGGCGCATGGACACGGCAGGGCTCATGATCGTGGTGGGCGCTGCGCTTCTGGCTGCATTAGCCGTAGTGACATTTGGAAAGAAGTTTGTCCCGCCGATGGAGGGCAAAGGCCCTGCCATCTCCGCGGGTATTCTCGGCGGCTTTACCAATACCTTGGCGGGCGTGGCCGGCCCGGTTATTACCGTCTACGCCCAGGCGGCAAAGTGGCCCCAACATGTCTACGCAGCTACGCTGCAGCCGATTTTTGTCGTAGGCGGATTCTTTTCCGTGATGACCAAGACGCTAACTGGTGCGGCCCACTTTGATGGTCTGCCTTGGGTGATGTGGCCCGCCGGAGTCTTAGGTATGTTCGTCGGCATTTGGGCCGGCACCCGCATTGCTCGGCGTGTTCCACGAGAAAAGGCCCGCGTGCTCTCGCTCAGCGTTGCCGGGTTGGGCGCGGCCAGCGCACTGATTCGGGGCATTTTGACGCTTTCGTAGGCGAGTGAGCCACGGCAAAGCCCGCCGGTCCTCTTCGCGGAAGACGGGCGGGCTGAAGGTACTCTTTGGAGTGTAGTGGGGGTTATAGCAACGAAGCCAAAAAGTCCTTGGTGCGTGGCTGTTGCGGGTTATCCAGCACCTCAGCAGGGCTGCCGGACTCAATGACCACGCCGCCATCCATGAAGAAGACCTTATCGGCTACCTCGCGCGCAAAACCCATCTCATGGGTGACTACGAGCATGGTCATGCCTTCGGCCGCGAGGTCCTTCATAACGCGCAGCACTTCGCCGACGAGCTCTGGATCGAGGGCGGACGTAGGTTCGTCGAAAAGCATAAGCTTAGGATCCATAGCCACCGCACGAGCGATGGCCACGCGCTGCTGCTGGCCGCCGGAGAGCTGTACCGGGTAGTTATTGGCCTTGGAAGCAAGTCCAACGTCCTCCAACAGCTCCATAGCGCGGGCGCGGGCGGTCTCTTCCGGAATCTTTTTCACCTGCACCGGTGCCTCAATGATGTTCTCAATCACCGTGCGGTGGGGGAAAAGGTTAAAAGACTGAAAGACCATGCCGATATCGGAGCGCTGTTCTGCGGCTTCCTTCTCGCTGATCTCATACAGGGTGCCGTTCTTTTCGCGGTAGCCAATCAGCTCGCCGTCGACGTAGAGTCGGCCCGCCGTCGCCTTATCAAGGTGGTTAACGCAGCGCAGAAAGGTGGACTTGCCGGAGCCCGAGGGGCCTAGTAGGCAGGCCACTTCGCCGGGCTGGACCTCAAGGTCAATGCCTTTGAGGACCTCGAGTTGTCCGAAGGACTTATGGACGTTCTGGGCGGAAATCATGGGAGTAGCCATTAGTTTTTAGCCTCCGAAATCACGGATACGTTGCGGGGAATAGTGCCTTCAGCGTCTGCCAGCGCAGCAAGTTGGCGGCCAGTAAGTTCGCGGGTCGCACCGCGCTCAAAGCGGCGCTCCAGGAAGTACTGACCCACCATCAGCAGGGACGTAACTACGAGGTACCAGGACGCTGCGACCAGCAACAGCGGGATGGGCTGGAAGAGGGCGGCGGAAATATCCGTGGAACGGCCGAAGATTTCCTCGGTATAAGGAATGGCCACCACGAGGGAAGAGGTCTTGAGCAGAGAAATGAACTCATTGCCTGTGGGCGGAATGATAATGCGCATGGCCTGCGGAAGGACGGTGCGGCGCATGGTCATCCACCAGGACATGCCCAGTGCCTTGGAAGCTTCCTTCTGGCCCTCGGGAACGGAGGTGATACCGGAGCGCACGATCTCGGCCATATAGGCAGCTTCATTAAGGCCCAGTCCCATCACCGCAAGGAAGAAGGCGTTGGTGAGGATCGTCTGCAAAGACACCTCGGTAAAGCCCAAGTTGATGGATTGGTAGATGGCGGAGAGCAGTCCCCAGAACACCAGCTGCACATAGATCGGCGTGCCGCGGAAGACCCAGAGGAATATCCAGGAAACGCTGCGCAGCACCGGGTTCGGGGACATGCGCATAACCGCAAGGATGGCACCACCCACAACGCCGATGATCATTGACAAAATGGTGATGGCAATGGTGTGCAGGGAGGCAAGCGCAATGCGCTTATCAAAGAGATACTGGAAGTAGGTGTCCCAGCCAAAAGCCTCGTTGCGGGCGGAGGCGATGATGAACCACACGCCGAGCACGATAAGCAGGCCGGCGAATACCCAGCGCCACGGGTGGCGTAGAGGCCGCGCTTCGATTTTGGCGGGCTTTTCCTTAGGCTCTGCCGTAGCTGGCGTCGCCGCATTTTCATTAACCATTGATCGGCCTTTCATTAATCATTGCCTGGTCTATTAAGCCATCCTCGATGCCCCAGCGGGACAAAATTTCTGCATACTCACCGGTTTCGATGAGGTGTTGCAGTGCCGCGGCAGAGGCCTTGCCCAAATCGGAATCCTTGGGTACGGCAAAGCCATAGGGCGATGCTTGGAACATATCGCCTACCTGCCGCATCTTTCCCTCGGAGCGATTGACAGCCCACGCCGTTACTGGGGAGTCTGCGGACAGGGCATCTGCGCGTCCCATAAGGACCGCCAGCGCGGCGTTGTCACCGGTGTCATAAGACAAGACAGTGAGATCGCCGTTGCACGCATCCTTCTTGGGGCGCACATCGTCGGTTTCAGATACCGTGGTGCGCTGCACCGCAACGGTCAAGCCGCAAGGATTATCCGGGTCAACCTTCTTAGGTCCATCTACTCGCTCGGCCCACTGGATGCCGGCGTAGAGGTGATCTACAAAGTCGAATTCATTGCGGCGCTCGGGATTATCCGTGAACCCGGATGCGCCCATATCAATCTGGCCCGATTGCACGGCGGGCAAGATCATGGAGAAGTCCTGTTCCATGGGCTGGAAATCGAGTCCCAAGACACCGGCAACGGCGCGAGCAAGATCGAGTTCAACGCCCTGGAGCGCCCCGTGGGAATCCTTAAGCTGAAATGGGGCATAGGGCGGGTTAGTACCGGCAGTGAGGACGCCATCGTTGTCGTCATACATGGCGGCAATTTCCGGCACCATTGCGGAATGGGGTTCTTCCCAGCCGTCCGGAGTGGAATCTTCCTCGTTGGTGACGCAGGCGCCCAGGCTCAGCGTGGGGACGAGGACCGCGGCGATAGTTGCGCGGCGA
This sequence comes from Corynebacterium sp. ACRPO, assembly GCF_022347205.1. GTDB lineage: Bacteria > Actinomycetota > Actinomycetes > Mycobacteriales > Mycobacteriaceae > Corynebacterium. Next base: position 13,582 of record NZ_JAKRNE010000023.1, on the reverse strand, counting down.
GAAAACGAGCGCGGCATTATTTTTGCGCCGTCCTTTCATCTATAGCGCGGGCCTTCTTCATATCTACGAAGATGAAGGCGGAGACGATGAGTGCACCGAGGATGAACATGCCGATGATGATGCCGCTAGAGGCATCTTGGTCAGCTCCCCAGGGCCACAGTGCGCGCAGAGAACCGAGCATGAAACCTGCCATAGTCATCAGCGTAGGGGCGCGGTGGTGATCCAGCAGGAAGTTCAATACCTTGATAAACGCCGCAAGACCACACAGGGCACCCAGCGCGAAAACGGCGATAGTGCCTAGGTCACGATCTGAAACGGCACCAATGATGGGCTGGTAGAGGCCCATGGTCAGCAGGATGAGCGAGCCGGAGATGCCAGGCAGGATGAGTGCGCATACCGCGATGGCGGCGGCGAAGAAGACCACAATAAGGCTGGGGTTCTCGTGCGGTTCGGAGGTGAATCCGGTGATAAAGAAGATGGCAATCGTGGCAACGACGAACGCGATGATGGACGAGGGGCGTAGCCTCTCCTGCTTAGAAAGCATGGATAGCGGTACAAAAATGGACACGGCAACCATGCCCAAAAAGAGCGCTCCGGAAGCCGATACGTGATTATCTACGAAGTTAGAAAGCACGGTGGACATTCCGAAGACGGCGATGAACATGCCGATCGCTACGGAGATGAGGAAGCTCCATTCCACCTTCTTGAAGCGGCCGGAGATGAGATTGTTGGCGTTGTGGACTGCGCGTTCATAAATGCCCACGATGAGCGCCACGGTGCCACCGGAGATGCCGGGTACGAGCTCGGCCATGCCGATGAGGGCGCCGCGGATAGCGTTCAAAATGTACTGCATAAAATAAAAATCTACCTGGGAGGGGGCTGGTGCGGAGGGCGACTGGCCTAGCAAGGCAGCAGAAAAGTGCCGAAGTGGGAGGCTAGGCGAACCACTGTGAATCGTAATGCATATCTTTCATTAGAGGGCGGTGATCTACCTGCCGCGCTAGGGGAGGGTCTTCTCCCTAACCGTAGAGGTAAAACCGCATTCATGAATATTCTGTCAGTTTAATGCACCCCAATGCAACTATGCAGTTTGGGGCAGGTTATACGGAATCTCACACGAGAAGATGTCTCTTCCAGAGGCAACCATAAGTTTCCCATTATTCAGTCTCCTGTTTACGCGGGCTTCAACTAGCTGAAAGCTTCACGTCCTAGAATCCCTTGCGTATTCCCGCCATCTTCCCTGAGCAAGCATTCCTTTCCATTCTTAAAGGACTCTCTATGAAAAATCGTTTCGTCCTGCCTGCGCTAACTGCAACCGCGGTGGTGGGAAACCTCATTGTTGTACCGGCCGCAAGCGCTGCGGAGGTTGGGGCCGAGGGGGCGTCGCCAAGCGAGGGCTCTCGTTTCAGCATCGGCGTCTTACCGGATACCCAGTTCTATTCGCGCTATTCCACCCCGGAGACGGGCAACTTGGCCCAAGCTCGCTACGGAAGCGAACCCTACTTGGCCCAAACTCAATGGTTGGTAGACCACCAAGACGAGCTGAACATGGACTTCGTCACCCACTTAGGCGATGTCGTCGACCAGTGGAACGTGGAGGGCGAATGGCAGGTAGCCGATAAGGCCATGCAGGTCCTCGACGACTCGGATCTGAACTACTCCATCCTGCCCGGCAATCACGACATGGACGTCGAGGGGGCGGCGGCCCACCCGTATGACAAGTGGTTTAGCGCCGATCGCGCCAAGGCCGCAAACCCGGAGACCTTCCAAGAGCGCTACACTGCGGTCAATAATGACTCCGAGGCTCACATCTTTGAGGCTGAGGGTCAGAAGTACCTCAACCTTGCGCTGGGCTGGCGCGCCGATGAAAAAGCCATTGAGTGGGCGCAAGGCATCATCGATAAGCACCCCAACCTCCCCGTCATCGTCACGACGCACGAAGCCCTCAATATCGATGGCGAGGGCAACGTTTTCTATTCCGATGACTATGGCAAGGGCCTATGGGATAAGTTCATCAAGCGCAACGACCAGATCTTCCTGGTGATGGGCGGCCACCACCACGGTGCGGGCTACCGCGTGGACAAAAACGATGCCGGCCATGACGTCGTTTCCATCTTGCAGGACTATCAAATGGCCTATCAGGGTGGCAATGGATTGCTAGGCGTGCTCGAGTTCGACCTTTCCGGCAAGCAGCTGGAGATGACCGCGCTCTCTCCGTGGGTGGCGCAGAAGCCGCACGAGGAGCTGACGCAGTTCGACAAGCTCACCCTGGATGGTAAGGGCGATAGCTACGCCATTCCGTTCGACTTTGAGCAGCGTTTTTCCTCCTTTTCCCCGGATTTCACCGTGGGTGAGGGCCACCAGCCGGACCTGGCGCAGCGTGCGCGCGACATCGCCGCGGAAGGCTATAGGCCCTATACCATCGCGGAGGATGAGCTGCCCAAGGGCGCGGATGACTTTGCCAAGAATGATCGCACGGTATTCCACTGGCGCCCGGGCCAGGCCCAGGACAAGGACGGGCATGCGCTTGCCGACGGCGCCCCTGCCGGCCGTGGCACCACCATCCCCGATATTGCCAGCGATTCCGGCAGCGACCTGCATCGTTCTGGCGCCATGCTAGGTGATCGGGTGACCTATAGCTCCGATCACCACCCGCTGTCCTCTGATGCCGGATCCCTCTTCTGGTCCGACCCTGCCGGCAAGGTAGGCAATGCCGAGTTCCGCACCGATAAGGGCGCGGCAGCCAATAGCGTCGATACCACCAAGGGGTATACCTTCGAATCCTTCGTCAAGATTCCTAAAGACTTCAATGGTGCCCAGCATGGCTGGGGAAGTGCGCTTAGCCGCGACTCTGCCATCAACAAGCTGGTGGACGGCTCCGAAGACACGGATCCCACCGTCATGTTTGGTATCTCCAATCTCCGCGAGCTGCGCTGGTGGGCGGAGCCGAAGCAGGGAAGCGGTTCTACAGTATGGTCCCACGAGGTGCCCAAGGACGAGTGGATGCACATCGCCGTGGTCAATGATCCGGAGCGCGATAGCGTGGAGATGTTCATCAACGGCGCGCCTATCTTACGCAACGCGGTAGGCGCCGAAGGCCTTCTCCCGCGCGACCTGCAGTGGGTCATGGGCGGTGGCTTTGATAATCAGCGCCCGCAGGACCCCTGGTACGGCTGGCTTGGTGAAACCCGACTGACCCAAGGAGTTCTGGGCAAGGAGGAATGGCTTACCGCCCGTGCGCATGATTCCGGCAAGCCGGCCGATACCACGCAACCTGCCACGGGGAGCTCCGCATCGAGCAGCGGCGCGAGCTCCAAGCCCGCCATCTTCGGAGCAATCCTCGGCATCGCAGGCGTGGCCGGACTCATTGGTCTAGCATTACCGCAGCTGAAGGCTTCCATCCCGCAGATCAACGCAGCGCTACGCAAGTACCACCTGCCAACGCTGCCTGAACTGGGCTAAAGCAAAGACCTCGGTTTCCTGACTTAGTGGAAACCGAGGTCTTATCTCGTTGTGCCCCTGGTGAGACTCGAACTCACACTGGACGGGTTTTGAATCCGTTGCCTCTGCCAATTGGGCTACAGGGGCGCACAGTGTAAAGGCGGATTGCCTTTGACTGTGAAAATAGTAGCGCAGGCACTAGGCGAATTCCTAATTGGGTAGGGGCAGTGGGGGAATGCCCACGTCATCCACAATATCTACACCGGGGTGTTCGGATGTCGGGGGGCTTCTCTAGGATGGGGCAGGTGACTACTAATCAGCCTCGACTTCTGCTCATTGACGGCCACTCTATGGCCTTTCGTGCCTTCTATGCCCTGCCGGTGGATAATTTCTCCACCTCAGGAGGTCAGCACACTAATGCCGTGTATGGCTTCTTATCGATGCTCTCTAATATCGTGGCGGAAGAGACCCCCGACGCCATTGCGGTGGCATTCGACGTGGGGCGCAAGACCTTCCGCACTGAGATGTTCCCGGACTATAAGGCCCAGCGCGAGGCTGCGCCGGAGGAATTCAAGGGTCAGGTAGACCTCATTCGCGAGGTGCTCGAGGTACTGGGAATTACCACCCTCTCTCGGGAGAACTTCGAGGCCGATGACATTCTGGCTACCCTTGCTACCGAGGCGCAGGACTATGAGACCCTCATCGTTACCGGTGACCGTGACTACCTGCAGTTGGTTAATGAGTCTACGACGGTGCTCTATCCGATGAAGGGCGTATCCACGCTCCACCGCTTTACCCCTTCCGCGGTAGAAGAGAAGTACGGTCTCACCCCCGCGCAATACCCGGACTTTGCCGCGCTGCGTGGCGATCCTTCTGATAATTTGCCGGGCATCCCAAAGGTGGGCGAGAAGACGGCCACCAAGTGGATAGTCAAGTATGGAGACTTGGCATCCTTGGTAGAGCACGCCGAGGAAATTAAGGGCGTGGTGGGCAATAACTTCCGCGAGCGCATCGAGCAGGTGCAGATGAACCGGAAACTCACCCAGATGATCACGGACATGGACCTAGAGGTCGGTCCAGATGACTTGGCCTTTAAGGAAGCCAAGGTCGCCGACGTTGCCGCCAAGTTCGATGACCTAGAGTTCGGTACCAACCTGCGCGATCGTGTACTCGCCGCCATTCCCAATGATGGTGCTGAGGCAGCGCAGCAAGCTGAGGAAGTCCAAGAGCTAGAAACAGTCATCGACGATGAGCCATTGTCTCAGTGGCTGCCTGGCCGTAAGCACGTTGCAGTTTATGTCCAAGGCGAGGGAAACCCGGGGCAGGGTGATGCTTCGGCGATTGCTTTCGTGGACCAAGAACGCCACGGCCTGCAAGTGGAGCTGGGCGATCTTACTGCCGAGGACGATAAGGCCCTTGCACAGTGGTTGGCCTCCGATGCGCCGAAGTATTTCCACGAAGCGAAGGCCGCTTTCCATATGCTTGCCGGCCGCGGTATTGAGCTTGCCGGCATCGCTCATGACACGGCCCTTGCTGCCTACCTGCTTCGCCCTGGTCAGCGCACTTATGCGCTTGCCGACGTCTACCAGCGCCACCTCCAAAAGACCCTCGGCGCCGCCACGGAGCAGCTGTCCCTTTTGGATAATTCCTCTCTAGTGGACCAGGCCGCGGCAATTATGGAGCTGGCAGAACGGCTCACTGCGGAGCTGCAGGAGATTGACTCTTTCGAGCTCTATACCGACCTCGAGCTGCCGCTGGTAACCATTCTGGCGCGCATGGAGGCTACCGGAATCGCCGTGGACGTTGACATTCTCGAAACGCAAAAGGATGCCTTTGTAGAGCAGGTTGCAGAACAAGAGCGCGCCGCCCGCGAGCTTGCAGGCGATGACAAGCTCAACCTTAACTCGCCGAAGCAGCTGCAAACCGTACTCTTTGAGACCTTTGAGCTGCCCAAGACCAAGAAGACGAAGACGGGCTATTCCACCGCGGCCAAGGAGATTGAACAGCTTGCGGCCAAGAACCCCCATCCCTTCCTGGATCACCTCTTGGCACACCGCGAGTACCAGAAGATGAAGACGACATTGGAAGGGCTTATCAAAACTGTCCAGCCCGACGGCCGCATTCACACCACGTTTAACCAAACCGTGGCCTCTACCGGCCGCTTGTCATCCACCGAACCCAACCTGCAAAACATTCCTGTGCGTACGGAGGCCGGCCGCCAGATCCGTTCTGCCTTCATTGTGGGCAATGGCTTCGATGAACTCATGACCGCGGACTACTCGCAGATTGAAATGCGTGTCATGGCGCACCTCTCCGCTGACCCGGGCCTCATCGAGGCCTACAAGGAAGGCGAAGACCTGCACAACTATGTTGGTTCTCGAGTCTTTGACGTTCCCGTTGACCAAGTGACAGCCGAGCTGCGCCGCCGGGTTAAGGCCATGTCTTATGGGTTGGTATACGGACTTTCTGCTTTCGGCCTATCCCAGCAATTGGGCATTCCGGCAGGGGAGGCAAAGTCCATTATGGAAAGCTACTTTGAGCGCTTTGGCGGCGTGAAGAAGTACCTCGATGAAGTCGTGGTCCAAGCCCGCAAGGATGGCTACACGGCAACGCTCTTTGGCCGTCGCCGCTACTTGCCAGAGCTCAACTCCGATAACCGCCTAGCACGCGAGAACGCGGAGCGCGCAGCACTTAATGCGCCGATTCAGGGCACTGCCGCTGACATTATTAAGGTGGCGATGATTCGCGTGGACCGCGCACTGCAAGGGATGAATTCTCGCGTGCTGCTGCAGGTGCATGATGAATTGGTAGTTGAAGTCGCCCCCGGTGAGGCCGACACGGTTCGAGAGATTCTCGAGCGTGAGATGGACTCTGCCATCGAGCTGAACGTGCCGCTAGAGGTTTCCGCCGGTGCTGGCAAGGATTGGGATGCCGCAGCCCACTAGCTCGGTTACTTTCTCCCGCCGGGAAAAAGCGCGCTTGAGGCTCGCCTCTCAGGGCCTAACCCTGAAGCGGTGGGAGAGTGCTGAGGAGGCGGCCCGCGCCTTCAGCGTCATGCAAGGCCAAGACCTGCATTCGGTGCGCCGGTCACTGGCTTTGCGGACAAAAGACCATTCGGATGCTGGAAACATTGTGCGTGGGTATCCCATGCGCAATACTCTCTTCGCGGCTTCCATCAAGGACATAGGCTGGATAACTGAACTCTGCGCCAAGGAGTGCAAGGGTGATGCCGAGCTGCGGCCGGAGGTAAACAGACTCATCGAGCGGCCGCTTTCGCGCGCAGAACTCAAAGAGCGGGCTTCCGCGGCGTTGCCCGATGTTCCTTTCTGGCATGTTGTGCGTGTAGCAATGGAAGGCGGTCACGCCGTCTATTCCGGAGCCGATCAGCTCATCACACCGGTGGATCTGCCGGGGCTAGAGGAGACCTTCAATGGTGATACAGTAGCGGCGACCGCGGAGCTGATGACCCGGTACTTCCGCACTCACGGTCCCGCCACGTTGCACGACTTTTCTTGGTGGACAAAGCTCCCACAAAGACTGATCCGGCCCGCTGCCGAGAACCTCCCGCCGGACATCATGCGCTGCGGCGAAGATTCCCAGGATCTTGTGTCGGCTGAGATAGTGGAAGTGACCGAAGCACGAAAGAGGCAATCGGTATTGCTGTTGGGAGCATTTGACGAGTACATCTTGGGTTATAAAGACCGTCTTTTTGCGATGACTAAGGAAGTCCACGAGGTACTTGTTCCTGGAAACCGCGGGGTATTTCGCCGCGCCATCGTGGTGGATGGACAGGTCCGTGGAACGTGGAATAAGCAAACCATCGAGGATTTGGGCATGCCCGGGTATGCCCAACAGAAGGTAAAGAGAATGTGGCGGGATGCGAACTAAGTTTTTAGGTAGCGTTTTCTGTGCGGAAAAAATTATGAGTGTTCGTCTAGAAACTAAGAAGGGAATAACCCCGCAGTGTCGTTAGACAAGAAGACGAGTAAGTGGACCCTCCGTGTCTTTGAAAGCCTTTGGGCCATTCAGGTAAACTTTCTAGCCATCGATATTGCTGAGCTCGGGCTTGAACGGTTTCTTGCAGAACATAAGGCCTATGCCATCGGGTACGGAATTATTGCGGTGTCGTATGTTGTGGCCGCCATGACCGTCGCCCGCGTGGCGCCCAACCCGAAGGTCAGAAGACTAACGGCCGCCGCGGTGATGGTGGTAGCTACGGCACTAGCATTCCTCTTCCCATCTTCCTGGATGTTCGCTGTCCTGGTAGTCCTTGCGCTCCTGTATTACTTGGTGCCGCGAAAAGAAGGCGTGTCCATCTGAGCTCGGCGCTCGACTAGGCAATTGGCCAGCATGTCAAAAGGGGTTTGGCCGAAGGCGGGGACGCAGACGCTCAAAACGCCTAGTAGTAGCGGCATGATGAACGGCAATCCTGTCAGCGTGAGCAGGGAGAGTAGCAGCCAGGAATTGCGGAGGCAGGCTGCGCGCCATCCGGGGTGGGTAGCGAGGATCTCCAGCTTGAGTGACCATTTTCCCAGCGAAGTTGTCTTCGTGGCCTCGGCCCATACGCGGTAGGCGTAGAAGACTAGGGCGAGGGCCACAGCGTTGTAAATTTCCAGGGCGTGGCCGGTTAAGGGGGCGTCGGCAAGCGCATTAATGGCCCAGCGCGCCACAACGATGACGGCCGCTGCCAGGAAGGCGTCGATCCACCATGCGAGGCCGCGGCGTAGGAGTAGGCCAATTCGATCCAGAAACATGCCCATAGGTTAGCGGCAATTTCGGCAGACGAAAATAATGGTGCCGGGAAAGATTTCGCCTCGCTTTGGCGACCATTGGCCCCAAGTGGTGGTGAGATCTTTAGGCCATTCGGGCTCGATAATGTCCTCGATTAGGAAAGGGCCTTCGCCCTGTAATGCCTGAAACCAATCCGCGATAGTGCGATGAAATTCCGCATAGGTCAGGTTGCCATCGCGGTCTTGCTCCAGATAGGCGCGATCGAAATAGCTGATATCGGCCGTCAGATCGGTGGGATCATCAGGGAATATCCAGCGCATGGGGTGGTTGACCGAGAGTACGAACCGACCGCCAGGTTTGAGGACACGGGAGACTTCACTTAGGGCTAAATCAAGGTTGGCAAGAAAAGGGAAGGCGCCGAACGCCGAGAAGGCTGCGTCGAAAGAGCCCGTCGCGTAGGGCAGTGAGAGTGCATCGGCCTGGGTTAAGGGGAGCCCGGGTCCAGCGTGGTTGAGCATGCCGCGGGAGATATCGAAGCCGGTGGCGAAGTGCGCGCGTGTCTGGAGCCATTCGGTACACGGGGCGGAGCCGCAGCCAATTTCGAGTACGGAGGAAGCCGAGACGTCGCCTAGCAAGTGTGCTTGGTCTTCGTGGAGCATTTCTGGGCACCAGTAAAAGGAAGAAAGGTAGTCGGGGTGCTCGGCGTGGTAATTGGCGGCGTCGCTATCCCAGTAGGCCTGGTTTGCGTGCGAGGGGGAAGTCACGGTGGGAGAAATTCCTTTGCGAAATAGTTGGTCCGTGTATTTGCCCTTTTAGCTGGACAGATGTAGTGTTGGACGGGCGTGTCTATGCCACGGGTTGTTCTAAGTCCCTGTAGGAAGGCTTTAAGCAATCACGAGGCGGGATCGAATATTCCTCTTTTTAGCTGCATTTGCGCAGCTTAACAAGCTTTTTTCGAGAGACGCGCAGTTGTCCAATTTCGATTTCCTACATTTATTCGGAGCATTTTTTCAATATGCCATCTTCTAACACCCCGCAGGTTGCGATTAACGATATCGGAACCGCAGAGGACTTCCTCGCAGCTGTAGACGCCACCATCAAGTACTTCAACGATGGTGACATTGTCGAGGGTACCGTCGTCAAGGTTGACCACGACGAGGTACTGCTGGACATCGGATACAAAACCGAAGGCGTTATCCCTTCCCGCGAGCTGTCCATCAAGCACGACGTCAACCCGGACGAGGTTGTTGAGGTCGGCGATGAGGTTGACGCACTTGTTCTCACCAAGGAGGACAAGGAAGGTCGCCTGATCCTGTCCAAGAAGCGTGCACAGTACGAGCGCGCATGGGGCGCCATCGAGGAGCTGCAGGCCAAGGAAGAGCCTGTTACCGGTACCGTTATCGAGGTTGTCAAGGGCGGCCTCATCCTGGATATCGGCCTGCGTGGCTTCCTGCCTGCATCCCTCGTTGAGATGCGTCGCGTCCGTGACCTGGAGCCGTACATCGGCCAGGAGCTGGAAGCAAAGATCATCGAGCTGGACAAGCAGCGCAACAACGTTGTCCTGTCCCGCCGTGCATACCTCGAGCAGACCCAGTCCGAGGTTCGCTCCGAGTTCCTGCACCAGCTGCAGAAGGGCCAGGTCCGCAAGGGCGTTGTTTCCTCCATCGTCAACTTCGGCGCCTTCGTCGATCTCGGCGGTGTCGACGGCCTGGTTCACGTTTCCGAGCTGTCCTGGAAGCACATCGACCACCCATCCGAGGTTGTCACCGTTGGTGACGAGGTAACCGTTGAGGTTCTGGACGTTGATCTGGACCGCGAGCGCGTTTCCCTGTCCCTGAAGGCTACCCAGGAAGATCCGTGGCGCGTATTCGCCCGCACCCACGCTGTGGGCCAGATCGTTCCGGGCAAGGTCACCAAGCTCGTTCCGTTCGGCGCCTTCGTTCGCGTCGAGGAGGGCATCGAGGGCCTGGTTCACATCTCCGAGCTGGCTCAGCGCCACGTCGAGGTTCCGGACCAGGTTGTCACCGTTGGCCAGGAAGTTATGGTCAAGGTCATCGACATCGACCTCGAGCGTCGTCGTATCTCCCTGTCCGTTAAGCAGGCAGACGAGGACTACACCGAAGAGTTCGATCCGTCCAAGTACGGCATGGCTGACTCCTACGACGAGCAGGGCAACTACGTCTTCCCTGAGGGCTTCGACCCTGAGACCAACGAGTGGAAGGAAGGCTTCGACGAGCAGCGTCAGGCTTGGGAGGCACGCTACGCAGAGTCCGAGCGTCGCTTCAACTTGCACACCGCTCAGATCGAGCGCAACCGCGCCGCAGCCGCTGAGGCTGCTGAGTCTGCAGAGTCCTCCAACTACTCCTCTGATTCCTCCGATGCAGCTCCGGCATCCGAGACTCAGGCAGAGGTTGGCGGCTCCCTGGCTTCCGACGAGCAGCTCGCCGCACTGCGCGACAAGCTCGCTGGCAACTAAAGCTTCCGCTTAGTTTCCGCTAAGCCTGAAGGCTTGGCTCACGGCCGCGCCCACTTCATCACCTAGATGGGGTGGGCGCGGCTTTTGTGATCTTTTAGACAGTTTGTGCAATCGTTTGCCGGGATGTTCGTCGCCTTTAGGTGGTTGACCAGCGGACAAGCAGTGACAAGTGGAAAAACTCCCTGGCAAGTCCACAAAACGGGCTTTTGTTCATGTGGGAATCCTCTTATACTCAAACCTGACGTTATAGCCAGTGCAGTACTGGTTATAAGTGGTATTTGAACTGAGGAGTAAGAAGTGGCATCTATCAAGGACACTTCCACCCACATCATTGAAAGTATCGGCGGCGCCGACAACATCACGTCGCTGACGCACTGCGCTACGCGCCTGCGCTTTCAACTGGCCGATGCGGGGAAAGTTGACCAAGAAAAGCTCGATAGCGAACCAGCGGTGCTTGGAACCGTGCCCCAGGGCGCTCACGGCTACCAAGTAGTCATGGGCGGCGGCGTTGCTGACTACTACAACGAGATCATCAAGCAGCCCGGTGTGCATGCTTCCGGCGACAAAGAAGCGTCCTCCAAGAAGGAGTATGACGGTGTTCGCGGTAAGTATGACTGGGTAGATTACTGCTTCGAGTTTCTTTCTGATACTTTCCGCCCCGTCCTGTGGGCATTGCTCGGCGCCTCGCTCATCATCATGCTGCTCATCCTGGCGGACACGGCACACATCCAGGATTTCCGTGCACCGCTGGAGGAGCAGCCGGAAGGCTTCCGCTTGGCTCACGCCATGTACCAGTCGGTCTTTTACTTCCTGCCGGTAATGGTCGGTGCCACCGCGGCCCAAAAACTAGGTGCGAATATGTGGGTCTCCGCGGCTATTCCCGCAGCACTTTTGACCCCCGAATTTATGTCGCTGGGTGAGCAAGGCGATACCGTCAACGTGTTTGGCCTGCCGCTGGTCATCAACTCCTATGGCTCCCAGGTATTCCCGCCCATTTTGGCCGCAATCGGCCTGTACTGGGTGGAAAAGGGGCTAAAGAAGATCATCCCGAGCGCAGTTCATATGGTCTTCGTGCCGTTCTTCTCCTTGCTCATCATGATTCCGGCAACAGCCTTCCTGCTCGGCCCGTTCGGCATTGGCGTAGGCAATGGCATTTCCTGGGTCCTTTACCAAATCAATGATTTCTCGCCGTTCATCCTGGCTATCGTCATTCCGCTGCTGTACCCGTTCCTCGTTCCGATGGGCCTGCACTGGCCGCTGAATGTCATCATGATTCAGAACATCGCAACCTACGGCTACGACTTCATCCAGGGGCCGATGGGCGCATGGAATTTCGCCTGCTTCGGCGTCGTGGGCGCGGTCATGGTTATCTCCTTCAGGGAGAAGAACAATGCCATGCGCCAGGTCTCTATTGGTGCCTTCGCCGCGGGCATGCTTGGTGGCGTGTCGGAGCCTTCCCTCTACGGCATCTTGTTGCGCTTCCGCCGTAGCTACTACCGGTTGCTGCCAGGTTGTGCGGTAGGCGGCGCAATCATCGGTCTCTTCGATGTCCGCGCTGAGGCCTTCGTCTTTACCTCTGCATTGACCACCGGCGCTATGACGCCGCAACTGGGCTACGCCCTTGGTATTACGGCTGCATTCCTTACCTCTTTCTTCCTGACCCTGTTCTTCGGCTACCGCACAGCAGAAGAAAAGCAGGCAGACTTGGAGCGCATCGCCCGCGAACAGGGCGAATCTGTGGATGACGTAGCTGCTCGTTCGGAGTTTAAGCCCGCCAAGGCCGACAAGGGAGAGTCCCCGAATGCGGGTGGCGCCGTTGCTGCCAGCGCTGCGGGCGCTGCTGCTACTGGTGTAGCCGCCAAGCAGGCCGGTAAGGACGACATCGTGTTGGATTCCCCTCTAGAGGGCGAGGCAGTGGACCTTTCAGAGGTTCCGGATCCTATCTTCGCAGGCGCGAAGCTGGGGCCTGGCATGGCAGTCCAGCCAACTGGCACTACCGTCTATGCGCCTGCCGACGGCAAGGTGCTCACCGTTCAAAAATCCGGCCATGCGGTAGGCCTTAGCCTCGACAATGGCGTGCAACTGCTCATCCACGTAGGCCTCGATACCGTGGAACTGGGCGGCGAAGGCTTCGAAGTTCATGTGGAAAAGAAGCAACGTATTGCCGCGGGCGATAAGTTGATTAGCTTTGACCCAGACTTCATCCGTTCCAAGGGCTATAACCTGATTACTCCGGTTGTGGTCACTAACGCCACCAAATTCGGCGCGGTCTCCGGTGAAGCCGGCCAGGTTACCCCGAGTGATGATTTGCTCCGCATTCCGCCGAAGCCGGAGGAAGCAGCGGAATAAAGAAACGCTGACACCTATAGCGACAGAGGAACCCCGCATCAATGAACTGCTCCCCATTAGTTGGACTGAGAAATCAGTTTCCGATTAGTGGGGAGTAGTTTTCATTGAGAGCCCGAAGTTTGGTGAGTGAGCATCAGCGGGAGCAGTTGGTTGAACTATTTGAGCAAGGCATAGGCTATCGTGCCGCTGCTACTGCTCTTGGTGTCTCCAAATACGCCGCCCGTATGCTCTATCGTCGGTTTAAACTGCATGGCAGACTATGTCTTGTGGAAAAACCGACTAAGCAGCAGTATTCGTTCGAAATCAAGAAGGAAGTTGTCCAACGCCACCTTTCTGGTGAGACAGCGATGAATCTTGCGCGCGAGTTTGGCCTGTCATCAGAGAAGCTGGTCAGCGGATGGTCGAGGAAATGGCGTAATGGTGGCGATGAGGCACTAAAACCGAAGCCGAAGGGCAGGCCCAAAGGCTCGGTCACGCCGAAGCCGCTCTCGGAGGAAGCGAAGCTGCGTCGCCAGATCGCGCGGTTGGAAGCGGAAAACGCATATCTAAAAAAATTGCGGGACTTGAGGAATCAGGGACACGCCT
>NZ_JAKRNE010000022.1 GCF_022347205.1 Corynebacterium sp. ACRPO | reverse complement strand
CATGCGCCTGACCACCAACGCATAACCACCCACAACGCCTGAGTGAGACGCCGCTACCGGATACTCACTCAGGCGCTACCAGATACTCACCACACCGCTACCATTTCAGTCTTCTGAACAAGCTTGGTATCTAAAAATAGAGCTCCTCAAGACTCCGGTGTTCATTTATCGCTGTCTGGGTGGGGCTTTATCTGCGCACCTGCATTCGTGCAAGAAATCTTGCACGAATCTCTCGGGTAGCTTACTGTGGTCAATCGTTCAGGAATTCTTGCACGATTGGAGTTGTGATGAGCCCACGAAAGTATGAGCATCCGGCCACCGAGGACCTTGAATTCGTCCGTGTTCTGGCTGCGGTAAGTGATCCCATCCGGTTAGAGATGGTTAGGCGCCTGGCGGACGGTCAGGAGCACGATAGTTTGACGCTCGCTGATGACCTGCCTCGATCTACCCTGACCTACCACACTCGGCAGCTGCGTGAAGCCGGTGTGACGTGGACAAGAAGCCAGGGACGAACTTGTGTTATCTCTTTGCGCAGAGGCGATCTAGACGAACGGTTCCCTGGTTTGCTCGATATGGTGATTTCGAATGCTTAAACAGCTGTGGCCGTTAGTTTTGGGCAGTGTAGCGCTCGGATTGGACGCATATGTTATCGCTGGACTGCTATCACAGATTGCAAACGACTTGGGTACAAGTGGCAGTGTGATCGGCTTGGGCGTTACCGCCTTCACCGGCGCGTACGCAATATCTGGTCCGCTGTTCTCGGGTAAGGCAGGCAAAGATCCACGGAGTGGTCTGCTTGGAGCTGTTGCTGTGTTTTCTTTGGCGAATGTCGTGACTGCAGTCTCGCCTACAGTGATCGTTTTTCTTGTGTCGCGCTTGATCGCAGGTGCGGCAGCTGGAATTTATTCGCCGTTGTCCTCAGCCGTAGCGGGGATGTCTGTCGCAGCAAAGTATCGCGGGCGCGCACTATCAATGGTGCTGGCTGGTTTAGCGGTGGGAACTGTCGTGGGCGTACCGGTGGGATTAGGGGTAGCTAAACAGCTAGGCTGGAGGGCTACCATCGGTTTGGTCTCGGCCATTGGAATAGTGGCGTTAGCAGGTCTAGCGTTGCGCAAAGCGAGTGTGATACCGGCTGTGCCCTCCTCCTCGTTAGGGCAGCGACTCCGAGTCATCGGCCGAGTGGATAATTTCCTGACGATCTTAGTTACCTTCTTTGTGGGAGTGGGTTCGCTGGGGTTGTACACCTATATTCCTGTAGTGCTTGATCGTGTGCAGGTAGACACCATTGCTGGTATTTGGGTCTGGGGTATCGGCGGGGCAGTGGGTGCTTTTGGGATTGGGAGGGTGCTCGACAAGGTTAATAGTTCACGCAAACTAACGGTCATTATCATTGCATTACTCGTGACTGATTTCGCTCTACTGCTTCTCTTCCCTTCGAGCCACGTGGTGGCAGTGGTGTGTCTTTTTGCATGGGGGCTTTTGGGGTGGTCATCTATGGCGCCGCAGCAGCATTCAATGTTCAGCGCAAATCCTGATGAAGGGGCGACTGCTGTTGCTGCTAATGCATCTGCGAACTACCTTGGCTCGGCAGTCGGCTCCGCAGTGGGTGGATTACTGTTGCCCTCCTCCACGGGAATCCTGTTAGGAGCATTAGGTGCAGTCCTAGTAGGAATCGTCTGCAGTATTGGGGCTAGTGCCTCTTCTCGCTCTCATAGTGGGGGCAATGTGAATTAGGAATACCTCGGATTGATGGGACTGATGCCCGAATTGGCATAGTCGAGCTCTTCGTCGCATTCCCTTTGAGACCTTTGCTTTGACACTCTTAGCAGCTAAAAGGACTGATCCTAGGTCTTTGATTTTCTCGCAGTAAATCATGTCAGTATTGGTATCACTGAAGCTACCGCGGAAAAGAATAATGAAATGCGCGGACCGCTGCCGCGCTGCGAAGTCCCCGCTACACTCGCGCTTATGACCGATCTGCAGCATGTCCACTCCGTTGATGAGGCGGTAAACCGCCTGATCGAGATTTACGAGAATTCCTGCGAGCTTGCGCGCAAGACTTTGGAATCAGGAAACCTTGATGACTATCGCTATGTCGTCTATCCCAAGGTCACGGTAGATATCCGCAAATGGCAGCCGATCGATCGTTCCGAGCCGTTTGGCTACGTCAACGAGGCGGGCAAGTACTCGGCGGTAATCTCCAAGCCGCACATCATTCGGGACTACCTGCACGAGCAGCTGACTCGCCTGGCGGGGAATTATCCGTGCGATATCTTTGTTGGCCAATCCGACCAGCGCATTCCACCGGAGTACATCAAGGACACAAGGAAAGCCCCGCAAGAACGCGGGCCTATTCCGCGTCCGACGCTGGATGAGGTCAATGATGCAATCATTGATGGCGAATGGGATGCCTTCCACGGTGCGGAAAAGCCGCTTTTTCATTTTGGTGCCCAGCGCTTTGATATCGCGTGTGCGCGCATTGAGCATTACACCGGCATCGAGGTCGATACGGTGCAAAAATACATTTTGTTTACTAACTACGCGATGCACACCACCGAGTTTGTGAAATTCGGTTTGCGCGAGTTGACCAGGGAAGACTCGCGTTATACCGCCTTGGTGCTGCCCAATGGGGAGACCATTCATCCCAACGATGCGGTGGACCTAGATGTGGACGGTCTGACCTTGACCTCTCGCTATCAAATGCCGCGCTTTGATCTGATCACTGCCGGTGGTGATGGCATCACGATGATCAATATCGGTGTAGGGCCCTCCAACGCCAAGACCATTACGGATTGCTTGGCGGTGCTGCGGCCAGAGGCCTGGATCATGATCGGCCACTGCGCTGGCATGGACGGACGCATGCGCATCGGTGACCTCATCTTGGGTAATGCCTATCAACGCAATGACCACATCTTGGATCAAAAGGTCGCGGCGACCTCTCCCATCCCGGCGATTCCGGAGGTACAGCGCATGCTCGAGTCTGCGGTGAAGGCGGTGTACGGCGACGATAATTCGCTCATGCGAACGGGCACGGTGCTCTCCACCGATGATCGCAATTGGGAGTGGCGCACTAACCGGGATTTGTGGGAGTGGCTGCGTACCTCCACCGCGGTGGCTGTCGATATGGAATCGTGCACGCTCGCGGCCAATGGCTATCGCTACCGCGTTCCCTACGGCACACTCCTTTCGGTCTCTGACCTGCCGCTGCACGCGGTGCCGAAGCTGCCGGCCCAGGCGCAGGCCTTCTACTCCAACTCGAAGGAAGCTCACGTGATGTGCGCGGTGCGTGCGATGGAGCATCTAGCCGAAAATCCGGAGCGCCTGCGCACGCGCAAGCTGCGCCGGACTTTGGGCGAGGTTCCATTCCGGTAGGTGCCTTTTCTTTGGCAGGCAATGCTCGTTAAACTACAAAGAAATCCCATGACGCAAAAGGAGCCACACAATCGTGACTGAAAATTGGATCCACCCGGACCGGGAAAACCTCACCTGGGAGGTCTTCGGCGAGGCGAGCCGTAACCTGTCGGAACAGATTGTGGAATCTGGTTGGTTCCCTGACCTCATCGTGGGCGTCGCCCGCGGCGGCCTCATTCCAGCCGGTGCTATCGGTTATGCCATCGGTGTGAAGGCCATGGGCGCTATCAATGTGGAGTTTTACACCGATATCGGACAGACCTTGGAAGAGCCGATCATCTTGTCGCCGCAGTTGGATACGGATTCGCTGAAGGGCAAGAAGGTATTGGTAGTAGATGACGTTGCAGATTCCGGCAAGACCCTGGATCTGGTGGTTAATCTGCTTAAGGAAACCGCAGACGAGGTGCGCTCGGCCGTCATTTATACCAAGCCGAAGACCATCTTTGAACCGGACTTTTCGTGGAAGAAGACCGATCAGTGGATCAACTTCGCCTGGTCCGTGCTGCCAGTTATCACTGCAGATGGCTCCTTTAAGGAAGGCTCCTAAAGTCCACTAGGATGAGCAGGCGTGATTAAAGAACAGCCTGCCCCAACCGGTGTCATCGCCAGTTTCCGTTATGCGTTTTCCTCGCCCGCGCGGCTGCGCAAAGAGGTATTCGGCGGTCTGGCGGTTGCGCTTGCTTTGATCCCGGAGGTTTTAAGCTTTTCCATCCTTGCGGGTTTGGACCCGCGGGTGGGATTGTTTTCCTCCGTCGTGATGGCAATGTCCATTGCCTTTACCGGTGGCCGGCCGGCGATGATTTCCGCGGCGGCCGGCGCGGTGGCGCTGGTTGTCTCGCCACTCGCGCATGAACATGGGCATGATTACGTGGTCGCCGCGGTGCTCTTGGCGGGAATCATGCAGGTGGTGCTGGCCGCGGTGGGCGTCGCCAAGCTCATGCGCTTTATCCCGCGCTCGGTGATGACGGGGTTTGTGAATGCGCTGGGAATCATGATGTTCACCACGCAGCTGCCGCACCTTAGTGCTGTGCCATGGATGGTTTATGTGTTGGTGGCCATTGGCTTGGCAATTATGTTGGGGCTACCGCGGCTGACCACGGTGATTCCCGCCCCGCTCGTTACCATTGTGGTGGTCAGCCTCATTGCGGTCGCGGCCGGGTGGAAGGTCCCCGATGTGGCGGACCAAGGCGAGCTGCCTACCTCGCTGCCGGGGGTTTTCGTGCCGGATATTCCGTGGAACCTGGATACCGTGCAGCTGATTGCGCCCTATGCCTTTGGCATGGCATTGGTGGGCCTGATGGAATCGCTGCTGACAGCCAAGCTGGTGGATGATATTACGGATACCCACTCCGATAAGACGCGCGAGTCCTTTGGCCAGGGCGTGGGCAATATCCTCGCCGCGGCCATTGGCGGCATGGGTGTGTGCGCCATGATTGGCCAGACCATGATCGGAGTGAAGGCGTCCCAGGCGCGCACGCGCTTGTCGACGTTCCTCGCGGGCGTATTCCTCCTCATCCTCTGCCTGCTCTTTGGCGAGACCGTCGGTCGTATTCCGATGGCCGCGCTGGTGGCGGTGATGATCATCGTAGCCGCAACGACGGTGGATTGGCATTCGGTTCGCCCGCGCACGCTGAAGCTCATGCCGCTATCAGAAACGCTCGTGATGCTGGTGACGGTGGTAGGAACGCTGGCCACGCATAACTTGGCAGTGGGCGTGGTGCTCGGCGTGGTGGCGGCATCAATCGGCTTTGCCCGCCGCGTGGCCCACCTGGTGGAGGTGGAGCACGTAGGCGATGCCGAGTACGCGGTGCGCGGCCAGCTCTTTTTCGCCTCCTCCAATGACTTGGTCTACGCCTTTGACTACACGCTGGATACCCAGCGCGTCGTCATTGATATGAGCAAGGCCGAGGTATGGGACGCCTCTACGGTGGCGACGTTGGATGCGGTGCAGAAGAAATATGCCGATCGGGACATCGAGGTAGAGTTCCGTGGTCTGGAAGGAGCGAGCGCGCAGCGCCTAAATCGCCTTAGTGGCCGCTTGGGTGACTAAAATCACATTTATTGTCCGAGGTGTGCGGGGTTAAACGTTCGCTGTTGCGGTGGTCGTCGAGTCGCGCTCGTGTCAAGGCGGAGGATCTGTGATGACCTCGCTTTTTTAGGGGACCTTTGCCTGCGTGTAGCGGCAAGCTTTGTCTTGGCTAACTTAGGTTATCCAATCTAAAAAAGCGTAATGACGTGCAAGTTTACTTAAGTAGGCCTTGCTGGATCGCGGGGAAATCTTCTGTACTGTGGTGCTTAGCACTTATTGATTTCCCTGCACAGAAAGGTTTTTACAATGGACGAGAAGCTGCAAACCCTGTTGAATGACCAGGTTATTAGCGAATACGGTGCTTCCATGGTCTACACCCAGCTGGCCTTCGAGATGGATAACCTCTCCTTCCCAGGCATGCGTGATTGGTTTATGGGCCAGGCCGCCGAGGAGCGCGAGCACGCCGAGAAGATTGCGGACCACTTGCTCTCCCGCGGCTACCGTGTAGAGCTCAATGACATCCCGGTTGGCTCCGTCAAGGCCGCTAACCCGCAGGACGCCTTCCAGGCTTCCCTCGAGCACGAGCAGAAGGTTTCCGAGGAGATCCGCACCATCGCCCGCGCGGCGCTGGAGGCACAGGATCTGGAATCCCGCCAGCTCGTTGACTGGTTCCTGAGCGAGCAGGTAGAAGAAGAAGCTACCGTTTCTGAGATTCTGGACCAGATCAAGCTGGTGGGCAATGACGGCTCTGGCTTGCTGCGCATCGATGAGCGCCTGGCTGGCCGCACCGAAGGCGGCGCCTAAGTGGGCGTGGGTGAATAACAAACCCATCAAGATTTAGCTCAATCCTCCCATAGCACTGTGGTGCGGTGGGAGGATTGTTTCTATGTCAACGCAACGCAAGGCTTTGTGCGCCATAACCCTATTAGTTCTGGCGCTCTTCCTCATCGTGGGAGCAGCAATCATGTCCACGCACATGGCCTTGGGGGTATTTCTGACCACTGCGGCACTGATGCTCGGCCCATTCGCCGGGCTCGCACTGCTGGTTTATAGCGTCATCGGCACGCGTGGGGCAGTTACGCGCTCGCTCTATAGCCTCGGCGGCATGCTACTCATTGGTGCCATCGGCGGCATCTTCGCTCTGTCCATGGACCAGGCGCCTGCGATGCTGCCTCTCTTTGTCGCTGGTGCGGGTGTGGGAATTGTAGCCGTGCTGACCCAAGCGCCGAAACGCGCATAAACTGGCCCCCGTTATGCCCAAACTCCTCTTTGATATGTACGGCGTGCTCATGCGCCCGGCCACCCCAGAAAGCCATGCGGACTTGGAGCGCCTCCTCGCGCCGCCAGATGCAGAGGCGATGTGGGAGGCCTACGGGTTTTATCGGCCGGACTACGATGCCGGCATCTTTAGCGATAGCCACTACTGGAACGAGGTAGCGGCCCGCGCCGGGCTAGAGGAGGTTCCTGTCGCGGAGGCGGTAGCCTGTGAAAACAGCGGCCTCCTGGAGGCGGACCCGGACATGGTGGCGCTGGTCAAGGGCCTTATCGGGGAAGGCTATAGCGTGGGCATCTTGTCCAATATTCCCACCACGCTGGCGGGCCAAGTGCGTAAGAAGCAACCGTGGCTCGAGGACTGCGCGGCGGTGACGTTCAGCTGCGATATTGGCGTGGCCAAGCCGCACCCAGAAGCCTATCGCGTGGCCGTGGATGCGCTCGCCGCGCAGCCGAAGGACACGCACTTTTTTGATGACCGCATCGACTACGTGGAAGGCGCGAACTACTGCGGCCTCAACGCCCACCTCTTCCGCGGCATCGACTCGGTACGCGAGGTGCTAAGCGTGCTGGAGTGAGCGGCCCAGATCCAGCGGCTGGCGCAGTAGCTGATCGGTGGCGACGGTGCGGGCTACCGCGCGGACGATCTCCTTATGGCCGGGGATCATGCGCAGCTGCAACTCTTCGCCCGCGGAGGCGCGGACGGTGGCGGCAAATTGCTTGGGGGCCTTCGGGTCATCGGTAAACGCGCCGCCGGCGATAACCACGGTGGCCGGGGAGTGGGCCTTGACCAGTTCTGCGGTGATGGCGCCCAACTGGCGGGCGCGCTCGTCCAAAATGGCGCGGACGGCGGGGTGGGAGTCGGCGGCCTGGGCGGCGTCGGCAAGCGAGGCTGCCTCCACGCCCTCGCGGCGTATCGCCTCCAGGATGTGCTGGGTGGCCAGCAGGCGCTCGGACGCGCCATGGCCCAGCAGCTCGGAGTGTGTCGGGGGTACGGGAATAATGGGGCTGACCTCGTCCTCCACGGAGAGGGCGGAGCCGATGGAATCATCCGCGAAGAGCACCAGAACGCGCTCGCTGGTACCAATCTCGGCCGCCTGGGTTTCGGAGCCGAGGATGGCCGGGATGGCGGAGGAGACCACCACGGGTACGCCGAACTGGAAGCGCAGGCGCTCGGCAATGTCCACGCCGTGCCAGTTGAGGTTTTCCGCGGTGACCAGGCCGTTATCATCCACGGTGCCGGAGGTGGTCACGCCGAGGGAGACCAAGCGGTGGTTCAGGTTGGTCATCATGCGGTTGATGCCGGCCATGATGTGCTCGAGGAAGTCATCCTCGCTGAGGTTAGCCACCGGGGTGGTCAATTCCTCTTCGCTCAACGTGCGGCCCTTGATGTCATAAAGGCCGATGTAGGTTTGCTTGGTGCCCACGGAGATTCCGCCGAGCGCCCAGTCATTATCGGCCGCCTCCAGCGGCACCGTTGGCCGGCCGCGCCCGCGGGACTGGGTGAGGTCGGTGCGTTCCTGGATGAGGCCCGCGTTGAGTAGGGAAGTAGTGGCGCGCGTGATGGTGGGCTGGGAAAGCCCGGTGGCTTCCACCAACTCGCTCCGGGTGATGATCGGGTTCAGACGCACCAAATGGAGGCACTTTGCAGCCGGTGTGCGGGGCCGCGTGAACACTGGGCCAGGTTTGATCATAAAAAGGAGTATAAGCATCCCAGACTGCTTTGTCTAACCTGATAAAAGGTTCATGTACCGAATAGTCTAAAGGTGGTGGTGGGCGCGCAGATACCTATGCTGGAGAGCATGCAGTCAGTAGCGGTTTATTGTGGTTCAGCAACAGGAAACTCCCCGGCCTATACACAAACGGCACAGGAATTGGGCACGGAGCTGGCCCGACGCGGGCTGACCTTGGTCTACGGCGGCGGCAATATCGGCCTGATGCGCGAGGTAGCGGAGGCCTGCCTGTCCGCCGGCGGTACCGTCACCGGCGTGATGCCACAGTCCCTGGTGGATCTGGAGATCTCCCACCCCGGCCTGACCACCCTCGAAGTAGTCGGCTCCATGGCCGAGCGCAAGACCCGCATGGAGCAGCTTGCCGACGCCTATATTTGCCTCCCCGGTGGCGTCGGCACCCTCGAAGAGCTCACCGAGGTGCTCACCCTGCAACAGCTGGGTACCATCCGCGGTCCGGTGGGCCTAGTAAATACCGAGGATTTTTGGCGTCCTTTCTACGCCATGTACGCCGCCATGGCCGAGTCCGGCTTCATCTTGCCGCGCTTTGTGGACGCATTGGTAATGAAGGAAAAACCGCAGGATATCCTGGATGAATTCGGCCGCTGGAACTATCCCGGTACAAAGTGGGACAACGATTAGTTAACAAGTTCGCAACTTCAGCCCGCCCGGGTGGCCTATAGGCGATACTTAGGGATAGACTTCCTCGTTATGAGTTCTGAGCAGACCGCTAAGCGCCAGCCCTCTCTACTGGACGCTTCGTGCGATAACTTCGTTCACGACCTAGCCGAGCTTTCCCCCACCGATGCTACCGCGTGGGGCATTGACGGCTACGAGGGCGAATTGCAGGATTTCTCCCCCGAGTACTTCACCGCCATCGCAGACCGCACCCGCGAAATGGTCGCGGACCTGGATGCCCTGGATGACACCACCGATGAGTCCGATGATGAGGATGACTTTGATGACGTGGACTATGTCACCGCGGCCGTCCTGCGCGATCGCCTCTGCCTTGATCTAGATCTGCACCACCACAGCGAGGATGTGCGCTGCCTGAATAACATCGCCTCCCCGGTGCAGACCATCCGCGATACCCTGCTGCTCATGCCGCAGGACACGGACGAGGACCGCGATGCCATTCGCTCCCGCCTGTCCAAGGTGAAGACCTCCCTGGCCGGCTACCGCAGCTCCCTGGAAGAGGCGGCCTCCCACGGCATGGTGGCACCGCACCGCCAGATCTCTGAGGTTATTGTGCAGTGCGAGCGGCTTGCCGACGCCGACTCGATGCTCGAGTCCCTCGGCCTCAACGCCGACTCCGCCGAGGTGCAGCAGGCCAAGGAGGCCTTTGGCGAGTTCTCCGATTGGCTCTCCAATGACCTGCAGCCCCAGGCACCCACCAAGGACGCCGTGGGTCGCGAGCGCTACGAGCGCTTTTCCAAGCTCTTTGTGGGCGATGCCGTCAACCTCGACGAGGCCTATGAGTGGGGCCTGGACCAGGTGCGCAGCCTGCGCTCGGAGCAGGAAAAGATCGCCCACGAGCTCTACGGCTCTGAGTGTTCGGTGCGCTCGGCGATGCGCAAGCTCAACCACGAGGACCGCTATACCCTGCGCGGCACCGATGCGCTGGTGGAGTGGATGCAGTCCACCGCCGATGGCGTCATTGCCGAGCTCAACGGCAAGGAATTCGATATTCCGGAGGAAGTGGAAGAGATCGAGTGCTGCATCGATCCGGCCGGCACCGGCGGCATTTTCTACACCCCGCCAAGCGATGACTTCTCCCGCCCGGGCCGCATGTGGTGGTCTGTGCCAGAGGGCCAGGACACCTTCCACACCTGGCAGGAGCTGACCACCGTCCACCACGAGGGCGTGCCGGGCCACCACCTGCAGCTCGGCTCCGCACTGGTGCAAGAAGACCTCAACCTGTGGCGCCGCGCGGTGACGTGGAACTCCGGCCACGGCGAGGGCTGGGCACTCTACGCCGAGCAGCTCATGGCCGAGCTGGGCTACATGGATGATCCGGGCTTCCGCATGGGCATGTTGGATGCGCAACGCCTGCGCGCCGCCCGCGTGGTTGTGGACATCGGATTGCACCTGGGCAAGCAGCTGCCGGATTGCTCTACCTCCGGCGTTTGGGACAAGGCGCACGTAAAGACCTTCATGCGCGAAAACACCGCCATGGATGATGCCAACCTCAACTTCGAGGTCAACCGCTACCTCGGTTGGCCGGGCCAGGCGCCGTCCTATGCGCTGGGTCAGCGCCTGTGGCAGGAAACCCGTGCCGAGGCTGAGAAGCAGGGCATGAGCGCGCGCGAGTTCCACTCGGAGGCCCTCGCCTTGGGCTCCGTGCCGATGTCCGTCCTGCGCGAGGCCGTGCTGGGCAACTAGCGCCGCAGCAGGCGCTTCGCCAGCCGCAGCAGCTGCGGCAGGTAGCCTGCGATGACGAGCACCGCAATGAGCCGGGTGAGCTGTACCGCGATGACCGCTGGTCCGGCTCCGCCCTCGGCGGAGAGCGCAAGCACCGTCTCGAGCGCGCCGGGGCTCGTGGCCAGGTAGGCCTCAAAGTAGGAGATGTGCAGCCACTTGGTCAGCGGCCAAGCGGTGGCCGCGCAGATGCCGATGATGACTACGATGAAAAGAACCGTGGCGGGCAATTGCTTGGCAAAGGCCTTGAGTGCGGGCAGCGATAGCCCGCCGCCGCAGACCCAGCCGATGGATAAGAATGCCATCACCTTAAAGACATAGAGCGGCTCAAGAGTGTGGCCCTCCGGCAGCACGAAGGAGACCAGCACCGTCAGCAGAAGGGGGCCGAGCACGGCCGTGGCCGGCAGGTGCAGCAGCTTTCCCAATTTCTCGCCCAGGAAAGCGATGGCAAGAACGAGCGCGATGATCCACCACGTGGTTTCTCCCTCCACCGTGAGGTCCGCGCCTTTACCGGCCGGGGTATCAAGCAGCGCGACGACGGCCGGGAGCGATACCGAGACCACCAATAAGCGCAGGTATTGGGTGAGGGCGACGTAGCGGTAGTCGGCACCGAGTTCGTCGGCAAGCGCGGGCATCAGCGAGGCACCACCGGGCAGCATGGACAAAATTCCTGTCTCTGAGGACACATCGCGCGGCTGCGCGCGGTGCAACAGCAAGCCGCCGACGATGCCAACCATGATGGTGACAAAGGACATCGTCACCGCCGCGGGCAGGAAACCCACCAGCTGGCCCAGCGGCACCACGGTGAGGGGCAGCGCTGCCATCATGCCGATAAAACCACGCGACATGCTATAAAAACTGCGGTTCACGCGCAGATCTTCCCCAGTAAAAAGCGCCATGGCGCCGGAGGAGAGGATCGCTGCCAAGATCCAGGCCGCGGGTACGTGCCACATGCTAAAGAGCCAGCCCAGTACGACCGATGCCGGAACGACAATGGCCCACCGTGCCACGGTATGGGCACTAAGCCCGGCGCCTTCCTGCTGTGCGGCCATGCGAGCCTCCTAGTTCTACTGCGACAAAAGTATAATGCCTGCTTTTTCTCCACTACGGGGAGGGCAGTAGGCGGGTTATCACCTTACATCATTCAAGATTTATGATCGGGGGCATGGAAATCGATGTGGTGCAGTGGATAATTCTCTTCTTTGGTACCGCGGCCGCGGGGTGGGTCGATGCGGTCATCGGTGGTGGCGGATTGATCCTGATCCCGATGCTGCTGGCGGTCCTGCCGGGCCTTGCTCCGGCCGCAGCTTTGGGCACAAGCAAGCTCGCCGCGGTGACTGGCACCGGATCCGCTGCCGTGACTCTCGCGCGCAAGGTGAATCTGGACAAGGCGGAGATGGCGCGGTTCCTCCTCATCGCGCTGGTCTGTTCTGGGTTGGGGGCCAGCGTGGCCTCGAGCCTCGATAAAGACGTTATGCGGCCCATCATCATCGTGCTCATGGTGGCCGTGGGCATCTTCGTTGCCTTCAAGCCAGATTTTGGCAGCAGCGACTCTGCCGGTACCCGTGGCGGGTGGCGGACCATCGTGGTCTTGGTGCTCTCCGGCATCATTTCCTTTTATGATGGCATCTTCGGACCGGGTACCGGAATGTTTTTGATCATGGCCTTCACCTCTATTTTTGCGCAGAACTTTTTGACCTCTGCGGCCATGGCCAAGGTGGTCAATACCGCTACCAACTTCGGTGCGCTCATCGTGTTCATTATTGGCGGGCACGTGTGGTGGACGCTCGGCATCGTGCTCGGCGTAGCCAATATTGCTGGCGCACTTCTCGGCGCTCGTACCGTGCTCGGCGGTGGGGCCAAATTCATCCGCTACGCGCTACTTACTCTCGTCGTGGTCATGAGCTGCTACTTGGGCTGGCAGCAGTGGGGATAGCTACATCCGGTTCTTGGTGCGCGCGGTAGCAACCGCGTTCCACGGGTCCTCCGGCCACGGGTGCTTGGGGTAGCGCCCGCGCATATCGGCGCGCACGCCAGCATAAGGACCGGACCAGAAGCTGGCGAGATCATCGGTCACCGCGAGCGGGCGGCCGGCGGGGGAGAGCAGGTGGAATTGCACGCGGTGGCCGCAGTATTCGGGGGACTCGGCCAGGCCGAAGCATTCCTGCAGCTTGATATGAACCACGGGGCGATCACCGGACCAGTCGATTCGTACGTCCCGACCGGAGGGGACTGGGAGGTGCTCGGGAGCGAGATCGTCCAGATGGGTGGCTTCCGGCCAGGGCAGGAGGCGTTGCAGCGCGGGGTACATGTCTAGCTTGGCGGCGGGGGTGCCCTCCGCAATGCGGTGGAGCTCGGGGCCGAGCCATTCGGCGGGATCTGCGGAATCGACATCGGGCCAAGGAGCACCGAAGTGGGCGTGCAGGTGGCGCAGGCGGTCTTTGAGGCTCTGGGCTTTCTTGCTGAAGGTGAAAAGACCCAAGCCTTCCTCGCGGATGCCGGCGGCAAGCGCCTCCTCGGCCGCGGGGCCGGTGACCTTCACTGGGGTTTCTGAGAGCGTGATGGCGCCCGCAGCCTTGACCTTGATACCGCGCACGCGACCATCGCGCAGGAAGGCGCGGGTCTCCTCGGTGACGCCGATGGTCTCGAGGGCTGCCGTTTCCTCGATGCGGGCGGCCGAACGGATGATGGCATTGCCTGCGTTGGACAGGGATACCTCCGCGATGGCGAGCCACAGGGCGCCGGCTAGGCCCGAGTTATCCAGCAGCCGTGCGCGGGTGCCGCTGGCCAGCAGGTAATCCTCGCCCACGCGCTTGGCCACCTGCTCGGGAAAGGCGGTGGCAACGACCTCGCCGGGATCGGCGGGGCCGAGATCGTCGACGAGGCGGGCGAGCCGCTTGACCTCTCTTTGTGGTGGGCGGTGACGGGTGAGGTTGGGGGTTAAGGGGGCGTCGGCAAGCGAGGCAATAATGGGCGCGGCCTGGCTGCCGTGCCGGAGCAAGGAGGCGCCGAGGCGCGGATCGGTGGGCAGGAGGGCGAGCTCCTGCGTGGCACCAATGCGCTCGAGGGTGGCATGCGCGGCCGCAAGGGCCGGGGCCGGCGGCGGATCGAGCAACGGGAAGTCCGGGCCCGCGCCCCAGCAGTCCAGAAATAGCGCGGCCTGGGTCAGATCCGCGGACAAGATCTCCGGGGTGGTGTGCGGGGAAAAGTGCTGGTAATCATCCTGCGAGTAGCAGCGAATGACGGTGCCAGGCGCCTCACGGCCGGCACGACCAGCGCGCTGATCGGCGCTCGACTTCGAGGTAGACACCGTCACCAGCCCGGACATGCCACGCTGCGCATCGCGCCGGGGAACGCGGGAGAGCCCGGCATCGACCACCACGCGCACGCCCGGCACGGTAAGCGAGGACTCCGCGATGGTGGTAGCCACGACGATGCGCTGCTCCTCGGTATACAGCGCGGCGTCTTGCTCCGCGGTGGTTTGCTTGCCGTGCAGCGGGAAAACATTATGGCCGTCCAGCGCCTCGCACACGAGGTTGACCTCGCGCACGCCGGGCACAAAGACCAGCGTTGATTCGTGCTGGCGGGCTGCTTGCTTGGCGACGTCCCCGTAAAACTCCCTCGCCCCCGCCGCCCTGCCCGGCATGGGGGCGTAGTGGATATCGAGCGGGTGGGTGACTGCCTCGGTTACGTGGACGGGGGCGTCCATAAGCTGGGAAAAGCGCTGCGCATCCACGGTGGCGGACATGGCGATGACGCGGAAGTCCTCGCGTAGCTCGGCTAGTTCCAGGCACATGCCCAGCACCAGATCCGTATCGAGCTGGCGCTCGTGGACCTCATCGATGGCAACGGCGGCTACGCCCTCGAGTTCTGGCTCCTTGAGCAGGCGGCGCAGCAGCACACCCGGCGTGACGAACTCGACCTCACTGCCCTTGCGGGACTCACCGCGGATGGCAAAGCCAACCTTGTCCGGGGTGCCGCTGAGAGTACTCAGGCGCTGCGCGGCCGCACGCACAGCCACACGGCGCGGGGCGGTGACGATGACCTTGCCGCGACCTGCCGCATGATTGGCCAGCGCCGGTGGCACGAGCGTGGTTTTACCCGTACCGGGCGGGGCCTGAATGACAACGTTTCCGGTGCTCGGCAGCGAATCGATGGTCTCGGCTACGGGCAGGCCCGCGCCGATTCTGGCGAGATCAAACATTTAGTTGGCGGCTCCAAAACCCTCGACGGGGCCGTTGAGATCCTGGCGCTCCCAGGCCTCCTCATTGTCTTCCAGCTTGCGCACCACGCGGCCGGGTGATCCCAGGACCAGCGAATTATCCGGGATATCGGTGGTAATAAGCGTGCCCGCGCCGACGACGCAGTTCTTCCCAATGGTAATCCCCGGCAGCACGGTGACATTGGCGCCGAACCAGGTGTTCTCACCGACGGTGATGGGCTTGGCAATTTCCCACCCACCGGCGCGCATCTCATGATCATTTACCGGATGCCCCACCGTAATCAGGGAGCAATTCGGGCCTATCATGACGCCATCGCCGAGCGTCACCTTGGCCTGGGCCAAGATGGTGGCACCGAAATTAATAAAGACGCGCTCACCGCACACCAAATTGCAGCCGTATTCTAGGTTCAGCGGCACGTGTAGTCCCGGCACAGCAGATTCTTCTGGAAGAATCTCGCGCAAGATGCCCTTCGCACGCTCCGGGTCCGTATTCTGCAGCTCATTGAGTTGCTTGACCAGCCGAAAGCCGCGCTGATGCTCCTCTTTGGCCTCCGGCATGCTCGGCAGGAACCACTCCCCGCCGGTCATCCGTTCCCATGAGCCGTAGCGCTCCAAATCCTGCCGCCTCTGTGCATCCATGGGTGTCATTGTAGAGGGCGAGTGGTGCTTAGTAGGAGCCTGTGAAATTCACTTAGGTTCCCGGTAAATCACAAACCACCAGGCCGCTTTTGCTAGTTCGATAAAAATCGTAGCCAACACTGGCAAAGCGGTTGCTATTTCTCAGAGTTAAGGTTGAGTGCTAGTAGAAGGCGCAAACACAACGAGTGAGCATATGGAAACAGATTCAAGAAAGATCGTCGATAATATTTTGAGCGATATGGCGGAACTCGATAACTGGATCTGCATTGCTGATGCAACTGGGGCGAATGGGAAAGACTCGTTTGATGCTACGTATGACGATGTCGTTACGGTCCTTAGCGCAGTCAAAAACTCTTCAGCAGTCACGCTTGGAAAGCTCGGCGCAGGATTTCATGACCTTCCGGATAGTTGGTCTCCTAGGGAAATAGCGAGCGAAGTGTTTTCCTCCTCGAATCCTACCGCTGAGATGATGGATTTCTGGATAAGGGAATTAGAAGACCCCCAGCGTTAGCCCCCGCAATCTTCACACCGCAATTACGACGCTATGGATTAGGCGAATTCTGCACGTGGGGAGGAGGGCGATTTCACCTTTTGTTCTGGATAGATTATCGCAGTTTGAACTCTACGACGTCTACTTCGTCATCGTCACCTAGTCCGGGGTAGTGAGTATCTAGCGCTTCCTGAAGCTCGGCGAGAGAGCCAAAACCGTCATTTCTAGCTTGCTTTTCCGACAATTCACTTCGCTGGGTAGAGACAACGGACGTAACCTGTGCCGGAATAGTGACGACCTCTCCGGATTCTTTCTCGAAGACAATTTGGGCACTTCCTTCATGGAAAGGATCGTCTACCCGGATGGTTTGTTGCTTTTCTCCGCTACGAATTGATTCCTCGTAGCCTTCCCACATGTAGATGCGCTGCTCTTGTTCCATATTTCGCCAGTTGAATGCGAATGGCAAGAGTTCTTCTACGGTAGGTGCTTCAAGTCCATTGCTTCCGCGCACGATGCACCGAATGGACGGATCAACATCAAAAAGCACCTGGCGGCATTTACCGCAGGGAGGAATAACTTGACCAGTAGGTCCGTATACGGCGGCTACTGCTTGGATTGGGTCCTCTGGATAACTAGCAGCATGGTTGGCTAAAGCCGAGATCTCCCCGCAAGGACCACCGAGGAAATGGTGCGCGTTCAAACCGAGAACGTGTTTTCCTGATTTGGTAAGGAGCGCTGCGGCTACAGTGTGGTCTTCTCCGTCTTGAAAACGCTGTGCATGGGTAGTTGCTTTGGCTAGTAAATTTCGAAGTTCGTTAGTAATCACTCTTTAAGGGTAATAACTGCCAACGCGCTTCATCTAGGTGACGACTGAGATCAGGAACATTGGGGGGTTTCCACGACCACTAGAAATCAAGCCCGCCGGGGAGACCATGAAACCCAGAGGATCCTGCACCGGGTGGGGCGCGGCGAAGGCTGGCGCGGTAGCCAGGGTTGCGGCGGTGTCCACCGCCAGGGCGATTGCGCAGGTGGTGGTGAGGCGGCGGGTAGTAGAAGCCTGAGAGGAGGATGAGTTCATGATGTTAATCAACGCACCAGGCAAAAGCCCGTTAACTCTCCGTGGTGTCCCCAGCGCCGGAGGTTGCGGGACCCTCCTCACCTTCCTGCTTGCGGAAGTTCTTCCACCACCAGCGGATCAGCAGCAGCACGATGATCGCCGCGGCAGCGAGGATGGTCCACATCCACCACTGCCAGGTTGTGCCCTGCCCGTCGAAGACGGACTCTTCCTGCGGGTCCATCGGCACGCGCTCGGCGGTGATGATCAGCCGGTGGGTGTTGATGCCATAGGGGGTGCAGGTGATGAGCGTGACCAAGTCCTTATTCGGCGTGCGGCGCAGCAGACTGGTCTTATCCGGGGTGACGACCTCGATATCCCGGACCTCATACTTCAGCTTCTCGCCCGCCGTGGCGACGTAGACCGGGTCGCCCTTCTCGATCTGGTCGAGGTTGTCCCACAGGGTGGCGTTCTGCAGTCCGGTA
Source organism: Corynebacterium sp. ACRPO (assembly GCF_022347205.1). Classification (GTDB taxonomy): domain Bacteria; phylum Actinomycetota; class Actinomycetes; order Mycobacteriales; family Mycobacteriaceae; genus Corynebacterium. The sequence continues at coordinate 11,635 of NZ_JAKRNE010000022.1, read as the reverse complement.
TGGGCAGAAAGCGCGGAGAGTCGGCCCTCTGGTGGGGCGGGCGGGATAGCGCCATCCTCGCCGAGCTCGCCGGGTGCGCCAACAGGCAAGTCCGTGCCGTAAAGGTGGCCGACCCCGCGGGCCAGCACGCGGTCGGAGGTGCCGTGGAAGATTGGCAGATCGGAATTGATGGAGGGCAGCACAATGCGGCCCATGGCCTCGGTCTCATTCAGGACGGAGAGGTAATTCAGGTAGCGCTGATACGCCGGGGAGCTCTCGTCGTCGGAGCTGGTCCACGCATCGCTGGGATCGATATCCCCGAGGTTGGCGTTGTATTGCTGCGCCTCCTCCCAGGCCTTATTGAGGACCTCTGGGGGCACGCCCTTTTCCAGCTGCGAGTAGGTCTCGGCGGCGTGGGACTGCTGGTAGTTATTCCACTGGGTGGCAAGCACCGGGTATAGCAGTACGCCCAGGCCGGCGAGGATGAGGACGACGGCAATGATCGCGTTGGTGTTCAGTTTCTTGTCTTGGCGGGGCGGGGTCGCGTCCGTCGTGTTTGGCGTTGGGGGTTGGTTTGACATAGGCCTTAACTTCTACGAGGGGTTGGGGCTCGCTCCGGTGGAACGTGGAGAGTTGGAGTCTATTCTTCGCTGCGAGGGTACAAAAGGCGTAATTTTTGCTGTGAGATGCTTATCACTTTTTACCCTAATGTGGGGGAGCATATTACTGGTGCGCTTAGAGCGAAGAACTGTTCAACAGTCTAGGTCAGGAGCGATTTTGAGTCGCGCCGGCCAGATTTGTGTTGGGAGGATCAATAAGGTATGCCTTAATCATTTTAGCTGTTGAGGGGCGTCGAAGTGATAAGTTAATGATGTGCGATTCACTAGGTGGGAATTGCGGGTCTGAAACCCGAGAATTGGTGACATCACAACAAAAGTGATCTGTCAACAATAGGGTTTGGGGCGCGTGTGACCACCAGCGAATTTTAAGGTGTCGTGGTTGAAAAGGCGGCAAGCTTAAAAGTAGCTAACCGGAGTGGGTCGCTGAACGTCGAGGGGTGCTACGCGCTCCAGTCACTACTGATGTAAAGGAATTCACTCCAGTGAAGAAGAACACTCTGACCATTCGTTCGGTCACTTTCGCCGCCGTCGCTGGCCTCTCCTTGGGTATCGCTGCCCCGGGCGCGATCGCTGGCGCTCAGGAGTCGACCGTCAACCAGACCGCAGGCGACTCCCCGCTGGTGAATAAGGACGCCAGGGGTGCGCTGACCATCCACAAGTTCGGTAACCCGATCAATGAAGGCACCCCGTCGGGCACTCTTGAAGATGCGAAGGACGTCGAGCGCAACGGTGGCAAGGCTCTGGAAGGGGTCGGTTTCACCGTGTACAAGATCAACAAGACTGCGGATGGCGCTACCGACATCGATGTCACCACGAATAAGGGGCTCGTCGCTGCCTCCAAGCTCAAGGCTGCAGACTTCTCCCAGGGAGCGCAGCTCAAGGGTGGTCTGCCGGCTGGAGTCCTCACCGAGGTCGCTTCCGGTACGACCGGTCCAAACGGCACCTGGGAGGTAAGTAAGAATCTGGAGCTCGGTGCCTACCTCGTCGTGGAGACCACCCCGAAGGAGGGCTACGACCCGGCTGTTCCGTTCATCGCATTCGTCCCAATGACCGCGGATAACGGTGGGGATAACCAGGGCACTAGCTGGAACTACGATGTCCACGCCTTCCCGAAGAACTACAAGGACGAAGAACCGACCAAGACCGTCAAGGACAAGGACCAGAATGCTGGCGACGAAAATCTGGTCTACACCGTCACTGGTACCGCTCGTCAGCTGAAGCCGAACACTGAGCGCACCCAGTTCCAGATCACGGACCAGATTGATCCGAAGCTCGAGATCACCGATGTGACGGTGAAGGTCGCTGGACAGGAGATTCAGCCGACGCAGGACGTTGATGGGAAGTTCTACGAGGGCAACAACGTCGACGTCTCCCTGAATGAGGAAACTGCTAAGTCCCTTAAGGCCGGCGACAAGGTTGAGGTAATCATCACGACTACGCTCAAGCCTGAGTTCAAGAACGCTACCGATATCGCGCCGAATAAGGCCCTGGTCTTCCAGAACAACCCGGATGGTTCCGAGAGCCAGACCCCGAAGGAGACCCCGGAGGTCAAGACCTACTGGGGCGGCCTTCAGTTCAAGAAGGTCGATGGCGACCGCAACGGTCTGGAAGGCGCCGAGTTCCAGATTGCTCGCCAGGCTGCTGGCCAGCAGTGCTCCGACATCGACACCACCAAGAAGGATTCCTGGGCTCCGGTCAACGGTGAGCAGGATGGCCAGGTTAAGACCACCTTCGTCTCTGGCCAGGACGGTACTGTCAAGATCACTGGTCTCCACGTCAATGACTTCGAAGACAATGCTGAGGTCGCCGCTGGCGAGCAGTCTCACTACTGCCTGATCGAGGTCAAGGCGCCGAAGGGCAAGGAGCTGCTCCCGGAGGCTCTCGAGTTCAAGCTGGTTGCTTCGGAGACCACCCCGGAGCGTGTCTACGAGCTGGCTTCTGTCCAGGTTGGTGCTAACGAGGGTGAGGTCGTTAACTCTGACGACACCACCCCGAACCTGCCGATGACCGGTGGCATGGGTGTTGGCATCCTGGCCGCAATCGGTGCCGCCATCGTGGCAGCCGGTGCATGGTTCGCACGCCGCGGCGCTAAGAACTAATAGCCCGCTGAATCGGTAAAACCTTCGCCCAGCGGACAACCCCGCGGGCGGAGGTTTCACCCAAAGCACAGCCAAGCAGAACCAACCCAGGAGTGCCCCGTGGATCACACCCTCAGCACAGACGTGGAACCGAAGAAGGAACCCCGCCGTGCCAACAGCACCAAGACCAGTCCCGTGCTGGCCGCGGTGCTCGTGATCCTCGGGGTGCTCGTGATGCTGTACCCGGTGACGTCCACCCTGTGGAATAACCACCTCGCCACGAAGGCCGCGCAGGAATACGCGAAACTCGAAAAGAGCACCCCACAAGAGGTGAAGAACACCCAGTGGGAGCGTGCCCACGAGTACAACGAGAACCGAACAACCGGCCCCATCCTCGACCCCTGGCTCGCCCGCTTCGACGAGAACAACCCGGACTACCAGGAATACCTGGACCAACTCGACGCGAACGACGCGATGGCGCGCCTCATCTTCCCCAAGATCAAGGCAGACCTGCCGATCTCCCACGGGACAGACAACGACACTTTGCAAAAAGGCTTGGGGCACCTCTTCGGCTCCGACCTGCCAGTCGGCGGCAAGGGCACGCACTCGGTGATCACCGGCCACACGGGCCTGGCGAACTCCACCATGTTCGACCACCTCAATAAGGCGGAGAAGGGTGACACCTTCTACGTCCAGGTCTCCGGCGAGAAGCTGAAGTACGTGGTCGACCAGATCAAGGTTGTGCTCCCCACCGAAACCGAGGACCTCCGCCCGGAGCAGGACAAGGACTACATCACCCTGATTACCTGCACCCCCTACGGGATCAACACGCACCGCCTGCTGGTGCGCGGCCACCAGGTCCCGCTGGACCCAGAGGATCACGAGGTTTTCGACAAGAACCACGGCCCCGGGTGGCAGTGGTGGATGTACGCGCTCCTCGCGGCAGCGGTCGTCGTGTTGCTCCTGCTGCTGCGGTGGCTGCTGAAGAACAAGCGGGATGGCGAATCCCAAGAAACGACAGAGACGATGAATAACGAAGGGGCTGGATCAGATGACTAGCCACGCACGCGCGGTGCGGATCAGCCGCAGCCTTGTGGTGGCCATCGCCCTCAGCGCTGGCCTGCTCGGCGGCGCATATGGTGGCGTCGGGGTTGCCGACGCAGCCAAGGTAGCCGGGCTGAGTGATCAGCCCGGGGTATCCCGCGACTACGGAACCGACACGCTGAGTATCACGCTTTCCCCGGGCAATGGGGACCCAGTCAATCCTGCCACGGGCAAGGTCGCGGGCGTGACCATCAAACTGGAGCGGCTGCAGGGCATCGACCCGGAGAACGCCGCCGATAAGGCGAAAGTCCGCAACACCAGCGCAGACAAGATCGCTGACTGGCCGACCGACCGCACGATCACAGCCGTGACCAACGAGGCCGGCCAGGTCCGATTCCAGGGGCTCGAGAAGGGCATATACCTGGTCACCTCCCAGGCGCCGGCTGGTGCCGCGGCGGGGGAGTACCGGGAAATCGAGCCCTTCCTCGTGGCGGTGCCGTTCCACACCGTCGCTGATAACCCTCGCCCGGTGGAGGGCGTGATCGTGGCGAAGACGAATACGACGGTTCCGCCGACCACTCCGCCGACCGAACCTCCGACGACGCCGCCCACCACCCCGCCCCCAGGGGACACCCCGCCGGGCGAGACACCGCCACCAGGGGAAACCCCGCCGGGCGAGACACCGCCACCAGGGGAAACCCCGCCGGGCGAGACACCGCCACCAGGGGAAACCCCCGGGCCGGGTGAAGAGAAAGAACGCGAACAGGGCGACCTGGCGATGACTGGTGTGCAGATCATCGGGCTCGTCCTCGCCGCGGTGGCGCTGATGGGCGCTGGGTTGTTGATGCTGTTGATCACGAAGAAGCGAAAGCAAGAAGGGTAGCGACAATGAAAACAAAGTTCATGGGTGTAGCGGCCGCGCTAACCGCAGCGCTTGCGCTGGTTTTCGGCGTCGCTATCCCGGGCGCGCTACCGAGCCTGCCGGCCCCTGTTGCGCAGGCGCAGACCACGGCGATCCCGGTGAGCCCGCAGAAGCGAGACTTCAAAGACCTGGATACCAGAAAGTACAACCCGCCGTTCGAGTTCACGGTTGAGGAAGACGCCACGATCACGAGCCTTGATTTTCAAATTGGTGGTTCTGGCTGGCTGAAGGCATACGAGCTGAAAGTCGGGAACACTACACTTTCCCCGAAAATTTCACAATCGGGCAGTGCACAGCAAGCTCCGTTGACGGTTACCCATGATGGTCTGAATATTGCAGTGAAAAAGGGCGAAATCATTAGAATTTCGCCGTACTTTACTGCGCCTAAAGTATCGGGAACGGTGTCCGTTAGCCCGAAGGGGACTTTGAGCGGCAGTACCCCTCCGCCAACCGAGCCGAACCCGGAGCCGCAGCCTGACCCAGAGCCAACTCCGGAACCGAACCCGGGGGCGTCCGTGACTCCTGCGGCGCCAACCGCAGTTGATCCAGCCACCGCGCCATCGTGTGTTGAGAAGGGCTACATCAACATTCCAGACACGAAGGGTGTCGACTACTTCATTGGTGGCGAGCGCAAGCAAGCCGGTCAGCATTTCTACGAGGGCAAAAAGGCCACCGTTAAGGTCACGGCGAAGCCGCAGAACGGATACCAGTTCGCTGCCGGTGCAAAGACCGAGTGGTCCTTCGACTTCAGCGGCGAGGTGAAAGACTGTTCAGATTCTTCTGAAGACCCCAAGCCACCGGCGGTCGAAGGGCGTCACTTTGATGCCATCGGCCACGAGTTTGCAGTTAAAGCTGACCCAGTAGATCCGACCAAGCCCAATGCCTTTACGGCTAAGGTGACTGCGGAATCTCACATGAAGTACGCAACCGTGCGTATCGAGACTGACGCGACTTTCTTGGATCCGCAGAAGTACAACCTCACCCTGGATCAGATTGAGCCAGGTGTGACCTTGCAGAAACGCAACGTCAATATTGGCAACGGCTTCATCACCATGGACGTTGTTCCGGTAAAGGATGGTAAACCGGTTGACTCTGCCGTTGTACCGAAGGATGCGGTATTCACCTTCACTAATAATCTCTCGGAGAACAAGAATTTGAAGGTCGTTCTTGATGTGTATGGCGCGAATGAGAGCACACCAAAACCACCAGAGATTATCTCTCCGCCGGATGGAGCTCAGTGGGTTAACGGACGTGTCCCTAACCCGGAGCTTCCCCTGCGCTGTGGGCTCCGAATTGCGGTTGTAGCAGACCTTTCGACATCGCTCCGCTACGCAGATACTGATGGTTTCGAGGCATCCAAAAAGGCCGCGAATGCATTCATCGATTCCCTGCAGGGCACCCCAGCTGAGCTCGGAATCTATAACTTCGCAAGTAGCGGTCCGGCTAACCAGGCGGGAACGACACACGGTCAGAACCCACCCTATATTTCAATGCAGTCGGAGCAGGGCGTCCAGCGAGCAAAGGACGCAGTCAATAACTGGAGCTATAACGGAAATAACAGTGCTACGAACTGGGAAGCGGGTCTGAAGCAGGTCAAGGAACAGGACTACGACGTGGTCTACTTCATCACTGATGGTATGCCCACGACCTCTTCGACAATCAAGAATAAGGGCATCGGTGGCGAGTTCGTTCAGGCTAGTGCTCTCAACGACGCGATCAAGGCCGCCAACGAACTCAAAGCTGCCGGTACGCGTGTTGTTCCGATCATGGTTGATCTGACACTTGGCGGACGAAGCGGTCAACGCCCTGTTGTGCAGAATGATCTGGTGCTCAAAGACGCCAAGCGGATTGACTGGACAGCAGATCCGGGACAAGCCCCAGGCCTCTACTACAAAATTCGAAGTGATCACCCGAAGGCTTTGCACGCCAATTACATCAACACCGACACCTTGGCGAATCTGAAAATGGCGTACGACGCGGCAGGCAGCCAGGCCCTGCAGGTGTTTGAACGGATGCCTAATGGGAGGTCAAACACAGTTACTTCGGACATGTCTAGGTGGACCTACGGTGCACGTGGTGTCAAGACCATGGGCGAGGATATCTCGGGCACTGGTGACACGGTGAGGGTGTCTAACTACAGCAATCTTGCGGAACAGATGAAAACAATCGCCCAAGACGTAACCACACGATGCAACGGTGTGGTGACCGTCAAGAAGCGCATTGTCGATGAAAACGGCAAGGTTCTTGAAGACGGTGCCCCAGGTTGGGAGTTCACCCTCTCTACCGGTGGCCAGGACATCATCGACCCAGGTAATGGCGAGCTCGTTCGGAGGTCGCTGAAGGCAACGTCCTCGGCCGACAGGGACCTTGGCACTGCCTCCTGGAACATCATGAGCGAACAAGAGCAGCAACTGACTCTGGTAGAGACACAGCAACCGGGTTTCAACCTCTATAAGAGGAATGACAAGAATGCCGTGTGTACCGAAACCCGTGACGGGGTAACGAAACCGGTTGAGGTCACAAATGACGGTGAGTTCGGTTTCAAGGTCAAGATGAGCGAGAAAGATAAGAAGCTGTCTTCGGTTTCCTGCGTAGTTGATAACTACAAGCAGCCGGAAACTCCGCCGGGCAAGCTGACCTTCAAGAAGGCTCAGTACGACGGCGATAAGATCGTGGAGATGTCTGGGCTGGGTGGCGCGACCTTCAAGATCTACCCGTCCAAGGGAGGCCAGCCGGACTACAGCGCTGGAGAGCTCTACACCATCAAGCCCGGGCAGGAGTCTATCGAAGTGAAGACGACCGGTACGTTCTTCCTCGTTGAAACGAAGGCTCCTAAGGGGCTCAACCTGCTGGCCCAGCCGGTCGAGTTTCAGATTTCAGTGGATGAGCAGACTAAGCAATATAAGATTTCTGCGGTCAGCACTAGCAGCGGACAAATCCAAGTGAGTGGCCAAGGCGATAAGATGATCCTGCAGGTGGCGGACACCACTGCCGGTAAGCTCCCGAAGACCGGCGGGTACGGCGTGGCCCTCGTGGGGCTCATTGGTGCCGTGCTCGCAGGCGCGGGCCTCCTGCTCGGCCGCCGTAAGACCACCTAAGCGGTAAAACCAGGCAGGGGAGTGGCGCGTGCATCGCGCCACCTGACCTAGGTAGTAGGCACATAAAGGAGGGGCGGGCTCAGCACACAACGCTGAGCCCGCCCCTTTTTCCTTGGGCTGCGTGCCACGGGCATGATCTCGATGCCAAGAACCGCTACCCCCAGTGGGCACTAATCGCTGCGTCACGCCAGAAGCAGAGGCAAGCGTTCAGAGGAGATGGACACCGGTTGAGGGCAAGCAAAGAATGAGGTTACCCTCGTTTAGTGGACACCCTATTAGTACGGATCTTGTGTCTGTAGGAGTGGGTGTTCATTGTGAGTTCGTCAGGGAAGAAGTACACCCCGGAGTACCGGCAGGAGGCTGCCAGACTGGTCATTGAGTCCGGGCACCCAATCGCTCATGTGGCTAAGGAAATTAGCGTATCAGCCACAATTTTAGGCAGGTGGGTCACACTCGAGCGGGAACGCCAAGGCTCGGTAGATGGCCGCAGTGATGCCGATATACGAGCCGAAAACGCTCGCCTGCGTCGTGAGTTAGCTGAGGCCAAGATGGATAGTGAGTTCTTGTCAAAAGGCACCGCCTTCGTCGCTTTGAGGCAACGCGATCGGAAAAATTTGAGCTACTACACCAGGAGAAGGCGAACTACAGCATAAAACGGATGAGCAGGTTATTAGAGGTTTCCCATTCTGGCTACTATAAATGGCAAAAGGCTCAAGCAGTACGGCTTCGTGGTGAAATCAGCGTCAGAGATTCCTCGACAAGTTAGACAGGAAAATTCATGACATCTGGGAAGATTCTGACGAAGTCTACGGTGCCCCACGGATTAGTGCAGAACTCTCTGAGGATGGGGTCTATGTCAATCGCTAAACCGTGGCCAAACGCCTGCGGATGATGAGTATTGAGGGCATCTCACCCAGGGCGTTTGTTCCCGTAACGACAATTCAATCCAAGCAGAAGTTCACGCCTGTAGACCTGGTAAAACGCCTATTTGATCAAGGCCAGCTTAATCGAGTGTTGATGTCGGATATTACCCATCTGCGCACGAATGAGGGCTAGCTGTACCTATGCGTTATCCGCGATGGACACTCCCGCCGAGTCCTAGGCTGGTCCATGGATAGTGTGCAGGATTCTTACCTGGTCGAACGTGCACTGCGCATGGCTTACATCCCGCGTGGTACCCAGTTCACCAGCGAACAGCTGTGGCAGGTCTGACAAGAACTAGGGATTGCACAATCGGTCGGCCGTACTGGTGTCTGCTTTGACAATGCGATGGCCGAGTCGTTCTGGTCGATAGTAAAGACCGAATTTTACGATCGGAAGAAATGACAAACCCGCAACGAAGCCCGGAAGACGGTGGGTCGCTGGATTGAGATCGTCTACAACCGGCGCCGTCGCCACTCGTCCATCGGGATGGTAAGCCCCGTTGATTTCGAAGCCCAGCTCGCTAATCAAAACGGTAATAAGAAGGCCGCTGCTTAACCCCTAAGCAGCTTCACAACGTGTCCACGACTTGCGGGTAACCCCACTACCGCTGACGATGGTCAGCGGCGAGGGCCGAGTCTGCGGGATATTTCCCAGCAGAAGTTAAACGCTGCGACCGATTACATGATTGATGAGTTAATGAGCCAGGGCATGAGCGAGAAGGAAGCCATCGAGTATTTAGACCGTGAGTTGGAAGAGGCTATCCCGGATGATTTCTGGGAAAGCACCGACTAAGGACTAATCCTGTTCCGGCTCCGGTGTGATTAGAGTTCGGCGTCCTAATCGTCTTCATGCTGTGCTTCCAGCTCTGGTGCCTTGTTCTCACTCTGGGTGTCGTGTGCGTTATCCACGGTCTGGTAGCCGGTAGGAGCCTCCTCGCCTAGTTCGAGGCTGGTGAGAAAGTCGAGGTTGTTGTGTTCCTACGGGCCGTGTGCAGTGGTGGTCTGGGGCACTTCAATAGGCCATTTGGAACCAGATAAACCAGCCGGTGAAACCCGCGTGAGGCGCCCTAGGCTTGGACCTATTGGTCTTGAACAGATTCTGATCCTTGGCGAGGATAATAGGTCTTGGTCGATTTATCGGGGCGTTGGGTTAGGGTGAGGTCATGCTTTTTGATTCGCTGCCGCGGCCGAGCGTGCGTGTAGCTCCGGGGGTGGGGCATGTGCCGGGATGGGCGGGCGTCGATAAGCAGAAGGCCTTGGTAGAAGAGATGCGCGGCATTGCGCGCGAGTATGCGGCTACGCCGATGGCGATGGTGCGGCCTCGGCTGAAATCCGGCGGGCAAATGAGCGTGTTTCAGCTGCATTTGGGCAGGTATTGGCATTATCCCAGCCATCGGTATGTAGACATTATGGACGGCACGCGGGTTCCGCCGGTGCCGGAGAGCCTGCAGCGGATTGCTCCGGGAGCGCTGCGCGCCGCGGCCGAAGTGGCTCCTGAACTTGAGTCCTGGGTGGAGACTTTTGTACCGGAGATGGCGCTAGTTAATTACTATCCGCCGGGCTCAGCCATGGGTATGCACGTGGATGCCTTTGAGGAATCACCTGCGCCGGTGATTTCGCTTTCCATTGGGGATGAGGCACTTTTCCGTATGGGGCATACCGAGTCGCGCACCCGGCCGTGGGATGATATCACGCTGTGCTCTGGGGATTTGGTGGTCTTTGGTGGGTCAAAGCGCTTTGCCTACCACGGGGTGGTGCGCGTTAATGACGGCACGTTGCCGGAGGGGTGCGGATTGAGTGAAGGACGTATCAACATCACTATCAGACAAGTTTCGGCACGGGCGGTAAGCTAGGGACGTTACATAAAGCTTGAAGGAAAGAAGGTTCTCTTATGTCTCGTATCGGCATCATCATCGGCACTACCCGTGATAGCTCGGCCGGCAAGGTAGTGGGTGAGTGGCTTTATGATCTTGCCCAGGGGCGCCAGGATGGGGTGGAGTACACCCTGCTGGATCTCAAGGAGTTTGATGTTCCGCTGCTGACCACTGACGTCATTCCTGCCACCGCTAATAAGCAGTATGCAGATGAAAAGGTGCAAGCTTGGTCTGATGCAGTGGATGCCTGCGATGGTTTCGTATTTGTTACCCCGGAGTACAACCGCTCCGTGCCGGGTCCATTCAAGAATGCCTTCGACTGCTTGGCCGGGGAGTGGACCGGTAAGCCGGTTGCGTTCGCCGGTTACGGTCCAGCGGGCGCAATCCGCGGCGTGGAAGCATGGCGCACTATCGTGGTCAACTTCTCCATGCCGCAGCTTCGCAATCAGCTGGACTTTGGCTTCTTCACCGACTGGACCGACGGCGAATTCCGCCCTGTAGATGCCAAGGTAGAACGCACCAATTCCTTGCTGGCCGAGCTGGAAGATGCTGTTACTGCATAATCAGTTCGCGTTGGCCGCATACAAAAAGCCAGCCCCCGCTGCTCGGAAAGTGAACTGCTCCCCATTAGTTGGACTGAGAAATCAGTTTCCGATTAGTGGGGAGTAGTTTTCATTGAGAGCTCGAAGTTTGGTGAGTGAGCATCAGCGGGAGCAGTTGGTTAAACTATTTGAGCAAGGCGTGGGCTATCGTGCCGCTGCTACTGCTCTTGGTGTCTCCACATACGCCGCCCGTATGCTCTGTCGTCGGTTTAAACTGCATGGCAGACTATGTCTTGTGGAAAAACCGACTAAGCAGCAGTATTCGTTCGAAATCAAGAAGGAAGTTGTCCAACGCCACCTTTCTGGTGAGACAGCGATGGATCTTGCGCGCGAGTTTGGCCTGTCATCAGAGCACTTGGTCGGCGGATGGTCGAGGAAATGGCGTAAAGGTGGCGATGAGGCACTAAAACCGAAGCCAAAGGGCAGGCCCAAAGGCTCGGTCACGCCGAAGCCGCTTTCGGAGGAAGCGAAGCTGCGTCGCCAGATCGCGCGGTT
>NZ_JAKRNE010000021.1 GCF_022347205.1 Corynebacterium sp. ACRPO | reverse complement strand
CTCCAGGCGGACCATTTCGATGATCTGATGGACCGCCTTCTCCTTGAACTCGACGGAATACTTTCTAGGCATAGTTCAATCCTTCCTTAGCTGAGGTAGGAACTAAACCCAGGACGCTTCATAATTAGCGATATAGCGCTGTTACCTACTAGGGGTTTAGTCCATTTTGGGTTAGTACATCGGCGACCTGTTGGTAGGCTTCTGTACCTGCTTTCTCAGCGAAAGCTGCTCCAAAAGCTTTAAGGGAATCAATCGTCCATTGAATGCCTCGGCGTTTCGACTTTTGTTCCACTACCTCCAGGTCATCCAAAAGATCCTCCGTTGATTCTTCATCGAGTCCCTCGAGCTGGTCGACAATGTGGCGAAGTTCTTTGACCGTAACGGCAATGAGCTCTTCACTTGGCTTACTGACGTCAATCCGGTTGTGGGAACTTACAGACCCGTAGTTGGTGCCGTTGGATTGAGTTCCGATTACACCATGGTTGATTGAGTTGATATTCAAGGTGGTTGCTGCTCCTGACTGCATGATTTGGTCGAGACTCATATTGCTTCTCAGCACTCTGCGTCCTTCTGGGGTTATTTCCGGATGTAGAAAGCTGTTTTGCCAACTAGACATGCATTTAATTAGCTCGTGTGAGACGAGATCTTCTGCTGTTTCTTCGATTTCACGGATAGTTAGATCGCCGGAAAAGTCTTCGATGTAGGGGGTGTTTAGAATTTCGCCCAAGTTGGTGGGGCGTTTTGTCGAGTAAAGCCATTCCAAAATCCGACGCTGTGCAAGAGAAGCCCTATATCCGCTGTGCATTCGAGCCGCTTCTGCGAGACCTCTGTCACTAAAATGAAAGTCGAAAGAATTATCGGTTGTACGTGTATTAAGGATCATCGCAGCGGAAAGCAGTTCAACAAAGACTGACTCCTGATGTTCGTTTTCGACAACCTCAAATGGGAGACGAGATGCGTATGATTTGCGGTTTAAATAAAGCCAAAAAATGGCCCTCTCTGCATTAAATGTGAATCCCACTTCCAATCCTTTCATTGTTTTGTCAGGTCACCCTCTCGATGAATCGAAGGTTTGTACCAATATTACACTAAGTGGTGACTCGAGCTACGGTGCTGTTGCAAAGTTGGGTGGAGAACCGCGAACACTCCTTTCTTCGTCGCCTGGCCAGCATTATGGCCCAGCCTGCTTAGATATTCTGGAAGACCCGGTTGACGATCGCCGCGTCCGGGTTCGGGTGCCCGTAGGCAAACATCGCGCCTTGCCCTTTCCGCAATGAGTGCATCGCCTCCATCCCTTTCAACGTCCGATATACAGTGTCCGGTTCTTAAACGCGCCTTTCGGCCCGAGGATCCGCTTCAGCCGACCATGGTCGCCTTCCAAGATGTTGTTGAGGAATTTCACCTACCGGTGTTCCACTGTTGGCGGGCAGATTCCCTCTGACTTCAACTCGGCGATTACCCTGGCTAGGGAGGGTGCTTTATCGGTGTTGATCACTCTGGGATACCCGGCTGACGCATTGGATCTGAGGGCCTTGGCCAGGAAACGCTTCGCTGCGGCCACGTTCCGCTTCGGAGAGAGGTAAAAGTCCAGGGTCTGGCCACCGGCGGTGATCGCCCGATAGAGATAGCACCACCTGCCGCCGACCCGGATATAGGTCTCATCCACCCGCCAAGAACTAGCCTGCCAGTCAGGTACCTGCCGGTATCACCGTGTTTGCTTGTCCAGCTCAGGGGCGTATTTCTGAACCCAGCGGTAGATCGTGGCGTGATCGAATGGCACGCCCCGCTGAAGTCATCATTTCCTCCAGATCGCGGTAGCTCACCCCGTAGCGGCAGTACCACCCACTGCCCACAGAATGATGTCACGGGGGAAATGACGACCAGAGAAAATACCCAAGGCTGTGACTATTTCACGTCACTCTTCCTACTGCCCCAACTTTGCAACAGCACCATCCTAAAAGCAGCACGCCAGAATGGCTAATCATCTAACCTCGCCAACACATCCTGTCGTTTAGGCTGGGCTTTCTTTGCTCCAAGATCGTAGCAATTCGAGCAGTTCATCCTGTTGTGTACTGGACAGGTGGTTGAGGGCTTTTCGCTCAGCTGTGGCATGGGCTTCAACGATGGACATTATTCGGTCGTGTCCTTCTGGCGTTAGTGTCAGAGTTTTTCCTCGCTTATCGCTAAGATTCATTTCTTCATCAATGAGTCCTTGCTTTTTGAGCTTGTTAAGTCTTCCGGTAATTCCGGCCTTTGACAGAAGTAGGGCGTGTGCAAGTTGTCCCGGGGTGATGTTTTCCTGGCGGAGGATCGTTGCTAGAACATCGAAGTCGCCCGGAGCTAATTCAGCTTGTTCATGGATGGTCGTCACTTCGTTTTTGATTGCTCTTAACAGATGGGTGAGGCGAAGGGTTGTTTCCATTGCATCCACATCGACGTGGGGATTTATCCTCGTCCATTTGTTCATGGCTGTGGAGATGGGGTCCATTTTGTTCCTTTCGGGTTGCTGAAACTTAGTGTAGCGCTTGACAAAAGAAGTTCGGTAGCGAACTATATAGTTCGTCAGCGAACAACCAATGGAGATTTAAGATGTTAATTTCTGAACCCGAAATAGTGGCAGATGCTTCCTCCTCTCGCCTTCCGAAGGCAAGATTGCTGGTGGATGCCTCGGATGCAAAAGGAAATGTGAGTGTACAAAATATTCAACTTTTTGATGGGGGTGAGGGAGCCGTTCCACATTTTCATAAGATTTCGTGTGAGTTCTTCTACGTCACTAAAGGGGAACTGGAGTTTTGGGAGGATGGCCACATTTACCAGCTAGGTGCGGGTGATTGCGCATTGGTTCTTCCGGGTGTTCCTCATGCTTTTGGAGCCGCTAAGGGTAGCGATGCGGATGTACTGGTAACTATCGCACCCGGTGTGGAGAGGTTTGAGTATTTCCGTATCTTGGGACGGATAATGAGTGGCAAGGCGCCTGAAGATGAGCTTGCCCGTCGAGAAGATGAATTCGATACGTATTTTGTGGAAGCACAAGATTGGAAAGCGCATAGAGGAGGATAGGGAGCCAGAATCTACGTTGCTTGCACTCCGGATGTAGGGAGACCGGACTGCGAGCATTTTAGGAAGATTGATTATTGCCAATCATGTCGAATCGGAAATCGAAAGCAGATATACCAGTCCTACAATTGACAGGGTTAGCGTTTGCCGCTTTCTTGGCCATAATGACCGAGACCATTCCTACGGGGGTTTTGGTTGATATGGGTGAGTCCTTTGGAACGACAACGGGAAAAGTAGGACAGTTTCTAACCGCTTATGCAGCTGGATCTGTGGTGGCTGCAATACCGGTGATGACAGCAACTCGAAAAATGCCGCGTAAGCGTCTTTTGGTTATAGCTATCATGGGGCTTGGCGTTTTCAACGCTCTCACTGCTATTACTTCGTATTTGTGGTTAGCCTTTCTTGCTAGGTTTCTTGCCGGTATGGCTGGAGGCGTCGTTTGGGGCCTTGTGGCAAATTACGCTCGGAGTTTGGTCAGTTCGGAAAACCAAGGTCGCGCACTTGCCATTATCGGTTTTGGGCAGCCTTTCGCCTTAGCTTTTGGAGTCCCGCTTGGTGCATTAGGGGGTCAACACTTTGGTTGGAGATTGACGCTCGGCATGCTAACAGTTGCATCCATCGTTTTGGCGTTATGGATTATGTTTACAGTTCCTCCCCGGCCGGGACTTGTTGGAGATGGCCCAGGAACCAAAGTTCTTAAGAGATCGATTTTGATGCCTGGTGTGATGGGGGTGCTTGTAGCGCTCTTCGGCTGGACAGTAGCGCACAACATGGTTTACACGTACATTCAACCTTTAACCAGTGGTGTGGGAATAGCTCTTGGCGTAGATGTCGTGCTTCTATTTTTCGGGATTTCTGCGGGGATCAGTATTTTACTTACTGCTGTCGTTGTAGATAAGAGATTGTTCCTGACTGGTCTAATCTCAGGCGCGTTGATGCTTTTAGGATTCTTGCTCTTGTCGGTACCGGCAGCTCCCAACTATTTTTTCATTTCTGGAATAATCGTCTGGGGACTGGGGTTTGGTGGTGCACCGACAGTTCTGCAGACTGCCTTAGCCAGAAATGCAGTTAACTTGGCAGACATTGCACAGTCCTTTTTCGTTACTATCTTCAATTTTGGTGTAGGTATCGGTGGTGCGCTCGGAGGGGCAATATCGAGTCTTTGGGGTGTTTCTTCCCTTAGTATTGGTGCAGGGGTGATGTGTGTCTTAGTTTTCGGATTGCTCGTTGTGAGGAGTAGAGATTTTGGAAGGCAGCTTTGAGAGATAGGCCACACGCTCAGGCCGGGAAGTGCTTCTTAAAACAGGCTTGAACTTCCATCTTGAACATCACGCGTTGTGAAGTCTCACTTCAGTGTGCCAGTTTCCAGGGAGTGGATCCGGCAACGTGGCAAAAAGCGAATTGAACAAGTCTTCCAAACATGTTGCGCCACAAATCCGAGCAAACGCTTCTTGCTGCTTGGAGAAAACACCTTGTTGTAATTTTTCTTATTCCGTTTTCTATGCAGATGCCGGTTCCATCCGGTAATTCCCGGGAGATTTCATATCCGCAGCTCGGGATACGCTTCTTGAAAAGCAATGTTGAGCTGCCATCGTGAACATCCCACCATCGAAATCCGGAGATGGAAACCACAGAAGTTTCCACTCCGGCTCTTTTTATTTTTCCTAGTCGCTCCTTTTTCCTTAGTGCGCAGCATATCCATGCTCATCAATCATGTACTGGGTAGCAGTATTTAATTCCTGCTGGGAAATATCCCGCAAACTCGGCCCCGCCGCTGACCCTCCCCAGTGGTCGTAGTAGCGGGGGTTGGGGTGGAGTTCGGATAGTCCTGCGAAGTGCTCATAGCACTAAGGCAACCACACCCACGCCCGCTACGAAAGGCCAACCACACTAACCTTGTGGACAACCCGCACAGGGCTAGTGTGGTTATCCACAGAAATCCACGTTGGTTGCAGTGTTCGATAGCGTTTAGGTGGGCATGTCGGTATGGGCCTCTAGGTTTGAGGCCATGGGCTTTTTAGAAAACCTCCTCAACCGCTACGCCCCGCGCACACCGGGCAAGCCGGTCTTTGCGGTCATTGATGCCGAAACCACCGGCTTTAACAAGTGCTACGACCGCATCATTGAACTTGCTGCCGTGCACGCCGACGCATACTTCAATCCCGTCAACTCCTGGCACACATTGCTCAACCCTGACACCAACGCCGTGTCCACTACTCGGGGGCACCCCCGCCCACCTCGGCACTCAACCCTGCTGTGGGGGTTACTCGTAGCGAAGCGAGCTGAACATCCCGGTTTCCATGTGATAGGCGTTATGACAGTGAAATGCCCACTCACCGGGGTTGTCAGCGATCAGGTCGGCAATCATGGTTTCACCGTGGCGGAGAAGGACGGTGTCCTTGCGTAGCCCGCCGCTGCCGGGCAGCGCCCACGTGTGGCCGTGGATGTGCATGGGATGGGGCATCATGGTCCTGTTGCGCATGACCATCCGCAGGCGCTGGCCCTCCTGCACGGTCGCGGAGGAGGATTGGCCGTCGGTGAGAATGCTCCATTCATACGGCATCATCTGCCCGCCCAGGTCGATGCTGACTTCTCGGTCTGGTGTGTCCTCGGGCAGGAGTGCACGGTCTGCTGGCTTCAGGGAGGACAGAAGCAGTCCGGTGGACGACAACTCGGGGAAGTCGACATCGGGGTGGGGGGCCTGGCCGCCGGCGGTGCGGATGACGGCGAAGGCACGGTCGTCCTTACCCACCGCCAAAGCCGTGAGCGGGAAGATACCGTCGTCGAGGATGACCTCGACGTCGACACGCTCGCCCATCGACAGGTAGATCGATTCGGTCTCCCTGGGTTGGACAGGGAAGCCGTCGGTGTGGGTCACGGTCATGCGGTGGCCACCGAGGGCCACCTTGAAGATGGTGTCACCGCCGGAGTTGATAAACCGCAGGCGGGCCTTGTCGCCCGGGCGAGCCTCGAAGGTCCGGTGAGCACGGGGGATACGTCCGTTGATGAGGTAGTGCGGATACATCACATCGCCGGCATCCCCGCCCAGTACCCGGTCCGGGGTGCCGTGCATCATATGGCCGTGACCTCCCATCCCCTTCTTCCCGTTATGGTCACCCGAACCCATTCCGGTGAGCTTGTCGAGCTCATCGTCGGGAGTGCCCTGAATGCCATCGACCCAGTCGTCGAGCACGATGGTCCACTCGACGTCCTGGTCCTCAGCGTCTTGCGGGTCACGGACGATCAGTGGGGCGTGGAGGCCGCGATCAAGCTGCAGGCCGGAGTGGGAATGGTAGAAGTAGGTGCCACCATGGGGGACTTCAAAAACATAGGAGAAAGACTCGCCAGGTTCAATGGGGTCCTGGGTCATGCCGGGCACACCGTCGGCTGCGTTGTGGAGTGCGATGCCATGCCAGTGGATGGAGGTGCTCTCAGGCAGTTCATTGGTGATATCGACCTGTAGGACGTCGCCGGCAGTGGCCTCAATGGCCGCATCCCCGGTGTCAGAGACGTATCCCCACGTCTTGGCTTCGATGCCGCCGATATCCAGAGAGAGGGGCCGGGCGTTCAGTGTCCGGCGCACCGTCGGCTCACCGAGCGCAGTGGGGGTGGGAGTGGGGCGAAGAGAGGAACCTGGTGCCGAGGCAGCGGGTCCAGGGTCGCTGGTGCAGGCGGCCACGGCCCCGGTGCCGGCGAGGACGAGCCCGCCGAGCAGAAACTGTCGTCGGGAAAACGCGTTCATCATGATTTAACCTTCCTTGGTGCAGGATTTCAGTGACACGGGAGACAGGCGCAGGTGAGGACCCTGCTGAGCCATCACGTCAGGCGCAGGTCTGTGACACAGGTGGCACCGTCGTCGGCGGTGGAAAACTCCGTGGTGCCGGTACGCCCCTGGTAGCTGACCTCAATCAGGCCGGTGGCATCATCGGGAAGCCAGAAGCCAATAAACCCGTTGTCGAAGGTGGTTGTCGTCTCGTCCACCAGCACCTCACCGGTCGCCTCATCGGTGATCGTGACCTGGATATCCTCATTGTCGAGTTCCCCCTGGCAGGTCGTGAGGCTGTGGTAGAAGCAGTCGTGGGTGGAGGTGAGATAGGGTGCGATCGAGACATACGTCTGATTGTCGGGAAGATCGAGCACAACTTCCTGGTCATCGCTCGAGAGCAGCAGTTCATCGGCACGTACTGAGGCGATCAGATCCGTGGGACGCTCAGTGACCTTCTGCCGGTCGAGGTGATCAATGATCTCCACCGCGTCCATGTCGGCCAGGCCATGGGCAGTCAGGAATGTGTCCTGCGACACCGTCCCATCGGCGGTGGGTTCCGGGTCGGCAGCCGAACACCCCGTGAGGGCGAGGGCAAGGGCGGCGGCTGCGATCGCTGCTCGTTTCACGTCAATCTCCTTGGATCGTGGTAAGACCATGAGAAGACACCGTCTCAAGGTCGATGCCATACCTTTATCTAGCACGGGTGCCTGACGGACTAGAAATCAAAAACCCTGTTCACAGCCTTATAACAGGGCGAAAAGGGGGTGAATTCGGTGGGCTGGGTCACCACCGGGACACCACCCCACAGCCGTGGGTGATGTACTTCTACCCGCCCCGGGTATGCGGTGCAGACAGTGAAATCCCTGGTGGCGCCTGCTGAACCGACCAGGGGAGGCGATGCCGCCGACCCAGGGTGGGACACAGGGGTGACGGCGGTCGAAGGGTGATGTTTGAAGATTTGATGAAGATTTCCCCGCCGGGTACTGAGCGAGGGTGGTATTCCCCCCTGGCCGGAGCGATACTGGGGTCTATGGCTGACCGCACACCGACCACCGCCACGCCCCCGGGGCGGGTGCTGGTCGTCGATGATGAACAACCCCTGGCTCAGATGGTGGCTTCCTACCTCATCCGGGCTGGCTTCGATACCCGCCAGGCGCACACCGGTACCCAGGCCATGGACGAGGCCCGTCGCTTTTCCCCCGATGTTGTGGTGCTGGATCTGGGGCTGCCCGAACTCGACGGCCTGGAGGTGTGCCGACGCATCCGCACCTTCTCGGACTGCTACATCCTCATGCTCACTGCGCGTGGCAGCGAGGACGACAAGATCAGCGGTTTGACCCTGGGGGCGGATGACTACATCACCAAACCTTTTAGCATCCGGGAACTGGTGACCCGGGTGCATGCGGTGTTGCGCCGCCCGCGCACCAGCATCACCCCACCGCAGGTGACCACCCCCTTGATCGTTGGGGACCTCATCCTTGACCCCGTCGCCCATGAGGTGCGGGTGGGGGAGACGACCGTGGAGCTCACCCGCACGGAGTTCGAGCTGCTGGTTGCCCTGGCCCTGCGCCCCGGCCAGGTGCTGACCCGCCACGACCTGGTCACCGAGGTCTGGGACACCACCTGGGTCGGTGATGAACGCATCGTCGATGTCCACATCGGCAACTTGCGTCGCAAGCTCGGCACCGACACCCGGGGCCGGGGGTTTATCGACACCGTGCGTGGCGTGGGCTACCGGGTGGGGCAGCCATGAATCACGGACCCGGCCTGACCTTCCGCTTCCTGGCCGCCCAGGTGTTGGTCGTGGTGATTAGCCTGCTGGTGGCCGCGGCCGTGGCCACGATGGTGGGTCCGACCCTGTTCCATGATCATATGTTGATGACCGGCCGGGAGGACCCCTCGCTGGAGCTGTTCCATGCCGAGCAGGCCTACCGGGGCGCCAACCTGATCACCCTGGCCGTCGCCCTGCCCACCGCCTTGATCAGCGCCCTGCTGGCCAGCCTGTGGTTATCGCGTCGTCTGCGCACCCCCCTGCAGGATCTCACCCACGCCGCTACCAGCCTGACGGCCGGCAACTCCCGTATCCGCGTGCCCGCCGGAAAAGCAGGCCCCGAGTTCACCACCCTGGCGCATGCCTTCAACACCATGGCCGACCGGCTGGAACACACCGAACAGGTCCGCCGCCAGATGCTCTCTGATCTGGCCCACGAAATGGGCACCCCCTTATCGGTGCTCACGGTCTACCTCGATGGTCTCCAGGACGGGGTCGTGGACTGGAATAATGCCACCCACACGATCATGGCTGACCAACTCACCCGCCTGACCCGGTTGATGGAAGACATCGACGATGTCTCCCGGGCCCAGGAACACCGGATCGATTTGGACCTGGCGGAGGAAGGGCTCGGGGATCTGCTCCATACCGCCGCTGTTGCCGCGGGGGAAGCTTATGCTGACAAAGGCGTCGATTTACAGGTCGAGAGCATTGCAGACACCGCCCGGGTGCTCGTGGACCGGCAACGCTTCGGCCAGGTGATGAGCAATCTCCTGTCGAACGCGCTACGGCACACCCCGGCCGGCGGGCAGGTCCGAATCAGCGTCCACCGACAGGGGGCGTCCACCGCGCTCATCCACGTCGCCGATGATGGCGAGGGCATCCCACCTGACCAGCTCGGACACATCTTCGAACGCTTCTACCGGGGGGATGCCGCCCGCAGCCGGGACAACGGCGGGGCCGGTATCGGTCTGACCATCTCCAAGGCATTGATCGAGGCCCACGGCGGCACTCTCACCGCCACCTCCCCCGGACCTGGTCGCGGAGCGGTGTTTGCCCTCCGCCTCCCGCTGTCCCCTCCCGAAAGTGAGGAGGCTGCTCGGTGACCACACCCTGCCCCGCGTGAGGGCCGTGCCCTCTACCCCTTGAAAATATACCCCCAGGGGGTATGCTGAAAATATACCCCCTGGGGGTATACGCTAGAGAGCGGCATCGCCGCACCCCACCGAACCGAAGGAGCTTTCCCATGATCACCTCCCCGCCCCGCCTCTTGCCGATGGCCTCCCACGGCTGCAGCTGTTGCGGACCTGCCTCACGTGCCGACACCGCCTCCACCCCTGCCACCAGCGACTCGTCAGCAGGAGGGTCCTCCCCTAGCTACCAGGTCACCGGCCTGACCTGCGGGCACTGCGCGAAAAGCGTGACCCAGGCCCTTCAGGCCCTTCCCCAGGTCGACGACGTCCAGATTGATCTCGCTGCTGGTGGTGTTTCCACCGTCACGGTCACCGGTGTCGTACCTCCGGAGATGGTTCGCCGGGCCATCGAGGAGGCCGGCTACACCGTCTTATCCTGATCAGTTTTACCCATCATCTCGACCCCGACCGGGTTGAGCGAAAGGAACGTCATGAGCACTCCCCACCATTCGGGTGATCACCATGGTGATCACCCCGCTCCGGAAACAGACCACACCCACCACCCGGATCATGCCGGCCACGAACACCACGCACATGCCGACACCCACGGCCAGGCGATGCCCCACGATCACCCGCACTCCGCCCTGGACGAAGACCACCACGTTCATGGTCACGGCGAACACGCCGGACACAGCACCGCAATGTTTCGGGACCGCTTCTGGTGGTCGCTGATTCTGTCCATTCCCGTCGTTATTTTCAGCCCCATGGTCGCCCAGCTGCTCGGCTACCACCTCTCGGCATTCCCCGGATCCACCTGGATTCCCCCGGTGCTGGGCACGATCATCTTCGTCTACGGCGGAACGCCTTTCCTCAAGGGCGGATGGAAAGAACTGAAATCCCGCCAACCCGGGATGATGCTCCTGATCGCCATGGCCATCACCGTGGCGTTTGTCGC
This sequence comes from Corynebacterium sp. ACRPO, assembly GCF_022347205.1. GTDB lineage: Bacteria > Actinomycetota > Actinomycetes > Mycobacteriales > Mycobacteriaceae > Corynebacterium. The sequence goes on along the minus strand of NZ_JAKRNE010000021.1, from coordinate 21,321 downwards.
CTCCTGGGTCACCACTCTGGGGCTGGGCGGTTTCGAGCTGGACTTCTGGTGGGAGCTGGCCCTGCTGGTGACCATCATGCTGCTGGGCCACTGGCTGGAGATGTCCGCTCTCGGGGCTGCGTCCTCCGCGCTTGACGCGCTGGCTGCCCTGCTGCCGGATGAGGCCGAGAAAGTCATCGACGGGACCACCCGCACCGTGGCCATCTCCGACCTGGTCGTCGACGACGTCGTGCTGGTGAGGGCCGGTGCCCGGGTGCCGGCCGACGGAACCATCCTCGATGGAGCCGCCGAATTCGATGAGGCGATGATCACCGGCGAATCCCGTCCCGTCTTCCGCGACACCGGTGACAAGGTGGTCGCCGGTACCGTGGCCACCGACAACACCGTCCGCATCCGGGTGGAGGCTACCGGCGGGGACACCGCCTTGGCCGGGATCCAACGCATGGTTGCCGACGCCCAGGAGTCCTCCTCCCGGGCCCAGGCCCTGGCGGATCGGGCGGCGGCGTTGTTGTTCTGGTTCGCGCTGATCTCCGCTCTGATCACTGCGGTGGTGTGGACCATCATCGGCAGCCCGGACGATGCCGTGGTGCGCACGGTCACGGTGCTGGTCATCGCCTGCCCGCATGCCCTGGGTCTGGCGATTCCGCTGGTCATTGCGATCTCCAGCGAGCGGGCCGCGAAATCCGGGGTGCTCATCAAGGACCGGATGGCGCTCGAGCGGATGCGCACCATCGACGTGGTTCTCTTCGACAAAACCGGCACCCTGACCGAGGGTGCGCACGCGGTCACCGGTGTCGCGGCAGCTGTTGGCGTCACCGAGGGCGAGCTGCTGGCCCTGGCCGCCGCCGCGGAGGCCGACAGTGAGCACCCCGTGGCCCGCGCCATCGTGGCGGCCGCGGCCGCCCATCCCGAGGCCTCCCGTCGGCAAATCCGTGCAACTGGTTTCAGCGCCGCCTCCGGCCGGGGGGTCCGGGCCACTGTCGATGGCGCTGAGATCCTCGTGGGTGGGCCGAACATGCTGCGCGAGTTCAACCTCACGACCCCGGCCGAGCTCACCGACACCACCAGCGCCTGGACCGGGCGTGGGGCCGGTGTGCTCCATATTGTCCGTGACGGTCAGATCATCGGTGCGGTGGCCGTCGAGGACAAGATCCGCCCCGAATCCCGCGCCGCCGTGAAAGCCCTGCAGGACCGCGGGGTGAAGGTCGCGATGATCACCGGCGACGCGCAGCAGGTGGCCCAGGCGGTTGGTCAGGACCTAGGCATTGATGAGGTCTTCGCCGAGGTCCTGCCCCAGGACAAAGACACCAAGGTCACGCAGCTGCAGGACCGGGGTTTGAGCGTGGCCATGGTCGGTGACGGTGTCAATGACGCCCCCGCTCTGACCCGCGCGGACGTCGGTATCGCCATCGGTGCCGGCACGGATGTGGCCATGGAATCTGCCGGGGTGGTCCTAGCCAGTGATGACCCGCGGGCAGTGCTGTCGATGATTGAGCTGTCCCAGGCCAGCTACCGCAAGATGATCCAGAACCTGATCTGGGCCTCTGGCTACAACATCCTCGCTGTGCCGCTGGCCGCCGGAGTGCTCGCCTCGATCGGGTTCGTGCTGTCCCCGGCCGTGGGCGCGATCTTGATGTCTGCCTCGACCATCGTGGTGGCCCTGAACGCCCAGCTGTTGCGCCGCATTGATCTGGATCCGGCTCACCTGGCTCCGACCGAGTCGAAAGAGGAACACGCCACGCCTACTTCGGCATCCACCGCCGTCCACTGATCCACCACTTCTCTCCACTGCCCCCATATGACCCTGAAAGGTGCTGTTGGAAAGTTGGGGCAGTAGGAAGAGTGACGTGAAATAGTCACAGCCATGGGTATCTTCCCCGGTCGTCATTTCCCCGTGACATTATTCTGTGGGCAGTGGGTGGTACTGCCGCTACGGGGTGAGCTACCGCGCTCTGGCGGAAATGATGACTTCAGCGGGGCGTGCTGGTCGATCACACCACGATCTATCGCTGGTCCAGAAATACGCCCCTGAGCTGGACAAGCAAACACGGTGGTACCGGCAGGTACCTGACTGGCAGGCCAGTTCCTGGCGGGTGGATGAGACCTCTATCGGGCGATCACCGCCGGTGGCCAGCCCCTGGACTTTTACCTCTCTCCGAAGCAGAACGTGGCCGCAGCGAAGTGTCTCCTGGCCAAGGCCGTCAGATCCAATGCGTCAGCCGAGTATCCCAGAGTGATCAACGGCGATAAAGCACCCTCCCTAGCTAGGGCAATCGCCGAGTTGAAGTCAGAGGGAATCTGCCCGCCAACAGTGGAACACCGGCAGGTGAAATACCTCAACCACATCCTGGAAGGCGACCATGGTCGGCTGAAGCGGATCCTCGGGCCGAAAGGGATGGAGGCGATGTACTCATTGCGGAAAGGGCAAGGTGTGATGTTTGCCTACGGGCAACCGACCCCGGACGCGGTGATCGTCAACCGGGTCTTCGAGACGGCCTAACAACGCCCACACGCAGCGGCCATCAGGGAATGAGAAACTGAGTCTTCGCTGCTCTCCGCCCAACTTTGCAACAACACCTTCTAGTCGCTGTTCTTCTGCTTAGTGCGCAGCATATCCATGCTCATCACGGCGCCGATGATGGCGGCGTGATGTTGCTCATTGAGGCCCGGCGTGATGCGCAGGCGATACGTGTTTTTGCCCATGAAGAAATTACCCATGCCAGTCCATTCGTTAGAGACGTCAGCAAGCAGGCGATCTTCTGAAGTGATGGAAAGATTCCAATCCCAGAAGTCGCCGTGAATTTCGACGTCGGCAAAGCCCTCCATGGTCAAGTCCAACTTTGTCTTGAGCATGGAGAAACGCTTGGTAATGACGGCCATGGGCTTTTCGATTCCCGGCAAGTGCACCTCATAGGTATCCCGCAGAAAATTCGGCGGGTCCGAAATCGTCATGACCGTCTGTAGCGGGTTGCCTTCAGCATCCGTGATGGCAACCTCCAAGCTGCGAGAGGATTTAAACACCATGTCTTTGAGACTGGTGGACTGAAGGATGGTGCCCACAGGGGTGCCGTCTAGATCGGTGATCATGAACTGATCGTTGAGGAAGGACTTGGTCTGGGTAATTACGAGCTCGTCAAGTGTGAATAAATTTTGCGTCATACCAGCCACTGTAGGGAAGCTGCTGGTTTTATTCCTCCTCCCTAGGGGTGGTTTTCTGCTGGCGCATGAGTTCTTGCGCCTCCTCATAAGCTCGGGCGCGGTGGGAGGTCATGGTTTGGGCGAAGGTCTGCACCCAGTTCTTGTTCTTCTGCGCCAATGGGCCAGAGGGTTCGGTGGTGGTCCAGGTGCCGTCCTCAAAAAGCCAGATGATGTCGCGCGTATGTGGGTCCATGACGTAGAAAGCACGACCATCGGTCTTTACGTTGTGGTGGTGCTGGCATAAGCAGGCGAGGTTTGCCGGGGTGGTCGGCCCGCCGTCCGCGTGGTTGATGCGGTGATCCTTCTGGCAGGCGGATGCCGGGCGGTTGCAGCCGGGGTAGCGGCAGGTGCCGTCGAAACCTTCCAGGTACGCGGCCATGGCGGCGGGAGTGACATAGCCCTTGACCTCGTGGTTAGGGTCCACCTCCCGGATTTTAGTGTAGGGCAGCGCATTGGAGCGCGCCGGGTCGAGCCAGCCTACGGACTCAATAAATGCCGGGGAATTGGGCACGTCGGTGGCCTTGTAGGCGTTGAGGATAATCTCGGGGGCTTGGGTGCGGCCGGTGAGGAGTGCAATGGCGGCGTCGGCAAGCGAGCAGTCTAGCTCCAGCGCGGTCTGCCGGACGCACTTATCGACGCTCGCGATAACCGCCGGGTCCGCACTCAAAGTCACCGCCGAGGTGTTATCGCCCCAGTTTTCCATGGTGTAGCGCGGCTGGGTAGGGCCCTGGGTGACGGCCAGCGTGTCATCGGCGAGGTTGATGAGCTCGTTGAGCTTGCGCTTGATCTGCGCCTGCGTGCGCATGGCCTGGTTCGGCCGGGTAGGGGTGAGGTAGGCGGTGAGCTGCTCATCGATGCGCGCCACCACCTCCGGCGTCGGGTTGCCCAAGCGGTTGAGGGACTTATTGATGGCAATAATGCGGTCGAGGTCCAAGTGATAGAGGCGGTGCTGCAGCGCCTGGAGCTCGGGTAGCTCTTCCAAGCGGTGCAGCGCCATGAGGATATGGCCGATCCGGCTTTCATTAACGCCGGTAGTGCGGTAGAGGGACTGGGTGACTAATTCGAAATCAGAGTCGAGATCCGGGACTTGGCTCACCCAGAACTCGTACTCCGTCTTTCGCATCTCAAAGGCTAAGCGTGTGGTGGGGTCGGTGGTGTTGGTCGTGGAAAAGTAGGGTTCTTCCATGGCGCATCGTACCTAAATTATCGTGTGAACTTGTGTACGATTCACACCTTATAACACCCCTCGGACACGAGCCTTTTTCTCCGCATTGAACCAGCTCAGGAGCTATATTCCGGATCTTTAGTTGGGAGGGAATTTTCGCTGCTTTGTGCCGCGTGTTTCTTGTCCTGCTTGCGCATGAATCGCAGGCCCCAAATGACCAGTGTCCACGTGATGAGGGCGATAAGGAGAATGGTCACCGGCCAATCACCCGCAATGATGGTCGAGGCATTGAATAGGGTATGCAGGGCGATGGCGGCCAGCCAGAATCCGGCCACCTGCCAGTAGCCGTGGCGCGCACCCGCATAGAGCTTGCCGACGCCCCACGCCGCAACCCCCGTATACAGCGCATGGCCAAAGGCGCCGGTGAAGATTCGCCCGGTACCGGTAATGAGTACGCCCCAGAGATCGCCATCCAGGTCATCGATGGCCGCGTTGAGGATGAACGGCACGTTTTCCATGGCATCGAAGCCCAGGCCTACCGCCATGCCGATCGCGGCGGCCTGGTACGGATGCCGCACGTTCCCAAAGGCCGCAATAATAATGACGACGCCAAGGAGCTTGATGGTTTCCTCCGGAAGCGGCGAGTAAAAGGCCCCGTCCAGGTAGGTGAGCCCCAGCTTGTCTGAAATCCCCACCATCTGGTCGTTGAGGCTTACCACTACCGGCTGGGCGAGCGCGCCCCATAGGATGCCCTGCCACATTGGCCGCGGCCTAAACCACCAGAATCCCAGTCCAAGCGTCAGGCCCGCACAGATGAGCGCGCCGAGGAGTCCGACCTCGGTAAAACGGCGATCAACAAAGAAAAAGCCGGAAACTACCAGGCCGAAAGCGATAGATAGCCAGTACAGATTCTTCATGCTTTTTCTACCTCCTGGGCAAGTTCTTCAGCCCGCGGTCCGTGCAAGGAGAGGAACGTGGTGAGGCCATCGCCCTCAATGCTGATGGCTACGAGGTCGCCATCGCTAAGCGTGCGCTTATCCCCGTCGCGGTCGATGTCTCCTTCCGGTATGGCCGTACCTTCCCCCATTGCCCGGAGGTACCGGCGGGTGGCTTGGTCTTTGTCCTGTACGCCGACTTCTTTAGCGCGGATCTGGGTGCCGTCACAGTCCCAGCGTGGTTCACTGCTGGTGGAGCCATCTTCTTCCGTGCAGGATAATCCGGGGATGCGGGCCGAGCCGACCTGCACTTCAGACGTAGGGTTGTCATAAAAGTCTGGCAGGAGTGCATTGGTGCCATAGATGGCGCCAAATACCACGCCCGCCGCGAGGATGAGTGGTGTGCTTTTCATGTACTCCACGCTAGGTATGCCCTGCTCATCGCGGTATCCTCCCCGGGGAGGATTAGGCCGACCACGGGGAGGATTTCTCCCCCATAAGTTCTGCCAAGCCCTGTGATAGGTTGGGTGCGTGTTTGAGGAGCTAGAAGAAGAAGCGGAAACGAAAGACGAGCCCAGCCGCGTCTGGTGGCAGTGGTGGGCGCCCATAGCCATGGCCGCGGTCTTCGTTGGCCTGCCGCCGGCTGTCTACCACCTTGTCCCCGGCCTCGCCTTGCTCATCCTCATGGCCGTGCTGACCGTGGCCATCGCTCTTGTCGACGGCGCCACTTTCCGCGCCTCCTGGACCATTTTCTGCGTGGCGGGGCTGGCGTATTTTGCAGCCATATCCCTCTACTTCAACGAGGGCACCTGGATATACCTCCCAGTATTTGTTTTCCTGGCATGGGCCGCGAGCAGGCTGGGCGCCCTGGTGGGCTCTAAGGAAGGGAAAAGCTAATGGAGAGGTGGCGCCTAGAGCACCCCGAGGTGGGCACCATTGAGGTGCAGCGCGGGTATGATGCCGAATTCGCGGAGATGGGCCAGTGGCCTAAGAAAGCGAAGGACTTCACCCCGGTTCCAGGCGATGCCACCCTGCCGGAACGCCTCCGGCTCTGGCGGAAGAACCCGAGCCCACGCTTGCAGATTGTGGTGAACGGTCAGGTACGCAGCCGCCACGATCGACCGCGTGCGGGCCGCTATTCGCTTAAGAAGAAGATCGAAAAAGACCTCACCCTGCTCGAGAACTCCGCCCCGCGCAGCAAACCTTATCTAGATATCCAAGCCTCCCCCTTTGGCGAGCTCCTCGACGTGTACTACCGCAATGGGGAGGAGGCAGTTGCCCTCGAGCCCCCGGCCGGCTCCGTGGGGGAAAAGCGCCGCCACGCCATGGAGGAAAGCTCCTTTAAGCGGGTGCTGTATCCGCTTTTGGGTGGCTTGGGAAAGTCCGGCTGGGCCATTGGCGTGATCGTGCTAGGCCCGATCATCAGCCGCATCTTGTCCCGATTGCTGCCGGATTGGGAGCTGCCGGAGATTAACCTGCCGGATATCGCGCTCCCGGTGCCGGAGTTTCCGCAGATAGAGCTGCCGGTGCCGAATTTCGACTTCAACATCGACATCGATCCGCCCGACTGGCTCGTATTCCTCATGGATTACAGCAAGGTGTGGGTACCGCTCATCATTGCCATCGTGGTGGGCATTCAGGCCGTGCGCAATGCCAAGAAATCAGAGGAAAAGAAGCAGCAGTGGCAACAGGATGGCGCGTATGCTGACGGCCATGAAGATTCACGGCGCGATTGATGCGGAGGGCCGGTGCAAGCATTGGCATTCGCCGCTGGATGTGGTGGCCAATAAGTGCGCTACCTGTGGGAAGTATTTTGCCTGCGCGCTGTGCCACGCCGAGCTCACTGAGCATGAGTTTGGGTCCATGCTTGTCGACGCCCCCTCGGTACTCTGCGGCGCCTGCCGCACTGAGATGAACTACCACGCCTATTCCGCCGCGCCTGCGTGTCCCCACTGTGGGCATAAATTTAATCCCGGCTGCAGTGCGCATGCCGGGATCTATTTTCAGCTAGACCGCTAAGCGGTCCGGCCAAGTGAGAGTCTTAGAAGGAAGACAGCTGCTGCAGCTGCTGGATCTGCGGGATCTGTGGCAGCTGGAACTGGGATACAGCGTTCTGGGCAATCTTGGCCGCGTCCGGGATGCGGAAGGTCTGGCCTAGGAAGGGGACGTCGACAGTCGGCTGGCCAGGGATGGTGCCCAGCTCGATGACCTTGGCGTTCTTGGCTGGAGCTGGTGCGGGGGCCGGAGCCGGCTTTGGCGCAGGAGCATTGCCGCGCTGGCCGCCGGTGTTGACCGGCTTGCCCTGACCGGTGGTGCCGTTTAGGCCGCAGCGGGCAATGGCCTCATCCATGCGGCCGATGGCGCCGCGGACCTCGTTGCCGCGTGGGTGCACGGTGGCAACGGCAAGGGCCTGGGACTTCTTCTGGTTGTAGTCAGCGGAGTTGGTCCAGTACTGCTGTGCCTGGGAGCAGGAAATCTGGCCGGCAGGCATCTTGTCGAGGAGGTTATCAACGGCGTCGGCATGGGCAGCGGCAGGGGCGGCGAGGGTTACGGTCAGGGCGGTGGCTGCAGAAAGCAGCGCGGACTTACGTGCAAAGCTCATGCCAGACATCTTGCCACACTTGTTACGCCTGTGACAGGCCAAGGAAGCGATTGACCAGGCTGCGGTAGGCGCGGACGGTGAGCTCGAGGTCCTCTAGGTAGAGGTGCTCGTCGTGGCTGTGCAGCTGCGAATTGGCGCTGGCCATATCGCGGCCCTCGGCGTGCATGGCAAAGCCATAGGCATTGCCGCCCTTGCGGCGGGCGAAGCGCAGGTCCGAGCCGCCGGTGGCGTGAACTGGGACAACGTCCTTATCGGGGAAGAATTCCTTGGAGGTGGCCTCAATGGCGCGCCACAGCTCGGTATCGGTGGAGGATTGCGTGGCATCTTCAGTAATGAGGTGTTCGATTTCTACCTCATCGGCCATGTCCCCGAGCGCGCTGCGCAGGAAGTCATCCAGATCCTCCTGGGTCTGGCCGGGGAAGGGGCGCACGTCCATTTCCAGGTAGGCATGTGAAGGCAGCACGTTGATGGCACCGCCGGCGCGCAGGACGGTCTCGGCGATGGTGGTGTGGCTAAAGGCATGTGCGTAGGCGTCGAGGTTGCCGAATTTGGAGTAGTCACCGGTGCCGTCGATAAGCTCCTGCTCCGTCTGGGGGTCGAACTTGAAGGTGCGCACAAAGCCCTCCCAGATCTCATTGGAGGCTGTGGGTGGTTCGGCGGCGGCTATGCGGCGGGCTACCTCACCGATCTTGACGATGGCAAAGTCCTTGCCATAAGGAGTGGAGCCATGGCCGGCATCGCCGTGTACGTGCAGGCGGCGCTGGCCGGCGCCCTTTTCGCCCACGTTGAATCCCACCGCGCCGGGCAGGTGGCTACCGCCGGTTTCAGACAAGCAGTTCTTCCAGGAAAAAGCATCGGGGTGGTTCTCGGACATAAAGCGCACGCCGAGACCGCCGCGGGCCTCCTCATCGGCCATGCCCACAAAGGCGAGGGTGCCGCCCGTGTTGCCGGTGCGGGCGACCTCGCGGGTGACGGCGGCCATGGTGGCGGTAATAAAGAGCATGTCTACGGAACCGCGGCCGTAGAGCTTGCCGTCTTCGATGAGCGCCTCAAAGGGCGGCTTGGTCCACTTGGGCTCGTCCACGGGCACGACGTCCGTGTGGCCCATGAGGGTGAGCGGTTCCTTGTCCGGATCGCCAGGAACGGTCACGACGATGGAAACGCGGCCCGGGTGGGACTCGAAGCGCTCAATCTGCACGTCTTCGCCCGCGAAGAATTTTTCCAGGCTATCCGCATTGCGCACCTCGTGGCCGGAATCCGGGGTGAGGTCATTAACGCAGGCATTGCGGATAAGCTCTTGGAGGAGGGAGAGGGTGTCATCATAAAGCGTCATGCCCCCGAGGGTAGTTCCGTACAGATTTATATGTGGTTTTAACCAAAGTTGAACGCCGTTCAAGTAGGGTTTACCACCATGAGCATCGTTGACATCGCCCGTGAGAAAGCCCTAGAGCAAGGCAAAGGCCTCAACCAGGAAGAGCTGCTGCAGGTACTGCAGGTTCCGGATTCCCGGCTGGAGGAAATTGCCGATATCGCCCACCAGACCCGCCTGAAGTGGTGTGGTCCAGACGTATCGGTGGAAGGCATTATCTCCATTAAGACCGGTGGCTGCCCAGAGGATTGCCACTTCTGTTCCCAGTCCGGCCTTTTTGAGTCCCCGGTGCGCGCCGTGCGCCTGAACATTCCGGAACTGGTGGAGGCGGCACAGAAGACCGCTAAGTCCGGCGCTACCGAGTTCTGCATTGTTGCCGCGGTGAAGTCCCCGGACGATCGTTTGCTGGACCAGGTGGGCGAGGCGATTGCCGCGATTAATGACGCCGTCGATATTGAGATTTCTTGCTCGCTAGGCACCCTGACCCGCGAGCAGGCGCAGCGCCTGAAGGATATGGGAGCGCAGCGCTATAACCACAACCTGGAGACCTCCCGTTCCTTCTTCCCTAATGTGGTTACCACCCACACCTGGGAGGAGCGCAAGCAGACCCTCGACTACGTGCGCGAGGTAGGCATGGAGGTCTGCTGCGGCGGCATCATCGGCATGGGCGAGTCCCTGGAGCAGCGCGCCGAGTTCGCCGCGCAGCTGGCAGAGATTGATCCGTGCGAGGTACCGATGAACTTCCTTGATCCGCGCCCGGGCACCCCCTTCGCGGATCGCCCGCTGGTTCCCTTGGGTGAAGGCCTGCGCGCCGTGGCGGCGTTCCGCCTGGCCATGCCGTCTACCACCTTGCGCTTTGCTGGTGGCCGCGAGCTTTCGCTTGGCGACGACGGCACTGAGCGCGGCCTCCTCGGCGGCATCAACGCCATTATCGCCGGCAACTACCTGACCACCCTGGGCCAGCAGATTGAAAAGGATGTGGACATGTTGCACCGCATCGACCTGCCGATTAAGGCCCTATAGTGCCTGGTTTATCCGAGCCAACATCCGAATTGGCTGCCGCCGTCCTTTCAGGGAACGAGCCGATTTTCCATCCGAATACCGGCAAACCGATCGAAGAGGTCTTCACGCTGCACCCCGCGGCCGCAGCCGGCCTCGATGTGCCGCGCTACTGCCAGATCTGTGGCCGCCGCATGGTGGCCCAGGTGCGCCCCGATGGTTGGCATACTAAGTGCTCGCGCCACGGGGAGCTGGATTCGGAGTGGCTCTATGTAGAGCACCTGCCCGAAAGCTAGCATCGGGGGCATGGATCCCGCCGTCTCCCTTGCCCACCGGTCTGCGCTGCGTTCGATCGCCCGAGTGGTCGAAGAATCGGCGCCGCATACGGAGCCGGGGAGGGCTTTGGGGGACGTCGTCAAGCAGCTGCGCGAGGGCCCAGTGATGGTGCTGACCGGGGCTGGGGTATCTACGGACTCGGGCGTGCCGGATTATCGGGGACCGCGCGGCTCGCTCAGTAGGCACCGGCCGATGACCTATCAGGAATTTCGCTACGACCCGGCCGCGAGCCATAGGTATTGGGCCCGCAGCTTTGTGGGGTGGCGAGTCATGGATTCCGCGGTGCCGAATCGCACGCACTACGCGCTCGTGGAATTAGAGCGCGCCGGGCTGGTCAATGGTGTGGTCACGCAAAACGTAGATGGCCTGCATAAACAGGCAGGAACCATGAATCTGGTGGCGCTGCATGGCGATATGGAAACCGTGGTGTGTTTGATGTGCGGGCACCGGGAGGCGCGGCCGCACTTCGATGCGCGTTTGGCCGCAGCAAATCCGGGGTACTTGGAGCGCCTAGTGGTGGAGGCGGACCAAGTGAATCCGGATGGTGACGTGACCCTGGATGAGGCCGCCGTGGCAGCGTTTCGCATGGCCGGATGCGAGAGCTGTGGATCGGAATTATTGAAACCAGACGTCGTCTACTTTGGCGAACCCGTGCCGGCTGAGCGCCGCGATGCCGCCTTTGCCGTGTTGGGACAGGCGCGCTCGCTGCTGGTGGCTGGGTCCTCTCTTGCGGTGATGAGTGGGTATCGCTTTGTGCTGGAGGCAAAGAAGCAGGGCAAGCGCGTAGCCGTCATCAATGGCGGCCCCGGCCGGGGTGATCAGAAGGTGGATACGCTGTGGCGCACGCAGGTGGGCCCAGCCTTTGACGCGGTCCTTGATGAGCTGGAGCTCTAACTAGCGTGGGATAGTCTCTACTAATTCCAAGATGGTGCGCACGATGGCGTGGACGCGCTTATCCATGGGCATATCCTCGTGCATGACCACTGCTCGGCGGTCGAAGTCTTGGACATAAATATTTCGCACGGTGCCCTCTGCGACGCCGCGGGGGTCGAGGAAGCAGGTTTCGGGTGGGACCACGACGGCATCAGACCGCGTGGCAATGCAGGTATAGCTCACCCCTGCTTCCAAGTCGCCATCGCGATTGGCCTCGCGTAACGCTTCGCTGCCGACAATTTGGTCCATTCCCGCCGGCCCAAACCAACCATCGATGACGGAGCGCATAACCGCCTCTTGGCGCGGGGTGCGAATGAGGCGGCTGACGATGCCTCCGTAAGTAGTTCCGTGGTTTGGCGCGCTGATGCACATCAGATGGAGGACATGCTCGGCGCCGCCAATCATGCGCATCCAATAGCGGGCGAGGAGCCCGCCCTGCGAGTGGCCGATGAGGATGACCTTGTCCGCGCCGGTGACCATGCGCACGGTGCGGATATAAGCATCGAGTTGCTCGGCGGATTCTGCAAGGGGCTGGGTGGCGCGACGGCCGTAGTCAGGGGCGAAGACCGCCCAGCCGTCTTGGCGCAGCTCATTGCCGAGGATTTGCCATACGCCCTTGGTATCGCAGGTGCCGTGAATGAGGATGACCGGCCAGGGGCGCTGTGCGGTAGGACGTGCGCCCCAGTCATCTTCGAAGATCCCACGTGGCTTCATGCGTGCGCCTAGCGGGAGGGTAGCGGCGGCATCGGCGTCGAGGGCGGTATCGCCGGGGCTGGTCTTTACCTTCTGCGCTTTGATGAGGTCCGCAATCTCGGCCGCGACCTCCTCGCGCAGTGCCGTGGCTTCGGCAGGGGAGGCGATGCCGCGACGCGGGGAATCGGTCAATTCCTTCTCGCTGGCACGCCAGAATTTGCGGAGTTGTTCGGAAATAGTGGATTTCAACTCAGCCATGGTTCCGGATTGTACTCGTTATTGCAGGTTAACTGTGTTTTTGGCAGGAGTTAAGAAATTTATGGGCAAACCCTTGACCATCCTACGAAAGGTTTATAAACTTAGGCTTGCCTAATCACGGGCGGTGCTTGCAGGAGGGTGCGCTCCACTCCCTCTTTGGGTACCGAGAGATTAGTCATGGGGAGAAGGCCCGCCGATGTGCTGTCGGCGGGCCTTCGTTGTGGATAAAGGGCGGTTCTTGGCCTGAAGAAAAGGTGGCGCAAAAGGGGTGTAAAGAAGATATAAAAATTGCGAGCGAGAGGCGTAAAGATAGCGCAAAGATTGCCTAGGGCAGCGGGGGTGTGGTCCTAACGTTTGTGCGTAGCAGGTGCTGCCTTGGTACCGGCACCTGGCAGGCATACCTGTCAGGCACAGGAAAGTTTCACTCGCACAAGGGGGTTTCCCACATGTTAGACATCGTGGCAATCCTGATAGCCATCCTGACGGTTGGCTGTCCCTCCGTCCTCAACGAGCTTCTGGACGGTGACGCATAACCATGAACACCATTACAGCGGTCATTGGCCTCATCATTGTTGTGGCGTTGGTGACCTACCTCATCATTTCCTTAGTTGATCCGGAGCGTTTCGCATGATCGCCGGCATTGGGGCGGTGTTACCGCAGTTCCTCGCCCTCGTCGTCTTGCTCGCGGCGGCATATGTTCCTTTGGGCAATTGGATCGCACGCAGCTACACCTCTGACAAGGACTGGGCGATAGAGCGTGCGGTGTATAAGGTCCTGCGCGTTGACCCAAACCGCGGGCATAACAGCAAGAATTACAGCCGTGCATTGCTTGGTTTCAGCTTGGCATCCGTACTCGTTCTTTACGCGGTGCAGCGCCTACAAACCGTTTTGCCTAGCTTTGGCAATTCCCGCTCCGCAGCGGTGGAACCGTGGATGGCGTTCAATACGGCGGCGTCATTCGTGTCCAATACCAACTGGCAGTCCTATTCGGGCGAAGAAACCCTGACCAATGCTGCGCAGATGCTTGGCCTGACCGTCCAGAACTTCGCCTCCGCGGCTGTCGGCATGTGTGTGGCGGTTGCGCTCATTCGCGGTATCGGTCACTTGGGATATAGCCGTGACAAGCTGGGCTCTGAGAGCGGACAGCACCTCATCGGAAATTTCTGGGTTGACCTCACCCGCGGTTTGGTGCGCATTCTTTTGCCGCTTTCACTATTGATTTCCTTCGTCCTTATCTTGGGCGGAACCATGCAAACCTTCGGGTCCAACCTGGTGAGCTCCGCGGGCGTGGATATTCCGCGCGCTCCGGTGGCTAGCCAGGAAGCAATTAAATTGCTGGGAACCAATGGTGGTGGCATCTTCGGCGCCAACTCGGCGCACCCTTTTGAGAACCCCACTGGTTTTACCAACCTCGTGGAAATCTTTTCTTTGCTGGTTATCTCTTTCTGCTTTATCCGTGCCTATGGGGTAATGCTGAAATCGCAGAAGCATGCCTGGACCCTGCTTGGCGTCATCGGCGGCATTTGGACCGTTATGGTTGCCTTGGTGGTATGGGCGCAGCACACTACCACCGGTGCGGCAGCCCAGGCTGCGGGCGGCAACTTGGAGGGCATCGAACAGCGCCTAGGTATTGACGCTTCCGCACTCTTTGCGGTGTCTACTACGGGCACTTCTACCGGTGCGGTCGATTCGATGCACGATAGCTATTCACCATTGGGTGGCGGCTTGTTGATCCTCAATATGCTCCTGGGCGAAATTGCACCAGGCGGCGTGGGCACTGGCCTCTACGGTCTGCTGATGGTGGCAATCCTCGCCGTATTTATCGGCGGCCTGCTCGTTGGGCGCACACCGGAGTTTATGGGCAATAAGGTCGGCCGCAAGGAAATCTCCGCGGTGAGCCTGTACATCCTCACCATGCCGGTCCTCGTCCTAGTAGGCGTGGGGGCATCGGTGGCTCAGCGCAAGCTGGTAGAGCTTTCCGCGACCAACTACGGCGCGCCGGGAACCCCGGATAACGCGCACGGTCTCTCCGAGGTACTTTATGCCTTTACCTCGGCGTCAAATAATAACGGCTCGGCCTTCGCGGGCCTGACGGTAACCGAGCCCTGGTGGCAAGTCACCCTCGGTATCGCCATGCTGCTGGGCCGCTTCCTCCCCATCGTCTTCACCCTGTATTTGGCGGGCAGCCTAGCCGGTCAACGCCGGCAGGCCACTACCGCCGGCAGCTTGCCGACGTCCGGCGTGACCTTCGCGCTGCTTACCATCGGCGTCATTGTGTTGGTCGCCGCCCTTACCTTCTTCCCCGTTCTTACCTTGGGTCCCATTTCGGAGGCACTCTCATGACAACACCAACTATGACCACTGAGCAACCCACTCCCCAGCGCTCTGCCACCAAAAACAGTGGGTTGGCTGCGGCAGCGTTTAAATCGTTGCCGCACAAGATGTCCCCGCTCGCCCAAGCCCGTAACCCCGTCATGTTCGTGGTGTGGGTAGGCGCCGCGCTGACTACCCTGTGGTCCATCTTTAGCCCCAGCGTTTATGGCTGGGTGGTGACCGTATGGTTATGGTTTACCATTGCGTTCGCCGCGTTCGCTGAGGCATATGCCGAAGGCCGCGGTAAAGCCCAAGCGGATAGCTTGCGCGCCGTGCGCGATGACGCCACCGCGAACCTAGTTACCGATGGCGGCATCGAGGTCATTGCCGCTTCTGAGCTCACCAAGGGCGCTATCGTGCGCGTGGAGGCCGGAGAGACTATCCCGGGCGACGGCGACGTCATTGAAGGCGCGGCAACCGTCGATGAATCTGCCATTACCGGCGAGTCTGCTCCCGTGGTTCGCGAGGCCGGTGGCGATCGCTGTGCTGTGACCGGCGGTACCGTGGTCTTGTCTGATTCCATCCTGGTACAGATCACCTCGGAGCCGGGATCTACCTTCGTCGATACGATGATTGCCTTGGTGGAGGGAGCGGAGCGCCGCAAGACCCCGAATGAAATCGCGCTGAGCATCCTCCTGTCTACCCTGACTATCCTCTTCCTCATTGCGGTTACCGCACTGGCCCCAATGGGGTTGTTTACCGGCGCGGAGCTCTCCCCGCTCTCGCTGGTGGCCCTGTTGGTCTGCCTCATCCCAACCACCATCGCTGCCCTGCTATCCGCAGTGGGAATCGCGGGAATGAACCGCCTCGTGCACCACAATGTTCTGGCTACGTCCGGACGCGCGGTGGAGGCGGCGGGAGACGTAGCGACCCTACTCATGGATAAAACCGGCACCATCACCTATGGCAACCGGCAGGCTACCGGGCTTATCGTTGCGCGCGGTGTCGATGAGCAGGAAGCTGCGGAGATAGCCCGCGTTGCTTCGGTTGCCGATGAGACCCCGGAGGGTCGCTCCATCGTGTCGTGGTTGACCGAAAACTATCACCTTTCTACCGAAGCAGGAGAGGAAGAAAAGACCGCCGAGGTCATTCCATTTAGCGCTTCTACCCGCATGTCTGGGCTTGACCTGAGAGACCGAAAGCTGCGTAAGGGTGCCGGCGACGCCGTGCGCCGGTGGGTAACTGAAGCAGGTGGCGACTGGCCACAAGAAATTGAAGACTCCGTGACCCAGATTGCTGAAGGCGGTGGAACCCCGCTGCCCGTTGCTGTGGAAGAATCCGACGGCACCCGCAGGGTTATTGCGGTGGTACAGCTCAGTGACGTCGTCAAGCCGGGCATGGCGGAGCGCTTCGCCGAACTGCGCCAGATGGGCATCAAAACCATCATGGTGACCGGCGATAACCCATTGACGGCAGCGGCCATTGCGAAAGAGGCAGGCGTCGATGATTACATCGCGGAGGCCACCCCGGAAGATAAGCTGGCCAGGATCCGCGAGGAACAGGCGCACGGCCGCATGGTCGCTATGACCGGTGACGGTACTAATGATGCACCAGCGCTGGCGCAGGCGGACGTGGGCGTGGCCATGAACACGGGCACCTCTGCAGCGAAGGAAGCCGCCAATATGGTGGACTTGGATTCTGATCCGACCAAGCTTATCGATGTCGTGCGCATTGGCAAGCAGTTGCTCATCACCCGTGGGGCGCTTACCACCTTCTCTTTGGCCAATGACTTAGCGAAGTACTTCGCCATCTTGCCGGCCCTGTTTTCTACCCAGCTTCCGCACCTCGAGCGCCTCAACGTGATGCACCTGCACTCGCCGCAATCCGCCATTGTGTCTGCAGTGGTATTCAATGCGCTCATCATCGTTGCTCTTATCCCATTGGCGCTCAAGGGCGTGGCCTATAAGCCGGCCTCCGCCTCGTCCCTGCTACGCCGTAACCTGGGCATTTGGGGACTGGGCGGCGTGATCACCCCATTCCTAGGCATCTGGCTCATTGACCAGGTAGTCAACCTGCTTCCAGGTATGTAGAAAAAGAAGGACCAAAAATGCGTGTCTATTTTCGTAACCTCGCCGCTGGATTCGTAGCCGTACTATTGTGCGTTATCGCACTGGGAATGATTTATCCCGCTGCCGTGTGGGGAATCTCCCGCATCAAGCCGGACTCCGCCGAGGGCAACCTCATTTACCAAGGTGAGTGCCTAGCTGGCTCGACCCAGCTGCAAGATGGTCAGACCGAAGGCCCGTACTTCTTCCCCCGTTCCGAAGGCATGAGCAATTACGGCGCTAGTAGCTCCGAGCTAGAAAAAGCCGTGCAGGAGCGGCGCGGGGACATCGCCAAGCGTGAAGGCGCCGCTCCAGAAGATGTTCCCACCGATGCGGTAACCGGTTCCGGCTCTGGTGTCGACTCTGGCATTAGCCCTGCGTACGCTGAACTACAGGCTCCACGTGTCGCACGAGAGCAGGGGATGAGCACCGAAGATGTGCGAAGCCTCATCGAGGACAACACGGAGCATGCCAGCCTCGGGTTCCTGGGCGAAGACGCAGTTAACGTCACTACTCTCAACCGAGCACTGCCCCTTCCACCGTCCTGCTCATAAGATGAGTGCCATATGAACGACAAGAAAGTTCCGGCGCGCACCAAGCGTGGCGCTTTGAAGATCTACCTCGGCGCGGCGCCTGGGTCTGGTAAGACCTGTGCAATGCTCAACGAGGCGCACGGCCTTGTGCTGGCCGGCCGCGATGTGGTCATTGGCATCGTGGAAGATCATGGGCGCGAATTCACTCGGGCGCTGTGCGATGGCCTTGAGACCATCCCGCGGCGCCACGCCGCCGGGCTATCCACCGGAGAACTCGATACTGCAGCCATCATCTCGCGCCAGCCGGAAACCGTTCTGGTCGATGAATTTGCCCATTCCAATCCGCGCGGTGAGGAACACGCTAAGCGCTGGGAAGACATAGAGGAACTCCTAGCCGCAGGAATCGATGTGATTTCTACCCTGAACATCCAGCACCTCGAAAGCCTCAATGACGTAATAAACCAGATCACCGGTATTTCCCCGCAGGAGACGGTGCCGGACGAGGTCGTGCGTGCGGCGAACGAGATCGAGTTGGTGGATGTATCCCCGCAGCTCTTGCGCACCCGCTTGAGTGATGGCCAAGTCTATAAAGAAGCGCGCATTGCCCCTGCTTTGAATAATTATTTTCGGGTGGGCAATCTGACTGCACTGCGGGAGCTTGCCCTGTTGTGGTTGGCGGACCAGGTTGATGAGGCTCTCGCATCCTACCGTTCTGAACAAGACATTACTGATACCTGGGAGGCGCGGGAACGGGTGGTCGTGGCCATTCAGAACGTCGCGCACGCAGAACTGCTCATTCGCCGCGGGCGCCGCATCGCGTCCAAATCCTCAGCCGAGCTACATGTAGTCCACGTAATTTTTGGGGACTCCTTTTCTTCCGGTGAATCTTCCGTTGCAGGTTCCGCTCAACAACTGGCCAAATTACAATCCTTGGCTCAGGACGTGGGTGCCCGTTTGCATCAGGTCACCGGTGACTCGGTGCCAGAAGCGCTGCTTAATTTTGCCCGCAGCGTTAACGCCACCCAGTTGGTCCTGGGGGTTTCACCACGGCGTCGCTTAGGCCTGCACTGGCGCGGCACCGTTGCTGAGGCCGTGTTGCGGGATTCAGGCAAGATCGATTGTCACATTGTTAATCTTCCGTCCGATAAACCCTCGCCTCTTTCACCACTGCTGCGACCATTGCATTCCCTTCCGCGCCGGGCGGTGTCTTGGGTGGGCACAGCTGTCGCTTTCATCGCCTTGACCGCACTGTTGCAAGGCATCGACGGCTCGGCATTGGGAACAGGCACGTGTTCTGCTTTTTACTTTGCGCTGATCCTCCTCGTGAGCATGCTCGCTGGCCTGTGGCCGGCGGTAATTATTGCGTTTGCCTCGGGCTTGGCGGTCAATTGGTTCTTTACCGAGCCCCTGTACACGTTCGATATTGCTGAGCCAGCTAACGCTGTCATCCTCGTGGTCATGGTAGCCATTGCCCTGGCCGTGGGTTTACAAGTGCGGCGCACCAAAATAGAGCACCATAATGCGGCCATTGCCACGCGCGATGCTGAGCTCTTGACGGTCTTTTCCCGCGCAGCCCTCAACCGCCGTGCGGACGTATCTCCCATCGACGCAGTGCTTCGCAAGGTAGGAGAGACCTTCGGCTGCCATAAGGCCGTGCTTCTTGACGCCTCCGGGGACATACTCTCTACTTGGCACGCTTCGGCGGCCTCGCCCCGGCAAAGTAGACACCTGCATATCCCCGCAAAGACTCATAAACGTGAGGTAGAAACGTTGGTCTCCAGCGAGGACACTACGGTCCAGATTGTGATGGAAGGCCCAGCGTTATCCGCCCGCGACCGTGCTTTGGTGGCGGTTGTGGCAGGCTATTTAGCCGGCATAGTGCGCCGCGACAAGCTTTCGGCTGAAGCCGCACGTGCCGATGCCATTGCTGCCGCTGATGAATTGCGTCGTGCACTGCTATCGAGCGTGAGCCACGATCTGCGCACGCCCCTAGCAACGGCCAAGCTGGCTGTGTCCTCTTTGCGGAATTCCGAAATCGAATTCAGTCCAGAGGATCAAGAAATACTGCTGGCGGAAACCGCAGCTAGCATCGATCAGCTCACGCTGCTCGTGACCAACCTATTGGATCACTCGCGTTTGAGTGCAGGAGCGGTAACTGCACGCCGGGATACTGTGGAGTTATACGAGGTAGCCAATCGGGCTATTGCTTCCTGTGCCTTTGGACATAGCAAGGACCAACTTGGTCGCATTCATATTGGTTCTGGACTCCGTGGCCGCACCTGTTGCGCGGATAGCGTTTTGCTGGAACGCGTGCTGGCGAACCTATTCGATAACGCTTTGCGCTATGCGCCGAGCGGACCAGTCAACGTTGATGCGCAGGTTAAGGATGAACGTGTGGAGCTGAGTGTGAGCGATGAAGGGCCGGGAATTTCACCAGAAAAGCAGCAGGAGCTTTTCCAAGCTTTTCAGCGCTTGGGCGATACCAGCAATGACAACGGGGTGGGTTTAGGCCTCTCCGTCGTACGCGGATTTGTGGAGGCCATGGACGGTACTATCACCGTAGAGGCCACTCCAGGAGCGACCTTTATCCTGAGTTTCCCGCTGCGGGAGGAGAAAAGCCATGACTGATAAGAAGGCCACGATTGTCATTGTGGATGATGATCCGCGTTTGCTCACCACCTTGAGCATTAATTTTAAAGCGCGTGGGTATGAGGTGTATTCAGCCAGCACCGGGGCGGAGGGTCTGCAGGTGGTCTCCCAGCATCAGCCCGATGTGGTGATTTTGGATATGGGTCTGCCGGATATGGATGGGCGGGAGGTCCTCGATGGGATTCGAGGGTGGTCAGCAATTCCCGTTCTGATTCTTACGGCCCGGTCCGATCCCCTATTTAGTGCCTCGGCCCTAGATCGCGGTGCTGATGATTATGTGACCAAACCCTTTTCTATGGAAGAGCTCTTGGCCCGCGTGCGCGTGGCTTTGCGGCATGGCAGTCCCCAGCATCCATCTGCCCAGCGGGAAGCCACGATGGTGCGGGCGGGCGATGTGCTGATCGACGTCCCTCGACACTCCATCACCAAGGCAGGAAAGCCGCTTCACCTGACCCCTACTGAGTGGGGCGTGCTTACGACGCTGCTGCGTGCCCACGGCGGTTTGGTGCGCAAAGAAGACCTCCTCGCAGAGATTTGGGGTCCGGGTTTCGAAGGGCAAAGCCACTACCTGCGCATCTATACCTCGCAATTGCGCCGCAAACTGGAAACCGATCCCTCTGATCCCCAATATCTGCTTACTGAACCCGGGTTGGGATACCGCTTTGTTACCTCCCCAGGAGTCTAGGAGTAGCTGACGCCATTTTCTGCAGGGAACTACTCTTGCAGTGGCAATTCTGTGCAGTGGAGGGGTGCGAGTTGGTATCCATAACGCTTATGCGTCGAGGGCTTCGGTGTGCCCTGCGCATTTAACCAACTGCAAGCGCGTGAGAACTAAACATTTCAACTGGTCACCAGCGATTGTTCGTTCTCTAAATCATTTCTGGTGCTGCAGATTAGTTGCTTTTCCCTGAAGGGGTGACGGTGTCTGTCATGCTTTCCTGACCAAAGAACCTTCGAGCATATTTTTGGGTAGAAGGGTCTATTAAATCAAGCTACGTTGTACGCACCGTTAGAAGAAGGAATAAGGCTCTCTACTTTCATAAACTTGGCTCGATTTATTGTGCCAACGTTGAAGGTTATGAATTAGAGACGTCTGGGGTTGAAAGCTTGGTTGTTGCGACCGGCTATTTGGTAGCAGTGTCGTGACTATCCGGTAGCGCTTCAGTGAGTTTCTGGTAGCAGCTCAGGGCGCTCGGGATGATACTTCCGGTAGCCGCACCACTCGGGTGCGGC
>NZ_JAKRNE010000020.1 GCF_022347205.1 Corynebacterium sp. ACRPO | reverse complement strand
ACTATTGAGTTCTCAAACATCATCCGCACACCACAAAAAAATTAACTTCCCGTTAACCTCTCGTTGGCGGCTCGTACAAACTTACTCAAATCATTGAACCCTGTCAAATCCTTGAACCAAGCCCGTACAAAATTCGCAAAGAAGTAACCTCCCGGCTACCTCGCGGCGACTCGGATTAATGTAGTCCACCACAACCACACAACACAAACCCGCAGGACAGAATGCAAAAATGAAAAATGACGCCCTTCCAACGAGTGGAATGGGCGTCATCTATTGCTGCTTAGCTCAACTTAGCGCCAGCGAAGTTCTTCTTGCCTCGGCGCAGAACGAGCCAGCTGCCATGCAGGAGGTCGTCGGTAGACGGCTCCCACTCTGCCGATTCGATGCGCTGGTTATTGACGTAGGCGCCGCCCTCCTTGATGGTGCGGCGAGCAGCACCCTTGGAATCGGCCAAACCGCTGGCCACCAGTAGGTCAACAATGGTGCGCGGTTCGCCGGCGGCAATTTCCGCAACAGTGGTTTCCGAAAGCGCACCGGCAAGGGTCTTTTCATCAAGCTCGGAAAGTTCCGCCTTACCGAATAGTGCTTGAGCAGCAAGCTCGACAGCCTTGGTTGCCTGTTCGCCGTGAACCAGATCGGTCATCTCTTGAGCCAGGCGACGCTGAGCCGCGCGCTTATAAGGCTCTTCTTCCACCGCGCGCTCGTACTCCGCAATTTCCTCCTGCGTCAGGAAGGTAAACCAGCGCAGGTAGTCAATGACTACGGAGTCACCGGCATTGAGGAAGTACTGGTACCAAGAGTATGCGGAAGTCTTTTCCGGATCGAGCCATAGCTTTCCGCCGCCAGTAGACTTGCCGAACTTCTGTCCGGAGGCGTCGGTAACCAGCGGCACCGTAAGCCCATGTACCTTGGTGCCATCGATACGACGGTTAAGGTCTACGCCAGAGACGATGTTGCCCCACTGATCACCGCCGCCGATCTGCAATACACAATCTCGCTCGCGGCGAAGCTGCACGAAATCATTGGACTGCAGGAGCATGTAGGAAAACTCCGTGTAGGAAATGCCGTCACCCTCGAGGCGCCGCTTGACGGTATCGCGATCCAGCATCGTGTTAAGGGAGAAGTTCTTCCCTACGTCACGCAAAAAGTCGATAACGGACATATTCATGGTCCAATCGGCGTTGTTGACCATGGTGGCAGCCTGATCGCCGTCGAAATCGATGAACCGACGCAGCTGCCCCTTGATGGCTTCGAGGTTATGGGCCAAGTCTTCCTCACTCAGCATGGAGCGCTCGCCGACGTCGCGCGGATCACCAATAAAGCCAGTTGCGCCACCTGCCAGTGCAATTGGGTGGTGTCCCGCTTTTTGGAAGCGGCGCAGCATGATAAGCGGAACTAGGTGACCTGCATGGAGGGAGTCACCCGTGGGGTCGAAGCCGCAGTACAGCGCGATGGGGTTCTCGCATGCCTCGCGCAGGGCCTCAAGATCGGTGGACTGGTTGATCAGTCCACGCCATTGCAGTTCATCGATGATATTCATGGGGGTCTTTCTGAGAGTCGAGGTTAAGCTGGCCATTTCTGGGCGTGGTCTACAAGCATCACTGGGATGTCATCCTCAATGGGATAGGCAATGCCCAGCCGCTCGTTGACGAGAACCTGTTTATCTTCCAGATATGTCAAAGGGCCCTTGTCTTGCGGACAGACAAGGACCTCTAGCAACTTCGGGTCAAGACTCATGCGTCTTATCTTAGCGGGTAGAGGAAGAAGTTGGATCCCCCTACCCCACTTTGGCCTTAGAGCAGGGACGGAACGTTTGCAACCAGGGAGAAGAGATCCTTGGGATCATCGGGGTTGGCGATGATGTCAATCTCGGACTCCAAATCGGTGCCCTTGACGGAATCGCGCAAGTAACGCAGGGCGGAGAAGTCGTTGATGGCGAATCCGACATCGTCGAAGAGGGTGATCTGCTCATCATCATCGCGGCCGGTGGCCTGGCCAGTGAGCACCTGGTAGAACTCGACAACCGGGAAGTCCTCCGGCTTCTGCTGGATTTCACCTTCGATGCGGGTCTGCTCTGGGAACTCTACGAAGACCTTGGACTTGTCCAGGATGGAGCTCTCCAGCTCGGTCTTGCCCGGGCAGTCACCGCCAACGGCATTGAGGTGGACGCCTGGAGCGACGTGGCGCTCAGCCAGAATCTGGTTTTGAGCCTTGTCTGCGGTACAGGTGGTGACGATGTCTGCACCCAAAACCGCCTCGTCGACGCTGGAGCAAGCAGTAATATTAAAGCCCAGTGGCTCCAAGTTGCGCTTGAACTTTTCTACCGCCTCAGGGTCGATGTCATAGATGGTGATGTCCTCAATTCCCATAACGCCGCGGAAGCCAAGTGCCTGGAACTCGGACTGGGAGCCGGCACCGACCATGGCCATGCGCTTGGAATCCTTGCGTGCCAAGTGCTTTGCCACCATGGCGGACGTCGCGGCGGTACGCAGGGCAGTAAGCAGCGTCATCTCGGCTTCGAAGGTGGGGTAACCATTGTCGACGTCGGCAAGCACGCCAAAGGCAGTGACGGTCTGGAAACCGCGAGCCGGGTTGGAGGGGTGACCGTTGACGTACTTGAAGGAGTACTCCTTGCCATTGGAGGTAGGCATGAGCTCGATAACGCCGAACGGGGTGTGGGAGGCAACGCGCGGAATCTTGTCGAAGCGCTCCCACTCGCGGTAGTCGGCCTCGAGGTAGTCCACCATTCCGGTAATGATGTTTTCTACGCCTTCGCGCTGAATCCAGCGCGCCATATTCTCTACATCTACGAACTTAACTGCGTGGTTCATAAAAGTTCCTTTCTATTTCTTTGGGTGAAGGTCTGTTTGCGGTGCGGCCGGGAAGCTGGAGGTTGGCAGGTGCTTGGCCTTCTTCTCTTCCGCGATGGCGCGAATGCGGTCGCGCCATGCGTACCACATTGCCATAAAGACCGGAACGAGGAGCAGGGTCGACGCAAGTGCAAAAGTACCAATTGGATAATCAAAGGCCATCAAGATAATGACTAGGCCAATGAAGATGAGCACTGCCCAGTCTCCGCCTTCTCCAAACGGCGAGCGGTATCCCGGTCGGGTGTAGCTTCCACTCTTAGCCAGGCGCACAAATTTGAGGTGCGAGAGCGCAACTGCCGCCCAAGACGCCAATGTACCCAAGGCTGCCAGGTTGAGCACGATTTCAAACGCCATCTCCGGCACCACATAGTTGAGGAAGACGCCTACCAAGCCCACCATGGCCGCCATGACGATGCCTCCGTAGGGCACGCCAGACTTGGACATGCGAGCGCCAAACTTCGGACCGGAGCCGGAAGTGGACATGTTGTACATAATGCGGCCGGTGGAATACAGGCCGGCGTTGAGCGAGGAAATCGCAGCGGTGATAACGACAAGCTGGAAAATCGGGGCCGCCGCACCTACACCGAGGGACTCAAAGAAGGTCACAAACGGCGATACGTCAGCGACGTAATTGGTGTACGGCAGCACGAGCGTGAGCAGCAGCACGGAACCGAAGTAGAAAATCAGGATGCGCAGCAGCACGTTGTTGACCGCGCGTGGAATGTGCTTTTCCACGTTCTTGGTCTCGCCGGAGGTGGTGCCGACAAGCTCAATGCCGGCATAGGCGAAGACGACGCCCTGGATGACGATCACGGCAGGCATCAAGCCATTAGGCAGCCAGCCGCCGGTATCAGAAATGAGACTAAAGCCGGTCGGGTCGCCACTCGGGTGGCCAAAGATGAGGACGCCGATGGCCACCAACATGAAGATGAGCAGCGCGACGATCTTGATCAAGGAGAACCAGTACTCCAGCTCGCCGAAGATCTTCACCGAGAGCATATTGAACAGGAGGATGCCGCAGATGACCACGAGCGCAAGTGTCCACTGCGGGACGGAGTCGAGCCACGACGTGTACTGACTAAACCACTTGATGTAGATGGCGACGGCTGTGCCATCCGCCACAAGAGTCATGGCCCAGTTTCCCCAGTACAACCAGCCGGTGACGAAAGCGGTCTTCTCGCCATAAAACTCGCGAGCATAAGACACGAAGGAGCCGGAGCTGGGGCGATAGACGATGAGCTCGCCAAGTGAACGCAAGATGATGTAGCCAAAGAAGCCACATACGAGGTACAGCACGGCGAGGAAGGGGCCCGCGTCTTGCAGGCGGCTGCCGGTGCCCAGGAGAAGGCCAGTACCGATTGCGGAACCGATGGCAATCATCTGTAACTGGCGATTGCCCATTCCCTTTTGCAGGCCGTGGTCTTCCGAGGCGTAGACCGCCTTTTCATTCTCGTGTGGCCCCGCTGGGGACGGCGGAGAATTTACTGTCATAGGAGAGATCGTCCTTTCATTACGGTGAACGAGTCTGTTAGGTCACATTCCCTGCAAGAATACTAACGTAGCACACTGTTACCCATGTCACCGGTACCCCCATTGTGTTCAACAACGCAGTTGAAGGGTTGGGAATGGGGGTCAATCTCCCACCCCCGCAGCGATACAAAAAAGAACCGCATGGCCAAAGACCATGCGGTTTTTAAAGCGCACCGAGAATTAGCGCAGCGGCTTCTGCGCCCACGTGCGAGCAGCCGCGGCACGTTCGCGGACAGTCTCGCGCTGCTCAGCCACGCGGACACCAGCGGTGCCGCCCTTGGTGGCACGGGAGGCCACTGCCCCGTCGATAGTGAGTACTTCACGGACGCTAGGCTTCAGCCGCTTGTCCACGTCCGCCAATTCCTCATCGGTGAGCTCCACCAGGTCAACTCCCCGCTTCTCAGCGATGCGCACGCAGGCGCCGGACGCTTCGTGCGCCTCGCGGAAAGGAACGCCTTGGCGAACCATCCATTCGGCCAAGTCGGTAGCCAGCGTGAACCCGCGCGGGGCAAGTTCGCGCATGCGGTCCTCGTGGAAAATCAGCGTGGACACCAGCCCCGTCATTGCCGGCAAAAGCAGATTAAGCTGCGCCACCGAATCAACGATGGGCTCCTTATCTTCCTGCAGGTCACGGTTATAGGCCAGCGGCTGCGCCTTCAGCGTAGACAACAAGCCAGTGAGGTTACCGATAAGGCGTCCAGTCTTGCCGCGGGTAAGCTCCGGAACGTCCGGATTCTTCTTTTGCGGCATGATGGACGAGCCGGTCGACCATGCATCATCCAGGGTGACGTAACCGTATTCCGGCGTACACCAGTAGATAATTTCTTCCGAAAGTCGGGACATATCGACGGCAATCTGCGCCAAGACGAAAGCCGTCTCGGAGGCGAAGTCACGAGCCGCAGTGCCATCCAAGGAGTTCTCCGCGGCGGCATCAAAGCCGAGTTCCTCCGCAATGGCTTCCGGATCTAGCTGCAAGGAGGAACCGGCTAGAGCGCCTGAGCCGTAGGGCGATACAGCCAAGCGCTTATCTAGGTCCTGCAGACGCTCAATATCGCGCAGAAGTGGCTGCGCATGGCCCAAAAGCTCATGCGCCAAAAGAACTGGCTGTGCCGCCTGCGAGTGAGTTTTGCCCGGCATAATGGCGTCCGGATGTGCTGCTGCCTGATCAGCCAAGGCATCCACCAAGTCGCTCACCTGATCCGCGGTATCGCGAATGGCATCGCGCACCCACATGCGAAACAGCGTCGCGACCTGGTCATTCCGGGAACGGCCGGCACGCAGGCGACCGCCTACCTCTGGACCCACAATCTCGATGAGTCCGCGCTCCATCGCACCGTGGACGTCCTCGTCCGTGGGCGCTGGGCGGAACTCACCGGAGGCCACCTTCTCCCCTAGCTCGGTGAGGCCGGAGAGCATGGTGTCCAAGTCGACGTCGGAAAGCAAGCCAGCTTTGTGCAGCACCTTGGCATGTGCCTTGGAGGCTAGTACGTCATATGGTGCCAGCACCCAGTCAAAGTGAGTAGATACAGAGAGGGCAAACATCGCCTCAGATGGACCACCCGAGAAGCGGCCGCCCCATAGAGCACCCTCATTAGTCTTATGCGGTTCCATGTGCTCCTACTTCTGCGCGCTGGTAGGGAAACCGCCGTCGCGGTCGCGCTGGTTGGAGATCTGGGTGGACAGGCCGTGCAGCTGCACAAAGCCCTTAGCCGCGGTCTGATCGAAGGTATCGCCAGTGTCATAAGTAGCCAGGT
The DNA here is from genome assembly GCF_022347205.1 of Corynebacterium sp. ACRPO. Classification (GTDB taxonomy): domain Bacteria; phylum Actinomycetota; class Actinomycetes; order Mycobacteriales; family Mycobacteriaceae; genus Corynebacterium. The sequence continues at coordinate 27,143 of NZ_JAKRNE010000020.1, read as the reverse complement.
CAAAGGAGTACAGCGACTGGCCGGAGCGGCGGCCGGTGACTGTGGCGGTACCGGCATGCATGCTCAGGCGGATATCACCGGTGACGTTTTCCTGGGACTCCTCAACGAAGGCATCCAGGGAACGCTTCAGCGGCGAGTGCCAGAGACCGTCATAGACCTCCTCGGACCAGCGGGCATCGGTCAAGCGCTTGTAGCGAGCCAACTCGCGCTCCACGGTGACATCCTCCAGCGCCTCGTGGGCCTGGATGAGGACCATGGCGCCTGGAGCCTCATAGACCTCACGGGACTTAATGCCTACCAAGCGGTCCTCCACCATATCCAGACGGCCAATGCCCTGCGCACCAGCGCGGCGGTTGACCTCTTCAATAATCTGCAGCGGGGACATCTTCTGGCCATCGACTGCCGCCGGGATGCCCTTCTCAAAGGAGATGATGATTTCATCCGGGGCATTACCCAGGCTCGGGTCCTCGGTATAGGCGTAGAGATCCTTTGTTGGCGGGTTCCACAGATCCTCAAGGAAACCGGTCTCTACCGCGCGGCCCCACAGGTTCTGATCGATGGAAAATGGTGAGGAAGCGGACTGCTCAATCGGCAGGTTGATCTCTTCCGCGAAGGCGATGGCCTTATCGCGGGTCCAGGCATAATCGCGTGCAGGGGCGATGATTTCGAGGGAAGGATCCTGGGCACGGAAGGAAACCTCGAAGCGTACCTGGTCATTACCCTTGCCGGTGCAGCCGTGGGAGACGTGGGTGCCGCCGAATTCCTGGGCCGCTTTCACCAAGTGCTTGGTAATGAGGGGGCGAGAAATAGCCGATACCAGCGGGTACTGCTTCATGTACATGCCGTTTGCCTTGATGGTGGGAACGCAGTATTCCTCCGCAAACTCATCCTTGGCATCGATAACGATGGACTCTACGGCACCGCAGTCAAGTGCACGCTGGCGAACCGATTCCATATCTTCGCCGCCCTGGCCCAAGTCCAGGGAAACGGCGACAACGTCACCACCGGTCATTTTTGCCAGGTATGGGATGGCAACGGAAGTATCAAGGCCACCAGAGTAAGCCAAGACTACGCGTGCGGACATGGTTAATCTCCTTGTTCTATTGGAAACAATTCATCTAAGTACATAATATACGATGGTGGTCTGGATTGCCACCACCGCCGTCTAAATATTCCGCGTGGTAAGTATCACTGCCAAATCTGCGCCCGTGACGCCCTCGCGCGCCAAGACGAAGATGGTGTCATCGCCGGCGATGCAACCAATGACATCGTGCAGCCCCACCCTGTCAATAAAGCTGGCAAGGTACTGGGCCGCACCGGCTGGGGTGCGCAGCATGGCTATATTGCCGGAAGAATCATGGGAAACCACGAGCTCATCGAGCATACGGCGCAGCTTTTCGCGGGGACCGCCCACCTGGTCTTCAAATTGCTCCAGCTCACCGCCGACCACGTAGTAGGAACGGCCACCATCGCGCTTTACCTTCTTCGCTCCCAACTCATCCAAGTCACGGGACAAAGTGGCTTGCGTGATGTCGATGCCGTCTGCGAGAAGAAGCTCGGATAGTTGCACCTGGCTGGTGACGCGATTGCGATCTAAAATCTCCAAGATCTTGGCCTGCCGAGCATTGCGGGTGGTCGGGGTGTTCATTACTTAGTTGGTCTCCTTATTTATTTCGAGCAACCAGACAAGAAGCGCTTTCTGCGCATGCAGGCGGTTTTCCGCTTCATCAAAGACGCGCGACTGTGGTCCATCAATTACCTCAGCCGTGACCTCATTTCCACGGTACGCCGGCAAACAATGTAAGAATATTGCATCCTTATGCGCCTTGCTCATTATGGTCGAATCAACCTGATATGGCAGAAACGGCGTACGCCTATCGCGGCCATCGTTTTCCTGCCCCATAGAGATCCAAGTATCTGTGATGACTACGTCTGCGCCTTCAACTTCATCGACGTCATCAGTAATGGTGATGTTGCCCCGCTTGCGCGCGCGATCGACGAATTCCTGGCGCGGCTGGAATCCTTCGGGCGCGATAATAGAGACGTCCATGCCAGCCGTGGCGAGACCAATCATGTAGGAGTTAGCCATATTATTATCGCCATCGCCCAGGTAGACGGCCTTTTTGCCTTTGAGGTCACCCAGATTCTCGCGACAGGTCAGCAGGTCAGCCAAAATCTGGCAGGGATGCAGGTCGTCGGAAAGCGCATTGACCAGAGGAACGGTAGCAGTCTCCGCCATCTGGAGGAGATTGTCATGGTCAAAGGTGCGCCACACGATTGCCTCCACGTACCGCGAAAGCACCGCGGCCGTGTCTTGGTAGGACTCCCCTTTGCCCATCTGAGTCGTAGAGGTATCGACGGTAATGCCCTTGCCGCCCATATTCGCTACTGCGGTTTCAAAGGAAAAGCGGGTCCGCGTAGACGTTTTATCAAAGAGCACCGCCACGGTCTTAGGCCCTTCTAGTGGGCGTTCCGCAAAGGGATCCTTCTTGAGCTTTTCAGCTAGATCCAAAACGGTTGCTTGTTCTTGTGGGCTGAGATCGTCGTCAGCCAGAAAGTGTCGCAGGCTCATGCCAGTTCCTCCATTATCGTCCGAAGTGTTGTCAGTGCTGTGTCTAGTTCATCGTGGGAAATAACCATGGGTGGGGTGAGGCGGAGTACGTTCTCACTGGGTGCGTTGAGGATGATCCCCTGTGCGAGCCCGTCGCGCACCACCTGCTTAGCCACAGGTTTTGCTAAAACAATGCCGAGCATAAGACCTCGGCCCCGTACGCGTTCTACAAGCGGCAATTTTTCAATCTCTTGCCGCAGATAGTCACCCTTACGGGTAACTTCCGCAAGAAATTCCGCATCCACGGTGTCAAGGACTACGTTCGCCGCAGCGCAGGCGACGGGGTTTCCGCCAAAGGTGGTGCCATGGGAGCCAGGTTTAAACAAATCCTTGGCGCGACCTCGGGCAATGGTCGCACCGATGGGTACTCCGGCGCCCAAACCCTTTGCCATGGTGATGACATCCGGTTGAACGCCTTCTACCTCGTGGGCGAAAAAAGTACCCGTACGGCCCACGCCCGTCTGCACTTCATCCACCATGAGCAAAATGCCGTATTCATCGCACAGCTCGCTTACCTTCTGCATGAATCCCGCAGGGGCCGGAATGACGCCGGTCTCTCCCTGAATGGGCTCAAGGATGATAGCCGCAGTATCGGTGGGATCTTGCTCGACCAAGTGGCGCAGGTAATCCGCATCCCCGAACGGGTAAAACTCCACTCCGCCCGGTAGTGGGTGGAAGGCGCGCTGCTTATCGGGCTGGCCGGTCAGGGCAAGCGCACCCATGGTGCGGCCATGGAAGCCGTGTTCTGCCGCGAGGATTCGGCGCCTGCCAGTCAAGCGGGCAAGCTTAAATGCGGCCTCGTTCGCTTCGGCGCCAGAGTTGCAGAAGAAGACGCGGGCACCGCTATCCCCTACCCGCCTAATCAACTTCTCCCCGGCGTCGAGCACCGGCTGCGTGGCAAAGAGGTTCGAGGTATGCACCAAGGTGCGGGCCTGGTGTGAAACCGCCTGCGCCACCTGCTCATTGCCATAGCCCAAAGAATTGACAGCAATCCCAGCGAGAAGGTCGATATAGCTCTTCCCCTCCTCATCTGTAAGCGTTGCTCCTTGGCCGGAGACGAGGCCTATCGGTGGCGTGCCGTAGGTATCTACAATCGTCTCCGACCACCGTGTGGTCAAGCTCGGTGGCTTGTTCATGCTGCATCGTCCTTCCTGAAGATGGTCCCTTCGGGATAGTCGTGTTTGTCATAGTCATCTGGCAGCACCATGGTTCCGACGCCGCCAGGGGTAAATAGTTCTAAAAGCACCGAGTGACCAATCCGGCCATCAATAACGTGGGCGGCCGATACCCCAGCTTTTACCGCCTTAAGGCAGGACTCCATTTTGGGAATCATGCCGGAGTCCAAGTGCGGCAATAGATGGGATAGCCGGCCACATTCAATCTTTGATACCAAGGACTCACGGTTCGGCCAGTCCGTATATAGCCCTTCTACGTTGGTAAGGATGATTAATCGCTCAGCCCCAATCGCGCTGGCCAAGGCGCCAGCCGCACTATCGGCGTTGATGTTATAAATAGCGCCATCCTCTCCCGGTGCAATGGTCGAGACCACAGGGATGCGTCCGGCCTGGATAATATCCATGACGGCTGCAGGGTTGACCTCTACGATGTCGCCGACCATGCCAATATCGGTAGGTTGTCCATCGATCTCCACCAGCCGTTTCGTAGCCCGAAATAGTCCTGCATCTTCTCCTGAGGTCCCCACTGCATAAGGACCATGGGAATTGATGAGGTTGACCAATCCGCGGCCCACCTGCCCAAACAGCACCATGCGCACGACGTCCATGACTTCCGGCGAGGTCACGCGGAAGCCGCCTCGAAACTCCCCTTCAATGCCGAGCTTCTGCAGCATAGAGTTGATCTGTGGCCCGCCACCGTGGACCACCACGGGATGGACACCGACGGTGCGCAAAAAGACCATATCCGCCGCAAAGGCCGCCTTGAGCTCCTCATCCACCATGGCATTTCCGCCATATTTCACCACCACTATGGTGTCCCGATAGTGCTGGAGCCACGGCAGTGCATCTGCCAAGACAGTGGCCCGCTCGTGGTCCCTAAGTCCGCTAATCATTCTCATCTCTCCCTAGGAGCTATACGCCGAATTGATTTCCACGTAGGCATGGGAGAGATCCGTCGTGCGCACGAATGCCGACCCCGCGCCTCCCGTGCCCAGATCCACGCGAACATCAATATCGGCGCCGCTCAGGTCCACCTCGCGTGCCCCCGGCGTGCCCGTTGATGCTAGACAGACCGGCTGGTCATTGAAATAGACGGAGATGTTGTCCGGATCCATTTCTGCATCTGCCATTCCCACAGCGGCGAGGACACGTCCCCAATTAGGATCGGAACCAAACATGGCGCACTTAAAAAGGTTGTCGCGGCCCAAGGTGCGCGCGGCATCGAGGGCCTGATCATCCGTGGCCGTGCCCTCTACCGTGATTTTGACGCGCTTAGTCACGCCTTCCGCATCTGCTTGCAATTGGTCCGCAATGTCCGCGCACACCGCAAGCACCGCCGCGTCAAGTTCTTCTTGGCTGGGTGCAATCCCCGATGCCCCAGAGGCCATGAGGATTACCGTGTCATTGGTGGAGGTAGATCCATCCACGTCGAGGGTGTTAAAAGTCTTGGCCGCGGCCTTGTCTAGGGCGCTGTGGAGTGCGGGAGCACTCGCGGCGGCGTCGGTAGTAAGGCATACCAACATTGTTGCGAGAGAAGGAGCCATCATGCCTACTCCCTTGCCCATGGCCCCTACCGACCAGCCGTCCGCGGCATAGGTGGCTTCCTTGGTTACGGTATCGGTGGTCATAATGGCCGCGGCTGCCGCATGTGCGTGTTCTGCACTCGTGCCAAGGCCCTTCACTACGTCGGCCGCACCAGCTAACACCTTGTGCATTGGCATGGGCTCACCGATAAGTCCCGTCGAACAGGCGGCAATGTCTCCCTCGGGAAGGCGCAGGGAGTGAGCAACCTCGGCTACCAGCGCAGCGGCGTCCTTGTCGCCCTGCGCACCATTGCACGCATTGGCGTTTCCAGAATTGAAGATGACCGCAGCCAATTGACCATCGCTGATCGCCTTGCGGGAGAGTTTCACCGGCGAGGCCACCACGCGGTTGCGGGTAAAGACTGCCGCCGCGTCGAAACGAGGTCCGTTATTGACCACCAAGGCCATATCGGGCGTGCCGGAGGGCTTAATCCTCGCTGTAGTTGCGCCGGCGCTAAAGCCGGCGGGGCCGGTGATCCCAGCTGTACTCATTGTATTCTCCTAGTGTTATGGGGCTACGGCCGCTTGCGGCAGGCCCGAGGTTTCATCCCAGTCAAGTGCCAGGTTCATGCATTGCAACGCGGCGCCAGCCGTTCCCTTGCACAGGTTGTCTAGCGCTGATGTGACAACGAGCCGTCGGGCGCGTTCGTCCACGTGAGCTTGGATATGGACCATGTTGGTGCCCACGACGTTCTGGGTTTCGGGTTGCTGCCCGGTGGGAAGGACGTAGCAAAAGGGCTCTTGGGCATAAAGGTCGCGGAATGCTGTCTCCACGTCACGCTTGCCGACGCCCCCTTTAAGCCCCGCCGTAGTCGTAGCCAAAATCCCACGGGGCAAGGGCGCGAGAACCGGTGTAAAGCTAAGGGAGAGCTTCTCCTTGGCAAAAGGCTGCAGGTTTTGCAGGATCTCTGGGGTGTGTCGGTGCGTCCCGCCAGGCTTATATGCTTTGAGGTTTCCCATGGTCTCCGCGCCAAGCTGCGCTACAGAAGCTTTCTTCCCGGCACCAGAGACTCCGGTGATAGCAATGACCGAAAGGTTCGGCTCAACGAGCTCGTGCGCCACGGCCGGCAGAACCCCAAGGGTGACCGCCGTAGGAAAACATCCCGGTACTGCTATTCGGTGAGCACGCCGCAGCGCTTCTCTATTGCCGGGCACCTCCGGAATTCCATAGGGCCAGCTTCCGGCATAGTCGCCGCCGTAGAAAGCATCCCAGTCGGACTTGCTACGAAGGCGAAAATCGGCCGCACAATCGATCAGGGTGGTCTGCTGGCCTAGTTGTTGGGCGATGTCAGCAGAGTACCCGTGCGGTAGGCCGAAAAAGACAACATCATGCCCACGGAGATTATCAACGGTCGTCTCTTCAATAACGCGACCCGCCAACTGAGGCAGATGTGGCATGAGCTCACCTACCGTCTTCCCGGCGGTGGAATGTGCTGTGAGCGCGCCAATGCGCAGGCGCCCACAAAGATAGGCCGGGTGAGATAGCAACAAGCGAAGGATCTCGCTTCCCGCGTATCCGGTGGCGCCTGCTATTGCTACTGAAATCGTCATAAGCGAGACTATAGCAATAAATACACTCGGCCGTATGTTATTCACTCAAAGCGGGGAAATTCCCTGGTAATTGCATCGCCAGGAATGGAAAAATGTATTAAAAAAGGGACGGTGAGCTAAATCTCACCGCCCCTTCCTAGGGCCTAGCTATGCGCGCATCTCTGCGCCCAAGCGCTGCTTAGCCAGCTCCGCTGCCGCCGTGCGGTGCTCATTGACTTCCTCATCGGTCAACGTGCGATCCGCTGCACGGAACAGCAGCTGGAAGGCCAGGGACTTCTTGCCCTCGCCCAACTGCTCGCCACGGAAAATGTCGAAGAGCTCAACGGACTCGATGAGTTCGCCCGCCCCCTCTTCCACCGTGGCGCGGACGCGCTCGGCTGGGACGTCTTCATCCACCACGAGCGCGATGTCCTGGTGCAACGCTGGGAAGGAGGACAGTACCGGCGCCGGGAACTTTTCCTCCAATGGCATAGCGGTAACGTCCAGCTCCATAGCGCAAGTACGCGCCGGCAAGTTCAGCGCCTCCAAAACCTGCGGGTGAAGCTCACCGGCATGGCCCAGAACGATGTCAGTGCCAGCCACCTTCACGGCAGCACAACGGCCTGGATGCCAGGGAAGAGCCTGCGCTGCCTCCAGCTCGATATCCACACCGGCGGCGCGGGCGACCTGGCGGGCGGATTCGATAGCGTCGGCGTAGCTATATGCGCGCCCTTCGCCCCACGGGCCCTCATGCTCAATATTGCCGGTGGCCACCGTTGCAACGTGCAACGGCTGCTCAGGAAGGGTATCCAGAAGTTCGGAAACCACCTGCTCGGAAGGTCGCTGCTCTACGGAAGGCATAGGCGAGGCCTCGGCGCGCTTGAATGCCACTTGCTGCAGACCATATAGGGCGAGGTCGCTGCGGCCGCGAGCAACATTACGCCCGATGGCCTCCAGCATGTTCGGGAGCAGAGTCGTGGACAAGATGGCCTTATCTGCCTCAAGCGGATTTTGCACCTCTACGGTGCGGCGGCGAGCATCATCCTTGTCCAAGCCCCACACATCAAAGGTGTCGTTCGCCACGAACGGGGCTGGCAATACCTCTGCATAACCGGCATAGGCTAGGCCGTGACCAATAGCGCGGCGACGCTTCTGCGCCGGGGTGAGACCGCGACCGCCGGCCGGAGTAGGCAAAACGGTAGGAATGTCCTCCAAGCCCTCGAGACGTAGCACCTCTTCGATGAGGTCAACATCCATAGAGATATCGGTGCGCCACGATGCAGGCGTTACCTGCAGCATGTCGCCCTCATCGGCGACAGTGCAGCCGACTTCCTCAAGGCGGGAAATCACGGTCTCACGGGAGTAGTCAACGCCGGCATACTCGCTGGCCTTTGCGGTGCGCAGGGCAATGGGCTCGCGCCTGGCGACGTCCCCGATTAGCGTCCGGCCTTCCTCAATGGTGCCGCCCGCCAGCTGCTGCAAGAGCGCACATGCGGTGTCTAGAGCGACCTCGACAATCGCAGGGTCCACGCCGCGCTCGAAGCGGCGGGAGGACTCGGACGACAACTTATGGCGGCGGGAGGTGCGCGCCACGGTGATCGGATCCCAGATAGCGGATTCGAAGACCACATCAGTGGTCTCCGCCGAGATTTCGGAGGTGGTACCGCCCATGACACCGGCCAGCGACTGGATGCCGTTGCCATCGCAGATGACCACATCTTCTGCAGAAAGCTCACGCTTTACGTGATCCAAGGTCTCAAACTTCTCGCCTTCGTCCGCATTACGGACAACGAGATTTCCTTGGATAACGTTGGCGTCAAATGCATGCATCGGGGCACCCAAAAGCAACATCACATAGTTAGTAATGTCCGTGGGCAAGTTCACGCTGCGCTGGCCGCAGAGCATGAGCTCGCGCTCCAGCCAGAACGGGGTGCGCGCCTGTGGGTCGATGCCAGAGACCTTGCGCAGGCCGAAACGCTGCGCCTTGGTCGCGGGGTCTAGAGTGACGTCGATAAGCGAGCCCTGCGCCTCCGGAACAGCAGAGGTATCAATGCCAGCAACCGACGGCTCCTCGGCAATATCGGCAAATTCCAGATCGAAAGCCGAGGCAATCTCACGGCTCAAACCGCGCGCGGACAGGGCGTAGCCGCGATCCGGGGTGATGTTGACGTCAAAGTCGGTATCGTGCAGCCCAATAATCGGGCGAGCGTCCTCGCCCACCTTATCGGCGACGTCATCGCCCAAGACGATGATGCCGTTAGCCTGTGCACCTAGACCGAGCTCAGCGCCGGAGCACAGCATGCCATTGGAGATGTGGTCGTAGGTCTCGCGAGCCGCAATTTTGAAACCACCTGGCAGTTCCGATCCAGGAAGAGCTACGACGACATAGTCATTCAGGCGGAAGTTGCGGGCACCGCAAATGATTCCCTGCAGCTCGCCCGTACCATTAGCCTGGCCCACGTTGACCTGGCAGTAGCGGATGGGCTTTTTGAACTGAGTAAGTTCCTCGATCTCTACCACCTGGCCGATGACCAGCGGACCGGTACTCTCCGGAACGGCAGCATAACCTTCGGTTTCAAAACCGACGCGCACGAATCCGGAGTCCATATCGGCAGCGGAAACATTCCAACCAGGATTCTTAGCGCCCAGGATGCGGGTGACCCAGTCTTGGGAAATAAGCATTAGTGTGTCTATCCTTTCTGGGTTTTAAGCCTGCACGCCAAACGGCAGGGTGAAGCGGACATCGCCTTCGACCATGTCGCGCATATCGGTCAAGCCATTGCGGAACTGCAGCGTGCGCTCGAGGCCCATACCGAAGGCAAAGCCCGTGTATTCCTCTGGGTCAACGCCTACGGCGCGCAGCACATTGGGATTCACCATGCCGCAGCCGCCCCACTCGATCCAACCGGCGCCGCCCTTCTTATTCGGGAACCACACATCAACCTCGGCAGAAGGCTCAGTGAATGGGAAGTAATTCACGCGCATGCGCGTCGTGGTCTCCGGACCAAACAGCACCTTGGCCAAGTGCTCAAGGGTGCCGCGCAGGTGAGCCATGGTCAAGCCCTTATCCACGGCCAAACCCTCTACCTGGTGGAAAACCGGGGTATGGGTGGCATCCAGTTCGTCGGTGCGGAATACGCGACCTGGGCAAGCGATATACAGCGGCACATCGCGCTCCAGCATCGTGCGCACCTGTACCGGAGAGGTGTGCGTGCGTAGCACCTGCTTAGAGCCCTCGCCGGAGACGTGGAACGTATCCTGCAGGGTACGCGCTGGGTGATCCGGCTTAAAGTTCAAAGCGTCGAAGTTAAAGTACTCCGCCTCAACCTCGGGGCCATCCGCGATTTCCCAGCCCATGCCGACGAAAATATCCGCAATGCGTTCCGACAATGCGGTAATCGGGTGAAGCGCACCAGTCTGGGTGCGAGTGGTAGGAATCGTCACATCTACGGTCTCTGCTCGCAACTGCTCCTCGCGGGCCTTTTGCTCCAAGACGTCCTTAACCTGGGCAAAGCGCTTTTCCATCTTCCCGCGGGCCATGTTGACAGCCTTGCCAGCGCTCTTGCGCTGATCCTTGGGCAACTGCCCCAAAGACTGGCGCGCCTGCGGAATATAGCCGCCATCTCCTAGGTGCTCGCGGCGGGCTGCAGCAAGCTCATCGAGCGTTTCGGCTGCGTCGAAGGCTGCGATAGCCTTATCGGCCGCGGCCCCGAGAGCCTCTTCGGTCAATTCGATCTGCGGTGTATCGGACACGTACTTCGTACCTTCTTCTCGCGCGAAAACTAACGCGTGCAATCTTACTCTGTCCCGGCCAGTCCAACCGCCCCAGGGACCCCCTTTTCATTCGGGGTTCTGCTTAGCTGTGCTCTTGGGCCTTTGCTGACTCATAGAGACAGATACTTGCGGCGGTCGCTAGGTTGAGTGACTCTGCGCGCCCGCGTAGCGGAATACGCACCCGCATGTCGGCTTCTTCCAGTAGCTCCCCCAACCCATGGGCCTCGTTGCCAAAAAGCCACGCCGTTGGCTGTGATAGATCTGCCTCTGCGAGGTCTACTTCCCCATCGGCGGCCGTCGCCACAATCTGCATGCCCGATTTACGCAGCTGCCCCAAAACGTCTTTGATATTGGGATCCCGCGCTACCGGGACATGAAAGAGCGAACCGGCCGAAGCGCGCGCTACCTTGCAGCTGAGGGGATCGACCGTCTCGCCCGCAAAAATTACTCCATCTGCGCCCATGGCGTCGGAAGTTCTAATCAACGTGCCTGCATTGCCCGGCTCCGAGGTGAGCACGGGAACAGAAACCAAACTTGGCTTGCCGTTAAGGATCTTACCCGCGGACCACAGCACTGGCTTGCATAGCGCGAAAAGCCCCGTGGTGGTGGCGGTATCAGATAAATGCTTAGCCGCCCTATCGGTGATGGGATGTACGTAGACCCCCATGTATCCACACGCGGTAATAATGTCACCGAAGCGCTCTGCTGCCTTTTCAGTGACGAAAACATCGACAGCAGCGCCGGTAGACACTGCGGCATCTACGGCGTTTTCTCCCTCAATCAGGAATTGCTTCGCCTTCTTCCGGTTAGCCGCACGGTGCAGCTTGGCTGCGTTAACAATGCGCGGAGTGCGTTCAGTAAAGGCAGAGTCAAAATCCAAATTCATGGCTCCTACCCTACCTACTAGTTGCCCATTCCCAGACTCAGCCCCAGATGCGTAGGCAAAACAAAAATCCTGTTGCCGGTAGGGCAACAGGATCACAATGTTCGGTGCTACTTAGCTAGTGGCACGCCGCGGGCGTCCTTATCGTAATCACCGGCGCCGGCAATGATCATGATGAACTCAATGAAGACCCAGATTCCGACGATGGCCCAAAACGCGAATCCGAGCAAGAACCAGAAAGTAGCCCAGCCCAAGATATTAAGCACCAGCTGCGCTACGCCGAAGGTCGTGCGGCCGGTATAGAAGTTATGCGCGCCAAAGGAGCCCAAGAAGAAGCACAGAAGCAAAGTAGCGATCCAAGACTTTTGCTGTCCCTGCGCCACATACTGCTGCTGCACCGGATAGGAACCCATATTCGGTTGTGGTGCATAGCCTTGGTTGTATTGCGGCTGGTAACCGGCCTGCTGGTTATAAGGGTTGTACTGCTGGCCCTGGTTGTTGTCATAGGACTGGCCAGAATACTCGCCGTTTTCTGGCTGGTAGCCACCATTTGGGTTTGTCACAGGCAATCTGCTCCTCGGTCTCGGGGTCACTCGGGGTCTGGACTCAATGTAACATGCGAGTCCGAGATCACTGGACAGATAGATGCAAAACGAACAAAGCCCGCTTCGCCCGGCACATAAGCCGGAGAAACGGGCGTTGTATTCCTAGTAACTAGGCAGCCTTAGGAGCGTTAACGTCCTCGGGCAGGGCAGCCTTAGCAGCCTCGCACAGTGCGGAGAATGCCTCGAAGTCATTGACAGCAAGCTCAGCCAGGATCTTGCGGTCAACCTCGATCTCAGCCAGGCGCAGGCCGTGGATGAGACGGTTGTAAGTGATGTCGTTCATGCGGGCAGCAGCGTTGATGCGCTGGATCCACAGCTTACGGAACTCAGACTTACGAGCGCGACGATCGCGGTAAGCGTAAGTCATGGAGTGCAGCCACTGCTCCTTCGCCTTACGGTACAGGCGGGAACGCTGGCCGCGGTAGCCCTTAGCGGACTTCAGAATCGCGCGACGCTTCTTCTTTGCGTTAACTGAGCGCTTTACTCGTGCCACAGTGATACTTCCTTAATTCAGATTGTGATGGCGGATGTGGGTTGATTCGGCGCTATTATGCGCGGCCGAGCAGGCGCTTGACGCGCTTGGTGTCAGGCTGTGCGACTGCCTCGGTGCCCTTCAGGCGACGGGTACGCTTGGACGGCTTGCCCTCCAGCAGGTGGCGGCGGCCAGCCTGCTCACGGCGCAGCTTGCCGGAACCGGTCACCTTGATACGCTTTGCGGTGCCCTTGTGGGTCTTCTGCTTCATGAGTATTAAGTCCTTAAATCCTACGTGGAATCTGGTCTACTTCTTGCCCTTGCGAACCGGACCCAAAACCATGGTCATATTGCGACCATCCTGCTTGGGGCGGGACTCAACAACGCCAACTTCAGCGACGTCATCGGCCAAACGCTCCAAGAGGCGGAAACCCAGCTCCGGACGCGATTGCTCACGACCACGGAACATGATGGTCACCTTGACCTTGGATCCCTTCTCGAGGAAGCGAACTACGTTACCCTTCTTGGTCTCATAATCGTGATCATCGATCTTCGGGCGGAACTTCTGTTCCTTAACCACGGTCTGCTGCTGGTTCTTACGGGCTTCGCGAGCCTTCTGAGCCTGCTCGTACTTGAACTTGCCGTAGTCCATGATCTTGGCCACTGGGGGCTTTGCCTTCGGGGCTACCTCAACCAAGTCAAGGTCAGCCTCGTACGCAAGCTTGCGAGCATCATCGGTACGGACGATGCCCACCTGTTCACCACCGGGGCCTACCAAACGGACCTCGGGTACTCGGATACGCTCATTGATGCGAGCTTCAGCGCTGATTGTGGTTCTCCTCGATTAGGGGGTGTATGAGTAAGTAGTTCACCTACCGGGACCACAAACGAATCAAACCCGGTCTGCCAAAGACAGCCGGGAGTTCTCACAGTGCCAAGCACAAGTGCTTGGTTACCTTTACCTTTATCCTACGAACCATGTTCGCGGCATCGGGTGGGAGAGACTCCGCTTGTGACCCACGAACCTCGAAAAGGCGTCATGGGCGGTAGTGGCTTTGAGGATAGCAGCTTCTACCCTTTCCACCAAATCGCAACTCGCCTAGCGATCCTTGCATTGGGCTGCTGGCTCAATGTTTCCCTTCTCTACCTCAGCATCAACAATGTCGACCAGCTGATATGCAAGGTCCTTTACTGCAGGTTCGGCTTTGGCATAGTCCTCGCCATCGGTAACCACAGATAACGCGACGCCGACGCGCTTGCCAGCAACCTCATGAACGCCAAATTGGCGGTAGGTGTACTCATTGTTGCCCTCGTCCAAGCCCCAGCCGCTCTTGGCGCGGGTTCGCTTCTCTTTCGACAGACCAATCTTCTGCCAAGCCACAATGTCTTTGAGCACCTTGTGGACGTAGTCCGCCTCCTCAATGCAGGGCAATTCAGCACCGAAGACTGCTTGGTCTTTCAATGACCACGTGGAGTAGCCGAAGGCGGTGTCATGGATATCCGCGTGCGATCCATAGTCTTCGAGCAATTCCTCGACTGCCTTATCGGCGGAGCCTTCGCGCCATTGCACCTGGGACCACAATGAGTAGGCGGCATCGTTATCGGATTCCTTGATTGCCAAGTCAACCAGGCTTTTATCCGCGCCGTCTTTCAGCGCCGCGATGGCGATTGGCACCTTAATGGTGGACCAGACAGGGCCCTTGCCCTTATCGCCCACCGCAATGGTGTCATCGCCGGCCGAAATAGCGCCCCCCACCTTGGCGTGGTACTTCCTCGCGGTCTTGTCCACTGCGTGGTCAAGCTGAGTGCGCACTGAGTCCGGGTTGGGTGCCGGAGAGCTAGTCGACGGCGCAGGGACGTTCTCGGTTTCAGGATCGCTAGAGCAGGCGCTCACCGTAAACAGAGTGAGCGCTGCCAGCAGGCTGACGCCGAGGCAGTAACTATTCACAGTGTCCCTACTTCAACATGTCCTTTAGGTACTTTCCGGTATAGGAGCCTTCCACCTGCGCGACATCTTCCGGGGTGCCCTGCGCGACTACGGTGCCACCGCCGGCGCCACCTTCCGGCCCCATATCCACGATCCAGTCCGCAGCCTTGATGACATCGAGGTTGTGCTCAATGACAAGCACCGAATTGCCCTTGTCTACAAGGCCTTGGATAACCAACATCAACTTGCGAATGTCCTCAAAGTGCAGACCAGTGGTCGGCTCGTCCAAGATGTAGATAGTCCTACCGTTGGTGCGCTTTTGCAGCTCCGAGGCGAGCTTAACGCGTTGCGCCTCACCGCCCGAAAGCGTGGTAGCGGCTTGGCCAAGGCGAACGTAGCCCAACCCGACGTCGACAAGCGTGGCAAGGTAGCGGTGAATCGAGTTGATGGGCTCGAAGAAGTCCGCTGCCTCAGAAATCGGCATGTCGAGAACCTCGGCAATATTCTTGCCCTTGTAGTGCACCTCCAGGGTCTCGCGGTTATAGCGAGCGCCCTCACACACCTCACACGGAACATACACGTCCGGTAGGAAGTTCATCTCGATCTTGATGGTGCCATCGCCTTGGCATGCCTCGCAGCGCCCACCCTTGACGTTGAAGGAGAAGCGGCCGGCCTTGTAGCCGCGAACCTTGGCCTCCTGGGTTTCGGCAAAAAGGTTTCGGATCTTGTCAAAGACGCCCGTGTAGGTCGCTGGGTTGGAGCGCGGGGTACGGCCAATCGGGCTCTGGTCCACCTGGACCAACTTATCTAGGTGCTCCACGCCCTCGACGCGCTTGGCACGGCCGGGGACCTGGCGGGCGCGGTTGAGCTTATTGGCCAAAGTCTTAGCCAAAATCTCATTAACCACGGTGGATTTACCAGAGCCGGAAACGCCGGTAATGCACACCAACACTCCCAGCGGGATTTCGACGTTAATGCCCTTGAGGTTATTCTCACGCGCGCCCACGACTTTCAAGGTGCGATCCTTGTCAATCTCGCGGCGGTGATCCGGGACGGCGAGCACCTTTTTGCCAGATAGATACTGGCCAGTCAGGGACTCCTCTACCCTTTCAATTCCCGCCGGTTCGCCTTGATAGACCACCTCGCCGCCATATTCACCGGCGCGCGGGCCCACATCAACAAGCCAATCGGACTCCCGAATGGTGTCTTCATCATGCTCTACCACGATGAGGGTGTTGCCAATATCGCGCAAACGCTGCAGGGTCTTAATAAGGCGCTGGTTATCGCGTTGGTGCAACCCAATGGAAGGCTCATCGAGCACGTACAGAACGCCGGCCAAACCGGAACCAATCTGCGTGGCTAGGCGAATGCGCTGCGCCTCGCCGCCCGAAAGCGTGGACGCACCGCGATCCAGGGTCAGGTAATTCAGACCGACGTCCAGAAGGAAGCGCAACCGAGCCTGGGTTTCCTTGAGTACTGCACCGGCAATGATTTCCTCGCGGTGCCCCAGCACCAAGGAGTCCAGGAATTCAGAGGCATCTTCAATCGAAAGCGCACACAGCCCCGCAATGGACTGCTCACCGTGTGTAGTAGAGGCCAAGCGGACGGCCAAGATCTCCGGCTTCAAGCGGGTACCTTTACAGGTGCTGCACGGCACGCGGCGGGTGTACTGCAGCAGGCGGTCCTTTTGGGACTGAGAATCAGTCGTTTCCAGTTTGCGGTGAATGAAACCGGTGGCACCCTCAAACGGCGCGGTCCAATTGCGTTGGCGCCCATAGCGGTTCTTGTAGCGAACCTGCACCTCCTCATCCGTGCCATAGATGAGCGCATGGCGCTGCTCCTTGGTCAATTCGCTCACTGGGGTCTTAGGGTCAAAGCCCATTGCCTTGCCCAGCCCCTCCACTAGCTTGACAAAGTAACGGGAGTTGGGACTGGAGTGCCACGGCTGGATCGCGTCCACCGCTGGAGCATCCGGATCCGGAATAAGCAGGTCAACATCGACTTCCAGCTTGGTGCCCAAACCATCACACACCGGGCAAGAACCAAACGGGGCATTGAAGGAGAAAGCACGGGGCTCATACTCTTCAATGGTCAAAGTGTGGCCATTGGGGCAGGCGGCCTTTTCCGAATACGTGTGGGTGAGCTCTTCCCTATCCACAAACTCGATGGTGACCAGGCCATCCGCTAGGCGCAGAGCCGTTTCCACCGAATCCGTTAAGCGTTGCTTCTGCGAGGCTTTGACCTGCAGGCGGTCAACTACTACCTCAATATTGTGCTTGATCTGCTTCTTGAGCTTGGGAGGATCGCTGAGCTGATGGGTCTCTCCATCCACTCGCACGCGGGAATAACCCTGAGCCGACAGGTCTTGGAAAAGATCCACAAACTCGCCTTTGCGCTTACGCACTACCGGTGCAAGCACCTGGAATTTCAGCTTTTCTTCCAGATCCAGCACCGCATCCACAATCTGCTGCGGCGTTTGGCGCTCAATCACCGCATCGCACTTTGGGCAGTGCGGCGTACCAGCACGGGAAAAGAGCAAGCGCAGGTAGTCGTAGATCTCCGTGATCGTGCCCACCGTAGAACGTGGATTATGGTTGGTGGATTTTTGATCAATGGACACCGCGGGTGACAGGCCATCAATAAATTCCACGTTGGGCTTATCCATCTGCCCTAAGAACATGCGGGCATAAGAGCTCAAGGATTCCACGTAGCGGCGCTGGCCTTCAGCGAAGATGGTGTCAAAGGCAAGTGAAGATTTACCGGAGCCGGATAGGCCGGTAAAAACAACCATTTTATCGCGGGGGATATCGATATCCACGCCCTTGAGGTTGTGCTCGCGGGCACCGCGCACCACCAAACGATCAGCCACTGTGCTCAGACCTCCAGTACTAGGGATTGCAATCTTCCCTCGAATGTACCCGTAGGCTAGGACACATGACTAACGAGCTTCAGCTACATCAGATTTCCGTGTCTGAAATGGACAACAACTGCTACCTCCTCCAGGCGGGCGAAGAGGGCTTGCTTGTCGACGCCGCCGATGACGCCCCTGCAATCCTCAACATGGCCCGCAAAGCCGGCGTGAAAATCACCGCGGTGCTCACTACCCACCGCCACTGGGACCACGTGCGCGCACTCGAGGAGATTTTGTCCGAAACGGGTGCTACTCACTACGCCTCCTTCCTTGATTCCCCCGCCATCCCGGCCAAGGTAGACGTGGAGCTGCGCGAGGGCGATTCCATCGAGTTCGCGGGTCTTCAGCTGCCCGTCATCATCTTGCGCGGCCATACCCCCGGCGGGGCGGCTCTGGTTGCAAGCATCGATGGCGTCACCAACCTCTTCGTAGGCGATTCCCTCTTCCCCGGTGGCCTGGGCAAGACCACGTCTGAGGGTGACTTCGTACGCCTATATAAGGACGTCACCGCGCGCATCTTTGATGAGTTCCCTGACAATACGATTGTGCGCCCGGGACACGGCAAGTCCACGACCTTGGGCGAAGAGCGCCCCAAACTTGGTGACTGGTGGGAACGCCGCTGGTGATCCAATGGCGAATTTCCGCGTACAATGGTCTAGCACACGATAGGTCTAGAACAACGAGCTTAAGGAGCTTTAAGGACTATGATTCGCAAGCTTGCCCGCCCCATGCTGGCATCCGTTTTTGTATGGGAAGGCGTAGACAACCTGCGCAACGCGTCCGAGCACGTGAAGGAAACCGAGGGTTTCCTCAAGACCGTGCGCAAGGCCGTTCCTTCTGAGTACCAGGGCTACATCCCGAATGACCCAGAACTAGTTACCCGCGCCATTGGCGGCGCAAAGGTAGGCGCCGGCTCCACCTTGGCTCTGGGCAAGGCACCGCGCACTTCCGCTGCAGTTCTGGCCGCCGCTACCCTGCCCAACTTGATTGGCAAGAACAACTTCTGGGCTGCGGACAATAAGGAAGACAAGGAATCCCGCCGCAACGGATTCGTTACCAATACCGCTTTGCTCGGCGCCCTGTTTATCGCTACCCAGGACACCGAGGGCAAGCCTTCCCTGCGTTGGCGCGCACAGAAGGCCGGCAAGCGCACGAATAAGAAGATTCAGCAGGCACTGCCTACCAAGTCTGAATCCGAGCAGAAGCGCGAAGAGCTCTCTGCCCGTGCTAACGAGCTGTCTTCCAAGGCCGGCGACTGGATCAATGAGACCTCTGCCAAGGCACAGGCTTATGTAGACGACAACAAGGATGACTGGCAGTCCACCGGCCGCGGTCTGCTGGATACTGCAAAGTCCTATGTTGACGATGCCAAGACCTACGTAGAGGACAACAAGGACGATTGGCAGGAGTCTGGCCGCGGCTTGCTGGGCAACGCCAAGTCCTTCATCGAGGACTCGGTCGACAACGCCAAGACGTACGTTGAAGACAATAAGGGTGACTGGCTCGAGACCGCACAGGCTAATCGCGAGATCGCCCGTACCCGTGCTGTAAAGGCAGCTACCAAGGCTCAGGCACGCGCCGACAAGGCCGTCGCCAAGCTGGACACCGCCCAGTCCAAGCGCGCCAACAAGAAGGCATCCAAGCACGCTGACAAGCTGCAGCAGGAGGCAAATAAGAAGATTGAGGCAGCTATCAAGAAGCTGGAAAAGCGCTCGAAGTAGCCACGACTTCTTCGGCCGAATAACTCGGCGGTGACACACGGCCCAGCCTTATGCTGGGCCGTTGTTCTTTGTCACGGCAGAGTCTAAACTCATCTCTCCCCCTCGCCGGACAGCGTGCCCGGCAGCTTCCTCCCCATCAACGTCCAATTACCAAGGAGTCACGTGAACTCAGCATCCCATAAGCACGCGACGGCTGCAGGTTCCTCGGAGCGCGAAGCCATCGCTACGGAGCAAGATTATGTGGACGGCCTTTTCGCCCGCCTCGATGATGAGGTGGCTGCAGCAAATGAACGGCTCAATGAGGTGCGGGCGGACGTTGATCCCTCCACCCCGGACGCGGATGCTTTGGTGCGCCGCGAAACGGAATACCACGGGCTCCAAGCCAAGCTGGATCGTCTCAATGTGGCCCAGATGGGATTGGTCTTTGGCCGCATCGACATCGACGCCCCAGGTGACAATCCCACTCCGGAAGGCCTAGATCGCCGCTACATCGGCCGCATGGGACTCGATGCGCGTGAAGAGGACTATCGCACGCTACTGCTTGACTGGCGTGCCCCAATGGCACGGCCCTTCTACCTCGCTACTACCGCCCAGCCAGAAGGCGTGCACACCCGCCGCCAAATCCGCACCAAGGGGCGCACCGTCACTGGCATTCATGATGAAGTCCTTGCTGGCCCCGGAGTGCGTGAAGAAGAGGCCGGCGTAGCGAGCGAATCTGCGCTCTATCACGCCATGCAACGGGCCCGTACCGGCCACATGGCCTCAATTGTGGAGACCATTCAGCGGGAGCAGGACGAGATTATCCGCGATAACACCCGCGGCGTGATGGTGGTAGAAGGCGGCCCCGGCACCGGTAAGACCGCAGTGGCGCTACACCGCGTTGCCTATCTGCTCTATACCCACCGCGAGCTGCTTTCTGCCACCGGCGTACTTATCGTGGGCCCCAATAGCAGCTTCTTGGACTATATTTCGCGCGTGCTCCCAGAACTGGGCGAGACCGGCGTGGTGCTCTCCACCATCGGCGGGCTCTTTCCTGGAATTGAGCCGGACCACGAAGAAGACCTCGTGGCTCGGGAAATCAAGGGCAGTGACGCCATGGTGGAAATCCTCTCCACTGCGGTCAAGGACTACCAGTTGCTTCCCGACGCCCCTCGCGAGCTGACCGTCGACGGCCTTACCTTAAGCGTCACACCACACATGGTGAAAAGCGCCCGCACACGTGCACGGCGCTCGCGCAAGCCGCACAATGAGGCGCGTGGTGCCTTCATCGAGCACCTCGTAGAGGACCTTGCCCAGCAAATGGCAGAAAAGGTCGGTGCCGATCCGCTTGGCGGAAAGAATCTCCTGTCGCGCGCCGATATCGATCAATTCCACGATGACCTTGCTGAGGACGCGGCCGTTACTGCCTTGATCGATGAGTTTTGGCCCGAACTACACCCCACCGATGTACTTGCTGCTCTAGTCTCCTCGCGCGAGCGCATCGCTTCTGCCGCGCACGGGTATGACGAGGAAACCCAAGAAGCGCTCTACCGTGCAGAGGGACGAGCATGGACGGATTCGGACGCGGCCTTGCTAGACGAGCTTGCCGTCCTCATCGGCCTGCCCAACCCTGAAGAAAAGAAGGCAGCCGATGACGCCGCGTGGCGCGAGCAGGTGGCGGATGCGGAAGACGCATTGGATATCTTGTCTTCCTCCGAGTCCACAGATAATGACGATGACATGTTTGAAGCAGAAATCCTCTCTGCCCACGATGTCATCGACGCCGAAACCTTGGCGCACCGCCAGGAGGTACGCGATAAGCGCACCACTGCCCAACGCGCACGCGAAGACCATACATGGGCTTATGGTCACATCATCGTGGACGAAGCCCAGGAATTAACGCCTATGGAGTGGCGAATGCTCTTCCGCCGCTGCCCTTCGCGGTGGATGACTTTGGTGGGTGATACCTCCCAGACTGGTTCCCCGGCAGGTGTTGATGACTGGGGCGAGGCCCTCGAGCCCTTTGTAGCTCAGCGCTTTCGTCACCATTTTCTTACCGTCAATTATCGCACCCCGCAGCCCATCACGGAATTGGCCAATGGACTTTTGGAAATGATTAACCCTGACGCCATTCCGGCGACAGCCATCCGCGATGGCGTGCAGGTGCGCCGGCTTGAGCAAGGCGCCTACACCCCTGGAGTACACAGCGAAGAGGACGGCAGGCTCACAGCGGTTATTGACGCCGCCACGGCGGAGCGCTATAAGGGCCTGGAGTTTGATCACGTGGTTGTGCTCGATCCGCAGCGCATCGTGGATGCCTCCCCACAGGGATTGCAGAACCTCTATGTCTGCATCACTCGTGCCACCCAATCGCTCACGCTCGTCGGTGACTGCGGCGAAGTTCTTTAGGCTCCCGTAAGCTTTGTGCCATGGCCTTATCTGACATCATGCGCAAAGCTGAAAGCTCACTAAACTCCTTTACTTTGAAGCGCTCTCAACGGCGTGGATGGCAGCCCCTGATCGTGGGATATACCGGTTATGGCACCACCGATCAGGTGAGAATCTTCGGCCGCGTACTCATGCATGATCCTGATGAAGGCAAGAGGGATACGTGGGGTGAGCGCGGCTACCAGCAGTTTCTTACCATTCAAGTAGGACACCACGACGTTTCGGTAACTATTGGGGAACAGACTGTCACCGGTACCACCGATCGAAACGGATACATTGACTTACTAGTCCATGAGCACGATTTAGAGCCCGGCTGGCATACGGCAATGATCGAGGCCGCAAACGCGAATGCCGTGGAAGTCCAACTACTTATCGTTGATCCGGCGGCCAAGATCGGCATCGTTAGCGATATCGATGACACGGTGCTTGTCACGTGGCTTCCACGCGCGCTCACCGCGGCGTGGAATTCTTGGGCCAAGCGCCCTAGCAAGCGACAGGCCGTTCCCGGAATGGCCGCATTCTATGCTCAGCTACAACAGCGCTTCCCCCAAGCCCCGGTGTTTTATCTTTCTACGGGCGCTTGGAATACCTTTGGCTCGCTCAAGAAATTCCTGTCTCACCATGGTTTCCCCGCGGGTCCCATGCTGCTGACGGACTGGGGCCCAACGGAAACGGGACTTTTCCGCAGCGGCCAGGAGCACAAGCGTGTTCAGCTGCGCAATCTGCTCATCGCCTACCCGGATATGCAATGGATTCTCATTGGCGATGACGGACAACATGATCCATTGACCTACGGCGATGTGGCTAATGAGCATCCGGACCGGATTCACTCTGTGCTTATCCGCAATCTGAGCCCGCAGGAGCAGTTGCTCTCCCACGGCTCCCTTAGCCCTTTGGCCGATGCCAATGAGGAGGGCCACTTCTCTATCCCCTTGATTCAGGGCGCGAACGGCAACGCCATTGCCGCCGCATTCAACGCTGCACACCCTACGGAGTAAGCTGCGCTTAACGACGAAACCCGCCGTGGTCTTTTCAAAGCAAGACCAAGGCGGGTTTTAATTGCCGTTCTTAGCTGACGGTGTGAACAATCATTACGTCGCAGTCGGACTGGCGAGCAACGTCTGCCGGCACGGAGCCCAGCAGGCGGCCGGTGAGAGAGTTGATGCCGCGGTTGCCCACGATGAGTAGGTCAGCATCGTTGTCGTTGACGATGGACATCAGGGCCTGTACCGGGGTGCCCGGGCGAACAGCGGTTTCGACCTTGGAAGCACCGAACTTCTCAGCGTGTGCCTTAGCGTCCTTGAGGTTTGCCTCGGCCTTCTCATCGCCCAAGATGGTTACGGAATCCTGGCGCAGGGTCTTGGAAGCCTGCTCCTGGTTCTCGTAGTAAGCACAACCGATAATCAGAGTGGAATCGAATGCGGCGGCGATCTTAGCTGCTCGCTCTACAGCGAGGAGAGAAGACTTAGAACCGTCAGTACCGACAACGATCGTGTTGTAGTCGCTCATGATGACCTTTCTTTGTGGGTGTGTACCCAGAGTGTTTATTTAGCCTACAAAGGCTTTACTGCCAGTGTAACAACGAAAAATGTTTAACGTTTCTCGCTGGTATTAACTACGACGACGTCTACCTTTGACTTGTGGGTTAGTTCTGTTGGCACAGAACCGAAGACTCGACCACGAACGGAGTTCACGCCGCGGTTGCCCACCACGAACAGGTCCACATCATAGTCCTGGCCTACCTCCAACAAGGCTTTTACTGGGTCTCCAGATTTGCCTACGACTTCAATGTGTTCCGCACCCTCCGACTCGGCGATACGGGTGGCATTGGTCAGGTAGGTACCGGCCATGTCCTCACTTACAACGGGCAGACCGGCTTCGTCGCCCCGCGGAGCACCAAGCATGGATCCAGCGTGGTTATAAAAGGCTGAAATGATAATCAGCTTGGCGTCGTACGCCCGTGCCATGGACGCCGCAGCGCGGACCGCGCGCAGGGAGGTTTCAGAGCCATCGGTGCCGACGGCAATGTTTTTATAAGTAAGCATTATTCTCCTTGCAGTTGAACTATTTCACAGTGACAACTAAACGGCGCTTCTGGCACTTATCCAGTATAACTAGCGCAGCTCTTGAGAGAAGCACCCGCGGAGCCATTCATCACTTTCAGGGGGAGAAAACTAAATTCCCGCTTCCTTCAATCCACGCAATTCCTTCTTTAGATCAGCGATTTCATCACGTAGTCGACCAGCCAACTCGAATTTGAGCTCGCGCGCGGCAGCCCCCATTTGGGCCGAGAGGTCGTCGATAAGCGCCTGCACCTCATCGGTAGCCATGCTGGAAATATCCCGCTTCTCCACCACTGCAGAGGGATCAGAGTTGGACTCCTCTTCCCCGCCGTCTTCATAGACCTGGTCAAGAATATCGGCAATTTTCTTCCGCAAAGGCTGCGGGTCAATGCCGTGTTCCTTGTTATAGGCAATCTGCTTTTCGCGGCGTCGCTCCGTCTCCTCGATTGCCTCTTGCATCGAATCGGTGATTTTATCGGCATACATAATCACCTCGCCAGAGACGTTACGGGCAGCACGGCCAATGGTCTGGATGAGCGAGGTCGTAGAGCGCAAGAATCCTTCCTTGTCCGCATCCAAGATGGCAACGAGCGATACTTCGGGAAGGTCAAGGCCCTCACGCAGAAGGTTAATGCCCACCAGCACATCAAACTCGCCAAGACGCAATTGCCGCAAAAGCTCGACGCGCTGCAAGGTATCGATATCCGAGTGCAGGTAGCGCACCTTAATCCCCTGTTCCAACAGGTAATCGGTGAGGTCTTCTGCCATGCGCTTGGTCAGCGTGGTCACCAGTACGCGCTCTTGCTGGGAAATGCGGGTGCGCACTTCATCAATAAGGTCATCAATCTGGCCCTTTGTGGGTTTGACGGTAACCTTCGGATCCACCAGACCAGTCGGGCGAATCACCTGCTCCACATACTCACCGTCCGAAGACGTAAGCTCAAAGTCGCCAGGGGTGGCAGACATGTAGACGGTTTGTCCCACGCGTTGTTCAAACTCATCGAAGGTCAGCGGGCGGTTATCCACCGCGGAGGGCAGACGGAAGCCGAATTCCACCAGGTTGCGCTTGCGGGACATATCGCCCTCGAACATGCCGCCAATCTGTGGGACCGTGACGTGAGACTCGTCAATAATGGTGAGAAAATCCTCTGGGAAGTAGTCCAGCAGCGTTGCCGGCGCGGAACCGGCTGGGCGGCCATCGACGTGGCGGGAGTAGTTCTCGATGCCGGAGCAAAAACCTACCTGCTCGATCATCTCCAGATCGTATTCGGTGCGCATGCGAAGCCGTTGTGCCTCCAGCAGTTTACCGCGGTTTTCTAGATCTTCCAGGCGCTCGGCCAATTCCTCTTTGATGGCAGCCACAGCTTTTTCCATGCGTTCGGGCCCTGCCACGTAGTGGGTCGCGGGGAATATGCGCACCTCATCTACTTCCTCGATGACATCGCCAGTGACGGGGTGAATGTAGTAAAGGGAATCGATATCATCGCCGAAGAATTCAATGCGCACCGCGCGCTCCTCATAAGCCGGAATGATATCGACCGTGTCACCCTTGGCGCGGAAGGTACCGCGGGTAAATCCCACGTCGTTGCGTTCGTATTGGATATCCACCAGCAAACGGAGGAAGCGGTCCCGGTCTAGCTCCTCGTCCACGGAAATAATGACCGAGCGATCCAAATAGGACTGCGGTGTACCCAAGCCATAAATGCAGGACACGGAGGACACAACCACCACGTCTCGGCGGGACAGCAGCGCCGAGGTGGCCGAGTGGCGCAGACGCTCTACGTCCTCGTTGATGGACGAGTCCTTTTCAATATAGGTATCCGTCTGCGCAATATAAGCCTCTGGCTGGTAGTAGTCATAATAAGACACGAAGTACTCCACCGCGTTATGCGGCAGGAGCTGGCGCAGCTCGTTCGCTAGCTGCGCTGCCAGGGTCTTATTTGGTGCCATCACCAGCGTGGGGCGCTGCTGTTTTTCAATCAACCAAGCGGCAGTAGCGGATTTACCAGTACCGGTAGCACCCATGAGTACTACATCGCGCTCATCGCGGTTGAGGCGTTCGTTGAGCTCTGCAATAGCAGCGGGCTGGTCGCCGGCCGGTTCGTATTCAGAGACAACCTGAAACTCACCTGGGGTGCGCTCGACCTCGCTGACGACGCGGTGCTCGGAATTTGGAATAAGAGGATGTTCAGCAGCAAAAGCCATGCCCACTACTCTACTGCTTATATGGCGCGGCTAGCTATGTTCACGGCAAGGAGTCCTGCGCGGTGCGCAGCCACTCTTCCAGCTCGCCGGTAGTCTCCCACAGCGCATAAACAGAAGACGTCTCTGGACGCATTGCACTATTGATGCGGCGGCGCAGCCACGCTTTAGACTGCGGCGTATACAGGGGCGCAAGATCCTCGCGGTGGATTCCTTCCGGCAGCGCATCAGCCTTCAGCTTCAACAAGGCGCCCAGTGCGATCATGGTTTCCGCGTCATCGGAGTCCATGGGCTCTTCGGCGCATGAGTTCTGAAAGGCTTTGAGATCGAAAGAGCCATCACGCAAGCTAGCGAGTAGTTCTCGCGCTGCGTGATTATCAAAAGGCCCTGTATCCCATGTTCCCACGGCGGGTAGCTTAAGGCGCGAAAGTTAACGCAACGTCTAAACTGCGTAAACTCTAACCGCCCAACGGTTAAAGTTTGGGTGACTCCGCTTCTAAGACTCCGCCTCTATGAGGTCCATAACCTCGGCCGCTCGCGCGCGCAGCTGCTCCAGCGTGCCGTTGTTGTCGATCACGTGCGTGGCCGCGGCCAATCGCACCTCATCAGGTACCTGCGCTGCTATGCGACGGCGCGCATCCTCCTCTTCCAGCCCGCGTGAAGCAACGAGGCGACGGACGCGCTCTTCAACGGCCACGTCGACCACGATGACGTAGTCCATGTCTTTGTCTAAACCGTTATCCACCAAAAGCGGCATATCGTAAACGGCAAAGTCATAACCCTCTTCACGTGCCTCAGCGAATTGGCGCTGCGTTTCCTCTTGGATGCGTGGATGGGTAATGGAATTCAACAACTCGGTGTGTTCTTTGTCTGCAAAGGCTCGCTTCGCTAATTCTTTGCGGTTGAGACTGCCGTCCGCCAGCAGGATATCTTCTCCGAATGCTGCCGCCAGCTCCGATAGAGCCGGCTTGCCAGGCTTGACGACGTCGCGCGCAATGCCATCGGCGTCAACCACACGCCACCCTCGTTCGCGGCAGAGCGTTGCAACTGTTGACTTGCCACTGCCAATGCCGCCTGTAAGGCCAATGAGTTTCATGGCAGCCACCCTACGCGAAAAGGAACCCCGCCATACGCGTTGTGAACTGGCCCCCGAAAGTTGGACTGGTTTAATTCTAGGCGGTTAGGGCTTCAAGGGTCTGATTTCGATATTGCATCGGGGTCAGGCCCTTGAGTCGTTGTTGGATGCGTTCGGTGTTGTA
>NZ_JAKRNE010000001.1 GCF_022347205.1 Corynebacterium sp. ACRPO | reverse complement strand
TCGCGGCCGGGCAAATTTAACTTCAGAGTTTTCTACCGGATCGATGTAATGAGACATTAGTGCTGGTTAGACCGGAACTATCTCATAAGACATGCGGAACGATGTCTCCGAACCAGACACCCCCTCGGGCACAACGGACCGGCGGTTACCACTAAGGTAGCCGCCGGATTTTTCTATTCAGTACTCCCACAAGGACTACGATCTCCCCCATGACCACATTTTTGAGTTGGGCGCGCAGCTTCGGCCAGTTCCTCATGTCGCTCGCCCAGTCCGCCTGGCGGTCAATTCTCCAGTGGTCAATGCGTCGTTGGGTAGCCGTCCTCGCCGCCATCGCCACCGGCGCGATACTCTTTTACTTCTTTGATTTGCCGAACGTGTCCCAGCTTCGCGTCGCCTCCACCCGCTATGGTGCGTGGTTTCCTCTCCTTTTTATCCTAGGTTATGTCATATTTACGCAGCTTCCATTTCCTCGGACGTTGTGGACGGTAGCCGCAGGAATACTTTTTGGCCCATGGAAGGGCCTCGCCCTCTCCTTGTGCGCCTTGACGGTGTCAGCGACCCTCTCGCTCCTCATCGTCCGCACGCTCCTCGGAGACTGGATCCGGCCGCACCTAACCCACCCAGCAGTGTTTAAAATCAATGCCCACTTAGAGCGGCGCGGCTGGCTGGCCATCGCTTCGCTGCGGATGGTGGCCGGCGTCCCCTTCAGCCTCCTGAATTATGTTGCCGCACTAACACCCGTGAAGCTTAGCCACTTCACCGTGGCCACTCTCCTCGGTTCCGTCCCAACTACTGCCCTCGGCGTCTTCTTCGGCGATGCCCTCACCGGCCACACCTCGCCCAGCATCATTGTTGCCATGGTAGCTTTTGCCGCCATCGGTATGGCCGGGCTGTATATGGATTCACGTCTACCCACTCGCCCATAAGTCAAGTACGAGCGGTAGACTAATTCGCAATTGGTTCCTTAAGGAGGATTTTCTGTGCTTGCTGTCCACGCTCGCTACCGGGGCCGCTCCGTGCGTCGCGCAGAGTTGGTCCAACGCTCCGCAACGGCTCTATCCACCCTCAACGGTGTGGGCGAGTTCCACGTGCTCGGCGTGGAAGATATTTGCGCCGTAGTTGATTCAGCAACTGCCGTGTGCGACGTGGTCATGGCCTTGCTTGCCGACGGCGACTGGGCCATCGGCATCGGCATTAGCCCCGGCAACCAAGAAGATGAGGAAGGCGCACGCCAGGTAGCAACCGCTGCATTGCGGAAGTCCGCCCGCATGGGGCAGGTCTACGCCAAACTCAATAAGCGCGGCCGCGCCTCGGAGGCGAGCGATATTGCGGCCACCTTTGCTCTGCTTGGATACGTTCTGCACAAACGCACCATCGAAGGGCGTGAAGCAACCTCACTCGTCCGTGCGGGGCTCAACCAGAATGAGGCCGCCGAAGAGCTAGGAATTTCCAAGCAAGCCATGTCGCAACGCCTCCAAGCGGCCGGCTGGAGCGCGGAAATGGCGGGGTGGCAGTTGGCCGTCAACCTCATTGAACGCGCCAACCTTGCCCACCCCTAGAGCAAATCAGATTTGCTCAACTCAGGTGTAGTAACGAAGTCCACGAGGCGCTCCACGGCACCGATTAGGCTGGAGTCTAGGTCGCGGAAAGAATGCACGGCGTTATAGACATGACGCCACCCATCCTTCGGGTCGCTCCACCCTACGCGGCGGCAAATACCGGTCTTCCAATCCTCGCCATAGGGAACATCTGGCCATTCGCGCAGGCCAACGCGCTGCGGCTTTACCGCCGCCCAGATATCGATGAAGGGGTGTCCAGTCACCAGGACATGCTCTCCCACGGTTTCCGTTAATCGGGTTTCTTTGGAGCCTTGAACCAAGTGATCGGCCAATACGCCAACCCTGCGGCCAGGCCCCGGCTGAAACTCTGCGAGGCGCGCCTCCAAGTTGTCCAAACCCTCGAGGTATTCGACTACCACGCCCTCCACACGCAGGTCGTGGCCCCACACTTTTTCTACAATGGCAGCATCATGCACGCCCTCCACCCAAATGCGCGATGGCGCGGCAACCTTTGCCTCCACGTTTTCTACGCGGCGGGAGCCGGAGTTGGACTTACGGGGAGCCTGCTTTTCGACGTACCGGGTAAGCGTTACTGGCTTGCCTTCCACTAGGAACCCGCCTTTGACCAAGTTAAAGACCCGTTCTACGCCGTGGCGATCCTCAAGGCGTACCACCTCACCGAAAACGGTTTTATCCACGCCCATAACAGCACCCACAAAGTCATCGCCGCGCACTTCCACTACCATTCCGGGCTCGGCTGGCACTTCTGGGTACTGGCGCGGCTTCGACCGTGAGTGGCCAGCAAAAATATCTCCGCCATAAGGATCAAAACTCATGGCCCGTTAGTCTATCTACTAGACTGGCTCGCCATGGATATGCGCGCCGAAGTATGGTCACCTTTACAAAATACCGCCGTCTGGCTTGGCTCGTGGCTATGGGGACATGAAACCACCGATGACTTGCTGGACGCGCTTACTACACTAGGCGGACGTCCAGAATGCTGGGACGAGTCCCCCTTCGTCGATCTGCTAGCCATTCTGCGCGCGGAGACCTCCGAGCTTACGTCTCATCGCGGTGTACGTGCTGAGCCTATTGTGCGCCTCGCACTGTCCGGGCCAGGCGAGCCGCCTGCATTGCCGGCAGGAACGGAGTCTTATCGCGCGGCCGCACAAAGTTCTGCCGGGGCAATCATAGTTCGTAGCAATGATCCCTTGCGTAACTTAGTCCTCATCCCCCACATTCGCCACAGCCATACAGCGTGGCAAGTGGTCGTCGAAAAGCAGCAGCTCCCCGCGCCCGCCTGGCTAAGCCCCGGTGAAGCCGACGCACTCCTCTCTCAAGCAACCAATGAGTCCGCCGATCTCATCGCCGCAAACGGGTATAGCACCGAGGCCTTGCCCAACCCACGCCTCACCGTGGGAACCCTGAGCGACTTTTATGACACGCCCGGACTTCCCCGTTCAACGCCAGCTCGAGCAGCCAAGCTCTTTGCCCGAGCCGATCGGGTAGCCGCGATCATCGAAACCGTCACTGACCGCATCAATGACCACAGCCTTGATCCACAATTGCTTCGCTTGTGGCGCCACATCCGCCAGGCCCGCATGACTGGCGTGTCTTATGCGCTTGGAGAATTTGCCCGTTAACGCGACCAGATATCGCAGCACCCCGCTGCACACGGAGCACCATTGACTGCGCACCCTTGCACCGTCACGCTCCCGCTGGTCTCCCACTCGCGGCCTTGCTCTAGTTCATCGATGAGATCAACGACCATCTCCGCAAACCGTGGAGTCGGACCCGCTGTCCGGGTGCGCAGGACTTTGACACCCATCTCTTCGGCCGCCTTCTGCAGCTCGGAATCGAGATCCCAGATAACCTCCATATGGTCTGAGATGAAGCCAATCGGACACACCACTACCGTGTCGATACCGTCGTTGTGGTGGATATCAGTGGTGTGATCAACAATGTCAGGCTCGAGCCACGGAGTGCGTGGATTGCCCGAACGTGACTGCCATACAAGGTCATAGTCAGAAATACCGGCTTGTGCGGCCACCAACCGCGACGCCTCTGACACCTGGCGGGAGTAAAGGTTTTTATCGCCTTCCGCGCCGCCCACATTATCGTGCGCGACGGGAACCGAATGGGCGCTAAACAGCAAGCGAGTGGATTCCTTCTTTTCTTCCGGAACCTGTCCCCAGACCTCTGTGACAGCGGCTGCCATTTCGGCCACGAACTTCGGATGATCGAAGAATTGGCGAATCTTAGTAAATTCAATGTCCGGCAAACCCTGCTCCGCCAGATGCTCGCGCATCTGCTGAATGTCCTCATCATATTGCCGGCATGCGGAGTACCCACCCCATGCAGAAGTAGCGAAGACAGCTACCTTTCGCACTCCGTCCTGAGACATCTTCTCCGCAGTCTCGCTGGCAAAGGGATGCCAATTTCGATTGCCAAAGTAGACTGGTAGATTATGTCCGCGTTTTTTCAGCTCCCCTTCGACATGATCGATGATTTCGCGGTTAAGTGCATTGAGCGGACTTACCCCTCCGAAGTGGTAATAATGCTCGCCCACCACTTCTAGCCGCTCGCGAGGGATACCTCGACCTCGAGTTACGTTCTCCAAAAAAGGAACGACCTCCTCGTTTCCTTCCGGGCCACCGAAAGAAAGAACGAGGAGGGCGTCGAAGTTTTGGGCATTCTGTTGTGCGTCAGTCATGCCCTAAACCATACCAACCAAAAGTTGGAGATTAGAGAAGGCGCACGACATCCGGAGTAGCGCCACCCCAGCGTACTGGGACTACTGAAACAGTCTGACCAGACTGTGGCGCTTCAATCATTTGGCCGTCGCCTAGGTAGATAGCTACGTGCTGGCTTCCACCAGCTCCGTAGAAGATAAGGTCACCGCGCTGTGCATTCGCGCGCGGAACCTTCTTGCCCTGCTGGTACTGTGCACCAGTGTAGTGAGGAAGGTCCAGGCCGACTGCCGCGTAGGCGTACTTGACTAGGCCCGAGCAATCGAAGCCAGACTGACCGAAGTCCCCGAAGGAATCAGCCACGCCACCATCGCGAAGCCCACCAGTAGGACCATTATTATCGCCGCCACCCCACACATAAGGGACGCCGACCTGAGACTCAGCGCGAGAAATTACGGCCTCAATCTGAGCGTCTCGGCCCGCGTCTGCACTCGTGGTGGTTTCCTCGGACTCAGTTACCTCATCCAACTCGGGAGCATCAACACTGGCGGCAGGTGCAGTGTTCGGACTGCCCAAACCAAGCAAGTCAGATGAACCTTGCATGAGGGTACGCACATCGTCCTCATCAACCGCCGCGGCAATATCATTCGCAAGTCCGAGCGCATCGTTCACAGAGGACCCAGTGCCGAAATCGACGTTCTGGAACGTCGGAGTAGCACCCTTGTTGAGGGCGTTTTCAAAGTCCGCCTCTGGAGCAGTCTTCTCCTGCTCAGCAACGGATGGTTCCTCCGGGTTCTCTGCAACGTCCGTGCCGCCCGTAACCTCAGGCGTTCCCTCCTTTACCACCTCATCAGTAAAGGTCTGAGACTTGTCTCCTGTAGTCAAGTCTTGAGGGTTGACAGAAAATGTATCGGTAGAATTCCCAGAATCAAGATTGGTTACTTGATTTGGGGCTGCCGGAAGAGAATCCTGCTGCGAGAACTGTACCCCGCTTGCCCCCTCCGCCTGGGCCGTAGCCTGCTGCTGGCGGGCAAAAGTGGCTTCCGCAAATCTTTGGGTAGCGTTCAGTCGCGCTTCATTCTGGGCCAGCTCTCGGCGCTCCTGCGCAACACGATTCTCGGCTTCTCGCTTTTCCTCGCCCGCCTGGCGCAGCTCATCTTCCAAGCTGGCAACATACTCTTCGTTAGCACCCGGCTCACCGTTCACTTGTTCCAATTGGGCTCGAATCTGAGCAATACGGTCTTCCGCGCCGGAAACATCTGCTTCCGCGCGACCTAGCTCTGCCCGGGACTCCTCTACAGCACCCTGCAGTGAATCCGCGTTGGCAACCGCACGGTCAATTGCTACGTGGTCTGAGTTTTGATCGTGGACCGTACCCGGGTTTGGCGTCGATACTTCATCGGCGCCCGCTGGGGCTACGGTGGAAAGCGTTGAAATAGCTGCGGTACCTGCTACTGCAGCAATGAAAGCGCGAACATGTCGAATGCGCGGAAGGCGAATGGTGGCCACTGAAATACTCCTAGTTTGGGCCCACGCTGCTCCTTTAGTGAGAGTCCATGAAGACTCCGGACATAGGTATGCCCGAGCTCCCCGCCTGCATATTTCGCACAAACACAGGCGTTATCGCATGTCTTATTGGGCGGCCTAGAGGTTCGCCTCGAGTAGATATCAATAGATACGCGAAGCTAACCCCTGGTGCCCGCAGAGACTAGAGCGGTAATTGTTGATGGACTGCCTACATTGGCTGAGACTTCACTCCGGGTGTGCTCTTTCGGTGGACCCTCAGCAGACTTAGGGCTTTCATGTTGGAACTAGAGAGAGTTAAGGACGATTGCTGCGCCGTTACTGGACGACTCAAACCGCTACTGTTTCCCCACAACAGCGATATACAGACAACTTGCACTCTGGCAAGAGAGCCTAAAGGTCTACTTGCGTGAGTCCGACAAGTCGGCCACAAATGGTCTACAACTATTCTCTATTCAAACAAATTCCCACGACTGCGAAATCCACTTCTATTCTTGCGCTGCGCGCGACATACGCTCCAGGATGCGTCTAACAACCCGCGATTCCGTATGCCCCGATCACGTCTTCGTTGCACTGAGCACCGTGAGAACTGCTCTACGGGTTCTGGCAGACCTCGCCGCGGCGCCGGACCGGAATCCAAAAGGTCTAGCCTTTTAGTACTACCGAGCCGTCGAGGGCAAGCAGCCACAAACCATGAACAGGCCGCACGAGGCTGACCCTTGTGGAGTGATTCGGCGTTCCCAGACCCTATCCCTATGGACCTCTTCGTGCGCACCTTCTGTGCCAACAGGCTTTCAGCCTTAGCCTTATAAAGGTTCGCACCAAAATTTCCACACGGTGGAGTTCTAATGAACGCGTCTCACCTCATAAACGGAAGGTGGGTTGATGTGTAATTTTTTCGAACATTGCAATCGCTCAAGTTCTTTGCCTGCGTCCCCAATCACTTTCGATTGGTCCCAGTTCATTGACTTCCAAGAACGGCCACTCGACGTTCTAACCTTCGCTCAAGGCGTGCTTCCCCACATACCCGTGCGAGTTCTCTCGTGACAGTCAAGGCTAAGCCCATGAACCCAGGAAGCAAGAAATGTCTCCTGAGTCGACAACCGAACCTTACGTCACGACACGCCCGTTTCGCACAATTTTCCCGCAATTCACGTGAGTCAAGTTAATTCACATGACTCAACATGTGCACCTAACCTGCAATGATTCTGTTACCATCCCGTTATTGTGACTTTAGTCACTGGCTAACCAGAGTTCCATACGCTCTACCGGCCCTCAGCTCGTCCACAACTAGGACAACAGAGCCACTCCCCCACCGGATGTCAACCCCTAAGAGTTTACTTTGACCACTCCCCCGCCCCATTTACGGTCCCCAATTAGGTACCAGGTTCAAGCTAAGCCCAGACCGAACTTCTACCTCCCCGATCCACAACCGGCCTTCTCGACACACCGTGAGTGAACGAAACTGCGCCATTCACATTCACCCGGAGTTCTTCGGTACCCATCTTCGGGCCGGTTGCCCGAATTTTTCACACATCGAAGGCCCGCAAAAATTTCACCCTGAGACGCGATACTTTTTCGAACAAACTTAATTTTAAAGGAGTATCTGTCGAGTTTTGGAAAGTGAAGTTCCGCAGTGCTCGCGCTACCCTATTTGCCCGACCGACCCAATCGGGAATTACATAGAGTCTTCTCAACCCCTAGACCCCGCGCCGGCTGGCCACCAGAAAAGAGCTGACCAAAACAATTATGGCGATTACGGCAACCGTCCCCACTACTGCGCCCACAGGGAGACTGATTTGGTCTAGCCCCCTGTAGTACTCAGACAGAAGGTCTACTTGGTTAACTCCAGGCACGATCTGCGCCTGCACCGACTCAATGCCGGCGCGGCTATAAGTGTCACTGACGGAAGAAACATGGCGGGGGGTTTGAACGATGACAGTGTTTAAACCTGTCGCATCCTGGAGCTCTTGGGCAATGTCGCGGACATCAGGTGCCCGATCAGCCATCACATCAACCACGGCCACCCCGTCACCGTCTCGCAAGCCTTGAGCTACCTCCGCGTTGAGCTGTGCATCTTGGCTGAGCGCTGGGGACGTATAGGCCACGCCGTCCTCTTTCAGCTGGCTTGCCAAATCAGCTACATCTACGCCCGCAGGAACCATGCGTATCTCTTCCTTATATATAGGGCTCCTAAACTTCTTCTCCCCAAAGATACGGACAGATCACAGCAACCCATTTCCTCAACTCGCCGATTTTCCTGAAAAGGTGAAAACAGAACGCTTGTACTGTTACAATGGCAGCGACCGAAGGTTTTAGCCTCTACAATATCTAGGTGAACCATCGCGTTCTTTGTCGCCTTCAACACAGCGGGCCCCATGGTCGCGTCGAGTCACACTCGTGACCGTTGACGCTGAGCACTGCCCCGCTGTGACGACAGGCGGCGAGTACCAAACAGAACACACTGTTTATTAACAAGGAATGGAGCTCCCTGTGACTGAAAGCTTGAACTCCTTCGAGGCCAAGAAGACCCTTGACGTCAACGGCAAGTCTTATGACTACTTTGACATCAACACCGTCTCCGGCTTGGAGAAGTTGCCTTACTCCCTCAAGGTGCTGGCAGAAAACCTGCTGCGTAACGAGGACGGCAAGAACGTAACCAAGGACCACATCAACGCCTTGGCGAACTGGGATCCGGAAGCAGAACCGGACACCGAAATCCAGTTCACCCCAGCACGCGTCCTCATGCAGGACTTTACCGGTGTTCCTTGCGTTGTTGACCTCGCTACCATGCGTGAGGCCGTCTCCGCACTGGGTGGCACCCCGGATCAGGTTAACCCTCTCAACCCGGCCGAAATGGTCATTGACCACTCCGTCATCGTTGAGGCTTTCGGCTCTACCGATGCGCTGGAAAAGAACGTTGAAATCGAGTACCAGCGCAACGAAGAGCGCTACCAGTTCCTTCGCTGGGGTGCTGAGAACTTCTCCAACTTCCGCGTAGTTCCTCCGGGAACCGGCATTGTCCACCAGGTAAATATCGAGTACCTGTCTCGCGTTGTATTCGACAACGAGGGCCTTGCTTACCCGGATACCTGTATCGGTACCGACTCCCACACCACCATGGAAAACGGCCTGGGCATTCTGGGCTGGGGCGTCGGCGGCATCGAAGCAGAGGCTGCCATGCTCGGCCAGCCGGTGTCCATGCTTATCCCGAAGGTTGTCGGCTTCAAGCTGACCGGTGAGATTCCTACCGGCGTTACTGCAACCGACGTCGTTCTTACCATCACCGAGATGCTGCGCGAGCACGGCGTTGTTCAGAAGTTCGTTGAGTTCTATGGCAACGGTGTTAAGTCTGTCCCGCTGGCAAACCGCGCCACCATCGGCAACATGTCCCCTGAGTTCGGTTCCACCGCTGCGATCTTCCCGATTGACGAGGAGACCACCAAGTACCTCGAGCTCACCGGCCGCCCGCAGGAGCAGATCGACCGCGTCGAGGCCTACGCCAAGGCGCAGGGAATGTGGCTGGAGGAGGACGCTCCAGAGGCAAAGTACTCCGAGTACCTCGAGCTGGACCTGTCCACCGTTGTTCCTTCCATTGCCGGCCCGAAGCGCCCGCAGGACCGCATCCTGCTGACCGAGGCCAAGGAGCAGTTCCGCAAGGATCTGGCTAACTACACCACCGACGAGGTTTGCGTTGACGAATCCTCTGTCGAGGCAAAGCGCATGTCCGCAGAAGGCGGCGCCCCAGCTATGGAGGACGTCACCGGCGGCTTGAACAAGGCTCGTGAGGGTCACGGCGAGTCCTCGGCTACTGGCGCGAAGGGCCGCCACTCCAACCCAATTACCGTGGAGTCCCAAAACGGTGGCGAGTTCACCTTGGACCACGGCATGGTTGCCATTGCCTCCATCACCTCCTGCACCAACACCTCTAACCCATCCGTCATGGTGGGCGCGGGCCTTATCGCCCGTAAGGCAGCAGAAAAGGGTCTGCAGTCCAAGCCATGGGTTAAGACCATCTGTGCTCCTGGCTCCCAGGTTGTTGATGGCTACTTCCAGCGTGCAGACCTGTGGAAGGACCTCGAAGCCATGGGCTTCTACCTCTCCGGCTTCGGCTGCACCACCTGCATTGGTAACTCCGGCCCACTGCCGGACGAGGTTTCTGCAGCCATCAACGAGAACGACCTCGCTGCCACCGCGGTACTTTCCGGTAACCGCAACTTCGAGGGCCGTATCTCCCCGGATGTCAAGATGAACTACTTGGCTTCTCCAATCATGGTCATCGCCTACGCCATTGCCGGCACCATGGACTTTGACTTTGATGCACAGCCGCTGGGCCAGGATAAGGAAGGCAACGATGTCTTCCTGAAGGACATTTGGCCATCCCCGCAGGAGATTGAGGACACCATCCAGTCCGCTATCTCCCGCGAGATGTACGAGGCTGACTACGCCGACGTCTTCAAGGGCGACGATGCTTGGCGCGCCCTGGACGTGCCGGAAGGCGAGACCTTCAAGTGGGATGAGGATTCCACCTACATCCGCAAGGCTCCTTACTTCGATGGCATGCCAACCGAGCCGAACCCGGTTGAAGACATCAAGGGCGCACGCGTGCTGGCAAAGCTGGGCGATTCCGTCACCACTGACCATATCTCCCCTGCTTCCGCTATTAAGCCGGGCACCCCGGCTGCGCAGTACCTCGATGAAAACGGCGTTGCCCGCCAGGACTACAATTCCCTGGGCTCCCGTCGCGGTAACCACGAGGTCATGATGCGCGGCACCTTCGCGAATATTCGCCTAGCTAACCAGCTGGTAGACGTCACCGGTGGCTACACCCGTGACTTCACCCAGGAAGGCGGCCCGCAGGCCTTCATCTTCGATGCTTGCCAGAACTATAAGGAAGCCGGCATCCCGCTCGTTGTCATTGCTGGCAAGGAGTACGGCACTGGTTCTTCCCGTGACTGGGCCGCTAAGGGCACCAACCTGCTTGGTGTGAAGGCTGTTATCACTGAGTCCTTCGAGCGTATCCACCGTTCCAACTTGATTGGCATGGGCGTTATCCCACTGCAGTTCCCGCAGGGCGAGTCCCACGAGTCCTTGGGCCTGGATGGTACGGAGACCTTCGACATCGAGGGCATCTCCGCCTTCAACGATGGCTCCATCCCGAAGACCGTCCACGTCACCGCTACCAAGGAGTCCGGCGAGGCCGTCGAATTTGATGCTGACGTTCGCATCGACACCCCGGGTGAGGCTGACTACTTCCGCCACGGCGGCATCTTGCAGTACGTCCTGCGTCAGATGGTCAAGAACTAAGCGTCTTCGCGCAGTCCTTTAGCCCACCCGAGGGGAGCTAAAGGACTAAGTTCTGTCGACAACGCGGGGTTGCACCGCCCTCCCCAGGAAGGGCAATGCGGCCCCGCGTTTCGTCACGTCGATTTTATTTCTTATTTAAAATTACTGATTAAAGATTCTTTAGACATCCCCCATTAAGGAGAGTTCCCTACTATGCCCATCGTGAGCGAATCTGAACTTAGCCGCCGCCGGCACGACATTCTCGTAGGTGCCCGCCGCTGCTTTGCAGAGCACGGGTACGAGGGAGCGACTGTTCGGCTTTTGGAGCAAGCGACGGGTAAGTCACGTGGCGCAATTTTTCACCACTTCGGTGACAAAGAGTCGCTATTCCTAGCCTTGGCGCAAGAAGATGCCGCTCGGCAGGCCGAAGTCGTGGCTCAAAATGGCTTGGTAGAAGTCATGCGGGAAATGCTCCAACATCCCGAGCGCCACGATTGGCTAGCCACTCGCTTGGAAATCACCTCCCTGCTACGCACTGACCCCTCGTTCGCCGCTCGGTGGAAAGAAAATCAATCGGTTCGTGATGAAGCCGTTCGCGCACGATTGGCATCTAATGCGGATAAGGGTCGCCTACGAGATGATGTAGGAATCGATACCTTAGCCATCTATCTTGAGGTGTTCATGGACGGATTCATTAACCGGCTTGCCTTGGGCGATACCGCGGAGTTGGAAAATGTTCTTGACTTAGTAGAGCAATCCATCCGCGGTGTTCAGGCGAGCCCACAGTAACCCCATACACCTACTTCTGCTCCCAGCTGCTTCTAAACTGATGTTGGAAGTAGCCGGGAGCAGTATTGTATGCGCCTAATGTTGCGGCACCGGCACTGTCTTTTCCGCCACTTGGGCATAAGTTCCTATTTCTGCCACAAACTTAGGATCGTGGCAGGTAACCACGAGGGCGCTGCCGGACTGCAGTGCATGGTGGATCAATTGGTGCATGAGCCAGCGGTCGGCAGCGGAAAGCAAGGTGTCTGGCTCGTCGAGCAGGACCACCTGTCGGTGCTGCCCGATCACGTGGGCAATTTGCGCAAGTCTCAGACGAGACGATGAAAGATCGAGAGGATGGTCTGCGGGGTTTAGTCCCAGCAGGTTGCGCAAGGTGTCATTGGGGACGAATTCCTCCACCGTTGCAAACACTGCCTGATCAAACGGCGATTGCAGGGCAAGAGCGGGTGGATTCGAGACAACTCCGGCACCATCGAGTCCAGCAGCAGCGCGCAGGAGCGTGGTCTTGCCACTGCCATTATTGCCTCGCAGCCACGTAACCGCAGATTCCGTGATAGGGATTTCTACCGGTCCGACGCTGAAGGACGTGCCGGT
The DNA here is from genome assembly GCF_022347205.1 of Corynebacterium sp. ACRPO. Lineage (GTDB taxonomy): Bacteria > Actinomycetota > Actinomycetes > Mycobacteriales > Mycobacteriaceae > Corynebacterium. The sequence goes on along the minus strand of NZ_JAKRNE010000001.1, from coordinate 336,154 downwards.
GGGCTGAGAAAAATGCCACCATTTCTTCTTTACTGCACCCCTGTGTGCCGTTAGCGGACCGATACTCCCTGTCCGGGAGCTTGCAGAAACCCGCGGTAAGTCGAGGTCCGCTACGAGTGGGTCTGTTCCGATGATGTCGCCACCCAAGTCTGGCCAGGAGGAGCTAGAAACGGAAATCACGCAAGTCCCCGGCATTGCCTGCAAGAGGCGAACTACTTGCGTGCGTGAGTTAGCGTCTAGCCCGGCTGCAGGCTCGCACACAATCATGACTTTTGGCTCGCGAATGGCAACACAGGCTGCCGCCAACCTGCGCGTTTGGCCACCAGATAGCTGGGTTGGGTCATGTTCGCAGTAGTCAGACAGTCCTACAGCGCGAAGCATTCGCTCCCCGCGCCGCTGCATTTCAGGGGCAGGCACGCCGGCATTTTCGAGGCCTAAAACTACTTCTTCGATGCAGGTTTCCCGCAGGAAGCTAATCTGTGCTGAGGCATCCGTGCCGATGATGGCTTCGGTAGATAGGTACTCCGCTAGTTCCACGGCAACGTCTTCGGCGGCTGTGTCAGGTTCGACGAGTACTTGATAAATGGCCCCTGGGGTGGGCTTAATGCGGGCTAAATCCATGTAGCAATCACCACCGCAAAGCTAACTAATGGAATGACCAAGCGTACGACGCGAGAGGCCATGGAATCGGCAACAGGACGCAGGAGGGTGCGTTGACCCTCTTGGTCGAATCCGACGGCGGCTAGGGCCTGGCCACGTTGGGTTCCTTGGGTAAGGAGGCGAGCGATAACGGGAATAATGACGCGCGAAATGGTGTTGCGCCAGGTCACGGTGATGCCGGCGAGCTGGTTGGCCTCACGGACGCAGCGCCAAGCGTGCGCACCTTGGGGCAGGGTTTGCAGGGAGGCTCCAACGATATATGCGACCTTGTGGCCAGCGCGCGAAACTTGCAGCCATTTGGCGATATCAGCAATGCGCAGCGCTGCCATGGCCGCGATGAAGCAGGCCATGAGGGCGCAGAATCGGAGGGTGAGGGTGGCGGCGAGCACCAGGCCGTCGCTTGTTACCAGCGGCAGCACTGGGTCATCACCGTAGGGGGCGTGAATGACCAGCATGGAAAGGGCCGCCGGGGCGCTTAGCGCCACAGTTGTCAAAATCACGGAAGCGTTGCGGGTAGCGGCAGTACCGCAGGCTAGGGCGAGAAGCACTACGCTTGCCGACGCCACCGGGGTATCCAGCGCCAAAGTAAGGATCCAGCCGCAGGCCGCGATGGTGACAACGGTCGCGGGATGAAGGCCCTGCATTAACGTGGCTGGAGGGATTCTCGGGTGCGCTGTGGCAGTGCCTTTACCGCTGCCCAGACAATGAGGAAGACCAGTGCCTTATCCAGGGGATCCGAAATAAAGGACTGGAGCGTAACCGAGGCGATGAGGGAATTGCCCAGTTCTCGGAAGAGCGAAACAACCGCGCCCGTACCAAGACCTGCGGTACCGCCATAAACAAAGGCAGCCACTGGTGCGGCGAGCATACCAGAAATGATGCCGATGACGGCGCCGCTGAGAATAACCCACCAGACCTTGGTGAAAGCGCCCTTCTTGATTACCAGTCCGGAGAGGAACCCCGTGGCGGCGGACACGGCGGCGAAGGGCAGGGCGGCAGGGTTCAACAGCCCCCATACGACGGAGGACAATGTACCGGTAGCCAATCCGGCAATGGGTCCCGCAAGCGCGGCTACCAGGATTGTTCCCACGGAGTCGATATACAGCGGAACGCCGATAGAACCGATGATTTCGCCAACAACAATATTGAGCACTAGCGCTACCGGGATGATGGCGATGGTTCGTGCCGGTAGCGCCGGAACGGTGCCGGCTAGAAGAAGCGCGGCGCCAACGAGGTAGCCGGCGAGGGTAATGAGCGCCTCTGTCGAGCCGGCGACAGATTCCCAATCAGTAGGACGCAGGAGAACCAGATAAATCCAGGTTGCGGCGACGATGAGTGCACCCGCGATGACCATGGCTTTGCGGGCGGGGGTGAGAGAAAGCTGTGACACAGTAAAAGTCCAAATCCATATACCGAAAAATGGGCAAAATAAACGACGACCGCGGATGGTGCTGTTTTTCCTATGTCACCTCGGAAAGCGAGCTCGCACGGCACGTGCGCCGCGGATAATAGTAGAGGTTCTGCGTGTCAAAAGCCACTAATGCGAAGCCAATAGCGTCAATCCCCGCACGCATTCGTGGTGTGCGGCCGCTATGTCTGCGCTTGTTACCAGCCGCGCGTTGAGGGCGCGGCCCCAATGGTTGCGCAAATCCGCAACGCTCGTGCCCCGCAGCAGTGACGATTCCGCCTCGACGTCCATGGTGGTTTCTACCGCGCCGAAATTGATGCGCCCGAGAGCAATCATGCAGGTCAAGAGGTCGTGGATTTGAGCTTGATATCCCTCCCCTTGTGCCTGGTGGAATTCAAAATAAAAACGCAACACGTCCGGCAGGATTTGTGCCGTGGGGTGCTCCCCCAACAATTCAAGGACCTCGTCTAGGCGCTGCGAGGTGATGAGAAACTGTTCCGTTACTTCGAGGGAACACAGCGTGGTGAGAACGCGTGGGGCGGTTGAATGAAAATGTTGGGCGGCGGCGTGTGGATCCACCCAAAAGTTCCACTCGGCAGTTGGCGTGGTGTTTCCGCGGTAATTGACCGCGCCGCCCATGATGGTGATGGCGCCGAAGCGCGCGGCAGCTTCGCTATGGGTTGCTTCGAATGCAGCAAGGTTGGTGACCGGTCCAGTAACGATCAGCTGCAGATCGTCGTGGGTGGCTAATGCTTCTTCCCATACCTGCTGCCAATCGCGCTGTTGCAGCTTGGCGGCGGCAGCGGGGGCATGTGCGTAGCCCAGTCCTGTCGGGCCATGGGTCTCAGGGGTGGTGGTGAGATCCACCTTGAGCGGTAGGGGTAGGCCGGGGGCTGCGGGAACGTCGGCAAGCGAGCACAGGTCCAGAATCCAGCGGGCATTAGCCGCGGTCTGGTGGACCTCGACGTTGCCGGCCGTGGTGGTAACCCCCACCAGCTCAATCTCACCGGCATGATGCAGACCCGCCAAGTACATGAGGGCGAGGCAATCATCGATGCCGGGATCGCAATCAATGAGTACAGCTGGTGGCTTAGTAGTCATAATGCCAGCCAGTCTAGCGACTTACTTGATAGAGCTCACCGGATTGTCGCCATCAACGAAGGCAAGCGGGGAATCCGGCAGGTTGTCGCGGCCAAGGGCCTCGACGATGACGTCCGCAACCAGCTCGCGGGAAGAAGTCAGAGACTCCTTCAGCTTCTTTTCCTCAATCTGCTCAATGCCCTTGGCTGGTTCCTCGGTCAGCATCGCTGGCTTGAGGATGAGGTGCGGGTAGCTGGCCTGTACAAGGCGGTTGTCTACTTCCTTCTTCGACTCCACATAGGCATACCACTTCTCATCGGCAGGATCCGTGGTTGCTACCTGGGAGCCGGCATAAGAGATCATCACATAGGCAGGCACATTCTTGCCCTCCTGCTGCAACTTGTCCATGGCGTCGAGGGTAGCGAGGGCACCATCGCGGTCAACGGCCCAGGTGAGGTCTGCCCCACCTCGGCCGCCATTGCCGGCGCCCCAGACTACAGCGTCATAAGCGGCGAAAAGATCTGCCCACTGATCCACGGTTTGTTCAGTAATATCCGCCATAACCGGGGTCGCGCCGAGCTTTTCAATCTCGGACTTCTGCTCTGGATTGCGGATGAGGGAGTCGACCTCGTGGCCGGCGTCAACCAGCTTAGGGGCGGTCAGCAGTCCGACCTTGCCGTGTCCACCGATGTACAGAATCTTCTTCTTATCAGTCATGCCTCCCCACCGTAACAACGGCGCGGCCGGCGTGCAGACGCCCTCACCTATCTGGCACGCACAAACCACCGCGGCGTGCCCGGCAAGCAGATAGACTTGTCTGCATGTATGCCATTATGACCGTCACCGGCGCCGATAGCACCGGCATCATCGCCGCGGTGACCACTACCCTTGCAGAACTCGATATCAACGTCATCGACGTCTCCCAGACGCTCATGGGCGGATACTTCACCATGATCCTGCGCGTCGAATTCGATGCGGACAAGGTCTCCATCCAGACCATCAAGGAGCGCATGCGCCCCGTGGCGGAGGAAAAGCACCAGTCCATCCGCATTCAGTCCGAAGACCTCTTCACCGCCATGAACGAGATTTAGAATGAGTACGCGTTTTAATACCACCAATATCTTGGACACCATCGAGATGATTGAGAACTATCGTCTCGATATCCGCACCGTGACCATGGGCATCTCCCTCCTCGGATGCACCCGCTCCACCATGGAGGCTACCTGCCAGGCCATCTATGACCGCGTCACCCAGCAGGCAGGGCGCCTCGTCGAGGTGTGCGAAGGCATCGAGGGCGAGCTCGGTATCCCCATCGTCAATAAGCGCATCTCCGTAACCCCCATCTCGTTGGTGGTGGCCGGCGTAGAGGGAAACCCCGTTGATGCATCGAAGGCGCTGGATAAGGCAGCCAAGGAGGTTGGCGTCAACTTCGTGGGCGGCTATTCCGCCCTAGTAGAAAAGGGCGCCACGACCGCGGAGCAAAAACTCATCAGCTCCATTCCGGAGGCGCTGGCTACTACCGACGTCGTCTGTTCCTCCGTGAATATCGCCAGCTCCCGCGCCGGCATCAACATGGATGCAGCCAAGAAGATGGGCGAGGTTATCAAGGAAGCGGCCGAGCTAACTAAGGATGATTCCGCCATAGCGTGCGCCAAGCTCGTGGTCTTTGCTAACTCCGTGGGAGATAATCCCTTTATGGCCGGTGCCTTCCACGGCATTGAGGAACCCGATTGTGTGGTCTCCGTGGGCGTTTCTGGCCCGGGTGTGGTCGACCGTGCCTTGGGCTCGCTCGAGGGGGCCAGCTTAGACCAGGTTGCAGAAGAGGTGAAGAAGGCTGCTTTCAAGATCACACGCGCCGGGCAGCTGGTGGGCACCATGGCCTCGGAGCGCCTGGGCGTTCCTTTCGGCATCATCGACCTTTCGCTTGCCCCCACCGCCGAATTGGGCGATTCGGTTGCGCACATCTTGGAGCACATGGGCTTAGACCAGGTGGGCACCCACGGCACCACTGCAGCCTTGGCTCTGCTTAACGACGCCGTAAAGAAGGGCGGCATGATGGCTTGTTCCCGCGTGGGCGGGTTGTCTGGTTCCTTCATCCCGGTTTCCGAGGACAAAGGCATGATCGACGCGGTCAAGTCCGGCTCCATTTCCATGGACAAGCTGGAGGCCATGACCGCTATTTGCTCGGTTGGCTTCGACATGATTGCCCTGCCGGGCGATACCTCGGCCGCGACGATCTCGGGCATGATCGCTGATGAGGCCGCCATTGGCGTGATGAACCATAAAACCACCGCAGTACGCGTCATTCCGGTACCTGGCGCCCAGGTAGGAGACGAGGTCAGCTTCGGAGGACTTCTTGGCTACGCCCCAGTCATCCCGGTCAATCAGGTGGGCAATGCGCAGTTCATTAACCGCGGCGGCTTCATCCCCGCGCCGGTGCATGGATTCCGCAACTAGCGCCAGCAACAACCGCGCCGCGGTCTAGTCCGCGGCGTGCTCCTCGCCCGGCTTATCGGATTCCGCCCACGCAGCTAGGTTGGCCTGGAAGTGCTGGTAGGAAGCCTCCAACTGTTTCAGCTCCACCTCGCCGCCTACTTGGCGGCGAGCATCGGAGTAGATGGCCTGGGCGGCGTCGTCAAGCACGCGCCGGCGTTCCGCCGTGCGAAGAAGGGCAACGACCTTAGCGAGGTTATCCAGCATGCTGAGGTAAATCTCCGCATTATCGGCCGCATCGCGCCGAATCTGTGCAAACATCGCATCGACGATTTCGGCATAGCTAAAGGTCTGATAATCCAGCCGAAACTCGCCGCCCACATGCACAATGCCCTGCGGAAGCCGCTTATCCCCAATCACCGTAAGAATCTGGGTAAAGCGGTCAATGATGTCAATTACCGTAAATGGGTCATTAACGCCGGTGCTCAAAGCGCGGGCGGCAATCTCAGCAAGGTGACGGGCGGTAAAGCGTGGATCGTGGGCGGAGGCGTTTTCGCGGTGCTGCGTAAGCACGATATGACGTTCTATATCTTCCGGCAAACGTGGCACGCCGTGGGCAATGACCTCGCCTTCCAATACGAGGTCTCCCGGTGCCACGCCGAGGTGCACCGCACAATTTTCCCGCGCCGCCGCCTGAGCAATGGCGTCATAGTCCACGAATTTGAGATAGCCAGTCTCACTACTGCGGCGCTTTTGCGCGTTCGTGTAGAACTCTGGCCCCGGCGCTTTTACCTTCTCTTCCTCCTCACCGCGGCGGATGAGCCGGCGCATGTGGCTTTCTACATCTTGGGCAACCACGTGCACCACGTGGGACATGCTGATCGATTGCGCAATATGCACGATGAAGTAGATGAGGAAGACAACGCAGGCGATGGCCAGCAGCACCGTGACGGCTACATTGAGGGAAGGAACATATTCTTCTTCCCCACCGCCGCCGGTACGGACCGCGCGCAGGGACAAGAGCGCAAAAATAAAGGTTGCCAGGTAGATCGCCAACGTGGATTGAATGGAGCGATCCTTTAAAAACTCGTGCAGGAGGCGTGGTCCCATCACCGTGACCACGCCCGACAGCGCGGTCAGGGTGATGAAAAAGACGGTGCCGGCCAAGGATAATGACGAGGTTGCTACCGCGCTTAGAATCCCTTGCGCGCTATCGGCGCTGCCGTCATAAAAGGGTGTGGCCGACACATCAAAATTGCTACCAGCCGCAATGAGCACCTCCGCACCGACTGCGGCGAGGGCCACCGCCACAGCAGGAATGAGCCAAAACTTTTCCCGCCAGGCGGGCATCCTCTCCAGCAGCGTTTTCATAAATCCCTAAGCTAGCTCCACGATCTCCATATAGTCATCGGACCACAGGTCCTCATCACCATCGGGCATGATGATCACGCGTTCCGGATCCAGTGCCTTAACCGCACCCGGATCGTGCGTCACCAGCACCACAGCGCCCGTATACGTTTTCAGTGCATCAAGCACCTGCTCGCGCGAAATCGGATCCAGGTTATTGGTCGGCTCGTCTAGCAGCAGGACGTTCGCGCGGCTGGAGACCAAGGCGGCCAGTGCAAGACGCGTCTTCTCGCCGCCGGAGAGCGTACCCGCAGGTTGCTCCAGCTTCTCGCCGGAAAACATAAAGGCACCAAGCAGGCTGCGCAACTCCTGCTGATCCGCGTCAGGACAAGCATCAATGGTGTTTTGCCACACGGACTTATCCGGGTCGATGGTGTCATGTTCCTGCGCGAAGTAGCCGATGCGCAGGCCGTGGCCACTGACGATGCCACCTTCACCATCGGTGCGTTCCACACCGGCGAGCAATTTCAACAGGGTGGTCTTACCTGCACCGTTGTAGCCGAGAACAACCACCCTAGAACCTTTGTCGATAGCGAGGTCTACTCCCACGAAAACCTCCAGCGAGCCATACATCTTGGTCAGGCCCTTGGCATTCATGGGGGTCTTGCCGCACGGCGCCGGCTCGGGGAACTTAATATTGGCCACCTTATCGGCCACGCGGACTTCATCGAGCTCGCTCATCATGCGTTCAGCACGGTGGAGCATCTGTTTTGCCGCAGCGGCCTTGGTTGCCTTGGCACCGAGTTTGGCCGCCTGCTTTTGCAGTGCAGACGCCTTCTTTTCCGCATTGGCGCGCTCTCGGCGGCGCCGCGCTTCATCGGTAGCACGCGCATCGAGATACTTCTTATAGCCCATGTTGTACACATCGGCCTCGCCGCGGACTGCGTCAAGGAACCACACCTTGTTGCACACGGCTTCTAGCAGTTCGACGTCGTGGGAAATCATAATGAGCCCGCCCTCATGCTTGGACAGGAATTGGCGCAGCCACGTAATAGAGTCCGCATCCAAGTGGTTAGTCGGCTCATCTAGGAGCAGAGTGGTCTGGGATTTGCCGGAGCCTTCAGTAGCTGCAAAGAGGATCTGTGCCAGCTCCACACGGCGGCGCTGGCCACCCGAGAGAGTCTTGAGCTGCTGATCTAGGACACGCTGTGGCAGGCCCAAATTGTCGCAAATCTGCGCACACTCGGAATCAGCCTCATAGCCGCCGAGCGACTCGAACTGCTCCTCTAAGCGGGAATACTTACGGATAGCCTTATCCCGGAACTTATCGTCCGTGGCCGACTCCATGAGTTCTTGTTGCTTCGCCATGCGGCGCTTAAGATCATCCAGACCGCGTGCGGAAAGAACGCGCTCGCGTGCCGTTTGCTCGATATTTCCCTCGCGGGAATCCTGGGGCAAATAACCAATGGGGCCCGAGCGAGTCACAGAACCACCATAAGGCTCCGTCTCCCCTGCCAAAATGCGCATGGTCGTCGTCTTGCCCGCGCCGTTGCGGCCGATGAGGCCGATGCGGTCGCCAGGCTGCACGCGGAGGTGCTGCCCGGGGGCGTCGAGAAGCGTGCGCGCTCCTACCCTGACTTCGAAATCATTGGTTACAATCACGAAGAAATAGTCTAGCAATTGACGCGGCCAACGCTAAGACGCACTAACGCCCCCACCAGCCACTTCCCGAATCCGAGAAATGCGCTGTTGGGGGCGTGTGATTAATACGCGATTTTAAACCGCGAAACCGAGGGCCTGAAGCTGCTCGCGGCCCTCCTCAGTAATCATCTGCGGGCCCCATGGCGGCATCCATACCCAGTTGATGCGGACGGCATCTGCCAGCTTATTGGCCTTAACGATGTCTTCCACCTGCTCTGCAATGACATCGGTCAGCGGGCACGCCGGCGAGGTCAGCGTCATATTGATCATGACGATTTCCTTGCCATTGTCCTCTTCAAACCAGAGGTCATAGACAAGGCCCAAGTCAACGACGTTGATGCCGAGCTCGGGGTCGATGACATCACGCATGAATTCGGTGACGTCAAAGGCCTTAGAGATCTGCTCTTCGGTCTGCTCCGAGCGCTCGCCGCTGCCGGAGAATGAAGAGTTCTCGTTCTGATAAGGATCTACGGGTTCGGTCATCTAGTTCTCCACTTCAGTTAGTGCATCGGCGGATGCAGCCTGGAAGGCCTTCCATCCGAGGAGCGCACACTTGACGCGCGCTGGGTACTGGGACACGCCGGCGAAGGCGACGCCGTCACCGATGAGGTCTTCATCGCCCTCTTCTTGGCCGCGAGAGGTAATCATCTTTTCAAACTCGGCCAGCTTCTCATTGGCTTCCGCAAGCGGCAGTCCAACGATCTCTTCAGCCATAACCGAGGTAGAAGCTTGCGAAATGGAGCAACCTTCCGCGTCATAGGAGACGTCCTCGACGGTCTTGCCGTCGTCGGAAAGGCGCACGCGCAGGGTCAGCTCATCGCCGCAGGACGGGTTCACGTGGTGAACCTCGGCCTGATACGGCTCCCTCAGGCCGGCGTGTTGGGGGTTCTTATAGTGATCCAGGATGACGTCCTGGTACATGGAATCTAGATTCATGAGGCAACTCCAAAGAATTCGCGGGCAGCCTTGATTGCGTCCACCAGCTTATCTACTTCTTCCTCGGTGTTATAGAGGTAGAAGCTAGCGCGGGCGGTGGACTGTGCGCCGCAGGCACGGTGCAGTGGCCACGCACAGTGGTGGCCAACGCGAATGGACACACCGTGGTCATCGAGGACCTGGCCCAAGTCGTGCGGGTGAACGCCCTCCACAGTGATGGAAATGGCGCCACCGCGATTTTCGGTGGTCTCTGGACCGATGATGCGCAGACCAGGGATTTCCTTGAGCTGGCGCAATGCGCGCTCGGTGAGCTTCTTTTCGTGCGCGTGGATATTGTCCATGCCCACTTCTTCCAAGAACTTCACCGCTGCGCCGAGGCCAACCACCTGGCTGGTCATCTGCGTGCCCGCCTCAAAGCGCGTCGGCGGCTCGGCAAAGGTGGTCTCTTCCATCTTGACGATCTCAATCATGGAGCCACCGGTCAGGAAGGGCGGCAGCTTCTTGAGCAGCTCATCCTTGCCGTACAGCACGCCCACGCCGCTGGGGCCACACATCTTATGGCCGGAGAAGGCTGCGAAATCCACGTCCAAGTCATGGAAATCCACCGCCATATGTGGCACCGACTGGCAGGCGTCGAGGACAACCATGGCGTCCACCGCGCGGGCGCGGCGCACCAGTTCATTCACGTCCGCCACGGCACCCGTGACATTGGATTGGTGAGTAAATGCAACTACCTTGACGGAATCATCGAGCTCGAGCGAATCGAGATCGATACGACCGTCTTCGGTCATGGAATACCACTTCAACGTAGCGCCAGTGCGAGCACACAGCTCCTGCCATGGCACCAAGTTGGCGTGGTGCTCCAATTCGGTGATGACGACGGTATCGCCCTCGCCCACGTAGAGGTCCCCCGCGCGCTCGTCGCTCAGCGCATAGGCAACTTCGTTCAGGGCCTCAGTGGCGTTTTTGGTAAAGGCGATTTCGTCGCGGTCCGCGCCCACAAATGCGGCGATAGCTTGACGCGCGGACTCGTAGGCATCATCGGCCTCCTCTGCCAATTGATAGGAACCGCGGTGAACAGGGGCGTTCGTGTGCAGCACAAACTCCTCTTCCGCCTTCCATACCGGCAGCGGGCGCTGGGAGGTAGCGCCCGAATCCAGATACACCAGTGGCTTATCGCCACGCACCGTGCGCTGGAGAATCGGGAACTGTTCCCTAATTGCGTTTACATCAAATCCAGACATGAATCTTCTTTGGATAGTCGCGGTTGACCGGCCGAGGGTCGGTCCTTACTTGAGGAACTGGTCGTAGCCGTCAGACTCGAGCTGGTCCGCCAATTCAGCGCCACCGGTCTTGATGACGTGGCCGTCAGCGAAGACGTGGACGAAGTCCGGCTTCACATAGTTCAGGATGCGCTTGTAGTGGGTAATCATCAAGATGCCACCATTGGTTTCCTTCTGGTAGCTATTGATGCCCTCAGACACGATGCGCAGAGCGTCAACGTCCAGGCCGGAGTCAGTCTCGTCCATGACTGCGAACTTCGGCTTCAGGATATCCAGCTGCATAACCTCGTGGCGCTTCTTCTCGCCGCCGGAAAAGCCTTCATTGACGGAGCGGGAGATGAAGGACTTATCAATCTTCAGGTTCTCGCGGGCCTGGGTAAGCTCCTTGTTCCATTCGCGCAGCTTCGGTGCCTCGCCGCGAATGGAGGTGACTGCGGAACGCATGAACTGGGAGACCTTGACACCTGGTACCTCAGTTGGGTACTGCATCGCCAAGAAAAGGCCGGCGCGAGCGCGCTCGTCGACGGGCATCTCCAGCAGATTTTCGCCGTCGAGAAGCACCTCGCCCTCGGTGACCTCATACTTTGGGTGGCCGGCGATGGTGTAGGACAAGGTGGACTTGCCTGACCCGTTCGGACCCATGATGGCGTGGATCTCGCCGGAGTTGATGGTCAGGTTAACGCCCTTGAGGATTTCCTTCGGCTCGCCGCCTTCTTCCGTCGGCAGCACCTGGGCGTGGAGGTTCTTAATTTCCAGAGTAGACATAATGTGTGTGGTTTTCCTTCTATGAAAGCTTTAGGCGGAGATCTTTTCCAGTTCTTCGGAAATGCGGTTTTCCAATTCCTCGGACAGGGACTGCACCGGAATACGGTGGATGACCTCATTGAAGAAGCCACGGATGATGAGGCGGCGGGCTTCAGCCTCTGGAATGCCGCGAGACATCAGGTAGAACAACTCGAGGTCATCGAAGCGACCAACGGTGGCCGCGTGGCCTGCACCGGTAATTTCACCGGTCTCAATCTCCAAGTTAGGGATTGCGTCCGCGCGAGCGCCCTCAGTCAGAATCAGGTTGTTGTTGGTCTCGTAGGTATCGGTGCCCTGTGCATTGGAGCGGATAAGGACATCGCCGACCCAGCAGGTACGGGCCTCATTGTCCTTGGTGCCCTGCAGTGCGCCCTTGTACAGGACGTGGGAGCGGCAATTAGGGACAGAGTGATCTACCAACATGCGGTTTTCAAAGTACTGGCCTTCGTCAGCGAAGTAGACGCCCAGCAGCTCTGCGTCGCCGCCCTGCTCGGTGAAGTTCACGCGAGGCACGATACGTACCACCTCGCCGCCAAAGATGGCGGAGTTGTGGCGCAGCACGGAATCGCGGCCGAGCTGTGCCACGTGGTTAGACAGGTGTACGGCATCGTCTTCCCAATCAACGTCAACAACGACGGTGAGGTGAGCACCATCGCCCACGATAAACTCGACGTTATCCGCGTGGGTGCCAGAGCCGACGTACTTCAAGATGACGGTAGCTTCCGCATGGTGGCCTACCTCGATGGAGGTAGCGCCAAAGGAAGTTACGCCCTCGCCCTTGCCGGTGTAGGTAATGACCACGGGCTCTTCCACCTGAGCCTCGGCGTCAATGGTGACAACCTTGCCTTCAGGCATAGAAGTCCACGCCTGTGCCGCAACGCGGTCAGACGGGGTACCAACGCGGCCCAAGCGCTCGTCATCGCGAGCGACGGTCTCGGAGCTTACGCCTGGATGTTCGCTCACGGTGACGTCCTGTGCCACTGCCTCAGCGAACTCGCCATTGTGCAGTCCACGGAGCTTGCGCAGGGAGACAAAGCGCCACACCTCATCGCGGCCGTGCGGCACCGGGAAGTCCTCCACGTTGGTGGAGGTAAAGACATCACCCTTGGTGATCTTATCCGGGTTGAATTCGTTCGAAGCGACCATTTTCTTTAGCCGACCGATCCTTCCATTTGCAGTTCGATGAGGCGGTTGAGCTCGAGGGCGTACTCCATCGGCAGCTCCTTAGCAATCGGCTCAACGAAGCCACGCACGATCATCGCCATTGCTTCTTCTTCCGCAATACCGCGGGACATCAGGTAGAACAGCTGCTCCTCAGAAACCTGGGAAACGGTTGCCTCATGGCCCAGCGTGACGTGGTCATTGCGGATGTCGTTATACGGGTATGTATCCGAACGCGAGATATTGTCCACCAGCAACGCATCGCACTCGACGTTAGAGGTGGAATGGTGCGCGTTCTGATTAACCTGCACCAAGCCGCGGTACGCGGCGCGGCCGCCGGCACGGGCTACCGACTTAGACACGATATTGGAAGAGGTGTGCGGAGCCATGTGAGTCATCTTGGCACCCGTGTCTTGGAACTGGTTCTCACCAGCAAAGGCAACAGAGAGAACCTCACCCTTGGCGTAAGGACCGGTCATCCATACGGCCGGGTACTTCATGGTGACCTTGGAGCCGATGTTGCCGTCAACCCATTCCATGGTGCCGCCTTCTTCTACCTTGGTGCGCTTGGTCACCAAGTTGTAGACGTTGCTGGACCAGTTCTGAATGGTGGTGTAGCGGCAGCGGCCGCCCTTCTTCACGATGATCTCCACTACTGCGGAGTGCAGGGAATCAGACTTGTAGATAGGAGCGGTGCAGCCCTCGACGTAGTGCACATAAGCGTCCTCGTCGACGATGATGAGGGTGCGCTCGAACTGGCCCATATTTTCCGTGTTGATGCGGAAGTAAGCCTGCAGTGGAATATCTACGTGCACGCCCTTGGGCACGTAGATAAAGGAGCCACCGGACCACACTGCTGAGTTCAGCGCAGAAAACTTGTTGTCGCCGGCTGGAATAACGGTGCCGAAGTATTCCTTGAAGAGCTCAGGATAGTCACGCAGAGCGGTATCAGTATCCACGAAGATGACGCCCTGGCTTTCCAGGTCCTCACGGATCTGGTGGTAGACAACCTCGGACTCGTACTGGGCTGCCACGCCGGCAACGAGGCGCTGCTTCTCGGCCTCTGGAATGCCCAACTTATCGTAGGTGGCCTTGATGTCGTCCGGGAGGTCTTCCCAGGTCTGGGCCTGCTCCTCAGTGGACTTCACGTAGTACTTAATCTGGTCGAAGTCGATGCCAGACAGATCCGCACCCCAGGTGGGAACGGGCTTCTTATCAAAGATGTTGAGGGCTTTCAGGCGCTGGTTAAGCATCCATTCCGGCTCGCCCTTCTTGGCGGAAATATCGCGTACTACATCTTCGTTCAAGCCGCGGCGAGCAGAAGCACCAGCCGCGTCCGAGTCGTGCCAGCCGTACTCATATGCACCAATGGAATCAATGATTTCATCATCGGTCATCTTGTTCTCGGGTGCCGATTGTGCCTGGGTCATGACTCGCTCCTTTCAGTATTTGTATTAACGGGTGTCAAGGGGATGTTCGTGGTACAGATCCCGTGACCGCCAGCAATGGAGGCCAAAGGCTGTACGTGTTTGCCTAATAGAGCAGAAAAGACTTCTTGTTCCGCCTCACACAGCTCTGGATGTTCGGCCGCCACGTGGGAGACCGGACAATGATGCTGGCAGATTTGCACTCCCTGACCAGCGCGGTCCACCGTGGCGGCGTACCCGTGCTCGTCCAAGACCTCGGCCAGCTTACGGGCCACATCCTCTACAGATTCGCCCTCTTCTATCAAGGGACGCACATCTGCAACGAGTCGCTCGAAGCGGACTTTGGCAAAGCGCTTAACAGCCTCAGACCCGCCGACGTCGCGGAGCGCCGTCAAGGCATCAGAGGCCAAATCATCGTAGGCGTGGCCGAATTGCGCTCGACCACGATCAGTGAGGCGGAAGTGTTTGGCTGGTCGCCCGCGACCAGACCCGCTGCCCGTTGAGCCGCGAGTAACTGGGCGGCGGCGCACAACCTCCGTCAGTTCCTCTTCCACCAAATTGTCTAAGTGCCGGCGAATTCCGGCAGCAGAAAGGCCAAGGCGTTCACCCAAGTGGGAAGCGGTAACGGGCCCGTCCTTCAGCAGCAACAGCATCACCTGCCGGCGGGTATCACCATCCGTAGTGCGGGATTCCTTAGCCGCCTTGTAGGTAGTTTCTACACGCTGAGGTGCACTCATGCCGGGACCTCCCTTCGTGCTTCGGTCACTTACAGTCGCCCTGCAACCGACTCCCGTAGTTCCGAGAGTCGCACCGCAGTCCAACTGCGCCTCCTTTATTAGACAACACTAGTGTTCCTTAATTCATTCCAGAATGCCACCATTGGCCATTCTTCGGCGTGGCACGGGGGTGGCCAACTCCCCTCATCGCCACGACTGGCGGCGCTGCCCACGCTAAAAGAGCGCCCCTGCTGGGGTTGAGACGGAGGATTCGCGTAAGGTCTTATCCCATGACAGGCAAATTCCGCGGCTTTCTTTCCGGCGTCAAGGCCGAGCTGCCGCAGCTGGGCACCGCTGGTTCTCGGTCTGCGCGACTGCACGCCGAGGACACCGGAGCCGCAGAACCTGATTCTCGTTTTGATTTTGTCCCCGCCAATGCGGATGGTCTAAAGCGCACCACCACCGCACAATGGCGGACATTTTTTATCCTGCGCTGGGTAGGCACAGTGGGTTCTCTGCTTATCGCCTTCGGCGCGTTAGGTGCCGGCGCTCTCCCAGTTGTGGGAAACCCCTATGACAACGTGCCCTTCGGCTCCCTCATGTCTCGCATGCTGCAGACCTCTTCTGCCATAGTCATGGTGGGAGTAGGCCTGTTGGTGGCCGCCTGGGTTTTTCTTGCCCCTTTTGTAGGCACGCCGCTGCGCCAACCCCAAGAAGGTGCCCTCACACCAGCGCGCGCCCGCCGGCTCGTGACCACACACCAGTTGTGGCGCACGTGGGCTGGTTGGGTCCTCCCGCTGATTTTTACTGCCCCGCTCTTTACCCAAGACATCTACTCCTATTTGGCTAACGGTTCCATCGTGATGCAGGGCATGGATCCGTATTCAGCAGGACCGGTGCAATTGCTTGGCGCGGGTGATGAGCTCGCCCGATCCGTACCGTTTATCTGGGCCAACTCCCCTTCCCCCTATGGCCCCGTAGCGCTCGGTCTCGCTGGAGTGGTGAGCGCAGTTACCTCAAATTCCATCCTTCTAGGAGTTATCGCCCACCGCCTCCTATCCATCGCCGGCATCATGGTTGCTGGGTGGGCAATTAGCTGTCTCGCGCGACGCTGCCGGGCATCTCCAGAATCTGCGCTGTGGCTCGGCATTCTCAACCCACTCACTATCTTGCATCTGGTGGGCGGAATCCATAATGAGTCCATAATGCTGGGCCTGCTCTTGGTAGGCATGGAGCTGGGCCTGAGGGGCGTCGACAAGCTAGAAGAGTCCACGCGCAGTGCCTACCTAGCACTAATTGCTTCTGGATTTTGTCTGTCCTGCGCCGGAATGGTCAAGGTTACCGGCTTTATCGGACTGGGCTTTGTGGGGATGGCGTATGCCCGCCACCTGATAGACAAAGGCGGCGCATCACGCTGGAAAGCCTTGGCCTATGCCATTGCCCTGCAGCTAGTTATCTTAATTGCAAGCATTGCCCTTATTAGCGCCTTGACCGGCATTGGCCTGGGGTGGATCACGGGACAAGGCGGGGCGGCCTCCATCCGCTCGTGGCTTTCGACCTCCACCGCCGTAGGCGTGGGTACCGGCTTCATTGGAATGCTGCTGGGCCTAGGTGACCACACCGAAGCGATTCTCACCGTTACCCGTACCTTTGGCGTGCTGGTGGCAGTAGCTTTCATGGCCCGCATGCTCTTTGCAACGTTGCGCGGCCGCATCCACCCTGTGGGAGGGCTCGGCACCGCCTCCTTAGTGCTGGTTATCTTCTTTCCCGTCGTCCATCCGTGGTACATCCTGTGGGCGGTACTGCCTTTGGCTGCATGGGCCAACCGGCTTATCTTCCGTTTCTGCGTCGTGGCTTATTCGGCAGCTATGAGCTTCTTTGTGCTGCCACGCGGCCTCGGGTTGCCGCCCAGCACCATCATCGTCATCTATGTGTCGGCTGCCTGCACGTTTGCCGTCATTGCCGCCCTGTGGTGGGTTGCAGTGCGGCGCAGCGGAATCCGTGTCCTAAACTAATCCCACGTGAATTCCATTTCAGCCGATCGCCCAGCCCTCACCTTGGACAACGTGGTGAAAAAATATGGCTCCACCACCGCCGTTAATGGTCTGAGCCTTAGCGTTGCCGCAGGTGAGATCTTTTGCCTCCTTGGTCCCAATGGCGCTGGAAAGTCCACGACGATCGAAATGTCGGAGGGTTTTATCCACCCCACCAGCGGCACAATCGACGTCCTGGGGTTGGACCCGAGTTCCGCACCGGACAAGGTGCGCGAAAAGGTCGGCATCATGTTGCAGGGTGGTGGTTCCTACTCCGGCATCCGTGTTCTGGAAATGCTTGAACTTTCCGCTAGCTACAGCGCCCATCCCCTCTCCCCGCACTGGCTACTGGAAACGCTCGGGCTGGAAGGAGTAGCCCGGACTCCCTATCGCAGGCTCTCCGGTGGGCAGCAGCAGCGGCTTTCCCTTGCTTTAGCAATTATCGGTCGGCCCGAGCTAGTTTTTCTCGATGAGCCCACCGCCGGCATGGATGCACAATCCCGTTTGGCGGTGTGGGACCTTGTTCGAGCCCTAAGGCGCGATGGCGTCACCATTGTTCTTACCACCCACCTCATGGATGAAGCGGAGTCACTAGCGGACCGAGTAGCCATCATGGATCATGGCGAGCTGGTAGCCCACGGCACCCCCGCGGAACTTACCTCGCAGTCGGACTCGGCAGGACTTAGTTTCAGCACCGATATCGATGTTGATGTGGAGGCTTTGGCTGAGGCTGGAATTCGGGCGACCAAATCCCGGCCGCTGCATTACCGCTTGACCCAAGCCGGCACGCCCGAGACCATCGCTACGCTTACCGCCGAACTTGCCCGCCAAGGAGTCCTGCTGCGGCGCCTAGACGCGGCTCACCGCAACTTGGAGGAGGTCTTCCTTGACCTTACCGGCCGCCATTTGCGCAGCTAGCTGCACCCTACGCCAGGACCGAATTCAACCAACTGCGTTGCGGAAAGAAGCCACCACATGAGCACAACCTTTAACCCCGGAACCTTTACCCCAGCCCCCAAACGGGCCAGCGCCGGCGCCATGTTGCTCGCGCAAGGAAAGATGGAAGCAAAACTCATGCTGCGCCACGGCGAACAGCAATTGTTGAGCGTCATCATACCGCTGGCCTTGCTCATTGGCGCGGCCCACCTGGAGTCCCTCACCGGACATGGCTTACACGAGGTATTTCCCATGGTGCTTGCAGTAGCGGCCACCTCCGCAGGCTTTACCGGTCAGGCCATTTCGCTTGCCTTTGACCGGCGCTATGGGGCCCTTAAACGCACCGGCGCATCCGGTGTGCCGGCCTGGGCAATTATTGGCGGCAAGATCCTCGGCGTACTCACCATGGTGGTATTCCAAATCCTCGTTTTGGGCATAGCTGCCTATATCCTGGGTCTCCGCATCAGCCCGGGCGGGGTGCTGCTCATGATCCTCTCGCTATTTTTCGGCGTTGCGGCTTTTACCGCCATGGGGCTGCTACTCGGCGGAACCCTCAGCTCTGAGGTAGTACTCGCACTGGCCAACCTCATCTGGTTCCTGCTCCTCGGCGTAGTCGGGTGGACCCTCTACTCCCAGGGCCTTGGCAATAATGGCGTCCTCAACGCAGTGCCGACTGTCGCCCTAGCAGGCGCGCTTACCGACGCCTCCAATTCCGCCTTCCCCAGCCTCGAGCTCCTGTCCTTGTTGGCGTGGCTTGCGGTGGCGTCGTTCGCGGCGGTCCGTTGGTTCCGCTTCGATGGCTAAATGTGACTTTTGTCCGGTTCCTTTCGAAACGAGAGGAATTTTTAGGCCCGAAATCTTCCGACTAGTAGGATGCTATGCGTGAATTACTGGACAAAGATCAAGCGCTTCTTTAAGAAAGCCGCCCCTACACTGCAACAGCAGCGCCTCATCGCGCTCATCCTTCTCTTGTGCCAGGGTGGCATCACCGTGTCTGGTTCCATTGTCCGCGTGACCGGCTCGGGATTGGGCTGTCCCACCTGGCCGGAATGCCAACCAGGCTCCCTTGTCCCTATGGAAGGCGCTGCGCCTGCTCTCCACCAGGCCATCGAGTTTGGTAACCGCCTGCTTACTTTCGTCGTAACCGCAGCGGCTGTCGCCGCCGTCATTGCCATGCGCATGGCGCGTCGCCGCGCAGAGCTCAAGGTATACGCCTGGCTCAACGTCGCCGGCATCGTCCTGCAGGCGATCATCGGCGGCATTTCTGTACACCTGGACCTGCGCTGGTGGTCCGTGGCACTACACTTCCTGCCTTCCATGCTCTTGGTATGGCTGGCGGCAATGCTCTATTCCCGCATCTTGGAACCCGATGACGGAACGCCACGCGCTCGCTTCCCCCAAGCGATTCGCCTCCTTGCAGCGGTCGCTACCATTGCCCTGAGCATTGTGCTCATCACCGGCACGATGGTTACCGGTTCGGGCGTTCACTCTGGCGATTCCGGGGTGGGAATGGAAGGCCGCCTGCAAGTAGATACCGAAGCCATGGCCGTCACCCACGCCATGTGCATGTATGTCTACCTGACTCTTACTGTTATTACCGTCTTCCTGCTTTATAAGAACCGGGCACCTCAAGACGCTAAGAAGGCTGGCTGGGTACTCGTTGTATGCATCCTCATTCAGTGGGCGGTAGGCGTTTACCAGTTCTACATGAGCATTCCGCGCTGGACTGTCCCCTTCCATATTGGCCTCTCCTCCTTCGTCACCGCGTTTACCGCCCTCCTGTGGGCGCACGGTGTACGCCGCACCGACGGCACCGCGGATCTCATCACCGGCTCTCCCAGCGGCGATGAGAAGTACGCGGCGCGCCAAACCTCTCTTGAACGAGAGCGAGCGACTGCTTAGCCCATAATTCTTACGGCCGGCCGAAGTACTGCACTCGGCCGGCTTTTTGCGCTAGCCTGACCATATGCACGCAATTCAGGTCACAGAAACCGGCGGACCAGAAGTACTTCGCTATACCGAAGTTCCCGCCCCCACCCCTAATGACGATGAGGTATTAGTGGACGTCATCATGGCTGGCGTCAACTACATCGATACCTATTATCGTGAGGGTATCTATAACGCGGCCACCCCGTTCATTCCCGGGTTCGAAGGCACCGGACGCGTAGTCCACGACCCCAAGGGGGAAATTGCCGAGGGCACAATGGTGGCCTGGAACCAGGCTTTTGGCTCCTACGCCGAGCAGGTCTGCGTCCCACGCGAGGCACTAGTAGCGGTCCCGGATGATTTCCAGCCAGAAGTCGCTGCCTCTATGTTGCTGCAAGGCATTACCGCACACTATTTGGCGCATGGCGTTTATCAACTGGGTGAAGGCGCTTCCTGCCTGATTACCGCCGGCGCCGGCGGTGTAGGCCAGGTCCTCACCCAAATGGCATCGTCGCTCGGCGCCACCGTCTATACGGTCGTCTCCACGGACGAAAAGGAAGAACTCTCCTACGCAGCCGGTGCGGATAAGGTATTTCGCTATGGCGACGGACTCGCCGAGCAGGTCCGTCGCTACAACGGTGATAAGGGGGTTGACGTGGTTTACGACGGCGTCGGCAAGGCTACCTTCCACGAGTCACTCGAAGCAGTACGCCCTCGTGGCACCGTCGCGCTATTCGGCGCCGCCTCTGGCCCAGTTGAGCCTATCGACCCGCAGCTGCTGAACAAGCATGGGTCTATCTTCCTCACCCGGCCTTCCATCGGTGCATGGACAGCCCAAGAAGGCGAGTTCCAAATGCGTGCACAGGCGGTCGTCCAAGCTGTGCTCGACGGCGAACTGAGCTTCAACGTCACGGCCTCCTACCCACTGGAAGACGCCGCTGCGGCCCACCGCGACCTCCAGGAGCGCAAGACTACCGGTTCCATCGTGCTGCGCGTCCAAGCTGGCGATAAAGCCTAAACCCACCCACAAACGCCAAAAGCGCGGGAAAAGCAGCTGTGCTTTCTCCCGCGCTTTCGCTTTATCCTTGAGTAACTAGGCGCAGTTAGAATAACGTGGCCGACCAGCCGAGCATCCGGCCTAGTGGCTCCCAGCCCAATACTGCGTCGATGGACAGCCCAATAAAGAGCACCGAAAGGTAGTTATTGGAGTAAATGAACAGTCGCATCGGCTTAACCTTAGCGCCGTTCTTGACTCCCTTGTGCAGGCGGATAGCCATCCACAGGAATACCGCGCCGGAGGCAAGTGCTGCGACCAAGTAAATCCACGATGCAGCGGGGACGATAAGTAGGGTCACGATAACCGTGCCCACGGTATACCACACGATCTGTCGAGTGACTTCCTTCTCATCAGCAACTACGGGCAGCATCGGCACGCCGGCCTTGCGGTAGTCTTCCTTGTACTTCATGGCCAGCGCCCACGTGTGCGGCGGAGTCCAAAAGAAGATGATGAGGAAAAGCACGATTGCCTGCCACCAGCGGTCAGGCTCTCCAGCAGGAGCGTTATCCCGGATAACCGCCCAGCCGACCATCGCGGGCATGCAGCCGGCCAAGCCGCCCCAGACGATATTTTGAGCATTGCGCATCTTCAAAAACTTGGTGTAGACGAAGACGTAGAAGAAGTTCGTCAAAACCACGAAAAAGGCCGCCAGCCATGAATGAGCAAGGACTCCCAACCACAGCACGGAGATGATGAGCATTACCCAAGCGAAAATTGCTGCGTTCCGCTTAGAAATCGTGGCCCTTACCAGCGGGCGGGCCCTCGTGCGCTGCATTTTTTGATCCAGCTCGTAATCCACGACGTTATTAAACGTGTGGGCGGCAGCAGCACCCATCCAACCGCCGAAAATGGTCGACACGATAAGCCAGATATTGTCTGAAACGGCCTCCACGCCGCGTTGTGCTTGGAGCATCGCCGGGATTGCGGCCACGAGGAGGAGTTCAATGATCCTCGGTTTCGTTAGCGCAAAATAGGCCTTGATGGTCTCCAAGGGATTCCTCCACTATCTGAACGTTGGTGAACTGTGCCCCGCACACTCCCTGCGCGCGGTCACCCCTAGCGGTCGCACAGGCCCGTGAAAAAGTTCCAGTTCTCTCACTCACAATTTTCGACGCAAGGGCGAAAGACTACAAGCCTACGGCCGCTAGATTCAGTGCGCGCTCTAGCGCCCACGCGCACTCCACTTAGCCATGCCAGCATACCGTTTATGCCGAGCTTTCTATAATTGCGCACCGCCGGTTAAAAAATTACTAGACTGAATAAAGTTAAGTACTTTTTGCCTAGACGTAAGCGAGGCTTTCCTGTGTCGAAAGATAAGTTGTCCCCAGAACTCCAAACTATGGTCGAGCGCCGTTATCCGGAGGATTGGTCGGAGTTTGACACCCGCGCCGTCGACACCGTGCGAGTACTAGCGGCAGATGCTGTACAAAAATGCGGTTCCGGCCACCCTGGCACCGCTATGTCCCTCGCGCCCCTCGCCTACACCTTGTACCAGCGTGTCATTAGCCATGATCCCGCGGATGTGCACTGGGCCGGCCGCGACCGCTTCGTTCTGTCAGTTGGCCACTCTTCCCTCACCCAATACATCCAGCTTTACCTGGGCGGCTTTGGCTTGGAAATGGACGATCTCAAGCAGCTGCGCACGTGGGGATCGCGCACGCCTGGCCACCCTGAAGTGCACCACACCGATGGTGTGGAAATCACCACCGGACCGCTTGGCCAAGGCCTTGCTTCCTCCGTGGGCATGGCAATGGCGGCACGGAAGGAGCGCGGCCTTTTCGATCCAGAGGCCCCGGCCGGCGAGTCTCCCTTCGACCACTACGTCTACACCATTGCTTCCGATGGTGACCTGCAGGAGGGCGTTACCGCTGAGGCCTCTTCCCTGGCGGGTACGCAAAAGCTCGGCAACTTGATTGTCTTCTGGGACGATAACCGCATCTCTATTGAGGACGATACGAATATTGCTTTCAACGAAGACGTGGTAGCCCGCTACGAGGCCTACGGCTGGCACGTCCAAACTGTCGAATCCGGCGAAGACGTCGTAGCCATTGAGGAGGCTGTCAAGGCCGCTCAGGCAGAGACCGAGCGCCCTTCCTTCATCCGCGTGAAGACCGTCATCGGCTACCCGGCCCCGAATAAGATGAATACCGGCGGCGTTCATGGCGCTGCTCTGGGCGATGACGAGGTAGCTGCCACCAAGGAGGTATTGGGCTTCGATCCCGAGCGCAGCTTCCACATCGACGACGAGGTCATCGAACACACCCGCAAGCTGCGCGAGCGCGGCGCCGAGAAGCACGCCGCGTGGCAGAAGAAGTTCGACGAATGGGCTGCAGCCAATCCGGAGAACAAGGCACTCTTTGACCGCATGAAGGCGCGCGAATTGCCGCAAGGTTTCGACGCTGAATTGCCGGTGTGGGAACCGGGTGAACCTTTGGCCACCCGCAAGGCTTCTGAAGCCACCATCCAAGCATTGGCCGCTTCCCTTCCTGAGATGTGGGGTGGCTCTGCTGACCTTGCCGGCTCCAATAACACCGTGATTAAGGGCGCTGACTCCTTCGGCCCCGCAGCCATTACCACCGATATGTGGTCGGCTCAGCCATATGGCCGCAACCTCCACTTCGGCATTCGCGAGCACGCGATGTCTGCGATTATGAACGGTATTGCTCTGCATGGCAATACCCGCGTTTACGGCGGCACCTTCCTTATTTTCTCTGAGTACCAGTACCCCGCTGTGCGCCTGGGCTCGTTGATGTCTACCGATACCTACTATGTCTGGACCCACGACTCCATTGGCTTGGGCGAGGATGGCCCAACCCACCAGCCGGTAGAGACCCTTTCTGCCCTTCGTGCTATCCCGAACCTGTCCGTTATTCGCCCGGCCGATGCCAACGAAACCGCTCAGACCTGGGCGGCAGCTCTCGAGTACAAAGCTGCGCCTAAGGGCCTGGCACTGAGCCGCCAGGGACTGCCGGTACTGGAAGGCACCAAGGAAAAGGCGCATGATGGCGTGCGCCGCGGCGCTTATGTTCTGGTGGAAGAGTCCAAGGAAACACCAGACGTGATCCTCCTCGCTACCGGCTCTGAGGTGCAGCTTGCTGTCGCCGCCGCTAAGGAACTGGAGGCCGCCGGAACAGCCACCCGCGTTGTCTCCGCACCGTGCCTTGAGTGGTTTGATGAACAGGATGACGCATACCGCGAGTCCGTGCTGCCTAGCGAAGTGCAGGCCCGCGTTTCCATCGAAGCCGGCATCGCTATGCCGTGGCACAAGTACACCGGTTCTTTCGGCCGGACCATTTCCATCGAGCACTACGGCGCCTCTGCTCCTGCGGGCGAACTCTTTGAGAAATTTGGCTTCACCACTGCAGCGGTTGTTGAAGCGGCACAGGAATCGCTCGCTGCCGCGAAGAAGTAAACCCCCACGACTGGATAAGGAGTACACATGAACCACATTTCCGAACTTGCCCAGCTGGGAACCTCAACCTGGCTCGATGACCTTTCTCGCGAGCGCCTAGTCTCGGGCAATCTCAAGGAGATAATTTCCGCTAAGTCCATCGTGGGAGTTACCACCAACCCGGCGATTTTCGCCGCGGCGATGACCAACGGCACCGCCTACGACGCCGAGCTTTCCACGTTGAAGGAGGCCAAGGCCACCGCCGATGAAGCGGTGTACGCATTGGCCATCGAGGACGTCAAGAATGCCTGCGACCTCTTTGCGGATATCTACTCCTCTACTAACGGTGCGGATGGCCGCGTGTCCATCGAGGTCGACCCACGCATTTCTGATGATGCTACCGCCACCCTTGAGCAGGCGCGTGAGCTGTGGTCAAAGGTCGATCGTCCCAACGTAATGATTAAGATTCCGGCCACGACCGGCTCCCTCCCGGCCATCGAAGATGCCCTGGCGGAGGGAATCAGCGTCAACGTCACCCTTATTTTCTCCGTGGATCGCTACCGCGATGTCATTGAGGCTTTCCGGACCGGACTCAAGCGTGCCGCCGAAGCAGGCAAGGACGTCTCCACCATTCACTCCGTGGCTTCCTTCTTTGTTTCCCGTTTGGATACCGAAGTGGATAAGCGCTTGGAGGCTATTGGTAGCGAGATTGCTCTGGCACTGCGAGGCAAGGCGGGCGTCGCCAATGCGCAGCGCGCCTATGCACTCTTCCAGGACGCCTTGCTTAACGACGCCGATTTGCCCGAGGGAGCCCACCTCCAGCGTCCGCTGTGGGCTTCTACTGGCGTAAAGAATCCGGAGTACCCAGCCACCTTGTACGTATCGGAGCTGGCTGGACCGCATACGGTCAACACCATGCCAGAAAAGACCATCGATGCGGTTCTTTCCGAGGGCAACCTTCACGGCGACGCCCTGTCTGATAGCCGCGAGGCTGCAGAGGACGTCTTTGCCCAGCTAGAAGAGGTCGGCATTGATTTCGATGATGTCTTTGCAGTGCTGGAGCGCGAGGGCGTAGATAAGTTTGTCGCTGCGTGGGAGGAACTGCTTGCTTCCATTCAGGAGCGACTCGCGTAAACTAGCCGTGTGACTTGTGCCCCGCCGAGAATTCGGCGGGGCATTCTGCCGCTAAAATATTAGCGAGCTTAAAGCCCATAAACTCAGGAAGGATTCTTCGTGACCGACTCAGCCGCTTGGGTCAACCCCTTGCGCAATGCCAGCGACAAGCGATTGCCGCGAATCGCAGGACCCGCGGGCATGGTCATCTTCGGCGTTACCGGTGACCTAGCATATAAAAAGCTACTGCCCGCCATCTACGACCTAGCGAGCCGTGGTCTCCTCCCCGCTGGCTTTACCCTTGTGGGTTATGGTCGCCGTGACTGGGACAAGGTCGCATTCTGTGACTACGTTCGCTCAGCCGTCATCGCTGGCTCACGTACCGAGTTCAATGAAGATGTCTGGCAGCATTTATCCCAGGGAATCGAATTTGTGCAAGGTTCCTTCGATGATGCTGGATTCGATCGCCTTTCGGCGCGTTTGGGCGAGCTTGATCGTGAGCGCGGCACCGGAAGCAACTGGGCATACTACCTTTCGGTTCCCCCGGAGTTCTTCTCCAATATCTGCCACCAGCTGGAGCGGGTGGGCATGGCCAACTCCGTCGAGGACTCGTGGCGCCGAGTAATCATTGAGAAGCCTTTTGGCCACGATCAAGAGTCTGCCCGCAAGCTCAATGAGATTGTCAACGCCGTCTTCCCCGAGTCCGCGGTCTTCCGCATTGACCATTATTTGGGCAAGGAGACGGTGCAAAACATCATGGCTTTGCGCTTTGCCAATCAAATTTTTGAGCCCATGTGGAACGCCCACTACATCGATCACGTCCAAATCACCATGGCCGAAGATATTGGCCTGGGCGGCCGCGCTGGCTACTATGACGGCATCGGTGCGGCTCGCGACGTCATCCAGAACCACCTGCTGCAGCTTTTGGCTCTGGTTGCGATGGAAGAACCCTCCTCCTTCGAGCCTGAGGCCCTACAGGCAGAAAAGGTCAAGGTGCTGCGCGCTACCCACGCCGTGCACCCACTCAATAAAACAACTGCTCGCGGCCAGTACTCCGCCGGCTGGCAAGGCTCCGAGTTTGTCAAGGGCTTGCGCGAAGAAGAAGGCTTCGATCCGGAGTCCACGACGGAGACCTATGCAGCCTGTACCTTGGAAGTAAACTCCCGCCGCTGGGGAGGAGTGCCTTTCTACCTGCGCACGGGCAAGCGCTTGGGCCGGCGCGTGACCGAGATTGCGCTGGTATTCAAGGCAGCGCCAAATCAACCATTCGTTGACGGCCAGACCGATGCGCTGGGCCGAAACGCAGTGGTGATCCGCGTACAGCCGGATGAAGGTGTCACCATGCGCTTTGGCTCCAAGGTGCCCGGTTCCACCATGGAGGTCCGAGACGTCAATATGGACTTTGCTTATGCTGAGGCCTTTACCGAGGAATCTCCGGAAGCATACGAGCGCTTGATTTTGGATGCCCTCCTCGATGAGTCCTCGCTCTTCCCCACCAACGAAGAGGTGGAACTTTCCTGGTCGATTTTGGATCCCATCATCGATTACTGGGCCGAAGCTGGTCAGCCGGAGGAATACCGCGCTGGCACATGGGGCCCGGAATCCGCCGATAGAATGTTGCGCCGCCGGGGCCACTCCTGGCGCCGCCCATAGGAGGGACGCAGACAATGATTATTCCATTGCCCAACACCACTACGCGTGAAATCTCCAAGAAGCTAGTAGAGGCCCAAGAGCATTACACCCTTACTACCGGCCGAGTACTTACCCTAATCGTGGCTGCCCGCGAGGACGATGATCTGGAAAACATCCTGGCCTCCGTGCGCGATGCCTCCCACGAGCACCCGTCGCGCGTTCTGGTCGTCGTGACGGGCGACCCGCAGGCAGATACCCACCTGGACGCGCAGCTTCGCGTGGGTGGTGAAGCGGGTGCTTCTGAGATGGTCATCATGAAGTTGCACGGCGCCTTGGCAAACCAGGACGAGGCAGTCGTTACTCCACTGCTGCTTCCCGATACCCCCTTGGTCGCCTGGTGGCCTACCTTGTGCCCGCCCGATCCAGCTGCCAGCTCTGTGGGCAAACTGGCTCAACGCCGCATCACCAACGTTGCCTATGACGGACGCGTCACTGGCGAAGATCTGCGCACCTTATCCGCCGGTTACACGCCGGGCGATTCCGATATGTCCTGGGCCGCCATCACTTTGTGGCGCGGCGTCGTGGCCTCCGCATTGGACCGCCATCCTCACGAGCCCGTGCAGTCCGTCGAGGTGGCGGGCCCTGCGGGCCACCCAGCGCCAGACTTCGCGGCCGGATGGCTCCTCGATCGTTTGGCAGTCCCCGTCCACCGCACTGTGACCGATTCTCAGGAGCTGCACTTCCCAGTGACCCACTTGCGGTTTAATCGGGAAACGAGCCACGTCGACGTTGATGTCGTCGACGAGCGCACGGTGCGGGTGTGCGTTCCAGGTTCCCCGGATTCCTTGGTGAGCCTTAGCAAGCGCTCCCAAGCTGAGGTTCTCTCTGAAGAATTGCGCCATCTGGATGCCGATAAGACTTATGCGCAAGCGCTCCGTGCGCTCGCCCAAGTAGACTACAGTAAGCAGTAAAACGGCTTAACTCTGATTCTTTGCAAAGGATAGCGATACCTCATGGTAACTCTTCACCGCGTAAGCGATGTGGATGACCTTATCTCCCAGGCCGCGCTGAAATTCGTGGATACCGTAGCGCGCATCCAAGCCGCCGGTGGCGGGCTCCACCACGATGGGGTCGCGCGAGTTGTCCTAACCGGCGGTGGCGCTGGAATTGGCGTTCTTCACGAGCTAGCTCGTTTGGATTTCGCGGCACAGCAACAAGGCGAGAATTTTCCCGCCCAACGCATCGATTGGTCGCGCGTTCACGTCTTCTTCGGCGATGAGCGTAATGTACCCGTCTCTGATGCAGATTCTAATGAGGGTCAAGCACGCAGTGCCCTGCTCAACCACGTAGATATTCCAAACCAGAATATCCACGGTTTTGATCTGGGCGCGGTGTCTATGGAAGCCGCGGCGAGTGCGTATGAGCCAGAGCTGAAGGAATTTGCCCCAAACGGCTTCGATCTCCATCTGCTGGGCATGGGCGAAGAGGGCCATATCAATTCCTTGTTCCCCCATTCTGAGGCGGTTCGGGAGCAAGAAGAGCTAGCTGTTCCCGTTCATGACTCTCCCAAGCCGCCGAGCGAGCGCATCACCCTTACTCTTCCCGCAGTCAACAAGTCTGATCGGATCTGGCTTCTTGTAGCAGGCGAGGCCAAGGCGGAAGCTGCCAAGCACGTCGTTGAAGGCGCTGAGCCTGAAGAATGGCCAGCTGCAGGCGTGCACGGTAAGGAAGAAACCATCCTCTTCCTTGCCGATGACGCCGCATCCGAGCTCTAGGCACGTCAGCCTAGAGCGCAGCCGAGCTGAACTTTTGGGCTCGGCGCCACGCAAAAAGCGCCGGTACCGCTTCCCCACCTACAGTTCCTACAGGAAACCAGGAGGTTGGAAGCCGGTACCGGCGCTTTCGCTAGTCCAGCTGGTGGCTTAAGCGAATGCTTGGATGAGGTTGAGGCCTACGATGCACGCAAGCCAGATAATTACCATGACCACGGTGTAACGGTCCAGGTTCTTTTCCACGACGGTCGAGCCGGACAGGTTCGACTGCACGCCACCGCCAAAGAGGCTGGACAGGCCACCACCTTTGCCCTTGTGCAGCAGCACGAAGATGGACATCAAAATAGCTGCGATGACCAAGATGATTTCCAGTGCCAAGACCATGAGGATAATCCTTATTTCTAACGTGCGCCCTGCGGTTGACTCTCGCCACCCGCTAGCGCGGAATCGTACTTTTAGGCTTCGCGTACAGCGAAGCAATCACACCGGCCCACTGTACACGATGGCGCGGGCTGGAACCATTCCAACCCGCGCCTTAGCGCGAACCTGTGACGGGTGATAACTGCTGTTAGCTCAGGGCATTAGCTGCGTTGGCAGCCAACTTGGCAAACTCCTCGCCGACCAAGGAAGCGCCACCGATAAGGCCGCCGTCGACGTCAGGCTTGCTGACGATCTCTGCAACGGAATCAACCTTGACGGAACCACCGTAGAGAATGCGGATACCTGCAGCAACCTCCTCGCCTGCGAGCTCCGTTACGAGCTCACGGATGGCGGCGCAGACTTCTTGGGCATCGTCTGCGGAGGCAACCTTGCCGGTGCCAATCGCCCAAACTGGCTCGTAGGCGATGACAGTCTTGGCAAGCTGGTCTGCGCTCAGGCCGGCCAAAGAATTGCGGGTCTGGTTAACCACGTAGTCCACATGGGTACCGGCCTCGCGTACAGCCAACGGCTCGCCTACGCACACGATGGGGCTGATGCCATTGTCCAATGCTGCAGCTGCCTTCTCTGCAACGAGCTTATCGGTCTCGCCGTGGTACTGACGGCGCTCCGAGTGGCCCACAACCACCCAGCTGCAGCCGAGCTTGGCCAACATCTTGCCAGATACTTCACCAGTGAATGCGCCGGACTCGTGCTTGGAAATGTCCTGCGCACCGTAGGTGACCTGCAGCTTGTCGCCCTCTACCAGCGTTTGGATAGTGCGGATATCAGTAAACGGGACCATGTAGGCCACGTCAACCTTCTCGTAGTAGTCCTTTGGCAGGGAAAAGGCGAACTTCTGAACGGAGCCGATGGCCTCGACGTGGTCGAGGTTCATCTTCCAGTTACCTGCGATAAGTGGGGTGCGTGCCATGAATTTTTCCTCTCTTTCTGGCAAATTAAGAAGGCAGTTTTAGGCTTCCAGGACAGATACGCCCGGAAGCTCCTTGCCCTCGAGGTACTCGAGGGAGGCACCGCCGCCGGTGGAGATATGGCTGAAGCCATCCTCATCCAAGCCAAGCATGCGCACGGAGGCAGCGGAGTCGCCGCCACCAACGACGGAGAAGGAACCGTTCTTTGCGGTGGCGTCGATAATAGCCTGCGCTACACCAGCAGTGCCCTTGGAGAAAGCTTCCATTTCGAATACGCCCATCGGGCCGTTCCAGAAGACGGTCTTGGAGGAAGCAAGCACCTCTGCAAACTTTTCCACAGACTTTGGTCCAATATCCAGGGACATCCAGCCTTCAGGGATGCTATCGAGCTCGACCACCTGGGTCTCTGCATCCGCTGCGAACTTGCTTGCAGCAGCGAGGTCAACCGGAAGCACCAGCTTGTCGCCAAAGCGCTCGAGCAGGTCCTTGCAGTTTTCGATCTGATCTTCTTGCAGCAGGGACTCTTGGACGTTATAGCCCTTGGCGGCCAGCAGGGTGTAGCACATGCCGCCACCAATGATGACCTTGTCTGCCTTGCCGGCCAGTGCTTCAATCACGCCGAGCTTATCCGAAACCTTGGCGCCGCCGAGGACAACCACGTACGGGTGCTCCGGCTCCTTGGCTACGGTGGACAGAACCGACAGTTCCTTTTCTACGAGCTTGCCCGCGTAAGCCGGCAGGCGCTTAGCGACGTCATACACAGATGCCTGCGCACGGTGGACAACGCCAAAGCCATCAGAAACAAAAGCGCCGTTATCGGCTGCCAGAGCAACGAGCTCGTCAGCGAACTGGCCGCGCTCAGCCTCGTCCTTGGAGGTCTCACGGGGGTCGAAGCGGACGTTTTCGATCAACATCACATCGCCATCGTTGAGGCCGTTGGCACGCTCATGAGCGTCTTCTCCGGTGACGTCGCCGGCTAGGGCAACGTACTGGTCAAGCGCTTCAGACAGCGCTTCAGCTACTGGAGCCAAAGAGAACTTAGGGTTTACCTCGCCCTTTGGACGACCCAGGTGTGCGGAAAGAATGACCTTTGCACCACCTTCTAACAGTGCCTTGATGGTCGGAAGAGAAGCGTTGATGCGTCCGGGATCGGTAATATTTCCCTCTTCATCAAGTGGAACATTGAAGTCAGAGCGGACGAGGACGTGGCGGGATTCGACGCCCTCCTTGAGAAGATCGTCAAGAGTCTGGAAAGCCATTATTTACTCCTTAAACAATTCGGACGGGTTAAAAGGCTATAGATATAAGAATACCGGCCGCGACGCAGCGCCGTTTAGGCTTGCATCGCGGCCGGATCCTCATTGCTAGAGCTCTAGTTTAGAGCTTGTCTGCCACCAGGTTGGTCAGGCGAACGAGCTGGGAGGTGTAGCCCCACTCGTTGTCGTACCAGCCCAGAACCTTGACCAGGTTGCCGTTGGAAACCTTGGTCATGCCGGAGTCGAAGATGCAGCCGTGCGGGGAGGTAACAATGTCGGTGGAAACCAGCGGATCCTCGGTGTATGCGAGGGTGTCCTTGAGCTCGCCCTCAGCAGCTTCCTTCAAGGCAGCGTTGATTTCCTCGGCAGTGACGTCGCGGGAAGCGGTGAAGGTCAGGTCGGTAGCGGAGCCGGTGATAACCGGAACGCGCATTGCGTAACCATCCAGCTTGCCGTCCAGCTCAGGCAGAACCAGGGATACGGCCTTAGCAGCGCCAGTGGAGGTAGGCACCATGTTTACTGCAGCGGCACGGGCGCGGCGCGGGTCCTTGTGCGGAGCGTCCTGGATGCGCTGGTCGCCGGTGTAAGCGTGAACGGTGGTCATCAGGCCCTTTTCAATGCCAAACTTGTCATTGAGAACCTTTGCCATCGGTGCCAGGCAGTTGGTGGTGCAGGATGCTGCAGAGATGACGTTGTGGTTTGCCGGATCATAGGTGTCAGAGTTGACGCCGTAGACGAAGGTTGCGTCTACTTCCTTGCCCGGGGCGGAGATGATGACCTTCTTGGCGCCAGCCTCGAGGTGAGCCTTGGCGTCGTTGCCGTTGGTAAAGCGGCCGGTGGACTCGATGACGAGGTCTACGTTGTACTCGCCCCACTTGAGCTGCTTCGGGTCCTTTTCTGCGGTTACCACGATGCGGTGACCATTAACGGTAATGGACTCATCGTCGTGAGTAATTTCGCCATCGAAGCGGCCCAGCACGGAGTCGTACTTCAGCAGGTTAGCCAGCGTGCCGTTGTCGGTCAGGTCGTTTACTGCAACAACTTCGAGGTTGTTGTCACCCTGAGCGACTGCACGGAAAAAGTTACGGCCAATGCGGCCAAAGCCATTGATACCTACGCGGATAGTCACTGTATTTCTCCTCAAAGAGTCGAGTAAATGTGTGTACGGGTATGTGCGCGGGTCCTTCGATGAAGCCTGTGTTTGAGAAGCGCCCGAGCGTTTTCCCTTACATTGCCAATACTACCGAGCGATTTTTGTCAGCGCAGGCTCCCAGCAACCTTGAGAACTAGTGGATGACAGACTTTCCAAAAGCGCGTACACTCTTTCCGATCCTTTTTTTCCCCACATACAAACCCGCTGGATAGGCCCGAACACGTGGGTTTGTGTTGGGTTTACAGCGTTACCATGAGATATATCACTTCCACGCTCTAGTGGTTGCGCCCGCCTCTGTCCGATCGGACATTTCGCAGCATTACTGCTGGCGCCTAATAAGACGACCGTATTGTTTCCATGATGCCCACCGCACGATATGCTTTCTATACTCACTGGCTCACAAAGCGTTTAAGGCAACCCTGCCTGCTCTAGCGCCACCGTTGGTCACCGTGAGAATGCTTTCAGGTGCCCGTAGTTTCCTACGGGCAAGACCACCGTAGAAATCAAGGACTTCTCTTGTTCGAAATAAATACCTCTGCTGTGGGTGACAGCCTCGGGCTTACCGCCCTGGTGGCGATTCTCCCGCTCATTGCATTCTTTATCATGCTGCTAGGCGTAAAGGCACGCGCGCATACTTCTGGCGCCGTTGCCCTGGCAGTATCCCTCATTATTGCCATCGCCGGCTTCTCCATGCCGGTAGATATGGCTTTGTCCTCCGCCGTACGTGGCGGGCTATTCGGTCTCCTGCCCATTGTCTGGGTCATCATTACTGCAATCTGGTTCTATGAAATCACCGTAGCCTCCGGGCGCTTCGAGGATCTGCGCAAGACCTTTGACCTTTTGGGTGATGGCGATATTCGCATCCAGGCTATCCTCATCGCCTTCTGTTTTGGCGGTTTGTTGGAGGCCCTCGCTGGCTTCGGCGCCCCCGTGGCCATTACCGCGACCATGATCATGGCCCTTGGCGTGAAGCCACTGCGCGCGGCTACAGTAGTTCTGATTGCTAATACCGCTCCGGTTGCTTTTGGCGCGGTTGGCATCCCGGTAACCACTGCGGGCGAGGTTGCCGGTCGCAGCGCCGAGCAAACCCACGACATTGCAGCACTTATCTCCTTGCAGGTGCTGCTCATCGCCGCCATCGTGCCATTCCTCATCGCCTTCATCTTGGACGGCTTCCGCGGTGTCAAGGAAACTGCCCCGGCCGCTGCCGTGATTGGCATTTCCTTCGCGTTGGCTCAGTGGTTGGCCGCGACTTTCTTTGCGTACCAGCTCACCAACGTCATCGCCTGCATCGTCTCTTTGGGCTGTGCTTTCGCCTTCCTCCGGGTATGGAAGCCGAAGGGCGTCAAGGAGTTGCGCGAGCGTCTCGAGCTTCCTGCCGCCGAGTCCACCACCGATCTCAACGGACGCCGTATCTGGATGGCGCTGCTTCCCTACGCCGTAGTGACCGTGGTCTTTGCCGTGGCCACCGCCGCCCCCGCTATCTTCGGATTCCTCAAGCTGCACTTTGCCTGGCCTTTGCTTGATGACGCGATTGTCGACGCCGACGGCAAGCTCATGGATACCAGCTTCAGCTTCAATGTCTTTGGCAATCCAGGTACGCTCCTGCTGCTCTCGGGCATTATCGTTGCGGTTGTCTACCACTACTTCAATGAAAATGGCCGCTACAGCCTAAGCTTTGGGCAACCGGTGAGCGCCTTTGGGGACGTCGTCAGCCGCATGAAGTTCTCGGCCCTTACCATCATCTTGGTGCTGGCCTTGGCCTACACGATGAACTACTCCGGCCAGACTATTGCTATTGGTGAGTTCGTCTCTTCTGCCGGCAGCATCTTTGCGCTCTTCGCCCCAGTCCTGGGCTGGATTGGTACCGCGGTTACTGGCTCCGATACGTCTGCTAATGCCCTCTTTGCCAACCTGCAGGTTGCAGCGGCAGAGCGAATCAGCGTGAATCCTGACCTTATGCTCGCGGCCAATACCGCAGGCGGCGTTGTGGGCAAGATGATCTCCCCGCAGTCCCTTGCAATTGCGGCTACCGCCGTCAATATGGAGGGCAAGGAATCAGTCATCCTGAAGAACGTAGTGGGCTACTCCGTGGCTTTCCTAGCCATTGTATGCGTCATCGTGTTCTTGATGACCAACGTCCTAGGATTCCTCGTGCCCTAGTTCTTTAACGCTTCTGGCTAGCCGGTTGCGCACCTGCTAGCCGGGAAGGCACTAAA
This sequence comes from Corynebacterium sp. ACRPO, assembly GCF_022347205.1. Classification (GTDB taxonomy): domain Bacteria; phylum Actinomycetota; class Actinomycetes; order Mycobacteriales; family Mycobacteriaceae; genus Corynebacterium. Next base: position 301,361 of record NZ_JAKRNE010000001.1, on the reverse strand, counting down.
AATCTCCCCGCAGCTGCGTCTACCGCTTTGGTATCCGCACTGCGGGGAGTTCTTTTAATGTAAGCGAATCCGAGGGTCAGGATTCGTTGAAGAGGTCATCTGTAATCGCTTGGTTGGTATCGGGGATATCCAGCTCCTCGGCTCGCTTATCGGCCATCGACAGCAAGCGGCGAATACGCCCAGCTACTGCGTCCTTAGTCATAGGAGGCTCGGCCAAGCGACCCAGCTCTTCGAGCGAAGCCTCGCGGTGCTGAACTCGCAAGCGGCCCGCGTCTGCCAAGTGCTCAGGAACATCGTCACCTAAGATCTCCATGGCGCGGTCAACGCGCGCTGCCGCGGTAACCGCAGCGCGAGCAGAGCGCCGAAGGTTGGCGTCATCAAAATTGTCCAAGCGCCGAGACGTATCGTGCGCCTCCCGCTTAACTCGCTTCTTTTCCCAGCTCAATCGAGTCTCCTGAGCACCCATACGCGTAAGAAGCGCCCCGATAGCATCACCATCGCGTACAACGACGCGATCTTCACCGCGAGTTTCCTTGGTCTTCGCAGAGATACCAAGGCGGCGGGCGCAGCCCACCAGTGCCAACGCAGCCTCTTGGCACGGGCAGGTAACTTCCAGCGCGGAAGAGCGGCCTGGCTCCGTGAGACTGCCATGGGCAAGGAAGGCTCCGCGCCATGCTGCTTCGCTATCGGCGACGGTGCCGGAGATGACCTGCGGCGGCAGACCCACTACTGCATGGCCGGAGCGGGTGATAAGACCCAGCCGACGGGTCAACTCTTTCGCGCCGGTGGAAATGCGAACCGTTACGCGAGTCTTCTTGGTGGTTCCTGCCGGGCCGGCGACATGGCTATCGGCAGTGATCCCATAGAGGTCATCAAGAGCGTTCATGAAGCGCCGTGCAATGGCGTGGCTTTCTAGCTCCAGCTCATAGGACATGCTGTCACCGGAAATATCTAGCTCGCCGGCGAATCGCAACATCGCCGCCAGTTCGGCAGCGCGAGCGGACTGGCGTGGCACGACGACAGCCGTCAATTCTTCTTTGACCTGGTCGGTCAATGGTGTGGTCACCTAGTTCGCCCCATTTCTATTCTCACAGTCACAAAGTACGCATACCGGCTAGAGCCATTGCTTCCAGCCCAGTGCGGTGAAAGGATTTCTGACATCATACCGCGCGGGCTCGATCGCCGCGCGGTCGGTCGAGTGCGGCCGCTCGCACGATACCGCGGTGAATTAGCGCGCCGGTTCTAATCGCGAGTGCTGCGATAGTCCGAATATAGGTCCAAGAGCGCCGCAGACAGCTTTTCCGGATCGTGCTTATTGATGCTGCGACCATTGGCATCAACTTGGCTCACATCCGCGAAGGTAGCGCGAGCGCCTAGGGACTGCGCGGCGCGCTGAATATAGACGCGCTCACTATCGGTGGGCAAAGCCGCCTCGTCCACCAAAATACGGTCAATCCGCAGATCAGGGGCGTGCTGCGCGAGCACGTGCAAGTGACGCTCTGCGGAGAAGCCATGAGTTTCGCCCGGCTCGGCCGAAAGGTTCAAAACAACGACGCGCAACGCATCGGAAGCAGAAATCGCATCCACTACCTGCGGCACGAGAGTATGCGGCAATACCGAGCTAAACCACGAGCCTGGGCCGATGGTAATGAGATCCGCGCGCTGGATGGCATCAAGGGCATCCGGATTCGCGCTGGGTTGTTCGGGCACGATGCGCACGCGCCGCACCTGGCCCGGTGTGGAAGCGACCGCAACCTGGCCGCGGACCTGGCGCATGACACGGGGGTCGTCGTCAAGCCCGGCAACATCCGCCTCAATCTCTAAGGCTTGATTGACCACTGGGAAAACTCGCCCCTGGGAATTAGTAAGTTCTGCGATGGTATCCAGGGCAGCTTGATAATCGCCGAGTACATCCGTTAATCCCGCAATCATCAGATTGCCTACCGCATGCCCTGCCATAGCGCCATTGCCACCGAAACGGTGTTGCAAGGTTCGTGCCCACAAGTCCCCCACTGGGTCACTATTGGCCAAGGCAGCCAGCGCCATGCGCAAGTCACCCGGGGGAATGATTTCCAGCTCGCGGCGCAAACGGCCAGAGGAACCGCCATCATCCGCGACGGTAACGATGGCAGAAATATCGGCCGCCTCGCTAAAGCGTGCGGACAGAAGGGTTTGATAAAGTCCATGGCCGCCGCCGAGGCAGACCATGTGTGAAGGATTGGTCATAAAAGCGTTAAAACTCCTGTGCTCTAGCCTCGTGCGATATCCCTATGCAAGGTGCTGACGTCCAAGGTGTCATTGTCCCGCAGTCGCGCCGCTATAGCCTCTGCGATGGCGACGGAACGGTGGTGGCCGCCCGTGCAACCGACGCCAAGCGTGATGAAGTTCTTGCCCTCATGGCGGTAGCCATCCAGCATGGTAGAAAACATCTGCAAGAAAGTATCCACGAACTCCTGCGCCGCTGGCTGCGAGAGCACATAGTGGGCAACCGGTTCATCCGTGCCGCGGTATCCCCGCAGTTCTGGAACCCAATAGGGGTTGGGCAGGAAACGCACGTCTACCACTAAGTCAGCATCGCGGGGCGAGCCATTCTTAAATCCAAAGGACTCAACGGTGACATGTTGCTTTTCATTTTGCATCTCACCAAAGGCCGCCTCAATGGCGCGGCGGAGATCATGAATGGATAGGTTCGTCGTATCAATAATGATATCCGCATGGGAACGCACGTCTGCCACCGCCCGACGCTCGCGTTGAATACCTACTTTGAGCGTGTCCCCCTCCTGCAGTGGGTGGGTGCGACGCACCGAATCAAATCGGCGAATGAGCACGTCATCGCGGGCATCCAAAAAAAGCACGGTGGGCTTCATATTTAGTTCCGTAAGCTCATCCATAATCTCTAACAAAGACCCTGGAAACATGCGCGAGCGCACATCCGTTACGGCTGCTACCTTGCCCACCGGAGTTCCCTCTTGGTTGCACAGCTTGAGCAGGTCAACAATGGCGCGAGGCGGAATATTGTGGGCCACGTAGTAGCCCTTATCCTCAAACACTTTGGCAGCGGAACTCAACCCGCCGCCGGACATGCCGGTTATCAAAATGGGTGGAGTTTCGAAATGCGTCATGCCCAACAGTCTAGCGCTTTAGGATTCGCCGCTTCTAGGAGAACTCCACTTAGTTGCCCGAAGAATCATGCAAAGTCTCGTAGACGGTCTGGGCCAGTTTTGGACCGAAGCCGTTTACCTCGCAGATCTCATCCACAGTGGCGGCCTTGAGCTTCTTCACCGAACCGAAATGCTTAACCAGATCGGTGCGCCGCTGCGGTCCCAATCCCGGCACGGAATCAAGAACTGAGGAACGCATCCGCTTTGAGCGCTGCTGCCGGTGGTAAGTAATGGCAAAGCGGTGGGCTTCATCGCGAATCTGCTGCAAGAGGAATAGCGCTTGCGAGTTTCGCGGCAGAATCACCGGCTCATCATCGCCGGGAACCCAGATTTCCTCGAGGCGCTTGGCCAGGCCCACCAGGGTTACATCCACGATGCCTAACTCATCAAATACCTCTTGAGCTGCGGCCACCTGGGGCGCGCCGCCATCCACAATGAAAAGCTGCGGTGGATACGCAAAGCGGCGCCCCGCCTCGGCGGATTCTTCCGCCACCTTCTCCTCTGCAAAGGACGACTCTTCTACTTCCTCATCCGGATGGGCCAGCTTATCTTGCTTGTGACGCTTAAACCGACGGCGCGTAATCTCTGCGATAGAACCGACGTCATCCGAGCGGCCATCACCAGCCGCCTCCTTGATGCGGTAGCGCCTATAGTCCGACTTCTTGGGCAGGCCATCTTCAAAGACCACCAGGGAAGCAACCACATCTGTGCCTTGAATGTGGGAGATATCAGTACATTCGATGCGCAATGGGGCTTGCTCCATACCCAGAGCTTCTTGAATATCCTGCAAGGCCGCCGAGCGTGCGGTGAGATCTCCTACCCGCTTGAGCTTATGCTGACGCAACTGCTCCTTGGCGTTTTTCTCCACCGTGGCCATAAGCTGCTTTTTATCGCCGCGCTGGGGAACGCGCAGGTCTACTTGAGCACCGCGCAGCTCCTCCAACAACGCGACGACCTGCTCCGGTTCATCCGGCAGGGCCTGAACCAAAATCTGGCGTGGAATAACCTGCACGCGGCGGGATTTCATGTGCGATTCTTGGTCCACCCCGCGCCGCTTCACGTCCGCGGCGAGCGCAGCGTCTTCCTGCGCTTCTTGCTTCTCACGCTCTACTGCATCGGAATAGAACTGGATGAGGAAGTTCTGTACCAACGCTGGCAGCGCGGGATCAGGCTGCCCCTCTTCCAAGGGCTCTGAGTTTGCCTGATCGCCAGCGCGTTCGACTACCCAACCGCGCTGACCGCGAATGCGCCCATCGCGAACATGGAAGATCTGCACCGCTGCCTCAAGTTCATCGGAGTTAAAAGCAATGAGATCAGCATCCGTGCCGTCTGTGAAGACCACGGCCTGCTGTTCCATGATCTTGTCAATCGCGCCCAAGTCATCGCGCAGGCGCGCCGCGCGTTCAAACTCTAGGTTCTCGGCGGCCTGCTCCATGTCCTGGGTGAGTTTGCGGCGCACTGAACCGGTGTTGCCATTCATGAAGGACACGAGATCGTTGACCGTCTCGCGGTGGTCTTCCTTGCTTACTCGGCCAATGCAGGGTGCATCGCATTTGCCGATGTATCCCAAAAGGCACGGACGCCCGAGCCGCTCATGCCGGTTATACACACCCTTCGAGCAGGTGCGCATGGGAAAGATGCGGGTAAGCAAGTCCAAGCTTTCGCGCACGGCCCAGGCATGGGAATAGGGGCCGAAATAGCGCACGCCCTTGCGCCGCGGGCCACGGTAGAAAAAGGCGCGAGGGACCGTCTCCCCGACCGAAACCGCGAGCATAGGATAGGTTTTATCATCGCGGTACATGACGTTGAAGTGTGGATCAAAACGCTTGATCCACGTGTACTCCAACTGCAAGGCTTCCACCTCGCTGGCAACTACCGTCCACTCCACCGAGTTGGCGGTGAGCACCATTTGGCGAGTACGCGGGTGCAGTTGCGTGATGTCCTGAAAATAGTTAGACAGCCGAGCGCGCAAGTTCTTGGCTTTGCCCACGTAGATAACGCGGCGGTTTTCATCGCGGAACTTATAGACGCCCGGGTCGGTGGGAATGGTTCCCGGAGCTGGGCGGTAGGTGGTGGGGTCAGCCAATTGTTAATCCTGGGGCATGTACTTGGCTTCCACGTCGCGGAAGCGGCGGACGTTGTCAATGACGGTGCCCTTATCGCCGGACTGCAACGCCCAGACGGGAACGAACTCGAACTCGGGCAGCTCAAGGCGTGCCATACGCTGGCCTACGGGGAAGGAAAGTCCGTAGACCACCTGCCACGGATAAAAGCGGGTGCCCACGATATTGCGGACCTCTACCCCATCCTCATTTGCGCGCAAGCGTGGACGGTTAAGAGCGATCCAGGACAAAACGGAAATGAGAACACCAACGCCAGGGAAGGCGAATTTGTCGATGGTAGTCACGTGCGCACCGGTAAAAGACACATCCAAGGTGATTCCCATGAAGATATGGATGGCCAGAACGAGGATCACCCAGGCGATAGCCACCTTGCGCAAGAAGGGCGAGGTCGCCGTAAATTCCCACGGTTTAGAGGTGGTCTGTGCGAAGGGATCGGCACTGGTATAGGCCAATACTTCGGCGTCGCTAAGCTGGTGGCTGTGCTGCGGATTCTTTGGGGCCTGCGCCTCGTTCATGTGCATACTCCTTTGGGGCGCGCCCCGCCGGCCACCTTAGTGGTCAAGCATCGGGCGCTGACGCATTGCTAGAGGTTACTTCTGTGCTGCGTTTAGTGTACGCAACTGCAGCGCGGTATCTAAAGCCGCAATCATGGCTTCGGCGCCCTTGTTTTCTACCGAGTCTGCAAATCCGGCGCGGTCGATAGCTTGCTGCTGGTCGTTAACGGTCAGGACGCCGTTAGCTACCGGGGTGGATTCATCGAGGGAGATGCGGGTCAGCGCCTGGGTGACGGAATCGCATACGTAGTCAAAGTGCGGGGTGCCGCCACGGATAACGCAGCCTAGTGCCACCACGGCATCGTAGGCGCGGGCTGCTGCTTGGACGACAACGCCAAGTTCCAGGGCACCTACAACTCGGTATTCGGCAACCTCGGCACCATTATCGGTAGCGGTCTGCACTGCCTGGGCATGGAGCTGGTCGCAAATTTCTGCGTTCCACGTAGCAGTAACCACGGCAACGCGCAGTCCGCTGCCATCTACCTGGGCAATATCAGGTAGTCCTTCTTTACTCATCGCTATCCTTTCGATTGGACGTCAAAGTTCTACTTATGTTCGGCGTCCCACTGGGCAACCTGCGGAAGGTCGTGGCCCATGCGGTCGCGTTTAGTACGCAGGTAGTCAATATTATCCGCGTGGGCAGGGGTTGCCAGCGGCGTGTGGTGGCTGGCGTCCACTCCAAAGCCACTCAGCCCCTCGCCCTTATGCGGATTATTGGTTAAGAGGTTTGCGGATTCTATGCCGAGATCGCGAAGGATCTGCCCGGCCACGGAATACTCGCGGGCGTCCTCGGGCAGTCCCTGTTCCAGGTTGGCATCGACGGTATCCATGCCCGAATCCTGCAGGCGGTAGGCCTTCAACTTATGCAGAAGTCCGATTCCACGGCCCTCTTGACCGCGCAGGTAGATGACCACGCCGCGGCCTTCTTGGCTGATAAGGCGCATGGACTCATGCAGTTGGGGCCCGCAATCGCAGCGCCGTGAGCCAAAGGCATCACCAGTTAGGCATTCGGAATGGACGCGCACCATGACGTCGCGTGCGCCGCGCAGTTGGGCGGGATCCCCTGCGACCAATGCAACGTGTTCCTGCCCGTCTACCTCATGGCGGTAACCGATGGCGGTGAAGTGGCCGTATTCGGTGGGGAGCTCAGTGGCAACCTGGCGGGTGACCTGCGTTTCATTATGGCGGCGCCACTCGATGAGCTGCGCGATAGAGATCATGGAGAGTCCATGCGTATCGGCAAAGCGACGCAACTCTGGTGAGCGCGCCATGTCCGTGGGGTCATCTTCGGAGACGATCTCGCACAGCACACCGGCTGGGCGCAGGCCCGCTAAGCGGGCCAGATCAATGGAGGCCTCAGTATGTCCGTCCCGCTCCAGAACGCCGCCTGGGCGGGCGCACAGCGGCACGACGTGGCCTGGGCGGGTGAATTCGCCGGGTGTGGTGTTTGGGTCTGCCAGACGCCGGATGGTTTCTGCGCGCGAGGTCGCAGAAATACCGGTACTACCCGTCGCTGCATCCACGGTCACCGTGTAGGCGGTGCCGCGAACATCCTGGTTGACCGCCAGCATCGGCGGTAGGTTCAGCCGGTTGCAATCTTCTGGCAGTAAGGGTGCGCAGATATATCCAGAGGAATAGCGCACCATGAAGGCCACAAGTTCCGGGGTGGCTAGCTCTGCGGCGAAAATCAGATCGCCTTCGTTTTCGCGATCCTCATCGTCGATGACAACAACCGGCTTACCAGCGGCGATATCCGCGATGGCCTGGTCGATGGAATCTAGACGGATGGAATTCTCACTCGCGCTCATAAGGTAGCAGTCTAGTCCTTAGCCTCAGGGGGTTTAGCTTCGGGGTGAAGCATCTTTTCTACATACTTGGCCAGCACATCCACCTCGAGGTTTACCTCTCCTCCCACCGGCAAGGCGCCGTGAATGGTATCGCGCAAAGTGGTGGGGATAAGGGATACTTCGAACCAGTCGGGGCCCACGGCGCTCACGGTCAGCGAGGTGCCGCTCACGGCAATGGAGCCCTTTTCCACGACGTACCGAGCAAGCTCGGGCGGCAAGCTAAACCGGAGCACATCCCAGTTCTCGGAGCTAGTTCGGCTCTGGAGCGTCGCGGTGCCGTCCACGTGTCCTTGCATGATGTGCCCACCCAGCCGGGTGGTGGGAAGCAGTGCCGGTTCGACATTGACCGGATCGCCCTCGGCAAGGCGCCCCAGTGCGGTGCGGTCCAGGGACTCCTGCATCACATCCGCACAGAATGCATCCGCAGACAGATCCGCCACGGTAAGACATACGCCGTTAATGGCAATGGAATCACCCAGTGCGGCCTCCGCAACGGTACGCGGGGCACGAATGCTCAACCGCAGCGCGTCTGCATGCGGTTCCATTGCCTCCACGGTGCCCAACTCTTGTACTAGACCAGTAAACACGTCCAACCTTTCTCGCTCACTGCTATGTCCAGCGCCTAGCGCACGTATTCAATAAGAACGTCATCACCCAGGGCCTTCATTCCCACCCGGTGGAAACGGGTGGCCCCTGCCAGCGTCTGGGTCACGGGGTGCGCGAGCACGCCACGGCCTTCGCCCAGCAAAAGCGGTGCAATATAGGCAGAGATCGCATCCACCAAGTCGGCCTTGAGGAAGCTGCTGGCCAGGCCTGCGCCTCCTTCCACGAGGACGTCGCGGGCACCGGTGGCGTAGAGCTCCAAAAGAGCTTCTTCGATGCTCTCGTACTGCTCGTACCCCAACTCGCGCAGGTGGCTTGCTGCATCGCCCGCCGATGCCAAATCACGCTTGCCAATGACCACCCGGCGTGGCTGGTGCGCGCGCAAGCTGCCGTCGTTAAAGCGTGCGGTGAGCGAGGGATTATCAGCCAGCGCCGTGCCGGTGCCCACCACGATGGCATCGCGGTGCGCCCTATCGGCATGCACCCAGTCGCGCGCTTCCTCGCCCGTAATCCATTGGCTGGTTCCATCGGCCGCGGCCGTGAAACCGTCCAGCGTTTGCGCGAACTTCAAGGTGACGTGGGGCCGTTGGGTGCGCACGGCGAATAGCCATGGCACCAAAGCATCCTCGGCGTGCGGGGGCTTTTCTAGCTTGGCGACGTCCACTCCAGCCTCCGCCAACACTTCTGCTCCACCCGCAGCCTGCGGGGTGGGATCGGCGTGGAGGTAGTACACGCGAGCCACGCCGGCATCGATAAGCGCCTGCGCGCAGGGACCCGTACGGCCGGTATGCGCGCAGGGTTCCAAGGTGACCACGGCCGTGGCCCCGCGTGCTTTACCTCCGGCCTCCTGCAACGCCATGACCTCGGCATGCGCGCCTCCCACGGGCTGGGTGGCGCCGACGCCCACAACCTCCCCAGCTGGCGACACGATGACCGCGCCTACCGGTGGGTTAGGGCTCGTGGTTCCACGAACTTCAGCACCCGCGGCCATTGCGCGCAATAGCGCTGCGGAGAGAGTGCTGTTCTGGTTCTCCGCGGCCATCAGGCACCAGCCGCCAGATCACGCAGCTGCTTGACGACGCCGGCGGGATCATCCGACTTGAATACGGCTGAGCCTGCCACGAAAGCGTCGCAACCCGCCTCCGCGGCTGCCTCGATGGTCTCGGGCGAAATGCCGCCATCGATCTCGATGACGGTCTCAAGGCCCTGCTCATCAATGCTGCGGCGCAGCTTACGGACCTTCTCCAGCATTTCTGGCATGAATTTTTGTCCGCCGAAGCCAGGCTCGACAGACATCACGAGCACCTCATCGAAATGGTGCAGCTTATCCAACCACGGCTCGATGGCAGTGCCTGGCTTGATGGAAAAGGCCGCACGCACGCCCAAATCGCGGATGCGCTGGGCCAAGTCCACTGCCGCCTGGTCATCGGCGACGGCCTCCACGTGGAAGATAATCGTATGCGCGCCCGCCTTGGCATAGGTCTCCACCCACTTTTCGGGTTCCTCAATCATGAGGTGGACATCTAGTGGCTTATTGGTGCTGCGATGGACCGTGGCCGTGAGATCTGGGCCGAAAGACAGGTTGGGCACAAAGTGCCCATCCATAATGTCCACATGGACCCAGTCTGCGGTATCAATCGCCGCTAGTTCCTCGCCCAAGCGAGAAAAATCGGCGGCCAGGATGGAAGGGGAAATAATCGGTGCGGACATGCCCACCAGTCTATCGCGATTAGTCGGCTGCGCGGCGAAGGGCCGCAAAGAACATGGCGTCGGTACCGTGCCGATGCGGCCACATTTGCACGGATTTCTCATGGCCTACATCGCCCATATCAGGAATGAGAGCATGTGCGTCGAGTTCTTCCGCGCCAAGTTCGCGCACAGCGCGGTCAACGATGCCCCGGGTTTCGCGCAGATCTGGCGAACAGGTGGAATAGATGACCACGCCACCTGGACGCACTAGGTTTAATGCGGAAGACAAGAGCTCGAATTGCAGCTGGTTGAGCTCGGTAATGTCAGACTCGGACTTGCGCCACCGCGCCTCGGGGCGGCGACGGAGGGCACCGAGGCCGGAACAGGGGGCATCGACAAGCACGCGGTCAAAGCCCTCCCCCACGCCGGGATTGCGGCCATCTGCCACATGGACGTCCACAGGTAAATCGCTCACCGTCTTCCCAATCAGCGCCGCTCGGTGCGGGGATACCTCCACTGCATCGACGTGCGCGGAGTCGATGCGGGCAAGCGCCCCCATGAGGGCCGCCTTTCCGCCAGGACCGGCGCAGAGATCCAGCCACCGGCCGGTATCCTCGCCCTCGAGGGGCGCCTCGCATACCGCGCGGGCAATCAGCTGCGAACCCTCGTCCTGGACGGCCGCCAATCCTTGGCGCACGGGTTCCAATTGGCCGGGGTCACCGGATTCCATGTACACCGCATAAGGGGAATAGCGCCCCTCCTCATTGCCGGTCATCAGGGCCAATTCCTCGGCCGAGATTTCCCCAGGGCGCGCCACCAGATGCACCGAAGGTCGATCCGAATCTGCCGCCAGGGCAGCCTCCAACTCCCCTAGGCCCAACACGCGGCTAAACGATTCCGCAATCCAGGTGGGGTGGGCATGCTTAAAGGCGATGCCGGCGATTTCCCCCTGTGGAGCGAGCTTGTCCAGCCAGGTCTTAGCTGGCGTGCGCGTAATGGTGCGCATGATGCCATTAGCAAAGCCCTTGGCTTTGACTTCACCGGCGGCTTCTACCAAACGAACGGTGGTATCAACCGCCGCGTGTGGCTCCACGCGGGTATAAAGAACTTGATAGGTGCCTAGGCGCAAGGCATCAACCACGGCTGGGGAAATGGCCTCGAGGCCGCGCGAAGAGCACTCTGCGATGACGGCATCAACTACGCCAAGGGTGCGCAGCGTCCCGTAGGTGATTTCGGTGGCGAAGGCGGCATCGCGCCCCTTGAGCTTTTGCTTGCGTAGTGCCTTGGGCAAAATGAGGTTGGCGAAAGCATCATCCTCGCTTACCCTGCGCACCACGTCGAAGGCGACCGCACGCGGCGCATCCACGCCCGCAGCCAGCGCGGCCTGAATCAGTCCGCTTTCCTGGCGCTTGCCGGGACGCTGGCCCTTAGCAGCAGCCTGCCGGCCCCTGTGCTGCCCACCGCGGCTACCATGCGGCTGCCGTTGCGGGCGGCCGCCGCGACCCTTCACACCAGCGGATTTGTGGGAGTCCTGCGGCTTACCCGCCGGCGACTTATCCCCGGACTTGCTGCGGGAACGGAAACCTCCACTCATTGAAACTTCACCTCGGCATCCTTGCCTAGTCCGCGGGCCCAATCGGCCGCATTCATCATCTTCTTTCCCGGAGGCTGGATTTTACCCAGCTGGACTGGCTGCGTACCGGTACCGATGAATACGGCATTCTTGGCAATGTGCAGCTGCCCTGGTTCTAGTACCTGTGGAACCGCCGCCTCATCTTTGAGGCTAACCGGTCCAATCTTCACGCGGGCCTCGTCCCACATGGTCCATGCACCCGGACCAGGCGTATGTGCGCGAATGTGCCGATCGATGGCAAATGCCGGTTGGGTCCACTCCACGCGGGCTTGCGCGGTAGAGATTTTCGGCGCATAGGTAGCCTCACCCTGCTGCGGTTGTGCCTCCAGCTGCCCCGCCGCTAAGCCATCCATGGTGGCCACGAGCAGATCGCCACCGGAATAGGCAAGGCGCGTCAACAGGTCATCAGCAGTATCGGTGCCTTTAATCTCCTCCGTCACGGTGCCGAACACCGGGCCGGTATCAAGGCCCTCTTCAATGCGGAAGGTTGATGCGCCGGTCACGTCATCGCCTGCGGCAATGGCCGCCTGCACTGGTGCCGCGCCGCGCCATGCCGGAAGCAAGGAAAAATGCAGGTTTACCCAGCCATGCTGTGGTAGTTCCAGCAGGTCCTTAGTCACCAGATTGCCGTAGGCCACCACCGGAATCGCCTCTGGTTGCAATTCCTTTAAGCGGGCACGCAGCGCCTGACCGTCCTCCGAGTCAGGGCACAGGGTGGTTGGGGTCAATACTTCAATGCCATGTTCTTGGGCGAGCGCCTTCACTGGGCTCGGGTGAAGAGTGCGGCCGCGGCCCTTCTTCGCGTCTGGGCGAGTGATTACCGCCACCACCTCGTGCGACGAGGCAAGCAGCTTTTCCAAGGCCACAACGGCTGGCTCAGGGGTACCGGCAAAAATAATCCGCATGCGGGGAAACTCTCCTCTTAATGTCGTTCAAAATACTAGGCTACAACGCCGCAACGCTGCCGCCACAGCGAGCGGGCTACGAGGCGTTAAACCACTCGGATTCACGGATGGCGCGCATAGCCTCCTTGCGCACTGGCGCCTCCAAGCGTTGTAGGAAGAGCACCCCATCGAGGTGGTCCGTCTCATGCTGGATGCACCGAGCCATCAGTCCTGAGGCCACCATGAACACAGGGCGCCCCTCAATATCCTGGCCAGTCACAAAAACCTGGTTGAACCTCGTGGTTTCCGCGCTAATTCCCGGAATGGATAGGCATCCTTCCGGGCCTGTTTGCTGCTGCTCTCCCACCGGAGTCCAGGCCGGGTTAACAATCGCCCCACGCAGCCCAGATTGGGTATGCGAGCAGTCATAGACGAAGATTCGCTTCAAAATCCCCACCTGATTAGCCGCTAGCCCTACTCCCCCAGCTTTGTCCATGGTCTCGAGCATATCGCTCGCCAGAGCACGCAGACTAGCATCAAATTTACTAATTTCCTCCGCGCGGCTGCCCAAGACTGGGTCGCCGTAGATACGCAGCTCTCGAAGGGACATGGCAATCACACCTTTCTCATGGTACCGAGACCAAGCCGGCCGGCGGTGGCGGCTTCCTCCGTCGAGATTAGCGCATGAGCGCCTATGGCCCCGATATGGCTAACCCACGTGGATAGGGTCAACCACAATGCGCAAAGGCAGGTCATCCTTGCGGGCGCTGCGCGCGGCGTTGGCGCTGCGCAAAGCCCGCCCCAATTGGGACCGCGGCCCCAGCGGGGTGCGCACGACCAGCCGCTGCGGTGGGCCAAAGCGCTGGCTATCGTAGTCACCAGGCAGGCTCTGCCCCGGCGGAAGGGGAACTGGTCCTAATACCTCCGCGTGGTCTGGAAGATCCACAAGCTCGGCAAAGCCATCTAGGGATGCATCCGCACCGTCGATGGCAGCAAAATGCACCGCGGGTGGGAAGCGCACTTCGCGCCGGGCAGCAAGCTCTGCCGCGGCCGCGCCCACCATATCCCAACGCAGGAAATGCTGGACTACGGTAAGCGAGTCATCGGCCGCCAGGATTACTCGACCACCCTTGAAATGCGGCTGCACCAAGGTAGCCGCCTGCGCCCACTTCGCTAGGGTATCCTCCGTGGCGCGCAGGTCTTGCCGGTTGAGCAATGCCCCGGCATCCAAGAGCAACGCCGCGCCATAGGCTCCATCTTTTACTCTCGGTTCCGCACCAGGGGTGGCAATGACCAGCGCCGGCGCATTGTCCACCGCATCGAGCACCTTGTTTCCGCCTGAGACCACCACCCGCGTATTGGGAAAGGCCCGGCCCATTTCTTCCGCAGTGCGCTCCGAGCCCAACACGATGGCCCGCAGGCGCGGTGACCCGCATTCGGTGCACCGATGCCGTGCCTCAATGCGACCGCACCAGCGGCAGGTAGGCATTCCCGCTTCGTCCGGGCCTGCGCTTGCCGACGCCCCTTTGGGCGGCAGCCCCAATGGCCCATTGCAATGCCGGCAGCGAGCCGGCGCTCGGCACTGGCCACAGGCCAAAATGGGCGCATACCCCTTGCGCGGGACCTGCACCAACACGGGCTCTCCTCTATCCAGCGCTTGGTGGGCGGCTTGGAAGGCCTGCGCCTGTACTTTTGTGGTGCCGCCCTGGAGGTCGCGGGCGATCGATAGCCCAAAGGACCCCACCGCCTCGATAGCCGGGCAACGCGCCGATATGGTCTGCTCTTTTGCCACCACGTCGTGCGCCCATCCTGATTCCACGAGGAGCTGTGTCTCCGCCGTCCGCGAATGGTTGGCCAAAACCATGCTGCAGCCTTCGAAGGCTGAGCGAGTGGTAAGCACTTCCCTCGCGTGGACATAGGGCTTGAGGTTGTCGACCAAATTATCATTGCCATCATCGAGGATCACCGCCAGTTGCAGGTCTTTGACCGGGGCAAAAGCGGCGGACCTGGTACCAATGACCACGCGGGCTTGGCCCACTAGAGCGGAGAGATAGCGGCGATAGCGCGCCTGCGGGCCCATGCTATTAGTCAGCACCGTAATCTGCTTTGCCCCAAGTACCTGGCGAAGCGCGGCGTCTAAAGCATCAACGCCCTTCTGGTCCGGGGCGACGAGGAGAACCCCTCCTCCCCCAAGCGCCACTTTGGCAGCGAGTGCAGCCAGCGCATGTGCCCAATCATCGCCCGGGGCGATTTGCCAGGCGGCACGGGCGAGCTTGCCGGCCAGAATCGAATCGACAAAAGCCTCGCCATGTTGATAGGCCGACCATCCTGATAGGTCGGGCTCGCTCGTGGTGCCGAGCTCCTCCCACGGGGTTTCTAGGTCGGATTCTTCCGCTTTGGCGTGCCGCGGCGGGATAGCGGAGCGGATAATGTCTGAGCGCACCCCGCCGTAGCGGTCAGCGAGGGCGTCGACAAGCCGGGCCAGCTGCGGCGAATAAACCTGGAAGGGTGAGATGATGCGCTCGATAAAGCGCAGGTTGCCGCCAAATTCAGAATCATGCCGGCGTTCTATGACAATCGCGTCCACCAAGCGCCCGTTGAAGCGGATGCGCACTTTAATCCCCGGTTGGACTTCTTCCGAGTCTGCCTCTTCAACGAGGTAATCAAATCCTCGGTCCAGGTGCGCAACCCCTAAAAGAGGCAACACCCGCGCAACCGGCTTCCGGGTGGCGGGTGTTTTCTTAGACATAGGCCTCGATTCTACAGACCAGCGGCAGCACGCAACGCTTCCACTCGGTTCAACTGCTCCCACGGCAGCTCAACGTCGGTGCGGCCAAAGTGACCGTAAGCCGCAGTTTGCGCATAGATGGGACGCAACAGGTCGAGCTCGCGAATGATAGCGGCCGGGCGCAGGTCAAATACCTGATTCACCGCAGCCTGGATATTCGCATCGCTCAGCCCTTCCTTGGCGGTACCAAAGGTCTCCACATACAAGCCGACCGGCTTGGCGCGGCCGATGGCGTAAGCCACCTGGACTTCAGCGCGATCTGCCAAGCCCGCGGCGACGATATTCTTAGCCACCCAGCGCATGGCATAAGCAGCGGAACGGTCCACCTTGCTTGGGTCCTTGCCGGAGAAGGCGCCGCCGCCGTGGCGAGCCATGCCGCCGTAGGTATCGACGATGATCTTGCGGCCGGTAAGACCGGCATCGCCCATCGGTCCGCCAAGAATGAAGGAACCGGAAGGGTTGACCAACAAGGTCGTCTCTTCGGTGTAGTACTTGTCCAAGCCGGCGTCCTTGATAACCCATTCAAGGACCTCACTGCGCAAGGGACCTTCCAACCAAGCGCTATCGACCTCGGCATCGTGCTGCGTGGAAATGACCACGGTATCCAGGTGGGACGGCTCATTGTCGTCGGTATAGGCAAAGGTAACCTGGGTCTTGCCATCCGGGCGGAGGTGATCGACGATGCCTTCCTTGCGTACCTGCGTCAGACGGCGGGACAGGCGGTGCGCCAAAGCGATAGGCAGTGGCATGTACTCAGCGGTCTCATTGGAAGCATAGCCGAACATCAGGCCCTGGTCGCCTGCGCCAGCGGTATCGTTTTCGGCATCATAGTCCTCGTCATGGGCGCGGGCTTCAGTGGAGTTATCTACGCCCGCGCCAATTTCCTGGGACTGCTCGCCGATGGCGATATTCACACCGCAAGTGTTGCCATCAAAGCCGACTTCTGAAGAAGTAAAACCGATGGATTTAAGGGTGTCACGCACCAGCGCCGGGATTTCGACGTATGCCTCGGTGCGAACCTCGCCCACCACGTGGACTTGGCCGGTGGTTACCAACGTCTCAACGGCCACGCGGGATGCTGGATCCTTTTCTAGCAGGGCATCAAGGATGGCGTCAGAAATGGCGTCACAAATCTTATCGGGATGGCCTTCCGTAACGGACTCGCTGGTAAAAAGACGAGTTGCCACTGCAGCGTTATCAGTCACAAAAACTTCCTTTGTTCTCACTGTTGATTCGATGCTGTGGGTTTTCTACGCCCAAGCCTAATACCTCGCAAGCCTAGACCAAGCGGTCTATAAAAGCAATTTTAGTTGTCTACCCTTGAAACATTTCATTCACGGCCGAAAGAATCTGAGCGGCGACAACCTGCTTCGAGCCATGCTCCACGCGTTGCGGCGCGGAATCCGGGCGCAAGATCCACCCCTCGCTGGACTTTTGACCAAAAGTCTTTCCGCGCCCGACCTCATTGGCCATGAGCACATCGCAGCCTTTACGCGCAAACTTTTCCTGGGCGTAGTCTAAGGCGGACTTCTGAGCATCACCGGTTTCGGCGGCGAACCCCACAATTACGCACTCGGCAGGGATTTCCGAGCGGTTGCGCGCAGCGACAAGCCCTTTGAGCACATCCGGGTTTTCCACCAGATGGAGCGTCGAGAGTGCATCGTCTGCCTGCCCCTTCTTCATCTTTGATTCGGCGACCACCGCCGGACGGAAGTCAGAGACTGCAGCGGCCATGATCACCACGTCCGCATCGCGGGACTCCTCGCGCATGGCGTCCTCCAACTCACGGGTGGAGACAATGTGCCGGAGCTTCGCGCCGCTTGGCACAGGAAGCTGGGCGGTATTACCCGCAACGAGGGTGACCTTGGCCCCCATCTGGGCGGCCCATTCCGCGAGCGCGAATCCCTGCCTGCCGGAAGAGCGATTACCCAAGTATCGGACCGGATCCAGCTCTTCCTGGGTACCGCCGGCTGATATGACGACTTTCTTGCCCTGCCAGGTGTGCTGCACTCGATAGCCTGCTAGTTCAGTACGGATAATCTCCGCGATTTGTTCCGGCTCCGGCAAACGACCCGGGCCAGAATCCTTGCCGGTAAGGCGTCCGTGGGCGGGCTCGATGACGGTAATACCGCGGCGCCGCAAAGTAGCCACGTTGTCCTGCGTAGCGGGGTTATGCCACATCTCAGTGTGCATGGCCGGGGCCACAATAACCGGGCACGTCGCGACCAATACGGTGGCCGTGAGCAAATCGTCTGCTCGGCCTGCAGCCAACCGCGCGATAAGATCCGCGGTGGCAGGCGCAATGACCACTGCATCCGCATGCTGTCCTACGTTGACGTGCTGCACCTCATCCACGGCCTGAAACACACTCGTGGCGACGGGATGGCCGGACAGTGCCTCAAACGTGGCCGCGCCCACGAAGTTCAGTGCACTTTCCGTGGGGACAACGCGGACGTCATCGCCCGCTTCTTTGAGGTTGCGCACGAGGTGGCACGCCTTGTAGGCAGCGATGCCGCCAGCGACGCCCAGAACAATATTGCGAGAGGTATCTTTATCAGTCACACCGCACGATGGTACCTGCCAACATAGACAAAGGCTCCACCCGCCGCGACCAAGAGGTGCACCCTAATTCGGGGATGCACATCCGTGGCGGCGCGTGGAGCCTTAAAGCTATTACACGCTTAGTGCTAGCTACTTGCCTTCCTCGTGGTCAAGCAGGCCAGCATCAATCTCGCGCAATGCGATGGACAAAGGCTTTTCGCCTGGCTCTGGGGTAACCAGCGGGCCTACGAACTCGAAGACACCTTCATCCTGCTCTTGGTAGTAGCTATTGATCTGGCGTGCGCGCTTAGCGGCAAAGATGACCAAAGCGTACTTAGAGGAAACCTTGTCCAAAAGCTCATCGATCGGGGGATCAGTAATGCCGATCGGATCATCAAATACTGGTTCCGCCTTTGCGGCTTCAGTGTTAGAAGGGGTGGTCACGTTAGTCACATGCACCTTTACATTGATTGAAGATGGTCAAAAAGGAGGTCTATGCCCGCAGGATATCACTAATGGCAGATACTGCCTCGTCCAGATCCTCGTTCACAACGACGTGATCGAACTCGTCCTGTGCGGCTAGTTCCTCATGCGCAGTTTGCAACCTACGGTCAATGACGTCTTGCGGCTCAGTACCGCGGCCGGTAAGCCGCTCCACAAGTACCTCCCATGACGGGGGTGCCAAAAAGACCAGGTCTGCCTCCGGCAGCGCTTTCTTAACACTCCGGGCACCCGCGAGATCCACCTCAACGAGTACCGGGCGGCCAGCGGCCAAAGCTTCCTCTACCGGCTGGGCGGGCGTTCCAGAGCGCTGCAATCCGCCGTGGATATCAGCCCATTCGAGCATCTCCCCGGCATCAATTCGCTCCTGGAAGGTTTCTGGGGTGACGAAGAAGTAGTCGACACCGTCCTGCTCCCCGGGGCGGGGCTGGCGCGTGGTCATAGACACGCTGAAATACAGCCCCTCGACGTCACTGCGCAGACGCGAAACTACGGTGGATTTTCCCACTGCGGAAGGCCCCGCCAATACGACGAGGCGCCCGCGTGCAGTTGCGTCAGCCATGGTTGTGACTATTCGCCGTAACCGAAACGCTCGAGGAGAGCACGACGCTGACGCTCACCTAGGCCGCGCAGACGACGGGTCTGAGCAATCTCCAGGTCCTCCATGATTTCCTTAGCCTTGACCTTGCCAACCTTCGGCAGAGCCTCGAGGAGTGCAGAAACCTTGGTCTTGCCGATGATCTCATCGGTCTCAGCCTTTTCGAGCACGTCCTTCAGGTCGGTCTCGCCGCGCTTGAGCGCAGCCTTGAGCTCGGCGCGAGCCTTGCGGGCCTCAGCGGCCTTTGCGAGAGCTTCCTTGCGCTGCTCATCAGTCAACTTTGGAAGGGCCACGGGTTTCCTCCGATTCATTAGATTGATTCTGTTACGTCTAGTACTTGGTACCAGATTACGGTTGCCTAACGCAGTTAATACACCGCGGAAAGTTATTAATAACCTTCGAGCAAACCGACTTCTGGCAATCCTAGCACTGCTCATTGAACGGTGACGATTAGCGGGTCCAAAAGCACGCCTATTTTAGCACGTCACCGCACATACCTTAAACAAAGTACCAGGTAAACGGCGCGGCTGTTAATCAGCCACGCCGCCCGTTCTAGTCCCGGAACTCCGCTGCCACCTGAGCAACTGCTTTGCGCAGGTCAGCGACGTCCGGACCCTGCTCCAGCACTGCTCGGGACACATTGGCAAATCCCAGCGAGGGATGAGCAGAAACAATGCTGTGCACCTGCTCTGGGCCAGCGCCCTGGGCGCCAACACCGGGCAGAAGCACCGGACCATTGAGTGCATCGAGGCGCGGCGGATTGTCTAACGTAGCGCCGACGACTACGCCGACATCGCCAGGCTTGTCGGCCTTGTTCGCCTCGACATTGAACGCGGCGCATTCATCGACGACGCCCTGAGCGATAGTGCTCTCCTCGCCCACCGGGACCGACTGGATGTCACGCGCCTCCGGATTGGAGGTAGCGGCGAGGACGAATACACCGCGGCCAGTTTCTTGGGCCTTGGTGAATACCGGCCCCAGTGCGCCAACGCCTAGATAGGGCGACACGGTCACAGAGTCTGCGCGCAGCGGCGAGCTAGCGCCGAGCCACGCATCTGCATAGCCGGCCATGGTGGAGCCAATATCGCCGCGCTTGGCATCGGCAACAGTAAGGCACCCCGCTTCCCGCAGGGAAGCCAAGACTTCTTCCAGGACCGCGAAGCCCTGAGAGCCAAAGCGCTCAAAGAAAGCGACCTGTGGCTTTACCAAGGCGGCGGTATCGCTAAAGGCTTCAACGCAGCGCATGCTAAAGGTCCGCAGACCTTCAGCGGTGGGCTCCAGCCCCCATTTCTCCAAGAGATATGGATGCGGGTCGATGCCAACGCACAGGCGCCCACGTTCCTGCCCGGCTTCTTCTAGCCGCTCGCCAAATCCTTTAGTGCTGTGGGCCATGCTCAAGCTCCTGGAGTGCGCGTACCTGCAGGTTGCCAATACGCATCGCTTCGATGCCCTGGACGGCTGCGGTTACACCCTGCACGGTGGTCACCAGCGGGATCTCCATGTGTACGGCGGCGGCGCGGATATCGTAGCCATCGTGGCGGGCACCGGCGGAGCCGGCCGGGGTATTGAGAATCCAGTCAATCTCGCCGTTGAAAATCTTATCCACGATGGACTCTTCGCCTTCCTTGGCCTCAGAGACCTTGGCAGCAACCTCGCACTCGATACCGTTGCGGCGCAGCATCTGGGCGGTGCCGGCGGTAGCGACGATGTTGTAGCCCATGTTGGCTAGGCGCTGAATCGGGAAGATCAGGGTGCGCTTGTCGCGGTTGGCAACAGAAACGAAGACGGTGCCCTCCGTGGGCGGTACGGCAAAGGCTGCGATTTCGCCCTTGGCATAGGCCGCGCCAAAGTTGGTAGCCAAGCCCATGACCTCACCGGTGGACTTCATCTCTGGCGAGAGCAGCGTGTCGAGCAGGCTACCATCGGGACGGCGGAAGCGATTGAATGGCAAGACTGCTTCCTTGACGGCAATCGGGTGCTCCAGCGGCAAAGAGCCACCGTCGTATTCGGAAGGAATCATGCCTTCGGCACGCAGATCCGCGATGCTCGAGCCCATCATGACGCGAGAAGCTGCCTTAGCCAGTGGTACGCCGGTGGCCTTGGAGACGAACGGCACGGTACGGGAAGCACGTGGGTTGGCCTCGATGACATAGAGGATGTCGTCCTTCAAGGCGAATTGGACATTCATCAGGCCCTTGACGCCAATGCCCTCGGCGAGCAAGCGGGTGGACGTGCGGACCTTTTCAATGTCCTCGGGTCCAAGTGTCATCGGAGGCAGCGCACAGGAGGAGTCACCGGAGTGGATACCGGCCTCCTCGATGTGCTCCATGACGCCGCCCAGGTAGACCTCGGTGCCGTCGCACAGCGCATCAACATCAATCTCGATGGCGGAATCCAAGAAGCGGTCCACCAGAACCGGGTGGTCCGGAGACAGCTCGGTGGCGCGCTCGATGTAGTCTTCCAGCGCCTTTTCGTCGTAGACGATTTCCATACCGCGGCCGCCCAGCACGTAGGACGGACGAACCAGTACCGGGTAGCCGATGGAGGAAGCAACCTCGCGGGCCTCCGCGAAGGAGGTGGCGGTGCCGTATTCCGGTGCTGCCAATTCTGCCTCATCGAGGACCTTGCCGAATTCGCCGCGATCCTCGGCGGAGTCGATAGCTGCGGGGCTGGTGCCCACAACCGGAACGCCTGCCTCCTCCAAGCGGGCGGCAAGGCCCAGCGGAGTCTGGCCGCCCAGCTGGACAATCACGCCAGCAACGTCACCGGAAGCGGCCTCCGCGTGGTAGACCTCCATGACGTCCTCGAAGGTCAGCGGCTCGAAGTAGAGGCGGTCTGCGGTGTCATAGTCGGTGGAGACGGTCTCCGGGTTGCAGTTGACCATGACGGTCTCGTAGCCCTGATCCGAAAGTTCCAGGGCCGCGTGAACGCAGGAGTAGTCAAACTCGATACCTTGACCAATGCGATTAGGGCCGGAGCCCAAAATGATGACCTTGCCCTTGGAGCCTTCCGGTGCCGGGCGAACCTCGGTCTCGGCATCCGGGTCAAGCTCATAGGAGCTGTAGTGGTACGGGGTCTGTGCTTCGAACTCGCCGGCACAGGTATCTACCGTCTTGTACACGGGGCGGATGCCCATGCGCCAGCGCAGGCTGCGTACGCCATCCTCGCCGTTGAATTCTGGGCGAAGGGCGGCGATTTGGGCGTCGGAAAGCCCAAAGACCTTGGCCTCGCGCAGCAGCTCCTCGGTGAGCACTGGGGCGTCGATAAGCTCCTGGCGGAAGGCCACCAACGTGGCCAGCTCAGCGATGAACCATGGGTCTACGCCGGAAGCCTCGTGGACCTCGTCTACAGAAGCGCCAAGACGAAGGGCTAGCTCGATGTCGTACATGCGGCCCTCGGTTGGGCGCTCCAGATCCTTGAGCACGGCCTGCAGGTCAGTGGCACGCTCGCCCGCGAAGTACTCATCCGGCTTGGTCCAGAAGCCATTCGGCTTGTTCTCCAAAGAACGCATGACCTTGTTCAGGCCCGCGATGTAGTTGCGGCCGATGCCCATGGCCTCACCCACAGACTTCATGGTGGTAGTCAAGGTGTCATCGGCACCCGGGAACTTCTCAAAAGCAAAGCGTGGGGCCTTGACAATGACGTAGTCCAGGGTCGGCTCGAAAGCTGCCTTGGTCTCGCCGGTGATGTCGTTTTGCACCTCGTCCAAGGTGTAGCCAATGGCGAGCTTGGCAGCCAGCTTGGCAATCGGGAAACCGGTGGCCTTGGAGGCGAGCGCGGAGGAACGGGACACGCGCGGGTTCATCTCGATGACGATGATGCGGCCGTCGTCCGGGTTGACCGCGAACTGGATATTGCAGCCGCCGGTATCGACGCCGACCTCGCGGATGATGGCAATGCCCAAGTCACGCATCTTCTGGAACTCACGGTCAGTAAGCGTCAGCGCCGGGGCGACGGTGACGGAATCGCCGGTGTGCACGCCTAGGGCGTCGACGTTTTCGATGGAGGCAACGACCACGACGTTGTCATCGCCATCGCGCATGAGCTCGAGCTCGTATTCCTTCCAGCCCAGGATGGATTCCTCAATGAGTACGTTGGCCTCAGGGGATGCGGCCAAGCCGCCGCCGGCAATGCGGTCCAAGTCTTCATTATTGAAGGCCAGACCGGAGCCCAAACCACCCATGGTGAAGGACGGGCGGACTACGACGGGCAGGCCGAGATTGTCGACGGTCTCGTGGACCTCATCCATGTTGTGGCACACAGCGGAGCGGGCGGACTCACCGCCGATGGAGGCGACGATGTCCTTGAATTTCTGGCGGTCCTCGCCGCGCTCGATGGCGTCAATATCGGCGCCGATGAGCTCAATGCCGTACTTGTCCAAAATTCCTTGGCGGTCCAGCTGCACTGCGGCATTCAGCGCGGTCTGGCCGCCCAAGGTAGCTAACACAGCGTCGATGGGGTGCCCCTCTTCGCGCTCCTTGACCAGAATCTTTTCGATATATTCCGGCTCAATGGGCTCGACGTAGGTGTGATCCGCAAACTCAGGGTCGGTCATGATGGTGGCCGGGTTGGAGTTGACCAGCGTCACGCGCAGGCCCTCTTCCTTGAGCACGCGGCAGGCCTGGGTGCCGGAGTAGTCGAACTCGCAAGCCTGGCCGATGACGATCGGTCCGGAGCCGATGACCAGGACGTGGTTGATGTCGTTGCGCTTTGGCATAGTTATTCTTCCTTTTCCTGGTTGTCTACTTATTTGGGGTGTGGTTAGCCATCAGTTCTTCAAACTGATCAAATAGCGGGTTGGCATCGTGCGGGCCCGCCGCGGATTCTGGGTGATACTGCACGGAGTAGGCCATGCCGTTGCGCAATGCCACGCCCTCCACGGTGTCGTCATTGAGGCAGATATGAGTGATCTGCGCGGGGCCGAAGTCGGTGGCGAACTCGGCGTCGTTGCTGTTTAGGTCATAGCCTTCCGGCGCCTTCAGCGCGAAGCCGTGGTTCTGGGAGGTGATATCAATCTTGCCGGTCACGTTATTGCGCACCGGCACGTTGATGCCACGGTGGCCAAACTTCATCTTGTAGGTGTCCAGGCCAAGCGCGCGGCCCAGGAGCTGGTTGCCAAAGCAGATGCCGAAGAACGGGATTTTAGCTTCGAGCACCTGCTTGATGATGCCCACCATTTCGTCGGCGGTAGCCGGGTCGCCCGGGCCGTTGGAGACGAAGACGCCATCCGGGCTATAGGACTTCACCTTGTCAAAGGAGGTATTTGCGGGCACCACGATGGTTTCAATGCCGCGCTGGGAAAAGTGGCGCGGGGTTGCGGTCTTAACACCCATGTCGAAGGCAACGACGGTGTACTTCTTCTCCCCTACGGCTTCAACCGTGTACGGCTCGTCGGTAGAAACCTCCGCGGCGAGATCGGCGCCTTCCATAGAGTCCTGGGACTTAACTTCCTTGAGCAGCTCCTCTACTGGGCGTTGAGCATCTTCGCCGGAGAACAGGCCGGCGGCGATGGAGCCGTAGTTGCGCAGGTGGCGCACCAAGGTGCGGGTATCGATGCCGCGGATGCCGATGACGCCTTGCTTTTCCATCTCCTCGCTTAGGCTGCGCTCCGCGCGCCAGTTGGATACGCGCTGTGCAAGGTCGCGGATAACGAGGCCAGCAACCCAGATGCGGTTTCCGTGGGACTCGTTGTCCTCATCATTCCAACCGGTATTGCCAATGTGCGGCGCGGCGGATACCACGATCTGGCGGTGGTAGGACGGGTCCGTCATGGTTTCCTGGTAGCCGGTCATCGCCGTGGTGAATACGGCCTCGCCCAAGGTGGTGCCGGTGGCGCCAAAGCCATAACCGCGGAATGTGCGCCCGTCCGCGAGAACGAGGATTGCTGGGGTTCTATCAGTCACGTCGTGGCCTTTCTCTGCCATATAGGTGGTTTCAGTGTGCAAGGTTAGTCTTCTTCGGAGGCTGCCAAGTCAAAAGTGACGGCACCTCGCAAAATGGTGTGGGTAACGCGGGCACCAAATTCTTCGCCAGCGTACGGATTGTTTTCGGACTTGGAGGCCAGCTTCGAGGAATCAGAAACCCAATGGTGGTTTGGGTCCACGATGGTCAAGTTAGCCGGCTCACCTTCCGCGATGGGGCGGCCATGGCCCGGCAGGCGGGTGATTTCTGCAGGGCGCTCGGACATGACGCGGGCAACAAAGCGCCAATCGGCCAAGCCGGTCTCGACGAAGATCTTGGCGATGACGGCCAAAGAAGATTCCAGGCCCAACATGCCAGGGCGGGCATTTTCAAACTCCACGCACTTGTCTTCGGAGCCGTGCGGGGCGTGGTCGGTGGCGACGCAGTCGATGGTGCCATTGAGCAGCGCCTCGCGCAGGGCCTCGGTATCACGCTGTTCGCGCAGCGGCGGGTTGACGCGGAAGAGGCCATCGTAGGTGCGCAGCTTGTCATCGGTCATTAACAGGTGGTGCGGGGTTACCTCGGCGGTGAGAGGAATATCCTGCTCCTTTGCCCACTTCAGTAGCTCCACGGTGCCCTGGGTCGAGGCGTGGCAGATGTGCACGCGGTTGCCGTAGTCGCGCGCCAATAGGGCGTCTCGGGCCACGATGGATTCCTCCGCCACGCGCGGCCACCCGCGCAGGCCGAGCTTGGCCGCGGTCTCGCCTTCATGGGCGGAAGCACCACCGGTCATGCGGTCATCCTCGGCGTGCTGTGCCAGCAGCACGTCCATGCCCTTGGCATATTCCAAGGCGCGACGCATAAGCTGCGGATCCTGGACGCATTTGCCGTCATCGGAGAACATGCGGACTTTGGCGTCCGAGCGGGCCATCATGCCGAATTCAGTCAGCGTCTTGCCTTCCAGGCCCTTGGTAATGGAGCCCACCGGGTGGACGTCGCACAGCGCCAGTGCTTGGGACTTGGCCCATACGGACTCAGCGATAATCGGCTGGTCGGTCACCGGGTTGGTATTAGCCATGGTGAACACGGCGGTGAAACCGCCCTTGGCGGCAGCCTTGGAGCCGGTCTCGATGGTCTCGGTATCCTCGCGACCAGGCTCGCGCAGGTGCACGTGCATATCCACTAGGCCCGGCAAGAGCACGTTGCCCTGGCCGTCGATGACCTGTGCATCCTCGGCTTCTGCCGGAGCGCCGATGGTAGCGATGATGCCGTCCTTGACCACGACATCGGTGGGCTCGCCTTCGCCGTACAGGCGCACATTCTTAATCACCAGTGGGGATTCCGCCGGCGCGGAAAGGCGACCGGTTTCCGGGTAAGTAGTCATTGTCTCTCCCTAAAGTTGAGTGTGGGTCGCGGTTTTAGATGCCGGCGTTTTCGCCATTGGTCAGCAGGGTAAACAGCACCGCCATGCGGGCGTGTACACCGTTGTGCACCTGCTGTAGGACCGCAGTTTTGTCCAAATCTGCGACGCCGTAGTTAATCTCCATGCCACGCAGCATCGGGCCTGGGTGCATGACGATGGCGTCCTTATGCATGGCCGCCGCGCGATCCTTAGACAGGCCAAAGAGGTTGGCATACTCGCGGTGGGAGGGGAAGAAGCCGCCGTTCATGCGCTCCTGCTGCACGCGCAGCATCATGACGACGTCGGCGTCTGCGATTTCCGCATCAAAGTCATAGGACACGCGCACTGGCCAATTCTCTACCCCAAAGGGCATGAGGGTGGCTGGGCCCACGAGGGTTACCTCAGCACCAAGAGTGGTGAGCAAATCTACGTTGGAGCGTACGACGCGCGAGTGCAGGCAATCGCCCACAATCTTGACCTTCAGGCCGGCAAAGCCTTCGTCGCTATGCAGTCCCAGGCGCTGACGCATCGTGACGGCGTCGAGAAGCGCCTGCGTTGGGTGCTGGTGCGCGCCGTCGCCCGCGTTAATCACTGAAGGACCCTTGCCATTAGGGGCAACCCACTGGGCTAGCTGCTGGGGCGCACCAGAGGAAGGGTGGCGCATGATGATCGCATCGGCGCCGATGGCGGCCAAGGTAAGGCCCGTATCCTTCAGGGACTCGCCCTTCTTTACCGAGGAGGTGGAGGCAGACAGGTTAATGACGTCCGCGGACATCCACTTGCCGGCCGTTTCAAAGGAAGAGCGGGTGCGGGTGGAGTTTTCATAAAAGAGGGTATAGATAGTCCGCCCCCGCAGGGTCGGCAGCTTCTTTACTTCGCGGCCTTCTAGGGCCTCCCGGAAGCGATCCGCTTCATCCATTAGACCGATGATTTCGCTTCGGTCCAGCTCTGCCATATCGATGAGGTGCTTCATGGTTATGCCTCCCCCGTTTCGGAGCCAGCTCCGTCAGTTGTTGCGGCGGCTCGGGTCAATACGACCGCATCCCGGCCGTCAATCTCGCTGTTGTATACGGTGACGTCTTCTTCTCGCGCGGTGGGCAGATTCTTACCCACATAGTCGGCGCGGATAGGAACCTCGCGGTGGCCGCGATCTACCAAGACGGCCAGCTGAATAATGTCCGGACGGCCCACGTCACTCAACGCGTCCAAGGCGGCGCGGATTGTGCGGCCGGAATACAGCACATCGTCGACCAAGATGACGATGGCATTATCGATACCACCGGTGGGAATCGTCGTCGGTTGGAGTGCGCGATGCGGCTTATTCAAAAGGTCATCGCGGTAGAGAGTGATATCGAGAGAGCCCCATGGGACTGCGACCCCGGAAAATTCTTCAATCTTGTGCGCTAGGCGCTGTGCAAGTGGCACGCCACCAGAGGGAATGCCAAGCAGAATGACCCGCGGTGCGTCCGCGGAATCGAGCGCCGTTTTTTCAATGATCTGGTGCGCGATGCGTGCAACGGTACGCGAAACGTCATCGGAGCTTAAAAGCTCTAGCTGCTTCGCGGTAGCGTCAGTTCCACTCATCGTGACCTCCTTCCCCGCCTCACGGTGCGGTCTTTAAAGGATGCCGGTTGATGGTCTCAAAAATGTCTATGCTCTTAGACACAGAATACTCTAGCACCTTCCCCACCATTTGGGTGAGGGCGAAAAGAAGGAGGCGTATCAGTCAGTGAGTTTTTCCGCCGAACACATAGTTCCCGCCCCGCGCGAGCAGGTCTGGCAATGGCATACCCGCCAAGGAGCTTTAACCCGTCTGAACGCGCCCTTTGCCTTCATGAAACCCATCCAGCAGGCCCAGAGCCTAGGCGATGGCACCTCCATCCTGGGCCTTCCGGGCGGCCTGCGCTGGACTGCTCAGCATAAACTTTCCCAGTACCGCGAGGGCTATGAGTTCACCGATGTGTGCGTAAACTCGCCCATTCGCAAATTTGCCACATGGCAGCACCACCACACCTTTGCGGATCACCCGGACGGCACGCTCGTTCGCGATGAAGTCACTACCCGCATCCCTTCGGCGGCGCTGGAATCGGTCTTTGCTTATCGGCAGCACCAGCTCATTGAGGATTTTTCCTTTCTCCGGCGGCTTGCCGACGCCTCCTTAAACACCGAACCACTAACCATCGCCATGACCGGCTCCCGCGGCAGCGTGGGTGCAGCGCTCAGCGCACAGCTGCGCACCGCCGGGCACACGGTGATCCAGCTCGTGCGCGGCACGGCCAGCAAAGGTCAGCGCACCTGGCGGCCAGAACATCCCGATCCCGACCTCCTGCGCGGCGTCGATGTCCTCGTCCACCTGGCAGGCGAACCCATCTTCGGCCGCTTCAACGATGAGCACAAGGCCGCCATCCGCGATTCCCGCGTTGGCCCCACCGAGCGCCTAGCCCGTCTAGCGGGCACCACGGATTCCGTCCGCACCATGGTCTGCGCCTCTGCCGTGGGCTACTACGGATCCAACCGCGGCGATGAGGTCCTCACCGAAGACTCCGCACCTGGCGAGGGCTTCCTGGCAGACGTGGTGGTCGACTGGGAGCGCGCCTGCGAACCCGCCCGCGCCGCGGGCACCCGCGTAGTCAATATTCGTACCGGCATCGCCATGTCGGGCGGTTCCGGCCTACTGCCACTGCTGCGCGCCCTCTTCTCTACCGGCCTGGGCGGCCCTTTCGGCGACGGTGAGTTTTGGTTCAGCTGGGTTGCTCTCGATGACCTGACGGATGCCTACTTCCGCGCCATCGTGGACGATTCGCTAGAAGGCCCGGTCAATGCGGCCTCGCCTAACCCGGTGCTCAACAAGGACTTCGTCAAAGCCCTCGGTGCAGAGCTACACCGCCCAGCCCTGCTCCCCGTTCCACCCTTCGGTCCCGCAATTTTGCTGGGCAAGGAAGGCGCCCAAGAGTTGGCCTTGGCGCAACAACGCGTAAGCCCCACCGTTCTACAAAACATCGGGCATACGTTCCGGTACCCCACGATCGATACTGCTCTCGCCCACGAACTTGGCGGCGAGCGCCTATGGCAGTCCCAGTAGCTAGATAAGAACTTAGGTAAACTAGCAAAGGTTGACCTTTATCCCCGATTAGTACATGGATTGAGACTACTTAAGTGTCTGAAGAACCAACCCTGTATCCCGATACGCCGGTAGAACCCGTAACTCTCGAGCGCATCGGCGAGATCTTTGCATCTGAGAACTTGGAATACCGCCTCGAAGAGCAGCCAGTGAGCGAGGAAGAAACCGTGCAGATCCTGCGCACTGGGTTCTCCAACGTCGCCATCGCCATGCAGGTGCGCGATGATGTGCTCGTGGCAGATTCCGTGTGGCGCGGCAATGTGCCTTCTTCTGAGGGCCCAAGCCTGTTGATGGTACTCAACCAGTGGAACCAGCAGCACTTCGCGCCGACACTGCGCTTCTTCGAGTCTGCCGAGAATAACCTCGCCGTCTCCGGCGTCCGCGAGATCAACATCGCCCACGGTTTGTCCCGCAATCAGATCGGCGCCTTCGTGATGTCCACGCTGGATTCTATGCTGCAGTCCTTCGCCTTCGTGGAAGAACACTACCCACAGCTCGTGACTTGGGAGGAGCACAACCATGACTAATGCCTCTACCGAAAACAATCTGCCGGAGATCACCCTGGACCGCGTTGTCGAGGCCATGCGCACCTTCGACATCGAATTGACCAAGATGGACAGCGATATTGAGGCAGCTACCGCTAACCTCAACGGCCTGCCCACCATGTTTGCGGTTCTTGATTCCGTGGTTATTGTCCGCTGCGATGTGCCTACCGACGCCGCCTACTCCAAGGCCGACGCCGGCCTCTTCCTCGCGGCAAACCAGATCAACTCCGTGGCCTTCGGCGCCCGCGCAGTTATCTCGGAACACGATGACATGCTCGTGGTGCGCACCGAGCGCGATATCCCTGCCGCCGCCGGCATGACCGACGAGCAGCTGCAGGCTGCCCTGAAGACCGCCGTAGATGGCGTCATCCGCGGCCAGGATGCCATGGTTTCTGCCGCCGAAGAGATGGCCAAGCTTGGCTCCGAGACCGCAGCCAAGGCTGGTTCTGACGATGTCGCCGCAGGCGACGCTGCGCAGAGCTAAGCCGCTCTAGCATCCACTGCTCTCCCCTCTCCTTCCGCCTTAACAACGGCGCAAGGATGACGGGGAGAGTTCTTTTCCTCTTGGCCGTTCTGGGCACATGGAGACACGAAAATGGGCGTCGATTGGCTCTGTCTTGGCCATGAAAATACCGCCCGCCACAGCTCTTCACCATCGAGCTGGGCGGGCGGTTTAAGTATGCGGGCCAGTCTAAATCTGGCTATTCCGCAGTGGGGTCCTGCTGCGCAGAACCGTCTGCTACAGCCGAGCCGTCGGCCGCGGCAGCGGAGTCCGAAGCGGTGGATGCGGAGGTATCCTCGGCCGCATCTTCCGCGTTCTTAGAGTCTACCGACTCCTCGTCGGTCGTATCCTCGCCGTCGGCATCCGCATCGCTGCCCTGGTGTTCTGCGGACATCGGGTTTTCCGCAGAACGGGATTGCGCCACGTCATCCAACACAGCGTGGATATATGGCGCTGCTTGATCGTTGGAATACTGGGAGGCAATCTCCACGCCTTCCACGACTGCAGTAGCGGTGGGAATATCCGGGTTGAACAGCAGCTCCCACACCGATAGGCGCAGGATCGCACGGTCAACGGCCGGGATGCGGTGCAGTTCCCAGTCCTCGGCAAGGAAGCGAGAGATGGTGTCATCGATGGCATCCAGCTCTTCAGCGACGCCCTTGACAATGACCTGCGTGTATTCGGCGACAGGTGCTACCGCATTGCGATCCTCACGTGCCAATGCGATGCGATCCTCCACGATGGCAACGGGGTCAACGTCCCTGTTTTCTGCCTCGTAGAGGATATCGGCGGCACGACGACGCGCGCGGTACCGCGCGGTGTGCCGCTTGTAGTTGATATCGCGCTTAGGGGTGTTATCAGACACAGTCAGATGCCCTAGTTGTTAACGCGGGAGAGGTACTCGCCGGTACGGGTATCGATCTTGAGAACATTGCCGATCTCAATGAACAGCGGAACCTGGATCTCAGCGCCAGTTTCCAAGGTGGCGGGCTTGGTGCCGCCGGAAGAACGGTCACCCTGCAGGCCAGGCTCGGTGTGCTCGACCTTAAGGTCTACGGAGATAGGCAGTTCGGCAAACAGTGCCTCATCCTCGTAGAAGGAAACCTGAACGCGCATGTTCTCCAGCAGGAAGCGAGCGGCATCGCCGAACTTCTCCGGCGGGAGCTCGAACTGCTCAAAGGTCTTTTCATCCATAACAACGTAGCTGGTGCCATCGTTGTACAGGTAGGTCATATCGCGGCGGTCCACGGTAGCGGTCTCTACCTTAACGCCAGCATTCCAGGTCTTGTCCACGGTCTTACCGGAGACAACATCCTTGAGCTTGGTACGCACGAAGGCTGGGCCTTTGCCCGGCTTGACGTGCTGGAACTCAACGATCTGCATCAGTTTGTTGTCGATCTTCAGAACGAGGCCGTTCTTGAAATCAGTAGTATCAGCCATTGCGGTTAAACTCCCGAAAATTGTGGACTAAAGGTTGAAAACAATGTTTAAGCCTACCGGACAACTGCCCCTTGGGGTATTACCGGTCCCCCATTTCTTCCCCACAGTTACCAGCGGAGTGACTTTCGGGGCCTGTCGCCTGCCCTAAGCGGTCAGACACACGAGCAATCAAAGGTTTTTATCTAGCAATAACTCGCTGTACGATAAGGCTTTGCTTTATTGATTTTTCACATATCTACCAAGGATTTTTGCGATGCCTCTCAAGCAGCTCTACGCCGCGGCTACCGCTACTGGCGCAGCCGTAGCAGCACTCTCCGCCCCGCAGGCCATGGCAGCAGACGCCCAGACCGTGATGTTCGGCGATTCTGTCTTTGCCAACCCAACCTATGGCCAAGTTGGCACGACCTCGAGCCTGTCCCGTTCGGCGGGCACTACGCTATCGTCTGCCACCCACGGCATCGAAGACGCCCCGGGCGTGCCGTCCCCACAGGGTTGCCCGCAGGGTCAGAGTAATGTTGGCCGCGAATTGGGGCGGGTTTCTGGTCAGCACGTAGCCAACTACGCCTGCTCTGCGGCAAAGGCCGCCGGCCAATCGCACCGTAAGGACTTCGATGAGCAGATCAACGGAGCCATTGCTAATAATGATCTCAATGGCGAAACGAAGAACGTTTTGATTCAGTTTGGCGCCAATGATCTCCAGGAAATCCTGCGCCCATCTCTTTCTTCTTCCAATCCCTACTACGACGGCATGAAGCAATCGATCCAGCGGATTCGCCACGCCGCCCCGAATGCCCGCATCACCGTTGTAGGCTATCCCGCCATCTCCGCCCGCAATGGCGCGGTATGCCCGCTGCGCACCTCCGCACCGGGATCCTCTGAAGCCGGGTTCAACATGGACTACGCGGGCCTGGTTCGCACCGGCGAGGACCAGGTCAATAGCGCCATGTACAAGGCAGCCCGCGCAAACGGCGTGCAGTACTACGATCTGCGCGCCGACTCCATTGATCACGGCATGTGCGCGCCGGACAGCACCCGCTGGATTTCCGGCAAGTGGGAGTACTCCGTACCGCACAACCTCTTCAATCACCTCACGCACCTGGGCAACCGTAATGTCGCCCAGCTGCTCAACTCCAAGGTGCTGGCCCACTAGGCGGGCAGTTCAGTAAATTCCTTCGTCGCGGCGGTAATGATCTTCGGTGCGCCATCGGTGATGATGAGGGTATCTTCGATGCGCACGCCGCCCTTGCCCGGAACATAGATGCCCGGCTCAATGGTCAGGGTCATGCCGGCGGCGAGCTCACCCTTACCGGTCCGTGCCGCGAACGGGGCTTCGTGGACGTCTAGGCCCACGCCGTGGCCCGTCGAATGTACAAAGTAGTCGCCATAGCCGGCGGCGGAGATGACATCGCGGCAGGCGGCGTCGACGTCGGCAAGCTTAGCGCCCGGCACCGACGCTGCCACGCCTGCCTTTTGGGCGCGGAGCACCACATCATAGATTTCCTTGGCAAAGTCATTCGCCGTGCCCACGACGTAGGTGCGGGTGCAGTCGGAATTAAACCCGCGCAGGTGCGCACCGAAATCGATGGTCACAAGGTCGCCATCCTCGATGACCCGGTCATCAGCGCCATGGTGCGGCATCGCCGAGTTCGGACCAGAAGCCACGATGGTATCGAAGCTCACTCGCTCCGAGCCGAGCATGCGCATCCGATATTCCAAATCGGCAGCCACCTGGCGCTCGGTGCGGCCGGCACGCAACTCACCAGCGGCGAGCAACTCCTCCAGTGCCTGATTAGCCAGCGCGGCAATCTCTTCCAGCTTTTCTAACTCGAGCGAATCTTTGACCAAGCGAATTTGTTCAATGACCCCGGCGATGGGAACCAAGGTAACCGACTCCGGGGCGGACTCTTCCAGCTCCTTCAGCTCGGAGACCGAGAGGTAGTCGGCTTCAAAACCGACTCGAACCGGCCCCTCGACATCGGCAAATTGCTGCAGCAGCACCTTTCCTACCGCGCGGCCTTGGATAGCCTCCAGATCGGGAACTTCGCGGGCGATCTGCGTGGTGTACCGGCCGTCGGTAGCAACCTGCGCGGTAAGGTCCTTACGCAGCAATAGCCCGCCATTCGAGCCGGAGAACCCCGAAAGGTAGCGCACGTGCGTGAGGTGGGTGACCAGAACGGCATCGATGCGCTGGCCGGCTAGTTCCGCGGCAAGCTTGCGGCGCCGGTCACTAAAACGGGTATCTGCCAAAGCCATGATTTCATCCTTTTAGGGTCGACTGCGGTGTAGAAAGTATCCACCCAGTATATCGACCCTGCCCCCGCAGTTGGGCGGATTTCTTTCTTTGCCGGCTGACGCCCAGCCCGTTCGTGGGGGCCTATTGGCAGAGGTAGTCCACTGCCGCCACGTAGCCAAAGACCCCCAACCCGGCGATGACGCCGCGGGCGATAGGGCTGAGATAGGAATGATGGCGGAAGGGCTCGCGCGCATGCACATTAGAAATATGCACCTCTACGAATCCGGCGCCATCGGCTACCTCTGCCAGGGCATCCCGCAGGGCCACTGAGGTATGGGTAAAACCGCCGGGGTTGATAATCACTGGGAGGCCCGCATCCGCGGCAGCATGCACCTTCTCAATGAGCTCACCCTCATGGTTGGACTGGAAGCACTCTACCTCTGCACCGTGCGTGGCGGCGCGCGAGGAGATCATCTGTTCTACATCCGCCAAGGTGGTGGAACCGTAGACATCCGGTTGCCGCTTTCCTAAGCGGTTCAAGTTCGGGCCGTTGAGGACAATAATCTTCATTTCTACTCCGAAATCGCGGCGTAGGCCGCCTCTAGCTCTTCCGTGCTGGGCCCCTCGAGACGGGTGGTCTCGCCCACCCCAGTCAAGGCTACAAAGCGAATCATTCCGTCGCGGTTCTTCTTATCGTGGGTCATTGCCTCATACAGGTCCCTGAACTGGCCCGGCCTATACGTGGTCGGCAGCCCAATGCTGTCAAGAATCCGGCGGTGCTTTTCCACCAGCTCTGCGTCAATGAGGCCGCGCTCATGCGCCAGGTGGGCGATGAACATCATGCCCACGGCCACCGCGTTGCCATGGCGCCACTGATACTGTTCATGGCGCTCCACCGCATGGCCAAAGGTGTGGCCGTAGTTGAGCGTTTCCCGCAGGCCCGATTCTTTGAGGTCCTCGCCCACCACCGCGGCCTTGACCGCGATGGAGCGCGCAATAAGTTCTGGAAGGAAGCCCTGCGGGTCCACGCATGCGCCGGGGTCACTGTCATAGCGTTCAAGGATCACCGGGTCATGGATGAATCCGGTTTTGATGATTTCTGCCGAGCCAGCAATGATCTCTGCCGCGGGCAGGGTATCCAGGCGCTCGAGATCCACAAACACAGAATCTGGCTCATGAAAGGCGCCAACGAGGTTCTTGCCGGCTGCGGTATTGATGCCGGTTTTACCGCCGACGGCCGCGTCAACCATGGCCAATAGCGTGGTGGGCACCTGAATAACCTTGATGCCGCGCATCCACCCGGCCGCAGCGAACCCAGCCAGATCGGTGGTGGCGCCACCACCGAGGCCAATGATGACGTCACGGCGGTTAAAGCCCTTTTCCCCCAGCTGATCCCATACGCCACCGATGACGCTGAGCTGCTTGGCGGCCTCGGCATCGGGGACGTCGATAAGCGTAGGCTCCACGCCCTCAGCGGCAACGAGTTCTGCTAAGCGCTCGGCTGCGGCACGCAGCGGCGGCTGGTAGATAATGCCAGCCTGGCCTGCACCAATCTGCGCACAGCGCTGCGCGATGTCCCGGTTGAGATCAGCGCCAATGCGAACTTCATAGGGCTGTGGTCCATTAACGGCAATACTGGGCATGGTGGTCCTTTCCGTTCGACGCCGAGCCAGTGGGGCGAGAGACTAGTGCTAGCGCGGCGGGGAATCTACAGGGTATCGAGAAAGCCGAGGATATCGCCCACCACCTGCTGTGGGGTCCGGGCATCGGTGCGCACCCGATAATCGGCCACCTCCTGGTAATACGGGCGACGCGCCTCCACGAGGTTGCGGTAGTGCTCGAGGGGATCGGCGGCCGCAAGCACCGGCCGATTGCTATCCCCGGACGTCCGCCGTGCACCTTCTTCCGGGGAGATATCCAAAAAGATGACGTTATGGCGCTCCAGCAGCCCGCGGGTGGAGTCCGTCAGCACTGCCCCGCCGCCGAGGCTGACGACCCCACCAGTGCGCAGTGCCGCAGCAACGTGCTCGGCTTCGAGCGCGCGAAAGTCTGATTCACCAAGCTCGCTAAAGACTTCCCCACACGGCTTGTCCTTAGCCTGTTCAATAAGGTGATCCGAATCCACCAGTTCGCAGCTCAAGGCGTGGGAAAGGCGGCGGCCAATAGTGGATTTACCCGCACCTGGCGGGCCAACCAAAACAACGCGTGGCCGGGGCAGGCCCGTAACGGCGGTTGGGGTGGTCATAACTTACTCCTGGTCAAAAGCAAGGCGGTCCGAAACGTACTTATCATACGCGGCGACGGCCGCGGAGGTTTCTTCGAGGCTATCGCCACCGAATTTTTCTAGCACGGCCCGCGCAAGAACGAGGGCAACCATTGCTTCTGCAACGACGCCCGCCGCCGGAACCGCACACACATCTGAGCGTTGGTGAATGGCAGTAGCTTCAGCGCCGGACTCCATATCGATGGTGCGCAAGGCACGCGGAACGGTAGAAATCGGCTTCATCGCCGCCCGTACGCGCAACTGCTGCCCGTTGGTCATGCCGCCTTCGAGTCCGCCTGCGCGGTTGCTAAGGCGGGATACGCCTTCTTCGGTTCGCACCATCTCATCGTGGGCAGCGGAACCGCGACGACGGGCCTCGGCAAAACCATCGCCAATTTCCACGCCCTTGATAGCCTGAATGCCCATCAACGCGCTGGCCAATTGGGCGTCCAAGCGGTCATCGCCGGAAATATGCGAGCCCAGGCCGATGGGCAGGCCATCGACCACAACCTCAACGATGCCGCCCAAGGTATCGCCCTGCTTCTTTGCGGCCTCAATTTCCGCGATCATGGAGGCTTCAGCCGCCTTATCGCAGGCGCGGACCGGCGAGGCATCGATAGCCTCGATGTCCGCGAACGCTGGCGCAGGCCCCTCATAAGGCTCGGAAGCGCCAATGGAAATCACGTGGGAGAGAACCTCAACGCCCAAGGTCTCGCGCAGGAAATTGCGCGCTACGGTAGCTGCGGCCACACGGGCCGCCGTTTCACGCGCAGAAGAGCGCTCGAGGATGGGGCGTGCTTCACTGTGGCGGTACTTCACCATTCCGGCAAAGTCCGCGTGCCCGGGGCGCGGCCTCGTCAAGGCGGCACCGCGGCCGGAGTTCATCGCCTTGACGGATTCTTCATCGTCCATATCCAGCGGATCGGCCGACATGATGGTGGTCCACTTGGGCCACTCCGTATTGGCAATCATGATGGCGATGGGACTACCCAAGGTGAGCCCGTGGCGGACTCCGCCCAGCACGGTCACCTCATCGGCCTCAAACTTCATACGGGCACCGCGGCCATAGCCTAGGCGGCGCCGGGAAAGCTGATGGGAAATATCGGCGCGGGTAATGGGGACCCCAGCGGGCATATGCTCCAACATCGAAATAAGAGCTTGGCCGTGGGATTCACCTGCAGTAGTCCAACGAAGCATGCGGGTATTATCGCACGGCCTGGCCAATCCAGTACCAACTTGGCCCCGCAATATATTCTTCCACCCCCTCAAAGAGGGTGCGCACATGCGAGAACGACCGTTGCCGCTAGCAACATCGCAGGGCCGTGCGGGCTCTCCTTCTGCCCACTGCACGCGGACCACAAAAGCGTCAGAAGGGACGCGCTGCCGCTTGCCGCTACCACGCCCATAAACCCGGCCACATGCCCCACCAGCATTCCCAGGGGCCAGGCGAGTTTTATGTCGCCTCCACCCACGCCTGCATGGGCCAGCCCTAGCACGAGGTACATCCCCGGCCACCACAGCCCACTCCAATTGGCAACGACGAGCGAGAGCACCGCAGCTGGAAGGGTTAACCAGTCTGGCAATCGGCGCTGCCGAATATCCCACCAAGACAAGGCTGCTGCCCACAAACCATAAATAATTCCCCCGACTATTAGCACGGGGATCACTCTAAGGCACGCTGTGAGGAAGCGCTGGGCGTCAATGTCTACATGGCGAAGTCTGCAGTTCCTACGGCACGAGGGTTGTCGGCCCCGCTTGCCGACGCCCCTCCTACTTAGTCGTCTGCGACCGCTTCTGCAGCTCCTGGTTCAATGCCTTCAGCATGTCTTCCCGCGGGGCGGCCACCCCAGTAAATTGCTCGAACTGACTAAATGCTTGGTAGGCGAGCATGACATGCCCGCCCACAGTCTTGTACCCATTGGCCGCCGCACACGTGGTCAGCGGTGTAGGCCAGGGATCATAGATGACGTCCAGCACCGGTGCGTGGGCGAGGTCAAAGACATAGTCTTTCACCGCCGCTGACGGAACCGTGGACACAATGACATCGGCTTCCCGAGACAGCACGGATAAGTCCCCGTCGAAACTGATAAAGGAAAGCTCCAGCCCTAAGTTCTGGGCGAGCGGCAACAGTTCGGCGCTCCGGTCGGAACGATTGAGGACCGTAACCTTTTTCACCCCGCGCTCGGAAAGCGCCCACAACGCCGGACGGGCGGTGCCCCCAGCACCAATGAGCAGCGCATGACCTGCCGGACTATCCCCCAGGAGCTCGGCGAGCGCACCGCGTACGCCCTCGGTATCGGTATTGTCCGCAAACCAACCATCAGCCCTGCGCACCAAGGTGTTTGCCGAGCCAATCAGTTGGGCCCGGTCACTTACAATGTCCGCAAAGCTGAGGGCAGCAAACTTGCCGGGCATGGTCACGGAGAAACCAACAAACTCTGAGTCGCTTGCCGCCACCAATTCCGGCAGCCCCTCCGCCGATGACTCAAAGCGGGTGTAGTCCCAACCGGCCAGCCCGGCGGCCTCGTAGCCAGCATTGTGAAGCACCGGAGACAAGGAGTGCTCGATGGGGCTACCAAGGACAGCCGCACGTGGCATGACGTTCTACCTCTTTGTGGTCGTCGCGACTCTACTGGGCGGGCTGCTCGGCAGCGGCGTCGCCGTTGCCGGAACCAGCGCCCTCGCCTTCGCGTTTGGAGTCAAGCACGCCGGAGCGGATGGCGTCATCAACGCGGCCCAAGTGCTCATCGTAGCTATCGGAGAAGACGGTAGTGCCTTCCTGGTCCACGGTGACGAAGAACTTCCAGTTGCCCTCAGCCGGCTCTTCCATGGCCTTGATTGCATCGTCCGAAGGAGAAGCAATCGGGGTATCCGGTAGGCCTTCCTTCGCGTAGGTATTCCACGGGGTCTTCTCCCCACGGGCCTCATCGGTGGTGGCCAGCTCAACGTCTTCCAAGCCGTAGTTCACGGTGGAGTCAAACTCCAGGCGCATTGGCTCGTCCAAGCGGTTAAGGATAACGCGGGCAACCTTGTCGAACTCGCCTGCCGGTGCCTCGCGCTCCACCAGGGATGCGGAGGTGAGCAGCTCATAAGGGCTCAAGCCGATAGCCTGCGCGCGTTCCTGAATATTGGTCTCGTTGTAGCGCTTGGTGGAGCGGGTGATGAGGTCCTTGAGGATATCCTTGGCCTCCATATTGGGGTCCAAGACGTACTGGCCTGGGGCGATAAGGCCCTCAATGCGCTTGGGGTCATTGCCGCGCTTGTTGATAGCGTCCAAGGCCCACTCCGGTGCGCCCAGCTCGGCTGGGTCGGTTTCCGCGGCAACCTTTTCCAGGTCCTCCTTCTTCAGGCAGTTGCCATCGTTGCAGCTGACCTCAGAAATCAGGGAGTAAATGCCGTAGCGGACGTCTCCGCCCACAACCTTGACGTCCTCCAAGGTGGCGCCGCCTTGCACCTCGAGCATGTCCACGCGGTTATTCTCATCCAACAGTGCCTCGACTGCGGCGTCCGCGCTCATCTCTTCCTGTAGGCGATAAAAGCCCGGCTGGATTTGGCTCGCGCTGTGGTTCATCGACGCAGCAGAATCGAAAGCGTCCTGCGTCTTCACCACGTTCTTTTCTACCAAAGCAGGTCCGAGCTCGGACATGGACGAGCCTTCCGGCACCTCCACCAGCTGGGTGGTACCGTTGCCGGTTCCTTCATAATCGGCGGAGGTATTGCCGAGGCGGAATCCGATGTAGATAAGGGCGCCAAG
The DNA here is from genome assembly GCF_022347205.1 of Corynebacterium sp. ACRPO. Classification (GTDB taxonomy): domain Bacteria; phylum Actinomycetota; class Actinomycetes; order Mycobacteriales; family Mycobacteriaceae; genus Corynebacterium. Next base: position 261,278 of record NZ_JAKRNE010000001.1, on the reverse strand, counting down.
GATGACGATGATGGACGCAATGACAACGGCAATGCCGCGCTGGCGGCGCTTGACGTATTTCGGCTCCATCGATCGGCCGAGGCGTTCTTGGTTACGGCTCACGTGTTTTAGTCTCCTGAGTCTGAAGGCTGGTCTATTGCATCTTGGGTTCGTAGCGCGCTCGCACGCCCATCCAACCAAGTCTGCAATATCTCCACCGCTGCTGCTTGGTCGATGACTTTACGGCCCTTCTTCTCGGACACGCCAGACGCGCGCAGCGCGGTAGTTGCTGCCACGGTGGTCAGACGCTCATCAGCCAAACGTACTGGTGGTGGAACTTTATCTATATTTGCATCTCGATTCAACCGACGGCGGATCCGAAACGCAATTTCCTTAGCATGTTTTACGCTTTTTGAGCCATTTCCCTGCAGGTCCCGCGGCAGCCCTACGATGACCTCTACTGCGCCATAACAATCAATCAGTTCTAGGATGCGGTCAATATCGCCCTTATCGCGGTCCTTGAACCCGGTTTCCCGGTGCACGGTCTCCACTGGGGTGGCAAGCGTGGCTTCCCTATTGGACACTGCCACGCCAATGCGCACCGTGCCGACATCGAGTGCGAGCCGACGGCCCTGCCCCGGATCATCAACTCCGGGGGTATCTGGTTCCACTTTTGCCACGGTCGAACTCCTACAGGGACTCGAGCATATCCTTGACGGCCTCGAAGCCGCGCTCAGCACCGGCCGCAGTAGAACCAGAGCCCTGAGCCATATCCGGCTTACCGCCGCCGCGTCCGTCAACGTACTGGCCAAACTGCTTGACGATGTCCCCGGACTTCACGCCGCGCCCAACGGCCTTGTCCGTGGCCGCCGCGATGAACGGGAACTTGCCTTTGTCCTCGGCGCCCAAGACGATGACGGCTTCTTCCTCGCGCAGGCGGTTGCGCAGGTCCGTAGCAACGGTGCGCAGGTCCCCGCCGGTGGTGCCTTCCGGCAAGGTCAGCGCAATGACCTTGAACCCATTGATGTCCTTAGCCGCGCTGACGAACTCGGAGGCACGCGCAGCCAGCTGCTGCTTGCGCAGGGTTTCAATTTCCTTCTCCGCTGCCTTGAGCTTCTCAGACAGCTGAGCAATGCGCTCCGGCAGGTCCTCGGTCTGTACCTTCAGCTCGCGAGAAACGCCTTCCACCAAGGCGGTCTCCTTGGAGTAGTAACGGAAGGCATCCAAACCGGAGTAGGCCTCGATGCGGCGAGCACCAGAGCCAACGGAGGACTCACCGAGCACGGACACCGGTCCGATTTCAGCGGAGGAACCAACGTGGGTACCGCCGCACAGCTCGATGGAGAACGGGCCACCGATCTCTACCACGCGGACTTCCTTGCCGTAGTTCTCACCGAATAGTGCCATAGCGCCCATGGCCTTGGCCTCCTCCAGGGAGGTCTCAATGGTGTTGACGGCAAAGTTGGAGTCGATTGCCTGGTTAGTAATCAATGCAATCTCTTCCAACTGCGCCTGGCTGAGCTGCTCGGTGTAGTTGAAGTCAAAGCGTAGGTAGCCCGGGCGGTTCATGGAGCCGGCCTGGACGGCGGTGGGGCCAAGCACCTGGCGCAGTGCGGCGTGAATGAGGTGGGTTGCGGAGTGCGCCTGGGTGGCACCGTGGCGCCACTGCTCGTCGACGGCTGCTTCAACGGACATACCCAAGTCAAGGCCGCCGGCGGTAACCGTGGCCTTGTGGACCCACAGCTTCTTACCAATCTTCTGGACGTCATTAACCTCAAGGAGGGATTCGCCGGCCATAATGCGGCCGCGGTCTGCCATTTGGCCGCCAGCTTCGGCGTACAGCGGGGTGTGGTCCAAGATGACCTCAACCTGCTCGCCCTCGCGCACCTGGTCGACCTTTTCGCCGCCGCGGACGAGGCCGATCACGCGGGCGTCGGAAGTAAGCTCCTCAAAGCCGGTGAAGACGGTGGGGTTATTGTCTACCCAGTCACGGTAGAGGGAAAGGTCAGTGTGGCCGTGCTTCTTGGCCTGATTATCGGCCTTGGCGCGGCGGCGCTGCTCGCCCATGGCATCGTTAAAGCCATCCATGTCGACCTCAAGGCCGGCCTCCTGGGCCATTTCCAAGGTCAAGTCGATGGGGAAACCGTAGGTATCGTGCAGCTCAAAGGCCTTCTCGCCCGGCAGGACCTTTGCGGTCTTCGCGCGGGAGGTGGACTTGAGCTCCTGGACGGCATCATCGAAGAGGCGGGTGCCGGACTCGAGGGTCTTCAGGAAGGCCTTTTCCTCATTCACGGCAACGCGCAGGATGCGCTCGCGGTTGTCCGCAATCTCCGGGTAGGACGGGGTCATAGTATCCATGACCGTATTCATGAAGCGCTCCATAGTCGCGCCCTTAGCGCCCAGCAGCTTGGCGGAACGGATAATGCGGCGCAGCAGGCGGCGCAGGATGTATCCGCGGCCCTCATTGCCTGGGGTCACGCCGTCCAGGATGAGCATCATGCCCGTACGGGAGTGGTCAGCTACCACACGGAAGCGGATATTGTCCTCGTGGGAAGCGTTGTCGCCATAGGTGGCGCCAGTAAGCTCCTCCGCCACGTCAATGACTGGGCGCAGCAGGTCCGTTTCATAGACGTTGTCTACGTCCTGCAAAATGCAGGCCACGCGCTCGATGCCCAGGCCGGTATCGATATTCTTCTTGGGCAGCTCGCCGACGATCTCAAAGTTGCCCTTGCCAATGCCCTCGCCGCGCTCATTTTGCATGAAGACCAGGTTCCAGATCTCCATGTAGCGGTTGTCATCGGCGATCGGGCCGCCGTCCTTGCCGTACTCAGGACCACGGTCATAATAGATCTCGGAGCACGGGCCACAGGGCCCAGGGATACCCATGGACCAGTAGTTGTCCTCCATGCCGAGGCGCTGAATGCGCTCTTCAGGCACGCCGATCTTGTCGCGCCAAATTTCGGCGGCCTCATCATCATCCAGGTAAACGGTGACCCACAAGCGCTCTGGGTCTAGGCCAAAGCCGCCCTCATCAACGGAGCCGGTAAGCAAGGCCCACGCATTGGTGATGGCGCCTTCCTTGAAGTACTGGCCAAAGGAGAAGTTGCCGGCCATCTGGAAGAAGGTGTTGTGGCGGGTGGTAATACCCACCTCATCAATGTCCAAGGTACGCACGCACTTTTGGATGGAAGTGGCAAGGCCCTTGGCAAAGGGCGGGTTCTGCTGGCCCAAGAAGTAGGGCTTAAACGGAACCATGCCGGCATTAACGAAAAGCAGGTTAGGGTCATCCAGGATCAGCGAGGCGCTTGGTACTGCCTCGTGACCAGAATTGACGAAGTGCTGGGTAAACCGTTCCCGGATCTCATGAGTCTTCACGAGCAACAATCCTAACTGTCTGAGCTTTCATCTTCTATCAAGAAGTTTCTAACCCGCCCAACTCTACCCTTCGCTGCACAGCGATTTCCCATCGGTGGGGATCAGCGAGGCCGGCGCGCGTTTTTGCCGGGGCCGCGTTTGCCACGAATAATGCTGCGCAAGCGGCCTATATAGTCATAAACACGCTTCTCAGCCCCGTGATCGGTGGGTTCATAGTAAACCGAACCCTCCAGCTCATCGGGCAGGTACTGCTGCTCTACTACGCCGCGGGGATCATCGTGGGGGTAGACATAGCCCACGGCATTTCCCATCCGCTTGGCGCCCTCATAGTGCCCATCACGCAGGTGCGGTGGCACGTGGCCCACCTTGCCGGCGGCTACATCGGCTTGCGCCTGCGTGATGGCAGAAATGACCGAGGGAGACTTGGGCGCGGTGGCCAGGTGAATGGTGGCTTGCGCGAGCGGGATTCGGGCTTCTGGCATGCCAATGAGCTGAGCGGCCTCGGCCGCCGCCACGGCCACTTGGAGCGCGGTGGGATCGGCCATGCCAATGTCCTCGGAGGCGTGCACAATGAGCCGCCGGGCAATAAAGCGCGGGTCCTCCCCCGCTTCTACCATGCGGGCGAGATAATGCAGCGCAGCGTCAACATCGGAGCCGCGAATGGACTTAATAAACGCGGAAACCACGTCATAGTGTTGGTCGCCGTCGCGGTCGTAGCGCACCACTGCCTTATTGACGTTGTCCGTGACCGTTTGTGGGGTAATTTCCCCGCCATCGTCAACCGCCTCGGCCGCGGCCTCGAGATAGGTCAGCGTGCGCCGCGCATCGCCACCGGCGAGGAGTACCAACTGATCCAAGGCTTCATCGGTAATCCGAATCTTGCGCTCGCCCAAGCCACGGTCGCTTTCGAGCGCGCGCTTGGCGACGCCCCTTAAGTCATCGTCGCTTAGCGAATGCAGCTGCAACAGCAGCGAGCGAGACAGAAGCGGCGCGACGACGGAGAAGGAAGGGTTTTCCGTGGTTGCCGCGACGAGCAATACCGTGCGATTCTCCACGGCCGCAAGGAGCGCGTCCTGCTGAGTCTTGGAAAATCGGTGCACCTCATCGATGAACAGCACCGTGCGCCGACCATGAATGAGCTCTTGCCGAGCGTGGGTGATGACCTCGCGGACCTGCTTGACGCCCGAATCGAGGGCGGAGAGGCCCACGAAGTTCTGCCCCATTTGGCTAGCGATGAGCGAGGCAATGGTGGTCTTGCCGGTGCCCGGCGGCCCGTACAAGATGACAGAGGCCTCCCCTGAGCCTTCCACGAGGCGGCGTAATGGCTTGCCGGGAGCCAGAAGGTGGTCTTGTCCGACCACTTCATCTAGGTTTTGGGGACGCATCCGCGCCGCCAGTGGCGACCCGGCGTGGGTGGCGAAAAGGTTCTTCCCGGGCAGCGGCGACGCGCTGCGGTCCGGAGTGGGCCCGCCGAATAAAGAGTCTTGAGACACTGGAAAGCTACCTCCTATAAGCGTGCGGGCACATCGCGATTGTCTATTCGTCGTCCAAGCGGCGCGCAATGGCGCTGCCAAATTCCGCAATGGGCGCGCAGGCGGGGCCATCGCAGCGCGCGGCATATCGAGATAGCGCCTCAAAGGTTTCATAGAGGTCGCGGCGCACGAGCAATTCATCTTCAGTGAACGGTCCGTGATCGGCCGGACGCAAAATGGAGCGCTGCGGATCGTGGACGACCTCGGCTTCTCCCCTAGCTAGGGCAACCAGCCCTTCGATGCCGCCGGCGTGCATCGTGGTCACGCTCGATAGCGCCCAGCCAATAAGCGACGCCACGATAAGGCCGTGGATTTCTTCCGCATTGGAAAATAGCGGCCACACCTCAGATACGGCACGGGACCAGGCAGAGATGAAGATGTCTGCCTCTTCGTCCGTAATCGGCTTGGAGAAGAGGAACTGTGGGAATCCGGCGATAACGCAGGCTACGTCGAAGCCAACATTGCGGAATCCTGCCCATTCATAGTCCAAGAAGTGCAGGCGCTGGGACACAATAATGTTATCCGGCGAAAGGTCAAAGGGAGTAAAGGCCCGGTCTTTGCCGGATGCTAGGGAGCGTGCGGCTTGACCCGCAAGTTCCCGGAAGCTTGCCGGTGCTTCAAGCCCTGCCTTATCCAGCAAATCAAGGCCGATGCTAATGGAGCGCTCCAGCGCCTCATCGCGCACGGACTGGTGCGGGGCCAAGTCCGGGTTCTTGCGCAGCATCCTAGTGAGCAAGGTTTCATAATCTTGCTCATGGCCCGCGGTTCCAGCGTGCATGTGCCCCAACGCACTGCCCAGCGAGCGCAACACCCGTACGCGGTCATCATCGGTGGACTGTACGAGGACATCGGCAAGCGTTTCGCCCTCACCCAAGTCCGTCAACACAATAATGCGCTGCTCCAGATCGTGGGCCAGAAGCACAGGCCCGGGGCGCACGTCCTCAGATAACGCGGTGGTGAATTGATAAGCCACCACCTCGCGCAGCATCGCGGCATCATCGACGCCATAGCCGGTGACCGGGTTGTACTTTATGACTACCGAGCGGTGCGGCAGGAAGGCTCCAGGGGCAATCTTGGCGCGCAGGACCATTGCATTCCCGGAACCATCCAAGCGCTCTACGCTCGACATTTCCGGGGTACCACCAAAACGGCGCGACAACATCTCCGAGGCGGCTTTGATGACGTCCTCGGGTGACAGCACAGCTTTGTTATCAACCATAGTTCTATCCAGTATGCCCCCTCACACCAAAGCGGGGTCACAAGTTCGCCCGCTGCGAAATTGCCGCGGACTACGATGTGCCCCGCACGGTGCGCCTGAAAGGCCGAGGTTTAAGCTCCCGGCCTACTTCTCCTCAGCGGTTTCTGCCGTAGTGGAACCGGCCTTGTCCTGTTCCTTCTTCTTTTCTGGCTTGTAGTCTACGCCGGTCTCCTTACGCTGTGCGGCAGGGATTGCCGCCGGGGCGTCGGTAAGCGGATCCACGCCGCCGCCAGACTTCGGGAACGCAATGACGTCGCGGATGGAGTCGAAGCCGCCCAACAGGGAGACGATGCGGTCCCAGCCGAAGGCGATGCCGCCGTGTGGTGGGGCGCCGTACTGGAAAGCATCGAGCAGGAAGCCGAACTTCTCCTGAGCCTCCTCGTCACCGATTCCCATGACGTCAAAGACGCGCTTCTGCACGTCCTGCTGGTGAATACGGATGGAGCCGCCGCCAATCTCGTTGCCGTTGCAGACAATGTCATAGGCGTACGCCAGCGCCTCACCCGGGTTCTGGTCAAAGTTGTCCAGGTACTCCGGCTTCGGGGAGGTAAAGGCGTGGTGAACCGCGGTCCACTTGGAGTGGCCCAGCGCGACGTCACCAGAAGCGGTCGCATCAGCGGAAGGCTCAAAGAGCGGAGCGTCTACAACCCAGGTAAAGGCCCAGTCGCCTTCCTTAATAAGGTCCAGCTTCTTTGCAATCTCGCCACGTGCAGCGCCCAACAGGGCACGGGAAGACTTGGTGTCACCGGCGGCAAAGAAGATAGCGTCGCCCGGCTTAGCGCCGACGTGCTCTGCAATGCCCTCGCGCTCGGCGTCAGTAATGTTCTTAGCTACCGGACCGCCCAAGGTGCCGTCCTCGCCCACGGTGATGTAGGCCAGACCCTTGGCTCCACGCTGCTTTGCCCAATCCTGCCAAGCATCGAACTGACGGCGTGGCTGAGAAGCGCCGCCTTCCATGACCACGGCGCCTACGTATTCGTTCTGGAAGACGCGGAAGGTGGTGTCCTTGAAGAACTCGGTGCACTCCACAATCTTGATGTCAAAGCGCAGGTCCGGCTTATCGGAACCGTAGTACTTCATCGCATCGGCGTAGGTCATGCGCGGGATTGGAGTCTTGATCTCGTAGCCGATGAGCTTCCACAGCTCGGTGACAATCTCTTCCGCCAAGGCGATGACATCGTCCTGGTCTACGAAGGACATCTCCACGTCCAACTGGGTAAATTCCGGCTGGCGGTCAGCCCGGAAGTCCTCATCGCGGTAGCAACGCGCGATTTGGTAGTAGCGCTCCATGCCCGAGACCATGAGCAGCTGCTTGAAAAGCTGCGGGGACTGCGGCAGTGCATACCAGGTGCCTGGCTTCAAACGCGCTGGTACCAGGAAGTCGCGTGCACCCTCCGGGGTGGAACGGGTCAAGGTTGGAGTCTCGATCTCAGCAAAGTCATGAGAATCCAGCACCTTGCGGGCCGCGCGGTTGGCAGTAGAACGCAGGCGCAGTGCCTTTGCCTGGCGCTCGCGGCGCAGGTCCAGGTAGCGGTACTTCAGACGAGTCTCCTCGCCTACCTCACCCGAGGTAGAAGGATCATCAATCTGGAATGGCAGCGCTGCGGACTTATTCAGAACCTCAAGATCCGCGACATTAACCTCAATCTCACCGGACGGCAGGTTGGGGTTTTCCGAGCCTTCTGGGCGAGGCTCCACGGTACCGGTGACCTTAACGCAGTATTCGGAACGCAGGTCGTGGGCGCGCTCCGCCACGTCAGATTCACGGAAGACAACCTGGGCAATGCCGGAGCGATCGCGCAGGTCAATGAAGATCACACCACCGTGATCGCGGCGGCGGGAAACCCAACCGGTTAGGGTGACGGTCTCTCCTGCGAGTTCTTTGCGGAGCTCACCTGCTAAGTGGGTACGCAGCACTGTTGTTCAATCCCTTCTGAAAATTGTGTCACTTGCGGGTCCCGCCACGCGTAAACAGCGCGCGCCAAACCAAGCACAAGACTAGGAACGCGCACAATTCTACATCCCTACCAGTACGCGGAGCGCAGTTAGGTGGACGCAAGTTAATCCCGAAGGTCGCAGAAGAACCACCGTTTCCCTCCTTCAGCCTCTTTGCAACAATCTTCATCCTGTGTATGAGGGGACCATGTGGCACTATTTAGGCATGACTTTTAGATCAGGTGCCGATTTCGGCGGCAAGGAAGCGCGTTCGGGTGGCGGCGGCGGTGGCATCGCCATTGGCGGTGGCATCGGCTCGATTGTTCTCGTAGGCCTCTTCCTCCTCATGGGCGGCAACCCCTCAGACTTGGGCGCAATTCTGGGCAGCGAGCAGACCCAATCCGACGGCGCTGCACAGGGCGAAAGCCCCGAATGTGAAACTGCAGAAGATGGCAACACCAAGGATGAATGCCTTGTAGAGTTCACCGGTCGCAGCGTGGATAACGTCTGGTCAAAGGTCTTGCCGGAACAGGCAGATATCCAATACACCGAGCCGGAGCGCGTGGTCTTCCACGGCGGCGTTAATACCGGTTGTGGCGCGGCCTCTTCTTCTACCGGCCCCTTCTACTGCCCGCGCGATGAGTCCGCTTATTTCGACACCGCGTTCTTTGATTCCTTGCGCAACTTCGGCGCGGAAAATGCCCCTTTGGCCCGCATGTACATCGTGGCGCACGAGTTCGGCCACCACATTCAAAACCTTGAGGGCACCCTCGGCCTGTCGGACTATAACGACCCAGGCGCCGATTCCAACGCGGTGAAAATCGAGCTCCAGGCTGACTGCTACGCAGGCCTGTGGGCTTCCTACGCCGACAAGGGCGATAATCCCTTGCTCGAGCCGATTACTAAGGAACAGGTCTCAGACGCTGTCGCGGCCGCCCAGGCGGTGGGCGATGACAATATCCAGCGCCGCTCCGGCGGCCAGGTCCAGCCCGACTCCTGGACGCATGGTTCCTCCGAGCAGCGTGAGAAGGCATTCCTTGCCGGATATAACTCTGGCAAGATGTCCCAGTGCGACACCCTTGAGCGCGGCGCCTACCGCGGCTAATACTCACAACGTGGCCGTCATCTAAAAGCGGCGGCCATTATGTTCGCAAATAGCCACATTGCTTTTACGAACTCCACATCTTGAGTTCACTTTCCCGACACCTAGAGCCTTTAGTCTAAGCGTGCATTCTCTACATAAGAATTTCCTTTGAGAATCCTTTTCGCCACGCTGACAAGCGCGGCCATACCCCTCGTGCACGCTTGACTGAAAGGTTCTTTCTGTGTCTACCCCTACCACCCAGATGACGGACATTGAGGCCGTCAATGGCAAGGGAAACGACTGGATTTGGCACGCCATCTTTGGCGGCCTTACCGCCGTTACCCTCATCGGTTTTATGATCTGGGGCCACGACTACGTCGATGGCTCTAAGCCCATTCTCCTTGGCACCGCCATTCTCTTCGCTCTTTTCATGGCCTTCAATATTGGCGGCAATGACGTTGCCAATTCCTTCGGTACCTCCGTAGGTGCCGGGACACTGTCCATGAAGCAAGCCCTCGTTGTCGCCGCCATCTTCGAGGTCTCCGGTGCCATCCTCGCCGGCGGCGAGGTCACCGATACTGTGCGTTCCGGCATCGTCGACCTTGACGCCATTGATGGGCTAGACCCCATGGAGTTCGTCTACATCATGATGGCGTCCCTTTTGGGTGCGGCCATCTGGCTTCTTGTTGCCACCCGTATGGGTTGGCCAGTGTCTACCACCCACTCCATCGTCGGCGGCATCGTCGGCGCCGCGCTCACCGTTGGCTTTGTCACCGGCAAGGGCGGCTTGGACATGGTGCAGTGGGGTGGGATTGGCACTATTGCCATCTCGTGGGTGCTCTCCCCTGTCCTCGGCGGTCTCGCCGCTTTCATCCTGTTTAAGTGGATTAAGACCTCAATCTTGGTCTACAACGAGGAAGCAGACCAGAAGCTGCGCGAAATCAAGACCCGCCGCGCGGAGCTGCGCCAAGAGCACAAGTCTCGCTTTGCTCGCCTCAATGAAATCCAGCAAATCAGCTACACCAACGCCATGGCCCGAGACGCCGCCTTGGTGGCAGAAGAAGACTTTGATCCGAATCAGCTGGAATCTGAGTATTACCGCGATCTGTATAACCTCAACAAGGACATGGATGATGTCAAGGCTCACCGCGCTCTGGAGAGCTGGGTACCGGTACTAGCCGCCATCGGTGCCATCATCATTTCCGCCATGGTGATGTTCAAGGGTCTGAAGCACACTGGACTCGATTTCAGCGTCCTTCAGAACCTGTTGGTCATGGGCATGGTCGGCGCAGTGGTGTGGATGGCCGTCTTCATTTTCGCTCGCTCGCTGAAGAAGAAGTCGCTGGCTAAGTCCACCTTCCTTCTCTTTTCTTGGATGCAGGTATTTACCGCTTCTGCCTTCGCCTTCTCCCACGGTTCCAACGATATTGCCAATGCTATTGGCCCCTTCGCTGCGGTGATTGACGTCCTCAAGACGGGCCAAGTAAGCGATGAAGCTGCCGTGCCCGTTGCCGTCATGATTGCCATGGGTATCGCCCTGATTTCTGGCTTGTGGTTCATCGGCCGCTTCGTAATTCAGACCGTGGGCTCAGGCCTTACCCAAATGCACCCCTCCTCCGGCTTCGCTGCTGAGCTTGCCGCCGCCGCTGTGGTGATGGGTTCATCGATCCTCGGCCTGCCAGTTTCTTCCACCCACATCCTCATCGGCGCTGTGCTGGGCGTAGGCATTGTCAACAAGGCAGCTAATTGGAACCTGATGAAGCCTATCGCTTTGGCGTGGGTCATCACCCTGCCCGCCGCGGCAGTCATCGCTGCCATTACCGTGTCGGTGCTGCGCGTAGTCTTCTAGGGGTAGCTCAGCGCCGCTTATCCTCGGCACCCCTTTCATCCGCTAGCCGCACCGGCCATCGAGCCGGGGCTAGCGGATTTTCCATTGGGTGGCTTGGACTACCGCCCTGCTTGGCGACGCCCCCTTCTCTACACCGGCCCATATGACCGTGCACCGGGCTACTGCATTCCTGACCGCATTCAACGACATAGAACAACACTTGCGCTCGGCTCTCAACGCTGAGAACTCAGATTCCTTTTGGTGGATAGTAGACAAGGCACGAGACAAACACATGCTTTCTGGCAAGCAAGCCTAGGCACTGAAAGATTTTTCTAACCTTCGCAATGCCATTGCCCACGGGCGTTACTACAAATCAGAGCCCATCGCTGAACCGCACGAAGCAGTGGTCAAGCAAATCTCCGCCCTCCGAGACATAGTGGTTTCCCACCCGACGCACTCCACGTTTTGCAGCCACAAAAGGTATTTACCTTGACATCTGCCACATCAATCATGGAGGCATTTAACGTCATAAAGGATAAGGACTTCTCCCAAATCCCCATCTACGATGAGGGCGGCTTCACCGCTTTGTTAACCACCAACACTATCGCTCGATGGGTAGCCAGAGACCTCAGCGATAATCACGTGCTCGATGCCGCGGACATCGCGGACATTGTCGAATATCAAGAACCCAGTGATCGCGCTATCTTTCTTGCCCGCACAGTAAGCGTGCAGGAAACGGTGGACGCACTTTCAGAAACCGACAACCAAGGACATCACCCATGCGCCGCGGTCATCACGGAACACGGCAAGGTCACTGAGAAACCCCTGCGCCTAGTTGCACCGGCCGATCTACCGGCACTTTTTGATGCCCTAGAATGGGAATAATTCTCCCGCAGTCGGCTTCTCCGGCGGTCGGCGACGCGTCAATCTTTACTCCTGTGCACCGCGTAGAAAGGCAACCATGCAATTCGGTATCTTCAGTATTGGGGATTTGACCACTGACCCCATCTCAGGAAAGACCCCCACTGAGGCTGAGCGCATCCGCAACTTGACGGAGATTGCGTTGAAAGCCGAAGAGGTTGGCCTTGATGTCTTTGCCACCGGCGAACACCACAACCCACCTTTCGTACCGTCCTCTCCTACAACACACTTGGCCTATATCGCGGCGCAAACAAAACGCTTGCAGCTATCTACTGCAACCACGCTGATTACTACCAATGACCCTGTAAAGATCGCAGAGGACTATGCATTTTTGCAGCACCTTGCTGACGGCCGCGTAGACCTCATGCTCGGCCGCGGAAATACCGGCCCGGTCTATCCCTGGTTCGGCAAAGACATCCAGCAGGGTATTCCTTTGGCGATTGAGAACTATCACCTGCTGCGCAGGCTGTGGCGCGAGCCCGTCGTTAACTGGCAAGGAAAGTTCCGCGCGGGATTAGAAGGGTTTACCGCTACTCCGGCACCGCTGGATGGAATTCCGCCCTTTGTCTGGCACGGCTCCATTCGTTCACCGCAAATCGCTGAACAAGCCGCATACTACGGCGATGGCTTCTTCCACAACAATATCTTCTGGAATAAGGAACACACCGCCCAGATGGTAGACCTCTACCGCCGTCGCTTTGAAACCTATGGGCATGGTCAAGCGGACCAAGCAATCGTCGGACTTGGCGGCCAAGTCTTCATTGGCGAAACCGAGCAAGAAGCTAAAGACTTCTTCCGCCCCTACTTCGACAACGCCCCAGTCTACGGTCACGGGCCAAGCCTCGAGGACTTCACGGCGCAGACTCCACTGACCGTCGGCACCGTAGAACAAGTAATTGAAAAGACCCTCAGCTTCGCTGACTGGGCCGGTGACTACCAACGCCAGCTATTCCTCATCGATCATGCCGGACTGCCCCAAGAGGTAGTTCTCCAGCAGATAGAAATCCTCGGCACGCAGGTTGTTCCCGAGCTGCGACGCCGCTTTGCGCAGCGCCGCCCGAGCCACGTGCCTTCTGACCCGCCGACGCACGCAAGCTTGCTCTCTGCGCCTCATCCTTCACACCTTCAGGTCAGCCCAGGAAAGGAGAACTAGTTATGCGCTCCCTCCTCGTTATCTCAGCTGGTCTTTCGCAGCCGTCTTCCTCTCGCAGGCTGGCGGACATGCTTGCAGAAGCCACCCGCGCCAAAATCTCCGCGCGCGGTGAAGGAGTCCACATCGACGTCATTGAGGTCCGCGATCTCGCTTTCGAACTAGCTACCGCCATGACCGATCAGACTGCGCACACACCGCTTTTGGCTAGAGCCAAGCAGCAAGTTGCCGATGCCGATGGACTCATCGCCGTCACCCCGGTATTCCAAGGCAGCTATTCGGGCCTTTTCAAGATGTTCTTTGACGCCTTGGAGCCCCATGCCCTCGACAACCTTCCCACCATTATCGCAGCTACGGCCGGTTCTTCGCGCCATTCCCTCATTTTGGACTACGCGCTCCGCCCGCTATTTAACCAACTCCACGCCAACATCGTGCCGACTGGCGTATTCCAGGCCGCAGAAGACTTAGGCACTCCAGAGGGAGAGCGCATCGTCTCCCGGATTGAGCGCTCTGCCATCCAGCTGGCTGACCAGATAGTTGCCCCGCGAGACAGGGTGCCCGGAATTGCCGGCGATCTAACCGGGTTGGGAGGCCGCTCCACCGTTCGGTTAGCAAAGGAGAACTTCATCCCCCTTGACAAGCTCCTGAATGGGTATGGCAGCTAAGCCAAAACGCGAGCAGTGCTACGCATAGACGGCGATTGATAGAAGGTGTGACTTTCGCTACCCTGGTCACATAAAATCTGCCTCTACTCTTCGGTTTCGGCTGTGACCGCAATAGCGGCACAGCACATGCGCCCAACAGCTATCCCTTCAGAAAGGTTCGGCACAGCTTAACTATGACAATTAGCGTCACGGACATCTTCTCCATCGGCATTGGCCCTTCTTCCTCGCACACCGTCGGGCCCATGCGCGCGGCTAAGCAATTCCTCGATTCACTAGAGAAACACCCAGCTAAGGTCTATACGGAGTTGCGCGGATCGCTTTCCGCCACCGGCCGTGGCCACGCTTCCGATCGCGCCGTCATCCTTGGGCTCGCCGGGTGGGATCCGCTGAGCGTGCCTATCGACGCCGAGCCCCACGCGGGCGGCTTTATCCCCAGCGAAGGAACCATATCTGGTCCCCGCGGCACGGTGGATTATGAGATCGTCTTTGATAATGAACCGCTGCCCCAGCACCCGAATGGCATGATTTTTAGCGCCTGGGATGACAACGGCAACCTCCTCGCAGAAAAGGAAGAATACTTCTCTGTCGGCGGCGGTTTTATCCTCTCCCGCGCCGATCTCGATGCGGAAGTCGCCGAAAGCAATGAGGTTCCTGCCGGCGTAGCCGCCGCCCAGGTAGATGACTCCGTTCCCTATAGGTTCACCACGGGCGAAGAATTGCTCAACCTCTGCGAGGCTCATGACAAAGCAATTTGGGAGATCGTACTTGCCAACGAGGAAGCCTTGCACCGCGATGAAGGCGGAGCGGAATACGTTCTGCGCCACCTTGATTTAGTCTGGGACATCATGCGTGAATGCGTAACCGAGGGTATTTCCACCAAGGGGCTTCTTCCAGGTGGCCTGCGTGTGGCACGCCGTGCCCCGAAGATGTATGCACAGTTGCTAGAAAACCAGGACGACACCAGCTGCGGTTTCTCCGCCATGGAGTGGGTTAACCTGTACGCCCTAGCGGTTAATGAGCAAAACGCTGCCGGTGGCCGCGTCATTACTGCACCTACCAACGGCGCGTGCGGCATCATTCCAGCAGTTCTGCACTATGCGCGCGATTTCCGCGCAGACTTCACCCGTTCCACAGCTCGGCGCTACCTATTGACCGCCGGTGCCATCGGCATGATTATCAAGGAAAACGCGTCCATCTCCGGAGCCGAGGTTGGCTGCCAAGGCGAGGTGGGTTCCGCCTCCGCTATGGCCGCCGCAGGCATGGCAGAGCTGCTGGGTGCAGCCCCGGCGCAGGTGGAAAACGCCGCGGAGATTGCTTTGGAGCATAATTTGGGCCTTACCTGCGACCCAGTGGGCGGTTTGGTGCAGATTCCGTGTATTGAGCGCAATGCCATTGGCGCGGTAAAGTCCATCAACGCCGCGCGCATGGCCAAAATGGGCGAAGGAACTCACCACGTGACCTTGGATAATGCGGTACAAACCATGGCTGAAACCGGCCGCGATATGCTCTCCAAGTACAAGGAGACCTCCCTGGGCGGATTGGCCAAGACCATGGGCTTTAGCGTTTCGCAGGTGGAGTGCTAAAAAGGACTCCATGCGCGCAGATGCCCTTCATCGCCGTACCGCTATTATTGCCGCGGCGTGCCAGCTTTTTCGTACCCACGGCGATGATGTCGCTTTGGAAAAGGTGGCTACGCAGGCTGGCGTAAGCGTGGCTACGGTCTACCGCAACTTCCCCAACCGCGCGAGCCTTATCCGCGCGTGCGCGGAATATATGGGTAATGCCTTTGCCAAGTTTCAACAGCGCCTCATCGCGGACTTTGAAAACTCTACGCATTCTGGAGAAGACTACGTCCGCACTTACGCCACCCATATCCTGACAATGGGACTAAACACGCTCATTCCTGCGTTCGTCCCTCAGGATTTGGACTCTCTTAGCCCTGAGTTAATCGCCCAGCGCGACCTCCTGGAGCGCAACGGCCGACGGTTTATTGAGCTGGGCCAAAAGCAAGGCGACATTGGCCCCGGCTTCACCCACCTCGAATTCATTGTGGGACTGTTGAGCCTGGCCCGACCCCGCGAGGTTGATATCGAGGCCTACCAGCCGGATATTCAGGAAAAGATCATTGATCTCTTTTTGGCGGGCATAAAAAGTGGGCACCGCGCCTAAGCGCGATGCCCAACGACCAAAGAAATTTAGGCCTCGCCGTTCACTTCCCGAGCAAGTACGGACACTAGGTCCGAAACCTTGACGTCGTGCTGCTCATGGGCGGCAAGGTCCTTGAGCGCAACCGTGCCATTTTCTAGCTCCTGCTCGCCCAAGACCAGCGCGAAGCGTGCACCGGCGCGGTCGGCGCCCTTCATCGCGCCCTTCAGGCCACGGTCTCCAAAGGACATATCCGCAGAGATTCCAGCCTTGCGGAGGTCATTGATCAGGGCGGTCATGGTGCGCTTGGCGGCCATACCCAGTGCAACGCCAAAGACGTCCACGCGGGACTCCACACCATCGAGGATGATGCCCTCAGCCTCCAGCGCCAGCAGGGCACGGTCGACTCCCAGACCGTAGCCGATACCAGATAGGTCTTGGCCGCCTAACTGAGCCATCAGCCCGTCGTAGCGGCCACCGCCACCAATGCCGGACTGCGCGCCGAGTCCGTCATGGACGAACTCGAAGCAGGTCTTGGTGTAGTAGTCCAAGCCGCGGACCATACGGGGATTAATCTCGTAGGCTACGCCCATATCGTCCAGCATGCCGGTGACGGTTTCGAAGTGCTCGCGGCATTCGTCATTGAGGTGGTCGAGCATCAAGGGGGCGTCGGCAAGCTGCTCCTGGATCTCCGGGCGCTTGTCATCCAGCACACGCAAAGGGTTAATCTCTGCACGGTGGCGGGTCTCTTCATCCAAGTCGAGCTTAAAGAGGAATTCCTGCAGCTTCTCGCGGTAAGCTGGGCGGCAGTTGCGATCGCCCAAGCTGGTGAGCTCGAGGCGGAAGCCGCTAAGCCCCAGCGCGCGGAAGGAACGATCCGCCAAAGCGATGACCTCGGCGTCAAGCGCAGGATCGTCCACGCCAATAGCTTCTACACCGACCTGCTGTAGCTGGCGGTAGCGGCCAGCCTGGGGGCGCTCATAGCGGAAGAACGGACCAAAATAGTTGAGCTTCACGGGCAGCTGGCCACGGTCCAGGTTGTGCTCGATGACCGAGCGCATCACGCCGGCGGTACCCTCCGGGCGCAAAGTAACGGAGCGGTCGCCGCGATCCGCAAAGGTGTACATCTCTTTTGACACCACGTCGGTGGACTCGCCCACGCCACGGGCAAAAAGCGCGGTGTCTTCAAAAATGGGCAGCTCAATGTGCTGGAAGCCGGAGAGATGTGCCTGCTCCACCATGGTCTGGCGCACCTTATAGAATGCGGCTGACTGCGGCGGGAAATAGTCTGGGACACCTTTGGGGGCGGACAGGGCTTGGAACTGCTTCTTATTACTCACGGGTATTACAGTACCTCCCTCAATGTAGCGAAGAAGGGATTGGTCGCCCTCTCCTTACGCATTGTGGTGGCAGGCCCGTGGCCGGGAAGAATGTCGAGGTTATCTGGCAGGCTCCATACTGGGCCAGCAAGCGACTTCTGCATGGCATTTGGGTCCGAGTGAGGTAGGTCGGTGCGCCCAATGGCCCCGGCGAAGAGCACATCACCGGTGAGGGCAAAGTCCTCGGCGACGATCATCACGCAGCCCGGCGAATGCCCAGGCGCGTGTTTGAGAGCAAAGGTATGACCAAGAAGTTCCAGGGTTTCGCCATCATGGAGCTCGCGAAGGTCATCGATGGGGGTCATATGGGCGGCGTCGAAAAGCTCCTGTGCTTGGGGCGAAACACCTTCTCCGCTGGCGAGCATAAACTTGTCATCGGGGTGAATATAGACAGGGATATCGAGCTTTTCTGCCAAAGACCCGGCGTCCCGGGTGTGGTCAATATGGCCGTGGGTGAGCACGATTGCCTCATAGTCCAAGTCATGCTCGAGGACTTTTTCCATCGCATCCATGCCGGGATCCACGATGAAGGCGCGGCGGCCTTCCGCAATCACATAAGTATTGGTCTGAAACGGACCGGCAGTAAAACCGAAGATTTCCATACCCACTACCCTAGCTGTCTCCATAAAAAGGAGCCGGCCTCCCCCATCTTCTTGATGAGCAGAGGCCGGCAGCACCGAACGGCTTAACGCAAAATGTCCCACACCTTGTCATAATCAAGCTGGGTAACAACGCCCGGTACCATTTGAGTGTGGATGACCTTGTGGTCTTCATCAGCCACCAGCACGGAGCGGGCAAGCAGGCCTTCCAGGACGGAATCGCGCACAGTCACGCCGAACTTCTCACCAAAGTCAGATCGAAATGCGGAGGCGGCGATGACATCATCAATGCCATCAGCTGCGCAAAAACGCTTGAGGGTAAAAGGCAAATCAAGAGAAACGGAAAGAAGCTTAGTGTTGCCTAGATGCGCCACCTGCTCATGGAAGCGGCGCAGCTGTTCTTGGCAGGCAGGGGTTTCAATAGAGGGCAAGATGGAAATAATAAGGCGCGTGCCCGCAAAAGTCTCATTGGTAATCTGACGCAGGTCGGTACCGATGAGTTCAAATTCGGGCAGCGGATCTCCCACTGCGGGAAGTTCACCAACGGTGGGCGTTGGCGGATCGGTAAAATCTGGTTCAACCACAGATGCCAGCGTCCTTATGATTTGGCCTAAAAGCTATTAACTTGCTCTATTTTCCATGCCAACGCTTTCTCAGCTGTAGGGAACCGCTAAACTCGGTCAGGTTGAATCATGCCACCGAAAATCGCTAGAAAGGTTGACTCCCGGTGCCAAATAATCAAAAGCGCGGCGAAGAGGCGCTGAGCAAGCTCGAGCGCGAGCTAAAATCCCGCGAACGCAAGCAAAAGGCACGTCCGCTAGGCGTTGTTGCCGCCTCCCTCGTAGTAATCCTCGCCCTCGTCGGCGGCATCTACTTCTTGTCTACCCGCGAAGGCGACGATGAAAACGTACAGGCTGAGGACTCTTCCGCAGCTGAGACCTCGCAAGAAACGCCACAGGCGCAACCCATCGCTGACAAGCGCGCCAAGGCCCTGCCAGATACCGTGACCTGTAAGTATGAGGACAACGGTCAAGAGTCCAACGGCGCGAAGAAGCCGAACGGCAAGGATATTTCCACCAAGGGCACCGTCACCGTTTCCTTTGAGACCAATCAGGGCACCATTGAGATGGAAATGGACCGCGCCAAGGCGCCGTGTACCACCAATGCTATTTCTGATCTGGCAAAGTCGGGCTACTACGACGACACCGTTTGCCACCGCATGACCTCAGGTGGGCTCAACGTGCTGCAGTGCGGCGACCCAACCGGTTCCGGTTCCGGCGGACCTGGCTTCAGCTTTGGCGATGAGTACCCCACCGACGAGGTCGAAGAGAAGGACGCACAGAACCCCGTTGTCTACCCGCGCGGTTCCGTCGCCATGGCCAACAGCGGCCCAGACACCAATGGTTCCCAGTTCTTCCTCAACTACGACGATTCTGAACTGGCCCCGAGCTACACCTACTTCGCCACCATCACCGACAAGGGCATGAAGACGATGGATAAGATTGCCAAGAACGGCGTCGAAGGCGGCCAGCCAGATGGCAAGCCGGCCAAGGAAGTCAAGATTAAGAAGGCAACCGTCAAGGCTTAAGCGGCAGAAAAGCCCTGCTTGGCGACGCCCCCTCTTAGCCCCACCGCACCACCCCCCTAACGGGGGCGGACACAAAGCCCCGGCCATTCACCACGCACTCCGTGAATGAATGCACCGGGGCTTATCCTTTCCTTAAATTAAGCTGAGCCCGATTATGAGGGTTAAGCTGCAGGAACACGAGAACACTAAAATTCCCCCAGATCACAACAGCAACAGTAGTAAACACCCAGAACACAGCGGACTTTCAGCTAGTTCAGCAAATAAGCGAAAACCTGCCAATACTGTTGCGGAAGGCTGTCAGCCTGTCTAGTATTTGAAACGTCTTTGAACACACCAAGCTTGTTAGGAATCAAAAATGAAGCTTTTCTCCCGCAAGGCACTCGTTGCTGGCGCAACCGCTCTGTCCGTCGCTTTCGCAGGCACCACCGTTGCTAACGCTGAGGACACCACCTCCGACCTGTCCTCCAAGATCACCAACTCCGTCGAGGGCCTGTCTTCTTCCTCTGACAACGACTACGCAGCTGACAAGTCTGATGACTCCGAGGGCAAGGAAGACACCCGCACCTCCAAGGAGAAGGCTGACGACATCAAGGCTTGGATCGGCGTCTTCACCGCTGTTATCGGCGCTCTGGGCACCCTGTTCGCCTTCGCAAACAAGTACTTCGACCTGCCTTTCGGCAACAAGTAAGGTCACCGCTTCATAGCGATTCTTAAGCCGCTGCTTCCCTTAGTGGAATGCAGCGGCTTTTTTCATCTGCTCTTGGGCAAAGGGAGCCTACAGATGCTCTTTGCGTTCCCCGCCAAGCTTTGGCGTGTGCCCTAAGCGTCTTTAGCGTCTTCGATGTACTCCGACCCCACGAGGTCCTTGAAAAGCTCCGGGTCGATGGCCTGACCGACCTTGATGACGGAGATATGGCCTGTAGGCTCAAGGATCATTATTTGCACGTCTTCCATGCGGCTAATGCCGGCCCTACGGGCGGCCGAGTAGATATCCGATTCTGTAATGTGGGCCAGCGTCAGGTTATCTTCAACCATCTCACCGCTAAAGACTAAAAGGATGGGACGACGGTCCAGAAAGCGCGTCCACTTCACTACCTTGCGAATGGTACCGAAGGCAGCTTCGAGCGCCATCAGCGTGGTCAGACCGATGACGCCGGCGGCAAGGGTCGGTGGATTGCCCACGATGACACGGCCCGCGACCGCGCCAAACATAATAATGATGATGGCATCTGAGGCCGTCATGGACGTAAGCACGCGAGAGCCAAATACCTTCACCAAAACCATGAAGGATAGGTAGATACCCAAAGTCGCCAGCACGACAACGGGAATACGGTGCCATTCAATACCCAGCTGATAAGTAATTTCGCGCAGGAAGAGTTCTAGAGTATCCACGACTGCTTAGGTTACCCGGCAGCCGCGAGACATACAGAAAAGGCGGAGCGTCACTCCCCCGTTCAGGAAGAGCCGCTCCGCCTAGTGCTGTGCTGTCCTAGATGTGGAACTGCTTGCGCAGGTCCTCAATCATCTTGCGAGCTGGGGCAGGAAGAATCTGCGGGTTCATGCCCACAACCGCAACGCCAGCTACCAGCGCTGCAACGATGGCGAATACTGCGCCACCCACGGAAGAGCCGTTGGAGGACAAGGAAGAGCCCTTTGGCGCAGGCTTAGCTCCCGGCTCTTCGGAGCCGTCGCCGCTTACCTCGAGTGGCAAAGTTGCCTTAGTTCCTGCGTCGGTGGTGATTTCTAGGTTCTGGGTACCGCTCAGGTTCTCTGGAACGGTGAGCTTTACCGTTGCGCGACCGCGCTCACCAAATTGCGCATCGCCTTCTTGCGCAGCGTTGTCGATATCGACGGTCTGCTCAGCGTCGCCCAACTTGACGGTTGCCTTCTTGGCCATCGGCTCACCGTCGGTGGAGTAATTGAGGCTGGACAGGTTCACCGTGATTTCCTCGCCCGGCTTCACGTCCCCCTCGATGTTGGCGCCAATCTGGCCCTGGCCCGTGCGGACCTCCGATTCACCCGACTTGATGTAGTCGATCATGGCCTGAGTGTCCATGTAGCCCACATCGTTCTTGTCCTTGATGGAACCAGCGTTGAAGTAGCCGTCGCCGCCTGCCTCTTCATCACTGGAAGCAAGGAAGGAAGACAGCGCAATGGAGTAATCCTTCTTCGGATCGATTTTCTCGCCGTTGATGGTCACAGACTGTACGCGCTCGCCCTTGTCGGCCTTCTGGTCGTAGACTACTTGGACGTTATTGGAAAGCCCCATAGCCAGGCGTGGTCGGCTGCCTTCCTGCCACTGGTTTTCCAAGGCATTAATGAACTCCTCGCCGGAAATCTTGGCGGTAATTACAGAGTTGCCAAAGGGCTGTACCTCAAAAATGTCCTTGTAGGTAACGTCGCCGCCCTTCAAGTCAGCACGAACACCGCCAGCGTTCATCACGCCGATCTCGATGTCCTCGCCTACCTGCTTGCTCATGGCGTAACGCTGGCCGTCAGCAATGAAGTTATTGAGGGTAGATTCGACACCACGGTTAGAACCCGAATCAGCATTCTCATCAGATCCGCGGAACAGGGCCCGTTCCACAGTACCGGCGGTCTTGGCACCCTCGATGTCAGCCTCTTGCTGGGCCTTTTTTACAATAGCTGCGATTTCAGCATCTGGTTCAACCTTTGCTGCAGCGGTCGCGTCGTACTGCTTCAAACTGATGTCGGTAATCTTTTTAGCAGTCTTATCAAAGGTAATATCAACGTCGTTGAGCAGTTTGCCGTACTCGTGTCCCTGTGCCCACTGCAGTGGCAAGGCGCCCTCGCGCTCAATTTCGCCCTTAGTGGCAACGTGGGTGTCGCCGCCAAAAGCTACGTCGACGTCTTTGTTAAAGTCCTCTGCAAAGCCTTGGGCATCTTCGTGCATGAGCGCAACAACAACATCGGCCTCACCAGATTCTTTCAAACGAGTAGCTTCCTTATTGGTAGCCTCGGCTGGATTAGTAAAAGTGATCCCTGGGATCTTGGCAGCAGACACCTTATACTTGGTATTTTCCGTTACCGTGCCAACATAGCCGACTTTTACGCCATCAATTTCTTCGACGTGGGAAGCCTCCAGAAGAGGCTTCCCATCCTTGAACACGTTGGCACCCAAGATTGGGTAATCAGAGCTATCAGCGATACGCCCTGTAAGGTCTTCGGTACCCTTATCAAACTCATGGTTACCTACAGCAGTCACCTTCATACCCATCTCGTTGAGGGCTTCAAGGGTGTACTTGTCATCAGAAATTGCAGAGACAAAGGCAGAGCCGCCCACGTTATCGCCCGAGGAGGTCAGGTTGAATTCCTGTCCTTCATTTACCTGCTTGATAAGGGACTGCAAGCGAGCCACGCCGATTTCATCGCCGGCCTTGGCTGGGTCACCAATTTTGTCTTCCAAGTGACCGTGAATATCGGTGATATTGGTGACGGAGATGGTGGTCTTGTTTTCCTGTGCCACCGCCTGCGCGCCGGAGAGAGCAACAGCGGAAACGGTAGTGGCGGCCACAAGCTGGCCGATGCGACGGAACTGCATTGAAATACTCCTAGATTGTAGAAAGCAACAGGACAATTTATATCGCTTTACTAACAACTTGGCAGGAGAAATTGAGCCCGCTTGCTGGGGATTTACCTTGCAGAAGCCGAAAATTCATACACTGGTAACCCACCTGATGCTTTCGCGTTGCTTGCCCCGCCCCTCCTTGAGGGTAGGGACAGAGCACACTAAGCAGTCACTCGGTAGACGTCGAAGACGCCTTCGGTATTGCGCAACGTCGTCATCAACGTGCCCAGCTGCTTGGTGTCGGACACCGAGAAAGTAAACCTAACCGTCGCGATGTGGTCATCGCCCCGATTCGAGTTCATGGTCAAAACGTTGATGTTTTGATCGCTCATTACCCGAGTGAGCTCCGAGAGGAGGCCCTGACGGTCGAGGGCTTCCAATTGCAGCGTCGCAGAGAAAGCGCCCGTCGCAGAGGTACCAGAAGACCAGGCCACCTCCAACATGCGCTCTGGTTCTGCCTTGAGCTTTTCCGCGTTTGTGCAATCGGCTCGGTGCACGGAGACTCCCCCGCCGCGGGTAACGAAGCCGAAAATGGAATCGCCCGGCACGGGCTGGCAGCATTTGGCGAGCTTTGCCATCACATCGGGGCTGCCTTCCACCAAGATGCCGGTGCCCGATGCCGAGTCTTCGGTGTGTTGGGCGCGGGAGTGCTCAATTTCAGACAGTGGCGTGCGGGAGGCCAGGGTGTCGATGGCATCATCTTGGTCGCCGAACATGGCAACCAATTGGTTGGCCACGTGTTGAGCAGATACGTGGCCCGCGCCGATGGCGGTATACAGCGAATCGACATCGGTATAGTGCAGCTGTTCCGCTACCTGCTTCATGGAGCTGGCAGTAAACAGGCGGTGCATAGGCAGGCCGCCGCGCTGGACTTCGGTCGCCAGGGCATCGCGGCCTGCTTCCAAGTGTTCTTCGCGGCGTTCCTTGGCAAACCACTGCCGCACCTTTGTCTTAGCTCGAGCAGACACAAGGAAGTCTTGCCAATCGCGGGACGGACCGGCGTTGGGATCCTTGGAGGTAAAGATTTCCACCTTGTCGCCGGACTTTAGCTTCGATTCGAGCGCGACGAGCTTGCCATTGACCTTGGCACCGATACACCTGTGCCCCACCTCAGTATGTACTGCGTAGGCAAAGTCCACCGGTGTAGAACCGGCAGGAAGGTTCACCACATCGCCCTTCGGGGTAAAGGCGAAGATTTGCTTGGCGGTCAGGTCGTAGCGCAGCGAGTCGAGGAACTCGTTGGGATCGGCGGCTTCCTTCTGCCAGTCTAGAAGTTGGCGCATCCACGCCATCTGGTCCACTTCTTCTTGGTGGCCCGAGTTCTTTCCCTTGGTTTCTTTGTAGCGCCAGTGAGCAGCCACACCGAATTCGGCGTTGTAGTGCATCTCGTGGGTACGTACCTGGACTTCCAAGGTAGCGCCGCCATCTGCCAGCACCGTGGTATGCAGGGACTGATACACGCCGAATCGCGGCGAGGAAATATAGTCCTTGAAGCGCCCCGGCAATGCCTGGTAGATCGAGTGCACCACACCGATAGCGGCATAACAGCTATTGACGTCCTCGACCAAAATGCGGATTCCTACAAGGTCGAAGATCTCCGCGAAGTCACGGCCGCGCACGATCATCTTTTGATAAATGGACCAGTAATGCTTTGGGCGGCCCATAACCTCGGCTTCAATGCCGTTTTCCTTCAGCGCCCCGCTGACCTGGCTAATGATCTCCTTCAGCGCGCGGTCGCGCGAGGGGGCGCGATCTGCCACCATCCGTACGATTTCGTCGTACTTCTTCGGATACAAGATGGCAAAGGACAGATCTTCCAGCTCCCACTTCACGCTGGCCATGCCGAGGCGGTGAGCTAGCGGCGCGATGACCTCTAGGGTCTGCCGCGCCTTCTTAGCCTGTTTTTCGGGCGGGAGGAACCGCATCGTACGCATATTGTGCAGGCGGTCGCTGACCTTGATGACTAGGACTCGGGGGTCGGTGGCCATGGCGACGATCATTTTACGAATGGTCTCAGCCTCTGCGGCCGACCCCAGTGCCACCTTGTCCAGCTTGGTCACGCCATCGACCAAGCGAGCCACCTCCGGACCGAAATCTCGGGTGAGGTCCTCTAGTGAGTAGTCCGTATCCTCCACGGTGTCGTGCAGCAGTGCTGCAACGATGGTGGTGGTGTCCATACCGATCTCCGCTGCGATCGTCGCCACGGCGAGCGGGTGGGTGATATACGGTTCTCCGGATTTGCGAAAGACCCCCTCATGGAGCCGCTCCGCGGTGTCATAGGCGCGATTGAGCAGATCAGCATCGGCCTTGGGGTGAAACTTGCGGTGGATGGACATCAACGGGTCCAGCACCGGATTCACCTTCACTCGGCCGCCGGTGAGCGAACGAGCTAGGCGAGCCGACATACTGCGCATTCCGCCGCCGGACTGGCGCTTTACGGGTTTGTCCATGGCCAAATCTACCGCCCTTCACAGTGTCATGGGCCTTGTGGCCTCATGTCCAACTAGATCGTGCGATCTAGCTTAGACATCCCATCTTAGTCTGTGGCATTCAACACAATGAGCGGTGGGCCGGATAAACGCTCACGACCGTTGAGGCCCTTGACCTCCAGCACCACCACATTGCCAGCGACTTCGGCACCTGCGGACTCAAGCAAAAGCTTGGCACCGTGGAGGGTGCCACCGGTCGCCAGGACGTCGTCGACAAGCACTACGCGTTTGCCCTTGATGTCAACGCCGCTGGCTGGAATCTCCAGCGCCGCGGAGCCATACTCCAGCTCATATTCCTCGGTATATACCGGTGGGGGAAGCTTGCCTTTCTTGCGGATGGCCAAGATACCCAGGCCCATCTTGTAGGCGACGGCCGAGCCGAGGAGGAATCCACGGGCGTCTAGGCCGCCAATCATATCTGCGCCCAATTCCTCGCAGGCGGCCGCCAAGCCGTCCACTACGGTGCGAAATGCCTCTGGGTCCGCCAAGACTGGGGTGAGGTCCTCAAAGAGGATGCCCTCCTCTGGGAAGTCTTGAACGAGGCGAACCTTATCCTTGAGTGCCTGTGCTGCTGATTCGTAGTGCGAGCTCATAATCTTCCTTGAGAAATGTTTGCGAGAGGTCGTTAACGGCCGCTGTGTGCAGCCTAGTTCTTTTCAGCTGGGGCGGTGCTGTGCCAGCGGTCCATATTCCAACCGATGCCCGAGACGCCAGTGTACGGCAGGACACCTTCCACGTCGCGGCGGACGAGGAAAACGCGCGGCTGCGCGGAGAGCGGAATGGACGGTACATCCTTCCACAGAGCCTCTTCTGTCTTCTTCAGCTCCGCAGAGTTCTTCATACTGGACTCCACCGTGGAATACTCCGTCTGAGGATCGACTGGACCGAGGAAGGCATCAACGGTAGGCGCCCAGGTTTCCGGATCCATTTCCAAGTAGTGCTGGGACATGAACTCCGCAGACGCGTCCTCGATGGTGATACCAGCCGGCTCACAGGATGCACGAAGTTGTTCCACCATGGCAGCGTAGCGTTTGTCTGGCCCCAAATAGCCGACCTTGATGGTCGTACCGTTGAGGTCACCGGCCTTAGCCAAATCCGTGCCTTGGTGTTCCTTGCCCACCTTGTCTAGACCGCCGGCGACTGGGTTGGTCGCGGAGACGGTACGCAAGTATGCCGGCGGCACCTCCACACCGGAGGCCGCAGAGCTTGCTTGCGCAACCGCCTGCTGATCGACGCAAGCAGCGAAGCTCTCGCGCGCCCACGGCTCCGCGAATACTCCAGCTTCAGATAGCGTGAGCGTATCGGTTAGCTCGCCAACCATTGGAGTGACCTCGTAGGGGGACTCCCCTGCCTCGTCCTTCGTACTGTCCAGCCAGTCAGGATTTTCGCTGGCGGCATCCACTACGCGCAGTGCGCCTTTATCTGCAAGCTTTTGTGCATCAGCATCCGAAGGCCAGACCACAACACGCTCTTCCGCTGGGGCGTCCCCGAAGTACTTTTCGTTTGCTTTGAGAATGATCTCCTCTTCGTCGCCTACCTTGTCAATGACATAGGGTCCAAAGGAGACCTGCAGCTCGGGATCTAGTTGATCCTTGGCCACGGAAAAGCCATAGCGCCATTCCTTAGCAACCGGCGCAAGCGCCTGCATGTCTTCGACCGTGAGTGCCGCGTTGAGTTCGGCAATGCTCAACCCGGACTTTTTAGCCAGCGCATGGGCCGGCATGACCGTGCCGGCGCCAAACATGTGGCGCCAGCGCTGCCCCTGATCCTTGTTAAAGGTCAAGGTGAACGTTTTGCTTTGGGGCTCACAGCTAAAATCTGCGATGTCATTCATCAACGGCATATGGGAGGCAAATTCAGCTGGATGAGTACCGGCCACATACGCCAAAAAGTAGTCGTCACAGGTAACGGGGGTGCCATCGGAAAAGACAGCATCCTCCTCCAAAGTGAGCTGAACGCTGCGCTGGTCGCTGCCGGCAACAGGCGGAAGCTCTTCAGTTTCAACCAGATCCGCATTGGGGATTAATTCGCCAGAGGGGCCGGGCACGAAAAGGCCCGGATAAAGCCGCGTAGACAGCAGTCCGGCGGAGGTAGCATCACCAAAAGACGTGCCAGCATTAGTGGTGGCCAAGCGGGAATTTACCTGGTAGCCAAAGTATCCATAGGATTCTGGCTCCTGGGGAGCACTAGGCGAGTCCTCTTCGCCGCCCTGCCCACTACAGGCAGAAGCAGCTAGAGCTAGAGCTGAAACGCACGAGGCAATGGCCTTCCTTCCCCAGTGACGTTCGCTAGAACTGCTCTTGGATTCAAACACCGTAATTCGCCCTCACTTCAGCTACAACTCCGCCAAAATTTTACTATCGGAGGCTACCGGCCCGGGCGCCAGGTTGCGCCAGGGTGCCCAGTGGACTCGGACGGATCATCTTCGATCTCAGCCGGGGTGGTCTTTGCACTCACTGGTGAGACCACGGTGCGGCCGGAGGATGCTGCGCCAGATTCTGCCGCGGCATTCTCGTCCTTGCCAGCGCGGTAGTCCGCGACCCGCTTGTTGTGACGCTTGATCTTCTTGGACATATTGGCGAGGGTCACGACCAGCGGCGTAGCGAAGAAGATGGAGGAGAAAATGCCCTCGACCACGCCGATGAGCTGAATGAGCGCCAGATCGCGGAGGGTACCGATACCCATCAGCCATACGGCCACCACGAAGAGCGCGATGATAGGCAGCGCGGAAATAACCGAGGTAGAAATCGAGCGCATGACCGTCTGGTTGATAGCCAAGTTTGTCAGCTCAGCAAAGGTCTTCTTGCGCTGGCCCTCGAGGCCTTCCGTGTTCTCGTTGATCTTGTCAAAGACGATGACCGAGTCATACATGGAGAAGGTCAAGACGGTAAGCAGACCAATAATGACGGCCGGGGAAACTTCGAAGCCAAAGAGGGCGTAAATACCGGCGATGATCACGCCGTCTGCAATCAGCGCGATGATGGCGGCAAAAGCCATGTTCTTCTGCAAGCGAATGGCCACGTAGACGGTCGCAGCCACCAAGAAGACCAGCATGGCAATGAGCATGCGCTGGGTAATAGAAGAACCCCAGGATTCGGAAACCGTGGACGAGCCAATGGCATCCGGAGTGGCCTTGCCGTTTTCATCCTTCGGCTGGAAGTTGTCATAGATAGCCGCGCGGGCCGCATTCACGTCCTCTTGGCTCAAGCGCTCAGAAACGATTTCCAAGGTCTCAGAATCGCCAGAGCCCACAATGTGAACCTGCTCAGGTTCGACACCGGTGGAGTCTTCGAATACCTGGCTTACCTCATCTTCCTTGAGGTCGCCTGCCGGCATCGACAACGTGGTGCCGCCTTCGAAGTCAATCGAGAGCGAGAAACCACGAATGAGGATTGCGGCCACTGCGGCCACGATCAACGCGGCGGTGATGCCGTACCACAGCTTGGTGCGACCGATGAAGTCATAACCGCGCTCGTCCTCGTAGAGGCGGTCCATCCGGGAAATCTTGTGCTTAGTCGAAACAGCCATGCTTATTTCTCCTCATCTTCCGCAGCATCTACGGGACGTGCGGTTCCTGCGGCAGAATGTCCTGCCGTTTCTTTGGTGGCTGACTCTTTAGCGTCGGAGGCTTCAGCAGTGCTTGCTTGACGACGTCCCGAGCCAAAGTAGCCGCGCTCACGGCGCTCTTCCACCAGTGCGTAGATTCCGCCGAGGCCATTCATCGAAGGTTTAGCAGCAGCCGGACGGCGGCCCACCATCTGCATCAGTGGTGCCATGACCAGGAAGGATACGACCAGGTCGAAGACCGTGGTCAGACCCATCGTAAAGGCGAAGCCCTTCACCTCACCGATGGCGAGGAAGTAGACCACAACAGAGCCAATCAGGGTCACCGCGTTACCGGTCACAATGGTGGCACGAGCGCGCTCCCACGCCTTTTGCGTAGCGGAGCGGAAAGTGCGTCCCTCGAGGAGCTCGTCCTTGATGCGCTCGTAGTAGACCACGAAGGAGTCAGCAGTTGCGCCCACACCGATGACCAGACCGGCGATGCCGGAAAGGTCCAGCGAATAACCGATCCAGCGGCCCAGCAGAACCAGGGAACCATAGGTCAGGAGGCCAGAGGCAATGAGGAAGATGAGGGATACGCCGGCCAGCGCGCGGAAGTAGTACAGCGAGTAGGCCATCACGAGTACCAGGCCAACGAGGCCTGCAATGAGGCCGGCCTGCAGTGCGGCCTTACCCAGGGTTGGTGGAATGGACTCTACGGTGCCACCCGGCTCGCCATTTTCACCGGCGAAGGACAACGGCAGTGCGCCATACTTCAGGTTATTAGCCAGGTTTTGTGCCTCTTCCTGGCTAAAGTCACCAGTAATGGAGGTAGCAGAGCCAACTGGAGTTGCTCCCTGAATAACCGGTGCGGAAATAACCCCAGAGTCAAGGGTGATGGCAACCTGGTCCTTGAGGTGTTCCTGCGTCAGGTCTGCCCAGGTCTGAGAACCGTTCGGGCCATCGCCGGTCTTGAAGGAGAAGTTGATCTCCATCTGGCCGGACTGACCGTTTAGGCCGCCTTCGATAGGAGAATTGGTATCGATCTCGTTACCGGTGAGGCGGGTACCGTTTTCGTCCTTGATGCCATTGAGAAGCGGTGCGGGCTCCAGAACGTATGGATTGCCGTTGGAGTAGTCACAAGTAACAAATGGCTTTGCAGGATCATCGGCGCCGGCCAGTGGGTCGCTGCTGCCCTGGCAGGTCATCAGCGCGGAGGCTGCTGCCTGGGTGGTCGGGTCCTCGGACTGACGGTCCTTCAGGAGCATCTCCGTAACTTCATCGCGGCGCTTAGTCTGCTCAATGGAGTTGCTTGGCTCCTCAAGCGGCTTGGCGCTGACCTTAGGAGCCTTCTGCTCCTTTGGCTCCTTGCCAGTCATCTGCGCTTCTTGCTGAGCGATGGCCTTGGTCATCTGTTCCATCTGCTTATTGGCCTCGTCTGCGCTCAGTACGTCGTACTTCACCCAGCGATTGGCCATATCTTCCAGCTCCTTATTGAGCTTTTCCATATCCGGCATGGAGGGCTTAGCCACCGGACGGAAGAACAGCTGCGAGGTCTGGCCCACAGCCTGTGCCTGGGAGGCGTCCTCACCTGGCACGGTAATGACCAGGGTATTGCCGTTGATGACAACCTCAGAACCAGAAACACCCATGCCGTTAACACGCTGTTCCAAAATGTTGCGTGCTTGCTTGAGTTGGTCTTGGGTGGGTTCCTCGCCTTGCGGCGCCAGTGTTACGCGGGTACCGCCCTGCAAGTCGATGCCAAGCTTTGGGGTGCTTTGACGGCTACCAGTTAAAAAGATAAGCGCATAGATAACAACCACAATGAGAACGAAGAGCGCGATCGCGCGCTTCGGCCATTGGCGTTTGCTATTTTTCATAGCGCCACGGGTTTTTGCGGACAACGATAATCTCCTGTGCTGCTTATAACAGGGTGTTTAAACATTAAATACGGCCCCGCCACATGGCGCAGGCACGTCAACAACGCACAATCGTACGTCATCAGGCGGAGTTTTCCTTAACGAGGTCCGGAAAAGACTCAAAGTGTGATGGGGTCTACGCTCCGCGAAGGCTCCACCCACCTAGCAAACGTTAAGGCAACTCTTAGGAAATAGCCGGCTATTCCTTCTCCTGGCCGTCAAACGGAGGGTACTTCTCATCAGGCAGGTTATCTGCCGCATCATTCTTCTCTTCCCCAGCAGCAGGGCGCGCAAGCTCATTGGCCTCCTGCTCAGTGCGAATGACCGCCATCTTGTCAAAAGTAACCACCACGCCAGGGGCGATTTCTAGATCCACATCCTTGTCGCCAGTGCTGCGCACTACGCCGTGCACGCCGCCCGCCGTAACGATGGCGTCGCCCGGCTGCAGGGAATTCTGGAGGGCCTGCATCTCATTTTGGCGCTGGCGCTGCTTTCGCATGGCCATAAACGAGGGAACGACGAAGAGGATGCCAATAATGATGAGAATGATGATTTCCATAGCACCCTAGTGTGCCAGACGGCGGTGCGCACAGAAACCCCAAGGGGGGCATCGCCAAGCAGGCTAGCCCCTGAATTAAAACAGCCCGGCCGCGCCCTCCGGCGGGGTAAGCCCCAGGTGCCGCCACGCAGCAGCGGTAGCTACACGGCCGCGTCCAGTGCGCGCAATCATTCCGGCACGCACCAGGTATGGCTCACACACCTCCTCGACAGTCGAGGGTTCCTCGCCCACTGCGATGGCTAGCGTGCTCACGCCTACCGGTCCGCCGCCGTGCCCCTTAATCAAGGCATTGAGCACCGCCCGGTCGAGGCGGTCAAGTCCCATGTCATCCACGTCAAAGACTTCGAGCGCTCCCTGGGCCGCACTGAGATCAATCAGGCCGGTGCCATTGACCTCGGCATAGTCACGCACGCGGCGCAGCAAACGGTTAGCAATACGTGGTGTTCCGCGCGAACGAGAGCCAATTTCTACTGCCGCATCGTGGTCAATTTCCACGTCCAAAATGTGGGCGGCGCGCTTGATCACCTGGGTAAGATCGGCCGTGTCGTAGTACTCCATCTGTGCGGTGAAACCGAAGCGGTCGCGCAATGGGCCGGTGAGCATGCCGGCGCGCGTAGTCGCACCTACCAGGGTAAATGGCGGGATCTCTAGCGGAATAGAAGTAGCGCCAGGTCCCTTGCCCACGATGACGTCAATGCGGAAGTCCTCCATTGCCATGTACAGCATTTCTTCTGCTGGCCGGGCAATGCGGTGAATCTCATCGATGAACAAGACATCGCCTTCCATAAGGTTGGAAAGCATTGCGGCCAAATCACCGGCGCGCTCCAAAGCGGGCCCGGAAGTCATACGCAGCGAGGTCCCCAGCTCCTGGGAAATAATCATCGCCATTGTGGTCTTGCCCAGGCCCGGCGGCCCCGAAAGCAAAACGTGGTCGGGCGTGACCCCACGGTTCTTTGCCCCCTTAAGCACAAGGGAAAGCTGCTCGCGTACCTTGGGTTGGCCGATAAACTCCTCGAGCGACTTGGGACGCAAGGAGCGTTCAATATCATGCTCCTCGGAGTGTGCGGTGGCATCCACATCGCTATTGCGCTGGGTGGCGTGCGCCGCGTCGAGGCCCTCAGGGAGATTGAACTCGGTGCGCTCAATATCGGACATGATTTTTCAGCCTTCCTGCCGGTTATTTCTTCTTGCCCAGCTGCGCCAGCGCCGCACGCAAGAGAGAGGACGTATCGGCATCGGGATTGTCCGCGTAGGCGGATTCCACCACGGGGCGCGCCCCCTTATCGGTAAACCCAAGGCCAACAAGTGCCTCAGTCACGCTTTCTACCACGGCACCACCGGTCGGCGCGACGGCGGTATCAACGGAGCCTGCGGCCGCGGGCGCGCTTGGCGCAAAGGCCGCTACCTTCTCCTTGAGCTCCAGCGCCAAGCGTTGGGCCATACGCTTGCCGACGCCCGGAATAGACTGCAGCGCCTTTACATCTTCCCCACCAATTGCCGCCGCGAGCTCCCCTGCCCCCATAACCGACAGCGCGGCCAAGGCCAGCTTGGGGCCTAGTCCGGACACGGACTGCAGCACATGGAACATCTCGCGATCCTCATCAGCGCTAAAGCCATAGAGAGTCAGAGAATCTTCCTTGACCACCAAGTTAGTAAGAACCGTGGCTTGTTCCCCGCGGCGCAAGGTACCCAGCGTTTTTGGGGTGGCTAAAAACTTGTACCCCACGCCTGCACAGTCGATAACCCCATGGTCGAGTCCAATATGGAGTACCTCTCCACGCAGTGCAGCAATCATTGGCTTCCTATCCTTCCACTCTCAGTAAAATTCCCTAGCGCTTCTTGCCCTGGCCGCGCACGCCGCTGGTCTTAGCGCCAAGCCCGAGACCGGTATGGTCCATCCGCACAATGGCCGGGGCACGCCAGCAGTGGCAGACTGCCAACGCAAGAGCGTCGGCGGCGTCGGCAGGCTTGGGCGGTTCAGACAACCCCAGAATACGGGTAATCATGGTGGTCATCTGCTTCTTATCTGCGCGTCCGTTCCCAGAGATGGCCTTTTTCACTTCGGACGGGGTGTACATGTACACCGGAATATCGCGTTCGGCGGCAGCTAGCACCAGCACACCAACTACATGGGCCGTTTGCATGACTGTGGACACCTGGCCGCGTTCGAAGACGCGCTCGATCGCAACCACATCTGGCGAATAGTCATCCATCCACTCTTTCGCCGCCACCGAAAGGCGCAGGAGGCGCTCCGTCAAATCCTTATCGCTAGGGGTGCGCACCACGCCGACAGAAACAGGAAGGATTGCTCGGCCACGACCAGCCTGAACCACGGAAAGTCCGCAGCGCGTCAAGCCTGGGTCAATTCCCATCACGCGCATTCCTTCTAGGTTCATCTCTCCCCCATTGTCATGTTGGCACCACTGAGCACCGCCTACTGCCCTATTATGGACTACACACAGGTGTTCTACAAGCGTAGCATCCAGCCAGCACATGGAAAAGCGCCGGCAACGCCTCCAGGGGCTATACCCACGGAGCGCTACCGGCGCTAAGAGCCGTCCTTGCGGCGAGGTGGTTAGTCCTCGTTCAGCTCGGCTAGAACCTCATCGGAGAGATCCATATTGGTGTAGACGTTTTGCACATCGTCGGAGTCTTCCAAGGCGTCGATGAGGCGGAAAATCTTCTTGGCGTCATTGGCTTCCAGCGGTACCTCGACAGACGCACGGAAGTCATTGTCGGAGTCATCGACCTCAATATCGGCGTCCTTGAGCGCGTCCTTGACTGCCTGCACGTCCGTCGGCGCGCAAACAATCTCAAACTTCTCGCCCTGGTCCTTGACCTCTTCCGCGCCTGCTTCCAGCACGGCCATCAAGACGTCATCCTCCGTCAGCTCGCCCTTTTCTACCAAGACGTAGCCGGTACGGGTGAACATGTAGGCCACAGAGCCGGACTCCCCCAGGTTGCCGCCGTTCTTGGACATCGCGGTACGCACGTCGGTCGCCGCACGGTTGCGGTTATCCGTCAGGCACTCAATAAGCATGGCTACGCCGTTGGGACCGTAGCCTTCGTACATGATGGTTTCCCAATCGGCGCCGCCGGCTTCTTCACCGGAACCGCGCTTGCGAG
Source organism: Corynebacterium sp. ACRPO (assembly GCF_022347205.1). Classification (GTDB taxonomy): domain Bacteria; phylum Actinomycetota; class Actinomycetes; order Mycobacteriales; family Mycobacteriaceae; genus Corynebacterium. The sequence continues at coordinate 226,615 of NZ_JAKRNE010000001.1, read as the reverse complement.
CACGCTCAATATTGTCATTGGGGACGGAGGCCTTCTTGGCCTTCTTGATCATGTCATCAAGGGTTGGGTTAGCCGCTGGGTCACCACCGCCGGTACGAGCCGCCACTTCGATGTTCTTGATCAGCTTGGCAAATTCCTTGCCACGCTTGGCATCGTTGGCAGCCTTCTTATGCTTGGTAGTTGCCCATTTCGAGTGGCCTGACATGTAGTCCCTTTCTAATCGGGTGCTGAAACTGGTGGCAATTATACGTGTGCTGCACGAATGCGTGAAAGCGACCCCCTTATAAGCGGGACATTCTTATACGTTGTGCCAATTGCCATGGGCAGAGCCGCTGCCCAAATTTTCATCTAAATAACGTGTAAGCCCCTCTTGATTCACCAAGGCCACCAGTTCACCCTGCTCGGTAAAAATCTTGCCACGCGCAACCGCCGTTGCATTCGACGCCGTGGGTGATATCTGCTCATACAGCAACCACTCATCCACGCGGAATGGGCGCAGGAACCATATCGCATGGTCGAGGCTAGCCAATTGCACCTTTTCTCCCTGATGCGGAATGAGGGCCGAGCGAATCAGCGTCATATCAGACATATAGGTCAGCGCAGCACGGTGAAAGGCTGAATCCGCTGAGAGATGACCTGTGTTGCGGAACCAGATATGCCGATAACCTGCGCCGGTGCGCTCTGCAGCCACAGGATCGCGGCCCTCTTCAGACACGAGACGAATATCCCACTCCTCCCACTCTTTGAGGATGATCCGGGTCGAGTACGGGGCACCACCACCCATCCGAGCTGTCTCCTCGGGCCCTGGCACCTTCGGCGCCGCGTCCTGATGCTGCGGACCATAGTCGCCGTCGCGGTGAAAACTAGCCATGAGAGTAAAAAGGAGCACTTCCCCCTGGTAGACACGCACCTGCCGGTTGGCAAATGATCTCCCCTCCCGAATGCGTTCGACACGGATCTCAATTGGCTGGCTCGCATTGCCAGGGCCTACAAAGTAGCCATGCAGGGAGTGGATGTCTTTGCCGGACACAGTGCGCTGGGCTGCGGCCACTGCTTGAGCAGCAATCTGCCCGCCGAAGGTACGTTCAATTCGCGACTCCACAGCAGGGCCTTTAAAGACATCGGCCATTGTCGTTTCCTCGACGGCCAAGACCTCGCGAATAGATGCCATCTGCACGCTCCTTATGCCCTATATCATTTTCCTAGCAATTGCCGTCCACACTACTCACTGGACGAGCCGTCAGTTTGTTTTTCCAATCCGTCCCCCACATCTGGGCGCAAAAGTGGAGGAATTTTCTAGAAGAAACTATGTCCGCTACCGAAGTAGGCGCGCATTGAATAAAGTCTTTCGAGTGAAACGCATCGCTTCTGTTCCAGCAGTATGGATTGGGTGGGTCATCGCCCGCCTTGTCCTTATTTACTTACTCAAGATTAACCACAATCCCAGGGGCGATGTCGCATATTATTTTGCCGGGATCTTTGGCGATGACCCGACAATGATGACCGAATACCCTCACGCGGGCACGTGGCCCACGGTGCTTTTGGGGTGGCTCACCGGCGAGAATATCAACGCATTCTATATCGGCTTCACCATTATGACCCTGCTTGTTGACGCCGCCTTTTTAGCCCTCCTCCTGCGCCACCACTCGGCTCAACCGCGCAGTTTCCAGGCCGCCTGGTTCTGGGTGCTCTTCGGCACCGCAGCTGGCCACACCTTTGTGTGGCGTCTCGATATATTCCCCGCCCTAGCCGTAGCCGGGGCAGCCGCCCTTCTAGCTACCCGCCCGCTCATCGCCTCGGCGGTACTGGGCTTTGCCACCACGATGAAGCTATGGCCAGGAGTCCTCGCTGCCGGCTTGGTGGGCCGCTTCAACAGATCCGCAACCTGGCAGCGCCTACTCGCGTTTTTCTGCACCATCGTCGCGGTCTGCACCGTCACGATAGCTGCCTCTGGCACCGAGCGCCTGCTTTCACCGCTGAGTTATCAGGGCGTGCGCGGTCTCCAGTTGGAGTCCATCCCGGCGACGTTCCTGTTGCTGCAGGCACATCGCGCTCCGGGGCGGTGGCATCTGGGCTACGCGCCGTCCAAGAGCTTTGAAATTTCCGGGCCTGGCGTAGATACCGCAATGACGTGGAGCACAATTGCCACCATTGCCATGCTCGTCTTCGCAGTGGGATGGGCGCTGTACCGGCTGTGCGCCGGCGGATGGACCACCCGCACGACCATGGCGTTTTTTACCGTTACGGTCCTGCTTCTTATCGCGACGAATAAGGTTTTCTCCCCGCAATACATCGTCTGGCTGGGCCCCTTGCTTGCCGTGGTGATCCGCCAGCGCCTGCCGGAAGGATTCGCTCCCTTGCGGGTATTCCAAGCCTTGTTAGCGTCCTGCACCATTATCGCTGCCGTGCTGGGCACCTTGGTCTACCCATTCAACTATGACTACATCTGGAACCACGTGGGCGAGAACATGTTCGCCGTCTACCTATTGGTAGCCCGCAATATCCTCATCGTTGTCATGGCCATCATCGGACTTGTCTGGTTTGCAGTCGAGGTGGCCCTGGCGTCGAAGCTCGAGCGGGCGCAGGTGCAGCAGCAAGCGCCTAACGCCCCGGAGCAAGACACGGCCGCCAGCACCGAGGCGAAGCCGGTATTCCGCCGCCGACGCGGCCGGCACGCACTTGCGTCCTAAATCTTGAGGTAGAACTGCTGGCTACTCAGCCAGCATATAATCAAAATACTCCGGCAGTTTTGCGGTGCCACCCAGATGAAAGAGGCGTACCGCAGGTCGCAGGCGTAGCGCGCGCGTGTCGCTGACCGCCTCGTTGTAGAAGCGGTGGGCAAGTTGGATGCGGCCCTCGGCGTCGGCAAGCGCGGCAGGGCGACGGTCCGCGGGAAACTCCCTCACGATGGCGGCAGATAGTTCCCGCTCGGCCATCGTGCGCGGTTCGAAATGGCCCTGATAGAGCTCGGTAGACTCTGCTCGCTGGGCTAGGGCCGCGAGCTCTGGTGCGACCGCCGCTGTCACCGCTGCCCTGCGATCGAGAGCCGCCTGTAGCTGGGCCAGCGAGGCATCAGTGCGGATGTGCAGCGAGTTAAGCCGCTGGGCGGTAAAAAGCGCCCACAAACCTACGATGATAAGTAGGAAGAGGACTAGGGTAATTTCAATGGCCATCAACGCTTTACCCTCACCTTGGTACCGTCTTGGACAGTCTCGTAGACCTGCATCACGGCCGCCGCTACATGATCCCAGTCATAGGTGCTGGCGCGTTGGACGCCATTGCGCACCAACTGGGCCCGATACTCGGCATCATCAAGCACCTCGTTGAGGACGCGAGCCAGATCCTCGCTGTCTTCATTGCGAAAGAGTGCGCCGGCAACCTCGTCGGAATCGGCATTGCACACAGCACGGAAGGCTTCAAGATCGGAAGCAACGACTGCCGCGCCGGCCGCCATGGCTTCTACGAGCACGATACCGAAGCTTTCGCCACCAGTATTTGGGGCCACGTAGACATCGGCACGGCCCAGGATTTCTGCCTTTTCGGCGTCGCTGACCCGGCCTACAAAATCCACGCCCTCGACCTCGCGGGCGCGGCCACCGCCCATGATGGTCACGCGAATATCATGGCGTACTTGGCGGAGCGCGCTCAGCAGGATATCGAGGCCTTTGCGAGGTTCGTCCAACCGTCCCAAGAAGACAACTTCCAGGGGATCGCCGGGGGCCTTGGCCGGGCTGCGGCGCCGAGCCTGCGCGTAGACCGACGTATCCACGCCGTTGGGAATAAGGACCGGGTCGCCACCCAGTTGCTCCACCTGCCACCGCCGCGCCATATCGGATACCGCGATGCCACCCCGGATCTTTTCCAAGAAGGGAACAAGGAAAGGTTTGGCCAGGGTCAGCACCAGGGAGCTCGATGCGGAGGCGTGGTAGGTCGCCACCAGTGGACCTTGGGCCACGGCCAACGCGGTCATGGAAAAGCTCGGGGAGTTCGGCTCATGGATGTGCAAGACATCGAAGTCGCCCTCCTTGATGAATTGCTTAACCTTGCGCGTGACGTGGGGTCCCACGGACAGGCGGGCCACCGAACCGTTATACGCGATGGGGAAAGCCGGCCCTCCCTTGACTACGAAATCCGGCAGCTGGGTGGATTCCGCAGCGGGGCCAATGACTTGTACATGGTGCCCTTGCTCAATGAAAACTGTGGCTAGATCAAGGATATGGGCTTGAACTCCGCCTGGTTCATCGAAGGAGTAGGGGCATACGATTCCTATGCGCACTAGCTCTCCCCTTCCTGTGATGGCCCGGTGTGGCGGGCATTGCGGGTATTTTTGGCTGCCCGCGCTTGCCGACGCCTCTCTATGTCCACATTCCACTGCGGCTGCAGCATATGCCAATCCTCCGGGTGGCGGCGGATATTGGCGGCGAAGCCATCGGCCATGCGCTGAGTTGTCTCCTGCAGGTCCGTTACCTCAAGCTCAGGGGAGACCGATAGTCCCCAGCCTTCGCCTGCAAACCACGAGTGCACCACGTGCAGGGCGGCGCCAGTCTCTAGGGCCAGCTGTGCGGGACCGGCGGCCATATTGGCCTTTTCCCCCATGAAATCCACGGTAACGCCGCTTCGGGTCAGGTCGCGCTCAGCCAGCAGGCAGACCACGCCACCGGCTTCCAGCACCTTTTTGAGGCGGGCGAAAGGCGAGGCTTCGCCGCCGGTGAGGGGAAGAACCTCAAAGCCGAGGGTTTCGCGGTAGTCCACAAAGGCGTCAAAAAGCACTGCGGGCTTAAGGCGCTCCGCAACGGTGGTGAACTGGCCATAATGACCGACGAGGAAGACACCCGCCATATCCCAATTACCGGAATGCGGCAGAGCCAAAATAGTACCGCGGCCGGATTGAGCCGAAGCATCAAAATGCTCGAGGCCTTCTAAGCCGCTGAGCAAGCGCTGATGCAACCCGGCATCACCGTGGATAGCTGGCAGGCGGAACGCCTCCATCCAGTAGCGCATATAGGAGCGCACGGAATCGCGCACCAAGGCGCGGGTAACGTTTTCTGGGCCCACCACTCGCGCTAGGTTGCGGTGCAAGCCCTCCATTCCGCGACCGTTGCCACTTGCGTAGTCCGCACCCCAGCGAAAAAGCGTGCGCGCAATGGGCTCGGGCAGACGGCGCACCACCTTCCATCCCGCGAGGTAACCCGCCGCGGAGAGGTCTTCTCTATCCCACATGGTGTCACAACCTCCTGGTATTAGGTGGTGCAGTACGAGCTACTGCTGCTCCTGGCGGGCAGCAATAACCATACGCTGGCACACGGTAAAAACGGAGCCAACGGCCAAGATCCACAGCGCTACCTCAATGGCATGCGGTACGCCTAGGCCTTCGAGGCCGATGCCGCCCAAGCCCAAAATGAGCCGCTCGGGGCGCTCGATCAGGCCGCCAACCATCGTGAATCCGGACGCTTCTCCCCTAGCCTTGATATAGGAAATGACCTGGGAACATACCAAGGTGACAAAGCAGGCAATAACCGTGATGCGGGAAGAATCCGCAGAATAAATCAGCCACCATGCAATAGCACTGAACAATGCGCCATCGGTGATGCGATCACAGGAGGCATCCAAGGTCGCACCAAAGGCAGTAGCCTTGCCGGTCAAGCGCGCCATGGTGCCATCGAGCATGTCGAAAGCGGCGAAGAGGCCGGACAAAACGGCAGCGGAAAAAAGATGGCCGGTAGGAATGAGGATCACCGAAATCGCAATGGTGACTATGGTACCCACAACCGTGACCACATTCGGGGTCAGACCTAGCTTCAAAAAGGCCTTGGCTATAGGTTCCACCACCACGGCAGCGGGCTTTCGCCCATGCACGCTAAGCACGCGAATCCTCCTCTTCCATCTCGCGCCATCCTTCTGCCAGTACGCGGCGCGTATCCTGCAGAAGCTGCGGTAATACCTTAGTCCCATCGAGGACAGTCATAAAGTTACTATCCCCGGGCCACCTTGGCACCACATGTAGGTGCAGGTGATCTCCCACCGAGCCGCCCGAAGCGCGCCCCAGGTTCAGGCCCACGTTGATGGCTTCTGGGTGCGAAACTCTCTTGAGTACCCGGACTGCTTTTTGCGCGAAGGCCATCAGCTCCTGAGATTCCTCTTGCGTGAGGTTCTCGAGCTGCGATTCCTTGCGATACGGCACCACCATGAGGTGCCCGGCGTTGTACGGAAACAGGTTCAGCAATGCATAGACCGTCTTGCCGCGAGCAATGATGAGCCCGTCTTCATCGCTGCCCTGTGGGGCTTCGACGAAGGGATCCTTTGATCGCTTGGCAATATAGGCCATGCGATAAGGCGCCCATAACCGCTCTAGGCGGTCCGGCTCGCCAGCACCTGAGTCAACGAAGGTCTCCACCGAAGCTTGGTTTTCAGCGACGGCGGAGCTGTCGGTTTCGTGTGTCTCTTTAGCGTCGGGCACTGATGAGCTCTTCGGTCGGTTGCTCGTTGTTGCGCTCTGCTACCCATGCGGCGATGAGCTCCACGGCTTCCTTTACCGGCACACCATTGACCTGGGTACCGTCGAGGAAGCGGAAGGATACGGCATCAGCTTCTACGTCGCGTGCGCCAGCCACCAGCATGAACGGAACCTTGCCGGTGGTGTGGTTGCGAATCTTCTTCTGCATGCGGTCATCAGAGGTATCCACATCGGCGCGGATACCCTTCTGACGCAGCTGGGCGGCAACCTCTTCGAGGTGCGGGGAGAATTCATCAGCCACCGGAATGCCCACCACCTGGTGCGGTGCCAGCCATGCTGGGAAGGCGCCGGCGTAGTGCTCCAGCAGGACGCCAAAGAATCGCTCGATGGAGCCGAAGAGCGCACGGTGAATCATGATTGGGCGCTTCTTCGTGCCGTCCGACGCAGTGTATTCCAGCTCGAAGCGCTCCGGCAGGTTGAAGTCCAACTGCACGGTAGACATCTGCCAGGTACGGCCGATGGCGTCGCGAGCCTGCACCGAAATCTTCGGGCCGTAGAAGGCTGCACCTGCGGGATCCGGAACCAGCTCCAAGCCGGATTTTTCTGCAACCGACTGCAGGATAGACGTAGAGCGATCCCAGATCTCATCAGAACCGACGAACTTATTCGGGTCCTTGGTAGAAAGCTCCAGGTAGAAGTCAGACAGTCCGTAGTCCTTCAGCAAGGAAATGATGAAGTCGAGGACCTTGGTCAGCTCCTCTTCCAGCTGCTCTTCGGTGCAGTAGATGTGAGCATCATCCTGGGTAAAGCCGCGGGCACGGGTCAGGCCGTGGACCACGCCAGACTTTTCGTAACGGTAGACGGTACCGAACTCAAACAGACGCAGCGGAAGCTCGCGGTAGGAACGGCCACGGGATGCAAAAATTAGGTTGTGCATCGGGCAGTTCATGGGCTTGGCGTAGTAGTCCTGCGGTTCCTTGACGGTATTGCCCTCTTCGTCATATTCGCCGTCGAGCTGCATCGGCGGGAACATGCCGTCGGCGTAGAAGTCCAGGTGGCCAGACTTCTTGAATAGGTCGCCCTTGGTGATATGCGGGGTATTAACAAAGGAGTACCCAGCCTGTACGTGGCGGTTGCGGGAGTGGTTTTCCATCTCCATGCGCACGGTCGCGCCATTCGGGTGGAATACCGGGAAGCCGGAGCCAATCTCATCTGGGAAGGAGAAGAGATCTAGTTCCTGTCCCAGGCGGCGGTGGTCGCGCTTTTCAGCCTCTTCCACCATGGTTTGGTAGGCCTCCAGCGCCTCCTTGGACTCAAAAGCGGTGCCGTAAATGCGCTGCAGGCCAGCCTTGGACTGGTCACCGCGCCAGTAGGCAGCTGAAGAACGGGTCAACGTGAAAGCCGGGATGTACTTGGTGGTCGGCACGTGCGGTCCGCGGCAGAGATCGAACCACTCTACCTCCCCGGTGCGCGGGTTGATGTTGTCATAGTGGGTGAGATCGCCGGAACCGACCTCTGCGGCCTCGTCGGAGTCAGGGTCAACGTTGCCCTTGTCTTGGACCAGCTCGAGCTTGAAAGGCTCCTCGGCGAGGGCCTTTTCCGCTTCCTCCGCGGATTCATAGACGTGGCGCTCGAAGCGCTGGCCGCCCTTGATGATCTTCTTCATGCGCTTTTCAATCGCCTTGAGATCTTCCGGTGTGAAAGGCTCGGCGGTCTGAAAATCGAAGTAGAAGCCATTTTCAATGGCAGGGCCGATACCCAGCTTGGTGCCAGGGAACTCGGCCTGCACGGCTTGGGCCATAACGTGGCCGCAGGAGTGGCGGATGACGGCACGGCCGTCTTCCTCGCTGGCGGCTACCGGGGTGAAGGTGGATTCCGTGTCTGGGGTGTGCGACAAATCAAAGAGAGTGCCGTCCTCACCGCGAACGACTACGACAGCCTCCGGGCCCTTATTGGGAAGGTTGAGCTCTCGCATTGCTGCGCCCACGGCCTGGCCGGCGGGCACGGTGAAGGAATCGTAATTGACCGGTACTGCGGGGATGAGTTCCGCCATAATCGCGCTCCTTTTTGCGCTCGTGCGTCGGCGGCATACCTGGCCGCGTCCGCTATTTAAATTTACGGATAGCTATTCTACAACCCTGCATGCTCGCAGAGCGATTTTGCCCACCATGACTCACGCCCATCGGCAGCAAGGGTGCCCGGCGGACAGAAATACATAGCGGAGCCAATATGGGTCAGCCATTCATTCATTAGGTCAGATTCATCCAATCGGGCCTGGATAGGCTCAAATTGTTTGGTGGGATCCTGCTGGTAGCAGATAAAAACCTGCCCAATATTGGATAGCTGCCCGTCCTTGCCATCGGGAGCTAACTCATAGTTATACGGGCGGCGTAGGATGCGCTGCTCTGGGTGGTCAGCGGGCGGGGCGGCCACGGCCATGTGTGAGTTCTTATCGATAACCGGCAGTCCATAGTCATCTACCGCATCGAAGTCCGCAGCGTCGAATTCATCCTTACCGGTAAGTGGGGCACCGGTATCGAGCTTGCGGCCGACAGCGTTCTCGCGGGAAGAGCGATCCAGCTTTTCCCATGTATCCACGTTCATGCGGATGCGGCGTACCACCATCGCCGTTCCCCCATTGGCCCACTGCGGGCCCTTATCAATCCACACCTGGGCCGCGAAGTCCTCCTCGCTGCGCGGGTTAACAGTGCCGTCCTTTTGTCCGAACATATTGCGCGCGGTGGCGCCCTTTTCCTGGCTGCCGTAGGCGTTAATAAAGCCCTGCTGCAACCACTTCACGCTGGCATAGTGCTCGCCTGCGCGCACCATGTGCCGCAGGGCGTAGGTATTCATCAGTGGATCATCGCAGCAGATCTGCAAGACGATATCGCTTTGTCCCCACTTGGGCTCCAGCGCATCGCGTTGAAAAGAACGGACATCTCCCAGCCACTGGGGCTTGTCCATTCCGAGCAGGTTAAAAACCTCTTCGCCTAAACCGCACGTGATAGTCAGGTTCGCGGGTTGCTGCACCATTTCTGGCTCCAGCGTGCCCAGTGGTGCCTCCCCCGTACACAGCGCGCGGGCGTCCTCAGTCCACAGCTTCATGAGGCTGGCGAACCCCCGCTTGTCGACGCCCCTTTTAAGATCAAACCCCACCAAATTCAGGTGGGCCTGCGCTGCGGTAGCGATACCCGCTTGATGTTTACCGTCGAATGCCACGAGGGCGTCGGCAAGCGCAGGTCCATCCTGCGCCCGAGCATCCGGGGAAGAGCCCTGATCAGCGCAGCCAGCCAACGCGAAGGCGCTGGTCGATACCGCAGCGCCAGTGAGAAACCCCCTTCTGCTGAATCCAGACATAGCTAGTGATTGTGGCCTTCCATACCGTGGCCTGCCATACCGTGGCCTTCCATACCGTGGCCTGCCATATCGCCGTAGTCCTCATCGCCGGCGGGCATGCTGCGCGTTTGAATCTCGCCCAGATCGAGCTCTTCGCCGCCCTCTAGTTCCACTTTGAGGTCAAGGGATTCGCCGGGAGCGATGTGGTTTTCCATCTCCATGAGCATGAAGTGGTCACCACCAGGTGCCAGCTCGTGGGATTCGCCAGCTTTAACTACCAATGGGCTCGACATTTCCTGCATCTTGCCATCGACAGTCTCATGCATCTGGTTCACCTTGGCATTGAGACTGGTGGAAAATCCAGTGATGGTGATGTCCTTATCGGAATGGTTGACCAAGGTGCCAAAGATGGCGGTCATGTCCTTGTCCTCATTGGCGCGCACGACAGCATCCTCAAAGGTCAGTTCTTTAGATTCCGCAGCGGAGGGTGTTTTCCCGACACTAGTGGAAGCATCTGCCTTCGACTCGGTGGAATCATTTTGGTTTTGTGGTGAGCAACCCGCCAGGGCGAGGCCGGCCACAGTCAAGCCCACAAGGGCGATGCTAGAAATCTTGGACATTATTTTTCACCTTTCGAATCAATGCGACGAGACTTGGCAATAAATAGGGCAACTACTGCGGCAATTGCCAAAACGCCGCCCACACCCAGGATGATTTTTAGCGCGGTCGGCAAGCCCTCATCCCCATCCTGGGACGCCGAATCAGCTTCAGCCGCCTCGGTACTCTCGGCCGCGTCACCCTTGACGGAGAATTCCACTCCCCCGCGGGTAGCGTGTCCGTCCGAAGAAGTGATCTGGAAGCCCACCTGGTAGTTACCCGGCCCAGGTTGGACATCCGCAGGAGTTTCAATGGTGAGATCCCGCTCATGGAGCTTTGGTTCCTGGCTAAAGATTTTTTCACCAGTATCCACGTTGGTCACGGCAAAGGTGTTGAAGTCTTCTTTGGGAATGCCAGAGAACTCGAGGGTGATTTCCTTAGGAAACTCGTCGAGTTGGTCGCCGTCTTTGACAGAACCGCCAATAACGGAGTCGTGCGCGAAGGCGGCAGGCATCGACCCGGCCAGAACCAGTGCTGCAGTGCCGACTGCTGCCGCCGTGCGGCGCAGCCAAGGTACGCGGTAGCCCATAGATAGCTCCTTTTGTGTTGAAAATGCACAAGTTGAATTGTCAGACATACTAGCCGCGCGGTTTGCCGGAGCGGCAATCGCGATAAGCAGCGCGTCGAGTCATATGTCGGCGCGAACTGGGAATGAGTTCCTTTTCAGAAATAAAAAGAGGCATTTATCACTATTTAAGGCATGGCAACTCAATTGCGAGAGTTCTTACCCCTGGATGCCTCGAAGTGGGGTCGCGGAAAAGCGGGCCTGAGAACGAGCACATGTAGACATAGAAAAAGCCGCTCCATTTCTGGAGCGGCTATGTGGAGCGGATGACGAGACTCGAACTCGCGACCCTCACCTTGGCAAGGTGATGCGCTACCAACTGCGCTACATCCGCACAACAAACCGGAGTTTGTTGCAGAGCCCCAAAAGGGACTCTCGTGCGCGATACTGGGATTGAACCAGTGACCTCTTCCGTGTCAGGGAAGCGCTCTCCCACTGAGCTAATCGCGCTTAATGCCCGAAGGCATTAAGAAGTTGAGGTGGAAACGGGAATCGAACCCGTGTGCACGGTTTTGCAGACCGTTGCCTCACCACTCGGCCATTCCACCGTGGCGATACCGCCTCACACAATACAGTGCTGGAGCGGATGACGAGACTCGAACTCGCGACCCTCACCTTGGCAAGGTGATGCGCTACCAACTGCGCTACATCCGCATGCGAAACCAGGCCCGGTTTCTAGGACAATGTCCTTGTGCGCGATACTGGGATTGAACCAGTGACCTCTTCCGTGTCAGGGAAGCGCTCTCCCACTGAGCTAATCGCGCGTTATTCATTTAGAATCACTCTTCACGGGAGAACCCTTAGAAAAGCGTGGAGCGGATGACGAGACTCGAACTCGCGACCCTCACCTTGGCAAGGTGATGCGCTACCAACTGCGCTACATCCGCATTGCCCCGCAAACTTTGTACCGTTGCGGTGCGAGAAGAAACATTATCGTGCTCCGCGCCAGTTTCCAAATCCCCAGCCCAGCGGCATTCTTTCCGGCACCCGTTTTTCACATTCGGGCCATCCCAAAACACACTGGTGTGATTCTCCGAAGGCAGTGGACCACAGGCCGGCCCCCTCTGATGTGCACTCCTGCCCAGCCAATTAGGTGTTTGAATTTGGTGCGGTGTAGATTTAGCCACCGCAAGGTCCTATAGCTCAGTGGGAGAGCGTTCCGTTCACACCGGAAAGGTCACTGGTTCAATCCCAGTTAGGACCACTATTTCCCGCCCATCGCTCCACCCCATAGGAGCTTGGGCGGGTTTCTTTATATGTCTGTAAAGTGTCCCGACGTGTTGTGGATTCTCTTAGGCATTATCGCCGGACTCGTTCTGCCCGTTCAGACCCTGGTTAATACGCGCCTTCGCGCGTCTACTGGCACGCCGTTTTCCTCATCGCTCATTTCGTTTGCCGTGGGCACGATGACTTTGCTTGTCATTGCGACAGCCGTCACCGGCGGCGAATTCGGCATTTCCCGTGCCTTTGGGGAACCGCTGTGGATTTGGTTCGGTGGTCTGCTCGGCGTGGTTGCGCTTACTGGAAATATCCTGCTGTTTCCTCATCTGGGCGCAGTTCAGACCGTAGTTCTTCCCATCGCGGGTCAAATCATGATGGGCCTTGTCATCGACCACTTTGGGTTGTTTGACTCCCCCACTTCCCCACTTTCCCTGATTCGCGCCCTTGGGGCACTAGTTGTTCTCGGTGGAGTGATTTCTATCGTCGCCAGCCCCGGCGCGCCGACGAAGCAAGAAGACAGCGCTATGGCGTTGTGGCTTTGGCGCCTCGCCGGCTTTGTCTTTGGTTGCTTTACCGCATGCCAATCCGCCATCAACGGCCACCTGGGTCAGATCACCGGATCGCCCATTAGTGCAGCTTTGGTGTCTTTTAGTATTGGCGTTTCCGCGCTCGTAATGCTCAATATTGTTTTGCGCTGGCGCCCTCGCATTGAGCGTCCCGAGGGTAAGGCTAATCCGTGGTGGATGTGGGCAGGCGGCGCCTTGGGAGCCATGTTTGTCTTTGGCAACGCGGCCTTAGTACCACAAATTGGCACTGGGCTTACTGTGGTGGCAACCCTTCTCGGTTCCATGGTGGGCTCCGTGCTCATTGATCGCCTGCGGGGCGCCCGCGTAGCAATGCGCCAGGTAGCCGGCATTGCAGTGATCTTGGTTGGCGTAATACTCATCCGCCTGGTGTAAGCCCCACTCCTGTGGCTATGCCCGGTACTTTGCCGTGCTGGGTATCTGGTGCCTTGACTAGGCTGGGAAGATATGGATATCTCTTCGCTATTGGGCCCCGATTCCGGTGAAGTATTCACCGTCCGCACAAATATGGTCAGCACACTAACTGGATCGGCAACCATGAACCACGTTTCCGAAGCCATGGGAAATGACACTGATGGGCAGCTTTTTGCTGCGCTACGTAACTGGGCAGACGTCGTGCTGGTGGGTGCGCAAACGGTGCGCGCGGAGGACTACTCCGGAGTAAAACCTAACGGGGATGGTTCGCGGCCGGCTCCGATTGCGGTGCCTTCCCGCAGCCTTGAGTTTGATGTCACCTCGGACTTCTTCACGGATTTTACTACCCCTCCCATCATCCTGGTCCCCCATAGCAGCAGGGACGATCAAGAGCTCGCAAAGCGCATCGCGACCATCGAATCCACAGGCGCGGAAATCTGCGATGCTGGCGAAGGAACCGTGCAGGACTACATTTCCGTCTTGCAGGACCGCGGGTTTAAGCGCGTGCTGTGCGAGGGCGGGCCAGGAATGATAGGGCAGCTGGTAGACATCGATGCCATCGACCAGATGTATTTGACCCTGGACCCACATCTATCTACCGGCGTGGAAACTCCCATGGCGACCTTTAAGGGCGAGCATTCCCATCGCCGCATGCAGTTAGAAAATGTCGCGGCTGATCAGGATGGCACGGTGTTTCTGCGGTATTCCCGCGCCCGCTAGGCCGTAGACTAAGGGGCCGTGAATTCCCGAATCAATGCCGCCGCCTGGCCCGTGGCCATCCTGCTTGTTGTGCATCGCGTTTTCATCATCGCGCGCAATGGCACGCCGACGGATGATTTCACCACCGTGTATAACGCTGTGATACGCATGGCCACTGGCCAGCCGGTCTATGAGCAGGCTTATAACCACGTTGACCCGCTGTACCTGTATACCCCGGGAGCCACGTTGCTGCTCGCACCACTAGCGCACATGGATTTTTCGTTGGCACGGGGACTATTCATCGTCGCCAACGCGGCTGCAATCGTGGCAGCGCTAGCGGTGCTCACCCTTACGGTGGGCCGCACACTTACTTCGGCAGTGTGGCCAGTATCTATCGCTTTGGCCTTTGTCACGGAATCGGTGACCAATACGCTCGCATTTACCAATATCAACGGCATTCTCTTGCTATGCATGGCCGTGTTCTTGTGGTCTTTCTTGCGCGCCGAGCGCACCCCATGGCTGGGCTGGGTGGCAGGCGTGGTCATTGGCTTGGCCATCGTCATTAAACCGCAATTTGCGCCGTTGCTCTTCCTGCCCTTGGTCAAGCTGCAATGGCGCAGTCTCGCGACTGGCATTGGCGTACCGGTAATTCTCAACCTCCTAGCGTGGCCGCTGGTGCCGGGCGCTAGCGGCTTTGTGGATAACCTCCTGCCCTACCTCTCAGAAACCCGTGACTATGCCAATTCTTCCTGGGCAGGCTTCCGCGCCTACGTTGACTTTGGCGCGGGACTGTATTGGACCGTGTGGTTGATTTTTGCCGCGCTTTCGGCCGCAGCGATTCTCGGACTTTTGCGCTGGCGCAACTCCGACCCGACCTTGTGGGCACTGACGACTAGCGGGGCGATCATGGTGGGTATCTTCTTCCTGTCTTCCCTTGGCCAGCAGTATTACTCCATGTGGCTATTCCCATTGATGTTTACCGTTGTGCTCAAGCGTTCGGTTTTCCATTCCGCGGGCGCGTGGTTTGCGGCCTTCCTCTATTTGGCTCCCGTTTCCTGGGCGTCTACAGCGCACCCGGATGCTGGTCGCTGGATGAATTTTTTCACGGCAACGGTGGGATGGGCGCTGCTTATCGTCGCAATTTTCGCTACGGTCGCCGGCTGGTGGCGTGCCGCGCGCAGCACGGTTTAGACTCGGCCCATGACCGATTTCAAGCTCATTGCCGATACCGAATGGCGCCAGCGCTTAAGCCCCGAGGAATACTACGTCCTGCGCGAGGCCGGCACCGAGCCGCCCCACGTAGGCGAGTACACCAATACCACCACCGAGGGGGTCTATTCTTGCCGCGCGTGTGGAACCGAGCTTTTCCGCTCTACGGAAAAGTTTGAGTCCCACTGCGGCTGGCCATCCTTCTTCTCCCCACTCGCAGGGGACAAAATCATTGAGCGCGAAGACAATTCGCTAGGCATGCGCCGCGTAGAAGTTCTGTGCGCCAACTGCGAGTCTCACCTGGGGCACGTCTTTGAAGGCGAGGGCTACGATACCCCCACCGACTTGCGCTATTGCATCAACTCCATCTGCCTGGACTTGGAGGAAAAGCCGGTAGAAGGTGGCACCGCCTAAGGTGGCATGCACAAGAAAGAGCGCCCCGTCGGCAGCCTAACTTGCAGGCTAGTGACAGGGCGCAACAAAGGGACGTCGCCAAGCAGGGTTACTGCTAGGCGGCGTTTCTTTTAGGGCAGTACTGCAATGAGCTCTGCTACGTCCTTGACGCGGCGGCCGGTGTGGAAGGGAATCTCCTCGCGCACGTGGTGGCGGGCCTCGGTGTAGCGCATCAGGTACATCAGGTCGACGATGCGGTGGAGCTCGTCCGCCTCGAAGGCCAAAATCCACTCATAGTCACCCAGGGCAAAGGCTGGGACGGTATTTGCGCGCACATCGGGGTAGTCGCGCGCCTGCATACCGTGCTCCATGAGGATGCGGCGGCGCCTTTCATCGTCCATGGTGTACCAGTCATAAGAGCGCACGAAGGGGTATACCGAGATCCACTCCTTGGGCTCCTCGCCCATGATGAAGGAGGGTAGGTGGGACTTATTGAACTCTGCTGGACGGTGCAAGGCATTGCCTACCCAGGTCACTTCGCTTACCTGGCCCAGAGTGGTCTCGCGGCGGAAGTCCCCGAAGACCTTTTGCAGGTCAGAGAATTCCTCGGCGTGCCACCAGATCATGAAGTCGGCGGAATCGCGCATAGCCGTGAGGTCGTAAATGCCGCGCACGGTTACCTTTCCGGCTTTTTCCACGCCGGCAAAGAACTCCTGCGCTTGGGCGATGATCTCCGCTCGCTCGGTGCCGAGCGCGCCCGGGATCACTTTAAAAACTGCGTGCTGGGAATATTGCTGAACCGCGTTGAGTTCCTTGTAATCAAGCTTCGCCATTGCGTTCTCCTTTGCAGAAGCCTTTGGGTTAACGAACACATCCATCATAAGTTGGATATGAAACCTTGTCACTTCTCGGCCGCGAGGAGGACGACACGCCCACGCATCGGCGCGCCTCCCCCAGCTAGAGGACGCGAAACTATAGCTTGAACGTCGTGAGCAATTCCGAATCGACCACCCCACGCAGCGCCGAGGCCTCCGCCCCCACCCCTTTGCACGGGCAGGCGGAAAGCCACGAGCCAGCTACCCCCGCCGCTTTCACCCAAGCAGTGGAGTCCATGCATGCGGCCGAACTGCGCCCTGAGATAACGCTAGGCTCCATTCGCCCACCGCAACGCCTTGCGCCCTTTAGCCACGCAATCGGCCTCGAAGTGGGAAACGAAGACAACCCAGATATCGTGCCCACCGATGCAGAGGGCGACGCCTTTGGTCGCCTCATCCTGCTCCACGATCCGGGCGCTGAGGAGGCTTGGGAGGGCGCCATGCGCCTTGTGGCCTATATTCAGGCCGATATGGACGACGCCGTAGCCGGCGATCCGCTCTTGCCCGATGTGGCGTGGCAATGGCTCAACGAAGGCTTAGAACAGGAGGGTGCCGGCCACACCAATTTGGGCGGCACCGTCACGTCCACCGCGTCCGTGCGTTTTGGCGAGATTGGCGGGCCACCGCGCGCCTACCAGATTGAAATGCGTGCTTCGTGGACTGCCGAAGGCCTCGATCTGGCACCCCACGTGCAGGCCTTTGCCCAGGTATTGGCCAACGTTGCCGGACTACCCCCTGAGGGCGTCACTGAGCTCGGCCGCTAATATGCCAGAATTGCGCAGCCGGCCGCTCGAAGGCGTCCCGCCGGTTCTTGCTACCCCGGAGGAGTTCACCGCTGCCGCAGCCCGCCTCGCCGCGGGTACGGGCCCCTTTGCCATCGATACCGAGCGCGCCTCCGGCTATCGCTACGATGATCGCGCCTTCCTAGTGCAAATTCGCCGCCGCGGCGCGGGCACGATGCTTTTTGCCCCTGAAGGACACCGCGAGGAGCTCACGGCCGCCCTTGCCCCAGTGCTCAACAGCGCGGAGTGGATTATTCACGCTGCCCATTCGGATTTGCCTTGTCTCGGGTGGCTCGGTCTCTTCCCTGGCTCCATCTTTGACACGGAACTGGCGGCACGGCTCGCGGGATTTGAACGGCCCAATCTGGGAACTATGGTCGCAGAGCTTTTTGACGTCGAATTGGAAAAGGGCTACGGCGACGCCGACTGGTCCACCCCGCAGCTCAGCGAGGAACTCAAGGCTTACGCCGCGCTCGATGTGGAACTACTCCTCGAGCTAGCCGACGCCCTGCGCGACATTTTGGCCGAACAGGACAAGATGGACTGGGCTTTAGAAGAATTTTCCGCCATAATCCAGGAACATTCCGGAGACTCTGCTCCCCAGCCACACACGTGGCGTGATCTGAAGGGCATCTCCAGTTTGCGCAGCGGCAGTCAGCTCGCTGCTGCTCGAGCACTGTGGGCCAAGCGCGACGCTATCGCTCGGCGCACGGACACTGCGCCCGGCCGGGTATTAGCGAATAAGACGCTGGTAGAAATTGCGCGCACCCTTCCCACCACCGCGGGCGATCTTGCCCGAGTCAAGGGATTTCCCCGCCGGCGCAAAGGCGCCACCGCCCAGTGGATGACTGTACTTAACCAAGCGCGCACCGTTCCCCCGCAGCAGCGGCCTCGCGTCCATCGCGCCCCACAACCGGTTCCTTCCAAAACCATCTGGGCCGAGGACTACCCAGACCTATGGGAGATTTACCAGACTATCCGCGCGGATATCGCCGATCTCGCTGCTGAACTCGGTATGCCTTCCGAGATCCTTATCCGCCCTGCCGCTGTGCGTGCAGCGGTATGGGCGAAGGTAGGTGTGCGCGCCGATAAGCGCCACCGCGGACCTGATTCTGTCGCCGGCGCCATCCGGCAGCCTGGCGACGTCGCTGCCTTCCTCCGCGCGGAGGGCGCGCGCGAATGGCAAATAGAAATGACCGCCCCGATTATCGTGGACGGTCTTTTCTACGAATATTTAGCAGGCTAAGGCTAGGATTAGTCCTTTTCTCCTCGCGCGTTGGCATCAGCAGTGAGGTTTTTTAGCCACTCGCTTATCGACGCCGCCATAAGCTCAGGCGTCAACCCGAACTCTTCCAAAACCTCGCCGCGAGAGCCGTGCTTAGGGAAGTATCCCGGAACGCCGAGTCGGCGCACAGGAGTATCGACCTCGGCTGCGCTGAGGGCCTCCGAAATCATGGAGCCAATACCGCCGCGGACAAGGCCGTCTTCTGCCGTAACCACCAAGTCGTGGTCAGCGGCGAGAGCCACCACAGAGCTTGCCACCGGCGCCACCCAACGCGGGTCAACAACGGTAACGTTTACGCCCTGTTCGCCCAGCTGCTTCGCAGCCTCGATGCTGCGAGCGGACATGGCCCCGATGGAAACGATGAGTACCTCGGGGGTGTCCTCGCCCGCATCGGCTTCGCCATAGTGCAGGATGTCTACGCCATCGCCCAAGGTATCCACCGCTTCCATATCCGGCAGCAGATTGCCCTTAGGGAAGCGGACCACGGACGGGCCAGATTCAATCTCTAGCGACTTCCGGAAGAGCTCCCGCAGGCGCGCGCCATCGCGCGGGGCGGCAATATGCATTCCTGGCACAATGCTCATGAGCGCCATATCCCACACGCCATTGTGCGAAGCGCCATCGGAACCGGTAACCCCAGAGCGGTCAAGCACGATGGTTACCGGCAGCTTTAGCAGCGCAATATCCATAATGACTTGGTCCACGGCGCGGTTTAAGAAGGTGGAATATACCGCCACGACGGGGTGCATCCCGCCAAGCGCCAAACCAGAGGCAGAGGTCATTGCGTGCTGCTCGGCAATTCCCACATCAAAGAACCGCTCTGGGAAGCGCTCTTGGAAGGGGGCGAGCCCAGTAGGACCGGCCATAGCAGCGGTAATGGCAACGATGTCATCGCGCTTTTCGGCAGCGGCTAACAGCTCCTCTGAAAAGGCAGCCGTCCACCCAGGTTGCTTGGTGCCCTTAGCCACACCGGTAACCGGATCAATAGCACCGGTGGAGTGCATCTGGTCCTTCGGCTCATTGACGGCCGGGGCAAATCCGTGGCCCTTTTCGGTAACCACGTGCACGATGATGGGCCCGTCATAATCGCGGGCATAAGTCAGGGCATGTACCAAGCTATCGATATTGTGCCCGTTGATGGGGCCGATGTACTTCATGCCCAGTTCCGGGAACATCTCGGTAGGCAAGACGGTGGACTTGACGCCTTCCTTCATGGCGTGCAAGGCATCAAAGGCACGCTCGCCTACCCATCCCATTTGCTTCAGGCGGCGCTTGCCCTGTTCCATGAGCTCGTCGTAACCGTGCTGGGAGCGGATGCGGCCGAGGTTTTCGGAAATGCCACCGATAGTGGGCGAATAGCTACGGCCGTTGTCATTGACCACGATAACCGCATTGCGGCCCTTGTCCTCCGAGATATTATTTAACGCCTCCCAGCACATGCCGCCGGTGAGGGCGCCATCACCGACAACACCGATGACATTGCGGTGACCGTCGCCGCGAATCTTGAAGGCCTTAGACAAGCCATCAACCGTAGACAACGACGCCGAAGCGTGGGAGGACTCGGTCCAGTCATGCTCGGACTCGCCGCGGTCCGTATACCCCGAAAGGCCGTCCTTTTGCCGCAAGGTATCGAATTGATCCGTGCGCCCAGTCAGCATCTTATGCACATAGGACTGGTGCGAAGTGTCAAAAATAATGGGCTCACGCGGAGAATCAAATACACGGTGCAACGCAATGGTCAATTCCACCACGCCCAAGTTAGGCCCCAGATGTCCGCCCGTGACGGAGACCTTGTCAATGAGGCGCTGCCTAATCTCTGCCGCCAGCTCCTCAAGCTTGTCTGCAGACAGCGCCTTGAGGTCCTGCGGCGAGTTAATGGTATCCAAGATAGTCATGGAGCGGCCTTCAACTCCTTCTGTGCTTAGTTCTTCTTTTCTACCGTACCCGCGGCGGGCGGTGAATATTATATCGGTCAATGTTCCGAGAACGGCGCGGCAACGTGCAACACCCCGCCTCGGAACCATAAAGGTTCATTAGTCAGGGGTAATGAGCGCAATCGTTTCAAAGTGGTGCGTTCCGGGGAACGCGTTAATGAGTGCCATCTTTTCTATTCCATATCCGTGCTGGTTCCAATATCCCAAGTCGCGCGCGAAGGTGGCGGGGTCACATCCCACGTGAACGACCGCCTGGGGTGCAGCGGCCGCCACGGAACGAATCACGTCCTCCCCTGCACCGGTGCGCGGCGGATCAAGGACTACAGCGCCAGGCTTGGGAAGCTGTGCGGCGACTTGCTCGACCTTCGCGGACTTTACTTCCACATCGCAGTCTGCAAGGGCGGCCTGTTCCCCGGCCGTAGCCGCCGGTGAATAGTCCACGGAGATAACCTTGCCCTGCACGGCATGGGCCAATGCGGGAACGAATAGGCCAACGCCACCGTAGAGATCCCAGGCGGTGTGCTCTTGGTACTCGCGACCCCCGAGCCACTCCGCTATCAGATCGGTATACGCGGCCGGTGCGTGGCTGTGGGCCTGCCAGAAGGCGGTAGCAGGAAAGCTAAACGTCCGCCCGTCGACATGCTCGTGTACCTTGCCGCTGCCTTCTACCACCTCACGGATGGTCTCCACGCGGCGCCCGCGCGGGGCTTTGCGGGTTTCTACCACGTGGCGGTTGCCATCGCCATCGAGAACGGCGATGACCTCGGCGCCTGGGGTAAACCGGCGCGCGCCCTCTCCAACGAGCCCCTCTGCCAATCCCGGAGCCAGCTGCGTACAAGCAGCGCCCGTAACAAGCTCATTGGACCGACGCTGACGGGTTCCGGCGCGCCCTTGCTTGTCGACGCCCCACCTCACCCGCGTGCGCCATCCCCGAACCGGCTCTAGGGTGTGCTGCTCAATGTTTAGTTCCTCGCCGGTGACAACGCCGGTGCGGCGCAGCTGCTCCGATAAGATCTCTGCCTTGATTCCGGTTTCGGCCGCGGGATCCAGCTCGGCGAAATCACAGCAGCCAGCTCCTTGCGCGGCAGCGGGACAAGACGATGGCACGCGTAGTGGCCCAGGGCTTAGCACGCTTTCCAGTTCCGCTTTAATGAACGACTTCTTTACACGGCCGGCCGTAGCCTTTACGACGTCACCAGGAAAAGCGCGAGGAACGAATACCACTCGCCCATCCGGCGCTTGGCCAATTCCTTCCCCGCCGTGCGCCATGCGGTCAATGGTGACCTCAAGACTATCGCCGCGGCTCATCGTTGATTCAGTCATTTTCTGCCTCAGACTTTGGTTCTCGTTCTGCGTTAGTGTGCTCACCTGCGCCCGCCGCTGCGTCAACGGCTGCATCCGCGCGGCGCACCATCCACACGGTCAGCGCCGTAACTAGAAGCGTCAATGGCCACCCCATCAAGATTCGGGTCACCCCTAAGGCCGTGGTTGCATCCGCATCATAAATGGCGCGCTGAACAACAAAACGGGCCAGGAAGATAACCGCCCACCCACCAGTAGCGATGGCATAGGCCCGGCGCGCCTGGGCAACCTTTTGCCACTGCATTTCCTCGCCATTAATCCCCTTCCAGATGACACCCACAGCGGGCCACCGAAAGAGGATTGATAGTACCGCGGCAATACACAGCGCCAACGACATCCAAATGCCGTACAAGAAATACCCTTTGGCATCACCGGTAAACCAGGCGATGGCTGCGCAAAGGGCCACTCCCAGCAGACCCGATATGGCTGGCTGCAGGGTCTCTTTACGGATTACCCTCCAGAGTGCAATAACAACGGCCACGCCGAGCGCCGCCGTCAAGGCTGGCCCCAGCCCAAAGAAGTTATTGATGGGAATCAGCACAATGACTGGCAAGGTGGCCGAGATGAGCCCTGATAAGCCTCCCATTTGCTCCAGCAGGGTGGGTTCGGCAGCAGACTCCTCAGAGTCCAGGTTCTTAGCGTCCGGGGAAGGTTGCGGCGAGGAATAATGTGTCACGTGGTTTACTGCTTTGCCTAGTTCTTGGAATTAGGTGCAGAGCCCTCATCGGGATTCTGCGGGGACGATCCATTCTCGCCCTGTTGTGGGGCGCCGCCCAAATCGCGCAGGTGTTGCTCCGCCTCTGCTTCTGCCGCAGGGTCGGGGCCGCCCACGCCGTTTTCTGGGTGGTCTTGAGCATTAGCGGCTGCCTGCTGTTCTTGCTGGCGCTGGTCCATGGCCTGCTTGACCTGTTCTACGAGCTGCTCGGGCATGATGACCGGCAAAGCATTTCCTGCCAGGATGGGGTCTTCCCCGCGGTAGACGAAGGTACGGGCGGCTACTTCGCGAGCCATGTCTGCGAGGTCGGCTTCCATGCCGGCCGGCGCGGCCAGGGTCATGCGCAGCATCCAGCGCGGACCATCTGCACCGATGACGCGGACCTGGCCGTTGTCGTTCTTGCCTACGACCTCGGCACCCCAAGGCCCTGGCTCGGTAGTTACGGTAAGACCATCGCGGCTCATGCCCTCCTTAATTTCCTCCACGGATTCTGCCCACTGGCCTGGCTTACGTGGGGCGGCAAAGGCTACGGGAGTAATTCGGCCTACCTTGGTCACGATGTGCAGCATTCGTGGGCCTTGTTCGCCCATTTCCACCTGTACCTGGGATTCCTTTGGCAGTGGGATGCGCAGGGACCCCAGGTCTAATACGCCAATGGAAAAGTCGCTGAAATCAAAGGTCTCGATATCGACGGAGTCACCATCAAAGGGGCCGGTCTGGCCATTGATGGCATCATGAGCGAATTCGCGAGGTTCATTGCCAGAAGCCGCCGCGGCATCTGCCGCGGTGTCGCCTACTGGAGCATAGGTCTCCTGCGCCTCCGCATCCGCGGGCGTGGGGTCCGCCGGCTTTTCGCTTTGGGCTGCAGCCTTTTCCTGAGCCTTCTTTTCTTCGTCGTTCTTCTTGCCAAAGGGCCAGATTCCCATGGGTGCTACTTCCTTTCTAAAAGTTTCGTTGAGTCTCTACTGCTTTAACTACACACCGGTAGAGCCATAACCACCGGCTCCGCGGACGGTGTCATCCAATTCTTCAACCTCAGCAAACCCCACCAGCTCTACGCGCTGGACCACGAGCTGAGCGATGCGCATTCCGCGTTCGATCTCAATGGGAGTGTGCCGGTCGTGGTTGATGAGGCAGACCTTGATCTCCCCGCGGTAATCGGCATCTACCGTGCCCGGGGTATTGACAACAGAAAGTCCTTGCTTGGCGGCTAGTCCGGAGCGCGGGTGAATTAAGCCGACCGTTCCTAGTGGCAGCGCAATGGCAATCCCGGTGCCGACGAGGGCGCGCTCGCCGGGTTGCAGGGTAAGAGCTTCGGCTGCGTAAAGGTCTGCACCGGCGTCACCACGGTGGGCACGGTGCGGTAATGGAAGCCCCTTATCCAGGCGCTTGACTTTAACGTCCCCAAAGGGGCTTTCTGGCTGAGAATGCGGAATCGAGTCAGTCACCTGGCCAATCCTACCTGCCTTGGGAGGTTCATTCTGCGGCACGTGTGGTCTAGACTGACTAGACGTGTCTGATACATCTGCTACTTCCGCAACTCCGGCACCGTCAAGCGCCGCTTCGGCACAGGGCACGGTGACCCCTCAGGTGCTCTACCGCGAACGCCAATGGGTCCCTTGGTACTTTTGGCTTTTTGCAGCCGCCATCGTGGGGCTTACTTCCGCTACCGCCGGCCTTAACCGCTCCATGTGGTGGACCATTATTCCCGCGATCCTCCTTGGTGCTATCGCCGTGTGGGTACTTATTACCTGGTCCAATACAGTCATCAAGGTAGAGCGTGACCCGGATGGAACGCGTTGGCTCACGGTCAAAGATGCCCAATTGCCTAACGACGTCGTCTCGCGGTCTATCACAGTTCCCAAATCTGCGCGGCGCAATGCCCTGGGCCCGCAGTTCGATCCCGCGGCGTTTTTGGTTTCCCACGCTTGGGTGGATGAGCACGCCATGATGGTGCTCGATGATCCAGAAGATGATACTCCTTATTGGCTCATCGCCTCGAAGGATCCGGAGGCTTTGCTCCACGCTTTCGTTCCGGAACAGCACTAATCTTTAATAGCTTTGCACACCACCGAAAGTTTGGTGGCTGCAATAGCAAACCCCGCATTCGGCAGGTGAAAAGTTGCCGAGTGCGGGGTTTCGTTTCTGGTGCGTATTCCTTTTAGGCGCAATCCTTGCAGATTGGCTGGCCGTCCTCTTCGTGGGAGTAGCGCTTATTGGACTGCACTAGGAAACACGAACCGCAGGTAAACTCATTTTCCTGACGTGGAACTACCTCAACATTAAGCTCCTCGCCCGTGAGGTCTACTGATGGCGGCTGGAAGGCTTCGACGATTTCTCCGTCATCGTCCATGCCGTTGTTATCGCTCTCAGCGGCTTTGAGTCCTTCTAGGGAGTCAGTTTCGAGTTCATCTTCCGCGCGCCGGCGCGGTGCGTCATAATCGGTGGCCATAATGCACGCCCCTAATGGTCAAGTTGCTTTAAGGAATGGGTATTTATCGATCGCGCATAGTAAAGCACAAATGGCTAGATGTCATCTCACCGCTCGCCGGCGTGGAAAACTATTACCCCCGCAGCGCGTCCGTGGCCCCGTGCGCTGCTAAAAGCTTTTCGAATGCGGGGGCCAAATCTGCCCCCGCGGCCCAGGTAAGTTCACCGTCAGCGGAGCCTTTATCAAAACCTGGATGGCGCACCACCGCACCCGCTTCGCGGGCAATGATTGCCCCTGCGGCGAAGTCCCAGGCATTGATACCGTGCTCAAAGTAGGCATCAACGGTTCCCTCTGCCACACGGCACAGGTCGAGCGCAGCAGCGCCGATGCGGCGAATATCACGCACATTAGGCAGGAGCTTGGTAAGAAGCTCGGCTTGGGCTGCTCGCCGGTCAGCTTCGTATCCAAAGCCGGTAGCTACCAAGGCCAACGCAGGATCTTGTGTCTGGTTGCACCGCAGTGCGTGCTCAATTCCGTCTGATCCGGTGACCGTGGCGCCCTGCCCGGCTGCGGCCGCATAGGTGCGCCCGCGCGCCACGTTGAGCACCGAGCCAGCGACGAGGTGACCTTGGTATTCCGCACCAATGGATACGGCGTAGTCCGGCACCCCGTAGAGGAAATTCACGGTGCCATCAATCGGATCCACAATCCAGGTAACGCCACTGGTCGATTCCTCATTGGCGCCTTCTTCGCCGAAAATTCCGTCCCCGGGGCGCTGGGTGCGAATGGTGGTGGCAATGAACTCCTCTGTCGCGGTATCGACCTCCGTTACGGGATCTACGTCGCTGGACTTGGTGTGGGTATGCGCCGCAATGCCGTCACCGGCTACGAGTTCTGCACGCCGCGTAGTAATTAATTCCGCAGCGCGCGTGGCGGTGGAAACGGCAAAATCCCGCAATTGGAGAAAATCGATCTGCTCAGTCATGCCAACTATTGTGCCTTCTTCTAGACTGTCGGGCATGACTACTCTTTCTGGCCATTCCTTTGGCATCGATATCGGCGGCTCCGGCATTAAAGGCGCTGAGGTGGACCTCGCCACCGGCGAATTCGTGGGTGAACGCATGAAGATCGCCACCCCACAGCCGTCTACGCCGCATGATGTTGCCAAGGTGGTAGCTCACATCGTGCAGGAAAAGCAGTGGGACGGCCCCGTTGGCATCACCCTGCCGTCCGTGGTTCGCAACCAGGAAGTCGAGACTGCGGCAAATATTTCCAAGGACTGGATTGGGGTCAACGCCACAGAACTCTTTGCGGACTACCTGGATTCGGATTTTGCTGTGCTTAACGACGCCGACGCGGCGGGACTAGCCGAGGTTGCCTACGGAGAGGACATCGCCAAGCAAGGATCCGTAATCTTCCTAACCCTGGGCACCGGTATCGGTTCGGCCTTCTTCCTAGACGGCCAGTTGTTCCCGAATACCGAACTGGGGCACCTCACGGTGGGCGATGACGAGGCTGAGAAAATTGCGTCCTCGGCCGTAAAGGACCGCGAGGGACTCAAGTACAAGCAGTGGACTAAACGACTCAACAAGGTCCTCGCGGAATATGAAAAGCTCTTTAACCCGCAGGCCTTCCTCATTGGGGGTGGGATTTCCCGCAAGTTTGAAAAGTGGGGCCCACACCTTGATATTGAAACCCCCGTCATGCCTGCACAACTGCGCAATCGCGCGGGAATTGTCGGAGCTGCGATGGCGGCGGTAGACGGTTTGAAACCGTAGTATTTACGCACTGCAGGTGACCCTATCCACCGGCAGATTGGAAAGATCCTCTATACTGGGCGGTCGATCCTAAGTTAAATAGCTCTAGGGCGTGTCTGGCCTGCATAAGGCCACAACGCGTTAACATCACACTGATGCACGAGCGCCCGATTAGGGCGCTCTGAGCTGTTTCAATCAAGAAGTTAGTCGAAAGGGCGTACGTGGCAGCCACTGAATCTTCAGACCAGGCACTCGGCGAGGGCGAAAACGCCGCTGAGGCATCTACTCCTGCAAAGAAGACCGCCAAGAAGACGGCAAAGAAAACCGCGAAAAAGACGGCTAAGAAGACGGCCAAAAAGACCGCTAAGAAAACAGCCAAGAAGACTGCGAAGAAGACCGCAAAAAAGTCGGCCAAGAAGACCACTAAGAAGTCAGCCAAAAAGGCCACTAAGAAGACGGTCCGCAAATCCGCGGCAAAGAAGCAGGAATCCCCAGCCGAGTCCGAAAAGCAGGCACAGCCGGAAGCAGAAGATGAGCTCGAGGAGGACGAGCACGACGAAGACGTCGACTTCGATCCCACCAATGCGGACATCGAAGACGATGATGACTTCGACGCCGGCGAAGACCTCGAGGACGATGACCTCGAAGAGGACTTGGACGACGACGATGAGGAAGAAGAGGAAGACACCTCTTCCGTCTGGGACGAGGAAGAGTCCGCTGCGCTGCGCCAAGCACGCAAGGATGCGCAGTTAACCGCCTCTGCTGACTCCGTCCGCGCCTACCTCAAGCAGATTGGTAAGGTCGCCCTGCTCAACGCCGAGCAAGAGGTTTCCCTAGCTAAGCGCATCGAGGCTGGCCTGTACGCACAGCACCGCATGGATGAGATGGAAAAGGCCCGCGCCGAAGGCGATAAGGCCGCCAAGCTCTCCCCCATGGAAAAGCGCGACCTGCGCAGCATCGCCCGCGATGGCCGCAAGGCCAAGAACCACCTACTGGAGGCCAACCTGCGTCTGGTGGTTTCCTTGGCCAAACGCTACACCGGCCGTGGCATGGCTTTCTTGGACCTCATTCAGGAAGGAAACTTGGGTCTTATCCGCGCGGTGGAGAAGTTCGACTACACCAAGGGCTATAAGTTCTCCACTTACGCCACCTGGTGGATCCGCCAGGCCATTACCCGCGCCATGGCTGACCAGGCTCGTACCATCCGCATCCCAGTGCACATGGTGGAGGTCATCAACAAGCTGGGCCGCATCCAGCGCGAACTCTTGCAGGACTTGGGCCGCGAGCCTACCCCGCAGGAGCTGGCGAAAGAGATGGATATCACCGAGGAAAAGGTGCTCGAAATCCAGCAATATGCCCGCGAGCCCATTTCCTTGGATCAGACCATCGGTGACGAAGGCGATTCCCAGTTGGGTGACTTCATCGAGGACTCCGAGGCCGTCATTGCGGTCGATGCCGTATCCTTCACCTTGCTACAGGATCAGCTCCAAGACGTGCTGACTACGCTGTCCGAGCGTGAAGCCGGCGTGGTTCGCCTCCGCTTTGGCTTGACCGACGGTATGCCGCGCACTTTAGACGAGATTGGCCAGGTCTACGGAGTTACCCGCGAGCGCATTCGCCAGATCGAGTCCAAGACGATGTCGAAGCTGCGCCACCCCTCTCGTTCGCAGGTTCTGCGCGATTACCTCGACTAATCGCTGCAGCTGCAGGAGCGCAGAAAGCCCGCACCAATTTTTTCGGTGCGGGCTTTCTGCGTAACTACTCTCTAGCTACCGTGGGCTGTTCTACCACTTGCGCAGGTATTCGATGCGCTCGCGCAGCTGCTCGGCATTGCACAGCGCGGTGGGCGGGCCGCCACAGGCCTTGCGCACCTCAGTATGGATAGCACCGTGCGGGCGGCCCGAGCGCTGGGCAGCGATGGAGACTACCGTGTTGAGTTCTTTGCGCAGCTGGCCTAGCTCATCGACGACTCCGGTGTCGCTGGACTCAGACTCCATAGACTTCTTCCGTGAGGCCGGCGCATAGTCCATGCCGTAGAGCTTGCGGCGGTGGGCTTCCTCCGCCTCAGCCGCGCGTCGCGCTTTTTCCTCCGCTTCGCGGCGATCCATTTCCTCGGATTGCTTCTTGCGCAGCAAATCTTTTACCTGGTCCGCATCAAGTAGCCCGGGAATGCCAAGGAAGTCCGCTTCCTCATCAGTGGTCATATCCCCAGTATTGAACTGAGAACCGTTGTAGAGCAGTCCCGAAAACTCTGCTTCGGCACCAAGCGACTCATATGACTTCTCCAGCATGTCTGGTTCGGTCTTCTTCTGATTCGCCTGCTCTAGCAGGTCGTCATCCCAACCTTCCTTGTCGGGCTTTTCTTCACCCAAGACGTGGTCGCGGGACTTTTCCATATTTTCGGCCAAGCCCAGCAGGACAGGAACCGATGGAAGGAAAACCGATGCCGTCTCGCCCGGCATGCGCGAGCGCACGAAGCGGCCGATGGCCTGGGCGAAAAAGAGCGGGGTCGATGCCGAGGTAGCATAGACGCCCACCGCAAGGCGCGGGACGTCGACGCCCTCAGATACCATGCGGACCGCCACCATCCACTCATCGGTGGACTCAGAAAATTCCTGAATGCGGTCCGAAGAACCGGGATCATCAGACAAAATCACCGACACTGGCGTATTAGAAAGCTGTTTGAGGATCTTGGCATACGCGCGTGCGGTCGTCGTATCCGAAGCCAGCACGAGGCCGCCGGCATCCGGCATATTGCGTCGCATTTGCATCAGGCGGGTATGCGCCGCCTGCAGCACCGCAGGAATCCACTCGCCCTTGGGGTCCAAAGCGGTGCGCCACGCTCGGGCGGTTTGCTCCGCATTCATAATGTCGCCCAAACGGGCTGCATGTTCCTCACCGGCCGAATCGCGCCAGCGGGCTTCGCCAGAGTAAGAAAGAAAGACAACGGGGCGCACGACGCCGTCGGCAAGCGCATCGCCATAGCCATAGGTATGGTCCGAGCGGGATACCTTGTGCCCCTCCCCATCGTCCACGTACTGGACGAATGGAATGGGCGAGTCGTCGGAGCGGAAAGGCGTACCGGTCAAAGCCAAGCGGTGATTGACATCGTCATAAGCTTCCTTGACGCCATCGCCCCAGCTCTTAGCGTCGCCGGCATGGTGGATCTCATCCAAAATCACCAACGTGCGCCGAGCAGAGGCAACCGCGCGGTGCTTAAAGGGATGCATGCCCACCTGCGCATAGGTCACCACAATGCCGTCCATAGAAGGATTGACGGCGGAGGAATTGCTAAACGCCGGATCTAGAGCCAGACCTACGCGTGCGGCAGCGCTAGACCACTGGGTCTTGAGGTGTTCGGTAGGCACCACCACGATTACGCGCTCGACAGTACGGTCTTCCATAAGTTCCGTCGCGATACGCAGCGCGAAGGTAGTTTTACCGGCGCCTGGGGTCGCCACCGCCATGAAGTCTTGCGGCTTAGTGGCGAGGAATTTATCGAGGGCGGATTGCTGCCAGGCGCGAAGGTTAGTCTTCTTAAAAGTCCTCACTTGCGGCGCAGACCCTTATACACACGCTCACAATCGGGGCACACCGGAGAACCCGGCTTTGCCTGCTTGGTCACCGGGAATGTTTCGCCGCACAGCGCAACGACATACTTGCCGTTCACCGCGGAATCGAGGATGTGATCCTTTTTGACGTAGTGGAAGAACTTCGGCGTGTCATTATCCGTCGTCGAAGTGTCTTCACGAATATCTGGCCGTTCAATTGTCTTCGTAGTCGTAGTCACGCACTCCATTTTGCCGCATCGGCATCGAACTTTGCGAGTCAGGCGGCTACCCTTGGAGAACATGTACACGTCATGCACGCCAGCCGCTGCGCCCCTCTCCCCTTATCGAGGGAACGCCGACGCGCACGAGGGGAGCCGAGTCTAGGTTGTTTGGCAAAAAAGAGCGCTATCTCATCACAGATGCCAAGCTCACGCCTGGCCAGGACCGCAAGCGCCGCGAAATTCAGTACGGAATCTTCCAGTTTTTGCGCGTTCCTTCCCTGCTCATCGCCGGATTTTTCCTCTATATGCATTGGTGGCTTCTAGCCGCCATCATTGTGGGCGTGACGTTTCCCCTCCCCTGGATAGCAGTGGTGATTGGCAACGGCCGAGGTGAAAAGAAGGATAAGCGCGAGAAAAACGTGTACAAGCCAGCCATGAACCGGCAGCTTTATAACCAAGCCCGCGCCCCACAGGTATCCGGCGGCACCGCCCGACCTATTGAGGCACACCACGACATCATCGATCACGAAGAAGAGTAAAGGATTCCTGCTTTCATGACGACCGCTTTTGGCCCCGACTTTGATGCCACCGCGCTAGCCAAGCTGGCCGAAGAGCTTTCCGATGTCTTTACCGCCGCCGGTTTTACTACCGATGGCATAGCCGGGCACCTAGGTCCGGAAGTTACCGAGGCCCTCTTCCGCGGCGAACCCGCACCAGTTGCGCTCGCCGCGCACAGCGAATCTCAATTGGATCTATTGATCCGCTTCTTCCTCCTGCATGAACACCTACCGGCGACGCTTTTAGGCGAGGCGGTAGGTGCGCGCCTGGCTACCCAGTTGCTGGATGCCAATGTTGCGCTTGCCGACGCCCATGGCAAGGCCTACATTGCCCTCGATATCCGCCCCCACATCATCGTTGGCGCCAACCGTCTCATCTTCTCCGACGTCGACGCCTCCTTGGTCGACCACGTACCCGGCCCAGACCATGTGCTTGGCGTTGGTGCGGCAAGCCTTTCGCTGCTGCAATCCACGCCAGTAAGCCCAGTGGGCAGCGTCTTAGACCTAGGCACTGGCTCGGGCGTCCAATTGCTGGGGCAGCTCGATTGCGCTGAAAAGATTACCGCCACCGACGTGCATGAGCGTGCGTTGGAGTTGGCCGAGGCTACCATCGCCGCTACTGGCGAAAGCAAGAAAGTGGAATTGCTGCAAGGTTCGTGGTTCGACCCCGTAGCCGGCCGCCGCTTTGACCGCCTCGTAGCTAACCCACCTTTTGTTGTTGGCCTTCCTGAAGTTGGCCACGTCTACCGCGATTCCGGGTTAAATCTGGACGGTGCTAGCGAGCTGGTTGTCTCTCGGGCCACCGATCACCTAACCCCTGGCGGAACGGCTCACCTTCTGGCCGCTTGGGTACACACCAGCGGCGAAACCTGGCAGCAACGCGTTGCCTCCTGGCTGCCGGACAAGGGAATTGCCGCCTGGATCATCCAGCGCGACGTAGCCGATCCCGCACTCTATGTGTCTACCTGGCTCGAGGACGAGTCTCTGGATGTACGCTCCCCTGAAGGCC
The DNA here is from genome assembly GCF_022347205.1 of Corynebacterium sp. ACRPO. Classification (GTDB taxonomy): domain Bacteria; phylum Actinomycetota; class Actinomycetes; order Mycobacteriales; family Mycobacteriaceae; genus Corynebacterium. Next base: position 194,604 of record NZ_JAKRNE010000001.1, on the reverse strand, counting down.
AAGAGCGCTCTCGCGCCTGGCTGGAACATTTCCAGCAGCATGAGGTCAATGGCATTGGCTTTGGCTTTGTCGCTATCCAACGCATCGGCGACGATGAACCTGCCGATATCTTGGCCGAAGAAATGCCCCAGGCCTTTAGCGACCCACTTGGCCCTGAAGTAGAAGAATACTTTGCCCGTGTGGCGTGGTTGCGCGACCTAGTACCCGGGGAACTACAGGGAAAGCATTTCCACGTACGCCCGGGGCTGGCACGCGAAGATATCAGCACCCCAGACGGGGAATTGGGCCAGGGCTTTACACGGGCCGCTCAACGTCTTACTCGCACCGACGGTCCGCGCTGGAGCCACGAAGTAGATGAACACATCGCTGCCATTGTCGCCGGACTCAACCCACAGGGCTTGAACCTGGAAGAAACCATCGGCTTGTATGCGGCGGCGCACGGATTCGACGAAGAAGAACTCACCGCAGCCGCTCTACCTGCCGTCATCGATATGGTCCGACATGGACTGCTTATCCCAGCCGACCTCCTCTTGGATACCGATTCGCCGGACCTCAGCTAGATCCACACTGTCCCCCACTCGTTATATAAGGAGAAGTAAACCATGCGCGCAGTTTTGACTCGGGTATCAGAGGCCACAGTAACCGTCGATGGAGAAACCGTAGGAGCCATCGATTGCCCCGAAACCGGTGGTCTTCTCGCTCTAGTTGGGGTCTCGCGCGAGGATATGGATGATTGGCAGCCCCGCGCCGAGAAAATGGCACGCAAGATTGCCGAACTGCGCATTCTTGATGGCGAAGTGTCAGTCATTGATGCCGGAGCGCCCGTGCTTGTGGTGAGCCAATTTACTTTGTACGGCCGCACTGCCAAGGGACGGCGCCCTTCGTGGGCGGATGCTGCCCCAGGACCCGAGGCCGAACCGGTCATCGAGGAGATTATTGCGAACCTTAGGGAACGCGGCGTGTCAGTAGAAACAGGCCAATTCGGGGCTAAAATGCGCGTTTCCTCTGTGAACGAAGGACCTTTCACCGTCTTAGTAGAGACCTAGCCCGCACCCTCTATTTCCGCCCCGCGAGATCTGAAAATCGTGTTAAGCAGGCCCTTTTACAAACGTTTCCGTGACTCACACCACTTTTCCGGATTCCGTGTAGAGCAAGCCATAAAGCCCTGCGGAATGCAAATTCTCAGAGAGTGATAAATGCCCTACCTGAAGTGCAATAATTTATTATCACCCTGCAAGATTTTGTTCTATACTGAGGGCACAGCGAAGCAAAAGGGCTGGATATGCAGGATGAGAGACAGTTTCTCAAAGTCCTACAAACGCAAAATTGAGTGAGAAAGATTTTCTCAATCATGGTTGCAGAAGCCCAAACGCTTCGGCCGACCAACTAGATGTAGGAAAGAAAATGTCCCACTCAATCAAGCGGCGTAACAAAGCCCAGCACCCAGAAAACCAGGCTGAGATGCCTGAGGACCTCAAGACCTCCAAGGCAGCTCCCTCCTCCAAAGAATCCGCACCAGCCCCTGGCATTGACACTCCGTTTGATGGCCAGAAGGGTGCACCGAAGTGGAATAAGGAAGACACCGTATGGATGCTCTCCTTGTTCGGAACCGCAATCGGCGCCGGCGTCCTCTTCCTCCCCATCAACGCCGGTATCGGCGGCATCATCCCACTGATCATCATGACGGTGGTAGCACTGCCCATGACCTACTGGGCCCACCGCGGAATGACTCGCTTGGTCCTGTCCAGCTCCAAGCCAGACGGTGACCTCACGGACGTCGTCGAGGAGCACTTTGGCATGAAGGCCGGCGTTCTGATGAACATCCTGTACTTCCTGTCGGTCTACCCCATCCTGCTGGTCTACTCGGTAACCATCACCAACACGGTCAACTCCTTCTTGGAGCACCAGCTCGGAATCACCCCGCCGGACCGCTGGCTTACCTCGCTACTGCTGGTAGGCGGCCTTATCCTAATTGTCCGCATGGGCAAGGACGTCGTAGTTCACGTCATGTCCTATTTGGTATACCCATTCATCGGCATCCTGGTTCTACTTTCCCTCTACCTCATCCCGAAGTGGAATACCGCACTCTTTGATTCCTTCGACCTCAACGTTGCTCGCGAGGCTTCTGGCCACAGCATGGGCGTTACCCTGATGCTGCTGGTTCCGGTTATGGTCTTCTCCTTCAACCACTCCCCGATGATTTCCTCCTTCGCCGTTGACCGCCGCCAGACCTACGGCAAGTTCGCCGAGGCCAAGTCCCGTAAGACCTTGCTCCGCGCAGAAATCCTCATGGTCGTCGTGGTCATGTTCTTCGTCTTCTCCTGCGCTCTGAGCCTCTCCCCGGCTGACATGGCAGACGCTAAGGCACAAAACATCACCATCCTGTCCTACCTGGCCAACCACTTCGATAACCCACTTATCCAGTGGATTGCCCCAATCATCGCCATGATTGCAGTTGCTAAGTCCTTCCTCGGCCACTACCTCGGCGCAGCCGAAGGCTTCGAAGGTCTCGTCATCAAGGGCAGCAAGAACGCAAGCAAGGACGACGCAGAGTCCGCCCACAAGCTCGATACCATCACCCTCATCTTCATGCTGGTCACCGCTTGGCTCGTCGCCTGGGCTGACCCATCCATCCTGGGCATGATTGAAACCCTGTGTGGCCCGACGATTGCCATCATGCTCTTCATCATCCCAATGGTCGCCATCCACAAGGTTCCAGCACTGAAGCGCTACAAGGGCAAGGCTTCCAACTACTTCGTCTTCTTCATGGGCCTCGTCGCCCTAGCAACCATCATCTACTCCATCGTCCAGGCCTTCTAGGCACCGCCGCAGACGAGAAAATCGCAGAGGATTCAAGGAAAGAACAATGTTCATCAGCATCTTCGATATGTTCAAGATTGGCATCGGCCCCTCAAGCTCACACACCCTTGGCCCAATGAAAGCCGGCAAAGCTTTCGTGGACGAACTCAAGGAAAAAGACCTCTTTGACAAGGTCACTCGAGTTCAGGCAAATGTCTACGGCTCCCTCTCCCTCACGGGCATCGGCCACTCCACCGACAAGGCCATCCTCCTTGGCCTCGCTGGTGAAGAGCCAGAGACGGTTGATATCGACGGCATCTCCGAATTCATGAAGAATGTCCGCAGCAGCGAGAAGCTCATGCTGGGCGGCTCCCACGAGGTGGAGTTCCCTAAGGACGGCGGCTTCTTCTTCCACGACGAGTACCTCCCGATGCACGAGAACGGCATGTGTCTTATCGCCTTCGCCGGCGAGGAAGACATCCTGCACAAGACTTACTACTCGGTCGGCGGCGGTTTCATCGTCAAGCAGGAAGACTTTGCCACGCGCACAGACGCCAAGGTTGATATCCCCTTCCCGTACGCCAGCGCCGCAGAGATGCTCGAGCTATGCGAGAAGAACAACATGACCCTCCCGGAGCTAGGCCTTGCCAATGAGTTGGCACTTCGTTCCGAAGAAGAGGTCAACGAGCACCTGCGCAAGGTTCGCGATGTCATGTACACCGGCATCAAGCGCGGCTCCGCTACTGATGGCCCACTCCCAGGCTCCCTGCTTGTCCCCCGCCGCGCCGCTGCCCTCAGGCGCCGCCTGGAGCAGTCTGAACCGCACGATGGTCTGAACATCCTCAGCTGGGTCAATATGTTCGCACTGGCTATCTCTGAAGAGAATGCATCCTGCGGCCGCGTTGTCACCGCACCTACGAACGGCGCCTGCGGCGTTGTCCCGGCAGTACTGGCTTACTACGACAAGTTCGTTGAGCCCGTTACCACCGAGATGTTTGCTGATTACATCTTCGCCTGCAACCAGATTGCTTCCCTGTACAAGATGAACGCTTCCATCTCTGGCGCTGAGGTCGGCTGCCAGGGTGAGGTTGGTGTAGCGTGCTCCATGGCTGCTGGCGGTCTCGCCCAGCTCATGGGCGCTACCCCAGAGCAGGTTTGCATTGCAGCCGAGATTGGCATGGAGCACAAGCTAGGCCTGACCTGTGACCCAGTCCTTGGACAGGTTCAGGTACCCTGCATTGAGCGCAACGCTGTCGCTGCCGTTGACTCCATCACCAGCGCTCGCATGGCGCTGGAGCGCGAGAGCAAGCCATGCGTTTCTTTGGACGAAGTCATCTGGACCATGTATAAGACTGGTAAGGATATGAACGCCAAGTACAGGGAAACCTCACAAGGTGGCCTGGCCCTAGCAGTTCACCCGCCAGTTCCGGTGTGTGGATAGAGACCACCCTGTAAAGAAGCGATGAGCCGGGTGAGCACAGCGCTAAGCCGCTTGTGTTCATCCGGCTTTCTTGGCGCTACTCCCCCCTTCCGCCTATTCGCTTCCGTGTGATATCTTCTCTATAACCTGACAGGAATTAAAGGACATGCTTCAGCTAATGAACTTCCCTAGCGGCAGTGCCTCCGAAGAAAATTTCCTCGAGCAGTACATTCCCCTCGTCGAATTCCTCGGTAAGGCAATGGGCCCAAACACCGAAATCGTACTCCACGATCTCGACGTTCCCGATAAATCCATCATGGCCATCGCCAACGGCCACATCTCCGGCCGGCAGCTAGGCGGCCCCGTGACCGACTTCGCACTGTGGTTTATGAAACAAGGCGATGCCGCAGCAATCCCCATGATGACCGGCTACCGCGCCGTCAATGCGGAAGGCAAGATTTGCCGCTCTTCAAGCTACTTCATCCGCGACGACTCCGGCCATATGCGCGGCATGCTGTGCATCAATGTTGATGTCTCCGAGTTGGTACACATTCGCGATGCTGCCGCCGCACTTATCGGCAACGCAGATGATCCCGCATTTGATAAGTCCAAGGCTTTCGGCGGCTACCCCGGCACGGAGGAGCAACCGCAGCGCCCCGTAGCGGTACCAGACCCAGTTCCAGAAGACGAGGCTGCAGAAGAGGAACCAAAGAAGGAAGAAGTCAGCGAGTCTTTGCGTTCTAACGTGGAGCACCTTCTCGATTCCATGTTGAACTCTGCGATTTCCAACCAGAGCACGCCAGTTCCTCGCATGCAGCGCGAAGAGCGCCTCGAGGTGGTTTCTGACCTTGAGGATGCAGGATTTTTCCTCCTTAAAGGAGGAATCGCCGCGGCAGCGACGCGCCTAGGCGTATCTGAACCGACTATCTACCGCTACCTCGTCCAGGTGCGTGGATAGTAGTTCCACATTCCTAGCTATTCGCAGCTCGTAACCGTTCCCCGTGGTACCTCTCCCCCGAAAAGGTGGAGTTGTACCACGGGGAACAACTGTTTTTAATATTTCTCTCCGCACCGGGAACTAAATCGCTTAAGACTCCGTTGTACTTTGTGAAACCGGCGACAAATTCAGGAGGCTTCACTATGACGAAGACATCTGCCACCACCGCCAAGGGCACTTCAAGTGCCACTACTGATGAAGAACAGGAAGTAGACCGCGGATCTCGCCGCAACCAAACCAACGATAATCCTTCAGCCGACCTCGTCCGCGTTTATCTCAACGGCATCGGCAAGACCGCACTGCTCAGCGCGGAAGATGAGGTAGAACTCGCTCAGGCCATCGAGGTTGGACTGTACGCGGAGTACAAGCTCAATAACGCAGAAAAGCTCACCCGCGCAGAAAAGCGCGACCTTAAGATCCTCGCCCGCGAAGGCAAGAAGGCACGCTCCCACCTGCTCGAAGCCAACCTGCGCCTCGTCGTCTCGCTGGCAAAGCGCTACACCGGCCGCGGTATGCCACTGCTGGATCTCATCCAAGAGGGCAACCTAGGCCTTATCCGCGCAATGGAGAAGTTCGATTACGCCAAGGGCTTCAAGTTCTCCACTTATGCCACTTGGTGGATCCGTCAGGCGATTACCCGCGGCATGGCTGACCAGTCCCGCACCATTCGCCTCCCAGTCCACTTGGTTGAGCAGGTTAACAAGCTTTCCCGCATTAAGCGCGAGATGTATCAATCCTTGGGCCGCGAAGCTACTAACGAGGAACTTTCGGAAGAATCCGGTATTGACGAGAACAAGATTGAAATGCTGCTGCGCCAGTCACGCGATCCGGTCTCTCTCGATATGCCGGTAGGCACCGATGAAGAAGCTCCTTTGGGCGATTTCATTGAAGATGCAGAAGCTACCGATGCTGAAACTGCGGTCGTCGCATCTATGCGCCACTCTGATATCCGCGGTGTGATTGACACCTTGGAAAAGCGCGAGCAGGATGTCATCCGCCTGCGTTATGGCCTCGATGATGGTGTTCCGCGCACCTTGGATCAGATTGGTCGCCGCTTCGGTCTTTCGCGCGAGCGTGTACGCCAGATTGAGCGCGAAGTTATGGCAAAGCTGCGCGATGGCAATCGCGCCGATCGCCTGCGCGAGTACGCTTTGTAATCCACGCCTACCGCATTCGGCAACACATCCTCTCCCCGGGCCCATTTGGCAACGTACCGCCATGGGCTCGGGGTTTGGCGTTGATAAGGCATCGGCTTGGTTCTTAGCGGCGAACCAAGCCTTGGGTAGGCTAATCTGGACTGCAGAGTCTAGAAAGCGCTTTCCCGTTCTTGGGCGGGACAATAGCCGCGTAACCGTATTCACACAGAAAGGTATGCCCACGTGAGGGACCTAGTTGATACAACGGAGATGTATCTGCGGACCATCTACGAGCTAGAGGAAGAAGGCATCACTCCCCTGCGCGCCCGCATTGCGGAGCGTTTGGAGCAGTCCGGGCCAACGGTTTCTCAGACCGTGGCTCGCATGGAGCGCGATGGCCTTTTGCACGTGCGCACCGACCGCAGTTTGGATCTCACGGACAAGGGCCGCGACTTAGCAACCGCAGTCATGCGCAAGCACCGTTTGGCAGAGCGTTTGCTTACCGACGTCCTGGGGCTCGACATTGCCAAGGTCCACGACGAGGCCTGCCGGTGGGAGCATGTGATGAGCGAAGAGGTGGAAAAGCGCATGGTCGCTGTTCTCGATGATCCGACGCGGTCGCCCTTTGGCAATCCTATTCCGGCGCTATCTGCACTTGGCTTCGATGTTCCACAGCCGGATCAGGGCACCCGCGCGGTCGATCTCCCCAATGGCGAGCAGGTCTCTGCGACCGTCATCCAGGTCAATGAAATCCTGCAGGTTGATGATGGCACCTTCCAAGAACTCACCGATGCTGGAATCCGAGTGGGCGCCAAGGTGTCTGTGGTCAATAACAGCGGCACGATTACACTGTCGACACCGGAAGGCAGAAGCGTCGTGCTTTCCGACGATTTGGCGCACGCAGTGCGCGTGGAGGTATAACCCATGAAGCTTCTCGTCACAGGTGGCGCGGGCTATGTAGGCAGCGTTTGCGCTGCTGTATTGGTCGAACAGGGCCATGACGTAACCATTATTGATAATTTCTCCACCGGCAATCGCGAGGCCGTTCCGGAAGCCGCCCGCGTCATCGAGGGCGACGTCGCGGACAAGGCTGCCGATGTCCTGAGCGAAGGTGGCTTCGAAGGCGTCATTCACTTCGCTGCGCGCTCCTTGGTGGGCGAATCCGTGGAAAAACCAGATGAGTACTGGCAGCACAACGTCGTTACTACCCTGACGCTGCTTAATGCCATGCGGGATAACGACGTCAAAAACCTCGTCTTTTCCTCCACCGCTGCAACCTACGGTGAGCCCGACCAGGTCCCGATTACGGAAGACATGCCAACCCAGCCCACCAATCCGTATGGTGCGACCAAGCTGGCCATCGACTACATGATCACGTCCTTTGCCCACGCCTACGGCCTAGGCGCTACCTCGCTGCGCTATTTCAATGTGGCTGGCGCCTACGGAAATATTGGCGAAAACCGCGAGGTAGAAACCCACCTCATCCCCATCGTGCTGCAAGTTGCTTTGGGCCACCGGGATAAGATTTTCATGTTCGGTGATGACTGGGATACCGCAGACGGCACCCCAGTGCGTGACTACATCCATATCCGCGATCTAGCCGACGCCCACGTGCTTGCTCTCGAGTCCAATGAATCTGGCAAGCACCACATTTACAACTTGGGTTCTGGCGATGGGTACTCCGTCAAGCAAGTCATCGAGATGTGTCGCAAGGTAACCGGCCACGACATTCCGGCTGAGGTGGCCCCGCGCCGCGCGGGCGACCCAGCTACGCTCATCGCTTCCTCTGAGAAGATTCAGCGGGAGCTCGGGTGGAATCCCACCCGCACGGACCTGGAAACCATAGTCACCGACGCGTGGAACTTCACCCGACAGCTAGGCGATAAAGCACATTCGGCAAAGCGGTCCTAGACACCGCGCGCGTTAGGCGGGGCTGTCAACGCGGAGCCCCGCCGCTTCGCGGGCTAGCTCGCAACCATGGCATAGACTGGAGACCAACCGCTTTCCCATGCCGCTGCGATAACCCTGCGCTATGAGGCGCCCCAGATTGTGATGGGGCGCCTCTTCTACTACTACGGAAAGCGCCGGACCGGCATAAATTCCGAATTCGTGAGACACCTGGCTAGCAGCATACAAAGCTAGGGCGTTATAGCGAATAGACCCCTGGAATGTACGCGCTACCGCCAATAACAGGTCTCCTGCTTCCTGCGGCGCGGAGACGAGCTCCGTAATGACTAGGTCGCGGGTCCAGGTGGTAGACATCCACATGGCTGCCACACACAACAATTCTTCATTTTCTAGGGTTTCCTCCAGCGATTCGACCTCGCTGAGCACATAGCGCACATCGGCAATGAGGTGCTTGACCACCTGCACTGGTTCTGTCGTGCCGTACCCGTGCCCGGCGCGCAACTGGCGGGCAATCTCTTCGGCGCATCGCTCCATGGCTCTAATCTCTTCTTCCCCAAAGTATGGGTTCGGGTCCTTAAAGCGCTGGACCAAGTCATGACGGCTAAGTTCCGGAAGCATGCCATTATTCACGCAGGCGCGCATCGTGTGGCTCGTCGAGATGGCGGGTATGGTTCCTTCCATCCAATTCTGGAGCGGGCCCTCGCCGCTTTCTGTGGCGTGGCCAAAGATGAGGTCATAGGCGGAATCGGTGGATAGTTCCTCGGCCAGCCAGCAGGCATCGATGCCCATGCCGGTGTGGTCTTGGAAGTGGTAAAGAGACTGCAGAATGTCCCAGAGCTCTCCTTCCTCGCGTTGAGAGAGCACGAAGCAGAAAATGATTTCGGGATTTCCGCAGTGAAACGCTTCCATCACTTCGTGCAGGGCACCAGGCACATCGTGCAAATCGAGGCGGGCTACTGGTCCGATGCTATATCCGCGTTGGCTGGGTTGGATGGAAATGAGGATGACTGATTCAGTGGGAAAGAATCCGAGGATTCCTGGGATATTGGCGAGGATATCGCCGGGCGTACGGATGGGCTGAGTTGGTGTTGTGATGTCCATGGCCCCAGCCTCAACCATCCGCGCAACTATGCATAGGCCACTAGGGGCTAGGTCGTGGGGATCTGTGGATAGGTGGGGTGAAGGGGGCGTCGGCAAGCGGCTTTCCACACCCCGCCCGCGATTGCGCTGGCAATGCGCAGCGGTTTGGGGCACAATTGTTTATTTAACCTCGCAGTGCGCGCGGGAATAGTAAGCACGCGCGCGGCGTTGGGGTAGGTAAGAAAGCAAGGAGGTAACACAACATGCACGAAGAAGATCGCCGCATGTATGAGCTGGAATATCCAGCTCCGGTGATTAGGGATGATTCCGGTGACGGACAAGGCCCCACCATGATTGTTGCCATGCACGGCTATGCTGACGCTGGCCAAGCCATCGAGGCAAGTGCTGACCATTTAAAGGCCGCCTTGGAAGGCCGTCAGCTGGCATCGTTTAACTCTGATGAGCTGATTGATTACCGCTCCCGCCGCCCGGCTGTCACGATTGATAAGGATCGGGCGCTGGAAATCGAGTCCATGGATCTTGGTATTAAGGTTCTGCGCGATAATTCCGGCAAGACTTTCCTTCTGCTGTCTGGCCCTGAACCAGACATGCGCTGGGAGGCGTTCACTACGGCCGTGGTGAAGCTGGTGGAAAAATTCAATATTGAAGACACCATCATGCTCTATGCCGCGCCGATGCCGGTGCCGCATACCCGCCCCACGGTGGTTACGGCCCATGGCACCTCCTCCCGCTTGACTGAGCACATGCTCTCGATGGATTCCACCATGATGGTGCCAGGCTCTGCCGCGCTGTACTTGGAAAAGGCTCTGGCGGATAAGCACCGCACGGTGGCTGGATATACCGTCCACGTGCCGCACTATTTGGCAGCTTCGCCCTATCCACAGGCCACGTTCCAGCTGCTGGATTCGGTGGCGCGGGCGGCGCGCCTCAACATTCCTTTGGGCAGCATCGAGGCCGATATATCCCGTGTGGAAAACCAACTGGAGGAGCAAGTTGGTGGCTCGGATGAGATTGAAGGCGTAGTCCAACAACTCGAGCAGCAGTATGACGCTTATATGGAGCGCTACCGCAAGGAGCATCCGCAGGCGATCATGCCTGGCGAGGAGCCCATGCCTACCGGTGAGGAAATCAGCGAGGAGTTCCAAGCATTTTTGGCTTCCTTGGATGAAGAAGAAAGCCAGCAGATCATCAATACCGAGATCGATGACCGCGAAGATTCCGCCGAGGAGGAAGGCCCGCAGTCCGATGATGGCAAGGATGGCCCTGATTCTGCTTCGGGCGAGGGCGACTTAGGTGACGATATCTAACTAACCCGCCCCCATCGCCGCTAAGGTGGTGGGGGTGAACTTATCTCAGCTGCTGCCAGATTTAACGGAAGTACCCGAGTCCCTCGTAGACGAGGCAATTTGGGATACCTTTACCTCGTGGACCACCGGCCGGGGTATCAATTTGTACCCGGCGCAGGAAGAAGCCTCGCTCGGAATTTTGGCCGGCGACAATGTCATCCTTGCTACCCCTACGGGCTCGGGAAAGTCCATGGTGGCTAATGCTGCACACTTCATCGCCCTAGCTCGTGGCCAGCGCAGTTTCTATACCGCGCCGATTAAGGCCCTTGTGAGCGAGAAGTTCTTTGCCCTCTGCGATATCTTCGGCGCCGAGAATGTGGGCATGATGACTGGCGACGCCACCGTTAACGGCAATGCCCCCATCATCGCCGCCACCGCCGAGATTGTGGCCAATATTGCGCTGCGCGATGGTGCCGAGGCCAATATCAACCAGGTAGTTATGGACGAGTTCCACTACTACTCCGAACCAGATCGCGGATGGGCCTGGCAGGTGCCGTTGCTAGAGTTGTCCAAGGCGCAGTTCCTGCTCATGTCCGCCACTTTGGGCGATACTCAGTGGCTAGAAGAAGATCTCACCCGCCGCACCGGCCGCGCCACCAACCTCGTCGCCGGCACTACGCGTCCCGTCCCACTGGACTTTTCCTATGTCTTTAGCGCGGTGCACGAGACCATCGAGGAGCTCTTGGCCGATAAGAAGGCTCCCATCTACGTGGTGCACTTCTCGCAGCGTGAAGCGGCCGAGCGCGCCCAGGCGCTCACCTCTCTATCGGGGATCATCACTAAAGAAGAAAAGGAAGCGATTGCCCAGGAAATAGGTGGTTTCCGCTTCACCACTGCCTTTGGCAAAGATTTGTCCAAGCTCTTGCGAAAGGGCATCGGCATTCACCACGCGGGAATGCTGCCCAAATACCGCCGTCTAGTAGAGCGCTTGGCACAAAAGGGCCTGCTTAAGGTCATTTGCGGCACCGATACCTTGGGTGTGGGCATTAACGTGCCCATCCGCACCGTGCTGATGACTGGGCTTGCCAAGTTCGACGGCCAGCGCCAACGCATCCTCAAGTCGCGCGAATTCCACCAGATTGCCGGCCGCGCCGGCCGCGCCGGCTATGACACCGAGGGCACTGTGGTGGTCGAGGCCCCCGAGCACGAGATTGAAAATGCCAAGGAGCGCCGCCGCATCGGCGACGACCCCAAGCGCTTGAAGAAGCTGAAGAAGAAGTCCGCTCGCGAAGGCGAGGTGTCCTGGTCCGAGAAGACCTTCGCGCGTCTTACTGAGGCGGAACCGGAACAGCTTACCTCTCAGTTCCGCGTTTCTAATTCCATGCTGCTCAACGTCTTGGCACGCCATGGCAATGGCTATGACCACATGCGCCACCTGCTGCGAGACAATCACGATAATCGCAGCAAACAGAATAAGGACATTCTCACCGCTATCGATCTCTTCCGCGGGCTAGTGGATTCCGGCGTGGTACAAAAATCCACCAAGGGATTGGATATCTACGGCCGCCCCTACCATTTGGTACGAGAGCTGCCGCGTGACTTTGCGCTCAACCAGCCACTGGGTCCATTCGCGCTGGCGGCGCTCTCGCTGCTGGATCCGGAGGCGGAGACTTATAACCTGGACGTCATTTCCGTGTTCGAGGCCATTCTGGATGACCCACGCCAGGTGCTCATCGCCCAGCAGAAGCAGCGCCGCGGCGAAGAAATTGCCGCGCTGAAAGCGGACGGGGTGGACTACACCGACCGCATGAATATCGTAGAAGACATTACCTGGCCGAAGCCGCTCGAAGAGCTATTGGAGCAGGCCTACGATACTTTCGCTGAGACCAATGCGTGGGTCAAGGAGTTTGAGCTGCGGCCCAAGTCCGTGGTGCGCGACATGCTCGAGAACGCGATGACCTTCTCCGATCTGGTCGCAACCTACGGCTTGGCCCGCTCCGAGGGCGTGATTTTGCGCTACCTGACCGACGCCTGGCGTACCCTGAAGCAATCCATTCCCGATGAGTACAACACTCCGGAGCTCGAGGACATCGTTGTCTGGCTGGGAGAGCTTATCCGCCAGGTAGACTCCTCGCTTGTCGACGAATGGGCGCAAATGGCCGGCGAAGACTCCCCCATCGATCAAGACACGGTGGACCGCGAGCTGGCCTTTGGCGTGGAGGACCCCACCGCGCTCACGGCCAATCGCCGCGCCTTTACCATTATGGTGCGCAATTACATGTTCCGCTTGGTGCAGCTCTTTGCTTTGGAAAAGGAAGACCGCTTGGCAGAGCTGCTTGATTACTTGGACGAGGTGCCAGACTTCGGCGCTATCCTGGATGACTATTTCGATGAATATGATGACATCGATTCCGGCCCCGAGGCCCGCGGCCCGGAGTATTTCCGCCTCGGCGATACTGACTCGCGTGCATGGTCCGTGCGCCAGATCATCAAGGACCCAGACGGCGACCACGCCTACCAGTTCGTCGCTACGGTAGATCTCGATGCCTCCGATGAGGCCGGCGAAGTCCGACTGTCGGACCTGCGCGTGGAATACTAGCCAGCGAAAACGACAAAGCCGCCCTGGCTGCCACGCCCCGAGTGAGGGGGACGTCGGCAAGCGCGAGGGCGGCTAAAGGCCGGCTATTTTAGCGTGCGGCCTCAATCTGGACAGCCTGTGCCACAGCCTGGACAACGGCCGCAACCTTGACGGCCTCCCAGACCTGCTCCTTGCTCAGACCAGCCTCGTTGAGCTCGTGAGCGTGAGCACCCAGGCAGTGCTCGCAGCCATTGATGGCGGAAACTGCGGTATTCCACAGCTCGAAGTTGGCCTTGTCCACGCCCGGCTTGGAGATGATGTTCATGCGCAGGCCGAACTTAACCTGTGCGTAGTCATCGCCCAACCAGCCCTTGGCGCGGTAGGCAACATTGTTCATAGCCATAACGGTGGCTGCGCCGTAGGCTGCCTCGATAGCTTCCTCAGACAGGTGCTCTTTTGCTTCCTCCGCAATCTCAGAAAGCACGGTGTCATTGCGGGTTGCGGCAGCCGATGCCAGTAGGCAGCCCCAGAGCTGCTCCTCGTCCAGGTCCTTGGAACGGGTCAGGGCGCCCAGGTTGAGCTTCTGGTCCTTGGCGTACTCCGGCAGGGAAGACTTCAGATTATCAATAGACATAGCTTTTCTCCTTTGAGGTTTTGATAGGAATTTACTGCGTCGGATTTAAAAGGAAACCCCGCCACGAAAGCGGGGTGAACCTGCATCTCAGTGAGATTTAGAGCGCGGACTGAACGACGTCCATCTTGTTGATGTTCTTGGTTGGGTCGTTCTTCTCCCAGTTGCAAGCGCAGACCTCTTCGGACTGCAGGGCGTCGAGCACGCGCAGAACCTCGTCTACGTTACGGCCGACAGCATCCGGGGTAACGGATACGAACTGGATAACGCCATCCGGGTCGATGATGAAGGTGGCGCGGTCAGCAACGCCATCAGCGTTTTCGACGCCCAGTGCACGAATGAGGTCGTGACGTACGTCAGAGAACATCGGGAAAGGAACTTCCTTCAGCTCTGGGTGGGTTGCACGCCAGTTGAAGTGAGCGAACTCGTTATCGGTGGAGCCGCCGAGAATCTGGGTATCACGGTCCTGGAATTCCTCGTCCAGCTTGCCGAAGGCAGCGATCTCGGTCGGGCAGACGAAGGTGAAGTCCTTCGGGTAGAAGAAGACGACCTTCCACTTGCCCTCGTACTTGTCCAGGGATACCTGCTCGAAGTAGTCCTCCGGCTGGTTAGCGTTGACGTCGTGCAGATCGCCACCGGTCAGGGCGGTGAGGTTGAACTCTGGGAACTTTTCGCCGACGGTCAAAATAGGCATAGTCTTCAACTCCTTTAGCAAAGGCTTTTCCTCTAAGTTTCCTGCCGCTTTGTGTACAAGCAGCGGGGCCGGACCGTGTCCGGCCCAACACGATCAGTTATACCATCTTTTCCGCTCGCGTCAATAGCAAATCCTATAGGTAAGTGTTAGAGTGATAGGCATGCATAATAAAGAGTATCGCCCTACACTTGCTCAGCTGCGTACCTTTGTCACCGTTGCGGAAAATAAGCACTTTGGCACCGCGGCCGCCAAACTCGAAATTTCCCAGCCCTCCCTCTCCCAAGGCCTCGTTGCGCTCGAGCAGGGCTTGGGCCTGCAGCTTATCGAACGCTCCACTCGCAAGGTCATCGTCACCTCGGCCGGTGAGACCCTCCTCCCCTACGCCAAAGCCACCCTCGAGGCCGCCGATACCTTCCTGGCCCACGCTCGCGGCGCCAACGGCACCCTTGCCGGCCCACTGACCATCGGCGTTATCCCCACCATTGCTCCCTACATCCTCCCCGATCTGCTCTCGATGCTTGTTGAGGCCTACCCGGATCTCGAGCCGCGCTTCGTAGAGGAGCAAACCCAGCACCTCATTACCCGCCTGCGCAACGGCAACTTGGACCTTGCCATCATGGCCCTTCCTTCTGAGGCCACCGGCATGGTCGATAGCCCGCTCTACACGGAGAAATTCTCCATCGTTTGCCCTCCTGATCACCCCATCGCCGGCCGCGAGGATGTCGAGCTTGCGGAGCTCAAGGACTTAGATTTGCTGCTGCTTGACGACGGCCACTGCTTGCGCGATCAGGTCGTCGATCTCTGCCGCCACGCCAATATCAACCCGGCCGAGGCCACCAATTCCGTCACCCGCGCCTCTTCCCTGACCACCATCATGCAGCTGGTCATGGGCGGCCTGGGCTGCACCCTCGTTCCCGAATCCGCACTGGCCACCGAGTGCCATGGCAAGGACGTCGCGATCGCCCACTTTGCCTCCGATGTCACCGCCGAACGCGAGGTCGGCCTCGTGTTCCGTTCCTCTGCCGCCCGCGCCGAGGAATTCCGCGAATTCGGCACGCTCATCACCTCCGCCTATAACAAGGCGATTGAGCGCTCCCGGCAGTAGTCTCACCCGGCGGCCCCACGGGGCGTCGCCAAGCATGCCAAAGGCCACCGCCCCTGAGAGGAACGGTGGCCTTTAACTATGGTGCGCTAGGCCTGTGGGAAGGTGTTGCGCCCCGCGCACTGGCGGAACATATGCGCCTGTGCCAGAAGCGTAACCGGATAAGCCACGATGAGGCCGATGCCCAAAAGCAAAAAGCCGGCAACAATGATGAAAAAGTTCAAAATTGCCAGCAGCAACATTTGGCCGTAGTTATTCTTACCTGCCTGAAAGCCTTTCTTCACGGCCTCACCAACGCTATCGCCATCGGCCGCGAACCATTGCATCAGCGAGAAGAATGGTTGGATAAAGAAGCTAATCAGCGAAATCACGGCCAAGACGCCGAGCATGCCCATGACGGCGGCGAACGCTTCTTCATCGGAAAGCTGCTCGGCATTGCCGGCCAGCCCCTCCGCAGAACCGCGCACAGCGACGAAAGAAATCAGTCCCGCCACAACACCGATGACGACCATAATGACTAGTGGCTGCCACCAGCGCACATTCTTAAACAGGTAGCCCCACCCGGTGCGAGAATCATCAATCTGGAAAAGCGCCAGGCGCATAAGCGCCAGAGTTAGCACGATGCCAATCACCCAGGAAATGATTTGCATGATCGTGGAACTAGCAGTGAGATCACCGTCGGCACTCGCCGTCGCAGCGCCTACTCCGCCAGAAATGGCGAAAAAGACCACGCCGAGGAAGCCTGCAAGCAACGTTCCCAAAATCCACAGCTTCCAGTTGCTAAAGATAGCCCGAAAAGCCCAAGAAACGGCATCTATGGCCGAAACCCTTCCGGTGTGCTGAGGTTGGCCCGCGTGGTAGCCGGCATAGCCTTGGGCGTTGCCTTCGTGGGCGCCACCATACGATGGAAGCTGGCCGTAGTCCGGCCGATCCTCGGGATGGTTGGTCGGCTCATAGCGAGGAAAATCGTCATTTCCACCCGAATACGGGTTCGTCATAGGCGGTGCTCCTCCTTCAGGAATGCACATAGAAAAATGGATAAGTATTTTAACTTTAACAACTTTTTCCTCATTTCAGGTGGACGGGTAAACTCGTTGCCTAGTCATGACTATGAATGAAACCTCTTCCCGCGATGAACTTTTCGCTGCACTCGACAATGTCACCCTCTCTGAAGCCCGCTCCTTCCGTCGCCGCCTCAAGAAGGCCCGAGCCCCTAAAGCGCTGCAAGAAATCGGCACTGAAATCCATGACGCGGCCGAGCGCGTCGCACTTACCGACGCCGCCGTTCCCACCATCTCCTACCCCGACGCCCTCCCTGTCACCGCCCGCAAGGACGATATCGCCGAGGCAATTCGGGACAACCAGGTAGTCATCATCGCCGGTGAGACCGGTTCTGGAAAGACCACTCAAATCCCAAAGATCTGCCTTGAACTGGGTCGCGGCCGCCGCGGGTTCATCGGTCATACCCAGCCGCGCCGTATTGCAGCGCGCACCGTGGCCGAACGCATCGCCTCGGAATTGGACCAGAAAATCGGCGAGTCCGTTGGCTACGCCATCCGCTTTGACGATCGCGTCTCTGAGACCACCGCCGTCAAGCTTATGACCGACGGCATTCTGCTCGCCGAGATGCAACGCGACCGCTTCCTCAATAAGTACGACACCATCATCATCGATGAGGCTCACGAGCGCTCGCTCAATATCGACTTCCTGTTGGGTTACTTGAAGCGCCTATTGCCCAAGCGCCCAGACCTCAAGGTGATCATCACCTCCGCCACCATCGACCCGGAAAGCTTCGCCGCCCACTTTGCCGACGCCGACGGCAACCCCGCCCCCATTATCGAGGTCTCCGGACGCACCTACCCCGTAGAAATCCGCTACCGGCCACTCGAGTTCGAGGCCGGCGGAAAAGTCGTGGACCAAGACCCACTCGACGGCTTGACCGAGGCCATCGAAGAGCTCATGCGCGAAGGCGACGGCGATATCCTCTGCTTCTTCCCCGGCGAGCGAGATATTCGCGATGCCATGGAAGCCATCGAAGGCAAGAAATGGAAAAACGTCGAGGTCACTCCTCTCTTTGGCCGCCTATCTAACCAAGAACAGCACCGCGTGTTTAGCGAGCACCGCGGCCGCCGCATCGTCTTGGCCACCAATATCGCCGAAACCTCGCTTACCGTGCCCGGTATCCGCTATGTTGTCGATACCGGCACCGCTCGCATCTCGCGATATTCCACGCGCACCAAGGTCCAGCGGCTGCCTATCGAGCCCATCTCGCAGGCCTCCGCCAACCAGCGCTCCGGCCGTTGCGGCCGCGTTGCCGACGGCATCGCCATCCGCCTCTACAGCGAACAGGATTTTGAAAGCCGTCCCGAGTTCACCGACCCGGAAATCCTGCGCACCAACCTAGCCAGCGTCATCCTGCAGATGGTTTCGCTCAAGCTCGGCGATATCGAACAATTCCCCTTCATCCAACCTCCCGAGCACAAGGCCATCCGCGATGGCCTCACGCTCCTCCACGAGCTCGGCGCCCTCCACGACAAGCAGGACAAGCCCTCACTCACCACCATCGGCCGCGATCTTGCCCGCATCCCACTGGATCCGCGCATGGCCCGCATGCTCATTGAGGCCAATACCAACGGATGCCTCGATGATGTCATGGTCATCGTTGCCGCCATGACCATCCAAGATGTGCGCGAGCGCCCCCTCGACTTCCAAGCCCAGGCCGACCAAGCCCACGCCCGCTTCAAGGACAAGACCTCGGATTTCTTGTCCATGCTCAAGCTGTGGGATTACATCAAGCAAACCCGCAATGAGCAATCCGGCAATAAGTTCCGCAAGCGCATGAAGCAGGAATTCCTCCACTACATGCGCATCCGCGAGTGGTTTGACTTGGTGCGCCAGCTCAAGGACGTCGCCAAGCAGCTGGGCTGGACCTACCAGGAAGGCACCGAGCGCCGCTCCGATGACATCCACATGTCCCTCCTTTCGGGCCTGCTATCCAATATCGGCGCCCGCGATGGCAATTCCAAGGAGTTCCAGGGCGCGCGCAACACCCGCTTCCTGGTATTCCCTGGCTCCGCTCTGGCTAAAAAGCCGCCCGAATTCCTCATGGCTGCCGAGCTAGTGGAAACTTCCCGCCTCTGGGCGCGCGATGTCGCCGCCATCGATCCTGCCTGGGTAGAAAAGCTCGGCGCGGACCTGCTCAAGCACAACTACTCCGAGCCCACCTGGTCTCGCAAGCGCGCCGCCGCCATCGCGCACCAAAAATCCACGCTCTACGGCGTGCCCATCGTGGCCGACCGCACCGTGCCCTACCACCGCGTCGATTCCGCCGCTGCCCGCGATATGTTCATCCGCAACGCCCTTATCGCCGGCGACTGGAACACCCACCACGCCTTCTTCAAGGCCAACGCCCAAGCGCTTGACGACGCCGCCGCATACGAAGAAAAGGCCCGCCGCCGCGGCCTCATCGTGGACGAAGATACACTCTTCGATTTCTACGACCAGCGCATTCCGGCAAAGGTAACCACCGGCCGCCACTTCGACTCATGGTGGAAAAAGGAGCGCCGCCGCACCCCGGATCTGCTGAATTTCGATCCCGCTAAGCTCATCGATGACTCCCACGAGGCCACCGAGGAATCCTTCCCCGACCACTGGCACAAGGGCTCTATCGATTACGAACTGACCTACAAGTTCGAGCCCGGCGATCCTCTCGACGGCGTCACCGTAATGGTTCCCATTCCTATGCTCGCCGGCTTGGATACCGAAGGATTCGATTGGCTTGTTCCAGGTCTTCGCCTTGAGCTCGTCACCGAGCTCATCCGCAGCCTGCCCAAGGCCCTGCGCCGCACCGTCGTACCCGCGCCCGAATTTGCCGAGTGCGCCATCGATCGCCTCATCCCTTATGAAGGCCCCATCACCCAGCAACTTGCCGACGTCCTCCGCGAACTCGGCGGTCAAGGAATCAACGCCACCGACTTCCAGGCCAGCAAGCTACCCGCCCACCTGCGGATGAACTACGGGGCCATCGATAAGCGCGGCAAGATCGTCGACTCCGACCGCGACCTCGCGGCACTCGTCCGACGTCAGGCCGGGCATATCAAGTCCTCCGTGTCCCGCGTCTCGCGCACCTCCGAGTCCACCGCCGTCAGCGAATGGACTGACGACACCCTCGGCACCATCGATGACACGGTCAAGACCACCGTGGACGGCCACGAAGTCACCGCCTACCCTGCCCTGGTCGCTACCGAGGACGGCGTCGAACTCAAGGTCCATCCCACCAAGGCCGCCGCAGATGCCGCCATGGTCACGACCACACTCACCCTCCTCATGCGTGAGATATCCGTTAATGCTCCACAAATGGTCAAGGGCCTGCCATTGCAACAGCGCGTCGCCGTCGATTCCTATCCGCACGGCGGCGCCGACGGCCTTGTCAATGACGCCCGCGTCGCCGCGATCCGCGACCTGATGCTCGAAGCCGGCGGCCCGGTCCGCACCCCCTCGGCGTTCCAGAAGCTCAAGGACACCGTCAAACCCCAGGTCCCAGGACGCGTACGCCAGGCAGTGGTAGCCATTGCCCCAGGACTCGCCGAATACTCCAATCTGCGAGCCGAACTCGCACATTGGGACGGTCCAGCAATCGATGACATGCGCGCACAATTGGACTTCCTCCTACCCCAAAACGCCATCACTGTCCATGGAATGTCCCATCTGCGTCATCTTCCGCGATATATCCAAGCCATGCGAATTCGTCTAGAGGACATGAACCTTGACCCGGACCGCGATGCGGACCGCCAAGCCGAGGTAGACAACGCCAAGGCTTACCTATCTAACCGCCTTCGCAACCTCCCGGCAGGCCGCGAAAAGACGCGCGAGGTCAAGGACGTACGCTGGATGATTGAAGAACTTCGAGTTTCTCTTTTCGCCCAGCGCCTTGGCACAGCCCACGCCGTTTCACTCCGCCGTATCCAAAAGGCGGTGGACAAACTGCGCTAAAAGTCCTCGCGATCGCGCCTTCGCATCAGTCGAATCTCGGATTCAAAGTCATCTGCGCTTTCAAAGGATTTATATACAGAGGCGAAGCGCAGATAGGCCACTTCATCAAGGTCCCGCAGTGGTTCTAGGATGGCCAAGCCAATCTCGTTCGCGTTGACCTGCGAGGAGCCATGACTACGCACCGTCTCCTCAACTTCTTGCGCAAGCTTCTTCAGGGCATCGTCGCTTACGTCTCGTCCCTGGCAGGCACGGCGCACACCGCGAATCAATTTATCTCTGCTGAAAGGCTCGGCCAGACCGTTTCTCTTCACCACAAGCAGCACGGCCTTCTCAACCGTGGTAAAGCGGCCCTTGCACGAAGCACACTCGCGCCGGCGACGAATCGACGCTCCAGCATCGACCACACGCGAGTCGATAACGCGGGATTGCTCATTGTGACAAAAAGGGCAATACACGGTGGTCCTTTCACTGAAGTTGTTACGCCAGTAGTTTACTCACCTTCGATTTCGTGTGACCACCGGCCTTCGCCCCACCGTTCCCCCTATCGTGTTACTGCAGCCTCTACTTGTTGCACATTAGAAGCCGGCGGTTGCGGTGCACTGTTTCCTTCAGCACCAGCTAGTCCGCCTAGCAAAGTGCCCACAAAGACCGCTACACCAAACACTGCACCCAATGCGTAGTTACCTGTGTTCGACTCACCCACGCTGTTTCGGCCCCTATTCGATCTGTTCCCAGAGTCTCCGAGCGACGTACGGTTCGAACGATAGGTCGTGCAATCTTCCACACGTAGAGTTCGAACATACCGAGAGTTTGCGGTACCGCGGACCACAGAACCGTAGTCGCGCTCCACATCCCACACGGATGCAGACGGCACCACTACGGGATCAGCAGCATTGCGTGTTACCAGGTTATTGCGAGAATTGATCAGCAGAGACATGACTTTCCTTTCGACGACTGAAGCCACCTTAGGCGCCTCATTCGACACGCCATGACACCCAGTCGCCATAATGTTCGATTTAGTTGGTACGTTCGATTTATAGCATCGCTTCGAATACTTGTCCACCCCAACGCGCAAATCTCGAACATCTGTACTTTTCGTGCTACAAATGACGTGTGGCATCTTTTCAGCGCCGCCAGCTAACAGACCACCGATAAATCCACCCGACCCCCTCCGAGGAGCCAGCAATGGGCCGCAAGCCAAAGAAGACTACCGAGAAGACCGACTACGCTTCCCTATCCGACCGCCAGCGACGCATTCTCAACGTCATTAGTGACGCCGTTATGTTGCGTGGCTACCCACCAAGCATTCGCGAAATTGGTGACGCAGCAGGCCTGCAGTCCACATCATCGGTTGCCTACCAGCTAAAACAATTGGAAGAAAAGGGGTTTTTGCGCCGGGACCCTAACAAGCCGCGTGCTGTAGATGTTCGTCACCTTAATACGGATGAAGGCGCCAAAAAGCCGGGCCGCAAGCCGGCTAAGTCTGAGCAGCAAGTTCCCGAGGATGCAGGTGCCGTTTCCTATATTCCTGTGGTCGGCCGTATCGCTGCGGGAGCACCCATTACCGCAGAGGAAAACGTGGACACATACTTCCCCATGCCTGACGAGGTGGTCGGTAGCGGCGACCTTTATATGCTGCAAGTAGTCGGCGACTCGATGCAGGATGCCGGCATCCTTGACGGCGACTGGGTAATCATTCGTTCCCAGTCAGTTGCAGAGGAGGGCGAGTTCGTCGCCGCCCTGCTCGAAGGTTCTGAAGCTACCGTCAAGGAGTTCCACCGTGATTCCTCCGGCGTGTGGCTGCTTCCCCACAATGATGCCTACGCTCCCATCAACGGCGATGATGCGGAAATCATGGGCAAGGTTGTATCGGTATTCCGTAAGCTTTAACCACTTACCTGACGCAGATTCCATTACCCCGCAAGGGCCGAGTGTGGCCCTCGCGGGGTCTATCTACGTACACCCTTCGTTGACGCAGCCCGTATCCTGCCACCCCCATTTTGGCTCTATTTCGGACCCGGACACCAAAAGAGACGAAAATCCCACTTTTCCTGATAACCAGGCATTTCAAGGTACCGGCTCTAAAATGCAGCTGTGCAAGTTTTTGCTTTAGTCCGTTTATTCCCGATTTTTGAGACAATAGACTAAGCAAAACAATATCGCCGGATTTTCACTTCCGCATAAAATGGCAATTTTTACCCCCGCGCCATGACGCGATGTCTCTAGATTCAAGGAGGAATCATGTACGCAGAAGAGCGGCGTCGCCAAATTGCTTCCCTCACCGCCGTTGAAGGCCGCGTCAACGTCACTGAGCTCTCAGAACGCTTCGAAGTTACGGCCGAGACCATTCGCCGCGACCTTGCGGTGCTTGACCGTGAGGGTGTCGTCCATCGCGTGCATGGCGGCGCAGTAGCCTCCCAAACCTTCCAGACCGCGGAGCTTACCCTGGATACCCGCCAGAGGTCCGCCTCCGGCGCAAAAGCGGCTATCGCCCGCGCGGCCCTTGATTTTCTCCCCCACGGCGGCGGCAGTGTTTTCTTGGACGCAGGCACCACCATCAATGCATTCGCGGAGCTCATTGGACAGCAATACCCGCAGGCGCAGTTCAATATTGTCTCCAATAGCTTGCCTATTGCCCTGTCGCTAGCGGGCAATGGCGTGCCTGACGTCCAGCTACTTGGCGGTACGGTCCGCGCGATTACCCAGGCCGTCGTTGGCGATACCGCACTGCGCACCCTAGCTTTGATGCGTGCCGACGTCGCCTTTATCGGCACCAATGCCCTCACCCTAGACCATGGCTTGTCGACGGCCGACTCCCAAGAGGCAGCCATCAAATCCGCCTTCGTCACCAATGCCCACAAGGTAGTGGTCATGTGTGACTCCAGCAAGCTGGGCAATGACTACCTTGTAAGTTTCGCCTCTGCCGCCGATATCGACGTCGTCATTACTGACGCTGCTGCCCCCGATTCCTTCGTGGAAGCGTTGCGCGAGCGCGAAATTGAGGTCGTGCTCGCCAGCGAATAATCCCCCGATCCTTCGCCTACTTTAGGCGAAGGACTCCATGCGTTCGACCACTGCGGTACGGGCAGCGTCAGGGCTTTCCGCATCCAATGCCACCTCGGCAAGCTGCTGGCACTGTTCCAAGGTAACTTCTGCCAGCTGTGCACCGACGCCCGCTACCGCCGTCGACGCTGCGGATAGCGAATTTACGCCCAAGCCGGTAAGCACGCAGGCCAACATCGGGTCGGCTGCCGCCTCACCGCAGACGCCAACCGCAACGTTATTAGCTTGGCCCACGATGCAAGTGTGCTGAATGAGTCGCAGGACAGCCGGCTGCCACGGGTCGGTCAGGTAGGCCAGCTGTGGAGACAAGCGGTCCGCAGCCATCGTGTACTGAGTCAGGTCATTGGTGCCGATGGACACGAAATCAAGGTGCGGCATGATTTTATCCGCCATAAGCGCTGCGGCCGGAACCTCAATCATGGCGCCAGCAGTCAGGCCGCGCTCGCGGCACAGGCTAGCAAACCACTGGGCCTCGGTAGAGGTGGCAACCATAGGAGCCATCACCCAAGTCGATGCTTTGTCATCGCGAGCCGCAGCCGCCTGCGCAATCGCATCCAGCTGGCGGGTCAGCAAAGCCTCATTATCGCGTGCAATACGCAGGCCACGAACACCCAATGCTGGGTTTTCCTCGGAGCTTAGCGTGGCATAAGAGATAGGCTTATCGGATCCGGCATCCAGCGTACGCACGACAACCTTTGACTCAGGAAAGGCATTAAAAACCTTGCCGTAAATCTTTGCCTGCTCGTCCACGCTCGGTTCTTCACTAGCAGAGAGGAAGGACAGCTCCGTGCGGTAGAGACCAATGCCCTCTGCCTGGGAATCCGAAGCAATGCGGGCGGCGTTGCCATCAGCGACGTTGGCAAGCAGCTGCACGCGGTGGCCATCCTTGGTTTCAGCCGGGCCGCGCCACTGGGCAACGCGTGCTGCACGCTCGCGATATTCGGCCACGGCCTTTGTAGAAGCCTCTTCGTCGGCCCCAAGAGTGACGGCACCCACTGCACCATCGACGAATACCGGCGTGCCGCTTTCAATATCGCTAAGCGCGGCGCCCACAGCAACGATGCATGGAATATCCAGCTGGCGGGCGATAATAGCCGTGTGGCTGGTAGGTCCCCCCAGCTCGGTGACAAGGGCCTTGATGTGCTTGGTATCCAGCGTCGCGGTATCGGCCGGGGCCAAGTCATCCGCGAAGAGCACGGCCTCGCCGTCTACGAGCGGCAGCCCCGGCTCGTCCTCGCCGCGCAGCTCTGCGATTACGCGGTCGCGCACGTCCTTTAAGTCAGTGGTGCGCTCGGCCATCACGCCGCCGGCGGCCTCGAACATGGTGACAAACTTATCGGTGGCGCCGACAGTAGCGAACTCCGCATCCTGGCCGGTGCGGATGTTTTTGCGCACGGCTTTGTGCCAGCCACGGTCCTTGACCATGCCGGCCGTTGCGGTCAGAACTTCCGCAGCCTGGCCTTCCGCGGCAGCAGCTCGCTGCTCCAAGCGGCCAGCGACAGTATCTACGGCCGCAAGGAAGCGGTCGTATTCAGATTCGCTCGCTTGCTCTGGGTCGATGCTTCCCTCGGTAGGCAGGGCGGGGCGAGGGCGGACCCACACGGCTTCGGCGTAGGCGACTCCGGCAACGACACCGGTTCCTTTGATCGTGGACTCAGACGCGTTTTCCATGAGCGTACTTCCTTCGAAGATAGCGGTTTATTAACTTCCAGAACACCACAAATCGGATAGAAAAGCAATGTATACCACAGAAATTCTGTTGACTTTCGGACACAATCGGACAAGAATCAACATTAAGGGCGGGCCATGCCCGCGAGGTTCTCTCCAACGGCGTTCGGCCCCCAATATACAACCTGCGAAAGGGACGACTTGATTCTCACGCTGACCCCCAATCCCAGTATCGACGCCACCCTTGTGCTCAGTGATCCATTGACCTCCGGTGATGTCCACCGCGCCAGCGAGGTCACACAGGTTGCTGGCGGCAAGGGGGTAAACGTCACCCATACCGTACACTTGGCCGGCGAGCAATCCTTGGCTCTTTTCCCGGCCCACGACTCCGATTCTTTCCTGAATCTCGTCCACTCGGCTGGGCTGCCTTCCTCTACTATCCCCATGGACGGCGCAGTTCGCGTCAATACCACCATCACTGAGCCTGATGGCACCACCACCAAGGTCAACGGTCCAGGCCCTGCGCTTTCCGACGCCGACTCCCGCGCCATTACCTCCGAACTCACCGCCCGCGCCCTTGCCTCCGACTGGGTGGTTCTAGCCGGCTCCCTGCCGCGTGGCGTCAACACCGATTGGTATTGCGACCTCATCTCCGCAGTCCGAGCAGCCGCACCACAGGCTCGCATTGCCGTCGATACGTCTGACGCCCCAATGCAGGCCATTGGCGAAAACCTCAATTCTGCTGCGCCGGATCTCATTAAGCCGAACGGCCTAGAGCTCGGCCAGCTCACCGGAACCGACGGCCGCGAATTGGAAGACCAGGCCGCACGCGGCGAGTACGCGGGGGTTGTGCGGGCGGCCCGGGACGTCGTCAAGCAGGGCATCGCAGAAGTACTCGTCACTCTTGGCAGTGCCGGCGCGGTGCTGGTTACCGCGGATGGCGCTTGGGCTGCAACTCCCCCGCCCGCCACGGTGAAATCCACCGTAGGCGCCGGTGACGCCGCACTCGCCGGATACCTCCTCGGCCGCACCGCCGGTAAGTCGCCGGCCGATAGCCTCGCGCAGTCGGTGGCCTACGGAACTGCGGCTGCATCCAAACAAGGCACCCAATTCCCTCGCCCAGAAGAACTCGATATCGCACATACCCCCGTACAATCGCTAGCCTAAGGAGTGCCTAATCATGGCTTCCGACCTCATCACTACCGACCTAGTCGCGCTCGACGCCGACTTCGGCGACAGCGTTGACTCCGTTATTACCAACCTGGCCACGCTAGTCCATGACACCGGCCGAGCCACCGACATCGCCGGCTTGGCCCAGCCCGCCATCGACCGCGAGGCCAAGGCCGGTACCGGCGTCCCTGGCGGAGTCGCCATTCCGCACTGCCGCTCCGAGGCAGTGACCGAACCCACCCTCGCATTCGCCCGCCTGAGCCGTGGCGTGGATTTCTCCGGCCCTGACGGTGGCGCCCAGCTGGTCTTCCTCATCGCTGCTCCGGCCGGCGGCGGCAAAGCCCACTTGAAGATTTTGTCCAAGTTGGCCCGCGCTCTAGTGCGCAAGGACTTCCTCGAGTCCCTGCGCAACGCGCCCACCAAGGAAGAAATCGTTCGGCTTGTGCTGGAGGTAGTCAATGCCGAAAAGCCGAAGAAGAAGCCAGCCGAGGAACCGGCCACCCAAGGCGCTGCTGCCGGCACTGCCGCAACCGGTACCGATGCCGGTGCCGCCGGCCCCTCCGCCGCCGCGCCCTCGGCCACACTCCCTACCAACGCAGAACCTTCGGCCGATGTCACCCGCATCGTGGCCATCACCGCCTGCCCCACCGGCATCGCCCACACCTACATGGCGGCCGACGCCCTCACCCAAACCGCGGCCGAGCGTGATGACGTATCTCTGACTGTTGAGACGCAGGGCTCGTCTAATAATGAGTCTGTCTCCCAATCCACGATCGACGCGGCCGATGCGGTCATCTTCGCCACGGACGTCGGCGTGCGCGACCGCGAACGCTTCGCCGGCAAGCCGGTTATCGAGGCTGGCGTCAAACGCGCCATCAATGAACCTGGCACGATGCTCGACGAGGCGATCGCAGCCGCGCACAACCCCCACGCGCACAAGGTCTCCGGCACTGCTACCCGCGCCGATGCGGAAGAAGAAGGCAAGTCTCTTGGTTGGGGCAAGCGCATCCAGCAAGCCATTATGACCGGCGTGTCTTATATGGTCCCGTTCGTTGCGGCCGGTGGTCTGCTGCTCGCCCTCGGCTTCCTTTTCGGTGGCGCCGATATGGCAAATGGTTGGCAGACACTATCGACGGAGTTTTCGCTCGGCAACCTCCCCGGCCATGACGTGACCGTTGACGGCGAACTCATGCATTTCGAGCGCTCCGGGTTCTTGCTCTATCTCGGCGCTGTTCTCTTCGCCGTAGGCCAAGCGGCAATGAGCTTCATCGTCGCTGCGCTGTCGGGCTACATCGCCTTTGCGCTGGCTGGCCGTCCGGGCATTGCTCCGGGCTTTGCGGGCGGAGCGATCGCAGTTACCTTGGGCGCTGGATTCATCGGCGGCCTAGTTACTGGCCTGCTGGCAGGCTTCATCGCGATGTGGATTGGCAACTGGAAGGTACCGCGTTGGCTAGGCTCGCTCATGCCGGTTGTCATTATTCCGCTGCTGACATCGTTGGTTGTCGGTCTCGCCATGTACCTGGCACTCGGCGTACCGCTGGCAAACCTCATGGAAGGCCTGCAAAATTGGCTATCGTCCATGTCCGGTTCTTCGGCTGTATTGCTGGGTATCATTCTCGGCCTGATGATGTGCTTCGACTTGGGCGGCCCAGTCAATAAGGCGGCCTACCTCTTCGCCACGGCCGGACTGTCTACCGGCGACGAATCCTCCATGCAGATCATGGCCGCCGTCATGGCGTCCGGCATGATCGCACCAATTGCGTTGTCGCTGGCTACGTTTATCCGCAAGTCGCTGTTTACACCGGCCGAGCAGGAGAACGGCAAGTCCGCTTGGCTGCTGGGTCTGTCCTTCGTCTCGGAGGGTGCCATCCCGTTTGCGGCGGCCGATCCGTTCCGCGTCATCCCTTCGATGATGGCCGGCGGCGCGGTGACGGGCGCGATTTCGATGGCCCTGTCGGTCGGTTCCCGTGCCCCGCACGGCGGCGTGTTCGTCTTCTTCGCCATCGACCCGTTCTGGGGCTACCTCGTGGCCATCGCGGCCGGCGTGGTTGTCTCCACTGCGGCGGTGCTGGCGATGAAGCAATTCTGGCCTAACAAGGCCGTCGAAGAAGCCGCCCAGAACGTGGCAGTATAAACCAAACACTCGTACACTGGATTGTAAAAATCCCCGTAAGAAAGGATATTTTCCATGGCTTCCAAGACTGTAAAGGTTGGCTCCTCTGTAGGCCTGCACGCACGTCCTGCATCTATTATCGCGGACGCTGCCGGCGAGTTCGATGAGGATATCTTCCTCAACCTGGTCGGCGATGATGATGAGGATGAGACCGATGCGGCCTCTTCCCTGATGATCATGGCTCTTGGCGCAGAACAGGGCGATGAGGTTACCGTTACCTCCGAAAACGAAGAAGCAGTGGAAAAGATTGCTGCTCTCATCGAGAAGGACCTGGACGCTTCCTAAGCCCTAAAACGGTTCGGCTCTAGGCTCCCCACCCTTGCGGTGGGGAGCTTTTCGCTTTCCGACGCCACCTATCCCCACGGTGGCACCCACCTCACCTGCCCGCGCACCCGGGCTAGCCGGCCACGGCGCGGCGGGGCGTTGGGGTCATCGTCATTGACGCCGTTGTGATAGGGGCAGCATGTTGCAAGGTTCGCAGCGTTGGTCTCGCCGCCATGCTTCCAGGCTTTGAGGTGGTGAATCTGGCACTTGTCGGCGGGATAGTTACAGCTCTCCCACGGGCATACCGGGTTGACCGCAGCCGCCATGAGCCGCTGCTTGTCGTTGGCCACGCGCGAGGTCCGGTAGAGGTTGACCGGCCCCTCGTGGGGATGGACGAGCGTGACATAGCCGTGGTCGCTCAGTGTCCGCGCGACAAGCTCCGCTCCGGTGATTCGAGCGCCGTTGGTGAGTTGGAGGGTGATTTCCTCGCCGCCTCCGTCTACTACGCGGTCGAGCTCGTCGAGGGTGAGAACCACCTGAGTCGTCACCGTCGCCCGCGTCGCAATCGCCTTGCCAAAGAAGAGGTCTTTGGCAGATTCCAGGGGCTTATTGGCATCCAATGCAGCGTGCATATCCGCCACATCGGCTGAATCCCCGGTAATAGTCAGTGACCACGGGCCGCCGGAGCGGCGGGTAATGCGCACTCCCTTTTCGGGCGCGCGGCGAGGTCGCAGTTCGCGTACCAAAGCGCGGGCACGCTTTTCCAAGGCGGTGGCGCTGCCGCGAAAGGCACACAGCTCGGTGCGTAGGGTCCAGGCGTCGCGCTGCGTCGGCAAGCGCAAGGCGTATTTTTCAATCAGCAATAGCACGTCAAGGGAATGCCTAGTCTGCCGCGCCGCTCGCTGTTTGGCAGCAAAGCCGCACCGGCCGAAGTAGGTATCGCATAGACGCAGCAGGTCGCGCGCAGCAATGTCAGAGGCGCCCCGTGCGATGAGCTCGCGATCGCTAAGCCCTTGAACGGCGGCGACAATGTCCATCCCGGCGTTCACTGCGTTTATGTATGCGTCCAATGCGGTCATGCCGCTAAGTTAAATAGACCCCGCACGCCTAAGCGAGCCGCATACCGGCGCGCTGTGGATAACCCGCGTTGGTCCGTCAACAACACTGCCCGCCGCGGGCGCGCGACGGGCAGTTATCCACAGGTGGAAAACTAGTACTTGGCGCCGTGCCCCTCGCCGACGGAATCGTAAAGCTTCTTCATAATCGGATAGGCCACGATGATGCCTACGGAGCCCCACGCAATGCCCTCGAGGGAAACCCCACCCACGGTGAGGGTCAGGTTGCCGATGCCCGCGATAAGCGCCACCGCGGCCGCAGTCAGGTTGACCGGGTTATTGAAATTAACCTTATTATCCATCCAGATCCGCACACCCAGCATGCCGATGAGTCCATACAGCACGATGCAGGCGCCGCCCAGAACGCCGGTCGGGATGGTGAAAATCAGCGCACCAAACTTCGGCACGAAGGCCAAAAGGATGGCGGTAAAGGCCGCCACCCAGTAGGCGGCGGTGGAATATACACGGGTTGCGGCCATCACGCCGATATTCTCGGCGTAGGTCGTGGTACCGGAGCCGCCGAAGCCGCCAGCAAGGGTGGACGCAAGGCCATCGGCGATCAGCGCGTCACCGGCCAGGTCATCGAGATCGCGCTTGGTCATCTCGGAGACGGCCTTGACGTGGCCGACGTTTTCCGCGATGAGTACCACCAGCACGGGAAGCGCCACGGCAATGGCGGAGACGTTGAAAGAAGGCGCGTGGAATTCCGGCAGGCCTACCCACGGGGCGGCATCGATGGCCGCGACGGCGTCATCGCCGAGGTTGCCGGTCAGCGCAGCGAAGACCCAGCCGACGACCACGCCGAGCAAGATGGATAGGCGCGAGACCATACCGCGGCCGGCGACGGTGGCCAGCAGGATGACGAGCAGCGTCACCGCGGCCACGAGCGGTTGGGAGGCGAAGTTCTCGGCCGCATTCGGCGCTAGGTTCAGGCCGATGAGGGCCACGATTGCACCGGTGACGGCCGGCGGCATGACGGCATCAAGCACGCGGCGGCCGGCGATTTTGACTGCCACACCCACCGCAGCCAAGACGAGGCCGGTGACCAAAATGGAGCCCGCCTGCGCGGCGATTCCGTACTGCTGCGACGCCGAAAGCGGCGCGATGAACGCGAACGAGGAGCCGAGGTAGGACGGCAACCGGTTGCGCGTGATAAGCAGGAACAAAATGGTTCCGAGGCCGGAAAAGAGCAGCGTCGTATTGACGGGGAATCCGGTCAGGGTAGGAACCAACAGCGTAGCGCCGAACATGGCCACCACGTGCTGCATTCCGATGCCGATGGTTCGGCCCCAGCTGAGTCGTTCTTCCGGCGCTACGACCGCGCCCGGTGCAATCCTTTTACCGTCTCCGTGGACGGTCCAACCTTTTAAGCTCACGAGCCTTAATTATGGATCACCCAGGCTGGTTTTAGGAAACTTCCTCCACGATAAATTCGGCGAGTTCGCGGGCGGTGGGTGCGGGAAGGCGGACGTCGACAAGCGTGCCATCGGCCGTGTACTCCTCGTGGCGCACCGTACCCTCGGCGTGGACGCGGGCCACCACATCGCCGCGGGTAAAGGGAACCTGCAGCTTGACGTGGCTATCGCGGGCGTTGAGGAAGAGCTCTACGCGCGCGGTAAGCTCGTCGATTCCCTCGCCCGTTCGCGCGGATACGTAGACGACGTCCTCGTGGTCGAGTACGTGACGCAGCTCGGCGAGCACCAGCGGGTCGGCCTGGTCGATCTTATTGATCACGATGATCTCGGGCGGGGCCTGCTCGCCGGTTTCGGACACAATGTCATAGATGACCTGGTTGACCGCCTCAATCTGCTTGAGCGGGAATGGGTCAGAGCCATCGACCACGTGCAACATAATATCGGCGGCCAGCACCTCCTCCAGGGTGGATTTGAAGGCTTCGACCAGCTGCGTGGGCAAGTGGCGGACAAACCCGACGGTGTCGGTGAAGACGACTTGGCGGCCGTCGGCAAGCGTGGCACGGCGAGTGGTAGGGTCCAACGTAGCAAAGAGTGCGTCCTCCACCAGCACGCCGGCGCCGGTCATGGCGTTAATGAGCGAGGACTTTCCGGCGTTGGTGTAGCCGGCAATGGCTATTTGCGCGATAGTCGAGCGCTGACGCTTGGAACGCTTGACCTCACGGGCGGTCTTCATAGCGCGCAGCTCCTTGCGCAGCCGGGCCATCTCCGTGCGGATGCGGCGGCGGTCCGTCTCAATCTTGGTCTCACCGGGACCGCGCAGGCCCACGCCGCCGTTGGAGCCGGCGCGGCCGCCCGCCTGGCGCGAAAGGTTGCCGCCCCAACCACGGGTATGGGTGTAGAGGTATTCCAGCTGTGCCAAGGAGACCTGCGCCTTGCCCTCTTTGGACTTGGCGTGCTGGGCAAAGATGTCAAGGATGAGCATCGTGCGGTCAATGACCTTGGTGTTAAGCGCGCGCTCGAGAGCGGTGAGCTGGCCAGGATTGAGCTCGCCATCGCATACCACGGTATCGGCGCCGGTGGCCTCGACGATGTCGCGCAATTCCTTGACCTTGCCGGAGCCGATGAAGGTGCCGGAATCCGGCTTATCGCGCTTTTGGTAGATCATCTCCACTACTTCGGCGCCGGCGGTCTCGGTCAGCGCCGCGAGCTCGTCCATGGTGGCTTCGACTTCGGCCACGGTGCCTTCGGTCCACACGCCAACCAGGATGACGCGCTCGAGGCGCAGCTTTCGATACTCCACCTCATAGCCATCGGTGGTGTCTTCGGCGCGGATGGTGGTCTCACGGGTAACGCGGCGGAAGGCGTTGCGCTCTGCCAGGTCAAGGTCACCGGTGGTGGGCGTCGCCTCTGGTGCGGCCGGGGCGTCGTTATCGCGGAACGCACGGGCGAGGAGATCGTCGTTATTGTGCTGGGAAAATTCGGTCATACTACCTTTCATTTTGGCATGTTGCGGCCGAAAGCGGGAATTGCGGATTCTTAGCTGGCTGCGCAAGGCGATACAATGGCGGGCATGAACGTTAAGGACACTGGGGCTAAGCAGAATACCGAGATGCAGGCCATTGGCCTCAATTTCGAACGATGGCAGGATGCCGTCGAGGCCGCTATCGCTAGCGATCGCTTAGCCGTTACCGGCGAGGTACGCGGTGGTCAGCTGATTCAGTTCACCGATCCATCGGGCGCGCAGCTCAATATCCTCGCGGTGGAACCTTTTGCTACTTTCATTGGCTTCAATGCCGTTACGCAGGGGTTCGCCCACGTGGAGATGGTCAACGATGTCCTCGCCCTGCTGGAGATTATCGATCCTTTCGGCACCACCATCGCCCAGGCCACCGCAAACTTGGCGCAGGGGCCTTTGCTTGCCGACGAACCCTTGCAGCAATGGCAGCAAATCTCCCTCACCGCCATGGGCCTTGATGTCCGCACCTACGAGTCTGCCGCTGCCTATGAGGCGGCCGAGGGCGAGTTCCCGGCGCTCTTTGAGTCCGCGGGAGCGAAGGTTATCTCCTCCGGCTCTGGCGCGGAGGTTCCTACCCCGGCCGCTACCTTTGCGGCCCGCGTCATGGAATCCGAGTGGCGTACCAATGAGCTCACCGGCGAGAAATTCGCCCACCTCGTCATGGATGGCCTTTTCCCCTTTGATCTCTGCCTACCTGCGGGGGGCGACGAGCTACCGACCAAGGACTCTATCGTGGCCGGCACCGCCTTGCTGACGGCTTCTATTGAAATGCCCAGCGGTGGCTGCGGCGACGGCGCTGGCTGCGGTTGTGGCTCTGGTGGCTGCGGCTGCGGCGGCCACTAAGAACTGACGCAAAGGTCTGGTGGAATAGCTGTGTGGATGCCTTTCCCGGAAAATGCGAGGAACCGGCGTGTGTTGGTTCTCGCGCTGATCCTGGTGGGATCAGTGGCGGTTGTGGCAACCCTAAAACTCCCCGGGGTTTTCATCGCGGCACTACTCATCGCGGCAGCACTGCTCATGCTCCACGCCCGGCCGGATGCCTCGGAGCAGGCGGCGCTGCGCAGCTCTATTCGGCTCTCTGCCGAAGATATTCAGGACGTCTTGGCCGAATACGAAGACTTCCGGTCCTCCGAGGCGGCCGAAAAGATCGCGGACCGCACGCTTTACCGGCCGGCGCTTTTAGATCTGGATTGCTCCGACCCCACCATCGAAGCCTTCCACTATGAGATTTCGGGCTCCCGACGGTTCCTGCGCCGGCTGAACCTACGCGTCAACTCGGAAGAGGTCAGCACCAACGAGCTGGAGTCCTTGCTCAAGGTGACCGATGGACGGGCTCGCGAGCTCAAGGAAACATGGCTATCGGCCCGCCGCGCCGCTTTTGCGCTCGGGCCGAAGTATGAAAAGAACGAAGTAAAAAATCGCGCCCTGCGCCGCCAAGCCCTCGAAGAGCAAGCATTCGAGGAAGAGGAAGGCGAAGGACGCAGCGCCTAAGCACTCACCGTGTACCGCGCACCGCGCGCGTCGGGCCCGACGCGGTCTAAAGGGAGGTCTCGCCGGTGGCGACGATCGCGGACGGGCCGGTCAGGCGCGAACCGCCCTCGTAGATGTCCACTGTCACTTCCCCGCCGGGGACGTGTACGTGCACGGTACCGTGAGGGGTGGTGGTGTGGTCAACGGCGGCGTCGGCAAGCGCAGCGGTCGCGGCCGCCACGGTGCCCGTGCCGCAGGAGCGGGTCTCTCCTACCCCGCGCTCAAAGACGCGCATGTGCACGTGGCCATCACGCAGCGGGGTCACGACCTCAACATTCACGCCGGCGGGGAAGAAAGACTCATCGATGATGGGCTGCTCGAATGTCTTGGCTGCAAGGCCCTCGGCGTCCAGCCCCGGCACCACGGCCGCGAGGTGGGGGTTGCCCATGTCAACGCCTAGACCGGCGTAGCTCTCCCCGGCCATAGACGCGGTGGATACACCCGTTACTTCGGCCGGTCCCATCTCCACGGTCACCTCTGCCGCATGCGCATCGCACGAGTGCACCGTCACGCGCTTGGCGCCGGCGCGGGTACCGATGGTGAACTCGCCTTCTTCCACCAGGCCGCGCGAGCGCAGCCAGTGGGCGAAAACGCGGGTGCCGTTTCCGCACATTTCGGCCACGGAACCGTCAGCGTTGCGATAATCCATGAACCAGTCAGTGGGCGCGATGCCCTCGGGCAGCGACTCGATTTCCCCGGCCGCGAGCAAGGCCTCGGCGCGCACGACGCGCAGCAATCCGTCGCCGCCGATACCGGCGCGGCGATCGCACAGCGCCGCTACGCGCTCGGGGGCAAGCGGCGTGGTGGCCGCGTGGTCTTCGACGATGACGAAGTCGTTCTCAGTTCCATGACCCTTGGCAAATTTCATGCTCCCTACCCTAGCGCGCGCAGCGCCTGGGCGGTCGTATCGCCCGCGGCATCCAACCACATGATGCGCTTATCGCGGTTGAACCAAGATCGTTGGCGGCGCACGTAGCGCCGTGTCCCGGTAATAGTGCGCTCGACGGCCTCATCCCACGTAAGTTCGCCGCGCTGGGCTTGGAATACCTGCGCATAGCCAATGGCGCGCCCGGCCGTGGAATCGGCCACCAAGCCTTGGGATTGGAGGCCCTCGACTTCCTCGATGAGCCCGCGCTCAAACATCTGGCGCGTGCGTAGCTCGATGCGCGGATTAAGCCAATCTGCGGTAGTGCGCAGGCCGAGCAAACGGGTGCCCCACCGCGGCGGGGCGTCCTTCGGCGGTTGACTAGCCTTATAAGGTTTACCGGTCAGTTCGATGACCTCCAAGGCGCGCACGGTGCGCCGTGGGTCCTTATCTTCAATGATGGCGGCCGCGGCCGGATCCACCTGCGCCAGCTCCTCATGCAGGGCATCGGTACCGATTTCTACGCGCCGGGCCTCATACTTGGCGCGGACGGCGGGGTCAGTGGGTGGGAACTTCCAGTCGTCGACCAGCGCTTGGGCATAAAGCATGGAGCCGCCGACTAGGATTGGCGTCTTGCCGCGGGCCATGATGCCTTCCACGTCCGCGATGGCATCGCGCTGGTAGCGCGCCACAGAAGCGGTCTCGGTCACGTCCCACACATCGAGCTGGTGGTGCGGGATTCCCTCGCGCTCGGCCGGGGTGAGCTTGGCGGTGCCAATGTCCATACCGCGGTAGAGCTGCATGGAATCGACGTTGACCACCTCACCGTCCAGCTCCTGCGCCAGCGCCAACCCCAGCGCAGATTTGCCGGAGGCGGTGGGTCCAAACACTGCAATCGGGCGCATTAGACCTCCCACCCTGCAACGTAGCGGCCAACCCCCAGGGTGGCGTCGGTGGCCAGCAATTGCGCCTTCTTTGGTTGTAGTCCTGCTAACTCCTCCCACAGCGCGGGCTCTACCACACCGCGCTGGGACAGCCATTCGCCTGCCTTGCTTGCCGACGCCCCCATGAGCACCTCCTCGCACCACTCGTGCGCTTCCTGGGCACCGGGAACGAGCGCCAAGGGGGCGCGCTCGGTCAGGCCCGCGCTGCCATCTGCCACGACGATGGTGAGCGCCGCCGGATCCGGCTGGCCAATGTGCTCCCGGCTAGCGCGGGCGTGAAGCTGCGGCACGCTGTGCAGCACGTACCGAGCCATGATCTCCGGAAGGAAGTTGCCGCCGCCCAGGTCAGTGGCCGCACCCCAGGCCCGTAAGCTTCCGGAATGGGCGGTATACCAGCGCTTATCCTGGCTGCCGACGATATCTACTTCCACTATTCCAGCGGCTGCAGCCTCCACTGCGAGCGTACGGGCAGCGGCAAGCAGGGCGCGGGAAGCAGCGTCATTGGCGGAAAGCTCCACGGCCAGCGCCGGTGACGCAGGCATTACCATGAGATTGAACATTATTCCTCCATACTATCTACCCAAGTGGAGGTAATTAAATAGAATCTGGGCACGCGCGGGATATTCGCGGTAATGTATCCAGTGATTTTATTCGGCAGCCGTGACGCGCGGCGATCTATGCATAGGAGGGCTTGTCATGTCTCCCATCCCTACCCCAGGTTCCATGCCCAAGAAGGGCCCTCGTCCCACCGCAAAGCCTGTTCCCGTGCAGGCACCAAGCAAGAATGACCCGGCCAAATGGGGCCGCGTCGACGCGGATGGTTCCGTCTTCGTTTCCGCTCCGGAGGGCGAACGCAAGATTGGCGAATGGCAGGCCGGTACCCCAGAGGAGGGCCTACAGCACTACGGTGCGCGCTACGACGATCTCTCCACCGAAATTGAATTGCTCGAGGCTCGCCTGCGCGCCAACCCCAGCGAGGCCGCTGGCATCAAGAAGACCGCAGCGCAATTGCGCGACACCCTGCCTACCGCTGCGGTCATCGGTGATATCGCAGCACTTGACCGCCGCCTTGTTGCCGTCATTGAGCACTCGGTAGAAGCCGGTGAGCAGGCGCAGGCCGATAAGGAACGCCGCCGCGAGGAAGCTATTGCTGCCAAGGAGAAGCTGGCGGCGGAAGCAGAAGACATCGCAGAAAATTCCACCGAATGGAAGGCCGCCGGTGACCGCATCCGCGCCATCTTAGAAGAGTGGAAGCAGATTAAGGGCATTGATCGCAAGACCGATGATGCCCTGTGGAAGCGCTACTCCCGCGCCCGCGACTCCTTCAACCGCCGTCGCGGCTCCCACTTTGCCGAGCTGGACCGCGCCCGTGCGGTTGCCCGCAAGAAGAAGGAAGAACTGGTCGAGCGCGCCGAGGCTATCCAGGATTCCACCGAGTGGGGACCCACCGCCCGCGCCTACCGCGATTTGATGACTGAGTGGAAGGCTGCCGGCCGCGCCCCGCGCGACGTGGACGATAAGCTCTGGGCCCGCTTCCGCGCCGCCCAGGACAAGTTCTTCAATGCCCGCAATGCCGTCAATGACGAGCGCGACCGCGAGTTTGCAGAAAATGCCAAGGCCAAGGACGCCTTGATCGCGGAATACGACGAGCAGATCGACCCGTCCAAGGGCATCGAGGGTGCGAAGGCCAAGCTGCGCGAGCTGCAGGAAAAGTGGGAAGAAATTGGCTTCGTTCCCCGCAAGCAGGTGCGCGAGTACGAGTCCAAGATTGAGGCGCTGGAGCAGCGCGTCACCGAGGCAGAAAAGTCCGAGTGGCGCCGCACCGACCCAGAGGCGCAAGCACGCGTGGCGCAGTTCCAGGCTAAGGTCGATGAATTTAACTCCCAGGCCGAGGCAGCTGAGGCCAAGGGCAATGCGAAAAAGGCCGCTGATCTGCGTGCGCAGGCTGAACAGTGGCAGGCTTTTGCCGACGCCGCCGCTAACGCCGTCAATGACAAGTAGTGCACCTCGTCCACATTGCGCGGCCACCGCGGCCGGCGCACTCGCCTACCGCTCACGCCCAGCCCAGCGAACCTGCGGACTGTATTCGCAGCTTCGTCTTTTGGGCCAACTTGGCGGCCCAAGAAGCCAGCGGCGATGCCGCGGCATCGACGTCGCCGGGCCGTGTGGTCCAGCGTCTGCAGGGTTCTAGCGAATCGCAGACCCATCTTTTTGCCGTAGTGGACGGCGACTCCACCCTTGGTGAGGTTTCCGAGCTGGGACTGCCGCTCATCCCCTCGGTGGAACCGAGCCCGGAGCTAGATTACCTCGGGTTCATCCACATTAGCCTGCCGCTTTTGGAAGAGCGTGAAGCAGCAGAGATTGAATGCGTGCTATGCGATTTGCCCCTTCCTGGCGAACAGCTCGATGAGGACGGGCGCCGAGTAGCCGAGTGGATGGGTGCAAAGGCGCTGGAGCTGGCCCGGAAACTCGGCCGCACCATAGCGCACGTGGGCCTATTGCACCCACCGGGCTCGGACCCAGACTACGACGCTATGGGCAGCATCTACCGCGAGCTGGGATTTACGCAACGGCATGCGGAGCACCAGCTGGTGATGGACATCCCCGAAGGCCCTGTCGCAGCACTACTCCCGGCGGGAATCACCGCCCAAGTCTGGCCGGATTACGACATCCCTGAGGGTTACCTCGACGAAGTCATGCGGCTGCTTAGCCTAGCGTCCACAGACGCGGAAACTGGTGATCTGACGGTGGAGCCCATCGTGTGGACGCGTGCCCGATTGCGCGAAGCACACAGCCGGCTGCGCTCTCGTCGCGGGCACACGCTTCTTGTCGCGCTCATCGGTGAGGAGGGAAAAATCCTCGCGCTGGCAGAAATGGCTCGGCACGAGGACGCGAATCCGGAAGTATGCGAGTGGACTCTGACTGTGACCGATCGCCCTCACCGCCGCCGGGGACTTGCGCAGCTAGCGAAGCTCACAGCGCTGCATGAGGTGGCAAGCTATTGGCCGCGGGTACGGCGCTGCTATTGTTCCGTTGCCGCCAAGGACGCGGCCATGAATGCCATCTACCGCAGCCTGGGCGCCCGGGAACTCTCCCGCTCTTCCGCGTGGGAGTTGCTGCTGCAGGACTAGCGGCAGTAGGCCTACTGCTCGCCCCGCTGGGCGCGGTGGCGTTCGGCGGCTTGCTTGCGGCGATTGTCCTCCAGTGGCTCCTGCTGCGGTGCCGCGTCAATCTTGGATTGGAATTCGCCCACCTCATCGAGCTGTCCCGCGGTGGCGCGCACGCGGGCTTCGGCAGCCTTCTGCTCTGGACTGCGGCGCAGCGCCACCATGCTATAGGCCAAAAATGCTAGGAAAGTAGCCAGCATTCCTACCCACATTCCCAGCGACGCCCCATCAGCGGTAGAACCACGGAACCAGAAGCCCCATAGGTTGGCAAAGAAGGACACCGTCACCAGCATCCAGGCAATCAGCCCAGGCGTGGCGCGGCGGGTGAACAGTGTCACCGGAGTAAGAATTCCCAACCCAATGAGCGCGAGCCACGCGGAAACGGTTTCCATGATGGAAATCCTCACGCCACTCGACGTGGTGCCGAACGTCAATGCCTCCCAACCATGGGCTGGACCGGCGTAGGGAAAAATCAGGTAGAGGACATAGGCCACCACTGCAATACTCAGCGTCACCTTGTGACCGCCGAGGTCCATTGTTTGAGCTGCTCTCCGCTCAGCGTTAGCTGCATTGTGGGCTGCGGTGGTCGAATGTTCCTCAGTCATGGCTCCCTAGCCTACTCCCCTGCTAGCAACCGCAGGAATCGCCGGATTCGGCCGCCGCGGGCTTGCCAATCGACGGCAATCCCAGACCGACGCCGATGGGTGCGGTGGTAGGCGTTTCGCCGGCAGCAGACATGTCGCCGGCCTTGGTGCGGGTGTGGGAGGTCACGGCGGCGTCGGCAAGCAAGAAGAAGGAGCCCGCACCAGTGACCTGGGTATGCACCACATCACCCGGGCGAATCTCGGTCGAGATATCCGTGCCGTCAGAATCAACCGGGGTGAAGTGCACCAGGCGGCCATCGCGCGCGCGGCCTGTCATGCGGTGGGTTTCATCGTTCTTGCGGCCGCCTTCGGCCTGCACCAAAAGCTCCACATCCGTACCAATGAGCTTCTTGTTTTCCTCTGCCTGAATGCTGTCTTGCAGGGCAACGAGACGCTCGAAACGATCCTGGACGACCTCCTTGGGAATCTGGTCCTCCATTTCCGCAGCCGGGGTTCCCGGACGCGGCGAATACTGGAAGGTAAAGGCCGAAGCAAAACGAGCGCGGCGCACAAGCTCCATGGTGTCTTGGAAGTCTTCCTCGGTCTCGCCTGGGAAGCCCACGATGATATCGGTCGTGATCGCGGCGTGCGGAATCTTATCCCGTACCTCGTCCAAAATCCGCAGGAACTTCTTGGTGCGGTAGGAACGGCGCATGTCCTTAAGGACCTTGTCGGAGCCAGACTGCAACGGCATATGCAACTGCGGACACACGGCCGGGGTCTCGGCCATGGCGTCGATGACGTCGGAAGTAAACTCCGCCGGGTGCGGGGAGGTAAAGCGCAGGCGCTCGAGGCCTTCGATCTTGCCCACCTCGCGCAGCAGCTTCGAAAAGGCGAAACGGTCGCGCGGCATGTTGGGATCGGCGAAATTGACGCCATAGGCATTGACGTTTTGTCCCAACAGGGTGACCTCGGATACGCCCTGGTCCACCAAGGCTTTAACCTCGGCCAAGATATCGCCGGGCCGGCGATCTTCTTCCTTGCCGCGCAACGAAGGAACAATACAGAAGGTGCAGGTGTTATTGCAGCCTACGGAAACAGAAACCCAGCCGGCATAGGCAGACTCACGCTTGGCTGGCAAGACCGACGGAAAAGCCTCGAGGGAATCAACGATTTCCACCTGGGCTTCATCGTTGTGGCGGGCGCGCTCCAGCAGCGTCGGCAGGGCCGCCATATTGTGAGTGCCAAAGACAGCATCAACCCACGGGGCATTATCTAGGACGGTGTCCTTGTCTTTCTGCGCCAAGCAACCGCCCACGGCAATTTGCATGCCGGGATGGTTTTCCTTTGTCTTCTTCAAGGCACCCAACGTGCCGTAGAGCCGCTTATCGGCATTTTCGCGCACGGCGCAGGTATTAAAGACGATGAGATCTGGCTCCACGCCTTCGCCGGCGGCCGCGTAGCCGGCCTCCTCCAAGAGGCCAGAGATGCGCTCTGAATCGTGCACATTCATCTGGCAGCCGAAAGTTCGGACTTCATAAGTACGGTTATCTGCGATTGTCTGCTCCACGTCGGCATAGTTTAGCCATGAAGCTAGGCATCTCATAACTGCCGGACTTGGCCATTCCGGTGCTGCCCTGCCTTGGCCGTATCAGTCCTCTACGCGCAGCTCCGCACACCGCGCGTCAAGCGCTGCGATTGCGATCTGCAACGACATTCCTTCATTGAAGCCGCGGCGTGCCAGCACCCCCACGATGCGGCGTAGAGCCTTGTCGCGCTCCTTGCGATCCTCCGGTACGAACTTAATGGAGCGGGCCTTCTTTTCCGCAAGGGCCTGTGCCATAGCTTGTTCATCGGCAGGGTCGATTTGTTCGAGAGCCTCAGCACGGTCAGCCTCACTCACGCCCTTTTCCCGCAATTCCCTGTTGAGAACCGAGCTGGACTTGCCGCGCCGCTTATGCCGTTGGCGCACCCACTCGTGTGCAAAAGCGGCGTCATTCACCAGGCCAGCGTGGGCTAAATCATCTAGTACGTTCTCAACGACATCTGGCTCAAACTCGGCTTTTACTAGACGATCATAAAGCTCTTTCCGGGACCTAGAGCGCTGATCCAAAAGACCCAGTGCCCGAGAGCGGACTTTGGCCTTGGCCTCTTCTGCCTCTCGATCAAAAAGCCCGCCCCCTGCCGCTCCATTCTCATAGGCCTCGAGGGCCTGACGGAGTTTGGCGAGCTTTTCGGGAGCGGGCTGATTCATGATGCAGATTCAAATGGTACGCGGAGTGTGTGGGGACGGGTTAGACGTTTTAGTCGTCATCAAAATCGACGTTTGGAACGAGATCAACGGACTCGTCGGTCAATGGATCATCGGCTCCAGGAACGTCCATCGCGGCACCCTCTTCACCTTCGGCCGCGGCCTCGCCGATACCGAGCTTCTGGAAAATCTTCTGCTCGATTTCATTGGCCAGATCCGGGTTATCCTTCAGGAAATTACGCGCTTTCTCCTTACCCTGGCCCAGCTGGTCGCCTTCGTAGGTAAACCAAGAGCCGGACTTGCGGATGAAGCCGTTTTCGACGCCAAGGTCAATAATGGAGGACTCGCGAGAGATGCCTTCGCCATACATGATGTCGAACTCGGCAATCTTAAATGGGGGCGAGACCTTGTTCTTTACAACCTTGAGCTTGGTGCGGTTACCGAT
The DNA here is from genome assembly GCF_022347205.1 of Corynebacterium sp. ACRPO. Lineage (GTDB taxonomy): Bacteria > Actinomycetota > Actinomycetes > Mycobacteriales > Mycobacteriaceae > Corynebacterium. The sequence goes on along the minus strand of NZ_JAKRNE010000001.1, from coordinate 151,790 downwards.
GGCATCCTGGCCATCTTTTAAGGTCTGGATGCGGCGGATATCGCAGCGCACGGAAGAGTAGAACTTGAGCGCCTTACCACCGGTGGTGGTCTCTGGCGAGCCGAACATCACGCCAATCTTTTCGCGCAGCTGGTTAATGAAGATAGCGGTGGTCCCGGAGTTGTACAGGGCACCGGTCATCTTGCGCAGCGCCTGCGACATCAGGCGGGCCTGAAGGCCGACGTGACTATCCCCCATCTCACCTTCAATTTCCGCCTTCGGGGTAAGGGCAGCTACGGAGTCAACAACGATGATGTCGATTGCGCCGGAGCGCACCAGCATATCGGCAATCTCCAAGGCCTGTTCACCGGTATCTGGCTGGGAAACCAAGAGGTTATCGGTATCCACGCCAAGCAGGCGAGCATACTGCGGGTCGAGCGCGTGCTCGGCGTCAATAAACGCGGCAATGCCGCCATCCTTTTGCGCGGATGCAATAGCGTGCAGCGCAACAGTGGTCTTACCAGAAGACTCCGGGCCATAAATCTCTACGATGCGCCCGCGCGGGAAACCGCCAATACCAAGAGCGACATCGATTGCGGTATTACCGGAGGAAATGGCCTTAATCGGTGGGCGGTTGTCATCACCCAGGCGCATCACAGCGCCTTTGCCGTAATCCTTCTCAATCATGGCCATTGCGGCATCGAGGGCCTTTTGGCGGTCATCTCCCTTAGAGGCGGCAGAAGAAGACTTCTTTTTGGTTGCCATTAACTTTCATCCTTATCTTTAACGACGATGTACTAACGCATTATTAGACTGCCGTGGAACTCAAACGGTTCCCTCCGTCAACGCCATCCCACTGTAGACGACTGCATCGACACTTCCGCCATATTACATACATCTGTTCGAATTTTGAAAGTGAACACGCCAGTCCGTCAAATTCGACGGCGCTATAAAGTCGGGTAATCGACTCCCAACCTGCGCTCCTTCGGTACATCAAAGTCATCACACAGGCTCAGCCAGACGCGACGCGGATCGACGCCGCGTTCGATAAGCTCATCAGGCGTTGCCCCGAGGTCTGGCAAGACATGGGAGTGGCTAATCCACTTTCCCTTAGACTCGCCAAATTCGTCCTTAATGAGCTGGTAATACTCGGTCAATCGCATGCGCGCCATCCTACTCAGCGCTTAAACACAGGCGCCAGCGGGCTAAGAAGCCTCGATTGGGAGCCCGCCGCCATAGCTCTGGCTCGCAATTATCAGCCCCGGGTGAACACCGTTCAAAACCCTCAATTGTCTGCAGTTTTCATGCAGTGCTAACCTCTTGAGCATGAAAAAGAACTCTCTGGCAACCACCATTGCCTATGTTGCCGTGTTTACCGCTCTCGTCATTGTCCTTGCCTTCGTATCCATCCCCGTCGGTTCAGCCGGCGTGCCCATTGTGCTGCAAAACGCAGCGCTGATCCTCGCCGGCCTAATTTTGGGCAGCAAGCGCGGCGGTTACGTGGGACTACTCTTCTTGTTCCTGGGTCTCGCCCTCCCAGTTCTGGCAGGTGGCGGTACCACACTGCGCGCGCTGGCAGGCCCGACCGCAGGCTACATCATCGGCTATGTTCTCTCGCCAGCAGTTGCAGGCGCAATTGCCTACCGCTCCCCTAAGAACAAGGGCGGCATGGCGGTCATACTTGCCATTGCTGCCGTTGCCGGCCTTGCGGTCCAATACATCTGCGGCGCCTTTGGTCTCATGATCCGCTCTGGCTTGGACATTGGTCCAGCCTTCGCCGCCCAATTGCCCTTCATCCCTGTCGATGCCGGAAAGCTTGTCATTGCCGTCATCATCGCTCTCGGTGTTCACGCGGCCTTCCCCGATCTGATGGGACGAAAGGCCGCCTAGTGCCCACGATCGAATTTTCCTCGGTCTCGGTGGCTTTTGATGACACCGTGGTGCTTGAGGACATCAACCTCACCCTCACCGAACAGCGCATAGGCATTATCGGCCAGAATGGTGGCGGGAAATCCACCTTGACCCGGCTCATTAATGGGTTGGGCGAGCCTAGTGAAGGTACGGTGACGGTGGACCAGATGGACGTCGCCAAGCAAGGCAAAAAGGTACGCGAAAAGGTGGGGTTCGTCTTTTCGGACGCCGAAAACCAGATTGTCATGCCCAATGTGCGCGATGACGTCGCCTTTTCGCTCCGCCGCTTTAAGCTGCCCAAACACGAGCGCATCGCTCGCGTGGATGCTGCCCTCGAGCGCTTCGGACTCGCCGAATTTGCTGAGCGCTCACCGCATACACTCTCCGGCGGACAAAAGCAGCTCCTCGCGCTGGCAGCGGTCATGGTCATCGACCCGATTCTCATCATCGCTGATGAGCCCACTACCCTTCTGGATCTGCGCAACCGCGATCGGATCAAAAGAGAATTCGCGCGACTGGAACAGCAGCTGATTGTGGTCACGCACGATCTGGAATTTCTGCGCGATTTCGATCGGGTCATTTGCATCGATAACCACCGCATCGCCGCGGATGGCCGGCCGGCGGAGGTCATAGATTTTTACCAAGACCTCATGGCCCAGCGGCCACTGTAGGGAGAATTGTCATGCAACGACGCACGAATCTCCCACTTTCCGTCTATGTTGATGGCACCAGCTTTGTTCATCGCATCAAACCTAGTCGGAAGATTGCATTCCTCTTAGTCTTTATCCTGGTCACCAGCATCTTTTTCAAGTCCATTCCGTGGGCAGCAGGCGGCGTCATTTTCGTCGTCTTTCTCTATGCTTGCGCCCGGATTCCACTGGGCATCGCGTGGAGTCAGATCTGGCCGCCCCTCTTTTTCCTAGTCCCCTTGGCAGGCTTTCAATGGTGGGCAAAGGACTTCGACTATGCGGCGGTGATGTTCCTCAATGTCTTCGCCGCTATGATGGCTGCCTTCCTGCTCACGCTGACCTCCACGGTCGATGAGATCATGGAGTCGCTGGAAGAGTCGCTGCAGCCCCTAAAGCGACTCGGAATACCGGTAGAAAACATCAGCTTGGCTATGTCACTGACTATTCGTCTCATCCCGTTGATGTTTGAAACCGTCTATGAAGTCCTAGATGCCCGCAAAGCGCGCGGTGCCGGGATGTCCCCGCTCGCATTTGGCACCCCGGTTATCATTCGCTCCATCCGGCGAGCGCGCGCCATGGGTGAGGCTTTGCAGGCCCGCGGCGTCGGCGACTAGCAGCAAAAGTTATCGCCTCCCTTGCACCACCACATGATGGCCGAGGGAGGCGATAATTATTTAGAAGACAGTCGGGGATTACTCCCCACGCAGCTCACGCAGACGGGCCTGCACAGCATCGTTGTTGGCACTGCCGGGCTGAGCAGCGTTGTCGGCAGCAGAGCCAGAAGCTTTATTGCCCTCAATGGCCTGGGCCTTATTGCCTTCCACGGACTTAGAAGAGTTCATTTCACTGCGAATCTGCTCCAAGCGAGAATGACCGGCCATCTGAATACCAGCTTGTTGTACCTCGGCCATGCGGTTTTCCACGGAGTTCTCAGCAAGCTCAGCCTGGCCGAGTGCCTTGGAGTAACGGCGCTCAATCTTATCGCGCACAGCATCCAGAGACGGCGTATTGCCATTGGCAGTCAGCTCGTTCATGGAGTTCAAAGACTCAGAGACCTTTTCCTGCATCTTTGCCTGCTCCAGCTGGGAAAGCAGCTTGGAACGCTCATTGACCTTTTCGCGCAGCGCGGCGTTATTACGCTGAACCGCATTCTTGGCCTTTTCTGCCTGCTGTAGTGCCTGGTCGTGCAGCTTCTTGGTATCCTCCACGGACTCCTCAGCCGTAACCAGCTGGGCGGCGAAGGCCTCGGCCGCGTTCTCATACTCCACGGCCTTATTTTCATCGCCCTTGGCACGGGCCTGATCAGCCAATTCCAGAGCCTGGCGAGCATTGCCCTGCAGCTTTTCTACCTCTGCCAAACGGCGGTTAAGCTGCATTTCCAACTGACGCTGGTTACCAATCACGGCGGCTGCCTGCTGAGAAAGCTCTTGGTGCTGGCGCTGAGCATCTTCAATAGCCTGCTCGATCTGCACCTTCGGATCGGCGTTTTCCTCGATCTTATTATCGAAGAGAGCCATCAGGTACTTCCAGCCCTTAACAAATGGGTTCGCCATGGTGTGCTTCAACCTTTCTAGGTTAAAAATGTGCGTAATGTTCTGCTGTTTATACTAGCGAAGCGCTGTTTCCACCGCTTGTACTCCCCGCGGTCGCGGGCGCTTGCCGACACCCCTTAACCACCACAGCCGACCTTTCTCGCAAGAGAATAGGCCGGCTGTTGACATAGACCGCTGTGGGCTAAAGCTCTGATGCGGCAGGTGCCGTATGGGCAAGCTCCTCATCCATGGAGGGCAGGGCCATGTAACCGGCCGCTTCAATCAATACGTCCGAGACTGAGCAATCCAGCGCGTGGCACACGGACGCAAGAAGCTCAGAGGAGACCTCCTTGCGGCCGCGTTCAAGTTCCGAAAGGTAACCCGGCGATACGCGGGCTACCCCGGCCAATTCGCGCAGGGTTACCCCTTTGTCCGCGCGGAAGGCGCGCAGCGTCAACCCAAGAGCCTCACGCAAAAGGGGCTCAGGGGTACGAGCAATGGCGGGCGCCGCTGGTGCAACAGCGCCGTTTACCGGGTGTTCGAGGACTGCAGTAGAAGTGTTCATCACTATGGTCAACGCTCCTTGTCTCGTTATTGTTCCCGCAGTGCCGGATTTTCTTCCACAGTTGAGCCCAGGAGCCGCAAGGCGGCTGCGACCGTGGCCTCTCTGATTTCGTTTCGCTCTTTCCCCAACCCGGACAGCTGCTGCGAAAAACTGACTCCGCTAGGAGAAAAAATTCCGATATAAACCGTGCCCGCCGGCTTGCCTTCCTGTAGGTCTGGTCCCGCCACCCCGGTAAGGCCTATCCCCCAGTCCGCAGCGGTTTCTGCCACCGCCGCGCGCGCCATTGCAAGGGCGGTCTCCCCAGAAACCACACCGGCTGCTTCGATATCGGCTACCGGTTGGTGCAAAAAGTGGGATTTCACCTCGGTGGCATATGTTACAAGCCCTCCGCGCAACACAGCCGAAGCTCCAGGGACGGAAGCCACCGTGGCGCTGGCCAACCCAGCAGTAAGTGACTCACAAAAGGACAAAGTTTCGCCGCGCTCGGTGAGTTCAGATACGAGGCGGGCCGCCATGGAGCTCATGAACTACCTAGCTATTCTGCTTCTTGCCGTCGATGAGGTACTGAACGCCGGTAACCACGGTCACCACTGCAGCCAAGAGCATCACCAGGAAAGTAGGAACGTTCATCCACTCCGGCAAGGGCCACAGATACAGCCCGACTGCCAAGGATTGCAATACAGTCTTCAGCTTGCCGCCCTTCGAAGCAGGAACGACCTTGCCGCGGCGCAACAAAACCATACGCCAGATGGTGATACCGAACTCACGGATGAGAATGACCACGGTAATCCACACTGGCAGTACCCCAATGATGTTGAGGCACACCAATGCGGTAGTCATAAGCGCTTTATCCGCGATGGGATCAGCGATTTTGCCAAAATTGGTGATAAGGCCACGGGCACGTGCGATGTCCCCGTCGAGCTTATCTGTCAGCATTAGGGCCGCAAATAGGCCAAAAGCCCACCAGTCATGGCCGGCAATCACCAGCCATGCGAAAACCGGAATGAAAAGAATGCGCAGGCTGGTGAGAATATTTGGCAGGTTCCAATTGGATACCTGTGGATTCACATCCGAGGATTGCGCTGACTGTGTTCCGGGTTGATTCACGTTATACATACTACCTGTTAGCACCAAGCACCTGCGCTTGGATGCCCCTGCATTTTAAAATGCGAAGCATGAAGTATTTTGCTGTTAGCTACGACTACAACCCCAATAATCCTGAGATTGCTAAGGCCCGCTCCGCGCACCGCGAGTTTACCGCGCAACTTTTTGAGGAGGGCACCATCATTGCCACCGGACCTTTGACGGATTCCAAGGGCGGCGCACTCATCATCGTGGGGCTTGCCGACGACGCCGTGGTCGCCGACGCCATCGCTCTCATGGACAAAGACCCCTTCTACCAAGCCGGCTGCATCACTGGCCGCAGCTTCCGCGAATGGAGTCCCGTAAACGCCCGCTTCTAGTGTGGTAGCTCTTCCTTGGGCAGGTCTTTGGCCTTGCCCAAGAATTCGCCCCTCTTGTTCCGGACGATCTTATTGCCTTCCTCGTCCCAGTCGAAGTGATTGTGCGATACCGGCACTCCGCCTTGGTTCTCATCGCGTTTACTTTTAATAATCGAGGCGATAACCGTAATAACCAGGACGCCCACGATCACGATAAGTGAGGTGATGGTGGAAAATTCTGGGATAGACTCCACGTTCTCGCCGCCGTTTACAAACGGCAAGTTATTCTCATGCAGCGCATGGAACATGAGTTTTACACCGATGAAGCCCAAGATGATGCCCAAACCATAAGGCAGGTACACCAAACGATCCAGGAGGCCATCCAGCAGGAAGTACATCTGGCGCAAGCCCATGAGGGAGAAGGCATTGGTGGTAAAGACCAGGAACGCTTCTGAGGTAATGCCGTAGATGGCTGGGATGGAGTCAAAGGCAAACATCACGTCGATAAGACCAATGGACACCAACGCGATGAATAGCGGGGTGAACGCGAATTTACGCTTGCCCGAAGAATCTTCTACGCGGTGCGTGAGCTTATCGCCGTGGTAGCGCGGGGTGACGTGGACTACCTTGCGGATCAGCTTGATGATGCCCATGTCATTGGGATCGGTTTCGGGGGCGTCCCGAATCTCATCGACGATGAGCTTGATCGCTGTGTAGATAAGGAATATCGCGAACAGGTAGAAGATATCGGACCACGCCGCGATGACCGCAGCACCCAAAAGGATAAACACTAGGCGGCATGCCAAAGCGATGACGATACCGATGAGCAAGACCTTTTGCTGGTACTTCCGCGGGATCTTAAAGGCGCCCATGATAAGCGCGAAAACAAAGAGGTTATCTACGGAGAGCGCCTTCTCTGTCACGTAACCCGTGAGGTATTGAATGCCGTGCTCGTGATCCCAAACGGCCCACACGCCGGCACCAAAAAGTAAAGCGATACCGACGTAGAATAGGGTCCAGAACCCGGATTCCTTCAGCGTCGGCTCGTGCGGGGTGCGCACGTGGGAGTAGAAATCAAAAACAAAGAATCCAAGAATGACGACGATGGAAATCGCCCAGATCCACAATGGCACGTGCATTGGTACATCCCTCCGGTCGAAGATACAACAAATTGACCGGAGGTCTCCCCCGCCCGGCGAACTAAATTCCGCTGGGCCGGCACGACCGGGAGCGTAATGCTACCGTGCTGACGATCGATGCCGAAGGATGGGGTACTCCCCTCCAAGACCCGTCCAACCTTACACGATCTTAGAAGGCACCTGCCGAAGGGTTATACGTCGCCTGAACGGTACGGGTATCGCCGTCATCGCCCTGCGGGGAAGAATCGGAGCTTGGAGAAGAGTCGGCATCGGAAGTAGCGGCAGCTTCCTCCTGCTCCTGCTGCTGCATCTCCTCCTGAATCTCCTTCGGGGCTTCGGCAGGATCGGCGCCCTTAATCATCCAGATGATGGTATCGAGCTCTTCCGGCTTCACTAGGACCTCGCGGGCCTTGGAGCCCTCGGACGGTCCGACGACGCCACGAGATTCCATCAGGTCCATGAGGCGGCCGGCCTTGGCAAAACCGATGCGCAGCTTACGCTGCAACATCGAGGTCGAGCCCAACTGGGCGGTGACCACCAGCTCGACGGCCTCGAGGAGGTCGTCCATGTCCTTGCCAATTTCCTCATCGATTTCCTGCTTGGCCTCGGATTGCTTCTCTTCAGTCACGCCCTCGGTATAGTTCGGCGCTGCCTGCGACTTGGCGGCATCGACAACCGCCATGACTTCATCATCCGAGACGAATGCGCCCTGCATACGCACAGGACGCTTGCCCTGCGGAATGAAGAGGCCATCGCCCATGCCAATGAGCTTTTCCGCGCCGCCCTGGTCCAAGATAACGCGAGAGTCCGTCAGTGAGGACGTCGCGAAGGCCAAGCGTGAAGGCACGTTGGTCTTAATCAGACCGGTCACCACGTCAACGGACGGGCGCTGGGTTGCCAGCACCAGGTGAATTCCGGCGGCACGCGCCTTTTGGGTGATGCGGACGATGGAGTCCTCAATCTCCTTTGGCGCAGTCATCATCAGGTCCGCCAGCTCGTCGACGACACAGACGATGTACGGGTACGGGCGTACCTCGCGCTCGGAGCCTGCCGGTGCCTGGTATTCGCCGGAGACCACCTTGCGGTTATAGTCCTCAATCTTGCGCACGCGAGCAGCCTTCATATCCATGTAGCGCTGCTCCATCTCCTCCACCAGCCACTGCAGGGCTGCTGCGGCCTTCTTCGGCTGGGTGATGATGGGCGTGATCAAGTGCGGAATGCCCTCGTACGGGGTAAGTTCCACCATCTTCGGGTCCACCAGGATGAGGCGAACCTGCTCAGGGGTGGCTCGGGTTAGCAGCGAGACCAACATGGAGTTGACGAAAGCGGACTTACCGGAACCGGTAGCACCGGCGACCAGCAAGTGCGGCATCTTTTGAACCGAGAACGAGGTGTATTCGCCTTCGATGTCCTTGCCCAAACCGATGAGCATGGGATCCGGCGAGCTGGTCATGCTTGGCGCATCAAGCACCTCGCGCAGGTGCACCATCTCGCGGTCTGGGTTCGGAACCTCAATGCCGACGGCCGACTTGCCGGGGATAGGCGTGAGCAAGCGTAGATTGTCTGTGGCCACGGCGTAGGCCAGATTGGACTGCAGGTTCGTAATCTTCGATACCTTGACGCCTGGTCCCAGCTCGATTTCATAACGGGTCACTGTTGGCCCACGGCTAAAGCCGGTTACCTGGGCATCGACCTTGAACTCTTCGAAGACATCGGTGATGGCCTCGATGATGCGGTCATTAATCTCCGTGCGCTCCTTGGCCGGAGTGCCCGGGGTCAGCAGGTCTGTGGTGGGAACCGCGTAGTTCTCATTGCCAAACTGCGCGGACGGCGCAGGAGCAGCAGAAGTACCCGTTTCCCCTGCGGCCTCGGCCGCAGGCTCGGTGGAGTCCACCTGTGCACCGGTCGTAGCGTCGCGTCCGGAGCGCTCGCGGAAGAGTTGGCGGGCCTTCTCGTGCGCGGACGAGACTGCATCAGCACCTCCTTCCACCGCAGATCCAGCAGCGCCTGCAGCTACACCGGCCGCTGCAGCGCCAGCGGCACCGGCAGCACCCGCAGCAGCAGTCTTTGCTGCGCCACTTGCTGCTCCCGCAGCACCCGCAGCCGCACCAGCGGCCGAGCCAATTGCGCTACCAGCGGCGGTGCCAGCATCAGCACCCGCTGCCGTAGCCGATCGAGTAGAAGGAGAAGTGGAACGTTGACGAGTAGTGCCCGGCACTCGAGTTGGTTCCGGATCCCCGGAGTCCGGTTGTGCCGGCGACGACGCAGCGGCGTCGTCTACCACCGGGATCTCATCGGTATCCCCAATATCGCGGGAGACAGGCTTTTCAGCGGCGTTAGACACGGACTGGAACCCGCCTCGCGTCGGTGCACTAAAGGCGCGGGTGGCCTGTTCCTCCTCTGCTGTAGCAGGGGAATCCACCGGGTAAGAAGAACCACGCGGGGCGGGGTCTTCAGTGGGGCGTCGGAAAGCGCGCAGGCTTCCACCACGCTCAGAGGAACGACGCTTGGCCACAGGTCGTGCTGGGCGCGCGCTGCGCTCACGGCCTTCCGCGATGTCATCAATATCGCCAGTCACGTGGCCGTAGAGGTCATCGCCCTCTTCGTCGTAATAGTCTTCATCCGTACCACCAAAGCGGGAGAAGGCCGCAGCAATGGCATCAGCCACCAACTCATAGGCCTCGCGGATAGTAATGCCGGTGACTAACAAGGCGCCGTAAATAATGACGAGGAAAAGCAACGGCACTGCGACGAAAGAGGTAAAGGCCGTCTCCAGAAGGCCGCCGATGGCGTAGCCGATTACACCGCCAGCACCACCGGCGCTGTCCGGGGTAAAGCCAAGCTCAGGGGTGCCAGCAAAGATGTGGATCAAGCTGAGCATGGCAAGGACGATGATGCTGATGCCGCCCACAATGCGCGGCTTAAAGTGCCCCGCTGGGCCGGAGATATCCATCATCAAGGAGATGGCCAAGGCCACCAATGCCACCGGCAGCACCCAGGCACCTGCACCAATGACGTAGCGGACGATATTGCCCACCCAGGCGCCTACCTGGCCGGCAACGCCAAACCAGACGGTAGCCGCAAGCACGATGGCGATGCCGATTAAAACGAGCGCCACCGCATCAGGATTTTTCACCTGAATACCGCGTGATTCTTCCTCGCTTACTTCCATGGTAGAAAGTTCTTCTTCCGCGGCTACATCGCGCGCCCGAGTAACCTTGCTCTTCTTCTTTTTCTCCCCGCGTGCAGAAATTTCTTCCGGCTCCCTCGTCGTCTCGTACTCCTCGGTGTCATATACGTCTTCGCTGGGCTTGAGCCCCGCCACGCCATGGCTTACGCCCCGCGCCATATTTCCCATGCTGCGGGCCGTGGCACCAAAGGCAACGCCTAAGCCCTTGCCGACGGCCCGGAACGCACTGCCCGTACGCTCCTGCGAGGTCGCCGCCGCGCGCCGATGCGAAGACGTCATAGCCAGGTTTTCCGGCATGCCAGCACCGGACCGGCTGCGGCCCGACGGCCGTGAACGATTCGACTTTCGGCGCGTTCCGCGCGAAGAGGCATTTTTGACAGACATGCCTCTACCTTAACCGCGCCACCCCATAAATCACATTAGCCACACGCGTTTCCCTAATACCTGGACCCATAATCTCACGGCGAACGCTTCCCACGCACCCCAAAGCTTAGAAACTGCGATTAAATCAAGTTTAGAGAATTGACTTTACGATGGCTTCGGCCTCACCTTCAATCTTGACTTCAGCAGCATCACGCCCGAAGGACCAGAGGATGAGCTCGCCTACCTCGCCTGAAACGCGAACCACGGCATCGCCCTTATCCGCCACGCCATGCGTATCTGCGGCAACGATTCGCGGCAATCCTTCCGGCTGCAGAATCACCGGACGTTCAGATTTGCGCAGGGCCACCTTAGCCAAGAGCTTTAGGTAGCTATGCATCTGCTGCTTGATGTGTGCCGAAAAGTCGCGTGGGCCCATGCCATTAGCCCGGCGAATATCCTCGTGGTGAACAAAGTGCTCCACAAAGTTTTGCTGTGCATCCACGAACCGGACGGGGTTATAGGAAGCAGGTCCCCTCCCCCAGTCATCAACTAACTCATCAAAGTCGCGTTCGGCCACCTTGCGTGATTCCTTTTCCAGACGGCCGGACAGTGCGTTGACGAAGATGCCGGCGGCGGCATCGGGGCGGTTTTCCCTCACCCATAAATGCACGGCTAGGTCGCGGGTTGTCCAGCCCTCGCACAAGGTAGGTGCATCGGGACCAAGCTTATGAAATAGCGCAACCATCTTGGCGCGCTCAGCAGAAGAAAACGACATAAGCCCCAGCATACCGAGCTAACTGGCACGCTGGGGCTGTGTCTTACTTAGCGCGAGGAACCCGTATTACTTACAGGGACTCACGGGAAGCATCAACGTCTTCTTCATCGGTCACCAAAGGGCCGGAGTTGGTCGGCACGATGGTCGGAAGGATAACCGGCTCGCGCTTGTACTTGGAATCCATGAGCTTGGATACCTTACGGCGCAGCTTCTGCACCATGCGGTAGGTATCGTTCTCGCCTTCAGCGGCGAGATCGTTCATGGTGTTTTCCACCATCTCCGCAACCTCCGGCACGATGCCGCGGTCATCATCGGAGAAGCCTGTGGTAGATACCGTTGGGTGCTCCAGCAGACGCGAAGTGCGGTTATCAATCACGCAGGTGATAGAAACCACGCCGCCGGTACCCAGGTTGGTGCGATCAGCCAAGGTATCGGCATCCACATCGCCCATGGATACGCCATCGACGTACAGGTTACCCACCTGCATCTGGCCTACGACCTCGGCGCGACCCTTGCGCAGGTCCACGACGACGCCGTTTTGCGCAAGCACCGTACGGTCACGATCCACACCGGTGGAGATAGCGAGTTCCTTATTGGCGCGCAGGTGGCGCCACTCCCCGTGCACCGGCATAGCGTTGCGCGGGCGCGCAGCGTTGTACAGGAAGAGGAGCTCACCAGCGTAACCGTGACCGGAAGCGTGCACCTTTACGTCCTGGTTGGTAATGACGTTGGCACCGATCTGGGACAACATGTTGATAACGCCGTAGACGGCCTCCTCATTGCCTGGGATGAGCGAGGAGGAGAAGATGATGGTATCGCCATCGCGGACGGTAATCTGGCGGTGCTCACGGCGAGCCATACGCGACAGTGCGGCCATTGGTTCACCCTGCGTACCGGTGGTAATCAACATGGTCTTGTGAGGAGCCATCTTGGCGGCCTCATCGATGGGGATGATGGTACCGCGTGGAACCTTCAAGAAGCCCATCTTCTCCGCGATTTCCATGTTGCGCATCATCGAACGGCCATTGAAGGCCACCTTGCGGCCGTTTGCCACGGCAGCGTCGATAGCGGCTTGGACGCGGTAGACGTTGGAGGCGAAGGAGGCCAAGATAACGCGCTGCTTAGCGCCAGCAACGAGGCGCTTGAAGTTGGCAGGAATATCGCCCTCAGATGCCGATACACCTGGGACCGTCGCGTTGGTGGAGTCACACAGCATGAGGTCAACGCCCTCATCGCCATAGCGGGACAAGGCTGGGAGGTCCGTTGGACGGTTATCCAGCGGGGTCTGGTCCAGCTTGATGTCACCAGTGTGGATGATATTGCCAGCTGGGGTGCCCAGCATGATGCCCAAAGCATCCGGTACGGAGTGGTTGACTGCCCAGAAGCGTACGCGGAACGGACCGTAGGTTACGTCGGACTTTTCATTAACCTCGACGAACTTCGGCTTCTGGCGGTGCTCCTTACACTTTGCAGCAATAAGCGCGATGGTGAAGCGGGAAGCAACGATGGGGATATCCGGACGCAGCTTGAGCAGCCACGGGATAGCACCGATGTGGTCCTCGTGCGCGTGGGTAACGACGAGGGCCTTGACCTTGTGGATCTTCTTCTCAATCGGGCCAAAGTCAGGCAGGATGAGGTCCACGCCTGGCTCACCAGAGGATGGGAAGAGCACACCACAGTCGATGATGATGAGGTCATCACCGTACTCGAAGACGGTCATATTACGGCCGATCTCCGAAATACCGCCCAGAGCGTAAATACGCAGGGCATCCTTCGGCTGCTTCGGTGGCTCCGGCAGGCGCTTGGTCAGATCCGCACCCTGCATAGACTTGGGCACGTTGCGGCGGCCACGGTTATTGCGGCCGCGGCCTTTACCGTTGCCGTTCTTTCCGTTGCCGTTGCCGTTCTTGCCGCCGTGGTTATTGTTTCCACCGTGGTTATTGCCATTGCCGTTGCCGTTTCCACCACGGCCACGGCCGCGGCTGCCACGGGAACGGGAGCGACGATTGTTGCTGCCGCCATCATTGTTGTTGTCGGAAGAATTCTTCTTGCCAGAATTGCCTTTGTCGCCCTTCGCGGTATTATCCTGTGCGGAATTGCCCGCATCAGTTGCTGGGGCTTGGAAAACTGGCGAAGCCGCCTCGTTGGAGGCGGTTTCGTTTTCCGCCGGTGGGCCCGCCTTGCGGGTCACCTTGCGGGAACGGTTACGGGGTTCATTCATTCTTAGAGGACTCCAGATTGTTCCAGATCACGGCGAAGTACCTCGCGTTCCTCCTCGCTCGCAGCGGTGACAGGAAGACGGGTATCGCCAACTTCGATGCCCTGCAGGCGCAGGGCTTCCTTTGCAAACGTCGCTCCGCCCAACCGAGCTTGCGCATGGGTTAGCGGAAGGAGCGTAGTGACATTGATTTCTCGGGCGCGGGCCATATCGCCCGCGTCGAAAGCTTCATAAAGTTCTACCAAGGCACGCGGTGCAACATGGCCGATGACGGAGATGAAACCGGAAGCGCCGAGGGAAAGCCACGGCAGGTTAATCGGATCATCACCGGAATACCAGGCCAAACCGGTTTCTTGGATGAGTTCTGCGGCCGCAGGAAGGTCGCCCTTGGCGTCCTTTACGGCTTGGATGGTCGGCAAATCCGCAAGGCGGCGGAGGGTATCCGGCGCCACTGGGATGCCCGAGCGGCCAGGGATGTCATAGACACAGATCGGCAGATCCGTGGCTTGCGCGACTGCGGCAAAGTGCTCGTAAACGCCCTTTTGAGATGGCTTGGAGTAGTACGGAGTTACCACCAGCAAGCTGTCTGCCCCCGCGTCAGCGGTGGCCTGAGCCAACTTAATGGAGGTTGCGGTGTCATTCGTTCCGGCACCGGCGCAAAGCTTTGCGCGATCTCCTACTTCTTCCTTTACGGCTTTGAGCAGCTCCAGCTTCTCTTCAACTGAAGTGGTCGGTGATTCGCCGGTAGTTCCACCTAGGATGAGCGAATCAACGCCATTGTCAACGAGATGAGCTGCTAGGCGACGACCTGCTGCAACGTCCAGCGCACCGTCACGGTCAAACGGGGTGACCATGGCGACGCCGATGCGTCCAAAGGTGTCGACGCCAGTCTTTGCTGTCATACCTGTGCTCATAGCCGTCAAGATTACCCTTTTGGCTTGCAATTAGCCGCATCGGGGTCACGCGCGTGTTAGGCGTAGGGGCTTGCCGCCATCTGGGTTCCATCAGCCAGAGTGGTGATGTTGAAATCATCAAACAGCACTGGGGCCTTGCTTTGCAGCAGTTTCAGGCACTCCACCGCAACGTGGCGGAGCTCCTCATCGGCCTGCTCGGCGGCACGAGCACCAATAAAGTGACGCCACGCCCGATAGTTGCCGGTGACAACAATGCGCGTTTCTGTGGCGTTGGGAAGAACGGCACGCGCCGCCTGGCGGGCCTGCTTCTTGCGGAGGAGCGCGTTGGGTTCATCCAGCTTCTCCTCTAGTGCGCTAAGCAGTTCATCGTAGACAAAGCGAGTCTCATCTACCGCTTGCATTACCAATCGGCTAAGTTGCTCGTCCTCAGCCACCAATTTAGGCAGGACCACCTCGGTCTCCTCCGGGTGGACGAAGCGCTGGGAGAGCTGCGAGAAGGAAAAGTGCCGGTGGCGCACGAGCTCATGGCTCGCCGAACGCGACAGCCCTGTGATGTACATCGTGGCTGTGGCATGCTCGAGCAACGCAGTATGGCCTACCTCCATGATGTGGTGCAGGTAGGCTTCATTAGTTGCCGTGCGAGGATTTGGCTTATCAAAGGACTCGTAGCAAGCCCGTCCGGCAAACTCGACGAGTGCTTCCCCATCAGAGGCCGAGTCATCCGCGTGCCACTCCACGCCCTGCGGGGCGTGGAACTGCGTTGCGGCAATG
The DNA here is from genome assembly GCF_022347205.1 of Corynebacterium sp. ACRPO. Classification (GTDB taxonomy): domain Bacteria; phylum Actinomycetota; class Actinomycetes; order Mycobacteriales; family Mycobacteriaceae; genus Corynebacterium. The sequence goes on along the minus strand of NZ_JAKRNE010000001.1, from coordinate 136,302 downwards.
AGCTGAATGTCTAGCTCACTTGCTTTAGCCATGGCTTAAAGCCCCAGGTACTTATCGAGGCCTACGACTAGGCCCGGGTGATCCGCAATTTGGCGCACACCCACCAGTACACCCGGCGTGAAGGACGCGCGGTCATAAGAATCCTGGCGGATGGTCAGCGACTGACCTTGAGCACCAAAGATGACCTCCTCGTGTGCCACCATGCCACGGGTGCGAACCGCGTGTACCGGAATGCCATCGACAGTGGCGCCGCGAGCACCATCGAGCTGCTTTTCCGTAGCATCCGGCATGTCACCCAGACCAGCCTCCTTGCGGGCGGCGGCAATTCCCTCAGCGGTATGGATCGCAGTACCGGACGGCGCATCCAACTTGGTTGGGTGGTGGAACTCAATTACCTCTGCCGTTTCGAAGAACTTGGCAGCCTGCTTAGCTAGCACCATGGTGAGAACTGCAGAAATGGCAAAGTTCGGCGCAATGAGGACATTGCCGGCACCGTCCTGCTTGGTCCACTCCTCTACCTGAGCCAAGCGATCCTTATCAAAGCCGGTGGTTCCCACCACGCAGTGGATTCCGTGGGAGATGCAGAATTCAAGGTTTCCCATTACGGAATCTGGCTGGGTAAAGTCCACGATGACCTCTGCGTGGGCGTCGATAAGCTGCCGCAAATCATCATCGCGACCGATTTCTGCCACCAGCTCTAGGTCATCTTCCGCGTTGACACCTTCAACGATTGCCTGACCTACGCGCCCGTGGGCGCCTAGCACGCCAACCTTGATAGCCATGGTGTGTTCTCCTTCTTCAGCCACATCGGTAGTACTTTTCTCCCCATCCTAACGCGCATGGAGGTTGCACAATTCTTCACCTTCCTTGGAATGGACTTGCCCCCTTCGACGATGCCCCCTCATTCTCCCTAGGATGGCAAGCATGTAGATATATATCGCTTCCGTTCCTGTAGACGACGTTGCCCGCGCTCACGATTTTTACGTCAATACCCTTGGCTTCCGAGTTAAGGATGACGTAACTCACGGCGATTTCCGGTGGCTTACCGTTACCAATGCTGAAGGTGAGGGAAATACCGAGCTGCTTCTGGAGCCGAAGGGCCATCCCGCCGCCAAAGACTACGCCGCAGCACTCAAGGCCGACGGCATTCCGGCCACCCAGTTCCTGTCCGCCGATGTGGAAACTGAATATAAGGAGCTCAGTGACAAGGGCGTGAAGTTCACCATGGAGCCCACCGATGTTGGACTGTCTATCATCGCTGTTTTCGATGACACCGTGGGCAACCTTATTCAGCTGGTGGAACTCAAGAAGTAGCCGCACCCTCCCCTCTCACACAAATTAACAATTGCATCACTTCCTACTGTACGTCCCATCTTCCCCAGTAGAATGGGCGTTGTAACACGGTAAGCACCAAGGAAGTGATGAATATGTCTCCCTCAAATTTCTCTCGCACTATCGCCGTGGCCATCAGCGCAGGATGCGCGTTAGCACTTGCCGCTTGTTCCGCTGAAGACACCACGCAGGCAGGCGCGCCGGCTTTTAGTGAGGTTGAGTCAACTACCGACACTGCTGAAGTACAGACCACCTCCGCTACGCCCGCTACTACTTCTGCGCCGCGCAGTACCTCAGCGGCGGATGCGGAAAAGCAGAAGCTCCCCCAAGACTCTGCCCCAATGGCGTTCGCCGGTATGGGCACGGCCTCTCTCGAGGACCAACAGCATATGCCAGAGAATCTCGGAAACCTCATCCCCACGGGTGTGCGAGTGGGGGCGCACGATGGGTTCACCCGCGTCGTCATTGACTTGGAGGGCGAAGGTGAACCGGGGTGGTTTACTTCCTATACTGATAGCCCTGCCCAGCAGGCATCCGGCAAGCCGGTTGAGGTCCAAGGAAATACTTTCCTCAACCTAGGCATTGAGGGGACTCCGTGGCCTTCTACCCCAGAGCTGAAAGCAAAGTACATGCAGCCAGGCACTACCCCTGGTGCCGGGGTGGTCAGTGCAGTCAACTACACCACCACCTTTGAGGCGCAAACACAGCTCATTATCGGTCTAGAGAAGAAGACTGCCTACTCCGTGACGTATCTAAAGAACCCGTCCCGCGTGGTCATTGACTTCCAGAACTAAGGTTTAGCGGCGCCTCTAGATGGTGCACATCTACGAAGAAAGGCTCTGCCTTCCAGCGAGTGGGCTGGAAGGAAGAGCCTTCTTTGGGCTTAGGGATTAGTCCTCAACCGGAACCAGGGAAATCTTGCCGCGATTATCAATATCCGCGATTTCTACCTGAACCTTATCGCCAACGTTGATGACGTCTTCTACCTTCTCGATGCGCTCGTCGCCACCCAGGTTAGAAATGTGGATCAAGCCATCGCGACCCGGGGTCAAGGAAACGAATGCGCCGAACGGCACGGTCTTTACCACGGTGCCCAGGAAGCGCTCTCCTACCTTCGGCAGCTGTGGGTTTGCAATGGAGTTCACCTTATCGATGGCAGCATCCGCAGCCTCACCGGTAGCGGCGGAAACGTAGACGGTTCCGTCATCCTCGATGGAGACATCGGCGCCGGTTTCCTCGGTAATCTGGTTGATGGTCTTGCCCTTTGGCCCGATAAGCTCGCCGATCTTATTAACCGGGATCTTCACGGAGGTGATCTTCGGTGCAAGGCCAGACATCTCATCTGGGGTATCGATGACCTCAGCCATGGTTTCCAGGATGGTAGAGCGGGCATCGCGAGCCTGCTCCAGGGCCTGGGCCAGGACCTTAGACGGGATGCCATCCAACTTGGTGTCCAGCTGCAGGGCGGTGATGTACTCAGAGGTACCGGCGACCTTGAAGTCCATATCGCCAAAGGCATCCTCGGCACCGAGGATATCCGTCAGGGCGACGAACTTTTCCTTGCCATTTACCTCGCCAGAGACCAAGCCCATAGCGATGCCAGCTACCGGAGCCTTCAGCGGGACACCGGCATTGTAGAGGGACAAGGTGGAAGCACACACAGAGCCCATAGAGGTGGAGCCATTGGATCCCAAGGCCTCAGAGACCTGGCGGATGGCGTAGGGGAAGTCCTCACGGGATGGGATGACCGGAAGCAGAGCGCGCTCGGCCAAAGCACCGTGGCCGATCTCGCGGCGCTTCGGGGAGCCCACGCGGCCAGTCTCGCCAGTGGAGAATGGCGGGAAGTTGTAGTGGTGCATGTAACGCTTGGATTCCACCGGGGTCAGGGAATCAATCTGCTGCTCCATCTTGAGCATGTCCAGGGTGGTAACACCCAGAATCTGGGTCTCACCGCGCTCGAACAGGGAGGAACCGTGAGCACGCGGAACCAGGTCCACCTCAACGGAGAGGTCGCGGATATCGGTAACGCCGCGGCCATCGATACGGAAGCCCTCGGAAAGGATCTTCTGGCGCACGATCTGCTTCATCAAAGCGTTATAAGCGCCGCGGATCTGCTTAGACGCGTCGGTCTCTTCCAAGTCTTCGAACTGGTCCAAGAGCTTTTCTTCGACCTGCTCCATGTATTCATTGGTGGCATCGTCGCGTTCCTGCTTGCCCGGAATGGTCAGCAGCTTTTCTAGCTTCTTGGTAGCAGCCTTTTCCACTGCCACGAAGACATCATCGCCGTATGCCGGGAAGAGCGGGAACTCCTGGGTTTCCTTGGCGGCACGCTCCGCCAGACCGTTCTGGGCCTCGCACAAGGTCTTAATGAATGGCTTTGCTGCCTCCAAGCCTTCCGCGACGGCTGCTTCCTGCGGTGCAGGAGCGCCGTCGGCAATGCGCTCAGCAACGTTGGTGCCGGCACCGGCCTCGACCATCATGATGGCTACGTCGTCCTTACGGCCCTTTTTGACAATGCGGCCGGCAACGACCATCTCAAAGAGAGCGCGCTCGTGCTGCTCGTGATTCGGGAAGGCCACCCACTGGCCCTCGGGGTGCTTATCATCAGCGATCAGTGCCATGCGGACACCGCCGACTGCACCGGAAACGGGCAAGCCGGACAGCTGGGTGGCGGCGGAAGCGCCGTTGATAGCAACGACGTCGTAGTACTCTTCCGGATCCTGGGACATCACGGTAACGACGACCTGGACCTCGTTGCGCAGGCCCTTGACAAAGGTTGGACGCAGCGGGCGGTCGATAAGGCGACATGCCAGGATGGCCTCAGAAGAAGGGCGGCCCTCACGGCGGAAGAAGGAGCCCGGAATCTTGCCGGCGGCGTACATACGTTCTTCTACGTCCACAGTCAGCGGGAAGAAGTCGAATCCCTCGCGCGGCTGGTTGGACGCGGTGGTCGTGGCCAGCAACATGGTGTCATCGTCCAAGTAGGTGGTCACGGAGCCGTCTGCCTGCCGGGCCAGCTGGCCGGTTTCAAAGCGCAGGGTGCGGGTGCCAAAGTCACCATTGTCTAGCGTGGCAATGGCCTCGGTAATGCCAAAGTCCTCGTCAATATTGAACTCGACGGAGTTCTGAACGCTCATTAAAAAATGTCTCCTTGAGTGGTTTAGGCGATCGTCGATGCCGCCTGGTCGATTTTTGTCTATGACAACGGTGTCAAATTCTAACAGAAAAACCACAAAAGCCCCGCCAAAGGGCGGGGCGAGGTGGCCGAAGCTGGGCCGAAATTAACGGCGCAGACCCAGACGAGAGATCAGATCACGGTAGCGATCGACATTGTTCTCAGCCAGGTACTTCAGCAGGCCACGACGGCGACCAACCATCAGCAGCAGACCACGACGGGAGTGGTGATCGTGCTTGTGGAACTTCAGGTGCTCGGTCAAAGTATTGATGCGGGAGGTCAGCAGGGCAACCTGTGCCTCAGGGGAACCGGTATCGGTTTCGTGCAGGCCGTACTCCTTGAGGATTTCGGCCTTCTTCTCAGTGGTCAATGCCATGAGTATTTCTCCTTTATTTCAGTCCACATTATCGTGACGCATAAGCCTGCGTTGGCGCAGTACTTGTGCGTGCCGCAACTGCTGTGAACCGCAGTCGCTAAGCCAAACAAACACCTTACAGCGCTCAGGCAGACAAAATCAAAACCACATGGCTTCTAGGCTGTGCTTTTAAAGCTCGCTGAAGAGCGTCTCAAGGCGTTCGACAAACTCTCGCACAAAACGCTCACTATCCACACCCACAGCTACCCGGGCGGTGGGTGGCGCATCCAATCGCTTTTCATCCGCGATTGTCCGCCCACGGGTAGGGCCGGTGGTGTCAGTCTTGAGGTTTATAGAAAGGACGTCGACAAGCGAGGCATCTGCCGCCACCGCAACGGCCAATGGATCGTGCAGGCCGCACCCGCCCAAGTGCGGCGATGTGGTGGCGTAAGCACGAATGTAATAGTCCACCATATCCGCAAAAATGCGGCCGGCGCGGGTTCCGGTAGCGCGCCAACGCGCAGACTCCGCCGTGGTCAAAAGCGTGCGCAAGGTGACGTCCAAGCCCACCAAGGTGGTATCACTTGTGTGGCGGAACAGGTAATCGGTAGCTTCCGGATCCTGGGAGATATTGGCCTCAGACCACGGCGTGACGTTGCCCGGAACGGTGAGAGCCCCGCCCATCATCACCAGGTGTGCGGCCGTGGCAAAGGGAGGGTCCTGCTGCATGGCGGCAGCAATCGTGGTGGACGGGCCGGTCGGAATGATTACTACATCATCGCTGTGCTCGTGCACGGCCTCGATGAGGAAATCGGCCGCAGGTTGGGACTGCGCCTGGGTGGTTGCCGGCGGAAGCAGGACCTCCCCCACGCCGTTGTGGCCGTGGATAAAAGAAGAAATCTCGCTTGGCCGAAAACCATCCGGGCTAGGTCCGGCAAAGACCGGAATATCGTCTTGGCCCAGTAGTTCTAGAAGGGCCAGTGTATTGCGCACGGCTAAGGGCACGGTCACGTTGCCGTACGTGCAGGTCACGCCGATTAAGTCCAGGTCCGGATGGGCGATGGCATACGCCAGCGCTAGGGCATCATCAATGCCGGTATCAAGATCGAGAATCGCCTTCATTTATTTCTCCCGCAAGAAGTAGTCCTTCGCGGTCCAGCCCTGCGCCTTAGCATCGGCGGCTAGCACCTGGCGGGCCTTGGTTACGTCATTGGCCATCGCTTCTAGCAGCTCGTCTACGGAATTGAACTTCACCATATCGCGGAGGTGGCCTACAAAGTGCACCGTAGCCTCGTAGCCATACAGGTCAGCGTCACGGTCGAGCACGAAGGACTCGATAGAGCGCTCCTCGTCGCCAAAGGTGGGGTTGGTGCCTACGGAAATCGCGGCCGCATAGGCCACGCCAGGGCGCATATCCCCGTCGATAGAGGAGTCAGAGTGGACGATGAACCAGCCCGCGTACACACCATCGGCCGGGATGGCGACCGTATCCGGGAAATACTGATTGGCCGTGGGGAATCCGAGCTCCTTGCCACCACGTCCTGCACCGCGCACTACAGGCCCGGTCACGGTGAAATGGCGACCAAGCGCCCAATTGGCGGATTCGATGTCCCCCTGCGCAAGGCACTCACGAATGTGGGTGGAACAAATGCGCACGCCCTCATCATCCAGCAATGGGACGATTTCGACGCTAAAGCCGAACTCCGCACCAAAATCCTGCATAGCCTGGGCGGTTCCGGTCGCGCCGGCGCCAAAGGTGAAGTTCTCGCCCACCACGATGTGCTGCGCTGCGAGCTTTCCTACCAATAAATCCTCTACGTAGGGTCGCGGCTCCACCCCAGCAAGGTCTCGGGTGAAGTCAATAACAAGCACGGCTGCAATGCCCATCTCTTCGGCCAATTCCAGTCGGCGTTCAAAGCTCAGCACCGCCAAGGGCGCACGTTCCGGGAGAAATACCGACACTGGGTGCGGGTCAAAGGTCACCATGACAGGACGCTCACCATGAGCGCGCGCATGCTCCACGCAGGCGGAGATGAGCTGCTGATGGCCGCGGTGCAGGCCGTCAAAGACACCGATGGTTACTGACGTTGGGCCCACTTCCGCGGGGATGTCATCGATTCCGTACCAAATATCCACGCAGACCATCGTAGAGCATAGACTTAGAGGCTATGACTGATGCGCTCGCAAACTCCGGACTCGTCATCGTAGACAAACCCGCCGGCATGACCTCCCACGATGTTGTCGGCCGCCTACGCAGGTACTTTCGCACCAAGAAAGTAGGCCACGCCGGCACCCTCGACCCCATGGCCACCGGCGTGCTTGTCCTAGGCATGGAGCGTGGCACCAAGTTCTTGGCCCACATGGTTGCCTCCACTAAGTCCTATGACGCCACCATTCGCCTCGGCGCCGCCACCACAACCGATGACGCCGAAGGAGAACGCTGCTGGGGCGCTAGCGCTGCGGCCATTGACCGCGCCGTAATCGAGGCAGAGATTGCCAAGCTCACCGGCGATATTATGCAAAAGCCCGCGGCCGTTTCCGCTATTAAAATTAACGGCCGCCGCGCCCATGAGCTGGTGCGGGAGGGCCAGGAGGTAGACATTCCCGCCCGCCCAGTAACGGTAGATAAGTTTGACGTTCTGGCAGAGCGCCGCGAGGGCGACTACATCGATCTAGACGTCACGGTGGATTGTTCTTCCGGCACCTATATTCGCTCCCTGGCCCGCGATCTGGGCGAGGCCCTGCAGGTGGGCGGGCACCTGACCGCCTTGCGTCGCACTGAGGTGGGCCCTTTTGCACTTGCCGACGCCCTCTCGCTCGACGCCCTTGCCGAATCCCCTCGCCTGTCCCTCAGCTTGGATGAGGCCTTGGCTCGCTGCTTCTCCGTCCTTTCCGTCACAGAGGAGGAGGCCGCCGCCCTCGCCATGGGCAAATGGCTAGAGCCCCGCGGGCTCAAGGGCGTCCACGCTGCTGTAGCCCCTAATGGCCAAGCCGTGGCGCTCATTAAAGAAAAAGGCAAGCGCCTGGCCACCGTGTTTGTGGCACGGCCCTCTACCCTTTAATGGCTAAAGTCTAAGGCCGGAACCGAGGTGGAGACGATAACGTAGCCGTCTCGAATTACCCAGCGCCCGGTGATAAAAGGCACCGGTGTGGGCCTAGCCAAAATATAGGAAATAAGCGTGCCATCTTCGCGCAGGTCGATTTCTGCTTGGTCAAAGTCCAGCCAGCGAAAGGTCATGGGAAACCACGACTTATACGTGGCCTCCTTGGCACAAAAAAGCAATCGGTCCGGGCAGGTAATCCCCGCCTTACGAAGCCGCAAAAGCTGCGGCATCTCCCCTGCTCGGGCGATCATGGTGAGGACATGATCCGGCAACGGTTCGGCGGGTTCTGCATCCAAGCCTACGGACTTTAAGGCCGAGGTAGGGGCAACGACCGCAGCCCGCATGCCCTCGGTATGCGTCATCGAACCTACAAAACCTTCGGGCCACAGCGGCATGCCGCGCTCGCCGCGCAAAATCGGCGTCGCCGGGCTGGCACCTAATTCCTGTAAGGCTCGGTGCGCACACCACCGAGCATCTCCGAACTCGGCCTTGCGCACATCAACTGCCTGGGAAACGAGAGACTTTTCTTCGGCCGCGAGTTCTTCAAAATTGGCCAAATCCGCGTAACCCGAATCCGTGCGCACATAGCAATAGCGCGCACTTTCCGGAAATAACTCTGGATACATCATCGTGCCTCCTCCCCTTCAAAAGAACGCAGTACCGGATAGGGCCACGTCTGGGTGCTGTCGCGCCCCTGCCATTCGCGTGGATACCCCAATGACGTCTCGATGTGGTCAACGCCGTCCACATTCATGCGAGACGGCATATGCAGGTGCCCATAGATGACGGACTCTGCGTTGTAGCGCCGCGGCCACGACCGCGTATGCCGGGTTCCGCACCACAAGGCAATTTCAGGAAAGCGCAATAGCATTGTCGGTTCTTGGACCAGCGGCCAATGGTTAACCAACACGGTAGGACTATGTACTCGGGAAAGGCGCTTGATGGAATAGGCCAACCTATCCCAACACCACGCCCGCACGTCTACGAAGGGGGCGATGGCGAACTCATCGGTCATAATGAGTTGTTTCGCGCGCGCCGCGTCAATGGCTTCGTCCACGCTAAGGCCATGCGGACGGAAACTGTAATCATACAGAGTAAAGAGCGGAACAATGGTAGTTCCGTGAAATACCGGATACGGGTCTTCGGGAGTAATAACTCCAATCTCCCTGCACCTTTCCACTAAGTGCGCATACTTTTCTCGGCCTTGATACCGGTCCTGGGAACGGGAGAATAACTCATGGTTGCCCGGCACCCAGATGACCGTGGCATAGCGATCATTAAGCTGGCGCAAAATACGAATAATGAGTTCAGTACGCTCTGCAACGTCCCCGGCCACGATGAGCCAATCCGCGGGATCGGGCGGAGTAAGCTGATCAATGCGCTCCCTATTGGCACTGACCGCTCCATGCAGGTCAGAAACCGCCCACACTGTTGGCATAGGTTTCTCACCTGCCTTCCTAGAATCTGCGCGCTGCACGGAGCCGCACACCGCGCGAGAGTATCAACACGCCCACTTTAGCGCAGCTAGCGCTCCTGTACTACGGCCCATTTCATCGATCGGAACCGGTAGACCACACCCACCATGCGGAAAGCAATGAAGGCCGCGAGACCACACCACACGCCGGTTAAGCCTGTGCCCATGAAGTGTGCCAAGATTACGCCCGGCAAAAATCCCACCAGGACCGAAGATATGGTCAGCGTGCGCAGGAAGGCAGCATCGCCGGCACCCAGCAAGACACCATCGAAGGCGAAGACCACGCCACCGCCGATAACCATGGCTACCAGGATCCACCACGGCTTAGAGATGGCATCGAGCACTTCCGGAGCGGAGGTAAAAATGCGCGGAATAATCCCTGCACCAGCAGCGAATACGGCAGCCAAGAGGCCAGAGAAAATCGTAGAGTACAACGCCACCTTGCTGCCCACACTGCGTGCGTGCCGCGCAGAGCCAGCACCAAGGGCCGCACCAGTCAACGATTGCGCGGCAATGGCCAACGAATCCAAGATGAGGGACATGAAGTTCCACAGCTGCATCATGATCTGGTGACCGGCCAAAGAGGCGGTACTAACGCGGGAAACCACAGCCGTGGCAGTAAGAAAGGCCACCTGGAAGCTAGCCGAACGCAAAATAAGATCGCGGCCTAAGATGAGTTGTTCGCGTACCACATGCCACTGAAATTGCCAGGAGCCAGTGTGTTCCTTATGCAATTCGCGGACAAATAGCGCAGCAATAATGCTCATGCCCAAAACCGTGGCAATTGCTGAGCCTGCCAGCCCCCAGAAATGGACGAAGATGGGCACCGCAATAGCGCCGGGAATCATGCCAGACAAAGTGAAGTACAGTGGCTTCTTCGTATCTTGGACACCGCGCATCCAGCCGTTTCCGGCCATCTCCACCAAAGTAACGGGAATAGCCAGAGCTGCGATGCGCAGCCACAAGGCCGTACCGGCGGCCGTGGTGGGATCCCCGGTTAAGGCGCGGGCAAATACGCCGCCGAAAATCCACATGATCACGGCGAGCAGCGCGCCTACACCTAGGGCCACATAGGTGGCTTGCACGCCTTCAGCAACCGCAGCTTCGCGCTTTCCGGAGCCAAAGAGACGGGCAGAGCGAGCGGTCGTGCCGTAGGACAAGAAAGTCAACTGCGTCGTCACCACGGAGTGAATTGTGGTGGCTGCAGCCAGCGAGGCGAGCTCTTGGGCGCCAAGGCGTCCGACTACCGCGGTATCCAGCAAGAGGTAGAGCGGCATGGCCGCAAGTACGCCAAGCGCGGGAAACGCGAGGCCAAAGACCTCGCGTGCGGTTACCGTGCCGGCGGTGGAGCGATCCTGAGCGTTCATTCCATCCGTCTGCCTTTTTCTCATTGGATAGCGGCCACCAATTCCTTAATAATTTTTTCCGGAGCCCCGTGAGCGGTATAGCCCGCGGCCGGTACATGTCCGCCGCCCCCGAAGGTAAGCGCTACCGAAGAACAATCAATGCGAGAAGAACGCAAGGAAACCGCCCACACCTCCGGAGCTTGTTCCTTAAACACCACGCCGACGGTGGTTCCTTCAAGCGCGCGAACGAACTCCACCAAAGATTCAACGGCCGAATCAGAGTGTCCCTGGATATCTTCCAGCCGCGCGACGAGAATGCCTAGGGTGTGCTCCCCTGCATCTTCGAGGCGCAAACCGGCCAATACCCTACCGATCATCTGAAGATCGTCCGGCGTGGTGGAATCTAAAAGGTCAGCTGCGATCTGCTTGGTATCCAGATCGTAGTGCATGAGGCGGGTGGCAATATCGTGCATAGCCGGCCTGCCCCAGCGGAAGCTGCCAGTATCGGTCATCAAACCGGCATATAAGCAGTGCGCAATATGCCGGTCAATCTGAATCTCCAGTGAATCCAGGATTCTCAGCAACAGCACGGTGGTGGATTCACATTCAGTGTCCACCACATTGATGGCACCAAACCCTGGATTAGAAGAATGGTGGTCAATGCACAGAACTCGGCCCTGCTGGGCTAGCTGCTCAATCCGGTCCGCAAAAAAGCCCGTCCGGTCCAAAGAACCACAATCAACGGTGACATAGAGGTCATAGCCTTCCGGCAGCTCACGACTAGTGGTGACGTCGTCGGCGGCAGGAATGGTGTAAAGATTACGGGAAATCTCCCGCTCCTGGCCCACAACGGCACACACGTCTTTGCCCCGTTGGCGCAGCGCGAGCAGCAACGCCGCAGCAGAGCCGATGGCATCGGCATCCGGCCGCAGGTGCGTCACAATGCAGATGCTATGAGCATCATGCAAAGCGGCAACTGCCGGCTGGTATTGCTTCTTAGTCACTTAAGCCTCGTCTTCATCGGAGGTCTTATACGGGTTCGCATCCCCTGCCGGCTGAGCGTTTTCCTTCAGCTTTGCTAGTTCTTCATCGCGGGCGCGAGCACGGGCCAGAAGCTCTTCCATATGAGCAGAGGCCTCCGGAACGGTATCGACCTCGAAGGTTAGCGTCGGGGTAAACCGCACCGAGAGCTGATCGCCCACAATCTTGCGCAGCTGACCTTTAGCGCGCTTGAGGGCTTCTTCTGCTTGGGCGAAGTCCGGCTCGGAGTCGATGTCTTTTCCGCGCACGGTATAAAAAACGGTGGCATCGTGCAGGTCGCCCGTGACTCGAGTATCCGTAATGGTCACCAGCTCGAGGCGGCGATCCTTAATCTGGCGTTCGATGGCGCTTGCCACGATTTCCTGAATGCGCTTGGCCATGCGCGCTGCGCGTGCGTGATCGACCATGTGAACCTCCCAGCTCAAAAAGAATCTATCTCTAAAATTACCGCCAACCGGTACAAGAAACCACCAGTTTAGTGCCGAATCGCGGACAATGAAAACCCGTCGCGGCAACGCCAGTAGGCAGCGGCACCCAAGGCGCCCTCAACTTACAGACGCAGGAATAGCGCAAGGCCCGCTTCCAATCTCCTCGGGCCTTCCCTACTGAGTGCTAGCAGCACATTCAGTGGGGACGGCGGGAGCGGAAGCGGGCCTTGAGACGGCGGCGATTAGTCGCGCGGAACCTCGACCTCTTCGTAGGCCTGGATGATGTCGCCTACCTGGATATCCGGGTAAGAGAGCACCATACCGCACTCGTAGCCGGCCTTGATCTCGGTTGCGTCGTCTTTTTCGTGACGCAGGGACTCAATCTTGGCGTCGGCAGTGATGACGTTGTTATCGCGCAGCAGGCGAACCTTGCCGTTGCGGACAACCTTGCCCTCGGTAACCATGCAGCCGGCGATGGTACCCACCGCGGAGGACTTGAACAGGGCGCGGATTTCGGCCGCACCGGTGTCGCGTTCCTCGTAAATCGGCTTGAGCATGCCCTTGAGCGCAGCCTCGACCTCTTCGATGGCCTTGTAGATGATCGTGTAGTAACGAATATCCACGCCCTCTTGGGTGGCCATCTCCGTCGCCTTGCCTTCCGCACGGGTGTTGAAGGCAATGATGACGGCGTCGGAAGCCGCTGCGAGAGAGACGTTGGTCTCGGTCACAGCGCCCACACCACGGTCGATGATGTTGAGCTCGACTTCGTCCTCGGTCTTGATATCCAGCAGGGCATCTTCCAGTGCCTCGACGGAACCGGCATTGTCGCCCTTGAGGATGAGGTTGAGGGTCGAAGTCTCCTGCAATACCTTGTCCAGATCCTCCAGGGAGACGCGCTTGCGCTGCTTTGCCTGCAGGGCAGAACGCTTGCGAGCATCACGCTGGTTAGCAATCTGGCGGGCAACGCGATCATCTTCCACCACGAGCAGATTATCGCCTGCACCCGGCACACCGGACAGCCCCTGGACCTGCACCGGACGGGATGGGCCCGCCTCTTCGACGTCTTCGCCGAACTCATCGAGCATGCGGCGGACACGGCCGTGCGCATCGCCAACGACGATGGAGTCACCCACGTGCAAGGTACCGCGCTGAACGATGACCGTTGCCACCGGACCGCGTCCGCGGTCCAGGTGAGCCTCAATGGCCACGCCCTGTGCGTCCATGTCTGGATTAGCGGTCAGCTCCAAGGCCGCATCCGCGGTGAGGATGACCGACTCAAGCAGCTGGTCAATGTTCTTGCCCTGCTTCGCGGAGATATCCACGAACATGGTGTCGCCGCCGTACTCTTCCGGAACCAGGCCGTACTCGGTGAGCTGGCCACGGATCTTATCCGGCTGAGCTTCCGGCTTATCCACCTTGTTCACGGCCACGACGACCGGAATATCGGCAGCCTTGGCGTGGTTGATGGCCTCCACGGTCTGTGGCATAACGCCGTCATCGGCGGCAACCACGAGGATGGCCAAGTCGGTTGACTTAGCACCGCGGGCACGCATGGCGGTAAAGGCCTCGTGACCCGGGGTATCCAGGAAGGTGATGGTGCGCTCGCCGTCCACGTCCACCGTGGTCTGGTAGGCACCAATGCCCTGGGTGATGCCGCCTTCCTCGCGGGCGCCCTCGTTGGTCTTACGAATGGCGTCCAACAGGCGGGTCTTACCGTGGTCAACGTGACCCATAACGGAGACGACTGGAGGACGATTCTCCAGTGCTTCCTCGCCGCCTTCGTCCTCGCCGAACTTCAAGTCGAAGGACTCGAGCAGCTCGCGGTCCTCGTCCTCAGGGGAGACAACCTCGACGTTGTAGTTGATCTCGGAGCCGAGCAGCTGCAGCGTATCTTCCGATACGGAAGCGGTTGCCGTCACCATTTCACCGAGATTGAACAGTGCCTGCACCAACGATGCTGGATCCGCACCGATCTTCTCGGCGAAGTCAGACAGGGATGCACCACGACGCAGGCGGACGGTTTGGCCCTTGCCGTCTGGCAAGCGCACGCCGCCTACTACATGCTTCTGCTGCTCCTCGTACTCATGGCGCTTCTGACGCTTGGACTTCTTGCCCTTACGTGGAGCGCCACCTGGACGGCCGAATGCACCCGCGGTGCCGCCGCGACGTCCGCCGCGTCCACCGCCGCGGAAACCGCCTGGACGGCCGCCACCTGGGCCACCGTGACCCGGTCCGCCGTGACCGCCGCGACCGCGGCCGCCACGTCCACCACCGCTCGGTGCCTTAGACGGCATCGACGCAGGGTTCGGGTGGGACGGCATCATGGCCGGGGATGGACGGCGACCGCCGCCACCCTGGTTATTGCCACCCTGGCGGTTATTTCCGCCCTCGTTCTGGCCACCGCGCTTACCGCGGTTATCGCCTGGCTTATTGCCGCCACGCTGCCCCTTGGAGCCACCTGGGCGAGGGCCCGGACGGTTGTCGCCGCCACCCGTGGAGAACGGGTTATTAGCTACGCGACGGGAACCGCCTGGCTTCGGCATTGGACGAGGCATGGAATTGCCTGGGGTCGGACGCTCGCCCGACTTCTGGCCGCCAGCCTGGCCTGGCTTCGGTGCGCCCTGGCCGGGCTTCGGTGCGGCAGACTTTGCACCCGGCTTCGGGGCCTGTGCGCCCGGCTTCGGGGCAGCTGGCTTTGCACCGGGCTTAGCAGCACCCTGTCCCGGCTTCGGTGCGCCCTGGCCAGGCTTCGGGGCAGCAGCCTTCGCGCCTGGCTTTGGCGCCTCTGCGCCCGGCTTGGGGGCAGCAGATTTCGCACCCGGCTTAGGGGCACTCGCCTTTGCGGTGCTCTTAGCGGCACCCTTGGCAGGCTTATTGTCTTGCTTCTTCTCGGCGGCGTCATCGCCGCCGGACTGTGCTTCATAATGAGCTCGCATCTTCTTAACCACCGGCGGTTCGATGGTGGAAGAAGCAGTCTTTACAAACTCACCCTGTTCCTTCAGGGTGGCGAGCAGTTCCTTGCTGGTTACTCCGAGCTGCTTTGCGAGCTCGTGAACACGTAGCTTTCCGGGCACTTGTCTCCTCTTGGTATCGACTAGGAGTCAAGGCCGCGGAAACTGGCCTGACCCCTAGTTAGGTGTGTAGGACTTTCATCGCTGATGCTTCATCGTTGTGCGCTCATCAGTGTTCGGTCTTCCTTTGTAACTCTGGTTCGTACGAATCTAACGCGGCATCTTCCACGCTAGGTACTTGTCCGCCATGCGCTTCCAAGTACTGCCGTACCTGACCTGTGTCCACGGGTGCGGACGTGCGAAGCGCGCGCTTGAAGGCGCGTTTGCGCTCCGCTAGCTCGAGTGCAGAAAGTGTGGGGCTAATCCACGCCCCGCGGCCGGGAAGCCGGCGGTGTGGATCTGCTACCAGACGGCGGCCGTGCGGATCATCGCGGTCGATGACCACCCGTAACAAGTTCGTATCTGGCAGGCGGCGGCGAGTGGCGATACAAGTCCGGAGTCTTTGCCTCTCAGACATTCAACTCCTTACTTTTCGCGTCGCCAATATGCCCCAATCTGCAACTGGGCCGTTTACTAGCCTACGCTACAAAAGCGCAGATCCTTAATTAGCGTCAGCGTCCGAGTGAATATCAATCTTCCAGCCGGTCAAACGGGCAGCTAGACGGGCATTCTGCCCCTCTTTACCAATAGCCAGGGACAGCTGGTAATCCGGCACCACCACGCGCGCGATTTGCGCCTCGTTGTCTACAACGGTGACCTTGACCACCTTCGAGGGGGCCAGTGCGTTGCCTACATAGACCGTCGGATCCTCGCTGAAGTCAATGATGTCAATCTTTTCACCGCCGAGCTGGCGCATGATGTTATTGACGCGCTGACCGCGCGGGCCGATGCAGGCTCCCTTAGCGTTCAGGCCCTTGGCATGGCCCACAACGGCCACCTTGGAACGGTGGCCTGCCTCACGGGCGATGGCAATCATTTCTACGGTGCCATCGGCAACTTCTGGAACTTCGAGCTCAAAAAGGCCACGCACCAGTTCCGGGTGGGTGCGGGAGAGATTGATCTGTACTTGGGCGCCGTTGCGATTAACGCCTACGACATAGGCCTTGATGCGGTCACCGTGCTCGAGCTTTTCTCCCGGAATCTGCTCAGCAGGCAGCAAGATGCCGTCTTGGGACTCCAGCTCAGAGCCCAGCTGGACCACGACGATTCCGCGGGCATTAGCGCGCGCATCGCGCTGAACGATGCCGCTGACAACGCGGCCGGTAAGCTCCGAGTAGGAATCGTAGGTGCGCTCTGCCTCGGCCTCGCGCAACTTGCGCAGGATGGCCTCGCGCACGGCCTGCGCGCCCACACGTCCAAAGTTGTCCGGGGTGTCATCGTATTCGGTGGTTACTTCCCCAGTTTCTGGGTCGCGCTCCGAGACAATGACGCTGACCGCACCGGTGGTGGCGTCGATATCGACGCGGGACTTGGCGCCTTCTACCTTGCCGCCAGCATTGGACTCGCGGTAATCCAGGTAGGAATACAACAAGGCACCCGCAATCGCTTCCAGCAAGTCCTTTACGGGGACATTGCGCTCGGATTCGATGGTACGAAGTGCCTGTAGATCAATATTCACTTGTCATTCCTCTCGGTTGCCGGTTAGTTCTCGGCTTCTTCAAACGTCTTTCGCACTGCCTCTAGCTCCTGTTCGGACGGCTGTGCAAACTCAATTTCTACCACTGCCCGGGCAATGTTTTCCAATCGTTCGGCGCGCGCCTGCACGTCCTTTTTGCTTGCCGTGATGAGGATTACGGCCTCGGCGGCGTCGTTAAGCGCGCCAATGCGCGCCGATTGAGTCTTGCCATCGCCAAGGTCAAAGGAGACCTTGCGCCCCCGATTGCGGCGCCAGTGGCGCGGGGCGGTTAGCGGCAAGTCCACGCCGGGGGTGGAGACCTCCAAGGTATAGCCGGCGCCGAAGTTCAGCTCTCCCTGCGCTTCCTTGTCATCAAAGAAGGCAGAAATCTCGTTGGATACTTCCTCCAGCACATCGGAGCTAGGGCGCTTATCACCATCAATACGGATAATGACCTGGGATTTCTTTCCCGCCTTGGTGGTTTTAATGTCTTCTACGTCCAATCCCCGCTCAGCCAATTTGGGTTGCAAGAGATCGGTCAATTGTTGTGCATCTGGGAAAGCCATGCCCACTAGCCTACGTGCTACGGGGTACAGTCTTTTGCGTGAACCGCCGACGTATAGCTTTGACCCTCGTAGCCACAACCGCCACCCTGCCCGGCTTGGCTGGGTGCCAAGCGGTTGATTCCGTCGTCGACTATTTTGGCCCGCGGCCAGAGAACAGGCTGCTGGCGCTTGCCGACGCCGCCGCCACCGACGCCTTGTCCCTCAGCGGCGTCGATGACCATGCCGCAGGGCTGCGCAGCTCCCAGGCGGATGCCCTTTATGCCGAAATTACGCGGCTATGCGGCACGGATGATGCTGGCAATCCCCCACGCTCCTGCGAGGTAGAGCGCCCTACCGAGGCCAATCACGCCGCAGACTCTGGCGAAATTATGGAAAATGCCGCTTCCGCTACCACCGAGGCCACCGATGAGGTCACCGTTGAATCGCGCACCCTAGTTACCGAGCAGGCCATCGCGCTCAATGCTTGGTTGCCTGGCGATGCCCCCGATATTCCCGAGCTTTCCCAACCAGAGCAAAAAAGCGCTGCTGATCTCCTGAGCTGGGAGTATGAGCAGGTATACGGTCTAGATTTCGCCCGCGCCTACGTTGGCCCCGAGCACGAGGACAAGGTGGATCATCGCCTCGCTGTTCATCATCGCCGCATCGACGCCCTCCAGGGCGCACTTGCCCGCTACGGCAACACTCCGCAGCCGGAGCCGGCTTATACCTCCGGAGAGCAAGAACTGCCCCACGATTCTGATTCCGCCCTGGCCTTTATCGATGGCCTTGCCGCACACGACGGCCGCAAGTGGTCCGCTGCCGCCACGGGTGCAGCGCAAGAAGAATCCCCGGATCAGGAATGGGTTACTTGGCTCATTGGCATCGCGGCGGAGTCCCACGGAATGCGATAAGACAGGCTGACCGCCTGTAAATCCCCTGAACACCAGTCAGCGAAATTGCAGCGACCTTTACGGCATAATGCATTGCTTTCGCTCCGCAAGCGTGCGTAGGTTGGGTCACCATGAGCTTGCAGGAGATTCCGCAAGCTAAAAGACACAAAGAGAAGGAGTTTCCTCTCAATGCGTTTTAAGAAGACCATGTTGACCGCATCCGCCGCAGCACTCGGCCTTGCTGGCTTGGCCGCGCCTGCTGCTACCGCCGCACCGGCTAGCGCCTGGGATCAGGTAGCCGCCTGCGAGTCCGGCGGTGATTGGCACATCAATACCGGAAACGGTTACCAGGGCGGCCTGCAGTTCAACCCGCAGACTTGGGCCGCCAATGGCGGCACCCAGTACGCCCCGACGGCTGACCAGGCGACCCGCGAGCAGCAGATTGCCGTGGCCGAAAGCGTCCTAGCCACCCAGGGTGCTGGCGCTTGGCCCAACTGCGGCGGCCCCGTCGCCGGCTAGTTTTTGCCTCGGCAGTTAATACGAAGCCGGCCTCCTCCCCATCCCGCGAAACCCCGCGGAGTAAGGGAGGAGGCCGGTTTTGTGCTTGACCTAGCTGGCTAGCATGCAGCCAAGGCGGCTTTAGGCCTCATGCTTGGCGATATTCCAGGCATACATCATCAACAGCACCTGCAGCGGCTGGCGGATGATGTGGTAGAGCTTCTTTGGCCACCCTGCCTTGCGTTCAATCCAGGCGTGGTACATATTGGCCGGCCACACCGCTGCAAAGAGCGCGAGTGCGGAAGCACCGCCGAAGCCGCGGGTGGCGCGGCGGCGAAGCAAAGCACCGGTGGCAATCTCCCACAGGCCCGAAGCAAAGTTATAGAAGCGCGCAGGGCCTGGCAGTTGCGGCGGGACAATGGATTCGAAAGTCTTCGGCTTCACAAAGTGCAATACGCCCATTGCTGAAAGCACCGTGGAAAGCCCATTCTTTTGAAAGTTCATGCCTTCCACGGTACCCCGCCGCGCAGAGTTGAGTCCTATTTAGCCACGCACGAGCTCGAGGATCTTGTCCACGATGTCTTCGGCTGGAACCTCAAGGGTCTCTCCACCGCGGATGCGCAGTTCAATCTTGCCTTCCTTGAAGGCACGGCCCAGAATTGCCACGAAGGGCATGCCAAGGAGCTCTGCATCCTTGAACTTCACGCCTGGGGAGACCTTTGGGCGGTCATCGAAGAGCACCTCGAGCCCCTTGGAGGATAGCTCCTCTACCAGCTTATCGCCGGCCTCCATGGCGGCGGCGTCCTTATTAGCCACGGCTACGTGTACCTGGTACGGCGCAACAGCTACTGGCCAATTGAGGCCCTTGTCATCATGGCGCTGCTCGGCCAAGACGGCCAGCATGCGGGTGATACCAATGCCATAGGATCCCATGGTGGGAACGGCGCGCTTGCCGTTCTCATCCAAGATTTGCACGTCAAAGGCCTCGGTGTATTTGCGGCCCAGCTGGAAGATATGGCCAAGCTCAATGCCGCGCTCCAAGGTCAAGGTGCCCTGGTTATTGGGAGCCAGGTCGCCTTCTTTAACCTCTGCGGCCTCAATGAACTCATCCACGGTGAAATCGCGACCGGCCACGCAGCCAACCACGTGGCGCTCGCTCGCATCGGCGCCGGTAATCCACGCCGTGCCCTTGACCACGCGCGGATCGGCCAGGACCTTGATGCCATTGGCATTTAGAGCGCGCGGGCCCACATAGCCCTTGACCAAGAAGTCATTGTCTGCAAAGTCCTTGTCCCCGGCCAACTCAAACTCCACTGGCTCGAGTGCGGCCTCAAGGCGCTTTTCATCTAACTCGCGATCGCCAGGGATGAGAACGGCAGCCAATTCAGACTCGCGCTCTTCGCTCTCCACGGCCGGGTGGTAGAGCTTGACCATCATGCACTTGAGGGTGTCTGCAGCGGTGGCCTCGCGGCCGTCGACAGTAATGCCTGCGCCCTGGGCCCATTCGACCAGCTTCTCAATGGTCTCTGCTCCCGGGGTGTCATGCTCCTGTGCCTCTGGCTGGCCCTCAATATCCTTCTCCGCCGGTGCTGGGGTCACCACGGCCTCGACGTTGGCTGCGTAGTCGCCCTCGGTGGAGCGCACAAAGGTATCCTCGCCTACCTCAGATACGGCGAGGAATTCCTCGGAGGCGGAGCCGCCCATGGCACCAGAGGTGGCCTTACAGATGGCGTAATCGATCTCTAGGCGGTTGAAGATATTCTGATACGCCTTGCGGTGGCGGCCGTAGGACTCGTCCAAGCCCTCATCGGTCATGTCGAAGGAATAGGAATCCTTCATCGTGAATTCGCGGCCACGCAGCACACCAGCACGAGGGCGCTCCTCATCGCGGTACTTGGTCTGAATCTGATACAGCGTAACCGGGAAATCCTTATAGGAGGAGTACATATCCTTGACCGCACTGGCAAACATTTCCTCGTGGGTAGGGCCAAGCAGCATATCTGCGTTCTTGCGGTCCTTGAGGCGGAAGAGGTTATCGCCGTATTCCACCCAGCGGTTGGTCTTCTCATAAGGCTCGCGCGGCAGCAAAGCAGGAAACAGCATTTCCTGGCCGCCGATGGCGTCCATTTCCTGACGGACTACATCTTCAATCTTGCGCAGGGTGCGCAGACCCAACGGCAGCCAGGTATACACGCCCGGCGCGACGCGGCGTACATAACCGGCGCGTACGAGCAGCTTGTGGCTGGGGACCTCGGCATCGGCGGGGTCCTCACGAAGGGTACGGAGAAATAGTTCAGAAAGGCGGGTAATCATGCACAAAAATATACCCCGCTACCCTGTATATATGCTCATTATCCTCCCTCCTTCAGAAACTAAGGCCCATGGCGGTACGGGACAGCCCCTTGACTTCAGCCAACTGTCCTTTCCGCAATTGCATGCCACCCGGCAAGAAATTGCCGCTGAGCTGCAGTCTCTTCCGGTAGACGAGGCCATGGAGGTACTCAAGCTTTCGGAAAAGCTGCGTGGTGAGGCCGAATCCAACCAGGGGCTTTTTACCACCCCCACCATGCCGGCCGTGTTGCGTTATACCGGCGTGCTTTTTGATGCCTTGGATGCCCCTTCCCTACCCACGTGGGATCGTCTTGCTATTGGCGACGCCCTCTTTGGCGTCCTCCGCGCCAGCGACCCCATTCCGCATTACCGGCTTTCGGGTGGCTCCAAGCTTGGTGGCCGCACCATGAAGTCGCGCTGGGGCAAGCAGATTACGCAGGCGCTCGAGGGAGTGGACGAGCTTATTGTCGATCTGCGCTCGGGCACTTACCAGCAGCTCGGCCGTGTAAAGGATGCGGTAACGGTACGGGTGGAAAGCCTGCAGGACGATGGTTCGCGCAAGGTGGTCAGCCACTTCAATAAGCACTTCAAGGGCCTGTTAGCCCGCGAGTTAGCGCTCTCGCCTGCTGACGCCTACAGCGCCGCCGACGTTGCCGCCATCGCGCGCGCCGCGGGTATGACCGTTGAGGAGCCGGGGCCTGGGTCGAGTGAGCTTACGCTCGTCGTCAAGCGCTGAGCCCAACGCTGCCCGCTTAGCGCAGCTGCGGGTTATACAGCAGGCTATTGCGCTGCACCGAGCATTCGGTGGCCACGCGGACCGAGCGGGCAACATGCCCGGACTCGCGCAAGGGATAAAGCTGGCTTACTACCCTATCGCGCAGGTCCCAGGGCGAGATGGTGTTGAGGTAAATCTTGGTGCCGCCTTCGAATCCGGCAAGGGTAGAAATGCGGAGCTTGATGAGAATGCGCCATGGCTGAGCGACGTCGACATCGGCAGGCTTGTGGTGCCACTCCTCATTGCAGGGAACCTCGCGGCCGACAGCAGCGTGGGCAGCATGGACGAGGTCGCTCATGGCGCGGATTTCTTCTTCCGACTGCCGCCACGGCTCGCAGGTCGCGGACTTGGAGTAGACCTCCAAGGTGGGATAGCGGTGCCCAAAGCCGGCGAAGAGGACGGCATGGTCGTTTTCCGCAATGATGAGGTTGCGGCTAGCGGCAAAGTCCACCGCCCACTCGTTGTACATATTCATATTGCTGCGCAGCATCTGTACCTCCCGGTGGGAGGCCATGCCGCGGTCATCGATGGCAACGAGTTGCTTGTGCAGGTGCTCAAAGGAGGCGCCGGCTGGCTGCAGCCAATTTTGGAAGGCCACCACATAGGGTGCGTAGCGGTTGCGTTCGTAGAGGTCGCGCATGGCGTCAATAGTCAGCTGCATAAAGAGCAGGTGCTCTTCGGCGCTGAGGGTGCCGGAAGATACCACTTGGGAATCATCCTGTGCACCGCGCTCAAAATGGCGGCCCGCCACGATGACGTCGTGGCCACCTGCGAAAAAGCCCGCCGCCTGTTCTATAAGTTCCTCGTCGCTTGCCTCGGGCAGGTGCGCTGCCTTTCGCTTCGTGCGCACGATATTGAGCACATGTTCACGGCCGGCAGGATCTGCAAGGTAGTTGTCCATGCGTTGGCGGGTCTCAGCATCCATGTCGAAGCCGTAGTTGGCGTGCCAATAGTCAAAGGAGACGATTTCAAACAGATTTGGAATGCGGCGAAAGGCCGGGACGGTGTGGCCGTATTCGCTCAAGGGCAATCCACGCACAATCCCGCCGGACGGCAGGATGCGGGCCTTTTCCGGCGGGGTATCAGTCATGCGCCCTGAACAAAAGGCGCAGCGGTGGGTGAAGTCTTCTTCCTGCAGTGGCTGCGGGTTAGCCACTGGCGTGGACAGCGGGCGGTTGCCGCGGCCCGGCACGGTCCACACTTCGGTCCCGGAGAACGGGTTGACCTGCTTGACCGTGCCATCCCGCATGGTCTGGATAGGTTCTATGCGGGCAAAAAGTGCATCACTCATGCCCACCAGCGTAGTTAGTTCTGGGAGTTATTTGGCGACGGACCGACGGCGGGACACTGCGCACGCACCGCCGACGCAGACTGCCAGCGTGACGCCCAGAATCAAAGCAGACACACCGCGGGAATGGTCCAAGGGGCCCAAATCGCTACCCAGGACCAAGGTCTGCATATTGGCGAAGGGCAGGCAGCTCAACAACGCTTCTGCCCACGAAGCGTCAAATGCCATAAGCGCAGTTTCAAGAACAAAGAACTCCACCACGAGGATCATCGCCGCAAATGTGCCGCTACGCAAGAGATAAGCCAACCCCATAGCCAGCAGGCTAAAGCCGGCCCATTCCAGGTAAGCAAACACCACTCGGTTGCAATCCGGCCACTGGTGAAAGCTTGTGAAGTCAATATCGCCGCCGAGTGCCGCAATCAGCAAGGTTCCCACAGCTATACCCAGCGTGGCAGCGAGCAAGAGTGATACCAGGATGACTAAGAATTGGCTGAGCACTATGCCAACGCGGCGGTTGGAGGAAAGATAAGACCATGCAACGGTTCCCTTTCCTAGGTCACCTCCGACCATCATCGCAGATGCAAAGATCATCACCACCATGGCGAGGTCACTAGCTGCCAAGACATCACTGGATTGAAACTTGCCGTCCGCGGTGCCGTTGAAGTCATAGCCCCAAGCCGTAAGCACGCCGCCGGCGGTCATGCCGAGTGCCACGATGGCGAGGTAGACCCAGGTAGAGCGAAGAGAAAAGAGCTTGCGGGATTCTGAAACCACAGTATTCATAGAAATCTGTCCTTAAAGGTTGGGTTGTGCGTTTAGGCGGAGCGGTAGGCCACGTGGTCGGCGGTCGCGCCGAGGTAGGCCTCTTCCAGGGAGGGCTGTTTGCGTTCCAAGCTGGAGATAAGAATGCGGTTATCCAGGCAGATGCGGCCGATGTCGGAGCCTTCGAGGCCGCGCACGCGCAGGACCTCACCGTCAAAGGAGGTTTCCGCATCGGTGCCGTGCAATAGGCGCAAGAGTTCATCGGGCTGGTCAACGATGACTTCGAGGCTTGCGCCACCAGTTCCGTTGACGAATTCATCCATGGTGCCCTCGCCCAGCAGCTTGCCTTTGCCGATGACTACGAGGCGGTCTGCGGTGAGCTGCATTTCCGAAAGCAGGTGGGAAGATACGAGGACCGAGCAACCGGCCTCGGCGAATTCGCGGATGCGGGCACGCATCCAGTGCACGCCTTCGGGGTCGAGACCGTTGACGGGTTCGTCGAGAAGCAAGTGCTTCGGCTCGCCGATGAGCGCACAAGCAAGGCCCAGGCGCTGCTTCATGCCTAGCGAATAGCCGCCCACGCGCTTGGTGGCTACCTGAGTTAGGCCGACGCGGTCCAAGGTGTCATCCACGTGGTTCATAGACACGCCCTGCAACGCGGCCATGTAGCCCAGGTGAGCACGGGCGCTGCGGCCCGGGTGGAACCAGTTCGCATCCAGCAAGGTGCCCACCATGGTGGCGGGATTGGACAGTTCACGGAAAGGCGTGCCATCAAAAGTCGCGGTGCCGGAAGTCGGAGTCTCCAGACCCACGCACATGCGCATGGTGGTGGACTTGCCGGAACCATTCGGTCCGAGGAAGCCGGTGACTTGACCGTCTGGAACCTCGAAGGAGAGGTCATCTACTGCTTTAAAGGAGCGGAAATTCTTGGAAAGGTGTGAAACTTTGAGCATGGTTCCCATCGTGCCGCCTGACCGGCACAGAGTAACCATCCTTGGGAGTGATTTAGCAGGTCATACCTAGGGATGAGAGAGCAGTTCCTCCACCGAAACCACGCCATGAGTAAGCGCGTAGAGCACGGCATGCACGCGGTCACGCGAGCCGGTTTTCGTCAAGATGTGGCGCACGTGAGTCTTGACCGTGGCCATGGAGACGAACTCGCACTCCGCGATTTCGGTATTCGAATACCCCAGTGCCATCAGCTTGAGGACGTCTAGCTCGCGTGGCGTGAGATCTTCTGCCGGAGGGGCGGTAGCCGCTGCCGCAACGGGGGTGGCATGTGAATTAGGCTGTGACGCGGACTGCTCGCTGCGCAGTTGCTGCAGCACCTGGGCGGTAATGCGCGGTGAAAGGACGGCCTCGCCGGAATGTACGGTGCGAATGGCGGCGAGGAGATTTTCCGGTTCGACGTCTTTGAGCAGGAATCCGGAAGCCCCGGCGGAAATGGCGCCATGGACAAAGTTCTGGTCATCGAAGGTGGTAAGCATAATGACTTGGGTATCCGGGAATTCCGGCAGCAGCCTTTCGGTGGCGGCGATGCCATTGACGCGGGCCATCTGGACATCCATGAGCACAATATCGGCAGGCTGCGCGCGGGCGAGGTCGAGGACTTCATCGCCATCGGATGCCTGCCAGGCAACGTCTAAATCCTCTTGGGAGCCAAGGAGCATGGCGAACCCGGCGCGCACGAGGGGCTGGTCATCTACTAGGCCAATGCGGATGGGAGCGGCATGCGATCTTGCTGGCTGCTCAGAGTTAGTCATTGGGTACCTCCACGGTGATAAAGAAGTGTCCGTCCTCTGTGCGGGTAGCAACGCTGCCGCCATAGGCCCTAACGCGCTCGCTCATCCCGATGAGCCCGTAACCGGGCTCGTGATTGTCCGGCGTGCGTGCGGCCGGGTTATCGGCGCTCAATACTAGGCCGCTTCCAGTAGAGCGAAAGCGCAGCACTCCCCTTTTATCGCGGGAATGCTTGAGCATATTGGTCAAAATCTCTTGCACCACGCGGTAGACGGTGAACTGATAGAGCTCGTCGCTTTCGGTCGGCAGGTCCTCCAGCCCGTGCACGATGATATCGAAACCGCTGCGGCGGGCTTCCGAGATGAGTCCTGCGATATCACTCGCGCCGGGCGCCTTGGTATCGGCGCGGGAATCTCCATCTCGCAGCACAGAGAGCAATCCGCGCATCTGTTTGAGGGAATCGCGGGAGGTAGAGGCTATGGTTTCTAAGGCTTCTGTGGCCGCTGCGGGATTTTTGGCGGCGGCGAACCGGGCGCCGTCGGCAAGCGCGATAACGCCCGCTAAATTATGCGCCACAATGTCATGCATTTCGCGGGCAATGCGGTTGCGCTCTACCGCGCCGGCCATCTCCGCACGTTCAATCAGCAGCTGCTGGTCCTCGCGCTTTTTGCGGTCATTGGTGCCAAGCAGGAAGAAAAAGCCCATAACGGGCCACGCGATGATAACGACGGAGACGAAGGCAGGAAGCGGGCCAACAGTGGTGTCTTCGAGGCCAAAATCGATGCCGCTGATGACCCTCCGCCCGTATAGTTCCGCTGCGGTGGCCGCCAAGGAGCCTAAGGCAATCCACCCTATCCAGATTCGCTGTAGTCGTTTGGGTGAATGTGCGCCTATCAGAAATACGCAGTAAGCCAAAGGGAAAAAGTGAGCGTTGCCCATTGCAGCAAGCGGGGTAAAGATGCACACCGTTAGCGTGATAGCAGTGAACCCGATGGCATATTCCCTGAGCTTGGGGTGTAGCCAGAGTGCTAGTGGAATACCGACTGCATAAACTACGAGAACCAGCTCCTGGAAAAGCGAGGTTCTATCAATAACACCTTCTGCCGCCGGCACCGAAGAACCCCAGAAAAACAGCGGAATGATAATTCTCCACGGTGGGCCTACCCACGCGCGAAGTGCATCGGGCCATAGCTTCTTCATGGCTTTCTAGGCTAGCGCAGGCTCTAGGCCATAGTCCTCATCCCTGGGGCTGACTAGACTGGCAGGCATGCACCACGAGTTCTTTGAGGTTGATGTATTTGCCACGGGTGCCTTTAAGGGCAATGCCTTGGCGGTGATTGCGGGCGCCGATGGACTAAGTAGCGAGCAGATGCAGGCGATCGCGAACTGGACCAACTTTTCTGAAACCACCTTCTTGCTCGAGCCTAGCGACGTCCGCGCGGACTACCGCGTGCGCATTTTCACCCCGTACGAGGAGTTTGATTTCGCCGGCCACCCCACCTTGGGCAGCGCTGCCGCGTGGCGGGCACTAGGCAATCAGCCACGGGAAGAGGGACGCATCGTCCAAGAATGCGGCGTGGGCTTGGTAACCGTCCGCGAAGAGGGCGAAGTCTTTTCCTTTGCTACCCCGCCGCTGCGCCGCGAAGAACCGCTGAGCCCGGCGGAGCTAAAGGAGGCCTGCGCTGGGTTGGGGCTAGATAGCGCGGATATTGTGGACCATGGCTGGGTGGACAATGGCCCAGGCTGGCGCCTGCTTCAATTGCGCGATGCCGCGGCGGTGCGCGCGGTTGAGCCCCGGGCCGAGCGCCCCAAGGTCGGCGTTGTGGGTCTTAATCCCAACGCCGCAGAGAGCGAGCCGGCCTATGAGGTGCGGGCCTTTACCACCCAATTCGAAGACCCAGTCACCGGTTCTTTCAACGGCGGCGCCGCGCAGTTTATGCGCTCACGCAACGTGGTGCCGGCGCGCTATACCGCAACACAAGGCAGCCAAATAGGCCGGGCGGGCGAAGTATTTATCAATGATGACGGCACGGATATTTGGGTGGGCGGTCGCGCCCAGATTCGCGTGCGCGGAACACTGGAGGTTTAGGTGCAGCTACACCACGATTTTGCCCAGAAGCTTCCCCACTTGGTTCGCCCCACCGAGGGTGAGGAGCAGCCGAACCCACAGATGGTCATCCTCAACGAGGAACTGGCCACCAAGTTGGGCCTCGACCCAGACTGGCTGCGCTCCTCCGAGGGCGTAGATTTCCTTACCGGCCGCGCAGGCGGCCACGCTATGGCCTATTCCGGCTTCCAATTCGGTGCGTTTAACCCGCAGATGGGAGACGGCCGGGCCATGCTCTTGGGCGAGGTGGAAAAGGACGGCCGGCTATGGGATCTCCATGCCAAGGGAACTGGGCTTACTCCCTTTTCCCGCCTCGGGTCCGATGGCCGCGGAACGCTGTCTTCCATGCTGCGCGAGTACCTAGTCTCTGAGGCTATGCATGCCTTGGGGGTTCCCACCACCCGGGCGCTGGCGGTTATCTCCACCGACCGACCCATTCAGCGCGGGCACGTGCAACCGGCCGGCATTGTGGTACGCGTAGCGGCCAGCCATATCCGCGTCGGCACTTTCCATCTTGCCGCGCAGACGGATTACACCCGACAGTTGGCCGACTATGCCATTGCGCGCCACTACCCTGGAGCGGACTACCAGGAGTTTTTCACCCAGGTGATGGATGCGCAGATCCGCACCGTGTCCCACTGGATGCGCTTGGGCTTTATTCACGGCGTGATGAATACGGATAACACCACCATCTCTGGCGAGACCATTGACTATGGCCCCTGTGCCTTTATGGAGGCCTATTCGCCATCAACGGTCTTTTCCAGCATCGATAGGCAGGGCCGCTATGCCTTTGGCAATCAGCCCTCCATTCTGGGATGGAACCTGGCCCGCTTGGCGGAATCCCTCCTGCCGCTTTTTGATATGGACATGAATAAGGCCATGGACTTTGCCCAAGAATCCATCAACGGCTTTAGCGACCGCTTTGAGCACCAGCACAGGGCAGATTTGGCACAGGCTTTGGATACCTCTCTAGAAGTCGCTTCTTCTTATGAGGCTGCCATGCAGCTCAACGGTCCAGATATCACGCTGGCTCACCGCGCTCTTGCCGACGCCGCCGCGGGCCACCCCACCCACGCCCGCGAGCTCCTGGCCGAAGGAGACTTCTTAGATGACTACCTTGCTTCCTCCCCCGATCCTTCCCGCGTCGACAGCGCCATGCCGCGGGTTATCCCGCGCAACCTCGCCGTAGAATCCGCGCTGGATGCTGCCGAACGCGGGGAGATGGGCCCGTATCAGGAGCTTCTCCACGCGGTCACCCACCCGTGGGAGCCCCATCCAACGTTCGAATCGCCGGATCCTAACGGTCTCGAGGGCTACCTGACCTACTGCGGTACCTAGGGCTGCCATTACCGGCCTAGGACGCACGAAACCCTCGCGCCGCCGCGAAGGAGGTGCGAGGGTTTGTGAGGCCGAAAGCTAGCTTTTAGCGGTCCAGCTTCAGGGTCTTCTGGGTGTACTCCCACATCTCGTCGTAAAGCTTCTCATCATTGCGCAGCTTGATGCCATAAGACGGAACCATCTCGCGGATCTTGTCTGCCCAATCAATCATGTGCTCGCCGAAGCAACGCTCCAGCAGCTCCAGCATGACGGCCGGGGCAATGGATGCACCCGGGGAAGCTCCGAGCAAGCCGGCGATATTGCCCTCCTGGTTATTCACCAAGGTGGTGCCGAACTCGAGGGAGCCGAACTGCGGAGCACCGGCAGGCTTAATCACCTGGACGCGCTGGCCAGCGATAACGGTCTCCCAGTCGCTTTCCTTTGCTTCCGGTACGTACTCGCGCAGGGCTTCCACGCGGTCCGAGAAGCTCTTGCGCACCTCATCCACCAGGTACTTGGTCAGGCCGAACTCTTGCACGGCAACGCCGAGGTAAGAGGTGATGTTGTCTGGGCGGATGGACTTGAACAAGTCCAGGTAGGTGCCCTTCTTCAGGAACTTCGGGCTCCAGCCACCGTAAGGACCAAAGAGCAGCCCCTTCTCACCGTCGATAACGCGGGTATCCAGGTGCGGCACGGACATTGGCGGGGCGCCCACGGCAGCCTTGCCGTAGACCTTTGCCTGGTGCTGCTCAATAAGCTCTGGGTTCTTGGAGCGCAGCCACAGACCAGATACCGGGAAGCCTGCGTAACCGGCAACTTCCTTCACCTTTGCCTTACGCAGCAGATCCAAGGCGTAACCGCCGGCACCCACGAAGACGAACTTTGCCTTAACTACGGTGATGTCGCTGGTGTGCTTGTTCTTTGAGTACACCTTCCACGCGGAGCCATCACGCTTGATATCGATGACCTCATGTCCGTAGCGGATCTCGGTGCCGGAGGCCTTAGCTGCGGTCAGGAATTGCTTGGTCAGCGCGCCAAAGTTGACGTCGGTACCAGCGTCGGTCCAAGAAATGGCCACCTTATTGGAGAAGTCACGGCCCTTGGCCATCAGCGGCAGCTTCTCAGCAAAGTCGGAATCGTCTGCGGAGAACTGCATGCCCGGGAACATATGCTTCTCGCTCAGCACATCATAGCGGCGCTTGAGGTAATCCACCTGGATTTCGCCCTGTGCGAAGGACACGTGCGGAACCGGGTTAATGAATTCGCTCGGGTCGGTGAGAATACCGTTGTTGAGCTGGTGGGACCAGAACTGGCGAGACTTCTGGAACTTCTCATTGATGCCCAGAGCCTTGGAGATATCAATGCGGCCGTTCTTCTCCGGGGTGTAGTTCAGCTCACACAGTGCGGAGTGGCCGGTACCGGCGTTATTCCACGGGGAGGAGGACTCCAATGCGGGGCCATCGAGGCGCTCAAAGACCATTTGAGTCCAGCTGGGCTCCAACTCGCGGAGCATTGCTCCCAAGGTGGCGCTCATGATGCCGGCACCAATTAGTGCTACATCGACCTCGTCTACAACCTGTGCTGTCTTCTTAGCGGAGGACACTGTGTTATTACCTCTTCGAATTGAAAATAGATATCCATCGGCGCGGTCTACGCCTTGATTTTTAGCGCTTAGCGCCCCGCGCCACCATCGCTGCACTATGACAACCTGGCAGTGCGTCACGCATTAAGGCCTTACTCTACGCTTTTCTCATCCAATTTGGGATTTCTCCCCCAGACCAGTGGCGAAAATGTGGGAATTTCCGCCCCCACTATTTACACCCCACCGGCAGCACCATAAATTCTTCGTTGCACCTAGAATCGAGGCATGGTTACACACTCCCCGGTATGGGGCCCAGACAAGCTTGGCCCTGACTATGAAGCTGCCACCATTGACTTGGGTACAGACCCCGATGGCGAGGGCGACGTGGTCACCACCCTGGTGCACTACGCGCCGGAGCATGCGGGCGATACTGCACGTGAGTCAGCCGCCCCGTCTCGCCCGGCACTGGTGTGGCTACACGGCATGACCGATTATTTCTTCCACACCCACGTAGCCGAGCACTTTGCCGCCGAGGGTTATGACTTTTATGCCATCGATCTGCGCAAGTGCGGCCGCTCGCGCCGCTCGGGCCAGTCGTGGCACTATGCTTCGGACCTGGCGCTGTACTTTACAGACCTCACCGCCGCTCTTGATGCGATCCCCAATGATGAAGTCATCTTCATCGCCCACTCCACCGGTGGCTTGATCGCCCCGCTGTGGATGGATCATCTGCGCCGAACCGACCAAGAACGCCACCAACGCTTGGCGGGCCTCATCCTTAATAGTCCATGGCTGGACATGATGGGCGTGCCCGGCCAGGTCCTCACTCCC
The DNA here is from genome assembly GCF_022347205.1 of Corynebacterium sp. ACRPO. Lineage (GTDB taxonomy): Bacteria > Actinomycetota > Actinomycetes > Mycobacteriales > Mycobacteriaceae > Corynebacterium. The sequence goes on along the minus strand of NZ_JAKRNE010000001.1, from coordinate 104,755 downwards.
CTCAAGCCGCTGCTCTACACATTGGGCCGCATCGCCCCCATGACTCCCCTGCCTGGTGGCAACCTCACTGCTTACGGCGAGTCCGTGCATAAGGATTTCTACGGCGAATGGAATTTTGACCTCCGCTTTAAGCCACTGGCGGGCCATAAGAAATATGTCGGTTGGATAGCCGCGGTATTCCACGGCTTTGATGCTATTCACAGCGGCCGCGTTGATGCCGGTGTCCCCATCTTGACGCTGCAGTCCACTCGCACCCAATTGGGTCAGCCTTACTCCGACAGCGTGAACCACGCAGATGTCATCATCGACGTTGCGCAAACGCGGCGCTGGGCAAAGGAACTTAGTGCCCACTACACCTTGCATCCCATCAAGGGGGCTAGGCACGATGTGTTCCTATCGCTTCCGGACCCGCTCCAAGAAGCTTTTGACGCCTGTGACAAGTGGCTGCTCACCGTCCTAGAAACCCCACAATCTACTCAGTAATTAAGCCCCTATATATAAGGAATAAACGTGACTACTTCACACCAGTCCCACACGCCCGCTGCCGAGGAACATTTCGACCTCATCATCATCGGCACTGGCTCCGGAAACTCCATCCCTAGCCCGGATTTTGATGACCGGAAAATCGCCATCATTGAAAAGGGCACCTTTGGCGGGACCTGCCTCAACGTAGGCTGCATTCCCACCAAGATGTATGTCTACGCCGCCGATATTGCCCTAGCGGCGCGCGAGGCCGGCCGGCTCGGCCTTGATGCTCAGGTCACTAGCGTGGATTGGGATTCCATCGTGGACCGGGTCTTTACCAACCGCATCGACCAGATTGCCCAGGGCGGCGAACAGTACCGTCGCGGCGAAGAAACCCCGAACATTACCGTGTTTGATGAGCACGCCCGTTTCGTCGGCCCGAAGACCATTCAGACCGGCGAGCATGTCATCAGCGGCGACCAGATCGTCATTGCCGCCGGCTCCCGTCCGGTCATTCCGGAGGTCTATGCCAACTCGGGCGTGAAGTACTACACCAATGAAGACATCATGCGCATGGACCACCAGCCAGAAAGCCTCATCGTGGTAGGCGGTGGCTATATCGCCATGGAGTTTGCTCATGTCTTTGACGGCCTCGGCACCAAGGTCACCGTGGTCAATCGCTCCGAGACCTTGCTACGCCACCTGGATGATGACCTATCTAGCCGCTTCAACCAGATTGCTCGCGATCGCTTCGACGTGCGCATAGCCAATGGCACCAAGCTCGAGGAAACTGACACGGGCGTGCGGTTGGAGCTCGACAATGGTGAGTCCGTGGAAGCAGAAGCGATTCTGGTTGCTACTGGGCGCACCCCAAACGGCGATCAGATGGATCTGGACAAGGCGGGCATTGAACTGCTTGCCGACGCCCGCGTGAGCACCGACGAGTTCGGCCGCACCACCGCCGAGGGTGTTTGGGCGCTCGGCGATGTCTCTTCTCCATATATGCTCAAGCACGTAGCCAATGCGGAGACACGCGCAGTGCAGCATAACCTGCTCCACCCAGAAGATCTCCGCCCACTGCCCCACGACAATGTCCCCGCCGCCATCTTTACCCACCCACAAATCGCCACAGTGGGCCTAACTGAGAAGCAGGCGCAACAGAAGGGCTTCGACGTCACCGTCAAGGTACAGAACTTTGGCGACGTTGCCTACGGCTGGGCTATGGAAGATCACACCGGAATCTGCAAGCTGGTAGCAGACCGCTCCACTGGGCAGCTTCTCGGCGCGCACCTGATGGGCCCGCAGGCCTCAACCTTGATCCAGCAATTGATTACCGCGATGGCCTACAAGTTGGACATGCGGGAATTCACTCGCAACCAATATTGGATCCACCCTGCGCTGCCAGAAGTAGTGGAAAATACCCTTTTGGGACTGGAGTGGAATAAGTGAACTGTTACGTGATCCTTCTCACACTCCTCCAGTTTCTTCCCAGGGTTTAGGACGTTTTCCCACTTCACGCCAAGGAAGTCCCATTCACAATTTCAGGAAATTCACCACCATAAAGGGGCCCAAATTAATTTAATCGCTGAAATTCCGGTCTTTGACGTGCAAAAGGACGGGAGTTTTACTAAATTCACTTGGGACACCGGCTCGAGCCGATACGAACACGGCTACCGCGTGTTTATGAATACCGCCTGTGTATTCAATAACACTTTGGTTTCCCAGTGCGGAAGCCTTGCAAGTACGACTTTTAAGGAATTTTGATATGCGTATCCGCAATGCAGCAATCGCTGGCGCAACCGCTCTCGCCGTTGCTTTCGGCGGCACCACCGTTGCCTCCGCTGGCGAGACCGTCAACCAGAACGGCAACAACGTCACCGTAGAGCAGGCTAACCCTTCCAAGACTGGTAAAGGCCAGGCCGAGGACCAGACTCCAGAGGACTACACCCCTTCCCTGTCCTCCAAGCTTGGCCACAAGCTCGAGGGCGACCAGGCAGCTAACGCCGTTGGCATCTTTGGTTCTTCCAAGGACTTCTCCGGCCAGCCAGCATGGGCAAAGGTCTTCTACGGTGCAACCGTTGTAGCAGGCCTCGGCGCCCTGCTCGGCGGCATCATCGGCCCTGTATACAACTTCTTCGTACACGGCCCTTCCTTCTAAGCAACAGTCACACGGCTCAATCAAAACTTCCGAAAGGTAATTTTCACAATGCGTAACTTCCGCACTGCAGCTGTTGCCGCTGCAACCGCTGTCACCGTAGCCTTCGGCGGCACCGCCGTTGCTTCTGCAGAGACTTCCTCCACCAACGAGAACACCACCTCCTCTTCCTCCTCCAGCTCCCTGACCCAGCTGGGTAAGAAGAAGGGAGCATGGTCCGAAGGTGAGGACGGCAAGCCTGTAGTTAAGCCTGAACACCAGGTCACCGGCGAGGACATGTTCGGCAAGGAAACCTCCGAAAACATCCCGGAGTGGGCTTCCGATTGGAAGAAGGGTGCTACCGCACTGGGCATCACCTCCGTTATCGGCGCAATCATCGGCGCTTACAACTACGCTGTTTACAACGGCATCATCCCGCAGCACATCCTGGACCCAATCTTCCGTCGCTAATTATTAGCCGCAGATTGGCTCTAGATAGCTAGGGCTTGCTCGGGGCCTCGTTCTACTAAGAACGAGGCCCCTTTTGCTATGCGAAGCCACTCCAATATTGCCAACGGCTCCGTGGGACGTCGGCAAAACAAAGGCCGCCCCCACTCCCCTTCTCTGGAAATGGAGGCGACCTTCAGTTTGTTCTGAGACTAAGTACTAGTCCTCATCTGAAATGGTAAGGATTTCATTGCCATCTTCGGTGATGACGAGGGTGTGCTCAAACTGAGCGGTGAACTTGCCGTCGGTGTTTTGGACGGTCCAGTCATCATCCCAAATTTCATAGTCCAAGGAGCCGAGGTTAATCATCGGCTCAACAGTGAGGGTCATGCCAGGCTCAAGGATATCGCGGTACACGGTCGAGTCATGGTGAAGGACAACAAGACCGTTGTGGAAGGTTGGGCCGACGCCATGGCCGGTGAAATCGCGCACGACGTTGTAGCCAAAGCGCTTGGCATAAGACTCAATAACGCGGCCGATGACGTTGATCTCACGGCCGGGCTTTGCGGCCTTGATGCCGCGCATCGTGGCCTCCTTGGTGCGCTCTACCAGCAGGCGGTGTTCCTCGGAGACATTACCGGCGAGGAAGGTGGCGTTATTATCCCCGTGGACGCCATTCTTATAAGCGGTGATATCGATATTGACGATGTCGCCATCCTCAATCACCGTGGTATCCGGAATGCCGTGGCAAACAATCTCATTGAGGGATACACAGCTGGACTTGGGGAAGCCGCGGTAGCCCAGCGTGGACGGGTAAGCGCCGTGGTCGCACATGTACTCGTGCGCAACGCGGTCTACATAATCAGTGGTCACGCCCGGCTGTACGGCCTTGCCAGCCTCCTTGAGGGCGTTTGCCGCAATCTTGCAGGCCTCACGCATCTTCTCAATAACCTCTGGGGACTGGACGTAGGGCTCGCCAATGCCCTCCTGCACCTCGTCCTTCCACGCGTACTCTGGGCGCTCGATGCTCTCCGGCACGGTGAGGATCGGAGTGGGCTTGCCTGGCTTTAGCTTTCCTCGATTACTCATGGTTTCCCATGGTAGTCCTCTGCGCCCATAATGCAGCAGCCGGGGTCAAAAGACAGGGCCATAGCTCCAGCTCTGAGTCTACGTCTACCCTTCGGCCGGCGGAGCCGCACCCTCGTGCGGTCCGGACCGGTAGTCATCGACCTTCTGCAAGAAGTTGCTAGTGATATTGACCGAGACATCGGAGCCGCCGCCCAAGACCACGAGGGTGGCAAAGGCAATATCGTCTTCTTCCCGGTAACCGGTAAACCAGGCGTGCGAGCCTTCGTTGATCTCGGCCTCACCGGTCTTGCCGTAAATCGTGCCGCCAGCCGCCATGCTGCGGGCGGTGCCGTTGGTGACCACTTGGCGCATCATGCTGCGCACATTGTCCAGCACGGGCTTGGAAATCTGCTGCGGCTTGTCGGAGGCTTTTGTCTCATGGCCTTCAATCAGCGTAGGTGTTGGCGTTTTGCCATTAGCTACCGTGGCAGAGACCAGCGCCATGCCGAAAGGGCTTGCCAAGTCATAGCCCTGACCATAACCGGATTCGGTGCGCTCCAGTGGTTCTTTGCCCTCCGGAATGGAACCGGTAATGGTAGTAAGGCCTGGGATATCGTATTCCACGCCGAAGCCAAACTTCTTTCCCATGTCTTTCAACTCACCAGGCTTAAGCTTGGTGGAGATATCCGCGAAAGTAGTGTTGCACGATTGTGCAAAGGCTTGGCTGAGCGGAACGCTGCCTAGGGCGAAAGCGTTGTAGTTGGTCACCACGCGGCCAAAGATATCCATGGTGCCAGGGCACGGAACGATGGTATCGGTATTAAGCCCCTGCTTTTCTACGCCGGCCGCCGCGGTGAGAATCTTGAACACCGAGCCCGGAGGGTACTGACCTTGGAGGGCTACGTCGCCATCTTCATCGGCCTTCTCGGTTTGGGCGACGGCCAAGATATCGCCATTGGAGGGACGGATGGCTACGAGCATGGCCTGGGAGTCTGCGCGCTCATTGACCGCCTCCTGCGCGGCACGCTGCACATCGTAGTCCAGACCTACCTTGATCGACGGCGCCGCATCAGGGTCGTGCTTTTCCACATCAGAGAGCGCCGCACCATTTTCATTGACCACAGAAATGGACCAGCCGGTTTGGCCATCGACCTCATCCTGGACCGCGGAGCGCACACGCGACATCAGATCGGGTGCCAGGCCACGGTCGCGGGTAACCAGAGCCGGCTCTTCATTGAGGCGCACGCCGTCCATGCCTTCCACCTTGGGGCGCACAGCCTTGGCTTGATCCTCCGTAAACATAGTGACGGAAAAGGAGCCGTCTGCATCCTCCAACTTTTTGGCCAGATCCTTGGCATCCATCTCCGCAATGGAGTCATCCTGGCGGTGGGCGGCAGCTAGTGCGCCGCTGATCTTGGAAGCGGTGGGACGCACATCATCCAGCGAGCTGGTATCTACCACCAGCCGGTAGTTCAGCCCCGGGCTCATCAATTCCACTCCATTGGAAGACACCACGCTGGCGCGCTCTGCTTCCAGTGCGCGCAGTTCCAGGTGCTGATTTGCTCCCAGGTCGGGGTGAATAAGGCTCGGCTTCCACCGCACCGTCCACTCATCCTCAGTCTTGGTCAGCGTCATCTGCGTGTCATAGCTCAAGGTACGTTCCTTGGGCAGGTCCCAGGTGACCTTGTAGTTGGCCGTGGCGAGGTTCTCATCTTGGTCCACGCCTTCAAGCTCAATGTCGAGTCCCTCGGCCTGCAGGCCGGAGTAGGTGGCATCGAGGGCGGAGGTGGCGTCGGAGGGGGCGTCGGTAAGCGCGGCTAAACCGTCATTATTCCGAGACTCCATCCCCTGGAGGAATTCTTCCGCCACCGGTTCCGCAGAAACCGGCTTCGGCGTACAGGCAACCACGCTGGTGGAGGCGAGCGTGACAGTTGCAACCAGCGCGACCAACTTCTTCATGTCTTGGCACTCTAGCAGCGCAAGCGCCAAAAAAGACTGCCCCACACCGAAGTGCGGGGCAGTCTGCTCAAAGTGGGTAAATTACTGGGTTACGCGAACCTCAGCCTTGGCGCCTTCCACGGCTTCCATACCCTGCTCATCGGCAATGCGCATGGCCTCTTCAATGAGGGTTTCCACGATCTTGTCTTCCGGCACGGTGCGAACGACCTCGCCCTTAACAAAGATCTGGCCCTTGCCATTGCCGGAGGCAACGCCGAGATCAGCATCGCGGGCCTCGCCTGGGCCGTTGACAACGCAACCCATTACGGCAACGCGCAGCGGGAACTCCATGCCATCCAACCCGGCGGTAACTTCCTCCGCCAGCTTATAAACGTCCACCTGGGCACGGCCGCAGGACGGGCAGGAGACGATTTCCAGCTTGCGCGGGCGCAGGTTGAGCGACTGCAGAATCTGGTCGCCCACCTTGATTTCCTCCACCGGCGGGGCGGACAGGGACACGCGAATGGTGTCGCCGATGCCCTCTGCCAGCAGTGCGCCGAAAGCCACCGAAGACTTGATGGTGCCCATGAACTTCGGACCAGCCTCGGTCACGCCGAGGTGCAGCGGGTAATCAGTCTTTTCCGCCAGCTGGCGGTAGGCCTCCACCATCAAAACCGGATCGGAGTGCTTAACGGAAATAGCAATATCGCCATAACCGTGCTCCTCAAAGAGGCCAGCCTCCCAGATAGCGGACTCGACGAGTGCTTCCGGGGTGGCCTTGCCGTATTTTTCCAGCAGGCGCTTGTCCAAGGAGCCACCATTCACGCCGATGCGAATGGGAATGCCGGCATCGCCGGCTGCCTTAGCAACTTCCTTCACGCGGCCGTCAAACTCGCGAATATTGCCCGGGTTCACGCGGATGGCGGCGCAGCCAGCGTCGATGGCCTGGAAGATGTACTTAGGCTGGAAGTGGATATCCGCAATAACCGGGATCGGGGACTTCTTGGCAATGGCCGGAAGTGCCTCCGCATCAACAGGCTTAGGGCAAGCCACGCGCACGATATCGCAGCCGGAAGCGGTCAACTGCGCGATCTGCTGCAGCGTGCCGTTAATGTCGTGCGTCTTGGTATTGGTCATTGACTGCACCGAGATGGGTGAGTCAGAGCCGACGCCGACCGGGCCCACCTGCAGCTGACGAGTCTTGCGGCGCGGGTGCAGGACTGGTGGTGGGCCGTCTGGGATTCCTAGACCGATGGGGGTCGACATGAATTCTCCTTGTTGAAGCACAGTAAATACATACGGTGGGTGATTAACGCCCCCACTCTAGCACTGCTTGCTTTATGCCTGAAGTGCGCGCAGCGGGGGCTGCGGCGACTAGCCAAATAGCCGTATGGGGTTGACCACATCGGCGACGATGACGATGGCGCCGACGCCCATCAGCAGCGCGGCCATGACATAGGTCACCGGCATCAACTTGGTGTAATCGGCCGGCCCCAGAGCTGGCTTGCCCGCCAGTTTGCGGATGCCATCGCGCAGCTTTTCATAGATGATGACGGCGATATGTCCGCCGTCGAAAGGCGGCAGCGGAATCAGGTTAAAGAGTGCGAGGAAGAAGTTCAGCGTGGCCAGCATCATAAAGAACATCGACCACAGGGAACGCTCCGCCAATTCGCCGCCCACGCGAGAAGCGCCGACGACGGACATCGGGCCATCGGCCTCGCGTTCGTGGCCGAAGATGGAGGCCACCACACCCGGAATTTTGCCCGGGAATTGCTTCAGCCCGTCGACCGTTGCGTCCAACGAGTAGGTGCTAAAGCGCCAGGTTGCCGGTAGGGCGTCGACGGCGCCGTGCTTTTCGACGACATCGATTAGCTGATTGCTCAGCCCGATTGAGCCAGCATCCACCAGCTCGCCGTCTTGGTTCAACCGCTTGACCGTATCGAGGTGGACTGTGAAGTCCCTGTCTTCCCCACCGCGCTCAACCGTCAGCGTGATGGTCTCGCCGGGGCGCTGCATTACCTCATCGCGCAGCTGGGTAAAAGAATCCAGCTTCTGGCCACCGAGGGCCACGACGATATCGCCCTCCTGCACGCCGGCCTTTCCAGCGGGGCCTTTACCCGTGCACGTCTCTAGCTCTTGGTTCGGCTTCTGATTGGCCGAGCACGTCACCTCACCCACGCGCGGGCGCACATCAGCATCAGGGTTGGGCAAACCAGCCGTCATCGCCACAAAGTAAAGGATGACAAAGCCCAAAATCAGGTTGACACCGATGCCGCCGGCCATCACAATTATGCGCTGCCACCACGGCTTTCTATACATTGCATGGGGCTCTTCTTCCTCGGTGAGGAATTCATCCTGCGCGGTCATGCCAGCGATATCACAGAACCCGCCTACTGGGAAGGCCGCAAGTCCATATTCGGTGTGGCCCTTCCGGAAGGAAAATAGGCGCGGCCCAAAGCCAATAAAATAACGGCGCACGCGCATGCCAAAGGCACGCGCCGTGAGCATATGGCCTGCTTCGTGCAACGCTACGGTAAGCCCGATGCCAAGGGCGAAAAACACAATGCCCAGCAAGTTTGCCATGGTGTGAAAGCTTTCTAGTCAGCCAGCGAATCAATCAGCGCATTCGCGCGCCTGCGCGCCTCGCCTTCTACCGCGAGGATTTCATCGAGGCTAGAGACTACACCAGCAAACTCGGATGCGGAATCAAGGATCGTGCCCACGACGTCCACGATCTCCGGGAAATGGATGCGCCCGGACAAGAACGCGGCCGCAGCTTCCTCATTAGCGGCATTATAAATGACCCCTGTTCCCTCGGCCGCGGCCCGGCGGGCGAGGCTGACGGCGGGAAAGGCGGCATCGTCAAGCGGCTCAAAACGCCAGTCATGCGCCTGCGCAAAGTCCAAGGCCGGCTGGGCGCCTGGTACGCGGTGCGGCCAATTCAGCGCCAGCGAAATGGGCAGCTTCATTGACGGCGGCGAGACCTGAGCAATTGTGCAGCCGTCTTTGAAGGTGGCCATGGAGTGAATGATGGACTGCGGGTGCACGGTGACGTCGATGCGCTCCGGGGCGATGTCAAAGAGCAGGGTGGCTTCAATCAGCTCCAGGCCCTTATTAATGAGGGTGGCAGAGTTGAGGGTATTCATCTGCCCCATGGACCAGGTTGGGTGCTGCGCTGCCTGCTCAGGGGTCACGTCCCACATCTCTTCGCGCGACCAACCGCGGAAGGGTCCACCAGAGGCGGTAAGGACGAGCTTATCCAGCTCCTCCTCCTCGCCGGCGCGCAGGCACTGCGCCATGGCGGAATGTTCCGAGTCAACAGGGATAATCTGGCCAGGGCGCGCCTTCTGCGTAACCAGCGTGCCACCCGCGACGAGGGATTCCTTATTGGCCAAGGCTAAGTACTCGCCCATTTCCAGTGTGGCCAAGGTGGCTTTGAGCCCCAAAGAACCCACCAAGGCATTGAGTACCGTATCGGCCGGGGCCGAGCGCACTAGGTGCTCTGCAGCGTCGGCGCCACTCAAAACCGAACCGCCTAAAGCGGCCGACACCTCGGCGGCTGCGGCCTCGTTGGCCACAGCAACGTGGTCAAACGAAAGGTTGAGGCTACGGGCTTGTTCGATGATGAGCTGCGGGTTGGAGCCACCCGCAGCGATTCCCACGACGTCGAATTTATCGGGATTATCCGCAATGACTTCCAGAGCCTGCGTGCCGATTGAACCGGTGGAACCAAGAATGAGTATTCGCTGAGTAGTCACGCCTCCACCCTAGCGCCCACCACCATTGGGCGTGCGCGGCAGGTACGCCGCACTGCGACGGGGGTGTTTAATCGCCATCTCAGGTGCGATGTTTTAGAATGTGTAGCAGACAAATGGCATTGGTGTGCCCGCATGCCCATCGCGCAGACGGACACACGCAGAAGCGAAGGAGAGCAAGTGTCTTCCCACAAGCCGGTACCGCAGGTATTTGACGGTGTTTCTACTGAGGACGTTCCATCCGCAGGATTCGGTTGGTCCCGCATCAGCCGCTCTGGCGTGCAGATCGCTGGTTGGATCTCTGTCCTGTTCCTGCTTGCCTACAACTTTGGTAACCACAAGGGCCACGTTGAGACCATCTGGCTCATTGCCTTGGCTATCTTGATCGCCGTTGGCCTGCTCATCCACGCTTTCCAGCCTAAGCTGCACCAGGTTCGCACCGTGACCGCCCGCAACCAGCCGGTGGGCCACCAGGAGCCGGACTGGGTCTACGACCAGAAGACCAACACCGGTGTATACGCTGAGCTGTCCGATTCCCAGCTGCGCGCGCTCAACATTGAGCCTTCCCGCGTTTCTCACCTGCGCGTTGAGCCAGGCACCAACAACGCCACCCCGGTTACCTCCGGCAAGCACACGCTCTAAGCTTTTAGCACGCTTTAGCTACCGCCGCCCTTCCCTGCGAAGGCCGGCGGTTTCTTTATGCCTCCGCTTGGCGACGCCCCCTACTCACCAACGCAGTCTGTCGTTGAGGCCCCACTCCCAGCCCCCCACGGACCCAATCGCGCCCTGGGAGGGCAGCGATGCGGCCACTGTCGCGGGGCCGGAGGATTAAGACACCCAGTGCCCCACCTTGGCGTAAATCTCAGGCAAGGAGTTGTCCACACGTTTGCCGCTTACCCGGAGGGCAAAGATATAACACGCAACGGGAACCGCAATGACGAGGATAAAACCCAGCGCAACCAGCGCCATATTCGAGCCGTAGCCGATGGCCATTGGAATGACGCCAGGGATAATCGGCGTCCAGCCAATAAACAAATTCAAAATGGCGCTTAAGAAGGCACTGGCCGAGTAGCCGGATTTATCTGCCCACATACTGCCACCGGGCCGCGCGGTGGCAAAGGGATTAAAGGTGGATAGCAGCAATGACAACCCCGCAGAAGAAATGAAAATTCCCAGTGCGACCACCATCAAACACCCGGTGAGCGCTTTGTCGGCGCTCACTGCGAAAAGCACCGCCGCCGAGAGGACGAAGGTTATGGCCGTGGGCGCCAAGTGCGCCCAGTGCCGCGCGTAGACAAAGGTGCGCGGACGAACTGGTGCGGCCATCTTTACCCACAGGCTTGGACCGTCGTAACCGAAGTCATTGGTGGCTACAATTCCACCGAAGAGTCCCAGAAATAGCACTCCTATAGACGGCATGACGGAATCAGTAGTAAAGCCCTGAATGATAAAGACGATTGCCAAAATCGGCTGCATGATGATGGTGCCGATAAGGCGAGAGTCGCGGAAAATGTAGCGCAGCGAGCGCGTAAATTCCATGGCAGCCGGACCGCGATAGGAAAAGGTGCCCAAGGAAAAGCGACTTATCCCTTTGGCCTTTTCGCGGCGTTGGTGCGCCGGAGACAAGAGTGTGCGACGCTCGAATTGCAAGCGCAACAACCGGTGCCACGCCCACACGGCTGCGCCCAGCGACGCCGCGGCGATGAGGACCTGTGCTAGTGCCACCGCCAGTTGGCCTTGGGCGAGCGCGAGCGCCCAGCCCACCGGTGCGCCTACGGGCGTCCATGCCAGACCCTCGCCCACAGTTCCCAATGGGAAGTCAGAGCCAGCGAGGGAAGCAAGCCGATTAGAACCAAAGATGAGCAAGAACACCGCCAGCGCACCCAAAACTTTGAGGGTGGTCGAGCTTAGCTCCGCGACAGTAACCCCAGCATAGACCGCGAGATCTACTAAGACCAGCGTCAGAACTAGGGAAAAGAGCATGCCTAGGCAGAAGGGCACGATGAACAATGCCTTACCATTGGCCGCCAAAATCACACTTCCCGCCACCGCATAGGCGATGGAAAGCAGGACAGATACAGGTGCTCGCAGATTGAGTACTGAGGCAATAGCAAGCGCCGGTGTGATGTCTTTTAACCGCAATGGCAATGCGGAGAGCTCACGGGCAGAAAGTTGGTTCTCCCCGCTGGGCATGATGAGGGTGATAACGATAAAGGCCAGCGTTCCTACAGCGGGGGCCACGGTAAGGGCTTGCATTTTTCCAGTTCCGATGGAGATATCCGCCGCAGCAAGAGCGCTCAGCGACGCGAGGCCGATGAGACCGTAGAGCAAGAGGCAGATAGGGATCATAACCGCCGCGGCATTCGCCTTGAGATTGCGCGCCCAGAGTGTGCGGTGCAGCTTGAGGAGCGTCGAAGTCATTGAGCTTACGCCTCCCCTTCCCCGCGCTGCGGCTCGCCGCCTCCACGGCGCAGCCAATCGAAAGAGCCCGCATCAAAATCACTCCCACCGGCAAAGTGGATAAAGGCATCCGTCAGGCTGCCGCCTTGGCGCACCTCCTCCACGTGGCCAGCAGATAGCACCTGTCCTCCCGCGATAATGGCTACGTGGTCACACAAGCCTTCTACCAATTGCATGACGTGTGAAGACAGGATTACGGTGCCACCGCGGGCGGCATAGGCGCGCAAGAGCTCCTGAATGAGCTGGCCGGAGACTGGGTCCACCGCTTCCAAAGGCTCGTCGAGGATCACTACCTCTGGGTTATGCAGGAGCGCACCTGCCAAAAGGATCTTCTTAGTCATGCCGGCGGAGTAGTCCGCGATGGGTTTATCGGCGGCGTCGGCAAGCTGCAGGGCATCCAGCAGTTGTGCGCTGCGGCGCTCCACCTCGGCTTGGTTCATGCTGCGCAACGCACCTAAATAGAACAAGTACTCCGGGCCAGACAAGCGGTCAAAGACGGGAGCACCATCAATGAGCAGGCCCATCGCCGCCTTAGCCGCAATCGGTTCCTGCCACGTATTGTGCCCAGCGATAAAGGCCTCGCCGCTATCCGGGCGCAGCAGGCCGCATGCCATGGTCAGCATGGTGGTTTTGCCGGCGCCATTAGGGCCGACGATGCCATAAATAGAGCCCCGCGGAATGTCGAGGCTCAAATTCGACACCGCGGGGCGCCCAGCGAACGATTTATTCAGACCGCGCACGGCAAAGGCCTGCGCGGTGGGGTCATCTGCAAGCGGCGGATAATTCGGAATAATCATATCCGCCAATCTTATCAGTTAGGCGGACTTATCTTCCCGTTCATCCGCTGCGAGCTGACCACAAGCTGCCGCAATCTCATCGCCCTTTGTATCGCGCACCGTGCAAGGAACGCCTTGGGCCTGTACGCGGCGCACGAACTCGTCTTGGCGGTCCTGCGGGGCTGCATCCCACTCCGAGCCCGGCGTGGGGTTCAGCGGAATGACATTGACGTGAACCTTGGAGCCCAGCTTCTGATGCAGCTTGCGGCCCAGCATATCCGCGCGGAAATCCTGGTCATTCTTATCGCGAATCAGAGCATACTCAATGGACACGCGGCGAGCAGACTTATCCGCGTAATAACGCGCGGCATCGAGCACCTCATCGACGGACCAGCGGTTATTGACCGGCACGAGACCATCGCGCAGCTCATCATCCGGAGTGTGCAAGGAAACGGCGAGCGTGCAGGCCAAATCTTCGTCCGCCAGCTTACGGATTGCCGGTGCCAAGCCCACGGTAGACACGGTCACGTTGCGCTGGGAAAGACCAAAGCCGGCACCATCCTGGCCGGTAATCTGTCGCACGGCCTGCACCACGCGCTTGTAGTTGGCCAGTGGCTCACCCATGCCCATGAAAACTACGTTGGACAGGCGGCCGCCTTCTGCTGCCATTGCAGCTGCAGCATGGCGGAACTGCTCAACAATCTCACCCGTAGACAAATTGCGGTCCAGACCGCCCTGGCCGGTAGCGCAGAACGGGCAGGCCATACCGCAGCCGGCCTGGGAAGAAATACACAACGTAGCGCGCCCTGGGTAGCGCATCAAAACCGACTCCAGCAGCGTGCCATCATGCAAACGCCACAGGGACTTAGTGGTCTCGCCGTCATCCGTGGAAGTAGTCCGGATAGGCTGCATTAGCTCAGGGAAGAAAGCTTCCTTGACTGCTTCGCGCTTGCCGGCGGGGATATCGGTCATATCCTCTACATTGTCGGTATAGTGCTCGTAATAGTGCTTAGCCAGCTGCTTTGCGCGGAATTTAGGCAGGCCAATTTCTGCGAGCTTGTCAATACGCTCGGTTTCGGTCAGGTCCGCGAAGTGCTTAGGGGGAAGTCCGCGGCGCGGGGCGGAGAAGTTAAGTTTCACTGGTTGAGCCATAGTGTTGCCCATCTTTCCACGGTCTGCGTGGGTTTTTCCAATTGAAAGCCATGCCAAGTGGCATAATCGACAGGTTTAAAGAAATAATGGATGCATGACAAATCCGAATTACCCCGCAGATGACTTTTCTTCTTCCGACGCAGACCTCTCCTCGACGGAGATGAACACTTCTGCACCGGAGACCGGTTCTAGCCTAGAGCCAACGGTCTCTGACTCTACTTCTCACTCCACCCAGCCTTCCGGCAAGGCAAAGGGATCTTTCGCAGCCAGCACGTGGATCGCGCTCATTGTAGGTTTCCTGCTGCTGATTGTTCTCATCGTTTTCATCATGCAAAACCAGCACGCGGTTCCCATGAACTTCCTAGGCTGGTCCGGTGAGTTCCCTGCCGGAATTGCTTTCCTCATCTTCGCCATTGGCGGAGCGCTCATCATGGCACTGGTGGGTGGCTGGCGTATGTTTGAGTTGCGCCGCCAACTTCGCAAGCAGGCTCAGCAGGTATAGGTCTTAAAAGCCGCCTCTCCCCCCTGTCCTGCCTACTTAGGAAAGACTATTGGGGAGAGGCGGCTTTTGCGTACCCGCTGTTCCTATGGTGTGAACGTTGCCAGGAAGCTAATGGCCACCCAGGTAACCATGGCGGAAGGCAGCATGCCATCCAGGCGGTCCATCAGTCCACCATGGCCTGGCAGCAAGGCCGACATATCCTTGATTCCGAGCTCACGCTTAAACTGTGATTCCACTAAGTCGCCCAAGGTGGCACAAATGACAAGGCCAAGCCCCATTAGGCCGCCCACCCAGGCATCGTGATGGAGCAGGAACTTCACGGTAAGCGCGCCGGTGACCATGCCAAAAAGGATGGACCCGGCAAAGCCCTCCCACGATTTCTTGGGGCTTACTGCAGGGGCCATGGGATGCGAGCCAAACATCACTCCGGCGATATAGCCACCAGTATCGGAGGCCACCACGCACAACATGAAGACGACGATGGAAGCGGCACCACTGGCAAACGGGGTCGACACCAGCGACAGCATTGCTGCGAAGGTGGCAAAAAGCGGAATCCACGTTAGGACAAAAATGCCGACGGACATATCACGCAGGTAGTTAATGGGTGGGCGATGGCGACCATTATGGAAGAGGCGACCAAACATAAGCGCCAGCACAGCGGTGACATAGACCGCGACAAGGCCGGGCGCGCCCAGTGGCCACGAGATCCACACCATGGCTTGGCCCAAAATAATGAGCAGTGTGCGCGGAATATAGTAGGAATGCTCCCGCAGGCGGCTGAGCACCTCCCACATGGCAACGCCAACTGCAAGGGCCACGACCGCGTACCACGCGAGTGGTCCGGCCCATACGGCGAGCACGACAAGTGCGCCGAGGCCTACGCCAACGCCGATAGCAGCCGGCAAATCGCGGCCTGCACCATTCTTCGGCTGAGGCAATCGGCGGTTAATGGCGTCACTCACCGTGTCCGGCTCCTTTCACTGCTTCTTTCGCGCCCCTCGCTGACTTCTACTGCTCGACCTCCGCTACTCCTAACTTCGGAGCTGTAGGCCGCGGAACAGAAAAAGCGCCGCCGGCCGGGGACGGGCACGGCGGCAATGACGGGAGGTCTTAGACCTCCATCAGCTCGTTTTCCTTATTATCTACCAGCTTATTCACCTGCTCGATGTAGCCGGAAGTAATCTTTTCCATTTCCTTTTCCGCTGCGATGACCTCGTCCTCGCCGGCGTCGCCGTCCTTCTGCAGCTTCTTCAACTGCTCCATGGCCTTGCGGCGAATATTACGGATAGCAATCTTGCCGTCCTCGCCCTTGCTCTTGGCCAGCTTCACCATTTCTTTACGACGCTCCTCCGTCAGCTGCGGAACGGTCACGCGCAGAACCTGACCATCGTTGGTGGGATTCACGCCCAAGTCCGAGTTGCGGATGGAGTTTTCAATCTCATGAATCATGGACTGCTCATAAGGCTTGATGAGCAGCATGCGCGGCTCCGGTACGGAAATGGTAGCCATCTGGGTAATTGGGGTAGGTACACCGTAGTATTCGGCTACCAAGCCGTTGAACATGGTGGGGTTCGCGCGGCCGGTACGAATGGTCACCAGCTGCTCGCGGGTGTGCTCGACGGAAGCGGTCATGTGCTCTTCTGCTTCGAGCTGAATCTCATCGATCATGAGGTTAAATCATCCTTAAACGAATAGGGGTGGCTGTATAAAAAGGTAGCAGGTTCGCAGCCCTTACAGTATTAGGACTGCACCAGCGTGCCGATAACTTCGCCTCCTGCGGCACGGGCGATATTGCCCTCCTCCAGCAGGTTAAAGACCAAAATTGGCATATCATTGTCCATGCACAGGCTAAACGCCGTAGCATCTGCAACCTTAAGGCCCTTTTCAATGACCTCACGCGGAGTGATTTCAGAGTACAGTTCCGCATCCGGGTTGGTACGTGGGTCATCGGAGTAGACGCCGTCGACTGCCTTGGCCAAGAAAAGAACCTCGGCGCCAATTTCCAGGGCACGCTGCGCGGCAGTGGTATCCGTGGAGAAGTACGGCATGCCCATGCCGGCGCCAAAGATAACCACGCGACCCTTTTCAAGGTGACGCTCAGCGCGCAGCGGCAGGTACGGCTCGGCAATCTGCGCCATGTTGATGGATGTCTGCACGCGGCAGTCCACGCCTTGCTGCTTGAGGAAGTCCTGTAGTGCGAGGGAATTCATTACCGTACCCAGCATGCCCATGTAGTCCGAGCGAGCACGATCCATGCCGCGCTGGGAGAGTTCTGCGCCGCGGAAGAAGTTTCCGCCACCGATAACCACTGCAATCTCGATTCCCTGACGGGAAACCTCGGCGATCTGGCGGGCTACGTTTTCAACCACATCTGGGTCGATGCCGACCTTGCCGCCGCCGAACATCTCACCGCCCAGCTTCAGCATTACTCGCTTGTATCCGGTTCGCTTAATATCTGCAGCAGTCACGCCTACTTCGTCTCCTTAACGCGGGGCAGTTTCAATCTCCGCCCTATCTTACCCATATATCTTTCGCTTCCTCACACCGCCCGCCGGTGCAGGCCACTAGGCAATTGCTACGTGCCGGGCCCACCTAGGGACAGTCAAGCCGCACTAATCGTCACGGTGAGCGCACAACAAAACCCACGAAGGGTCATCCTTCGTGGGCTAAGTGTTAAAGCGGGGTAGGCTTAAGCGCCAACCTCGTAGCGAACGAAGCCGGTGATGGTGGTGCCAGCTTCTTCAGCAACCTGCTTTACGGTCTTCTTGTTATCAGACAGGGAAGCCTGCTCCAGCAGAACGATGGACTTGAAGAAGCCGTTCAGGCGGCCTTCCACGATCTTCGGCAGGGCTGCCTCTGGCTTGCCCTCCTCACGAGTGGTGGCCTCAGCGATCTCGCGCTCCTTCTCGACGATCTCTGCAGGAACGTCCTCGCGGGTGAGGTACTCAGCGTTCATTGCAGCAATCTGCAGGGCTGCAGCGTGAGCGCCTTCCTCGCTGCCCTCGTAGGAAACCAGAACGCCCACTGCCGGCGGCAGGTCAGCGGAACGCTGGTGCAGGTAAACGGCAACGTTGTCGCCCTCTACGGTAACTGCACGGCGTGCCTGCAGCTTCTCACCGGTCTTTGCAGACTCCTCGTCCACGACCTCGGAGACCTTCTTGCCGTCGATCTCAATGTTGTTGAGCTCGTCAGCGGAGTTTGCCTTGGCCTCAGCAGCAGCGTCAGCAATCTTGGCTGCGAAGGTCTTGAAAGCCTCGTTCTTAGCAACGAAGTCGGTCTCACAGTTGATCTCGACCATGGTGTTGCCGGAAACGGCGATGAGACCCTCGGTAGCCTCACGGTCAGCGCGCTTGGAGACGTTCTTAGCGCCCTTAATGCGCAGGTACTCAACGGCCTTGTCGTAGTCGCCGTTGGACTCTTCCAGAGCCTTCTTGCAATCGAGCATGCCGGAGCCGGTAGCTTCGCGCAGTGCCTTGACGTCTGCAGCAGTGTAGTTCGCCATAGTTGGGGCGATCCTCCTTGAAAATCAAACAGTGTTCGTTCAAACAGCGTAGTCGACGCGGTGAAATCGCGCCGCTTTAGGGTGGCAGAAACCACCCCTTTCCCACCTATGCATGAAAGTGGAGCTGGTTTCAGCAGCCCCCAGCATAGATAAAACCAACCCCCGCCGCCGTTAAAGCACGGTGGCGGGGGTTGGTAAACAGCCTTGGGCAGGAATTACTCTCTTGCTGCCCCACACCAAAAGTGCGTGGGGTATTCAGTTAAACGCAGGTAAGGAAGATTCCTAGCGAGAAGTTAAGACTACTTCTCGGCCTTGTCTGCGGATGCTTCCTCAGACTTTTCCGCGGAGGCCGGGTCGGAAGCTGCGGCAGCTGCCTCAGCGTCACGCTTTTCCTTCTCAGCGGAGTCGCCGGCAGCTTCCTTAGCTGCAGCCAGCTGACGCTCCTCACGAGCCTTCTTGCCTTCCTCAACAGCGGAGGCAACGATGCCGGAGAGCAGCTTGGTGGAGCGGATGGCGTCGTCGTTGCCCGGGATCGGGAAGTCAACGTCGTCCGGGTCGCAGTTGGTGTCCAGGATGGCAACAACCGGGATGTTCAGCTTGTGAGCTTCCTTGACCGCGATGTGCTCCTTGTTGGTATCAACAATCCACAGTGCGGACGGGGTCTTGGCCATATCGGAGATGCCACCCAGAACGCGCTCAAGCTTGGCGCGCTCACGGTTGAGCATGAGAACTTCCTTCTTGGTGCGGCCCTTGTAGCCGTCCTCACGCTCATCCATTGCCTGAAGCTCCTTCATGCGCTTCAGACGCTTGGAAACGGTCTGGAAGTTGGTGAGCATGCCGCCCAACCAGCGGTGGTTGACGTAAGGCATACCGACGCGGGTTGCTTCCTCAGCAACTGCTTCCTGAGCCTGCTTCTTGGTACCAACGAACAGGATGGTGCCGCCGTGTGCAACGGTTTCCTTGACGAACTCGTAAGCCTCGTCAATGTAGGTCAGCGTCTGCTGCAGGTCGATGATGTAGATGCCGTTACGGTCAGTGAAGATGAAACGACGCATCTTCGGATTCCAGCGACGGGTCTGGTGGCCAAAGTGCACACCAGCGTCGAGGAGCTCGCGCATGGTTACAACTGCCATGATTCGCTCGCTTTCTTTTATCTTGTCTTTCGGTTTTCCAATTGTGCGGTGTTTTATTCCGCACCCTAGCAACGAAGGCCCCGCTGACACCTTGTTTCCAAGGACCACGTCAACCGTCAGGCTGTCTCTTCCTTCCAGCAGGAAGCGACAACTTCGCCGCGCGTAGTCAATGCCTCCACGAGGTGGACACACTGCTGCCACAAAGAATAATCCCCTTACGCTGGTTTTTCCAAACCGAAGTCAGCTTATCCACAACTTCGCCGCAGCCACTTTGCCTCAATCGTCACAATCGACTCAATCACATCATGCAACCCAAGTTGTCCACAACTAAAGGAGAACTCACTTCCCAACCGCTTGCCTCCGGCGGACACTGTGCCCATGAATCAGTTTCTTTCCTCCTCCACATTTCCCGCTTGCCGACGCCCCGCCTTCCTCCCCGCCGCTTTCCTCACCCTTCTTTCGCTTCTTATTCTGTGTTGCCCACCGGCCACAGCCTATGTCGACCCCGCCTCCGGCAAACCTAGCCCAGCGCGGGTACTGCGTGGATTCGATGCCCCCGAACAAAAGTGGAGCCCTGGCCACCGCGGCGTCGACATGGCCCTATCGGTGGGCTCGCCGGTGGTAGCCGCCGAAGACGGCAAGGTCGCCTTTGTGGGCACGGTTGCTGGCAAACCAGTTGTCTCCATAGCCCACGCGGATGGAGTGAGAACGACGTATCAGCCCGTGCACGGCTCCGTAAAGCAGGGCCAAGAAGTCCGCGAGGGCCAAGTTATTGGCCGTTTAGGCAATCCCGTCGATGGCTACCCCGGACTGCACTGGGGCGCACTTATCGCAAAAGATTCCTACATCGATCCTTTAACCCTGCTGGACATGCCGGTGATTCGACTCAAACCGCTTTAGGCTCGGGGATGGGCTTGATCGTATACGCGCTGCAAGCGCTGCGCGGACACGTGGGTATAAATCTGCGTGGTATTAAGCGAGGAGTGCCCCAGCAGTTCTTGCACTACGCGCAAATCCGCCCCGCCTTCCAATAGGTGGGTCGCGGCAGAGTGGCGCACCCCGTGCGGGGTAAGCCCCTGTGTACCAGTGACTTTGGCGGCCTTTTCTACAATGCGGCGCACCTGGCGTTGATCGATGCGCCCTCCCCTGCTGCCAACAAAAACTGCTTCAGTATCGGCCGCAGCGATTTCTCCACGGCCTTTGTCAATCCACTGCTTTATGGCGTCTTCCGCTGCGTGCCCGAAAGGCACTACACGCTGCTTATTGCCCTTACCGGTGACGTGCAAGGTACCGCGTTGAAAATCAATATCCCCTAGATCTAGCCGGACCAACTCCGCCACGCGCATACCGGAGGCATAGAGCAACTCCAGGATGGCACTATCGCGAAGGAAGTGGACTTCATCGGCAGAGACCGCATTGCCCATAAGCTCGCCGGCCTGCTCAGGAGCGAGAACCGTGGGAAGGTGACGCCCCACTTTGGGCGTAACTAGGCGGGCAGCAACGTCTCGCTTCAGGTGCCCTTCGCGCACTGCCCAAGTAGAAAAACCCTTCGCTGCCGCGGTGCGCCGTGCCAGGGTGGAACGCGACTTTCCTTCCGTAACAGCTTCTGCCAACCATTGGCGCAGGCTGTTGAGGTCAAACTCCGCGAAGGTAGGCACGCTGCGTGCAAGGTCGCGCAAGTCGGAGCGATACCCGCGCACCGTCGCTTCTGCGCGGCCTTTGACATGTAGTTGGAAATCCGCGAAGTCCTCAATGGCCTCAGCCATCTGCCCCTCAACTTTCGGAGACTTCGCGGACTTTCCATCTTCACTCATGCCACAGCAGTGTACTCGCCCTACGCAGGTGCCATTTATTCCGTTTCCCGGCGCGCCCAGGTATTGCCATGGCGGACGACAACGCACATCTTTTCCAGTGCCAGTAGTAAGTGAACTGTCAGCGGTAAACGGAATCCCGCTTCGCGCGCAATGTCTTCTGCCGTTGCTTTCTCCTGTCCTAGCGGTGGCGTCGCGTCAAAGACACGCAACTCATTGCGGGAGAGGCGTTGGGTCATGGTTGCCGCAAAATTGATTTCATACTGTGCGCCTGGGTCCACTTCCCCGGCGCGACTTACTAATGCGCGAACTTCATCGGCACTGGTAACCAACTGTGCGCGGCCTTCTTGAATGCGCTGATGGCAGCCCAACGAACCGCTAGTAGTTATTGGTCCCGGCACCGCCATCGCAACACGCCCAAGCGCCTCTGCCCAGTTAAGGGTGTTTAATGCACCAGATCGAAACGCGGCCTCCATAACTACTGTGCCGTGGCTCAGCGCTGCCACTAGGCGGTTCCGCGTTAGGAACCGGTGGCGCTTCGGTGCGGTTTCCGGCGCGAATTCAGAAACGATGCAGCCGTTATCTGCAATCTTGGCAAATAGGTTGGCATTGCGGGCTGGGTAGTCCCTATCGATACCACACGCTGCTATGGCTACCGTGCGCCCGTTGTTGTGCAGGGCGGTTTCGTGCGCGACGGTATCCACTCCCAGCGCGCCGCCGGATATTGGAGTCCATTCATGCTGAACCAATCCGGACACGACGTTGTGGGTGGCCTGCCAGCCATAGCGAGAAATGGCACGAGTACCGACGATGGCCACAGCTTGAGCAACCTCTGCCTGCAATGGCGCACCGCGCACCCACAGGCTATGCGGTGGCAATGCTTGGTCATCAAAAGTAGCTGGAGCCTCCCCGCTGTGCTGATAGAAGCCGAATGCAGAGTCAAACTCCTCTGTAGGCCACTCTGGGCTTTCTGCCGTAATGAGCCGAGCCCCGACCCTTTCGGCTGCCGCCATATCTTCGGCTTGCCGCAACCAGTCATAGCGAGAGGCCGTGCGGGCCAAAAGCGGGCCAATCCAGTCGGCGCGATTGTAGATTCCGTGGGCGATTTCCTCAGCTGGATACTGCGTAAGCAAGGCCTGCAACGCCGCAGAGGGACCTTCCACCACTCGGTTGAGGTATACCCAGGTGGTATAAGGAGTAGAGAGATCAAGTTCGCTCATGCTGCGAGCCTCCCTACATTAATTGAGCCGCGCAGATCGAGCGCGCGCCCTATTTCGTCCAGGTCCGGCTGCGCCTTTCCTGCTAGATCCGCCAGGGTCCAGGAGAGCTTCAATACGCGGTCCACTCCGCGCTGGGATATTTCGCCATCTGCCAAATATGCGGACAACATGACCATAGCGGCTTCTGCAGCCGGCCTCTTTCGGCGCAGATAGGACGAGGGAACTTCCCCATTGGTGCGCGCGGTGATGCCATCCGCCCACCAGCGCGCGGCGGCACGTTCACGGGCAGCGGCGACGCGCTCGGCGATGACTGCGGATTCCTCTTCGCCCTCCGCGTTAATAGTTGCCGCCTGCCCCGTTAGCGTGACCACCATATCCAGGCGGTCTCGCAGCGGACCGGAGAGGTTGGATAGATAGTTCATGCGCTCGTGCGGATTGCACCTGCACTTGGACGGGTCTTCGGCCGCACACCTGCACGGGTTTGCCGCCATGACCAATTGGAAGCGAGCAGGATAGGTAACCTCGCGGCGCGAGCGCGCCAATCGCACGTGTCCTTCCTCCAACGGTGCACGCAGACCATCGAGTACCGGCGCGGCTACTTCACTGGCCTCGTCGAGAAAGAGCACACCATTGTGAGCCAAGCTCACCGCACCAGGGCGCGGATGACCGGAACCGCCACCAAGAAGTGCAGCCCGAGTTACCGAGGCATGCGGGGCGATGAACGGGGCGCGCTCGATAACCTCACCTGGGGTCCCGGTCAGCGAATGAATTGCAGTGGTTTCGACCTGCTGGTCCGGGGTAAGGGTAGGCAGAATGGTGGGCAGACGCGAGGCGATCATGGATTTTCCTGACCCAGGCGGCCCAATCATCATCAGGTGGTGGCCGCCGGCGGCCGCAACCTCGGCAGCCCATTTCGCATTGGATTGACCAGCAATATCGCTAAAGTCGAGGCGCGATGCCGCCGCTGGCGTGGGGTTGAGGGAACCCGAAAAACTTCCAGCTTGCGGCAGCCCACGGTTTCCGCAGGCCCATCCGAAAGCTTCCTTCAAAGACGACGCAACCAGTACGTCCATGTCCGGCACCAATGTCGCCTCGGCGGCATTGCCAGGCGGAACAAGGAGAGTTGTTATTCCTTGTTCCCGTGCGGCAAGGAGGGCAGGGATGATGCCTGCTACAGGCCGAACGGAGCCGTCGAGGCCGAGCTCGCCAAGAACTAGAGTGCGCTCAAGGCGTTGGGCGGGCGAGGGAGTACTGCCAAAAGACGGGAAGTCGGCCTCCGCCTGTGCCGCGAGGATTGCAAGTGCTATGGGTAGGTCAAAGTGGGACCCGGATTTGGGAAGCGAAGCCGGGGACATGGAGACCACCACTTTGGTCTTCGGCCAGGGCAGATGGGAATTAAAGGCTGCGGTCTTGATTCGGTCCCGGGATTCGGAGATTGCGGTATCCGTCTGGCCTACAACGTGTATCCCTGGCAGCCCGTGACCGACGTTCGCCTCCACGTCAACCAACTGAGCAAGGACTCCGTTGAGGGACATGGTCAAACAATTACCTAGAGCCATCTTCAACCCCCTTGAAGTGCTCCAGCGCAAACCCCTGCCCGCGCGCGACCAAGGCAATGACGTCGAATCGCACCTCAGACAGTGGCCTTCCGTCGAGCCACTGCGCCGCGGCTTTACGCAGGCGCGCGAGCTTCTGCAGGGTTACGGCCTCAGCTACCCCGTAGCTAGAATTGGCGCGGGTCTTTACCTCAACAAAGACGATGGTTCCGTTAGGTTCCCGGGCGATGAGGTCGATCTCTCCCACTCGATAAGAGACGTTGGCAGCGATGATTTCTGCTCCGCGCTCGCGCAGATAGCGCGCTGCGAAGGCCTCTCCCCTTTTGCCTAAGACTTGTTTATGGCGAGGCTTCTTCGTGGCCAAGCGGTGTTCTGAATTAAAGTGCATTGCGGTTTCCTTGTGCGTTGGGAAATTCATTGGCCAGCACAGAACACCGCAGTTGGCAAGGCTTATACAAGGGACGCAATAGCAAAAAGGCCCTAGCTGTGGATAACTAGGCTCTGCAACTCTGTTATCCACAGCTAGGGCGCGGCGCCGTGTGCGCCGGCTTGACAAAACTATTCCGGCATCATGAATTCCGGCTTATCCAGCTCCTCGATATTGACGTCCTTGTAGGTGATAACGCGGACGTAGCGCACAAAGCGCGCGGAGCGGTACATATCCCATACCCAAGCATCAGACATGCGCACCTCGTAGTAGACATCGGGCCCAGAGGTATGCGGAATAAGCTCTACCGCATTAGCCAGATAAAAGCGCCGCTCAGTTTCAACGACATAGGAAAACTGGCTGACAACGTCCCGGTACTCGCGGTAGAGGGACAGCTCTACCTCAGCCTCGTAGTTATCGAGTTCCTCTGCACTCACGGTGGACCTCCAGATTGTGGGTTAGCTCGCTTTAGCTTAGCGCGAGAAAGGCTAGATTTTAGCTAGGCACGCGCGGCAAACTCCGCATGAGCGCGGCGGACATTCTCATAGCTCATCCGGTGCTCCGGGCACGCTCCAAGCGCCGCAATTGCGGCCTCATGCGCCTTGGTTCCGTACCCCTTATGGCTGCCTAACCCGTAGCCGGGGTACCGCGCATCCAGCTCGTGCATCAGGTGGTCGCGGCTGACTTTGGCCAATACACTCGCCGCGGCGATACACCGCGCGGCCGCATCGCCGCCAATAATGGGCAGGTGGGGTTGGGTGAGGCCGGGGATAAAGAGGGCGTCGGTAAGCACATAGCCCGGACGTGCTTCCAGGCGCGCAACTGCCCTGCGCATGCCGGAAATATTGGCGCGCTGGATGCCGCGCTTATCGATGTCCCCCGCACCAATATGCACCACAGACCAGTCCACAGCCTTGTCTTTAATCAGGGGAAAAAGCTTCTCACGCTGTTTGGGAGTTAGCTTCTTTGAATCTGTAAGCTGCGCCAACTCCTCGATCGGCCGATCGGGCATGACACAGGCCGCGATGGTGATTGGCCCACAGCAGGCACCGCGCCCAGCCTCATCCACGCCGGCTACCGGGCCTAAACCGGCCTTGCTCAAAGCGACCTCGTAGGTGCGTCGCTGTTTAAGCCGCCGCATGCGAAATTTCCGGGTGCTGCACCCCGCCCCAACGCGACAGCGGCAAAATGATGGCCTCGACGCGGCCGCGGACGTTGTTCACCGGCACGGTGCCCTGCAAATGGTCACCCAAGTGCGCACGGGAATCGAGGGAGTTGGTGCGATTATCACCCATCACCCAAAGGTTTCCCTCGGGGACGGTGACCGGGCCAAAATACTCACCGCCGCACTCTCGCGAGCCCACGCTGGGGTCTACGGGAATCTCCGGCGGATCGAGGACGAAGGATTGCTCAATGGGCCTTCCATCCACCATGACCGCAGGATCGCCAGCCTGACAACTCACCGTCTGCCCGCCAGTAGCAATGACGCGCTTTACCAGGATATTCTCCCCATTAGGAAGCAGCCCTACGGCCGACAAAGCGTTCTGCGCGCCGCGCACAAAAATATTGTGCGAGCGATTGACCTCAAACTCGTTATTCCATGAGTCGGGCCCTTCAAAAACCACAACCTCCCCGGGCTTGGGGTCCGTGAAGTAGTAGCTGACCTTTTGCACGGCAATGCGGTCATTTTTACAGCCGGGACACCCGTGCAGGGTCGGCTCCATCGAAGCAGAAGGAATGACATACATCCGCCCCACCAGCGCCTGCAGGAGCACCAGCAGGACAAAGCCTGCCACCACGGGGATGAGAAAATCCCGGGTGCGCAGGCGTTGGGAGGAAGGCTTATTCCTGAATGTCCGGGTCATCGACCCCACCTATGCGGGTAAACGGCCAGAATACGAATTTCACCTTGCCGCGGACGTTTTCTACTGGAACCGTGCCATGGAACTTATCGGTCATGTGGTAGCGAGAATCGGCCGAAGCAGTACGGTTATCGCCCATCACCCAGATATTGTCCTCCGGTACCTCGACGGGACCAAAGTACGGACCACCGCAGGCCTCCGAGCCGGTCGATTCATCTACCGGGTACGTTGGCGGGTCTTGCACATAGTCTTGCTCGATGGGCTTGCCATCTACCATGACTGCAGGATCGCCCTCCTGGCAGGACACCGTCTGTCCGCCGGTAGCGACCACACGCTTGACCAGAGTATTTTCGTCTGGCGGTGCCAAAGATACGAAGCTCAACGCATCCTGCACGCCATGAATGATCGGATTGGACGAGCGCGGTGAGACGTAGCTGGAGTTCCAGTCCTCGGTACCCTTGAATACGACGACATCGCCTGGTTCTGGCTCGCCGTCACCGTAGTAAGAGATCTTTTCCGTAAAGATGCGGTCATTTGTGCAGCCCTCGCAGCCGTGGAGAGTCGGCTCCATCGAACCCGATGGGATCACATACTGCCGGCCGATAAAGTTCTGGAATAGTCCGACGATCACGAGAACCGTCGCCACTACCAGAAGGGTTTCCAGCAGCCACGGCATTTCCTTCTTCTTAGTCGCCTCTTTGCCTTGCTGGGTGGCGTCTCCCTGTACTGGGTGGGCCCCCTCGCCTTCTGGCGGCTGTTCCTGCGAGATGCTGTCTTTATTCACGCGCTAGATCCTAGCAACCCCACGCCCGATGTCCGGTCTTATCCCCCTCGCGGCAGGGGGATTCACAGTCAACTTTTCGTTTGCGGCCTTCCCCCTTGACATGAGGATGAAGGGAATTGGACATAGAAACATCCCCCTGCACCCACGGTTGGATGCAGGGGGATGCTGGCGCGCAGCGTCGCTAGTACTAGCGACGCTCCTTGATGCGAGCCTTCTTGCCGCGCAGATCGCGCAGGTAGTAGAGCTTCGCACGGCGGACGCGGCCACGGCGGGAGACCTTGATGGACTCCAAGTTCGGGGAGTGAACCGGGAAGGTACGCTCAACGCCGATACCGAAGGAGACCTTACGGACAGTGAAGGTCTCACGGATGCCGGAGCCCTGGCGACGGATGCAGATGCCCTTGAAGAGCTGTGCACGCTCGTTGTTGCCCTCGATAACCTTTACGTTAACGTCAAGGGTATCGCCTGGGCGGAAGGACGGGATATCGTCGCGCAGCTGTGCTGCATCGACCTTGTCAATAATGTTGGACATGCCAATATTCCTTTTCAGTTTGGGACAGAGGACCCTAGCGGCGTACAGCCTAACCGGTTCGTGCCCGTTACATAGAACGGTGTACTACTTTTCCATATTCGCCAGCAAGAACCAAATTCTTCTATAGCTGGCCCTGGCCCCACCCAAACTATGCCGCCGCAGTGGACTTTGCACGAAAGAGGTGTTCATCAACAATTCTTGCAGTACCTAGGTGACGCGCACGGAAAACCGCTTGAGACGCTAAGAGCGCAAGCAGTGCGGTCACGACCAGTACCCCCATGCCGGTCCAGAAGGTCGTATCATAAATTCCGTCAGTAGCGCGCGTGAAGGCATCCTTTGCATAGGCCATCGGATGGAGGGGGTGAACAACGCTGA
This sequence comes from Corynebacterium sp. ACRPO, assembly GCF_022347205.1. Lineage (GTDB taxonomy): Bacteria > Actinomycetota > Actinomycetes > Mycobacteriales > Mycobacteriaceae > Corynebacterium. The sequence goes on along the minus strand of NZ_JAKRNE010000001.1, from coordinate 76,856 downwards.
GCGGCCGCGGAATAGCGGCTACCGGCCACACACCGCCGAAGACCATCACGCCTAAAGCGAAGAGTCCCGCGGCAAACACACCACCTACCTTTCGCCCAAACGTCACCAAGAAGAACTGGTAGGTTGCCGCGCCTGCTGCAGCTATCACCGCTATCACCCCGAGTATCATTGGCCAGCTTTCAGGTACCCAGCCCAGCGTCGCAGACATGAGTGCCATAAATGCTAGAACAAGAAAGTTGAGAATAGTTAGTACGCCAAAAGCTCCAAGTATTCCGCGCGCTGGATGCACCACACGGACTCCTCGTCGGCCTAAGTAATACGGAAGCATCAAAGCTACAAGCAGCATGACGAGGAAGCCAAAGACGAGGACCAAAAGAAGTGAGGCACCGCCGGTAATGTCCTTGTGAGTAGGGTCCAAGGGGTTTACCACGGTTTGAACCGGATGCACATTGGACGCCGTGAAGTTGATAGGCACGGCCATGTTTTGAGCCGACTTATCGGGCTTGGAAATAGTTGGCGCTTTGGCTACTCCATCCGCCAGCTTCTGGGATAGTTCACCGGAACCAGACTTGAGCTTATCCATACCGCCTTTAAGCTCTGCGCCTCCGGCCGCTAACCGATCGGTTCCTTCTTTAAGAGTACCGGTACCTGCATGAAGGCGGGTGGCACCATCGTGCAGCTGCGAGGCTCCATCGCTTAGCTCTCCCACGCCTCCACGAAGCTGCTTGGTTCCATCCGAAAGACGATGGGCACCAACATTGAGCTTATTCATTCCCCCCAGATACTCCGAGTTGGGATCTGAAAGGTTGTAATGTAGCTGACCAGTCCCCTCCGAAAGCTGCTCGAGTTTGTCCACCATGTTTCCGCTCGCTTCAGGGTCAAGCTTGGATACGAGCGAATTGAGTTGCTCTGCCTGCTGCTCCATACCTAAATTGCGCAATGCGCCTACCAGCTGCGACAGTGCTGGGACCACAATCTGGGCCTGCTTAAGCACTGGAATAAGCATTCCCGTGAGCTGATTGACTCCGCCATCGATCTGACCGGCGCCGTCAGCAAGACGGCCAGTTCCAGAAAGCAGTTTATCGGACCCTGTGGCAAGCTGAGCCGCACCTTCATCGAGCTGGACCGCACCCTCATCGAGGCGCCCAACCCCTTCATTGAGACGAGCGGTTCCATCGACCAAAGACGAGGTTCCGTCATTAATCTTTCCGGCACCAGCTCCCAATTCCCTGATTCCAGCGACAGCACGGCTACCACCCTCCTGAAGCTTCCCAGCGCCCTGATCAAGACGCCCAGCGCCGTCGGCGGCATTGCCTAGGCCGTCACTTAGTTTGTTGAGCCCCTCAATTACCTGGTCAGCGTATTTCTTCGAAATCGCGTTTTCCACACTGGTTTGCACCTGGGGAATCAGACTCGAGGAAATGACGGAGCCATTGGACCCGTAATAGTCATTACTAGCAAAATGGATTTCAGGCTTGACGGGATCGTCACTGATGATGGTCACCGCCCGCTGGGAAAAATCTTTGGGGATGGTCACCACCATCAAATACTTGCCCTTGATTAGGCCTTCATCACCCTCAGGCTTTTCCACCTCTGTGAAATTGAGGTAGTTGGTATCTAGCAATCCTTCTACCACCTGTTCACCGTAGTTGGTGTACGTGTCCTGCTTATCTACGCCCACGTCCTCATTGACCACCGCCAAGTCGATCTTGCGCATGTACTTGGAAGGGTCCCACATCGCCCACATCATGGTCCCGGCAATAATGATGGGCGCAACCAAGAAGAACACTATGCATACTCGGGCCAACACGCTGCGGGGCCGCCAATCGAGTAGGCGGTGCCAACCCAATACTCCCCTGCTGTAACCCCTTTTAGCCCCGTTGCTCATTTCTTTCTCCTTGCACTAAACAGTGACTCGAACCAGCAAATACTTAGTTTTGCCAAACTTACCATTTTGGGTTGATATCCGCGCATATTAGACACCAATCCATCCAAAACTTGCGTCCGAACAGGAAAAACTCCCATCGCCCACGGCGATGGGAGCTACACAGCTGGGCGAATCAGGGCTTCCCAACGGCAGTTGAAAGCGGTTAGAATCCTGCTTTCTTCAGGGCATCGGCCATGGCTCCACCGCCGCCGGTGCTGCCTGCCCCACCCGTGCGGCCGCGCGAGCCACCCCGGGATCCGCGCCCGGACTTGTAGCCAGAGCGTTTTCCTTCTCCCCTGCCGCCGGACTTGGCGGAACCGCGTGGGGAATCACCGCGGCGCTTGGGAGCCGGCTTCCCCGGTTCATCATCCAAACGGAGTGAGAGACCGATGCGCTGGCGCTCCACATCAACCTCCATGACCTTCACCTTGACCACCTGGCCAGAGCGCACGACCTCGTGCGGATCGGAGACAAACTTGTGGCTCATGGCAGAAACGTGGACGAGACCATCCTGATGGACTCCGACATCCACGAAGGCGCCGAATGCCGCCACGTTGGTCACCGTGCCCTCAAGAATCATGCCCGGGGTGAGATCGGAAACCTTATGTACGCCCTCTTTAAAGGTGGCGGTCTTGAACTCAGGGCGCGGGTCGCGTCCGGGTTTATCCAGCTCGGCGATGATATCGGTCACCGTAGGAATGCCGAAAGTCTCGTCTGCAAAGTCTGCTGGCGCCAGCGTGCTAAGTACGCGGGTATTGCCAATAAGTTCAGAAATACCCAGGCCCGTCTTCTCCGCGATGCGGGAGACGACAGGATATGCCTCGGGGTGTACGGCAGAGGAATCCAGCGGATCGGTACCGCCGTTGATGCGGAGGAAGCCTGCAGATTGCTCAAAGGCCTTAGGCCCAAGACGCGGTACCTTCTTCAGTTCCTTGCGGGAAGTAAAAGAACCGTGTTCATTGCGGTAGGCCACAATATTGGTGGCGATGGTGGAATTGACACCAGCTACGCGCTCAAGCAGCGGGACGGAAGCGGTATTGAGATCAACGCCCACGCCGTTTACCGCACTTTCCACGACGCCATCAAGGGTGCGGGCGAGCGCCGTCTGATTAACGTCATGCTGGTACTGCCCCACACCAATGGCCTTCGGATCAATCTTGACCAACTCAGCCAAAGGATCTTGCAAGCGGCGTGCGATGGAGACCGCGCCGCGCAATGAGACATCCATGTCGGGGAATTCCTCCGCCGCAAGCGGCGAGGCTGAGTAAACCGAAGCGCCGGACTCCGATACCACTACAGGAGTGGGTCGCCGACCGCCGGCTTGCTTGATGAGGTCCGCAATTTCCTGGGCAAGCTTCTCGGTCTCGCGGGAGGCAGTGCCGTTGCCGATGGCCATAAGGTCTACAGAATGCTTGGCGCACAGGGTCGACAGCGTCTGAACTGCTTGGCTCCACTGGTTCTGCGGCTGATGTGGGTAGACAATGGCGGTATCGAGCACCTTGCCGGTCTTGTCCACTACCGCGCACTTCACACCATTGCGGTAACCCGGATCCAAGCCGATGGTGGCACGCTGGCCAGCAGGTGCCGCGAGCAGCACATCGCGCAAATTGGTCGCAAAGATCTGCAGCGCGCCTTCCTCCGCAATCTCTTTGAGCCGCATGCGAACGTCCAGGCTAGAGGAAATATAGAGCTTGGTGCGCCATCCCCAATGGACGGCGTTGGCGAGCCACTTGGAGGAGCGATCCAGCTCGAAGCGGGAGGCGATTACATCCTCGTAATCGGCGTCATCGCCGGCATCTAGCTGCAACTGCAGCACGCCCTCATTCTCGCCACGCAGCAGCGCCAAAATGCGGTGCGAAGGCAGCTTGTGGAAGGGCTCGTTGAAATCAAAGTAGTCCTTAAACTTCGCGCCTTCGGCTTCCTTGCCCTCAACAACGCGCGCGCCCATGGAGCCCTCAGTGAACATACGCTCGCGCACTTCACCCACCAGATCCGCGTCGAGCGCGAAGCGGTCCACCAAAATGGCGCGGGCGCCGTCGAGGGCCTTCTTGGTGTCCTCAAAGCCCTCGGTGGTAAAGGCCTGTGCCAACTCTTCTGGAGCGGTGTTGGGATCCGCAATGAGCTTATCGGTCAGTTCCTCAAGGCCGGCTTCGCGGGCAATATCGGCCTTCGTTTTGCGGCGCTTTTTATACGGCAGATACAAATCTTCTAGGCGCGCCTTGGATTCGCAGGCAAGGATTTGTTCCTTGAGGGTGTCGCTAAGCTTGCCCTGCTCTTCAATCGCCGCAAGGATGGTCTCCTTGCGCTCCTGTAGTTCTTTTAAATAATTCGCGCGCTCTTCAATGGTGCGCAGCTGGGAGTCATCCAGCCCACCGGTGGCCTCCTTGCGGTAGCGGGCGATAAAGGGCACTGTATTGCCCTCCGCAAGCAGCTGCAACGCGGTAGAAACCTGCGATTCCTTGACGTTGAGCTCGGCGGCGATAGTGGCCGCAATATTCACGTGGTCTCCTCACTCTTTCTCGAGGTTTGGGATTAGACCCACCCAATTTACCGCACGGCCCCTTTACTGCCTTCGCTTGCCGACGCCCCCAATACGCACAAAACCTCCTTTCCCCAGTAAGGAAAGGAGGTTGCCGTAGTGCGTTCTTAGTAGATAACCACGCGGGCGTTATCGCCGCCGGAGCAGGAAACGCGCGAAGAGCTACCGGAGCAGTACATGGTGTAGGTACCACCTGTTGCCGGCGAGTAGACACTCAAGGTAGCGCCGGTTCCGCCGCCAGCGACCCAGTTATTCATAAACGCGGTATAGACGTTGTTGGCAAACCCACTGGAGGTTTTGCTGGTAGCCGCATAGTAGCTAGTGAAGTCACTCCAAGAGTGCCCATTGCTGCTGCCAGAAGACGCTGCCTGTGCCGGCGCTGGAGCTGGAGCATCCTTGGTCTTGGTGACCGTGACCGGGCTGGAATCTTCATCCTCATCGTCTGCATCGTCCTTGGAGGAGCCGGAGCCACTATTCGCATCCGCCTGTTGGAATTGACTATCGGCAGCCGCGCTAGTCGATGCATCATCCTTGTTAGTGGTCACGAACATGATGACCATGGCAGCCACCGCGATAACCGCCACAATGGCTGCGATAATCGCGGCGATCGTGGCGCCACCTACGCCACCGCTTCGCTGCGGCTGGGAATAATACTGCTGATTGTACTGGGGCGGTTGTTGGCTATATCCACCGTAGTTATTGCCATTGGGAGCCGTCATGGTTAAGGGACCACCTTGGGAATAGGAATCTGAAGGGAATGTCCCCTTTACTATAACCCTAGAAGGCATATGCGCTGCAGTTTAGGCAGGAAAAAGCGCTAAAGAGTTTTCCAGATTGCGCTTATAACCCAGATTCGGCCCGCCACACCGCTGGGGCGCCAAGCCCCATCTCTGTAAAACCGATTTCCGCACTGCCCACCCACGAGGCTGCCGGCGGCAAGCAGTCTGCTACTAAGGAAGCCACCGTGGCCAGGGGCTGCGTGGTCTTTCCGTTTACGATGAGCCGCCACACCGGTATTCCTTGTGGCCACTGGCCAAATCTGAAGCGGTATTCCTGCGCTAGCGGGCTGCTTTCAGTGCATTCCTCCGCTACCTGGAGAGTGAAAATACTAAGCGGCTCAAAACCCCGGACACGCATCGCCTCCGGTAATGCTTCGAGGCTTTTCTCCCACTCCTGGGTTACTAGGAGTATCGAGAGGTCAGCGCTTACCTCCATTAGCCTTCACCCTGGGTGTTGGCTTCTTGTTCCAACTGCGCGATGAAGGCCTTGTCGTCCTTATCGAGCTCAGCCGCCTCCAAAAGTTCGGGACGGCGTTGCCACGTGCGCAGCAATGCCTGTTCCCTCCGCCATTTGTCTACCAAACCGTGGTTTCCCGAGGTGAGCACGTCCGGCACGGCTAGGCCACGCCACTCTCGCGGCTTAGTATAGCTCGGGCCTTCTAAGAGACCATCAGAAAAAGAATCTTCCTCATGAGAGCGCTTATTTCCCAGCACCCCGGGGATGAGGCGCACCACAGCCTCAGCAATCACCAACGTTGCCACTTCCCCACCGATCAACACATAATCGCCGATGGAAACTTCGCGCACGCGGTAACGCCGAGCGGCGTCATCCACCACGCGCTGATCGATGCCCTCATAACGCCCGCAGGCAAAAACAATATGCTCCTCATTGGACCACGCCCGCGCATCTGCTTGGCTAAACGGTTTTCCCGTTGGCGTCGGCACGATAAGCAATGGGAGGTCGCTATCCTCATCGGCCGTGGCATCAACCGCATAGGCTTGTGCCTCTACCCCTTCTAATTCATCGTGGCGCGGACGGTTCAAATGTGGCAGCGCAGACTCTAGATTGGGCGCACTTTCCCGCGCAGCAACGCTATCGAGCGCCGGCCCCCAAACTTCTGGCTTCATAACCATGCCGGGACCACCACCGAACGGCGAGTCATCGACAGACTTATGCGCATCCGTAGCCCACTGCCGCAGATCGTGCACACCTACTTCAAGGCGACCTTGTTCAATGGCCTTTCCCAGAAGCGCATGCCGCAACGGGTCCAGGTACTCCGGAAAGATGGTGATGACGTCAAGCCTCATAGATCAAGCAGTCCTTCCGGCGGATCGATGGTGCACGTTCCAGCCTCTAGGTTCACCTCAGGAACAATGGCATGCACGAAGGGAATGAGCGCCTCCTTGCTGTTGTAGAGTTTTACCTCCAACAAATCTTGACTTCCGCCGTGGATGACCGATGTGACCTCACCGATCTCCTCGCCCGCCAGAAGTACGCGAAGCCCTTCCAGCTCGTGGTCATAAAAGCCATCATCATCACTGTCGAGCGGCGCGGCAAAGAACTTGGTACCACGTAGACTATCCGCCACTGTTCGGTCTTTGATCTCTTCAAAGGTAACGAGCAGCCTTCCCTTATGGCTCCGGACCGCCTTGATAGTTAGTGTGTGCCCCTTCTTGCCCTGCGTGCCCTGAAGAACTTCCCCTACTGCAAAGCGCACCTCCGGTTCATCCGTAGTGGCCTCCACTACGACTTCACCTTTCACGCCGTGCGATTTAATCACGCGACCAATCATCAATTCCATAGCGGAAAGTCTACAACACAGACCTCTTTGCCCTTGTCAGTCATAAATTTTGGCGCTTTGGAAAGCAAACCCAGAATTTGAGTGTCATTGTCGTTAAAGTGGGCCCATGAGCAACCTACCTACCAACTCCCCGGAATCCTTTGGCGCGGCTTCTCATTCCAGCGACACCTCTGCCATGACCACGCTCAACCTGCTCGACATCGCACCAGATACCGATCCGCAACGCCCGCGCCCAGGCGTCCAGCGCATCTTAAGCGCCGATGGTGCCAACCTCATTCTCTTTAGCTTTGCAACAGGACAGTCCCTGCCCGATCACAAGGCCGCACATCCGATCACCGTGCAGGCGCTGCGCGGTGAGCTTGACTTCAGCTACGGCAGTGAAACCATCACGCTTACCCCCGGCTCTATCGTGCACCTTCCTGCATATGAGGTACATAAAGTCGAGGCTACAAGCGAGAGCGGCGACCCTTCTACCCCCGCAATTTTGCTGCTCACCATGCTGACTAATTAATTTATACGTACATAGGTTTTGTTGATAAAATGAGTTTTATGGAAACGCACAATAAGCCCTACCATCATGGAAACCTCCACGATGAGCTGCTCCGTATCGCTGTTCAACTAGGCAAAAGAAGCGGCCCCGACGCAATTACCGTTCGTGCGGTAACCCGCGAAGCAGGAGTGTCCCCTACCTCCGCATACCGCCACTTCAAGGACCAAGAAGAACTGCACGATAAGGTCGCTGAGCTTGCCACCGATGAGTTGGTCCGGCGTTTACACGAGACTACCGAGACTGCAGAGGGCCTAGATTTTCCAGAGCACCTGATGCAGATTGGTTACGCTTACCTCGAGTTTGCCTTGGATGAGACCAATTTCTTCCGCTGCATGCTGGAGTGGAAGGCGCTGCGTTTCATGCTTGGTGTAGATCCCAATACGGAAGATGATCCGAAGATGGATCACCTACAGCAGATTCGCGATTTCTTCGCCCTGTTGTCCCGCCACGCGGAAGCGTTGGACAATACCACTGACGCTACATATTTCATGCAGAATGCTCTGCTGGCCTGGTCGGCCATTCACGGTTTTACCGTACTTGCCATCAACGGCCCTATGTCCCGGCTTCCACGCGAGCAGATCCTCGAGCTTTTCACACCGGTTGTTACAGGCGCTCTGCGCGGCATGGACTTTAAGGATCCCTCTAACGTCCACAGCCGCTACTCCAACTACAAGCCACAGAACTAAGGGCGAACTGGCATATCCCCGACATGGATGCCGCAAGCTTCCTAGCGCGTCGCTATCGTGTGCCGGCGTTCTTCCCCCAACTATAAAGGCCCCGCTACTACGATCAGTCATCGTAGCGGCGGGGCCCGAGGCTAAAGCGCTATGCTCTTAGCAAGGGAGGCAGATTACTCTGCGGACTCCTCGGAAGCTTCCTCAGCCTTCTCCTCGGCCTCAGCGTCAGCTTCGCCGGCGGCAGCAGCGGCAGCCTCTGCAGCAGCAGCTTCCTCAGCAGCCTTCTTCTCAGCCTCTTCCTTGGCCTTCTTCTTCTTTTCAGTGATGGCCTCGATAGTCGGGCCATTGTTAGCCTCAGCCAGTGCCTCGTTGAAGATCTCCAGCTTGGACTTCTTCTCCTCAGCAACCTTCAGGGTGCCCTCTGCGCCCGGCAGACCCTTGTGCTTCTGCCAGTCACCGGTGACCTTCAGCAGAGCGAGAACCGGCTCGGTTGGCTGTGCGCCAACGGATAGCCAGTGCTGTGCACGCTCGGAATCGATCTGGATGAGGGAAGGCTCTTCCTTCGGGTGGTAGATACCGATGTTCTCGATGACCTTGCCGTTACGACGGGTGCGGGCATCAGCAATAACAACGCGGTACTCAGCAGCGCGGACCTTGCCCAGGCGCTGCAGCTTGATCTTGACAGCCATGTTGGCTCCTTTACTAGTCACTGGGCAGTACAGACACGCACGAGATTGTGCGCCGGTTCAACCCTTGGATTTTATCTGCGCGTGACATACCGGCCGACCGTGGACGGAAACGGTGCTACGCAGAATATTACGTTCTTCAGTTTATCTAGCCCAGAAATCCGAGCAGACAACCTGGAATATTTTAGCGCGAGTAGCTGCATTTTCAAAAATTACTACGCCACGCACGCAGGTTCGTTATGCCTGCGATACTGAAGCAGAGTACCCTTAAGGGCCGAATATAGACATTTCGTTTCATATGTATGGCGCGCCTTCCGCCCCACCATCCAGGCAAAGGCGCACGAAAAGACAGTTTATGACTAAAGAATCACCGCGAAATTTCCGGTACCGCTATGACCTTGATGGTCTGCGCGGTATTGCCATTGGCCTAGTAGTTATCTACCACGTTTTTGTCGGACGCGTTTCCGGCGGCGTCGACGTATTCTTGCTGCTATCCGGCTACTTTTTCTTGGGCTCCCAACTGCGCTACGCCAGCAAGCCAAACGCCTCACTAAACCCATGGTGGCCCGTCTGGCGCACCTTGCGGCGCCTGGTACCAAGCTTGGTTTTGGTCATCGGCGTGACCTACATTCTAGTGCGCATTTTCACCCCGCAGCTCATGCGCACCGAGCTCACCCAACAGATCACAGCCACCATGCTGTACTACCAGAACTGGGAGCTAGCGAAACAAAACGCCGACTACACGGCGGCCGCGGCTGATACCTCACCGCTGCAGCACATGTGGTCCATGGCCGTGCAGGGCCAGTTCTACATCATGGGCATTGCCTTCGCGCTCATCTTGGCTGCCATCATGAAGTTCCGGCCGAAGCAGCAGCCTTTGGGCAAGCGCAGCTTCCCCACGGTCAACCAGATTGCTGGCCCGATCCTCATCGTGGTCACCATCGCCTCCTTCGCCTATGCTTCGCGCCACGGCCTCTACGGAACTCCGGAGAACTACTATTCCACCTGGTCACGCGCTTGGGAGTTGACCTTGGGCGCGGTCTTGGCCATCTACGGTTCCTCCTGGAAGATTCCAGCCCGCCTCTATGACCTCTTTACCGGCCTGGGCCTTCTAATGCTCATCTTTACTGGTGCCATCATCGCGGATACCACTGCGTATCCTGGCCCGCTTTCCCTCTTGCCACTAGGCGGCGCCGTGCTCATTATCTTGGGCGGCGGTGGCAAGATTTCCAAGGCCATGGCCTCCAAGCAGGCGCGCTGGCTGGGAGATGTAGCCTACCCGCTCTACTTGTGGCACTGGCCATTGCTCATTTTGTCCACCTCCTACCTGGGTCAAGAGACCCCGTCGTGGTGGTTGGGCGTCATCATTATCGTCATTTCGCTAGTGTTGGCGGACCTCACGCACCGCTTTTTGGAAAAGCCCCTGCGGCAGCATCGCAAGCGCCCCACGGCCGAGGATTTGCCGGTACGCAAGGGTCTCTCGACCTTGCAGAAACCAGCCGGTGCCGCCCGCGGTGTGGGCGGCGTTGTAGTCGCCGCGGCCGTTGTCGGTCTCTTGGCTGTCCAGCCACTGTGGATGCGCACCCTTGATGATGCTGATGCGGAGCTTTTGGACCCTGCCCTCTACCCCGGCGCAACGACGTTCATCAACGACATCACCCCGCCGGATAACGTGGAGGTCAAGCCTGATCCAATTCTGGCCGGCGGAATCCAGCCACCAGTAGCGACAAACTGGTGCTTCGTGCCGGATAGCCAGCCCGCTGACTTCTTCTTCGAAACCCGCAAGGACGGAAAGACCCCCTGCATTTTCGGTGATCCCAACGCAGAGAAGGAAGTCTATTTGGTAGGCGGTTCCCACGCGGAGCAGTATTCTGCCCCGCTGGACCGCTTAGGCAAGGAAATGGGCTTTAAGCTGGTACCGCTGCTGCGCCAGGGCTGCCCGATTGAATTGGGTGACGATGTCACCGTGACCCCAGAGTGTGCCGAGTGGGGCAAGCTGGTCATGGATCGCATCGAAGAGGCAAACCCGGCCTTGGTCATCTCGAATACCACTCGCCCGCAAAATGAATATGGCACCGGCCCTGATGCCGTGCCCGCCGGCTACCAGGCGTTCTGGGATGAATTGGCCGACCGCGATATTCCTTTCTTGGGCTTCCGCGATAACCCGTGGGGATTCGATGAAGAAGGCCGCCCACGCGAGTTTGATGAATGCTACGTCGCTTCCGAAGATGCTTATGGCTGCGGCATGCGCTTTGAGCAGGTCTACCAGCCTTTTGACCCCGGTGCGGTCGTGCTGTCGAAGTACCAGAATATGCTCTCGATTGATACCGCTCCGTGGTTCTGCGATGCCAATGGTGACTGCCCAGTCATCATCGGCAATACGATGGTCTACCGCGACATGCACCACATCACGAATGCTTTTGCGGAATCTGCAATGCCAATGATCCGCGAGGCCCTCAAGCCCTTCCTCGACGGGGAAAAAGTCCAGCAGGAAGCCCCGGACGTCCCACCGGAGCAGGCTGCAGGAGCCGTGGAGCAAGCGCCCGCAGCACCTACCAACGCCAGCAAGCAACATGCCAACCCAGTCCCCTACCCCAACGCCGCACAAGACGATGCCGTCTAGGCCATAGCTCGGTCGTGCACGAGCCCCGAGAGCGAAGGCGCTTCGTGCAAAGGCGCGCTTGGGCTTAGGGCGGCGTCGACAAGCCGCACAAAAAGGAGGCTCCCGCAGCAACGCGGAAGCCTCCTTCTTTATGTCTTAAGGCTGGGGAACACTACTTCTTGCCCTTGCCAAAGTCCAGGTTGTCGAGGTCGATATTTTCCATTCCCTTCGGCATCTTTGGCATGCCGGGCATACCTGGCATGCCACCGCCGCCGCCCATTTGCTGCTGGAGCTTTTGCAGCTCCTCCATGGACGGCATGCCGCCACCACCGGGCATTCCTGGCATTCCGCCCATGCCCGGCATACCGCCTGGCATCTTCGGGCCGCGGTTGCCACCGCCGCCTTTGCCCTTCTTGCGCTTTCCGTTTTTGCCCTTGCGACCCTTGGGCTTCTTCTTGGTAGCGGAGCGACCGCCCATGCCGCCCATGCCGAATTGGCCGGCCATCTTGGACATCATCTTCTTAGCCTGGTTGAAGCGCTCAATGAGCTGGTTGACCTCGGAAACGCTTACACCAGAACCATTAGCAATGCGCTTGCGGCGCGATGCATTGAGAATCTTCGGATCCTCACGCTCCTGCGGCGTCATACCGCGAATGATCGCCTGGATGCGGTCCAGCTGCTTTTCATCCACCATGGCGGCCATTTCATTCATCTGCTTGCCGCCGGGCATCATCTTCAGCAAGTTGCCGATGGGGCCCATCTTGCGGATCATCAGCATCTGCTCAAGGAAGTCATTGAGCGTCAGCTCGCCAGAGCCCAGCTTAGAGGCTGCCTTTTCGGCCTTCTGGTGGTCTAGGGTTGCTTCAGCCTGCTCGATAAGGGAGAGCAAATCACCCATGCCCAGAATACGGCTGGACATGCGCTCTGGGTGGAAGACATCGAAATCATCGAGCTTCTCACCGGTAGAGGCGTACATGATGGGCTTGCCGGTGACCTCACGGATAGACAAGGCCGCACCACCACGGGCGTCACCATCCAGCTTGGTGAGAACGACGCCGGTAAAGTCCACGCCATCGCGGAAGGCCTCGGCCGTCTGCACGGCGTCCTGGCCGATCATGGAGTCGATGACAAAAAGGACTTCGTCCGGGTTGACGGCATCGCGGATATTGCGTGCCTGTGTCATCAGGGTCTCATCGATGCCCAAGCGGCCAGCGGTATCGATGATGACCACATCGTGCTGCTTCTGCTTGGCCTCAGCAATGCCCTGCTTGGCGACGTCCACTGGGTCCCCGTGCGAGGTACCCATTTCATGCTCGTTGGAGTCCAGGGAGGTTCCCGGATCCGGCGCAAAGGTCGGCACCTCAGCGCGCTCGCCGACGATTTGCAGCTGCTGCACTGCACCTGGGCGCTGCAAGTCACAGGCCACCAGCATCGGGGTATGGCCCTGCTTAGCTAGGTGCTTGGCCAACTTACCGGCCAAGGTGGTTTTACCAGCACCCTGCAGGCCGGCGAGCATGATCACAGTCGGCGGGTTCTTAGCCAAGTTCAGGCGGCGAGTTTCGCCACCAAGGATCTCAATGAGCTCCTCATTGACGATCTTGACTACCTGCTGGGCTGGGTTGAGCGCCTCAGAAACTTCCGCGCCGCGGGCGCGTTCCTTGATGCGCTTGATAAAGCCACGGACGACGGTCAAAGACACGTCGGCTTCCAGCAGCGCGAGGCGGATCTCGCGGGCAGTGGCATTGATATCAGCCTCGGTCAGTTTGCCCTTACCGCGCAGGCCCGCCAGGGCTGACTGTAGGCGGTCTGATAGTGAGTCAAACACTACGGATGCGCTCCCTTAATTTAGATCGATCTAAAGTTCAACTATTCAATCTTAGTCCCTAGCCAGGGCCCTGGTCACATTCCCCACCACGGTAGCGCGAGAAACCTGCCCGGCGAGGTACACATTGACAATCATCGTCGCGCCCAAAATCTCATGGCGCAGCCACACAAAGTCCGGCAATGCCTCAACCAAGTGCCCTAAAGCGCCGATGCGCTCGACCGTCCGGATGACCAAAATGCCACCCACATCGAATGCCGCAGTGGTCACCTCTCCAGTAATGGCCGGCAGCTCCGTATAAGTTCGTGAGTTATAGGACTGGATAAACCTTATCTCCTGCGCTGCTTCCTTTAGGGTCTGCTGCACCGTGCGGATGAAAAACTCCGCCTTATAGGCACCGTCCTCCTCGCGAACGATATTCGCCCGCACGATGGTCCACCCCAGAGCCGATAACAAGGCAAAGATGCGCTTTAACTCTTCTTGCGAGGAACCACACCACGACACACTAACTTCTTGGTCTTCCCAATCCACTTTGAGCGCAACGCCTTCGCTAGATAGCGGTACATGCACAGCAGGGCGGTCGAGAACACGTGGTTTGAGCGCCTCAAGTGCCCGCGCGACGATCAGCTTCTGTGCTTGCTCCACCCGCGGTGTCCACACGCCCGGCCCAGTCGATTGGGCATCCGCCTCAGCCAACACCGCTAACAGGGATATAGTCAGCTGATCATAATGCGCGGCAGCCAAGAGGGCGTCGCGAGCGGCATCGGAAGCTGGGTCCATCGTCGCTGCTAACCGCGCCAAGGTGGTATGTTCTGCCACCAGGGTTTGGGCGCGCGACCTATCGGCGACGCTCAGCCGCATACGGGCTGCCTGGCGGGTAATCATCTCCGCACCGACTTGGGCGTGGGGGCGCCCGTAGCCCTTGCCTATGTCATGGTAAAGCGCGGCCAACAGCAATAAGTCCGGACGAGCCACTGACGTACGCATCTGCGCGCACCGCGTTACCGTTGCGATGAGATGATGGTCCACTGCATTGACGTGGCTGCGCTCGCGGGGCAACAAGCCGCGCACATGCCCCCATTCTGGGACTAAACGTTCCCACAGGCCATAGCGGTCCAAGTCCTGTATGACGCGCGGCGTGCATCGCGGGGAGGACAAAATAGCGAAGAAGTCATCCACCGCTGCCCGCGGCCAGCGTGGCGGCAGCTCAGGCAAGTCTTGGAGCTGGTGCCAGGTGGTCTCGGCGATGATATATCCCGTGCGCGCCGCGGCAGCTGCCACGCGGGTGAGCAGCCACGGGTCTTCCACATTTGGATTGCGCGAAAGGAAAATGTTGCCGCCCTCGGACACCACGTCCACATCGAGCGGACGGCGCCGGCCCCGGCCGGTCACTGAAGCATTACGGCCTAGCACCCCACGGGCGGTAGCAAGGCCGCGCTCCACCGCCTTATTGACCGTGGCCGCAGCGCTGACCAAAGCTGCTGTCAGGGCATAACGGCTTTCAAACCCCAGATCCGCAGCGACATCCGCGGCGAACTCGGGATCCAAGATATCCCGGTGGCGCCGAGCTGTGACGTGCAGGAGCGTGCGGGCGTCGAGAAGCAGCCGCTGCTCAATGTCTAAATCTGGAAAGTCGCACAGGTTGCCCAAAGCCATCGCGCGCAAGAGCTGAATATCGCGCAGTCCTCCGCGCCCGTTCTTCAGGTCTGGGTTCGTCATCGCTGCCACCGCGCCCGAGCGCTTCCACCGAGTAATCGCGGTATCCAAGAAATCATCAAAGCCGCGTTGCAGCTGGCGCCGCCACGCCGCGAGCAATTGCGCCCGCGCCTCATCCACCAGAACCTTGCGCCCTGCTACAAAGGCCAAATCCAACTGGGCAAAGCCGGCCGAGGCATCTTCGGCAGCAATCGCCCCGCACTCTTGTGGGGTGCGCAGGGCATAATCCAGGCGGTACTTGGCATCCCACACGGGGTACCACAGCTGCTCCACCAGGGCCGGATCTGGCTCGTGACCTTCCGGATAGATGAGGATGACATCAATATCCGAGTGCGGGGTCATCTCATTGCGCGCAAAGGATCCGGTGGCAGCGAGCGCGGTTCCAGGTGGAAGCTCGAGACTGCGCAATACACGAAGCGCCGAGGCATGGGCCTCGGCGCGAATCTGTGCGGCGGTATGCATGCGGGCTTAGAGTGCCGCCTCGCCGCGCTCGCCAGTGCGCACGCGAATAGCATCTTCAACTGGTGTTACCCACAGCTTGCCGTCGCCGATCTTGCCCGTGTAGGCAGCATCCACAATGGCGTTAATGATGTCTTCGACGTGGTCATCCGCCGCAACAACTTCCAGCTTGACCTTAGGCACAAAGTCAGTGGCGTATTCTGCCCCTCGGTATACCTCGCTGTGCCCACGTTGCTGCCCGAAGCCCTGGCTTTCTGTAACAGTGAGGCCGCGAACTTCCTGCTGCTCCAAAGCCTGGCGGATTTCCGGCAGGGTGAAGGGCTTAACGATGGCCGTGATGAGTTTCATTGTTACTCCTTGCTATCTCTTCGGGGCGGGTCTAGAGGCACCGAATAATGTGCACCCATTCTAGCCCGAGCACGGCAATTGCTGTGCAACTTTTTCCACATTGCGAATCTAGGGCGCTGGTGGGTTCAGAAGACCCACTGTGCAACCGAAAAGCGACGAGCTCCTCTCCTCCCCCGCAGCTACGCGCAGGAGCAGAAAAGGCTCGCCGCCAGAAGGAGCTGGAAAAGACTAGATATCGTCTTCCTCTGCTTGCACGGTCTGAACTTCTTTATTGTTGTGCTTGGCGTGCTTGACGTCGGTGACGGTTACGCCATAGATGGAACGGCCCAGATAAAAGGAACCTACTGAGCCGATGATCCATACACCGAAGCAGGCGATCAGTGCCTGGATGAGCAGCCACAGCGAAAAGCCATCACGGCCAAAGTCCACTACTAGCTTAGCCACGATGATCAGCGGTACCGCAAGTCCCACAGTGGGGCCTAGCAGGTTGGCACGGGTCAAGGCATCGGGCGCTCGCCACAAAGACACCACCGTTGCGACCACCAAGAGGGTAGCGATGATAAGCAGGACCGAAGCGATAATTTCAGAAATGGCCATGGTTTATCGCCTGCCCTTCGAAATAATGCGGGCCATCGATAGCGTCGGTAGCACACCTGCCGCAATGGCTGCGAGGAGTGCAATGTAATACGCCATCGGGGCATTATTGGTCATCGACCAGGCTAAATACATGCAGATCATGCCGTAAAAAACGATGTCCGACGTAATGGCGCGGGTGAGCTCATCGCGCGTACGAAGCCCCAGCAGCACGCCGCACCACGTGGCGATGCCCATGATGAATACGCATACAAATACGACCCAGCCGAACGGGGACAATGTGGCAAAGTCAATCATCGCTCGGTCTCCTTTCTGCGTTGTACGTTGCGGGCGCGGCGCTTTGGCTTTTCGACGTCCGCTTCGCTTTCTGAAAGCGGAGTGTCCTCCGCCCGTGCCAAGTCAGGCGAGCGCATATAGCGTCCCACGGACTCGAGCGGGTACTCGTAGAACGCCTCATCCAATTCTGTAGTCTCCCCTTGACCCGGGACGCCGTAGTCGATGTCCTTAACCCGCGGGGCGAGGCGCTGTTCCATATCAGCCAGATCAGCGACGATTCCCGCTGGATCGGATCCTTGGACGGCCTGTACCAGCACGATGCGCGGCAGCCCCTTGCGGGGCGGTTCGCGCAAACCGAGCGAGAGCGTGCCCGGGGTTGCGGTAATGGAAGACGTAAACCAGAAGATCTCCCAGGCGCTAGTCACGCGCAGTGGGTAGCGAATGATAACCGGGTTGTATTCGGTATCGGGTTTGAAAGCCGCCAATGCCAAGCTAATGCCGGCGACGAAAATCTCCTTGATGAGCCACAATGCATACACAATTGCGTTCATTTAACGGCCCTCCTGGATTTCATCGATATTGGGAACGGCAATCGGCTCGTCGCCCAAGACGGTTTCAGTATATGCGTTAGTGTCCAGCAGCTGCTCCGCTGCGGCATCCACAACATCGAGGACGATGCCGGAGAAAATGAACATGCACAGCGAACCAAGGATGAGAGCCGCGGATGGGGCCATGAGCTTTTTGCGAATGACCAATTCATCCGGGACCTTGTCCTCCGGCAGGCCCTTGCCCCAAAAGACCTTGCGCCACACGCGCAGCATAGCCAAGAAGGCAGCGAAGGAAGCGATGATGATGGCCGCGATGGCAATCCAGGCCCAAGCACCGCCCACGCGGGCAATCTCGAAGACAATCATCAGCTTGCCCCACATGCCCGAGAACGGTGGGAAGCCCACGACGGAGAATGCACCGGCAGCGAAAATCCACGCGATGATGGGGTCGCGGCGAGCAAGGCCGGAAAGCTTGCTGAGCAAGCCTGTGCCGTAGGTCTCCTCAATGGCACCAGAGGCCAAAATCAGCGAGCCAACGGTCACCATGTGGTGAATCGTGTACATGATGCCAGCTGCCAGGGCGCGACGAGGGTCATCAGAGGTAAACGCAAGCATGACCAAAATGAAAGGCATGCCGTTGAGCATCTGGTAGCCGAGGACGCGGCGGATGGAATTTTCCGCTAGGCCGCCGAAGGCACCGATCATCATGGAGATAATCATGATGACAATGATCATCACATTCCAGCGCTGTTCCAGATCGAATAGCTGCACGTAGAGGCGGTAGAGCATGTAGACAGCCACTTTGGTGTGTAAGCCGGAAAACAGGCCCATCACCGCGGCGGAGGTTCCCGGGTAGGTGCGTGGCAGCCACGACTGCACGGGGAACACGCCGGCCTTGGCGGTAATCGCAATGAGGATCAAGCCTGCTGCCACGGTCACCGGCCCATTGCCTGCCGC
The DNA here is from genome assembly GCF_022347205.1 of Corynebacterium sp. ACRPO. GTDB lineage: Bacteria > Actinomycetota > Actinomycetes > Mycobacteriales > Mycobacteriaceae > Corynebacterium. The sequence goes on along the minus strand of NZ_JAKRNE010000001.1, from coordinate 58,574 downwards.
TGCGCCCTTCAGCGCGCCTAGGTTGACCGCACCGGTAACCGAATACATATAACCTACGCCAACAACCAACAAGGTGGAGGCGAAAAGGTTAACCAAGACGAAGGCACGGCCGGCTGCCAAGCGCGACCACGTACCAGACATGGTGATAAGGCCATAGGACGGCAGAAGCATGACCTCAATAAAGACGAAGAAGTTAAAGAGGTCGGCGGTGAGCAATGCACCGCACACACCGGTGATCAAAATCAGGGTGAGCGAAGGATAGTAGCGAGACTTTGTCTCCCCGCCCACAATGGCAAACCAGTTGGCACCAAAAGCGACGATCATCGTAGTAATGATCATCAACGCGGAGAAGGCATCCGCCGCAAACGGGATACCCACATTGCCTTGGTAGAGGCCAACGGTGTGGGCTACTACCCCATTGTTCATGGTGTAGATGAGCAGGCCCAGGCCGGCGAAAATTCCAACACCCGGGATGATAAGCATGATGGAATCGCGTACCGCACGCCACGGTGCCAGCAGTGCGAAGGCCGCTGCAATCAGCGGGACCGCTGGAAATAGCGGAAGGAGTTGAGCTACAGCATCAGCCATTATTTGTCATCCTCCTTCTGTTGAGTTGCCCCGCGTTCTGCAACGGGAGTGTTGTGGTCCACCTGACCAATTCGGTCCAGCTGATTGGTGGACTCTTCCAAAATTTGGCGATTTTGGGCGTCTCGACCCAAGGTCGAAAAGGCATGGTCGATGGTGTTGTCATCAACCGGCTCCACCACGTCGGTGTCGTCGTTCTTGCCCATGGCCGCCATCGTCAACAAGATGGTCGAGGTTGCCATGGAAATAACAACGGCGGTCAGCACGAAGGCCTGCGGCAGCGGGTCGGCCATCTGATCGTGCGGAACCTGGGATGGGAAGGACTCTCCGCGGTAGGAATACACGCCCGTAGCCAGCAGCATCAGGTTGGCACCGTGGCCAAAGGCCATCATGCCCAACACGATGCGTACCAGGCCGCGCTGCTGGATGAGATAGACAGCACTGCCGATGAGCAAAGCAATAGTCAATGCAAGGATCATTACTTCTCCCCTCCCCGGATAGCAGCGGAGCGCTTATTCTTCCTCTTCGTCTTTGCTTCCGAAGGCGTCAGCAAGGCCAACGGATCGGTCGAAGGGTTGATCGGGTCTGGGTACGGATCGTCGACGTCTTCAAGCGAAATGCGTGGAGTCGTCGGCAGCGCGGAATCATCATCATGAACCCATGGCAAGAATTCACGCTCCGTTCCTGGGCGCAGGTAGCCGCCCAATGCGTTAATCGCCATAGTCAACATACCCAGCACCGCTAAGTAGATGCCCAAGTCGAAGATGAGAGAGGTGGTCCAGTGTTGGCCAAAGGCTTCGGCATGGATTGCAGCCAGGAAGCCACCATTGCCAATGCCGTGGTGCAAGTAGCCTACAAAGCCGGCGATCAAGGCGGTGATGATGCCGATACCGGTCAGGCGAATCGGAGTCATGCGGCCGAAAACAATTTCATCAGAGCCACGGGACAGATAGATAAGCCCGATTGCTGCACCCATGATCAGCGCCGCGGGGAAGCCGCCGCCGGAGGCATTGTGCCCGCGGAAGAAAACGATGACGGACATAATGACCAACAGCGGGATGACAACGTGCACGCCCTTGCGCAATGGCACGGAGTTCAGCTGGGACTGGCCAAACGGTGCTGGGCGTGTACCCGACTTGAACGGGAATCGCGGCAACGTCGTAGTGATGGCTGCAATAACCACCGCAGCCATACCCAGAACGGAAAGCTCGCCCAAGGTATCGAGTGCACGGAATTCCACGATAATCGTAGCGACAACATTGTCGCCGCCGGTGATATCCGGAGCATTGTCCAGGTACCATATGGCCAAATCGGAGCGCTCGTGGCGGCCCATGAGTCCCCACACGCCCAGGAACGCAGCCACACCGGCCAAGACCGCAATGACGATGGAGCCGGTCTTGCGGGATTTGTTCTTCACCGGATGGAAGGTTTCTGGCAGGTAGCGCAGCACCATCATCATGACGATGACAGACAGGGCTTCCACCATAAACTGAGTGAGGGCCACGTCAGGTGCGCCTAGCAGGAACATCTGCAGCGTCACGCCCGAGCCGGCAATGCCAATCATGATGGCACCGGTCAAGCGGTTCTGGGTGCGCACCAGCCCAAACATCGCTAGGGCGATGATGCCCAGTGGCAGCAGGTCCCATGGGTTATCCAGACCATCCACCCGTGGCTGCAGTGCTACCCCGTCAACGCCATCGCGGATGAGAGTGGTAGCAGCCAGCACGATGATCAAAATGACAATCGGCAGCATGTGGCGGGATGGATTATGCGAGTCGGACATCTTGCCCAGAACGCGCCCCAACTGGGAGCAGCCCTTCATCAAGGAATACAGCAAATCATTGCCGCTGCGCGGCATGAACTCGTGAGCTTCAAAGCTTGCCCACATCTTCTTGCGGGCAAAGATACCGGCAATACCGAGGATGAGGACTACTAGCGAGATAAGGAAAGGAACGTTGAGCCCGTGCCAGAGGGCAAGGTGCGAATGATGCTCCAATCCCACGGCAGCCACTGCATCATCGATCGGGGCATCAAAGAGCCCGAGCACAAATACCAGCGGCAGAGACATAAAGCCCGGCAAAGCTGCGGGCAGCCACAGCGACACTGGGGCTTCATGGACATCTCCCATGTCGCGAGGTCCATCGAAGAAGGCGCCGAAGACAATCTTTGCGGAGTAAGTAAAGGTAAAGAAGGCACCGATACCAGCAACGATGAGTAGGATTACCTGGCCCGCGCCGCCAATCGGGGCGTCCTCAAACGCGGTGAGCATTCCTTCCTTGGACACAAAGCCCAGAAGCGGTGGCACCGCAGCCATCGAGGCTGCACCAATTACTACGGAACCAAAAGTCCACGGCATCTTATTCCACAGTGGTCCAAGGCGGCGAATATCGCGCGACCCAGCCTCGTGGTCGATAACGCCAATGAGCATAAACAGCGAGGACTTAAACAGCGCGTGGGCCAGAGTATGGACCAACGCGGCGGCGATAGCGAACGGGGTGCCCACACCGATGGTGGCAACGATCCAACCCAGATGGGAGACGGTGGAATAGGCCGTAAGCTTCTTCAAATCCGTCTTCTGCACTGCAAATACCGCGGACATCACCGCGGTGCCCATGCCTACGACGATGAGCAACCAATTCCACACCGCCACATCGTGGAAGATGGTGGAAAAACGAATAAGCAGGTACACACCGGCCTTGACCACTGCTGCTGCGTGAAGGAAGGCCGATACCGGGGTGGCGGCGGCCATAGCCTCTGGCAACCAGAAATGGAATGGGAACTGTGCCGCCTTAGTAAAGGCGGACACCGCAATCAACACTGCTACGGCTGCCGTTATCCCTGGGCGTTCCGTCCATACAGGGGACGCCAAGATATCAGAAACGGTAGTCGATCCGGTCACCGTCGCGGCAATACCCAAGCCGGTCAGCAGGGTCAATCCGCCAATGAAGGTCAGGATCAGTGTCCGCTGCGAACCAGCCTCGCCGCCGGAACCGGAGCGAGCGATCAACATAAACGAAGCCAAGGAGACTAGCTCCCAGGCAAGGAACAAAACCACAACGTCGTTGGCCAGAACCAGCAACAAGATGGACAGCGTGAACGCTGTCATCAAGGTATAAAAGCTGGTGTTGCCCTCATTCTTGGGCAGATAGGCCGCCGAATACGTGAAAACGACGGCGCCAATGACCAGCGCCAACATAGCGAAGAAGATGCTCAACGCGTCCCCGCGGAGAGCAAAACTTACGTCGACGCCTGGTGCGATGAAATCACGCACCCAAGTGGCGTGGAAACTTAATTCCTCCCCGGCTGCAATGGCAGGAAATTCCTTGGCGATAAGGACCGCTGCAATAAGAAAAAGGCCAGCTAGTGGATAGCCTGCCTTTCGGTCAATAACCTTTACGGTTACCGGTGCCAAGATCACTGCCAGCGCCGCGAGGAGGACTGCATAAAGTAGCGTCACGAAATACTTGCCTCACGAACCTTGATCTAGGTTTAATGCGAATCTCGCATTAAATACAGCCCTTTCAGGCTACCATTCCCGCCAAGGTCAAACCACATTGCAGCACTCCCCTACGCTTCATAAAAGGCAAGCACAACCGCCACAATTACGCTCACAAGCAGAGAATTCACAGACGCTCAGCAGGACTTATTCCCGCGCCAATTGCATACGCTTTTTGCATAGTCTGTGAAAAGACGGAGAGATGAAAGCGAAAAGAATTCCCGAGACTGCTGCACGCTGCACCGAGACTATGAAAACGACAAGCCCCCCAGCACACCGTGGCGCACGTACGTGGCACCCGGTATGCAGGGGGGAGTTTCAAGGTTAGCTACTACTTCTCACCCAACAGGGCGTCGACGAAGCCTTCAACCTCGAATGGTGCGAGATCATCGGCGCCTTCGCCCAAGCCCACAAGCTTGACTGGAACACCCAATTCTTCTTGTACCTGGAAGACGATTCCGCCCTTGGCGGTGCCGTCCAGCTTGGTGAGAACCACACCGGTGATATCTACTACCTCGCGGAAGATTCGTGCCTGCGTAAGGCCATTTTGCCCCACCGTGGCATCCAATACCAGCAGGACCTCGTCCACATCGGTCTTCTTTTCTACCACGCGCTTGACCTTGCCTAGCTGGTCCATCAAGTCCGTGGAGGTATGGAGGCGGCCTGCGGTGTCGACCAAGACCACATCTACTTGCTGTTCCACGCCGGTTGCTACCGCATCGAAGGCTACCGATGCGGGGTCTGCGCCTTCCTTGCCGCGCACGGTATCGGCGCCAACGCGGCGGCCCCACGTCTCAAGCTGATCAGCGGCCGCAGCTCGGAAAGTATCGGCCGCGCCCAAAAGGACCTTGTGGCCCATGGCTACCAGCACGCGAGCAAGCTTGCCGGTGGTTGTGGTCTTGCCGGTGCCATTGACACCGACGACCATTACGATTGCTGGCTTGCCCTCATTCGGCATGGCCTTAATGGAGCGATCCATCTCTGGGTGGCCAGCTTCAATCAGGCATTCGCGCAGCATGGCACGTGCCTCATCCTCGCTGGAAACGCCGCGCTCAGCGATCTTCTCGCGCAGGGAATCGGTCACCTTCATCGTGGACTTGGTACCCAAATCCGCCATGATGAGCGTGTCTTCGACTTCCTCCCAGGCGTCTTCATCCAGATCGCCTGCGGACAAAATTCCCATGAGCCCCTGGCCGATGGCATTTTGCGAGCGCGAAAGGCGCCCACGCAAACGGCCAAGACGCCCACCGGCGGGTGCAATATTATCCTGCGGAGCTGGCGCTGGAGCAGGTTCTCCCTCTGGAGCCTCGGTCTGTTCCTTGGCAGCTTCAGCTGCACCGGTTTGCGCCTCGGCAGCGGCTGCGGCTTCTTCGGCTTCCTCGCGGTCGTCCACCCGCTCCTCGATGTCTTCGGCATCATTGTCTTCAACAACCTCGTCGAAGACTGGGGACTCCTCTTCTACCTCAGCATTTTCCACGGAGACGACGTCTTCTGGCTCTTCTGCCTTGGGTGCAGCTTCTGGCTGCTCAGCCTTTTCTGGGGCACGGTCCGCGTGCGATTCTTCGCTTTCCGACGCCGCAGTTGCCGCGCCCGCTAATCCAGCCGCGCCAGCAGTCGCTGCCGCGGCGGCAGCGCCAGTTCCCTTGGACTGTGTTTTGTCTGCCTTATCAGCGGAAGATTCTGCCGCTTGCTTCTTCTCCTCCGCTGGCGCTTGGGCCTGGGCCTGCTTAGAAGGCTCTGCCGGTTTGTCGGTCTTCGCCGGCTTCCCCTGCTGTGGTGCCGGCTTAGTTTCTGGTTCCTCTGCCACAGGCTTGTCTGCCAAAGGCTTGTCGGCCACGGGCTTGTTTGCCGCGGCATCAGTCGTGGGCTGGGCAGGCTGTGGCTTATCAGCCTGCGCTTGCGGTTTAGCCTGCGCCTGCGGCTTTTCCTTCGACTGTGGGGTCTTGCCGCTGAGCTGCTCGTTGGCGATGTCGGTAGCATTCGGCTCTGCCTTAGCGGCCTGCTGCGGCTGAGCCTGCTTTTCTGGGGCTGGCTTGTTCGCAGCGGGTTTATCCGCCTGAACCGGGGCTTTCTGCGCTTCCTTAGCGCCGCCGGCAGGAGCGAAGTTAAAGCCGGACTTAGCTTGATAGTTGCCGGACTTTTGCTCCTGGGTCAGCTGCTTCGGTTCTTCCTCAGCGGGCTTATCAAAGGACACCTTCTTGGCGTCGCCGCGCTTTTTGCCGATTACCACGAGAAGAATAATCAGCACGATCACGACGATCGCAATGCCGATCCATAACCATAAAGAATTCATGCCTCTATAGTGCCAGTCTTCTCAGCTCGCGGCACGCCAAACCCCCTCCTATAGCGGAAGGCGTCCTGCGGGAAGTCGACGAACCCAGGCTACTTCCCCACCTCGTCACCGCGAGGAGCATCTACGCCCAAACGAGTGGCATCCTCGCTGGCTTGCTCCGTTCCAGGGGCGCTGCCTGCGGGATTCATGCGCTGCGAAATTACGCGAGTAACACCATCGCCGCGCATGGTTACGCCATAGAGGACGTTGGCGACATCCATCGTCGGCTTTTGGTGCGTAATCACGATGAGCTGCGAGTCTTTACGCAGCTCCTCAAAGAGGGCAATGAGGCGGCGCAGGTTGACGTCATCAAGCGCTGCCTCAACCTCGTCCATGACATAGAACGGGCTGGGGCGGGCGCGGAAGATAGCTACCAGCATCGCAAGCGCAGTAAGCGACTTCTCGCCACCAGATAGCAAGGAGAGTCGCTTGACCTTCTTGCCCGGTGGTCGCGCTTCCACCTCGATGCCGGTGGTGAGCATATCGTCCGGCTCTGTGAGGATAAGGCGCCCCTCGCCACCGGGGAAAAGGGTCTGGAAAACCTTGGGAAATTCTGCTTCGACGTCGTGCCATGCATCGGTAAACAGTTGCAAGATCTGCGCGTCTACATCCTCGATAACGCCCGCAAGATCCTTGCGGGCTTGAATGACATCCTCCAACTGGGTGGAAAGGAAGGAATAGCGCTCCTCCAAAGCCTTGTATTCCTCCAGTGCGAGCGGATTGACCTTGCCTAGTGAATTGAGGTCCTTTTCTGCTTGCTTCAAGCGCGCGTTTTCCGCCCCGCGGTCGAAATCTTCGCCTGGAGTGTAGTCCTGCAGGAGATCCGAAATCGCAATGCCCAGCTGTTCCACAATCTTGGCTTCTGCTTCGTCCACACGCACCTGCGCCTGGGAGCGAGCAATTTCCGAGTCATGGGCGCGGTTGGTCAGCCGGTCCAGCTGCTGCCGCGCGGCCGAGACGTGTTGCTTGACCTGCTGCAGCTGCGAGTTGAGGGAGGTGCGCTGCGCAAAGTAGTCATCGCGCTCAGAGGTAGCGCGCTCAAGCAGCTGCGTGGCGCGCGCGGCCAGATCGCGTGAATGCTTGGCTACCGCACCGGCCAAATCTCCCTGGGCCTTGCGCCGCGCCATGGCTTGCTCATGGCGGGCCTTGGCTTGGCGTTCATGCTGCGCTTGGCGACGCAACGCCTCCCCCTTCCCCGCTACCTGACCCACGTGGTCTTGGGCCGAGCGGGCCGCCACCTGCGCCTCCATTTCCATGGACTTGACCTGCTCTAATGCTGCGGAGGCCTCGTCGCGCTCTGCCGAAGATGGCTCGTCGGGCTGCTCGTCCGCATCGACGCGGGCGAGCCTATCGCGGGCGTCGGCAAGCTGCGTGCGGGCCTCGGTGAGCTTGACCTCGATCTCGGTCGCCCGCGCCGCGGCCTTCTCGTGCTCGTTCTTATTGGCCTCGTACTGCTTGAGAAGGCGCTGGTGATCGCGTTTCCACGCATCAACTTCAGTATCATGCTCGCGCAAGGCAGCCTTCGCCGAGGCTGCAGTCACCCGGGCATCCTCCGCCGCGATCTTCGCGCCCTCAAGCGTGCCGGAGAGTTCTTCCAGCTCCTGCGTGGCAGATTCCAACTGCTCCTCTGCCTCCGCGATGCGGGCGGAAACCTCGACGGTGGATGAGGCACCGGTGCCTACTTCTACCCAACCTTCACCCAACACCACGCCGGATTCGGTGACCGCACGCAGGCGGGGGTCCTCGGCCACCAACTTTTTCGCCTCCGCGACATCGGAGACGAGCACGACATCCGCAAGGAGGCGGTGCAGCGCTGCGGAAACTTCCGGGACCACCACAATGTGGTCGAGCAACCACGAGGTTCCTGCGGGCAAAGTCGCATCCACGCGCCAGGAAGTGGCGGGGGCAGCCGCGGAGACGTCGATAAGCGCGGAGCGCGTGCCCTTTTCTAAGTCCGCAATCAGCTGGGCAGAGATCTCGCCGGCCTGGGCCTCTGCAAAAGCACCCAACGCGGCTGCTACCGCGGTCTCGTACTTGGTGGTAATGAAATCGGCCAACGGTTGGAAATGCTCGCCTACCTCAATCTTTTCCGGCGCAGTCTGAGCCAAGGTATCGATGCGGGAACGCAAGGTATAGACAGCGCGCTCACGCTCGCGCTGCTCATCGCGGAGCTGCTCCAAACGCTTATCGGCCGCACCCGATTCACTGGCCGCCCGCACATGGGCTTCCTCCAGCGGCTCACGCTCGCCGGCCAAAGACTGCAACTTATCCGCTACCTCATCGGCCTCCGCCTGGGCAGCTTGGGTGCGCTGCTTGGTAGAAGTCAGGGTTTCCTCTTGGCGCGCCAGCTCCTCTTCTGCCGAAGTAACCTGGCCTGCCGCCTTTTCCTCTGCGGCGATGAGGCGGACGACACCCTCGCGCCTATCCGCAATGGCACGCAGCTGAGCCATGTGCTCGCGCTCAGCGGCCTCGAATGCCTCACGGCGCTCTGCTACCTCTTCACGAATCGCTTCCAAGCGCTCCGCAGCTTCCTCCGCTGCGGCGAGAAGCTCTGCATGTTCTTCGTCCGCGCGGGCAGCCCTTGCCTCTAGGTCATCCGGATCCTGGCCGGAATAGGCCACTTGCGCGCCGGCATTGGCCGCTCGTTCCTCCGCGATGCGCTGGGTCGCGGAAATGCGCTCGGACAGCGTGGACAGGTCGAACCACAGCTTTTGAGCCGACTCCGCCTTGGGGTTTACCTCTTCCAGCTGGGCTTCCACTTCTAACTGAGAAGCCGTTGCTTCTTCCAGCTGCGCGGTAACTTCTTCAACCTGCTCGGCCAAAACCTCGGCCGCGCGCTCGGCCTCCTGAAACTTGCTGCGCAGGCGCACCACCCTATCACCAGCCAGCCGCAGGCGGGCATCACGCAAATCAGCCTGCACAGTGGCGGCGCGCTGCGCGGCCTCAGCCTGGCGAGCCAAAGGCTTGAGCTGCTTGCCCAACTCATCAGTAAGGTCCTGCAGGCGATCCAAATTGGCCTGCATGCCGGTGAGCTTGCGCTGCGCTTTTTCCTTGCGGCGGCGGTGCTTAAGCACACCCGCGGCCTCTTCGATATACGAGCGCCGATCCTCGGGCCGCGATTCTAGGATCTCAGAAAGCTTGCCCTGGCCGACGATAATGTGCATCTCGCGGCCAATACCGGAATCAGAAAGCAGCTCCTGAATATCCATCAGGCGCGCTTTGGAGCCATTGATTTCGTATTCGCTGGCGCCATCGCGGAACATGCGGCGGGTGACCGATACTTCCGAGTATTCGATTGGCAGCGCACCGTCCGCATTATCGATGGTGAGGGTGACTTCGGCGCGCCCCAAAGCCTTGCGGTCGCCGGCGCCGGCGAAGATGACGTCCTGCATCTTTCCGCCGCGCAGCGTCTTGGCGCTTCCCTCACCCATAACCCAGGCCAGGGCGTCCACCACATTGGACTTGCCGGAGCCATTTGGCCCGACGACGGCGCAAATTCCTGGCTCAAATTTCAGAGACGTCGCCGACGCGAATGATTTGAAGCCTTTCAGCGTCAGCGATTTCAGGTGCATTTGGGTAAGTTTAGCAAGCCTTGAACGCAGCTGCCCAGCCGAGCCTCGGGGTTCGCTCGAGTGGGCTTGTGCTGCGAGTTAACGTTCGATGAAACCAGATTCGCCCTTAGGGGCAGCCCACTGTTCGACAACCAGATCCACCGTTCCCGGGCGGCGGGTCGTGCTCGGCTGCTCATTGAGGAGTCCCAGCAATTCTTCGCACTTCTCCCGCGGGCCTTCTGCTACCACCTGCACCCGGCCATCTCTCAGATTGGTGGCATGCCCGCTCAAACCGAGCTCCAAGGCACGGGAGCGCGTCCACCAACGAAAGCCCACGCCTTGGACGTTCCCGTGGACAAAAGCGGTCATTCTTTCCAGTGCCATGCTGCCTTCCTAATTTCTAATAGCGGTCGTGGTGTCCCTTATCGCGCAGCACGCGGCGATCCTCCTCGCTGCGGCGAGTGACAGGATCCGATCCGTCCCAGCACTCTACGCCCTTCAGCTCCGGCATCATATCGCGGTGGAATACCGGATCGATGCCGTGGCTGCGCTGCTCGTTGTAATTCTTGAGCAGCTTAATCGCCACACCGGATAGTGGCACGATGGCGATGATATTTAGGATCACCATGGTTGCCGCACCGGTATCGGCCAAAGCAAAGACCAGCGGCAGGGAACCCACTGCGCCGAACCAGACAAAGAAAAGCACGACGAGGCGGAAAATTACCAGCGCAGGCTTGCTTTGGGTGAGGTACTCCAGGTTAGATTCCGCCAAGTAATAATTGCCCAGGATAGAGGAGAAAGCCAGGAAAAAGAGGATGAAGCTGACGAAGTGGATTCCCCACTCGCCCACCTCAGAAGACAAAGCCGCCTGGGTCAAGGAGACGCCCTCTGCTTCAGCACCGTAGGCAATCTCCGGCCCCAGCAAGATGATGAAGGCGGTGATGGTACACACCACCAAGGTGTCAAAGTACACGCCGAGGGTCTGGACCAGCCCCTGCTTGACCGGGTGGGACACTGCCGCGGTAGCCGCTGCGTTCGGAGCAGAGCCTTCACCGGCCTCATTAGAGAACAGTCCGCGCTGAATGCCCTTCATCATGGCCGCGCCGAGACCCGCGCCTGCGATTTCCTTAATGCCTAGCGCGTGACCGACAATATCGCCAATCATTCCCGGCACCTTGTCAAAGTTGGTGATGACTACAAAGCCGCCGATAAGCAGGTAGGCCACCGCCATAAAAGGCACGATGATCTGGGTGATATTGGCAATGCGGTTCACGCCGCCAAAGATGATGAGGCCCGCAACCACGGCAATAACAACACCGATAATGGAGCGGAACATGGTGTCATCGCGGTCAAAGGAGAAGGACACCGCATCTGCAATGGCGTTGGTCTGAAAGGCGTTGTAGACCAAACCAAAGGTAAAGGCGATAGCGATGGAGAAAAGCGCGCCAAGCGGGCCCCAGCCCAAGCCGCGTTTCATGTAGTACGCCGGGCCGCCGCGGTACCCGTCGCCATCGCGCACTTTCCACAGCTGCGCCAGGGTGGACTCGATAAATGCAGTTGCACCACCAAGGATGGCGATGAGCCACATCCAAAAGACAGCACCTGGGCCGCCCACGGAAATAGCCACGGCCACGCCGGCCACGTTACCGGTGCCAACGCGGGAAGCGGCCGAAATAGTGAAGGCCTTGAAAGCAGAGATGCCGCCATAGTCCTCGTCCTCATCGCGCCCTTCCCCCTTGGGTCGCTCGACGACGGCGCGGAACATGTCCGGCACCATGCGCACCTGCACCAACGCGGTACGGATGCCGAAGAATAGGCCCGCAGCGATGAGCAGCCAGGGCAGAATCCACGACCAGACGCCGTCATTAAATGTCGTTACGACATTTTCAAGAAAATCCATGCAGAATAATTTACTGCCTTGAGGTTCACAACGTGAACCCCATGCGCCATAACTTATTGACAATGGGGGCAGAAATGGGTGGAACGTCCTGAAATTACGCAGCGCTCCAAGGGCGTTCCGCAGCGCTGACAGGGCTGGCCAGCCCGCCCATACGCGGCCAGGGAACGCGAGAAGTATCCCGATTCACCATTCACGTTGACGTACAAGGAATCAAAGCTCGTGCCACCCACTTTTAGGGCGGCGGCCATGACCTCCTGGGCCGCTTCGAGCAGGGCAACGGCATCCTTTTGCCGCAACGTCGATGCCCTTTTGCGGGGCGGAATCTGTGCCGCCCACAGGGATTCATCGGCATAGATATTGCCGATTCCAGAAGCCAAGGTTTGATCCAAGAGTGCGGTCTTTACTGCAGTCTTCTTTGTCCGCAGGCGCCGGGCGGTTGCCACAATGTCGAAATCTGGTTCCAACGGGTCAATGCCTATGTGCGAGATCTTCGCCCACGGTGCATAGAGCCAATATCCAAAGGTGCGCTGGTCTACAAAGCTAAGCTCTACCCTACCGCTTAGCTGAGCGCTAATGCGCAGATGCGGCGAATCGGTCGCACCGATTCGAACCTGGCCCGACATGCCTAAGTGGATGAAGAGGACGTCGCGGTGGGGATCCATGGAATCTTCGCCCACAAATTCCAGCCACATAAACTTTCCCCGCCGAGCCACAGCAGCGATCTCTTTACCGACAAGAAGACCGGGAAGTGGCTCATCTTGGCCACGGTTGGCACGCGGGTGCAGGACGTGCACAGACTCAAAAGTCCGCCCCACCACGTGGGGCTCAAGACCCCGGCGGACGGACTCGACTTCCGGCAGTTCCGGCATACTTAGCCTTCTTTATGCGCGGTGCCCTGCACCAAAAGCGGGGTTTCGCGGAGGGTCTGGCACGCCTCTTGAGCTGCTTGCTGCTCGGCCAGCTTCTTATTGTGTCCCACTCCATTGCCCACGGTCAGACCAGCAACGGTGGCTACCGCGTTAAAGGTCTGGTCATGTTCTGGGCCGGTGGAGGTAGCCGAGTAGACCGGCATTGGTGCCTTAAGCTCGGCGCACAGCTCCTGCAAAGTGGTCTTCCAATCTAGGTGGCGACCGCTCACAGTGGCGTTGTCGATCTTTTCTGCAAATAGGCGCAGGATGACATCTCGCGCAGTTTCGAATCCATGCTCGCGGTAGATAGCGCCAAAGATTGCCTCGGTGGTATCGGCAAGGATGGAATCCTTATCGCGGCCACCGGTCGACTGCTCGCCCTTGCCCAGCAAAATGTGCGGGCCGAGGTTTATCTCACGGGCGATATCCGATAGTCCGTAACGCGAGACGATCGAGGCACGCATCTTGGAAATATCCGATTCCGGACGAGAAGGATAAGTGATGTAGAGCTGAGAGGCCACCGACAGGCCCAGCACCGCATCGCCCAAAAACTCCAAGCGCTCGTTATTAGGCAAATGCCCATTCTCATTGGCAAAAGAGCGGTGAGTAAGCGCCAAACGCAGGTGCTCCGGCTTCAACTCCACGCCGAGCGATTCCAACAATGGGGTGTGGTCTACTGCAGCAAATTCGGCTGCCAGTGCCTCTTCCCCGGTTAGCTTCTTTTTGCGGCTCATAGGAACTTCTCCAAACCAGCCCAGCGGGGATCGACCTTATCTTCCTCTTCTTCGCCAGAGGTACCGGTGGTCACCCCTTCAGGCGTGTCAATCTCACAGCCGTCCTCACACACCGGCGCGAAGGGAAGGTTGAGGCCTGCCTCATCGATCACGGCCTGCAAAAGGTCCAGCTCATCATCCTCGATCTCCGGAATCTCATCTCCGGAACCTTCATCATCGGTTGCAGGATCATCGCCAGAGACGAAGGATTCATCGGCAGCAAAGACCTGCGTGACATGCAAGTCCAGCTCTGGGTGCAGTTCCTTCAAGCACCGAGAGCATTCCCCTGTCAGCCGTCCAGATACGTTGGCATCCACCAAGACACCTGCACCTAGAGGGGTCAAGGTGGCCTCTACAGTCAGCTCCTCGCCCTTCGGAATGGCGATCATCTCGACGCCGATCCTCTCAGGTGCGGGGCCGGTCTGGGTGCGTTGCTCCGGCAGTGCGTCAGCGCCTTGGGCGTTCAACAATTCGCCCACATCGAACTTCAATGGTGATGTCATAACACTAGGTAGTCTACCTTGCCCCGCAAACTCCGCCTAGCGGCCAGCACAGGCAAACTTTCTGTCAAGAGTCTGTCGTTTAAAGTAAAAGGGCCTATGCCTTTCCGGAGTAGCCTTTTCCCAAGCCAAAGCCGTCTTTAGTGTGGAGACATGACTTACCACTTGGCGCTAGCCTCCCCGGATCCACGCAGCATCGCACTCGGATTCGTCATGTTCAGCTGCCTTCCTGCCGCGGTATTAACCATTTCCGGCACGCTCGTACACGCCACTCCACAGCCGGACCGTTCAGGCATCTATGGCGCTAGTGGGATTCGCCTTTTTACTGCACTCATCTGCAGCATCGTTGCTGGTTTAATTGCTGGCACCATCCTGGTATTGCCCACTGGCATGGATCTTTCGGTGCTTACCGGCGCACTCATCTTTTCCCTAAGCGCAGGCGCCATTACCTGGTTCTCACGGGAGACCATTCCTACCGCGCTTATTTCTGTAGGCACCATGCTAGTTGCCACAGGTGCGCTAGTGAGTATGTGCGCGGTGTGCTTTCCGCAGAACTTTAGTGATAGTTCTTTGACGTCACTGTCTTCCTATTTCTTTACCGCACTCGTTGCATTCCTTTTCCCTGGCTTAGTGACCGCAGTCATTGCAGCATGTATGGCCGTCCAATCCGCCGCGCCTGCGCAACTCACCTCGGGGAAGGAAGGCGGCGCCATGTCCGCACACACGCCGTTAACAGCTGCTTCCTATGCAACGAATACGGCAGTGCCCACCGCACAGCCTCGCTCCCGCGCAACTTCCTGAACTGCCCGCACTGGTAGGAAAACATAAAGACCCTGGTGGGTGGGCAGACGGTGTACGACAAACCGTCTGCCCACCCACCAGGGTCTTTGGCCGTGCCTGATGTATGGGACTAAACCATCCCTCACCCCTTAAGTTCCCCAGCCCGGGTACCTCCGGGAAATGAAACTTGAGGGCAGAAAGAATTTAAAGGCTTAGCGCTCGTTATAGCGACGCTCGTAGGCCTCGCCTTCTGCGTAACGGGAGCCGCCCGCAACGCCACCGGCACGACCCGAGGACTGGTAGTCGCCGCCACGGGAACGGACTCCGGCACCGCCGCGCAGTGCAGAGCGGTCGGAGCTTACGGTGCGCAGTAGTCCATTGAGAGTGGTTTCAAATTCGCTTAGCTTGCCGTCTACAAACTCGTCGCATTCACTACGCAGACGGTTGGACTCGGTGTGGGCGGACTCCACGATGCGGTGTGCTTCCTCATCAGCGCGGCGCACAACTTCAGATTCCGAAACCATACGCTCTTGCTCGGCACGGCCTTCTGCCACGGAACGCTCATATTCATCATTGGCCTGAGCGATGGTGCGGTCTGCTTCCGCGCGGGCCTGTTCCACCATGGACTGAGCGCGAGCTTCAGCATCAGCCACTAGCTTGGCGGCATGCTGTTCTGCGTGGGACACCGTGGCATCCGCCTCCTCGCGAGCATGGCCCACGATGTCGTCGGCCTGCGCATTAGCATCATTGATGGTCTGGTCCGCGCGCTCTTCGGCGCCGTGGAGGATTTCATCCTGCTTATCCAAGACATCCTGCGCGTCATCAATTTCAACGGGCAGGGCGTTTCGGAGGTCGTCGAGAAGCGCGAGCATTTCATGGCGCGGAACCATGCAATTAGAGGTCATGGGGAGGCTATGGGCCTCTTCCAAGTGCTGGACTAGTTCATCTAGGGACTCAAAGACACGGTACATGCTGCGAATTTTACATGCCCTCACGCGCCAGACGTGGAGGCCACGCACCGAGTGTGTACTGCGGATTTACCCTCCAGTGCCGACAATCGCCTTGCAACCGCCCACTCACGCAATCTATGGCGCGTATTTACAGCACAAGCTCCCCTTCTCCACTACACAAAGGCAGCACAGAAGGGGGACTTGAAAGAAGAAGTGAGCAGCTAGATAACGCCCTGTGCCAGCATGGCGTCCGCTACCTTCTTGAAGCCAGCAATATTTGCACCGGCAACGTAATCGCCTTCACGGTCATATTCCTTAGCCGTGCTATCGATGTTTTTAAAGATATTGGACATGATCGCATGGAGGCGATCATCGGTGTACTCAAAGGACCAGGAGTCACGGGATGCGTTTTGCTGCATTTCTAGCGCGGAGGTAGCAACGCCACCAGCGTTGGCGGCCTTGCCCGGCGCGAAATTGATCTTAGATTCTTGGAAGATGTGGACCGCCTCTGGGGTAGACGGCATATTGGCACCTTCGGCTACGTAGCGCACGCCGCCGTCAACGAGCTTCTTTGCGGATTCGCCATCGAGCTCATTTTGGGTGGCACACGGCAGAGCCACGTCTGCCTGTACTTCCCAGATATTTCCGCCTTTGTGGAATTCCACTCCGTTTCCAGCCTCTTCGGCGTAGGTGGAAATACGTTCACGGCGGGTTTCCTTTACATCCTTGAGCAGTTCAATGTCCACTCCATTCGGGGTGGTGATGTAGCCGGAGGAATCAGACATCGCAACTACGGTGGCGCCGAGCTCTTGGGCCTTAGCGGCAGCGTAGATGGCCACATTGCCAGAACCGGAGACGATAACCTTGGCGCCGTCGAAAGACTCGCCGTGCGTCTTCATCATCTCATTGGTGAGGTAGACCGTGCCAAAGCCCGTGGCCTCAGTACGAACCAGGGAGCCACCCCAGGTCAACCCCTTGCCGGTGAGGATGCCGGATTCGTGCTGGGTGGTCAGGCGACGGTACTGACCAAAGAGAAAGCCGATCTCACGGCCGCCGACGCCAATGTCACCGGCCGGCACGTCGCGGTATTCACCGATGTGGCGGTGCAGCTCCGTCATAAAGGACTGGCAAAAGCGCATGACCTCTACCTCGGACTTGCCCTTAGGATCAAAGTCAGAACCGCCCTTGCCGCCACCAATGGGCAGGCCGGTCAGGGAGTTTTTGAAGATCTGCTCGAAGCCAAGGAACTTGATAATGCCCAGGTTGACCGAGGGGTGGAATCGCAGGCCACCCTTGTAGGGGCCGAGCGCGGAGTTGAACTGGACGCGGAAGCCGCGGTTGACCTGGATTTCGCCATTATCGTCGATCCATGGCACCCGAAAGATGAGCTGGCGTTCAGGCTCGCACAGGCGCTCCACCAGGCCGTAGTCCGCGTACTGCGGGTCTTTTTCTAGGACAATTTTCAGCGAATCCAGGACCTCAGAAACAGCTTGGTGGAATTCTGGTTCTCCCGCATTGCGCTTGAGCAATTTGTCGTAGTACTCAGAGATTTGGCTATCTACTGACATGGTGTGCATTCCATTCTGTGGACTTGTAAGAACAGATACCAGCTTCCTATCAAACTACCGATAATGCAAGCAGGTTCGAGGGTTCAGGTAGATACATACCCCCTTTACCAGCCACGTTAAAGATGGATATTTTCTGTAGTCCGTTCGAATCCTAAGCCGCGCCGTGCCCCAGCGCGGGCGGGCTTTATAATCACGGGCATGCATATTGTTGTCGCCCCAGACTCGTTTAAAGGCACCGCCTCCGCGCCCGAGGCCGCAGCCAGCATTGCTATGGGAGTGCGCCAGGCGCTTCCCGACGCCACGGTGACCACCCTGCCCATGGCTGATGGCGGCGAGGGCACCGCCGCTGTCCTTGCACAGGCGGCAGCGGCCGGTGGACAATCCGCCGAGACCATCACCCTGCCCACTACCGACGCCAATGGCCGCTTGACTCAGGCGAGCTATGTTCTCGCCGGAACCACGGCATTCATTGACGCCGCCTCTGCCACCGGGTTGCCCGCTGTGCAGGACAGCCTGGATCCGCTCCACGCCGATTCCTATGGCACCGGGGTGCTGATCGCGGACGCAGAAACACGTGGCGCTACCTCGATCGTGCTGGGATTAGGCGGCACCGCCAGCATTGACGCCGGGATGGGCATCCTCACCGCACTCGGCGCCGCCGCACACGACGCCCGCGGCTATGCCCTGCCCAAGGGCGGCGCTCCCCTCGTTCAGCTGGACCACATCGACACCGCGCAGCTCAATATCAAGGCGGGCATGCTCGACTTCACACTGCTGGCAGATACCCGCGCTACCCCAGTGCAGGCGGCAACCATGTACGGCCCCCAAAAGGGAGCTCAAGGCGAACAAGTAGCGCTGCTGGCCGGCGCCATGCTCCGAGCCTGCGAGGTTACCGGCACCGATGCAGATTCTGCCTACTATGGCGCCGCGGGTGGCCTTCCCATTGGCCTGTCCTGGCTCTCACGCACCCTTTGGGGTTCAGAGGAACACGTGCGCGTCCTGTCCGGCGGCACGCACGTGGCCGCAGCACTGGGCCTTCCGGAAAAGATCGCTTCGGCCGATCTCGTCCTTACCGGCGAGGGCCGCTTTGATGAACAGTCTCTGACCGGCAAGGCAGTCGGAACCATCACGGATCTCGCCCGGCAAGCCGGAACACCGGTGGGCATTGTCGCCGGCTCCTTCGAGCATGACACCGACGCCTACTGCGCTCCCCTTAGCCAAGAAGGCTCGTTGGCCCAGCAGCTAGCGGCGGCCGCCGGGGACATCGTCAAGCAGCTCTAAGGCCGAATGGACAGCGACCACGGGAAGATGGCGGGCCGCTCATGTGCCAGCTCATCTTCTAGCAATACGTGGTCCTTGGGCAGCACTGCATGCGGGGTTAGAAGGCGCGAGAGCACCATGCCCAGCTGGTTGACCGAGCCACTCACGCCCGCCACCGCAATGTCATAGCGGTGCACGCTCGCGTCCGCAAGGTCACGGTCCTCATGCTCGTCGCGATAATTTTTCCGCAGCTGCTCCTCCAGCCCCTCTGGAAACTGCGGTGCCTTGGGGTGAGTAACGTCAGCGGAAGAAAGCGAACCGCTCTCCACCAGCTTGTCGGTGGCGGTGGTAAAGATTTCCGCGACGCGCTCTGCTTGCCCGTTGGGAACCAAAACATCAAATTGAATAACCGGCATAGCGCCAACCCTACCCAATCCCTAAGGTGTGAAACCATGTCTGATTCTGCCCGCATCGCCCAGCTCGTCACGTCCCAGGAAGCCGACCTGGGGTGGCAGCAGGACTTTTACGAAGACCTGCACCGCCACCCCGAGCTTTCGCATGAAGAAGAGCGCACCGCCGGTCGTATCCGCGCCAAGCTCGCCGATTTTGACTGCGAGGTAGTAGAAAACATCGGCGGCTTTGGTATGGTCGCTATCTTCCGCAACGGCGATGGTCCCACTGCTTTGCTGCGCGCAGACTTCGATGGGTTGCCTGTCGAGGAAGCCACGGGCGTGTCCTATTCCGCCACTAATGGAAAGATGCACGCCTGCGGGCACGATATGCACACCACGGCGCTGCTGGGTGCCTGCGCGCTTCTCGACGCCTCCCGGAGCTCCTGGTCCGGCACCTTCCTCGCCCTTTTCCAACCGGCCGAAGAATCCTCCGTGGGGGCTAAGGACATGTTGGCCGATAACCTCATCGAGCGCGTGCCGCGTCCCGATATTTGCCTTGGCCAACACATCATGCCCGGCCGAGCTGGCACTGTGCGCCACACCGCAGGCCCCATCATGGCCGGCTGCGATTCCCTGCGCATTCGCGTCTTTGGAAAATCGGCCCACGCCTCCATGCCCCATAACTCCATCGACCCCACCTATATCGCGGCCATGATCGTCACCCGCCTCCAAGCTATCGTGGGCCGCGAAGTTGCCCCACACGAGTTCTTTGTCATCTCTGTAGGCGAGCTACACTCCGGCGATAAAAACAACATCATTCCCGAATCTGCCGAGCTCGTGCTCAATACGCGCTATTACGATCCCGCACTCGCGGGAAAGGTCTATGCCTCCCTCGAGCGCATGGTCAAGGCCGAATGTGTGGCGTCCGGAAGCGAGCAAGACCCGACCTTTGAGTACTACGCTCACGGCGAGGTCACTGATAACGACGCCACGGCCCACGCCCCAGTGGCCGAGGTTTTCGATGCCGCCTTCGGCTCCGATTCGGTCATCGCCGCCCCTTCTACCGCCTCTGAGGACTTTTGCTACCTACCCCAGGCATGGGGCGTACCTTATGTCTTTTGGCACATCGGCTGCACCCCGGAAGACGAGTTGCAAGACCCACCGGTCAACCACCAGGCGACCTTCCTGCCGGACTACGCCCCGACCGTCCATGCCTCCACCCGGGCGGCATATGGTGCGGCATTGACTTACTTGGCAAAGCCCTAGGTACCCGGCGCGCCTTTACCTATTCCCCCTGCAAGGCTGCGCCAATCCTATTAAGCTGGCAGGCGTTTCGTGACTTTCCACTAACTTAAGGTTTCACATGAGCCAGCCACGGCACTCTGTTTTCGAATCCACCGTTCCCTCCCATGTTCGTGCGGCCTCCGGTGTGAGCCCGCACAGCGCTTCCTACCGCAAGTTCTGGTCGGGCCTATCCGGCGCCGTCATGGAGCAGATTGCCGATAACTGGGAGCGCACCCGTTCCGCCTATGCCGCGACCCGCCAGCAGCATTACTTCTCTGCGGAGTTCCTGCAGGGCCGCGCGCTGCTCAATAACCTCACCAACCTGGGCTTGGTCGACGATGCCAAGGCAGCGGCCACCGCTGCCGACCACGAGCTGAGCGATGTCCTCGAAGCTGAGCACGATGCCGCGCTCGGCAACGGTGGCCTCGGCCGCCTTGCCGCCTGCTTCCTCGATTCCGCTGTCACCCAGGACTACCCCGTCACCGGTTATGGCCTGCTCTACCGTTACGGCCTTTTCCGCCAGTCCTTTGAGAATGGGTTCCAGAAGGAACAGCCTGATGAATGGATGGAAAACGGCTATGACTTCATCATCCGCCGCGCCTCCGAGCAACGTCGTGTCCACTTCGATGACATGGATGTGCGCGCCATTCCCTATGACATGCCTATCACCGGCTATGGAACCGATAACGTAGGCACGCTACGCCTGTGGAAGTCCGAGCCCATCGATGAATTCGATTACGACGCCTTCAACTCCCAGCGTTTTACGGAGGCCATTGTCGATCGCGAGCGCGTCATGGATATCTGCCGCGTGCTCTACCCCAACGACACCACCTACGAGGGCAAGGTACTGCGCGTTCGCCAACAGTATTTCTTTGTCTCCGCCTCCCTGCAAACCATGGTGGATAACTACATTGCCCAGCACGGCGAGGACCTCACCGGTTTTGCGCAGTACAACTCCATCCAGCTCAATGACACTCACCCAGTGCTCGCCATCCCAGAGCTCTTGCGCATATTGCTCGATGACCATGGTCTGAGCTGGGATGCGGCGTGGAAGATCGTCACCGAGACCTTCGCCTACACCAACCACACCGTGCTCGCAGAGGCACTGGAGAGCTGGGAAGTGTCCATCTTCCAAAAGCTGTTCTGGCGCATCTGGCAGTTGGTGGAAGAAATCGATCGCCGCTTCCGCGAAGATATGGCCCATCGCGGCCTGGATCAGGGTCGCATTGACTACATGGCGCCGGTGTCCAACGGACAGGTTCACATGGCCTGGATCGCCTGCTACGCCGCTTACTCCATTAACGGTGTCGCCGCCCTGCATACCGAAATCATCAAGGCCGATACGCTGTCCGAATGGCATGAGCTCTGGCCAGAAAAATTCAACAATAAGACCAATGGCGTCACCCCGCGCCGCTGGCTGAAGATGTGCAACCCCCGCCTGGCAGAACTGCTCACCCAGCAGGCTGGTTCCGATGCGTGGGTTACTGACCTCACCCAGCTGACCAGACTCGCCGATAAGGCCGACGATGCTGACCTACTACGAGAACTGATCGCCATCAAGCAGGCCAATAAACGCGACTTTGCGCAGTGGGTAAACGTCCACCAAGGCGCTGAAATCGACCCTGATTCCATCTTTGACGTGCAGATTAAGCGCCTGCACGAGTACAAGCGCCAGCTGATGAACGCCCTCTACGTCCTTGACCTCTACTTCCGCATCAAGGGAGAGGGCGAAACCGTGCCGAAGCGTACTTTCATCTTTGGTGCCAAGGCCGCACCGGGCTACGACCGCGCCAAGGCGATTATTAAGCTCATCAACACCATCGCAGACCTGGTCAATAACGACCCGGCCACCAAGGACATCATCCGCGTCGTCTTCGTAGAGAATTACAACGTCTCCCCCGCAGAGCACATCATCCCGGCCGCTGATATCTCCGAGCAGATTTCTGTGGCTGGCAAGGAAGCCTCCGGCACGTCCAATATGAAGTTCATGATGAATGGTGCCCTGACCTTGGGCACCATGGATGGAGCAAACGTAGAAATCGTCGAGGCGGTTGGCGAGAACAACGCTTATATCTTCGGCGCCCGCAATGAGGAGTTGCCGCAGCTGCGCGCCGAGTACAACCCGGGCGAGCTTTACCAGAGCGTGCCAGGCTTGGCCCGCGTACTGGATGCGCTTGTCGACGGCACCCTGGGCGCAGACAATGCCGGTATCTTCGGCGATCTGCGCGCCTCGCTTCTCGACGGCTTCGGGGAGCACGCCCAAGACCAGTACTACGTCCTAGGTGACTTCGCCGACTACCGCGAAACCCGTGACCGCATGGCTGCCGAATACGAGGCAGACCAACTTGCCTGGGCCAAGAAGGCGTGGCTCAATATTTGCTACTCTGGCCGCTTTTCTTCCGACCGGACCATCGCGGACTATGCCAACGAGGTCTGGAAGATCCAACCAACTCCGATTTCCCAGAGCTAAGAAAAGTCCTGCCCTCCGCTTCTGCAGCTGAGGGCAGGACTTTAACGTGGCGTTAGGCCTACTTCCGTTTGTTTAGCGCAGGCCGACGCGCTTTAGCTGCTCATAGATGGGCTTTAGGTCAATATTGAGCACACCCATCTGCGTGGCTAGGAAACCGAGTCCGCCAACGACAGCGCCCAAGATTCCTAGGCCTGTAGCTAGACCTGCGGCAAAGCCCTTGCTGCTGCCCTTCTTTCCTGCATCATCCGCCGGATTAGTAGTACTTCCCGGCTGCTCTGGCTCGTCGGCAGAGCCGGCGTCACCATTCCACCACTCATCAAAGACCAAGTTGGCCACCAAGGTGTTATCGATGAAATCGCCGCGCACCGAATCCGTACCGGAGGTATTAGCCATGATGTCCTCAGAGCCTGCACCCTTGAAGAAGAATGGCACCAATTGGTTGGTGTGCTGCCCGGAGTACCAACCGTGCCGAGCGACCTTGCCCTTTTCGCCTTCCATGGCGTTAAAGCGGTCTTCCGCATCAGGGTTGTCGTCCGTCGCTGCCTCATTCGCACCGGATAGATAACCGGTTTCGTGATCCGCGGTCACGACGAGCAAAGTGTCCTCCCACGAGGAGTTCTCCTCTACCTACTTGATGGCAGCATCAACCGACTTATTAAAGTCCTGAGTCTCCTCGATATCGCGCACTGGGTTATTTCCGTGGCCGGCCCAGTCGATGGCACCGCCCTCAATCATGATGGAAAAGCCATCCTCGTCCTGTCCCAGCGCATTGAGGGCGCCAGTCGTCATGGTGGGGAGATCGACGACGTCGTTAAGCTCGTCCGAGTATGGAGCCTTTGCCTCGCCCGAGCGGGAGTTCTGCAACGTGGAACCTACCTGCGCGATACCCCAATACTGCTGCTACGGCTTGACGTCACCTTGCGCCATCTTCTTGAAGTCATCGTTGGACTCGAAGTAATTCCAGTCGGTCTCGCCTCCGGAAAGCTTGGCGTAGTCGTCCTCGTACATGAAGCTATAGTCGGGAGTATCGACCTTCTGGTGGTCATTATCGTAGAACGGGTGGCCAGCGGCCATGACCAAGTCGAGGGCGCTGCCGAGCATCTCACGGCTAATGTCCTGCAGCTTATCGCGGTCCTTGTTGTGCGCGGCCCACGCCGCCGGAGTGGCTTCGGAATAGAGAGTGTCTGATGGTTTGTGTGTGGGTACCTAACCTGCATGAGGAGATGGACCAGAATGACTACTGTGGCGAGACGAGATCCGGCTGATAAGGCCAAGATTGATGCGATTGAAAAGAAGCTTCTTGCTAACCCTGACATCGCGCAACTGATTGATGACCTAGGCACGTCTACAACGGATGCCAACGACCTGGTTCGCGGCATGTTGCAAGCCTCGATTACCAGGGGGACTCAACGCTGAAATGGATGCCCACCTGGGCTACGAGTCTGGCGACAGGAGCGCTAAAGCTGCAGCTAGAACAGACAATCACCGCAACGGGTCGTATCCAAAGACTGTGGATTCTAACTACGGGCCAGTTACCGTTGATGTGCCGAGGGATAGGGCTGGCACATTCTTGCTGACTATGGTCCCTAAAGGTTCTAGGCGCTTGACTGATGTCGATGACATGACCGTTAGCTTGTACGCCGGTGGGATGACAATTAGGGACATCCAGCATCATATGGCAACGGCGATGCGTGTTGATATTTCCCATGAGACGATTTCCGCGGTTACCGATGCCGTCCTCGATGAGGTCATGGTCTGGCAAAACCGCCAGCTAGACGAGTTCTACCCGGTCATTTTCCTGGATGCGCTGCGCATTAAAGTCCGCGATGGCGGCCGAGTGGTCAATAAGTCCGCGTACATGGCAATCGGCGTGGCTCTCGACGGTATCAAGCACTTTTTGGAATCGTGGATTGCCAAAGAAGAAAGCGCTTCATCCTGGGCGCAAGTATGCGTCAATCTTTCTAACCGTGGGGTCAAGGACGTCTTTATCGTTTGCTGTGACGGGCTTAAAGGCTTGCCGGAAGAAGTAAAGGCAACGTGGCCGAACTCTATGGTGCAAACCTGTATCGTGCACCTGATTCGTGCCGCTAACCGGTGGGTAGCCTACGGGGATCGCCGGGGCGTATCGGCCGCGTTGAAAAAGATTTACACCGCCACGGACGAGTCCACAGCTAAGGCTGCCTTAGACGAATTTGAAGCCTCTGAATTGGGAGAAAAGTATCCACGCTCAGTCAAAGCCTGGCGAGATGCTTGGGCGCGTTTCGTACCGTTTCTGCAGTTCCCACCAGCAGCCAGCAAGGTCATTTACACGAAGAATTCGATTGAATCATTCAACAATGAACTGCGTAAAGCTACCCGCAACAGGGTGCAGTTCACTAACAATGAATCAGCGCTCAAGACGCTATGGTTGATGATCTGCAATATCGAAGACAGACGAGCTGCCAAGAGAGCGAAGCAGGGCAAACGAGTCTCAGCGACAGCCGGCAGACTCATGGAAGGGACCTGAGTTTCCGGCTGGAAACAAGCCATTAACCAAATGGCCGTGGCCTACCCCGACCGCTTCGATAAATACCTATAAACCTAGCCCCACACACAAACAACTTGACACCCTCCGAACAAGCAAGCATTGATAGATGCAGGTCTGCACTACATTTTGTCGGTGAAACCCCACCGTGCCTGAGGTGATTGAAACCTGGCGGCGGGAAATCTCTGGTGAAGCCTACGCCCACGGCCAGATCTGGACACAAGCCTCGGCAAGCGATGCGCGCAAACACACAACCCCGAATACGGTGACCCACTTCCAGTACTCCTATGATCGGGCCAGACGCGGCCTGCGCGGAATCAAAGAGCAAGTCGCAAAAGCCAAACGCGCTGTTGACGGCGAAATCGCCATTAAGCGCAACCGCTATTTCGATCTTTCCACCCCGAACAAGAAGGTCAACTACGCTCTTGCTGCCAAACACCGAGCCCTAGCCGGAATTAAAGGCTATGAAACCGACCTGACCGCTCTTCCCGCCCAGGAGGTTATCGGGCATTACCGCAGGCTATTCCACATTGAAAATGTCGTATCGGATGTCGAAATCAGACCTGAAAGCACGCCCAATCTATGCGAGGAACAAAACTCGATCACAGCACATCCCAATATTGTGATGGCAGCACTAGCCGTGACCCACCTGATGGAGACCCGCAGTGGTCACTTCATCAAACGCCTCGTGAGAACACTCAAGAAATACCGCAGCTTTCAACTCGTCGTTGGCGGCGAAACCATTCACGCCGCCGTACCATTCCCGCCCGACCTCACTGCCACCATCCAAGTAATCACCGGCCGCGAACTTCCGCACAAAATTGGCCTAAGTCAGGTTAGAAGGGAATCAGCACACCGTCTCGTGGGATTCGTGCTCTGGGTGCTCAATCTGGATGGTGGAGTGCTCGATACCGTGTTCGCGCAGGGCCTGCTGGGCGGCATCCAACAGCGGGCCGGTGCCGACGGTGCCGTCGCGCACGATATGCACGGTCGTGAGCACGTTCACGCCGTCCAGGCTCCACAGGTGCAGGTCGTGGATGTCAGCAACGCCCTCGACCTGCCGCAGCGCGGGCTCGATCGCACTGGCGTCGAAGTCCGCCGGGACTTGCTCGAGCAGCACGCTCGCCGAAAGCCGCATGAGCTGCCAGGCGCGCGGCAGCACCATCGCCGCGATCGCTAGGGAGGCGATCACGTCCGCCGCCACAAACCCCGTGGTCAGTACCACGATGCCGGCCACGATTACTGCGATCGAGCCGAGCATATCCACTAACACGTGCAAGAACGCGCCCTCCACGTTGATCGAGGATTTGCGGTGCCGGTGCAGAACCCACGCCGATAGCGCATTCGCCACCAGGCCGATCACCGCGATGATCAGCATCGTTTTTCCCTGCACTTCGGCCGGGCTCTGCAGGCGGCGCACCGCCTCGACGACAATCCACACCGAGATCGCCAGCACCATCACTGCGTTCGCCAGTGCAGCAAGCACCTCCACTCGTCGGTAGCCGTACGTGGCCTGAGCCGATGCTTGTCGGCGCCCAACCAACACCGCTAACACCGCGATGATCAACCCCGCAGCGTCGGAAAGCATGTGCATCGCATCCGCCATCAGCGCCATCGAACCCGCCAACCAGCCGCCGATCAGCTCCGCGAAGAAGACGGTGCCGGTAATGCCTAGTGCAATCAAGAGTGCGCGCAGCGGCGTGCTGGAGTGATCGTGGTCGTGGTGCTCGTGTGCCATGCACTCAGCCTACCCCCGTCGACGCTTATTGACAATTAAATGAAAATGAATGACGGTAAGCGCAGCCACTGAGGCCAAGTCGGCCTGATTTAGGTCATTGTGCAGTTGTCCTTTGAATGTGTAGAGAAGCTGAAACATGAACAACCAAAAAGTACTGCAGCCGCATGTCAGGAAAGCAACCGCTGAGTGTACACGAGGTAAATATAAATCTACATTTGTATAAATGTATATAGAAAAGCGCCGCGACCCGTGGAACATGTTAAAGGGTGGGTCGCGGCGCTCGTGCCAAAAATCTACTTCTTGGTTTCACCCAACAAGTGACACTGAATCATGTTGGTGTTGCCAGCAATTCCTGGAGGAGTACCAGCAATGACGACAATCATGTCACCTTCCTCGTACCTGTCCATCTCCAGCAATGCATCATCGATGGCTTCCATCATGTCATCGGTGGACTTAACGTGCGGGCTCAAGAAGGTCTCAGCACCCCACGTCAGAGCCAGCTGGGAACGAACCGCTGGGTCCGGCGTAAACGCCAACAGCGGAAGCTGGGAGTGCAGGCGAGCCACTCGCTTAGCGGTATCACCGGAGGTAGTAAAGGCTACGATAGCCTTTGCATTGAGGCGCTCGGCAATATCGCGGGCGGAATAGGACACCACACCACGCTTGGTGCGCGGAACGTGAGTCAGCGGTGGAACCTTGCCACCATCTTCAGCATTAGCCACGATCTTAGACATGGTGCGCACGACGTTCTGCGGGTCAATACCCACGGAAGTCTCACCAGAGAGCATAACGGCATCAGCGCCATCGAGAACGGCGTTAGCCACGTCGGAAGCCTCTGCACGGGTCGGGCGCAGGTTAGAAATCATGGAATCCAGCATCTGGGTAGCCACGATGACCGGCTTAGCGTTCTCGCGAGCAATCTGGATAGCGCGCTTCTGGAACAGCGGCACGCGCTCCAGCGGCACCTCAACACCGAGGTCACCACGGGCAATCATGATGGCATCGAATGCCAGCACGATAGACTCGAGTGCGTCTACCGCCTCAGGCTTTTCCAGCTTGGCAATGACCGGAACGCGGCGACCCTCTTCGTCCATAATCTCATGGACCTTATCCACATCTGCTGGGGAGCGGACAAAGGACAGTGCCACGAGGTCAACGCCGAGCTTCAAAGCGAAGCGCAGGTCAGCGATATCCTTTTCCGACAAAGCCGGCACGGAGATATCCATACCAGGGAGGGAAACGCCCTTGTTATTGGAAACCGGTCCACCTTCGGTGACCTCACAGACAACGTCGTTGCCGTCGACTTCCTTACAAACAACGGCAACCTTGCCGTCGTCGATCAGCAGGCGGTCACCTGGCTTGGCGTCCTTGGCCAAGCCCTTGTAGGTGGTGGAGACGCGGTCATGGGTGCCTTCGATATCGTCCACGGTAATGCGGACGATCTGGCCGTTATCCCACTGCTCCTCGCCATTGATAAAGCGGCCAAGGCGAATCTTGGGCCCCTGGAGGTCCGCCAAGATACCTACGGCGCGGCCGGTCTTATCGGTGGCCTGGCGCACCCAGTTGTAATTCGCCTCATGGTCTGCATGCTCGCCGTGAGACATATTCAGGCGGGCAACGTCCATGCCATCCTGTACGAGGCGCAAGATGCCATCCTCGCTAGCAACGGCGGGGCCGAGAGTACAAACAATCTTCGTTCTTCTATCCAGCATTATTGGCCTATTCCGTCGGGGGAAATTGAACACTCCCCAACCTACTCCTCCGAAAGGATTGGGGCCACAATTTCTCGGTTTCATTTTCCGAGCGGGCACCCCAAAATGCACCGTTTCCCACACGACCAAAACCAACCGGACACACTTGGGCAGTGTTTACGTCGATAAAGAACCCGGTTGCTGTCCATTAGATACCGCGTGCTCATCACTGTGCTCATCAGCATCCCGGCGCTCCGCCCAATATTTAGTATCCACCTCTTCGGGGGACTCTGGGCCCTGCCGGTGCCTATCAAGCACAAAGAAGACAATCGCGGCGATGATAAAAATCACAAGGGAGACGATGATATTTACGCGCACCCCAAAGATATGGGTTGCTTCATCGGAACGCATCCCTTCAATAAAGAAGCGCCCCAATGTATAGCCCATGACATAGAGGGCAAAGACGCGCCCGTGCCCCAACTTCCAGGCCTTGTGAGCCCACAAGAGGAAAAGGCAGACCAGGACATTCCACACGAGTTCATACAGGAAAGTCGGGTGTACCGAGGTCATGACCTCACCCGTGGAGTGTCCGGAAACGGGAGCATAGCCGCCATTTTCATTGACACGGTAATAGATATCTAAAGCCCACGGAACGTCGGTCGGGCGCCCATAGAGCTCCTGGTTAAACCAGTTACCTAGGCGTCCAATCGCCTGCGCGAGGACGAGGCCTGGCGCCACCGCGTCAGCAAAGGGGCCGAGCGGCACCTTCTTCACTTTGAAAAGCACCCACAAAGCTAGTGCGCCCAAGGCTACGGCGCCCCAAATACCCAGTCCGCCATTGGTGATCTTCAGCGCGTCCGCGGGATTGCAGCCATCGCAGAAGTACTTCTGGTTATCGGTAATGACGTGGTAGAGCCGCCCGCCAATGATGCCGGCTGGGATGACCACGATGGCGGCATCCCATACTGTGTCTGGGTTACCGCCGCGTGCGGTGTAGCGGCGTAAGGTCATTCGCAAGGCGACGATAATACCTACGATGATGCACAGCGCATAGGCACGAATGGGAATGGGCCCCAACTGCCACACGCCCTGCGGCGGAGACGGAATATTTGCAAGAATTTCTGTGTACACGTAGCCAGTGTGCCTTATCCCCCACCCCACCAGCTAGTTGGGGTCTTATTCTATCTTGCGCGCGGGGCACGCTGGATGCTGCCCGGCAGCCACCAAAGAGCGCGCCAGCGCCGTAGGATCCTGGGCAGCCATGACTGATTCGCCCACCAAAACTGCATCGGCGCCGCGTGAAGCATAGTGAAACAGGTTGCGCGCGTTATTTACCCCGCCTACTGCGATGCGCAGGATGGATTCGGGTAAGCCCGGGGCGATATCGTTAAACGCCTCGCGGTTAATGGCATCCGAAGCCAACGACCACGCATTGATGGCAATGACGCTACTTCCTGCCTTGATTGCGCGGTCAACCTCGGCGCAGTTGCGTACCTCTACGATGGCGGTCATACCGAGCGATTCCACCCGATCCAAAAGCGCCTCCAGGCGAGCTTGCTCTAAGAGTTCAACCTGCAACGGAATAGCATCGGCCCCAAAGCACCGGGCTTCATGAATTTGGTAAGGGTCCACGATGAGATCGCGTGACATCATGGGAATATCAATCGCAGCGCGGGCGACTGCCATGTCTTCCAAAGAACCATGAAAACGGCGGAAATCGGTCTGGCATGCCATGAGATGTACGCCGCAGTGTTCAAAGGTGCGGGCCCATTCCGCCATCTGCTCCGCAGAGCCAACATGTGCGATTTCACCACCGTAGGGTACGGCGCGCTTGAGCTCTGTGATGACCGAGCAGCCTGTGCGCAGCAAAGCCGCGCGGGCATCCCGGGGAGGCTCCATGTCACGCGAGCGGGCTTTCACCTCTTTGAAAGACACGCGAGCTTCCCGCGCAGCGACGTCCTCCAAGACTCCTGCAACAAGGTGGTCAACGGCAATGGGCGTAGGCATCAGCACCTCCCTCCACGGGCGATTAAAATCACATTTAGGTTAACCCGCTAGCATGCCGTTCCGGAAATTACACAGGAAACGGGGCTATTTTTTGTCCATATCGGTGGGATCGATATCACTATCAAGAGCGTCCCACATCACGCGGCCAGAGTCGGAAGAGGTTTCCAAATCCTCCTCCAACTTTGCCTGCCGTGCCGCTGGGGTTTCGTATTTGCTAGATGCCTTCGCCTTATCTACGCCCGGATTGCGTGCAAGCATGACTGCACCGAAGAGGGCTGTTGCCGCACCTATTAGGGCCAGAATTGGTCCCAGGGAATGCACCTCGGTGGAAACAACTGTGGCCCAGTCAGAGATCTGGGCAGAGTCAACGGCGTTTTCATTGGCTGAGGCCCCCTGCAGGATTTTCTGCGCGCGCTCGGCGTCCGCGCCCGCAGTCAGCAGGCTCACCGGGGTCCATGCACTGACCGCGGCCGCGAGGGCGCACACTACGCCCACCACTCGCCTACCGACGCGCCGCAGCGCCATCCCCGCGACGGCACCGGCTACTAGAACTAGGGTCAGGGCCATGATCTCCAGCGACCAGGCCGAGCCGATGATGTCATTGGCTGCGGAGCCGGCCTTGTCGTCCTCGCTGGCGGCTACCACCCACGTAGCACGAGAGGACAGCCACAATACGATGGCTCCTACAGCGATAAGTAGTGGTCCAAGGCGTCTAGCCTTCACGGTTGCCCTCCTAGGAGATCGGTGGCGTCAAAGCACGTGCGGTCACCGGTATGGCAGGCGCCGCCGCGCTGCCGCACGGTCAGCAGAATAGTATCTCCATCGCAGTCAAGGCGAACGCCCAGCACCTCTTGGGTATTTCCAGAAGTTTCTCCCTTGACCCAATATTCATTGCGCGAGCGCGAAAAATATGTTGCCTTGCGGGTAGCGAGGGTATGGGCCAAAGCGTGGTCATCCATCCAGGCCATCATCAGCACCTCACCAGACTCAGCTTGGGCAATGGCCGGCACCAAGCCTTGGTCATTGCGCTTGAGCTGCTTGGCGATGTCCCCGTTAAGTTCATAGTTGCCCGGGGTACTCATCAGCGCACCTCGTAGCCCGCAGCATCAAGTGCGTCTTTCACGTCGCTGATTTCTACTTCACCGAAGTGAAAAATGCTTGCTGCCAAGACGGCATCGGCGCCAGCAGCGACGGCCGGTGGAAAATCTGCGGCGTTTCCCGCGCCGCCAGAGGCGATAACGGGAATGGTCACCGCTGCGCGCACGGCGCGCAGCAACTCAAGGTCAAACCCTTCCTTTGTGCCGTCGCCATCCATCGAGTTAAGAAGGATCTCCCCTACGCCGAGTTCCTCGCCGCGGCGTGCCCATTCGATGGCGTCGATCCCGGCCGATTCCGTACCGCCGTGCGTGGTGACCTCAAAGCCGGATGGCGCATACTCTTCGCGGCACCGGCGGGCATCAACGGACAGCACGATGCATTGAGCCCCGAAAATCTCAGCCATGTCGCGCAGCAGTTCCGGATTATTAATGGCCGCGGTATTTACAGAGACCTTATCTGCCCCGGCGCGCAATAATTCTCGGACGTCATCAACGCTGCGAACTCCGCCGCCCACCGTCAATGGAATAAATACCTGGTCTGCGGTGCGGCGCACGACCTCGAGCATGGTGGAGCGCCCTTGTGTAGAAGCAGAGACATCCAAGAAGGTAAGTTCATCGGCTCCTAGGTGGTCATAACGCGCGGCCAGCTCCACTGGGTCGCCCGCATCGCGCAGGTTGTCAAAGTTAATGCCCTTGACCACGCGGCCTTGGTCCACGTCTAGGCAGGGGATCACGCGTACGGCTACAGCCATGGCGGCCGCCTCCTTCTTTGGGTGTTTAGTCTTAGCGGTGAAATGAACCGGTGTGACGAGACAAGATATCCACGATGGTGGCATGAACTTGCGGGGTACCTGCCACCATGCCGCGCGACTGCGCGGTCCACGGATTTCCTTCCGGATCGGTGACAACGCCACCAGCGGCCTGAATCTGCAGTGCTCCCGCGGCGTTATCCCATGGGTGCGGAGAGAAGTTAATCGCGCCATCGAACACACCCTGCGCGACGAAGGCATTATCAAGCCCCACAGAACCGGTCATCCGCGGGCGCAGTCCGGTCTCGCGCAGCTCGTGGAAAATGTCGGTGGGCAGGTGGGAAGAGCAGCCCACGTGACCGCGTGCTTCATCAAAACCCATTGCTTCGTCCCCTCCACCAAAACCAGTGGCAGGCCCACCTACTGAGCGCAGCGGGGAGCCATCGCAGGTGACCAGACGGCGCCCCAGAAGCGGGAAGTCAGATACCGCAGCAACGGGCGTACCCTCATGAATGAGCGCCACCAGGATGCCGGCCATGGGGTTTCCGGCAGAGTAGTTTGCGGTGCCATCGATCGGATCTACCACCCACACGGTATCGAGCACGCTGCCGCCTGATTCTTCTCCATAGACCGGGATGCCAGTCATCTGGGTCAAAATATCGCGCAGCTGTTGCTCAATGACGAGATCTACCTCGGTGGCGAAATCTCCCTGCCCCTTAAAACGGGCGGGCGCAGCTCCGAGGCCGGAGCGAAAAATGGGTTCTACTTGGTCTACGGCCGCCTCCGCGAAGGCCACCAACTCGCGGGGTTCCATCATGACTTAGTTGTCCTCAGGGTCGAAAGGGTCAATGGCTTCTTCCGCCGGCAGCGGCTCTACCTCGGCCACCGCAGCGAGAGCTTCGTCGAGGGTGAAATTCCCCTCGTACAGGGCCTTGCCAATAATGGCGGAATCGATGCCCTCATTTGCATAAAGCGCCAGCTCGCGCAGGTCTTCCACACTGGAAATGCCACCAGAGGCGGTGATCTTTGCTTCCGTCGCCATCGCTACCTCGCGCAGGAGCTCAATATTAGGTCCGGTGAGCGTGCCGTCTTTAGACACATCTGTCACCACAAAGCGCTGGCAGCCGGCGGCATCGAGGCGCTCGAGTACCTCCCACAGATCGCCGCCATCGGAGACCCAACCATTGCCGGCGGTCCGCCATTCGCCGCCCTCTTCGCGCACGGCGAGATCCACGGCGACCTTATCGCCAAAGCGCGCGAGGATGTCCTCGATCCATTCCGGCTGCTCTAGAGCAGCCGTGCCGATACTAATGCGCTGCGCACCGGTAGCCAGCGCGCGCTCTACCGCGGCATCATCCCGGATGCCTCCGCTAAGCTCCACATTTACACCCAGCTCGCGGGTAATCATCGCCATTTCTTCGTGGTTGGAGCCCCGACCAAATGCCGCATCCAAATCCACAAAGTGCAGCCAGTTCGCGCCTTGGGACTGCCACTTTTGCGCGGCATCGCGCGGGGAACCATACGAGGTTTCGGTGCCTGCTTCGCCTTTATCCAAGCGCACGGCTTGGCCTTGAGATACATCGACTGCGGGCAAAAGCGTAAAAGTCATATCCATCATCCTACCTAGAGCGTGCGCATCCAGTTTTCCAAAAGCTGTGCACCGGCGTCCCCGGATTTTTCAGGGTGGAATTGGGTCGCCCACAGCGCACCGTTTTCTACCGCCGCGACAAACCTATCTCCTGCGTGCTCGGCCCAGCTCACCAGCGGCGGGCGGGTAATTTCCGTTTCCAATTCCCAACGGTGAACGCCATAGGAATGCACAAAATAAAAGCGCTCGTCTTCGGCCACTCCAGCAAACATATCGCTGCCGACGGGTACCTCTACGGTATTCCACCCCATATGCGGCAACACCGTAGAGTGCAGCTTTTCGACGGTACCGGGCCACTCGCCGCAACCGGTGGAGTTGATGTTGTGTTCTACTCCGGCGTCGAAAAGCACCTGCATGCCTACGCAAATACCCAACACCGGACGCTCCCCCGCCAAGCGCTGGCCGATGACCCTCGGGCCCTGGACCGCCCGTAGCCCGCGCATGCAGGCAGCAAAGGCACCCACGCCGGGGACAAGCAGACCGTCCGCTTCCACCGCTTCCTTGGGGTCCGCGGTAACGGTGACGTCCGCGCCCACTCGTTCTAGTGCGCGCTGTGCCGAGCGCACGTTGCCCGCTCCATAATCCAATAATGCGACCGTCTTTGCCATGGGCTACACCTTACGCATACGGCGCAGACGCGTCCGGATATCGTTGGTTTCGCTCACCCGGGTGCGCCCGAGTACGAAGTCTGCCACCGTCATAAGCAAACCAGCAACGAGGATGGCCACGCCGGCCCCAAACGCCCCCGCATAGCCGTAGCCGGCGACCAAGGCGCCCAAAAGGGTCGAGCCCAAACCGGTGCCGCCGTCATAGAAGATATTCCAGATGGCCGAAGCCTCCGAAACTCGCTCACGCGGCAGGCGATCAAACATCGACAGCAAGGCCTCATTTTGCGCAATACCAAAGGCACCGCCGAAGAGGAAGGCGCCCAACACGAGCCACCATACAGAGCCGTCGAGATAGAGAGGAACGGCAATGGCAAGCACACCCACGATGGCCATGATCTGGCTGGGGATGTAGAGCCGGCCAGGAGTGCCCACGCGGTCTGCCACCATGCCGGCAAAGTAGCGGAAAATCATGGCGGCGCCGCCCACGATGGATAACATGATGCCGGCCAGGCTGGCGCCGCGCTCGGCATCAAGTTCTTGCACCGCCGGCGGCAGGAAGGATGATACGGCGCCATAGCTCATAGAAAACGTCGTCAGCGCCAACGCAGGGACGAGCACCAGCTTCCACGTAGGAACGCGGATAAGGTTCGGCTCCTCTTCGGTATCGGAGGCGAGCGTGACCTTGATCTTGGGAATGCGCAAACACATGCCAAAACCCACGAAACCAATGATGCCGGCGGTGATATACGTCGAGGCATACCCCAGCTTTTCCGCCATGATCAATCCCAAGGGCAAAAAGACCATCTGGCCCAGGCCAGTAAAGACACCAATCATGCCGGTAGCCTTGCCCAGCAGGCGTACGGGCGCTAGTTCCGCAATGAGCGCGGACTCAGAAACGGTCAGCGCACCAAAGCCCACGCCGCGCAGAGCGGAAAAGAGCAGGACAACCCAAGCATCGGTGCCCAAGAGGTGGCCGAAGGCAGGTACACCCAAGGTAAAGGCAGAAAGCGCCATCACGCGGCGGTAGCCCCACCGGCGCAAGAGCCACGGGGAAATGATCTGGGTCAGCACGGTAAAGGCCATGAAGATGCCCGTGGATGATCCCGCCAAGGTAGCTGAACCGCCGGAGTCAATGACAGCTAGCGGCACTACGGGAAGGAGGATGGACCAAGCACCGAACGCCGCGGCAATGGCCACCATGGTGGCGGTGTAGCCTGGGATCTTCCAGATATTGGTTTCTTGGGTTGTACTCATTTACCAAACGCTCCTACCATCCACGAGATAGCTGCTACCACAGTGATTGCGGCCAAAAGTGAGGCTACGACTGTCATCGCCTTCGACCCCTGTTGGTAGGCAGACCATGCGCCTCCTACCAACATGCCGGCTACGAGGAAGAGGACCAAGATCATAAAGTGCATGCGTTCTAGAGTGCTCCCTTCGTCGATGGAATTCCAGTTTGGCGTGGGTCTAATTCCACCGCACCGCGCAGCGCACGCGCTACGGCTTTATACTCCGCCTCCGTAATGTGATGCGGATCGCGCCCATAGCGCACGTTGAGGTGGAGCGTTACCGCAGCGTGGGTGGCGAGCGTTTCAAAGAAGTGGCGGTTGATCACGGTGGCGTAATGCCCACCGATGGTCTGCCACTGCAGGTGCTCTGGTTCGCCGTTCATGACGAAATAGGCGCGCCCAGAAAAATCCACCACCGCTTCCACTAAGGCCTCGTCCATGGGCAAAAGCTGGGAGCCAAAGCGGCGAATGCCGGCCTTATCCCCCACCGCCTCACGCAGCGCGGTGCCGAGCACGATGGCGGTATCTTCCACAGTGTGGTGGGCATCTACCTCCACATCGCCCTCAGCCTGCACGGTGAGATCCAAGCTGCCATGAGTAGCAAAGGCCGTGAGCATGTGATCGAAAAAAGGCAGTCCGGTGGAAATATCGCTGCGTCCCGTGCCATCGAGGTCAATGTCCACAGAAATCTGCGATTCCGACGTTGCCCGGTGGGCGCGTCCTACGCGGTTGCTCATGCTTCGCTCCTTTCTCCTGCGAGCGGGGAATCCGCCACTACTGTATCCGCAAGGTCCTCAGCTACGGCCAAAAAGGCCGAATTTTCTTCTGGCAGCCCCACCGTCATGCGCAGGTGGCCTGCGATGCCAACATCGCGAATGAGCACTTCCTTATCCAAGAACTGTTGCCACACGCGGTGTTGGTCAGCAAAGCGCCCGAAGAAGAGGAAGTTGGATTCGCTCGGCAGGACGGTATAGCCCAATTCGCGCAGGCGAGCGGCCACCCGCTCGCGTTCGGTGGCAATCTTTTCCACGGTGGCGAGCGTATCCGCGCTATGGCGCAGCGCCACCGTCGCCGCTGCTTGGGAAAGCACGGACAGGTGGTACGGCAAGCGCACCAACATTACGGCCTCCACAAAGGCCGGGTCCGCCACAAAGTATCCGAGACGGCCGCCGGCAAAATCGAAAGCCTTAGACATGGTGCGCGAGACCACCAGCTTCGTGGGGTATTTATCCAGCAGCGTCACCGCAGAAGGCGAGGAAGAGAATTCGCCATAAGCTTCATCGACGATGAGGATGCCCGGGGCGGCGTCGGCAAGCGCGGCAATATCGTCCACGCTGGTCACCCCGCCAGTGGGGTTATTCGGCGTAGTCACAAAGATGATATCCGGCTGGTGCTGCGCCACGGCTGCCAGCGCCCGGTCCATATCGATGCGGAAATTCTCATCGCGCGGGCACTCCACAAACTGCGTATGGGTCCCATCCGCGAGGATAGGGTGCATGGAATAAGACGGGGTGAAACCGAGCACGCTGCGGCCTGGACCGCCGAATGCCTGCAACAGCTGCTGCAAAATCTCATTCGAGCCATTGGCCGCCCACACCTGCGCATAGCCCACGCGCACCCCGGTTTGTTCAGAAACGTAGTCCGCCAAGGCCTGGCGCAGCTCCACCGCATCGCGCTCCGGATAGCGATTGAGCGTGGTGGCAAGGCGCTGGGTCTCCGCCACCAAGTCATCCACCAGCGCCTGCGAGGGAGGATAAGGATTTTCGTTGGTATTGAGCTGGTAGGCCACGTGGAGCTGCGGCGCCCCATAGGCAGACTTGCCGCGCAGCTCCTCGCGCAGGGGAAGATCATTCAAGTGCGTCATTTAATTCTCCTCGAATCGGGCGCGGATAGCCTCGCCGTGGGCGGGCAGCCCCTCGGCCTCCGCAAAAGCGATTACGTGCGGGGCAATCTCTTCCAGCGCAGCTCGGTCATATTCAATGAGGTTGACCGGCCGCATAAAGGTATGGGTAGAAAGACCGGCAGAAAAGCGCGCCGTACCGGAGGTGGGCAATACGTGATTGGAACCAGCCGCGTAATCTCCGAGCGGCACTGGAGCAAAGTCCCCTACAAAGATGGCACCGGCGTGCTTAATCCGCTCGGCCACCGCGCCGGGCTCTGCGGTGTGGATCTCCAGGTGCTCAGCAGCGTAGGCATTGGCCACCGCCACCGCTGCATCCAGGGAATCGACCAACACAATTCCGGATTGCTCGCCGCCTAGAGCTTCGGCCGCTCGCTCCGCATTAGCGGTGGCACCGTAGCGCGCCTCTACCTCCGCCTTCACACGCTGAGCCAGGCTTGGCGATGCCGTAATGAGCACGCTCGCGGCCATCGGATCATGCTCGGCCTGGGAGATAAGGTCATAGGCCACATACACCGGATTCGCGGTGTCATCAGCGATAATGGCGATTTCGGTCGGCCCAGCCTCGGCATCCGTGCCCACCACGCCGCGCACCAGCCGTTTGGCCGCGGTGACGAAGATATTTCCAGGGCCGGTAATCATATCCACAGGGGCTAGTTCGGCGTCATCATCGCCGTAGGCCATCAGCGCGATGGCCTGGCCGCCTCCTACCGCCCAGACCTCATCCACGCCCAGCATCTGGCACACGGCCAACACCGTGGGGTGAGGCAGGCCACCGCACTCTTTTTGTGGCGGCGAGGCTACCACCAAGCTTTCCGCGCCGGCCGCCTGCGCTGGCACGGCATTCATAATCACCGAGGACGGATAGACCGCCTTGCCTCCCGGCACGTATAGTCCAACGCGCTCGACGGGGCGAAAGACCTCGGTCACCGTGGCACCTGGCGCCAGCTCGGTGGCGTGCGCGGCCGGTTTCTGCTCGGCGTGAACCTTGCGGACCCGCTCAATGGAGGCCGCAATCGCTTGGCGCACCTGCGGGTCTAGTCCGGAGGCGGCCTTCTCCAGCTCCGCTTGGGGCACCCGCAGGTGGGTTGGGCGCACGCCATCGAATTGCTCGCCATAGTCCAAGGCGGCCGCAGCGCCTTCTTGACGTACTCGATGAACCAGCGGCGCCACCTTGTCCACCACGGCGGCGACGTCGGTGCCACCGCGCGGCAAAACTCGCCGCAGCTGGGCGGGGCGCAGCTCTTGGCCGCGCAGATCGATGGTGCGAAGCATTCCCGACTCCTCTTCTCCCTATCGGATTTCTGTTATTAAACCAATATCCTAATGGTCAAACGCCAGCGAGGGGGCCGGTTTGGGCTATAGACTCGATGTCAACACAGCTTTAAGGTGGTGGCAGCGATGAGCGAAATTGAACCCTCTCTTCTGCTCGCGCATGCCCACACCATTGCCCGCGATAATGACGTGACCTGCTGGGCCTTGCCTACTGGCGAGCTTCTCGTTCCGCATGCAGCAGGCGGCTCCACCTTCATCTTTATAGACCAGCTGGAAGAACCGGTGCTCCACCTGCACACCAGCCCCCGCGGCGGCGTCGATCTCAGCGAGATCTCCGAGCTCGCACACCTAGCCAACGAGTGGAACCACGATTGCCTCTCCCCGGCCGTCGTGGTTGATTATGATCAGCCTGACTGCGTGAGCGTTTCCGGTCATAGCTATCTGCCGGCCGATACCTCCCCCAGCCGCGAACAGCTCGCGGCATTCCTCCTACCGGCGCTGCGCAATGCGGAGGTCCTCATGGATCTGCTCGCCCAATCCCATCCCGGCCTCGTGCGCGAAGCCTCACCGGAGCTTGCCCCGCTTGCCGACGCCCCCTTGGAACCCTTCACCCTCGATAGCCTGGCCGAGATCCTGCCGCTTATTGGCATCCAGCGCTTCCAAAGCGACGGCGCCACGGCGATCTACGCGTGGGTCAATGACGTTCTTTTCGCCTTCGCACTGGACAACGGGCCCAGCCTCATTATCAAAGGGCATTGGGACCCCAGCCTGGACGAGGCGGAATTTACCCGGCTATTCCTCATTTGCAATGACTGGAATCGCGCCCACCACGGCGCCGTAGCATTTTGCCACCACACCGCCGAGGGCCTGCAAGTGCGGATGGATGCCGCCACCATTACCGCCGCGGGCCTTACCCGCCCGCAACTATTTAGCACCATCGGCCGCGGGCTCAAGCACATCCTGCACGGCATCGATGACATCGCACACGAAGTAACAGGTGCCTCGCCCGTCGAATGGCCCTAGGCGCGCACATCACCAATCTTCATCGGCGCTGACAAAGGCCGTGGACCAATAAGCAAACATCGCCATAAAGGGCGCCACCGCCCACGAGATGGCTGGGGAAAAATTCGGGGCGAACTCTACAACTTCCCCTGGGTTTTCTGGCGGATGCGTGGCGGTGACCCCGCCAAAGACATAAAAGGACGCTGCCCCAGCCAGGGCACACACGCCGACCCACAGGAGCATCGACAAGCCCCGCCCTTGCCGGCGCAGGTACGCGCCCAGCCCCAAGAACAAACCAAGCAGGCCGGTAATGAGGGCAAAGGTAATAAAGGCGATGAACTGAACGCTTCCCATCGCATCGATGGCATAGCCACCATCGTCTACCTCATGGCCGGTAAGCGTCGGGCGGAAAAGCCCCCACAGCGCACCGGCCACGCCATAAACCAGGAGCGCACACGCGAGTAACCCCGCACCAAAACCTAGGGTGCGGGGTAACCGGCGCTTTAACAGAGACAACTTAGTTACAGAAGGTCCAGTTACCATTCTCGCGGCGGAAGCGGACCGTGGAGGTCTCGGTGCCCTCAGAGTTGGACACGCTCACGGTTGCAGAAGCATCGTCGCCGTTGACCACAACGTCATTGACGGACTGCAGCTTGGTCGACTGCGGGATGGACTCCAACTGGCTAGCGAACTTCTCTACCTCGGCGTTGCCACCGCCCTGCTGGCGCATGGTGTTGGCGTACTCGGCAAAGGACTGGTTCGGCAGGCTATCGACGTACTGCTGGTACTGGCCAAACTCCTGGGACTGCTCATCGCGGACTGCCTGGCAGGCGTGCTGCGGCATGTAGTTGAAGTATTCCTTCACATTATCGATCTCGTGCTGGCCGCGAACCAGCTGCTCGATGGCCTGCTTATCGGCATCATTAGCGTTCTGGCCACCTTCAATCGGCTTGATGTCCTTCGCGCCAGCGAAAGGATCCTCACCATTGTTCAGCGGGTTAGCCAGCTGATCTGGCCCCTCGCCAGCGCCGTCCTCGCCCTCCTGGCCTTTTGCACCTGCAGCGGCGTCCTTCTTTTCACCGTCCTTATTCTGATCCTTTTCTTTATCCTTGTCCTTGTCCTTGGACTTATCGGCGTCCTTGTCCTCGGACTTATCTGCAGACTTATCCTCAGAAGACTTGGATGCCGTGGTGGCGGAAGCCTTCTTGGAATCGTCATTGTCATCCGAACCACACGCAGCCAAAGCCAGCGGGGTGACCAGCGCAACTGCGATGAGGGACTTCTTTGCAGGGGTCAAAAAGGACAAGGGAAAGCTCCTGAATCAATCTTGCGAATGTGAAGCCACCCCAAGAGCGGCCTCTTATTTGTCTTCGCAATACTAACAACCCGACGATGGAAATGACATTGAGACTCCGTTAAAAGAACCTGTGAACTACCGTCCCGCCCGGCCAAGTCCGTACAATTGCCAAGGTGCACATAAATCGCGAGAGTATTATCGGCGCCGCGCTTTCCCTGCTTGATTCCTATGGGCTTGGGGACGTCACCATGCGCCGCGTTGCTTCCTCCCTCGGCGTTGCCCCCAGCGCACTCTACTGGCACATTGCCAATAAGCAAGCGCTCATTGCAGCCCTAGCAGAGGAGATTATCTCCCCCGTTTCTGGGGAGTCTCTCGAAGACATCAGCCTCAACCTCCGTGATTTGCTGCTCGCCCGCCGCGACGGCGCCGAGGTAGTCATTGCCGGCCTCTCCCTCCCGCAGGCCCCTGCCTGGGACCGCCTCTTGACGGCCTTCACCGCTGCCGCCACGCGCAGCACCCTTGCTGCCGACAGCGCCCACCGCGCCGCCGCGCTCTCCGCCATTCACCTCGTGCTCGGCGCCACCTTAATGGAACAGTCCCAACGCCAGCTTGCAGAAACCACCGGTGAGTCTCCGGTCACAGATTATCGCGCAGACCTTATACGCGGCGTACGCATTATTAACGCTGGACTTACGCACGGCGCCGGCGCCTAGAAAGTGGTTATGCTCGTGGGCATGAACACTCCCGCCATGGACGCAGTCCCCACGCCCACCGAGCGCTACGGCCGCCAAATCTGGCCCGGCAAACCCACCCCACTGGGATCCACCTTTGATGGATCCGGCACCAACTTCGCCCTTTTTTCGGAAGTAGCGGACAAGGTCGAGCTCTGCCTCATTGATAAGGAAGGCAACGAAGACCGCATCGAAATGTCGGAGGTCACCGCCCATGTGTGGCATATTTACCTCCCCAATGT
This sequence comes from Corynebacterium sp. ACRPO, assembly GCF_022347205.1. Lineage (GTDB taxonomy): Bacteria > Actinomycetota > Actinomycetes > Mycobacteriales > Mycobacteriaceae > Corynebacterium. Next base: position 16,027 of record NZ_JAKRNE010000001.1, on the reverse strand, counting down.
CACCCCTGGCCAGCGCTACGGCTACCGCGTCTATGGCCCCTATGAACCAGAAAACGGCCTGCGCTGCGACCCTTCCAAGCTCCTTGTCGATCCTTATGCCCGCGCCTTCGACGGCGAATTCGACGGCGATGCCTCCCTCTACTCCTATGACATCCACGCCGAGGAACCCGGCACCGGCCGCAACGAAGAAGACTCGCTGGGCCACACCATGTTGTCTGTGGTGATTAACCCCTTCTTTGACTGGCGCAGCGACCACCGCCCCCATATTCCCGATAACGAAAAGGTCATCTACGAAACCCACGTTAAGGGCATGACCATGACCCACCCCGACGTGCCGGAAGAGCTCCGCGGTACCTACGCGGGCATGGCACACCCGGCCGTCATTAACTACTTCAAAGAGCTTGGCGTTACCACCGTTGAGCTCATGCCCGTCCACCAATTCCTGCAGGACGATCGCCTGCGCAACCTAGGCCTGCGTAACTACTGGGGCTATAACACCTTCGGCTTTTTCGCCCCACACCATGACTATGCCTTTGCTAAGAAGCCAGGCGAGGTGGTCTCCGAGTTCAAGACCATGGTCCGCGCCTTCCACGAGGCCGGCATCGAGGTCATCCTCGATGTGGTTTATAACCACACCGCCGAGGGCAACCACATGGGCCCGACCATTGCCTTTCGCGGCATCGATAATGGCGCCTACTATCGCCTCGTCGAGGGCGATGAGGCCCATTACATGGATTACACCGGAACCGGCAATTCCCTCAATGTCCGCCACCCGCACTCGCTGCAGCTGATTATGGACTCACTGCGCTACTGGGTTACGGAGATGCGCGTCGATGGCTTCCGCTTCGACCTGGCGGCGACCTTGGCGCGGGAGCTTGACGACGTCGACAAGCTCGCCACCTTCTTCGACCTAGTCCAGCAAGACCCTATTGTCAGCCAGGTCAAGCTCATCGCCGAACCCTGGGACATCGGCCACGATGGCTACCAAGTGGGCAACTTCCCGCCCATTTGGAGCGAATGGAATGGCAAGTACCGCGATACCGTGCGCGACTTCTGGCGCGGCGAGCCCGCCACCCTGGGTGAATTCGCCTCCCGCCTGACCGGCTCTTCGGATCTCTATGCCGATAATGACCGCCGCCCCACCGCCTCCATCAACTTCATCACCGCCCACGATGGCTTTACCCTGCGCGACCTTGTTTCCTATAACGACAAGCACAACGAGGCCAACGGCGAGGACAACCGCGACGGCGAATCCTTCAACCGCTCCTGGAACTGTGGCGAGGAAGGCCCCACCGATAACGACGATATCCGCAAGCTGCGCCGCCGCCAGACCCGCAACTTCCTGACCACTCTCCTGCTTTCCCAAGGCACTCCCATGCTCTCGCATGGCGATGAATTTGGCCGCACGCAAGACGGCAATAACAACGTCTATTGCCAGGACAACGAGCTGTCATGGATGGACTGGTCCATGCTGGAGGAGGAAAAATCCGCCGCGATGCTGGGCTTTACCAAGCGCGTCCTGGCCATCCGCAACCACCACCCCGTCTTCCGCCGCAAGCGCTTCCTCGCCGGCGGCCCGCTCGGCGCGGATGTGAAGGAACGCGATATCGCCTGGCTGGTTCCTTCGGGCCGCCTGATGACCCAGGACGACTGGGACCACGACTTCGGCCGCGCCCTTATGGTCTACCTCAATGGCAATGCCATCACGGAAACCACCTCCCGCGGCGAGCGCATCACCGATGATTCCTTCATCATGATTTTTAACTCCCACGACGGCGAAATCGAGTTCACCCTGCCCACCAAGGATCTCGGCGCTACGTGGCGGCTGATGGTCGATACCGCCGATTCCGGCGGTTACCCCGCGGAGGAAACCCTTATTGAGGCAGAGGGTACGATCACGGTGCAGCCGCGTTCTACGCTGATCTTGCGTCAGGTTGAACCGCCCGTTTTCGATTCCTAGAGAAAGGCCCCTCGTGTCATTTCCCGCGCACGGCGTACTCATCGATGTCACAGCGGATAAACTCGTGCTCCACCGCACCCTGCTGGCTACCAGCCTCGGTGCCCCCGCCACTGAAGATATCCCGCTTGAGTCCATCGACACCGTGCACGTGAGTGAACCGACCCCCACCGGCTTCGGCGCCCTAGACTTGGGCGCCGCCGGCACTATCGCCTTCGCCCCGCACCAAGACCCGCAGGCCGTCGCCCGCGCCATTTCCGCCGCACAGCGCGGCGAAGCACCCTCTTCCGCCGCCACCATCCCCGGCCTTGATTTCACTGCCGTGGACGTGGAAACGGCCAACGACAACTGGGGTTCTATCTGCCAAATAGGCGCGGTGCGCTTCCGCGATGGCCAGGAGACCGCCTCCCGGTCCTGGCTGTGCACCCCTCCACCAGGCCTCGAGCACTTCGCGGATATCAACGTCTCCATCCACGGCATTACCGCGGACAATGTGGAAGGGGCGCCGGCTTTTGCCGACGTCGCCAAGGAGCTCTTCGATTTCCTCGGCGGCGACGTGCTTGTCGCGCACAACGCCCAGTTTGATTCCACCGCACTGCGCTCCGGCCTGCTTACTGCTGGCGCCGAGGTGCCCACCGTGCCGCTGGCCTGCTCCCTCGCGCTGTCCCGCGATGCCTCCAAGGCCAAGGTCATTTCGGTACGCAACCATAAACTGCCCACCGTCGCCGCCCACCTGTCTGCGCCGGACTTCAGCCACCACGACGCCACCGAGGATGCCCGTGCGGCCGGCGAAATCATCGCCCGCTTGGCCGAGCGCTTCGGGCACACAGGCAGCATCCGCGACCTATTCACCGCACGCGAATTCACCTTGGGCCGCCTCGATTCCGAGGCCATCCTGCCTGTCTTACGTGCCCACACCGCCCCCACCTCCGGCGCGGATCTCGGCGCTGGGACCGACTTCCGCGACCAGACCCGTGCGGCCGGCTCCGCACAGAAGAAGTCCCGCGGGCCCGCCCCGTGGCAGTCCGTCGCCACCCCGGACACAATCCCAGAGCCCAACCCCGACGCCGACCCGGAAGGCGCACTCTACGGCCAGCACGTCACCCTCACCGGCGATTTCGAGCCCTTTGATAAGGGCGTGCTGTGGCAGGGCATCGCCGAGCGTGGCGGCCAAGTGGCAAAGAACGTCACCAAAAAGTCCACCCTGCTCATCGTGGGCGAATGGGCCAAGAAAACCTCCAAGGAAAAGCGCGCGGAGGAGCTGCAGGCCAAGGGCCAAGAAATCGACATCTGGCCGGCCGATAAGCTCTTTGCTGAGCTGCAACTCGACGCCGAGCCGCCCTTCTAGGCCCCCGGGGAACCAAACGGCGGTTTCTCCAGTCCAATAAAGGCGACCGCACCCTACCGCCACACTGGAGAAACCGCCGTGACCGTCGCCCTGCGCCCGCCTCGTCCCACCACCGCAAACCTTCTGCCTGCGCTCTTTGCCCGCTCGTGGCTGAAAGAACAGCGGCTTTCTGACGACGGCTTCTGCGACTCCCTCGCCACCATCCAGCTCTCCCCCAGCCTGTCCATGGCTCTGGTCTTTCCTGGCAAGCAGACCTTTCGCCGGCTCAGCCACCGCGGCCTCGCGGACATGGATATCTCCGCGCGCCGAGCATGGAACCACGCCTCCCATAACCTGCAGCGCGCCGCACTCGATTCGCAAGGGCTGCGCTTTTGGACCCGCCCCGCCGCCTGCGAGCTTCCTTCCGCCGCCCGTTTCGGTGGCTTGCAGGTCCGCTCCCACGGCGCACCGATTTCCTCCTGGATTGCCCACCCAGAGACCTTTACCGTGCTGGACAAGCACATGCGCCGCCTCTTGCGATCGCACTCCCTGACCTACCTCGTTCCGGACTCCGCTACGCTCTTTGCCTTTGCCCACCTGCCGGACACCTATGCCCGCCAGCTGGCCGCCGATGCCGTCGCGCGCGTGCCCCGCCATCGCACCGTGCTCCACCCACGCCCGCTAGTATGGTCTAACGGATTCCCGCGGGAGTTATGAAAGGAGCACCATGCCGGAAAGTAGGATGTCGCGGCTGAGCAATCAGTACCACGACTGGGCGCGCAGCCACCCCACCGCCGCGGTGGACTTCCGCACCGCCATCGAGGACCTCCTCAATGACGCCGGCATCATCTTCGACCGCGTCTCTACCCGCGTCAAAACCTGGCCCTCACTGAAGGCGAAGGCCAAAAAGCGCCGCGAGAACGGCGATTTTGTCTATCCCCAGCCCTGGCAAGAGATCCACGATGTGATGGGCGTGCGTGTGACGTTGTATCACTCCACCGCTATTCCAGAAGCGCTAGGCGTTTTTGGTGAATCCTTTAAGGTTGAACGCTCCGTTGACAAGGCGGCCGAAACTCGCATTTCCGGCGGCTTTGGCTACGGCTCCCACCACCTGGTGCTTACCGTGACCGAAGATAGCGCGGCTGCGATGGAAGAGCTCGCCGCCTACGTGGGATGGACCTTTGAGGTGCAAATTCGCACCGTCCTGCAGCACGCGTGGGCGGAGTTTGAGCACGATATCCGCTATAAACAGGGACCGAACCCGCCCTCGCCGGAAGTTGACCGCCTGTTTACCCTGGCCGCGGGGCTTATCGAGCTTGCAGACCAGCAATTCGATGAGATCGCCGCGCTCAAGGCCCCCGATACAGAAACCGACAAGGACGTCGAGCTTACCGCCGAAACCCTGCCGGGCGTGCTCGCCATCATTTTGGGTAACCGCTTCCCGCTCTCACGCTCGGAGCACTACCGCTTCTTGGCGGAGCTCCTAGAGCAAAACGGCGTGCGCCACCTGGGCCAGCTTGAGCAGTTGCTGGATGACACCGCCATTGCCCACGTCCACGACGCCATGCGCTACCGTTTCCGCCCCGGCCAGGTGCGGCTTATCGACGACCTCCTGCTCAACAAATTTGGCAAGCAACACATCGAGGCCACCGCCGAATCCGGCGACCGCCCGGGCCGCAAGCGGCGGCTTACTGCGCGCCTGAAAGCGCTACGCGCTGTCCACTAGCCGCGCGGTAATTTTCGACAACTTACCGGAAACCGCCGCGGAATTTCTCCATGTCGCGGCGTTCCTTCTTCGTCGGCCGGCCAGCACCGCGCGGGCGCACGGGAACCGACGGCATAAACTCCTTGGGCGGCGGCGGTGGCGCATGGTCCGTGTAGCAGGTGCGCGCGACGGGCGCGCCGACGCGCTTGGCGACGGTCGCTAAAACCTCGAGGTCATGCTCGTGGTGGTTGCGCCATACGCGCACGCGGTCGCCCGGCACCACCTGTTGGGAGGGCTTGACGGCCTCGCCGTTGATCTTTACGTGCCCGGCGCGCACGGCGGTCGCGGCCGCAGACCGGGTTTTAAACATGCGAACGGCCCACACCCAGGCATCGATCCTGACGGGGCGGCCGCTAGGTTGCGGTGCCGGCATCTAGTACTGGTTGTGGTTCTCGTTGACGATTTTCTGGATCTTTAGCCAGTTATAGCCGCCACCTGCGACGGCGACGATGGCACCAATTAGCATCCAGGCCCAGAAGTTAACCGAAAGCACGCCGAGCACTACGCCCACACCGATGCCGCCGGCCACGCATACGACAGCGTTGCGGGAGTGCTTGCGCACCTGCTGCTTGCGCTGCGCAATGGGGTTATTCGGTCGTTGCTGCATACTCATGGTCAGGATCCTACCTCAACCCACGCGCTGCCGGCCTCTGCCGCCTCGAGCTGGCCCTGCGAGATCGCTGCCAGCGTTGCTTCCAGCTCGTCCAGCCCGCCTGGGTGCACGGCCACGGTAAAGGTGACCGCGGCCGCATAGGCGGTATCGGTTATCTCATAACCGCGCCCACGCAGGTCCGCCTCTACCCGCCCGGCCGTCGCATGTGGGCACTCCACGGCATAAAGCTCCCGGCGCGCCCTGGTTACCGACCGCACCTTCTCCATGGCCTCGCTCACCGCACCACCATAGGCATGCACCAGCCCGCCGGCGCCCAGCTTGATGCCGCCGAAGTAGCGCACGACTACCGCACACACATCGAGCATGCCGGAGCCCTTCACCACGTCTAGCATCGGCTTTCCGGCCGTACCGGAGGGCTCGCCATCATCAGAGGATCGCTCCACTGGGTTCGCGCCATCAACGTGATAGACATAGGCGGAGCAATGGTGGCGGGCGTCGGGAAAGCGGCTGCGGGCGGCGTCGATAAACGCGCGGGCCTCTTCCTCATTGGTAACGCGACCAATCAAGGTAATGAACCGGGAGCGCTTAATTTCAATTTCGTGTTCGACCTGGCCTACTGGGCGACGATAAGAATCTTGCATTAGGCCACGAGGAATTCGTACTCGGGGGTGCCGGGCTTGAGGTACTGCACCGAAATCTTGGATTCTCCCATGCGCTCTAGCAGGCCCTCGAGATCCTCGGCACGGCTAAGCTGCAGGCCCACCAGCGCAGCGCCCGTCTCGCGGTTATTGCGCTTGAGATATTCAAAGAGCGTGATGTCATCGGTCGGGCCCAAAATCTCATGCAAGAAGTGGCGCAACTGGCCCGGCTCCTGCGGGAAATTCACCAGGAAATAATGCTTCAGGCCGCGGTGGACCAGGGAGCGCTCCATGATTTCGGCGTAGCGCAGCACATCGTTATTGCCGCCGGAAATTACGCACACCACCGTCGAGCCTGGTTCCAGGTCCAATTGGTGCAGGCCCGCCACCGACAGTGCGCCGGCCGGCTCCGCAATGATGCCCTCATTTTGATACAGATTGAGCAAGTCCGTGCACACTGCGCCCTCGGACACGGTGTCGAAGCTCAGGCGCTCGCGATTGGCCTGCAAAATCTCATAGGGCAGCGCACCTAGGCGCTTGACGGCCGCGCCATCCACGAAGGGGTCGACCTCCTCCAGCGTCACCGGGCCGCCGTGGTCAAACGCCGCTCTTAGCGACGCCGCCCCTTCCGGCTCCATACCCACCACCCGGGTCTGCGGCGCCATATCCGCCACGTAGGAGGTAATGCCAGAAATCAGGCCGCCGCCGCCCACAGGAACGACGATGGTATCGAGCGACTTGCCCTTGGCTGAAAGCTGTGCCACAACCTCCGCCGCGACGGTGCCTTGTCCGGTGATGGTGTCGCGGGCGTCGAAGGGCTCGATGAAGGTGGCGTCGCGCTCGGCGGCGTCGGCATGCGCGGCGGCAGCTGCCTCATCGAAGTTGGCGCCGACCACCACCAGTTCCACCTGGTCGCCGCCGTGGACCAGGATGCGGTCGCGCTTTTGCATCGGCGTGGGTTCCGGCACGAAAATCTTGCCGGCAATGCCCATCGTGCGGCAGGCATAGGCCACGCCCTGCGCATGATTGCCGGCCGACGCCGTAACAATTCCCCGGCCGCGCTCTTCCTGGGGAACATTCGACATACCGTTTAATGCGCCGCGAATCTTATAGGAACGCACGTCCTGCAGATCCTCGCGCTTGAGATAGACCTCGCAGCCCGTCTCGGCCGACAGCCGGGCGCAGTACTGCAGCGGAGTCGGGGCGATTTCCGAGCTAATCCGTGCCTGCGCCTGCTGGATATCGGATGCGTGGATGGTCGAATCAGTCATGTCTTGACAGTCTACCCATTCACTGGAAATTCACTGTCCTTTAGTTGCACCGTTACCTCCATCAGCAATAGTGGACATAACCACAAGAAAGGAAAATTTATGCTCAAGCGCATCGCTCTCTGCGTTACCTCCTCCCTCGTCCTCGCCTGTGCCCCGGCCGCACACGCCCACATCGTGGATAACGTGCTGGAACACTCCGCCCCCAACGCCGCACTACAGCTGACTCCCATCGGTTCCCATGAATCCGGCGTCCTAGGCAAATCCACCGCCGAAATCGTCACCTACTACGCTGCGTCCCAGCGCATCCTCACCGTCAATGCGCGCTCCGGCGAGGTCGATATCCTCGACGCCTCCGATCCCACCCAGCCGCGCAAGATCGGCGCCATATCCGCCGGCGGGGACAAGGAAATCAACTCCGTGGCCGTGCGCCCCGATGGCCTGGCCGTCGCCGCGGTACAGCAGGCGGACAAAACCGACAACGGCGAGGCGCTGTTCTTCAATGCCGAAACCGGCGAGGAGCTTGGACGCGTAGGCGTTGGCGCCCTGCCCGATAACGTGCACCTCACCGCCGACGGCCGCCACGCACTGGTTGCCAACGAAGGCGAGCCTTCCGACGCCCTCAACGCCGAGGGCACGGCCTACCTCAAGGACCCAGAGGGCTCCATTTCCGTCATCAGCCTGCCCGAGCACGTCGCGGCGCCCGCGCTTAGCGACGTCCGCACTGCCGACTTCACCGCCTTTGACGCCGCTGACCTCGACCCCTCAATCCGCGTCTTTGGCCCCTCCGCGCACCATAACCTGCCTTCGCGGGACTTCGAACCGGAATACCTTTCTTCCGCGGGCGGCAAGGCCTATGCCACGCTGCAGGAAAACAACGCCATCGCGGTCATCGATATCGAATCCGCCACCGTGGAAAAGGTAATCCCCGCTCATATTGCAGACCACTCCCAAGTGCCGGTGGATCCGTCCAATAAGGATGACGTGGCGGAGCTGCGCACCATCCCGGTCAAGGGCCTGTCCATGCCGGACTCCATCGGCGCTTTCGAGGCAGAAGGTCAGACCTATTTCGCCACCGCCAACGAGGGCGATGCCCGCGAGTGGGGAGGCTATACCGACGAAGTAGAGCTCAAGGACCTAGTAAAGGACGGCAAGGTCTGCGACGGCCTCGAGCTCCCCGAGGGCATTGAGGATAAGAAGTTTGCCGGCAACCTCAAGCTCACCAACGCTTCTGGCTGGAACGAAGAAAAGGAGTGTTTCGACGGCCTGTATTCCTATGGTTCGCGCTCCTTTAGCATCTACGACGCCGAGGGAAACGTCGTCTTCGATTCCGGTGCGGACTTTGAAAACATCACCAAGGATATGCCCGGCCTTAACTTCAACGCCGATAACGAGGATCCGGATTTCGATGACCGCTCCGATAACAAGGGACCAGAGCCGGAAGCCTTGACCATCGGCAAGGTTGGCGATCGCACCTACGCCTTCATCGGCGCAGAGCGCGTGGGCGGCATCTTTGTCTACGACGTAACCACCCCCGCCGAGGCACAGTTTGTCACCTACGTCAATAATCGCGATTTCTCCGTTGGCTACGACGAGGACGATGTCGCTGCCACCACCAAGGCCGGCGACCTCGGACCAGAGGGGCTAGCCTTCGTTCCCGCTGCAGATTCCCCTACCGATGACGCACTCCTCATCGCCGGCAACGAGGTCTCCGGCACCACCACCGTGTTCTCCGTCAAGGACCTGCTTGCCGACGCCCCCGACGACGCCGACTCCCCTGCCGCATCCAGCAGCTCCAACGGTTCCAGCAACGGCAGCAGCGGCAGCAGCGTCGCTGCCGGCGTGGGCATCGTGGCCGGTTTGGTAGGTCTTGGCGCCCTGATTGGCGGGGCGCTGGGCTTCCTGCCGAAGACCGTTGACGAGTTCTATGCGCTGTTGCCGGCGCAGGTGCGCAAGCTTTTGCCATAGACCTTCCGGGGTTTACCTGCTAAATTATTTGAGGCTAATACCTCTCACTCTAAAGGAGAACCATGCGCAACCGTCTCAGCACCTCGCTCGTCGCCGCCACCGCCGTGGCAGCGGGCCTCGTTGCACCAGCTACCGCTTCTGCCGCAGAAGATAAGGCGAAGGAGATTTCGGCTGAATGCCAGGCCGAGGTCGACAACGCCAAGGAAGAACACCTCGAGAAGATCAAGAACGGCGAGCTCGGATCTTCCGCCCGCACGCCGCAGGAGCTCATGCAGGGCCTGGCCAACGGCTACGGCTCTTCCGGAATGCCAAAGGAACCGGACTGTGTGGCCGAGGAGGCAGAGGCGCAACAGATCGAGGCACTCAAGAAGCTTCCTATCTGGGGTTCTTCCTCCCCAGAGAAGTTCCTCGAGGTCATGAGCTGGGTTACCGTGGCCGCCAGCCTCGTTGCTGCGCTGCTGCAGGCCTTCACCATGGTTGCCAAGGTGAACCCGGCTGTGCTGGAGCCGATGAAGAATGCCCTCAAGCAGCTGGGCGTGCGCTTCTAAGCACTGAATAATCTAGCCGCTCCGGAACTCCGGAGCGGCTTTATGCGTTTTAGAAGAGTTCTCGGGTAGCAATCTCCGCGCCCTCGACCAAGGACTGCAACTTCGCCCAAGCAATCTGGGGGTGCAGGCGGCCGCCCAGGCCGCAGTCGGTCGACGCGATGACGTTTTCTGGGCCGACTACTTCAGCGAATTGGATGATGCGATCGGCCACGAGGCGCGGATGCTCTACCGCGTTGGTGGAGTGCGAGACCACGCCCGGGTAAATCACGGTACCCTCCGGCAGCGCGTGATCCTGCCACACGCGCCACTCATGCGCGTGGCGCGGCGAAGCGGCCTCGAAGGAGAATCCGCCGACCTCGGCACGCAGGATTTCCTCGACAATATCCGCAAAGGGCACGTCGGTAACGTGCGGGCCGTGCCAGGAGCCCCAGCAGATATGCAGGCGCGTTTGTTCCTTGGGCAGGCCAGAGATGGAATCATTGAGGACGTCGATACGCTCGCGAATAAAACCGCGGAAGTCCTCGACCGACGGCTCCGGATTGATTTGGTCCCAAGCCTCGGCCAGGTCGGGCGCGTCGAACTGCACAGTAAGCCCAGCATCGGTGATGGCCTGGTATTCGGTGCGCATGGCACGGCCGACGTCGGCAAGCAGCTCATGCTCATCGTCGTAGTAGCGGTTGGTCAGGCGCGCTGCCGAGCCGGGCGAAAGGGCGGCGATGAAGCCGGGGGTGCCGGTTGGGAGGGCGTCGGCAAGCAGGCGAACATCGGCGGCAACCTCGTCCTGGCCGATGTAGGTTACAGGGCCGGTGAACTCTGGGTTCGCCACCTTGGCGCGGCCGGTGAAGATGCCAGAATCCGGATCATTATAGGCCTCCGAGAACAACGCGCGGTCGCGGCGATCAATAAACGACGTCAGCCGCGGCTCACCCGGCTTAGATCGCACCACCTCGGCCGATTCCCAGCGGTCGGTATCCGTCATCGTCAGCCCGCCCAAGCGGCTAAACGAATAGTTCCACCACGCGCCATAATCCACCGCGCCAGAGGTGATATGGCCGTACTCGCCCTCGTTAATGATATCGAGGCCGAGATCGAGCTGCCGCTTGACGACGTCCGCCACCGCAGCCTCCAAAATCCCCTGAAACTCCGCGGCCGGCAGCTCCCCGCGCTGCAGGTTGGCTTCCAACAGCTCCGGGGTGCGCGGCAGTGAGCCGACGTGGGTGGTACGAATCTTGTTAACCATCAGGTTTCCTCCATCGATATAGACTGTGCTGTCTAGATTAGTGGAGGGCGCCTGCCGCCGCCGAGTTTAAATTCAGCCTAAAATGCCCGCGCCCATTGTGGCCTTGAGGTCGCCCATGAGGTTGCCGGATCGCTCCACGCGCAGGTGGTCGCCGAGGATCATGGTGGTGGACTCGGAGCCGTCGACAAGCTCGAGGTACACGTCTGACTCGCCCTGGTTTTTGAGCAGGACCTGCTTGAGCCGGGCAATGTTTTCCATGGTGCACTGATCCGTGCGCAAAGTCAGGCGCAGCGGCAGACCGGCGCCACCGCCAGGACCGAGGTCTGGGACGCGGATATCAGAGCAGAACAGGGAGCGACGCTCATCGCGCACCTTGACGTTCACGCGCGCGAGGATGATATTGTCCTCCACAATCTGCGGGGCGACGAGCGAGTACACCTTGTTGAAGACCAGGATTTCCACCTGCGCGCCGTTGTGGTCTTCCACCGTGACAATGGCCCACGGCGAACCATCACGCTTAGAGAAGCGGCGGTCCACGCCCGAAATAATGCCACCGATAATGAGCTCTTGGCCGTTATGGACCTCGTCGTTGAGGATCTTGGTCAGCGGCGTATCCGTCTGCGCGGCCAGCGCCTCCTCGAAGCCATCGAGCGGGTGGCCGGAAACGTAAAGGCCCAGCATCTCGCGCTCGAGGGCAAGTTCGTGTTTACGATCCCAGTTGTCTTCTGGAATATCCAAGGCAAAGGCGTTGGAGGCCGCATCGTCCTCTCCCCCGCCAATTCCAGCGAAGAGATCGAACTGTCCCTTATCCGCGGCCTTCTTGGTGGTTTGCACCGCGTCAACAGCGTCCTCATGGATGAGCATGAGGCCCTTGCGCGGGTGGTTCAAGTCATCGAAGGCGCCGGCCTTAATGAGCGCTTCTGTCACGCGCTTGGTGCAGGCGGCGAGCTCGATCTTGTCCAGGTAGTCACTAAACGAGGTAAACGCGCCCTTGTCGTGGCGGGATTTGATGATGGATTCCACCACTTCCGAGCCAACGTTGCGGATAGCGCCCATGCCGAAGCGGATATCCTCTCCCACCGCCTGGAAGTCCTCTTCGGACTCATTGACGGACGGCGGCAGCACCTTGATGCCCAGGTGGCGGCAGTCCGACAGGTAAATGGCGGACTTATCCTTTTTATCGCCCACCGAGGTCAACAGCGCAGCCATGTACTCCGGTGCATAGTAGGCCTTGAGGTAGGCCGTCCAGAAGGACACCAAGCCGTAGCCCGCGGCGTGGGACTTATTAAACGCGTAGGACGCGAAGGGCTCGATGGTGCCCCACAGCGCATCCATGGCGGACTTGGAGTAGCCGTTTTCTTGCATACCGCCCCAGAACTTGTCGTACTGCTGGGCCAGCACTTCGGGCTTCTTCTTACCCATTGCTTTACGGAAGCCATCTGCCTCGCCGGCCGTGTAGTTGGCGACCTTTTGCGAGATACGCATGATCTGCTCCTGGTAGACGATGAGGCCGTAGGTCTCATCCAGGATTTCCTTGAGCGGCTCTTCCAACTCCGGGTGAATTGGAGTGATTTCCTTACGGCCGTTCTTACGGTCCGCGTAGTCCCAGTGGGCGTTCACGCCCATCGGGCCAGGGCGGTAGAGCGCAAGGGAGGCCACAATATCCTTAAAACCGGTCGGCTTCATGCGCTTGAGCAGCTCTTGCATGCCGCCGGAGTCGAGCTGGAAGACGCCCAGCGTATCGCCGCGCGAGAGCAGGTCATAGACCTTGGAGACCTTGGGGTCGTCAGCATGCAGCTGCTCTAGGTGGATTTCTTCGCCGCGGTTGCGCTTGATGTTTTCAATCGCATCGCCGATAACGGTGAGGTTGCGCAGGCCCAAAAAGTCCATCTTCAGCAGGCCGATGGCCTCGCAGGCCGGGTAATCCCAGCCGGTGATATAGGCACCGTCGGCCGGGCGCTTCCACATGGGGATGTGGTCCATGAGGCGAACCGAGGCCATAATCACCGCACAGGCGTGCACGCCCGCCTGCCTGACGACGCCCTCCAACCCCCGCGCCGTGTCATAAATCTTCTTCACATCTGGGTCGGATTCCACCATCTGGCGGACCTCGGCGGCCTCGGAGTAGCGCTCGTGGTCCGGGTCCGTGATGCCCTTGAGCGGAATGTCCTTGGCCATGATGGCAGGCGGCAGCGCGCCGTTGATGCGGTCGGCCATCTGGAAGCCGGGCTGGCCAAAGTGCACCTTGGCCGAGTCCTTAATGGCCTGCTTGGTCTTCACCGTGCCGAAGGTAATCACCTGCGCCACCTTGTCCTCACCCCAGCGCTCGGCCGCATAGGTGATCATTTCGCCGCGACGGCGGTCATCGAAGTCGATATCGATATCGGGTGCGGACGGGCGTTCTGGATTCAAGAATCGCTCGAAGAGGAGATCGTGTTCCAGCGGGTCGATATTGGTAATGGTCAGCGCGTAGGCGACGAGCGCGCCGGCCGCCGAGCCACGGCCCGGCCCCACACGAATGCCCACGGAGCGCGCGTGCTTAATGAGCTCGGCCACGATGAGGAAGTAGGACGGGTAGCCCTTCATCTCAATCACGGAGATCTCATACTTGGCGCGCTCGATATACTCCTCCGGAACATCACGGCCGGGGAAGCGCGCTTGCAGACCCTCCATCACCTCATGGGTGAGCCAGGAGGTTGGGGTGTGGCCCTCGGGGACGTCGGCAATAGGCATGCGATCGTGGGTGTGTTCTTCCCAGATTTCGCCGTAGTCTTGCACACGCTCGGCAATCCACAGGGTGTTATCGCAGCCGTCTGGAATCATATCGTCCCAGGTCTCGCGCATCTGCGCGGCCGACTTAATGTAGTAGCCGGTGCCGCCGAACTTGAAGCGGTCCGGGTCCATGAAAGTTTTGCCAGTCTGCACGCACAGCATCGCCTCGTGCGCAGGCGCCTGGGACTCCAACACGTAGTGGCAGTCATTGGTCACCAGCGGCGGCAAGTCCAGCTTGCGTCCGATTTCTAGCAGGCCATCGCGCGTGCGCTTTTCGATGTCCAGCCCATGGTCCATCAACTCCAAAAAGAAGTTGTCCTTGCCGTAGATGTCCTGCCACATGGCCGCGGCCTCCAGCGCCTCGTTGAACTGGCCGAGGCGCAGGCGGGTCTGGACATCGCCAGAAGGGCAACCGGTGGTGGCGATGATGCCGTCGGCATGTTCGGCGATGAGCTCGGCGTCCATGCGCGGCCACTTGCCCAACTGACCCTCGTAGGAAGCAAGCGAGGACAAGGTAAAGAGATTGCGCAGGCCGGTGGCATTCTCCGCAATCATAGTTTGGTGGAGGTAGGCACCGGAGGCGGAGACGTCATCGCGCTTTTGATCCGGCGTGCCCCACAGCACGCGCTTTTTATTGAAGCGGGATTCGGGCGCCATATACGCCTCGATGCCGATGATGGGCTTGACGCCGGCGCCGGTCATGCGGCGGTAGAAGGCATCAGAGCCATACATATTGCCGTGGTCGGTCATGCCGACGGCCGGCATTTCTTGGCGGACCACCTCGTCTGCCAGCATATCGACCTTGGCCATGCCGTCCAGCATGGAAAACTCGGTGTGGTTGTGCAGGTGGACGAAGGAGGAGTTTTTGGCCATGCGGCTCATCATAGCGGGGCGGTCAAAATGGGCTATTATTTTGTGATGCTCTACACGCTCGCCGCCTACATCATGTGGGGATTTTTCCCCGCGTTCTTCCCTCTGTTGCTGCCGGCATCGCCGCTGGAAATCTTGGCCCACCGCGTGCTGTGGACCGCGGTTTTAGTCACCGGATTTTTGCTCCTCGGCGGCCGGTGGCGCGAAATGGCGCGCATGGACAAGCGCACGTGGGGTTGGCTCGCGGCCGCAGGTGTATTCATCACGGTTAATTGGGGTACCTACGTGGTGGCGATTAATAGCAACCACGTGGCCGATGCGGCGCTGGGGTATTTCATCAATCCCTTGGTGTCGGTCGCCCTCGGCATGGTGTTTTTGAAAGAGCGGCTCCGCCCGTGGCAGGCCGGCGCGGTGGGCGTTGGAGAGTGTCTGATGGTTTGTGTGTGGGTACCTAACCCGCATGAGGAGATGGACCAGAATGACTACTGTGGCACGACGAGATCCGGCTGATAAGGCCAAGATTGATGCGATTGAAAAGAAGCTGCTTGCTAACCCTGAAATCGCGAAGCTGATTGATGACCTAGGCACATCCACAACGGATGCCAATGACCTGGTTCGCGGCATGTTGCAAGCCTCGATTACCAGGGGACTCAACGCTGAAATGGATGCCCACCTGGGCTACGAGTCTGGCGACAGGAGCGCTAAAGCTGCTGCTGGAACAGACAATCACCGCAACGGGTCATATCCAAAGACCGTGGATTCTAACTACGGGCCAGTCACCGTTGATGTCCCACGCGATCGGGCTGGAACATTCTTGCCGACTATGGTTCCTAAAGGTTCTAGGCGCTTGACTGATGTCGATGACATGATAGTCAGCTTGTACGCCGGTGGGATGACAATTAGGGACATCCAGCACCATATGGCAACGGCGATGCGTGTTGATATTTCCCATGAGACGATTTCCGCGGTTACCGATGCCGTCCTCGATGAGGTCATGGTCTGGCAAAACCGCCAGCTAGACGAGTTCTACCCGGTCATTTTCCTGGATGCGCTGCGCATTA
>NZ_JAKRNE010000019.1 GCF_022347205.1 Corynebacterium sp. ACRPO | reverse complement strand
CACCAAAGCTTGGGATACCGAACCCCAGTCGAAGTGGAAACCGATTTTTGGAAGCAGAACCCGCCGCAAGAAATAATAGAAATCAAGGCAAATGCCTAGGAACAAAACTCGGGGCACTTCAACGCCATCGACCTCAACCTCGCCTATGTAGGAGCGTGAATGGGACTTCTTTAGCGACTCGAGTGAAGGCGCGGAAATGTGGGAAATCTCGGATTCAGGATTGGGATAGAGGGGATTGGGGAGGCGTCGCTAAGCGCCCGCTCCTTTTATTCTCCGGCTCTAACGAACTCCCGCGGCGCAGCCATGCTTGGCTGTGGCTGTGGAGTTTCGATTCGCCGGCGTTGGTTTTCTCTACGGGCCAGAATCTCTTCGGGCGCAGGGCGGCAGCCCCATGGAGGGGCGGTGCGCCGGTGCGGATGAAGGGGGTTATGCGGGAGGCGGTGCTAAGCGACGTGCGTCAGGTAGGCCACATTGTGCACCACTGCGTGGGCGAGTGGGGCGCGGACTGCGGCTCAAAAGTACTGGGTTGTTGTGGGCGGGGTGGAAAGGGGCGTCGGCAAGCGGGGCTGTGGCAGAGGACTCGATGGTGGGCAGAGCGAAGGCGGGGGCGTCTGTGCGGCGCGGATGATGCGGAAGTCGGGCACGGTAAAGGCCTTAAGGGCGCAGGACTACAGGCGCGACAAATGTTTGGGCCTATAGGCTTCTCCGTGGCCGGCGTGCTTTCTGCATACGTATTTTGTTTAGTCTCATGCCTTACTCAGCGGGCGCTGGTAGCGTCTTATTGCATACCGACACCAGCAGCCACAGGAGGCCATATTCTATGGACGCGGATATTACCGAGCTGCTCGTATACGTCGGGTTAGTGCGAGTCATGGTGCTCTTCTGGACCTACTACATCTTGGAGGTGCGCAGGAATTCCCGATCGGAACAGTGGTACGACGAAAGCGCCTGGGAAGGGGCTGAAAGTGATGGCGTCCTCTTCTATTATCCTTACTGCTCGCTAATTATGGGTGTTGGCGGTGTCGTGGGGTTGGTCGAAAGCATGAATCCTCCCGAGTTTGTCGACTCAGTGCTGCGGGTTGTGTTCTTGACAGCTGTCTTTATCGGAGCTGTCGGGATGACAGGTGGTTTCGGGATCCCGCTTCCGTGGCCTTTCGTTCCGCGTTGGGTCGTCGACATTCGCAAAGCGAAACGTGCTCGAAGGTGCGAGCGTAGGGAAGCTAGGAAGAGGGGAGGGGAGGAGTAGGGTGGGGACTTCTGCTGTGTCTGGGGTTTGGTGGAATTTTGGCCATCAAGGTGGGGTTTGTTCGGTTTGAGAGCAAAGTACCGAGAGATGGTTTGAGGCGTTTTTGGGGGTCTGCTTTGGTGATGTACCTCGACGAGGAGGCGGAACCGTGAATTAGGGCCGCTAAAGAAGTAATCGTCGTAGACAACGGGTTAGAGAATTCAGCTGCTGGAAAGCCCAAACCTCCTTTGCATAAGGTTCCAATAGCGCACGGTGATGTAGATCTAGGCTTTGCGCGACACGGGGCCGGGGCTAAAGGATAGAAGAGGATGCGGGCGAAATCTTAGATGTTGATGAGCACTATTTCGCGGTAATACTTCTGGATAGCGCTATTGCGCCCAACGTCGTCATGAGTGAGATGATTCGGGTGGGCCAGGAGCATGGCAGTTCGGTGTTGTTGGCCGTGGAGGTGGAGCCGTCGCAGGTGGCGAATTATGGCGTCCTTGATGTGGAGGCCACCGACGATGATCGGGTGAAGAAGGTTGTGGGCATGGTGGAAAAGCCTGCGGTCTAGGACGCGTCGTCGAATTTGGTGGCCACGGGGTGCCACCTTTTGGACCGCGCGATTTTTGGCGCTCTCCGCCGTATTACTCCCGGCAAGGGCGGGGAGGTGCAGCTTACCAACGCCATCGCTCTCCTCATCTCCGAGGGCCACCCGTCCACGTTGTGGTCCATGATGGCATTCGCCATGATCTCGGCAATCCCGCCGGCTTTATTCCCGCCAGCGTCGAGTTTGGTCTTCGGAACCCGAAGTAGGGTCCGGCTCTGTTCACCGACCTGGAGGCCCTGCTGGAGAAGTATCGGGGCCAGGCCGGGTAGGGGTTTGGGGAAGTCCCGACCACGAGGTAAAAAGCTATTCATGCAGAAACTCATCAGAGTGGGGAAAATGTATTAGGTACCGAAAATATGAGCTCTAAATCACGTATATGTAAATAGGTGGGAGAGCCACTCGAGGCTATAGTTGAAGTGTCAATTAAATACACTCTCATTTCTTGGGGAAAATTATGGCCTCCGGTAAGAAAATCGTAGGCGGCATCGCTGCTCTTTTTGTCGTCTCTTCTCTTCTCAGTCAATGCTCCGACGCCGATGAAACGAAGAGCACTGAAACTACTACAGTGCGAGAAACCGCAACGGTAACCACTACCGCTTCTGAAAGTGTCCAAAGCTCGACGCTAAATCAAGCACCGGAATCTACTGCGCCAGTTGAGTTTGAGGAGCCAACGCTGGATCCGCAGGTAAGTCCTGCCGAAGCAGCAGAAGAAGCAGTAGACATGAACGTGGATGCGGATCCGGATGCTGATGGTGGTGTGCATGGATTCGTTGCTCCCGCGCCAGTGATTCAACAGCAGTCAATCAATAATGGTGGTGGTGAATCGGCTGGTGGTGATGGTGGAGCAGCCAGCTATTACCCTAATTGTGCAGCCGCTCGCGCTGCAGGTGCGGCGCCGTTGTATGCCGGTCAACCAGGCTATAGCTCGAATTTGGATCGAGACGGTGACGGCGTCGCCTGCGAATAGAGGAGCCTAAAGTTGAGAGGATATCCGCCTGTGCAGGGTGTCCTTTTTCTTTAGAGGGAAAGGAAAACGATCGGACGAGCCTAGGCCAGAACCTGGAAAGTTTGAATCGTCCTTGGGGTTGCCTGCAAATCGTGGACACGTAGTGGAGCTACCTAATGGTTAGGCAGCTATTTCTTGACTGCTGGTGGTTAGCGCAATGTGGTTCTCAAAATCAACAGGACTAACCATCGCGAGTGCGGAGTGCCGGCGTCGGCAGTTGTAGACGACTTCAATCCAGTAGGCAACAGCCTTGCGTGCGGCATCACGGGTTGGCCAGCGCTCACGGTTGTAGAATTCGGTTTTAAGCGTCGACAAGAATGACTCAGCCATCGCGTTATCGAAGTACACACAGGTAACGCCCCACGGACTGTGCAATGCCTAGGTTGCGGCAAACCTTCCAGAGCTTCTCACTGGTAAATTGCGTTCTGCGGTCAGCGTGAAACACTAGGCCGTCAGGAACGTCACCACGTAGCGTATACGCCATCCGCAGGGCCCGTTCGACTAGTTATGTATCTTGAACGCTATCCATTGCCCATCCCAGCACCCTGCGGGAATGGCCGTCGCGGACTGCACATAAGTACAACCATCCCTCGCTGGTGCGTAGGTAGGTAATATCCGACATCCACACTCGGTTGAGCTCACCAGTATCAAACATGCGCTTGACCAGGTCAGGAAGAGCTGACTTACGCTTGGATTGAATCGTTGTCACCGGGACAAAGGCACGCGGTGAAATCCCTTCAATGCCCATCATGCGCATCCGCTTAGCCACAGTCTTGCGATTCAGGGTGATCTGGTAGCGCTCGGTAAGTTCTGCGGTGATCCGGGGAGCACCATAAACCTCATCGGAGTCTTTCCAGATCTGATGAATCTTTCGGTCAACGTCATCGTAAAATGTTGCACGATTATCTTTTCCGGATAGTCGTTTCTGCTGCGTATCAGCCCATTTGTAGTATCCAGACCGAGACACTTTTAATAGCCGTGCCATGCGTTTGATACTGAAATTCGCCTTGATCTGGCTGCATTAATTCGAACTTTTCTGCTCGCGTTGCTTTGCGGCGAAGAAGGCTGTCGCTTTTGACAAGAACTCATTATCCATCTTGGCTTCCGCCAACTCACGGCGCAGACGAGCATTCTCAGCACGAAGATCCGCCTCACTCATCCCATCCGAGGATCCTCGGCGTTCACGCTCGAGTTTGACCCACCGGCCTAAAAGCCCGGCGGAAACACCGATCTCCTTAGCCACATGAGCGATCGGGCGCTGCGACTCGATTACAAGGTTCGCGGCTTCACGCCGGTACTCCGGCGTGTACTTCTTGCGCTGTTGACTCACAATGAACATCCTCTCCTACGGACACAAGATCCGTACAAATAGGGTGCCCACTAAGCGAGGGTAACCTCAGGATCTTGGTCTTTGAATTTGCGATTTGGCCAAATATGAGCGAGCCTGTCCTCGATGCCGCCGAGTCTAGGCAGCCGCGTCAGGCTACTCAACACGAAGATTGCCTAGCGGAATAGGTGTGGGCGGAAGACCCTTCCCGTAAGGTTTCGATGCGTTACAACAAAAACTCGTGAAACGAAGAAATGAGAAATGCTGGGAGTTCGTCTATTGGGAAATTTCTTTCGGGACGACCGCCATATTCGATAGACTTCGATCATGGAGATGCTCTCAATTACAGCCAGCCCAAAGCTAAGAGGAGTACCAACTAATGCCCTAAAAGGCGTGAAATTGGCATCTAAGACGCTATTTTACGGTGTCAATGGTTCGGGGAAAACTACCATCTGTGAAATTCTAGCCGCGCCTGAAAAAGTAACTTTTGAGCCGGGACCGGGACCAAAGTACGTATATGCGTTCACTGGAGATTGGATGCGCGATACGGTGGGTGAATTTGTTCAGGGAGGAAGTGCTCCAGCAGTCACTACCGTAGCTTTTGGTGAGGGCGTTGCAGGAGTCGAAAGAGAAATTGAAGAAGCTGCACGTAAAGTAGAACTGCAGCAGAACAACCTAACTGATCAAAGTGAGAACGTTAGACAACTTGAACAGAAGGAACGGCAAGCTCTAGACAAGATCTTTAATGGAGTTCGAAAGACTCTGGAGGACCGCTGCGAGTCTTTGGGCCCGCGTCGATTTAACCGTTCTCGAATCAAAGAAGTTTTAAACGAGGGCGTTGACGAGACGCTGTCCACAAGCGAGGTTGACAAATTCCTAGAGATTGCAAATGCTGCAACTCAGCCGCAGATCGACATTCCTTCTTTTGGATCGATCTGGCACCCCACAGAGGAACTCAAGAAGCTAATTGAGACACCGGTTTCAGCTAGGGGGAGTATCGTTTTGAACTCATGGATAAAAGAGGGATTCGGCCAACACTCTGCAGGCGATGAATGTAAGTTCTGTGGCAACACTGTAACCAAAGACCGTCTGGAATTGTTGGAAAACGCGATCGTAGCGGCCGAAAATTCTCTAAATGATAAGGTCCTGACCGCGATCGACTCTGCCGGTGAGTCTCTGCGACGACTAAAAGAATGGATTGATTATGTTCGCAGACTTCAAGTAGATGCTGGAGATGAAGTTGATAGCTTCGATATTTCTAAAACCAACGTTTTGCGTACAGCCGCTGGCTACATCAATAATCTTGAGGAATTTAGGAACTGTGCTTTAAAGCGTCGCGATAATCCGAATGACAAAGTAGTGTGTCCCAACATAATCAGCGAAAGCTTTGAACAATCTTCCGATTATCTGAATTTTGTGGAGTCGATAGCAACCGTGAACAGGAATCGGCTCAATCTGGAAGAGAGAAAAGCTCAATCAGTTGAAAAGCTAAAAGTGCATTGCTGCTCCAAAGACGGAGCGGGGTGGAGCGAACTCAAGGCGGAACAAGAAGTAGCGGATTGTGCAGTAGAACAGGCGCAGCGAGATCTCAATGATGCGAAAGCTGAGTTAAGGAAATCTCAAAGCAAATTGTCCACTACCGCCTGGGTGGCTGAGTTTATTGAAGAGGGCTTGGAATTAGTGCTGGGGGAGGGCAACCTTTCAGTTGAGCAGTCCGAGGACGAATCACATTATGAGCTAAAAAGGTTAGGTAAAAAAGCTACCTTTCTGTCCGAGGGAGAAAAGAAGCTGGTGGCTCTATTGTATTTTTGTTCTACCTTGTATGAACCTCACAGGAAAGAAACTATTAGTGAAAGTGTTCTAATTTTTGATGATTTAGCTTCGGAGCTCGATCAAACTAGGCAGGCTAACATCTCAAGGTTAATCGATAGTAAGATTGATGACCTTAAGGTGAAACCATTGTCGGTTTGTTTTTTCACTCATAGTAGCGAATTCCTTCGACAAAAGTTACCGCAGTTTCGAAATAAGATATATAGAAGTGAAAGGGCTGGCAAAGTCCCGAACGTAGCGGTTTATGAAGTTTACAAAAGCCCGAGTGCTGATGATGGGACTTATTCAACAGTAGTAACATCCTGGTCCAAGGAAGCTTTGAAATTAGATACGGAGTACGAGCTTTCCTTGTATAAGGTGTGCTCCGCGGCCATCGCTATACAGGGAGGCACCGAATCCGAGAGTATCGATCTGCTTGTAGGCAACTACTGCAGAAAGGTTTTGGAGGTCTTTTCGGAGTTTAAAAGACCAGGCCATGACAAATTTGGGCACAGAGTCGACGAGATGTTAAAGAGGAATACTTCCCAGAAAAAGCTGCCTGCAAACCTCGCAAGAAATATCAATGAGCTTTGTCATTCCTATTTGAATAAAGATAATCCGCTTTGGACCCGCCATTCGTCCATCACTGCTATATTCACCACTTTGAAATTCGTCTATTTGTTTGATCCAGTGCATTTGGAACTGATGGTGCAAAGACTATTAGGTAAGGATGAATGGGAGCAACTTAAATCGCTGGTTGAGGACTACAGGTTATAGAAGGTGATTTCTTCAACGGGTCTGGCTGTGGTCAGTTACAACCGCCCGAGGATAGCCGCTTGAAATGTAGCGATTTCAAATTGCGAAACCAATCGAGCTCACAATTGCGAACGAGTTCGCTGAGTCTAAAGCACATCCAGTTTTGGCGAAGATGTGGTGGGATGTGCGTTCTGCTTTGCCTTTGAAGTGGACTTGCATGGTGTTGATGATACGAAAGCGGTGGCGTCAAAGGTCACCCCAGTAGGCGATGTGGGTGCAGTTGAGTGAGTCCAAGGCGTTGAGTTGGTGGGCCGACAGCGCCGGAGCCGAGGAGGGCGATGGCGGGAGGGGGACGTCGGAAAGTGTGGGCAAGGCTGAGAAGGTTTGTCTGGTCATCTACGATGAGCAATCCGGGGAGAGGCGTAATGCGTGGGCCACGGGGATTTCAACATCGATGAGTGCTCGAGTGAAGCGTCCTGAGTTTAGTTCTTACCTCAGCTAGGGAAGGATTGAACTATGCCTAGAAAGTATTCCGTCGAGTTCAAGGAGAAGGCGGTCCATCAGATCATCGAAATGGTCCGCATGGAGTCTTGCTCACTGGAACGTGTCAAGTTGTTTGTGTGTGGGGTTAGGTTTATAGGCATTTGCTTCTCAGGGGTATGGGAAGTCGCAGAAACTCTTGAACTATACAGATTTGGTAGCAGAATATTTCGATGGTTTCCAGGGCGGAGCAATGTACAGCCGGTTCAACCGATCTGTGCACCATAATGTGGTGAGACAAATTGAACTCGCTTTATCCCAAGATAGAGATGGGCGGCAGAATGCAGTTGAAACCTTTGAAATTGCTATTCGGACTGCAATTGCGGTCGGTGCAGCGGCATTTAGCCTCCAAGAGTTTAGGCACTGCAGCGGTATCGATGTCGACCCGATCCATGCCTTAAGAGATGTCTTTGAGGACTGGAACTCTTATCTCGACCGCCTGGGCCAAGAGGGATTTGTTGACTAACTCCGTCAGCGCGCATGTAACTGCATCATGATGCTCCTATAGAGATGCTATTGACTCTAAAGGGGTTGGTAGGGCATAATCCTTAGCAGGAGCGGCCCTACATCATGTACAGCCGCTCGACCCTCACCGAGGCTACTGGCAGGTGAGGGTCATTTTATCTCCAGCCTCGGCTCGGCTTCGGAGATTGTTGCTTCGGAGTTACCTTTAGAATTTCGCAATGCTCTTCCAAGTATTTTTGGTACAGAGATGTGCTTTGTCCTCCGTGGGTAAAAGTGCGCCTGTAAGTGAAAGCGACGAGGTCCGGAATCCAAAGGCAAGTTTCATCGGCAGGGCTAACCCATGCCAAATTGATTTCGGGGTGCAGTAACTTTTTCTTGCGCATGCGCTTGAGAGTATTTCTGTCTTTGTCGTTATCTGACTGAGAGTGGCGTGCTTCGAAAATTATGCCTTTCAGAGAAGGCTCGTTCTTGGTGAGCGTAGTAATGAGCTGTTCGAGGCAATCTTGGCGAGCGTGCTCAATATCCTGATTTCGTTGCAGTGGTCGAAGGCAGGCTATATATTGCAAACCCTCAAAGTCATCGCATAGCTTGAGCATTTCTTCGACTTTCTTGCGGCCATCACAACTACGCATCGATTCAGTTGTATGCCAATAGCTCGACTGCGCAGTTTCCCTGAGGAGACTCCGAGTGCTACCAAGGTGTTCGAATTTGATGGCTGTGCCGACCAAGATATAGAAAGATTCTGAAAAGTCCTCCTCCGGTGCAACGTAGCTTTCGTCGACGAAGGCAATGGTGTCATCAGGTGTCGAGCGTTGGAAAATACGTAAAAGGGAAGGGTGAATCCGGTCTGGCAAAGGCATCTCCAAATGAACGATTGAATTATATGTTCGAATGTTACCTAAGCATATTGATTAGGGCCAGACAATGTTGAGAGCTAATATGTGTAACAGTTCTGAGCTCAATTACGTGGCGGCCCGACCATTCGGTTTCCGAGCGTGACTTTGGACCTTGGATCAATCTAGTGTGTGGTGGACAGCATCGCTCGCGTGTGTGAAAGGGATTCGCTCTTGCTCAATGCGCAGCCTGCCCTTGGTGAAGAGTAGATGGTAGGCTTCCTGCTCTTCGATGGTGAGGTGAGTGAGGGTGGCTGAACCATCGCCAGGGTCAGGGACAGCGAGGTGCCTAAACGCAGTTACGGTAGCAGTATCCATGAGTAGAGATGTGGTGTGGGGGAAGCGGGCACGCACAGCGTTGAGGATGCTGAAGCCCGCAGCGTCGAGATCACCCCAGTAGGTGATTTCGGATTGGTGAAGCCAGTCGAGGGCGTGAAGCTGCTGCGCTGCGGTGCCGGAGCCCAAAACGGCAATAGTGGGAGGGGCGGTGTCGGAAAGCGTAGGTAAAGCCAGAAAGGTTTGTTTATTTTCCACGATGAGCACTCGCGGTGGCCTGGTGGGGAAGAGGGATGCGGCGTGGGAGAGTGGAATCTCGAGGTCGGATATTACCGGGGCGTGGTTGAGATAGCGCAAGCGAATACGGGCGTCGCTGCGGCGCAGTCCTAGTTCCTCGATGCCGAAAGGAGAAAGCAGGGTTAGCAGCAGGCGCCGGTGGGATCCGATCCACTTGCCATCAACGTCTTCTACGGGGACGGCGCGTTCCCACTCGCCGGAATCGGGATGGGTGAGCAACCAGTTCAAACACGGTCCCAAGCAATGCAGGTCGTAGGCGCTTAAGTCCTTCCACTGCTTGTAAGCGCGGTGAACGGTGTAGGCGAAGTCAGGGCGCTCGGGGAAGATCGAGGCGATCTTTTGGGCTCTTTGAACCGCATGCGAGTATGTTGTGGCCATGCCTGCTGCGGAAGCGATGCGTTCAGGGCCATCAATTACCACGCGTACAGGCACGGAATTGGTGCCCAGCCCAGTACGCGACCAATTGCGGGACTCGTAGATAACCTCTTCCTGGTGCGGCCAGCGCTGCCAGGCGCGGATGAATTCTTGGGTCATTGGTAAATCGCGTTTGGCGGTGGCTGCCGTCGGTGGATGTAGCGGCCAGTCCAAACGGAGGGAATCCGGCGAAGATAGCGCCTCCGCAAAGTGGTTGCGCAAGTGCTTTGCTGCATGTGCTTGTAGGTCTTTAGGAATCCGCATTCGGGTCCTCCTGGGGATACGAGGCGGCGTCGATAAGTGAATAGCCTGTGCGTGCCTGTGGACGGCCATGAATGATGGGCTCGTCGTAGTTGACCACGATTGTGCCGTCGACGTAGGGCGATAATGTTTGAATCAGCTTGAATGGCGTTGCCAAAATCATGTGGAAACCAAACGATTCAAACACAGACATTGCCGTGCGGGTAAAGGCTGGATCTGCGCGGTCAAAAGCTTCGTCCAAAATGATGGAACCATAGGTGGGAACATCCTGATCCGGCTCCGCTAGCCGGAAACGCAGGGCCGCAGCCAAGCAGAAGAAAACTAGCTTTTGTGCCTGGCCACCAGAGAGGGAAGCAGAATCCTGATAAGTATTGGCGGTTGTTCCATCGGGGTAGCATTCGCGGCCGATGAAGCTTACGTGTTTTCGGGTATCAAGAACCAGGTTACGCCAACGAATATCTTCCGGTTGGGTTGAACCCAAACGGCTGAGAATTTTATCCAAAGCATGGTAGCGCCGCAACGCCGCTTCCGGCTCATCTGCGCTGATCTCGGCCAGGCTATGCGAAGTCGCGGAATCTAGATCTCGCTGGAAATCCTGTACTACCTGGCCGCGAGCGTCTTTCACATCAATTCGCAAGATACGGTCGCCATTAAAGGGCGAGCGCTCCAGCGACTTATTGATAAATTCCATACGCAGCTCGATATCGCTGCGAGCGTGGCGCAACGAAGAAGCAAGGTGAGACAGATTTTGCACCGTTGTTCCGTTGAGTAGTTCCAAGAACTGAGCACGGAAATCGGCAAGGCGATCGGCCCGAAGGAACTTCAACTTTTCAATGCCCTCACCGGCAAAGTTTGCCTGTGGCTGTAAATCCGCAGCTTCCGCTGGCCACTGAGACAAGTATTTGTGGAGAACGGAGACAATCTTGGCATTTATCTCCTCGATGTTTCGTGCAGCCGCGCGGGATGTATCGTGCAGGTTGTTTTGTACTGCATCGCGCCGGGAATCGATGTCATCGATGGAAAGCTTGCGCCTTCCGTTGTGGAGGGTCTCTTTGACCTCCTTGGCAATAGCTTCGTCAGCGATGGTCGGTACGGTGCCGATGTTCTGGCGACGCTGTGTGGAGCGCTGGAGATCGCCCTCAATGCTTCCAAGGTGCTTTTGGGATTGCTTCAGGCGGGCACGGGCTGCAGCTAGCCTATCCTTTGCTCGATTGTGCGCGGCATGTAGAGCTTTCGCCTCGGGTGACGAGGCAAGAGAATCATATTGCCGTTGCAGATCTCGTTTGCGAGTTTCTGCAGATGCGGTATCAATATCCTGAAACTTAGTCTCTAACACCAGTTTCGCTTTATCGCGCTGAGTGCGCAGGATATCCATTTTTCGGTTTAAGTCTTGAACTAGCTTGGTGGTGGCACTGACATGGGCTTTTGCTTCATCGAGTTGCGTGCGCAGCAGCTCAATCTTGGCGTCATTGGTAGAGCCCACCCGGTACCAGCTGGTGCCGGAAAAACGCCTGCGGTCGTCTTTAATAAAGCGGGTAGACCCATCTTTATCCTTAGGGCGGCTTTCCAAGCCATCGCGAGTAACAGCTGGGGTCTTAGTTACCTGTTCGAGAGCCGCGACTGAACTGACACATTCATAGTTAAATCGGCGTGAAATATGATGGCGGACCCACGGTGCCATAGGGTGGTCTTGGAAATCCAACTTGTGAATGAGTTGTTGTGGGCTACGCGCAGTTGCTGGTGCGGGTGCAAACTCAGGGATGGTGCGGTATTCGAGCCGGGTCCCCACGTCCCGAGAATTGACCCACTGATTAATCGCTTTCTGTGCGCTTTCCGGAACCAGCAGGGTAGCAGCAAACCCGTGAAGAAGCTTTTGGAGGACCGGCTCCCATTCCTTCTGTTGCGGACTAATATCCATGAGCTCACCAGCAAAGGGAAGTTCTGACTCGGCGTACCCCGTATCGTGAGCGAGCTGGGACCGTAGCTCTACCAATGCTCTATCTATGTTGGTGTTTCGCGAACCGAAAGAAGCCAGTTCGCTTTTCAGAGTGGCAAACGTTGTCGCGGCGTCGCGAGCAGCTACTCCAGCCTCTTGCTGCTGATTGATGAGCTTGGCAGAGTCAGCTTCAAAGTCCGCGATGCGCAGCTTCGCATTAGCCTGAAGTTCCGCAAAGCCATGCGGATTGAACTCATAATTGTCGGTCCACCGGCCGGCGGCAGCGGCCAAGCGCCGGAATTCTTTAGAGCGGTGCTCGATTTCTTTTTCAGCAGTCTCCATTTTTGCGCTTAGGGCATCGAGCTCGCCGGCACTAAGTTGAGACACAGCCACTGCTGCTAACCGCTCTGCCTCGTCGAGGTGTTTGACCTCATCCTCGAGAGACTCGGCATCTGATTGAGCCTCAGCCAATTGCGCGTTTAGCGCTCTGATTTGATAGTCCAATTCCTCTGCCACCATTCGAGCTCGGACCGCTGGTAGCGCTTCACTCATGGCCTCGGCCTTGTGCTTGGCAGATTCTGCAACATCTCGCTGCGCATGCAGACGGGGAAGGGGAGCGAGTGTGTCAATCTGTGCTTTGACATCCTCCACCCGCAGGTAAGCTTGACGGAGGTCCTCGAATTGCTCCACAGCTTCATCGGCTCGCTCGAAAGTAGAGGGCTTGTCCAGCATGTAGCCTCGGAAGAGCTGATCCAGGCTGGACAGGGACTTAGCGGATTGAGTGCGGTGCAGGAGCACCTGGCCTAGTTCGCTTTTGATCCCAAGGCGCTTACGAAAGCGATCTGCGAACGTACTATACGTCTGTGTGAAAGATGCCCCTGGTCCCTTATATAAAGCTTTAATCTTGCGGGTATCTAGGCTTCGCGTGAGCAGGGAACTCAGCTTATCGATGTCCTCGTCTCCCTGCACCACTCCGTACAGCTTCTTAACCTGGCTCACGGAAATTTCACCGCCATTGAGGCGGAAAATGGCAATGAGGGTATGTTGCTTTCCAGCTCCGTTATCGTAGGTCAGCGCCACAATTGAATTCGTTGCGCCCGTTCGCAGGTACTCGGGAGCAATCTCACCCGTCTGTGTATTTTCCTGTTGCCGCCATGCACCACGCACATAGGATACGAGATTGCGACCATCATGCCGCCCAAGGTCCTGTTGCGATGCCGCGTTAAATTTCAGATCTTTCTGCGGTACTAACACCGCCGACATTGCATCCAATAAGGTAGATTTGCCGGAACCGGATCCGCCGGTGATTAGGAAACCCTTTCTAGCTACGGGGATGGAAAAGTATCCGTGAAATGTGCCCCAGTTAATTAATTGGATGCGGCTTATCCGGTATTGACCTGGGTAAATATTAGTCATTGGAATCATCCTCTTGGCCATTCCCCGTCTCCGCTAGGCGGGCGTACTCGTCCCGGATGGCGGTAACTGTGGCGGAATCGAAAAGCTGGCGCAATACAGGTGAAACCTCAAACCGGCCTTCAGTCTCAGTAGCGCTTAACAGGGAATATTCATTGCGGATGCGTTTGATTGCTGCATTGAAGCGATTATTGAATCCGGCCTCGTCTCGGTTATCAACCGCGCGGACGTACCCGATTCCCTCTCGCAGGTCTTCCACGTCCACGACTACACGTTCGCCAGGTAGCGCCAGCCCCAGTTCTTGGCGAAGGTTTAACAAGATGGCTGTGTCGATGTGCTTGAGCTTATCCGTGCGCAGCACCTGCGGAATAGCTAACGTTTCTTCTTCCACCATTCGGGTGAAGGCGAATCCTTCTGCTTCATCGATAACGAGCTCGAGAAATAACTCGTGCAGTCTAGCCCGCAGGTTTTCTTCGTCTGAAATGATCGCAGCCCACAAGACAGGTTCCTTCTGTGCTCGAATAAGTGGTCCTTTTAGCAGCTGTACCAACGCGCGGCGTGAGTTATACGTCAGCGTCCCTTTATCGCTATTCCAAAGCGGCGGTTCATGCTCGGAATCGACGCGGTGATTAAATGCAGCGGTCACAATAGCTCCTCAATGGTGGTGCGGTCGAAATACATAGTGGGAATGAAGGCGGCGCGTGTTGTGCCGTTTTCTTCGGTCCAAAAGACCTTCTCTGTGGAATTTCTCAAGTCAGGCAGGGGGTGCTGATCCGCAATGTGCACCAAACCCACTACACTAGCTAAGCCTTGCGTGGCAGGGTAGGCATGCAATACTTGGCCAATGGTGCACGGGCCCGCCTTACCGACGGCCTTTCGAATCATCTCGTGCAACTCTTCAAAGTCAATCTCTGATTCGCGCACTAGCTCGAGTAATGCTTCTGCGTTTTCCTCGCCTGGCTGGAACGCCTCAGGTGATTCCTCCACTACCTCTCGACCTGGGTTGGCTAAGCGAATGCGTGAAACGGAGTGGATGGACATACCGATGCGCTGCAGCGGCGTCTCCATTCGGTGAAAGGCCTTGAGCTCAGAGTTTTGTGCGGCATCAATGGCCATACCGCGCGCCTCTCTTAGGAGCTCAATCATGCGCCTGTCTTCTGCGAATTGCTCTGAGGAAACGTAGTTGCGCAAGCTACGAGCCAAGCCAGTCATCGTCTGGTTGACATCGAAACTCGTGTCTTCCATATCACGGAAAAGATTTCGCAGGTGCTGCCGCATTTCTGGCGCCAGCTCCTGGCCGGTATCGCTTTCTAAAACTTCTTTTATCCACTGGTCCAACCATGCACTGCGTTCCCTATCCATAAGGAGGGAATAGAATCCGCGGAAACTGCGTCCAGCCTCAGATTCAGCAATATGGTCCACGCCGGTGAAGATCTCTTCGAGCACATCGCCGCGGTATCCCTCTGGGTCTAATAACTGCCGGCGTAGTTGATGATTGAGGGCCTCAAGTTCGTGGCGCACTCGGGCGAAATCGCTCGGTACGGCCGTTGCCATATTAAGCACGTCTTGTACACGTTCTTCTGTCTCTGCTGAGGTTAAGGATTCGAACTGTCCTAAACGTGCCTTTTCAATTTCCTGGTCAATGCGGTTCCGTTCTGCCTCGAGACTGGCAACGCGACTGGCGATATCCTTATTCGTGTCCCTTGCTAACCGTTGTAGGGCCGAGCTAATGGATTCCACCCGTGATGCTGTGACGGCAGATACTGGTGACTCCCACCGCTCGATGGCCTCTAGAGCAGAAAGCGCGTCTTCGCTTGGTTCCAACGTTTCGCCGTGTGAACTTTTACCTGACTTTCTCACCAACCATCCTGCTTTTACCCAGTCAGTGCAATAATTCTGGGGCGTACGGGGCATGGCAAAATCGTTGGCAATAACCTCAAAATCAGTGACCATCAACTCGTATACCTCGGCCGCTGGCCGTGCTCGGGTACCGCGGGGGAAGTACTCTGCAATCAGCGCCAAAATTACCGGCGCGTTATCAGCCGCAAGCAGTCGTACCGCCGCAGAATTGTGCATTAACCGTCGCAGTGAGAGGGCCCTAGCTTCAACAGACATGACTCGATTTTGACAGCTGTGGCGGACATGTGCAGTGGTGTCTGGTTCATTTATTCGATTTTTGGGTTTCCGAGTAGGGGAATAAAGAGGATCCGTGCGCGACATGTGGCGGTATTCGCCGTGCCGGTGACAGGGCATTTAGCCCGTTCGAATCGTCGGCGATGTGGACGACTCCAATCAAGTACCGGGAATTGGATTTTTCACCGACGCCAAAGACGGAGCAGAGTCAGGGTATTGCGTGATGTAGGATTCGCCTGATTTTCGTTTGTAAAAGATGATGAAACCAGTCATAAATCCGCTTTCTCAAAGTACGTATTAATTTATCTAAGCAAGCCCAATGATTTTGAGTTTCCCGCAGATAGTGTCGGCTGTATTCAAGACTCCGTTATTTCAAGGTCGGCAGTAAATTGTGAAAAGAAACCCCTCACCACAGCAGTTCTGCAGCGAGGGGCTAAACGCTAGGTGTCAGGATTAGTCCTGTGCAACACCAACGTTGACTTCGATGTTGCCGCGGGTGGCCTTGGAGTAAGGGCACATCTGGTGGGCGGCGTCGGCAAGCTCCTGTGCCTTGTCGTTCCCAATGCTTGGGATGGTGACCTCGAGATCGACGCAGAGGTAGAAGCCCTCGCCGTAGCTGCCTACGTCCTTTGGTTGGTCATGGTGAAATCTGGATCGGAATTCTTGACTACTACGCGCTCGCCTCGGTCT
The DNA here is from genome assembly GCF_022347205.1 of Corynebacterium sp. ACRPO. Classification (GTDB taxonomy): domain Bacteria; phylum Actinomycetota; class Actinomycetes; order Mycobacteriales; family Mycobacteriaceae; genus Corynebacterium. The sequence goes on along the minus strand of NZ_JAKRNE010000019.1, from coordinate 22,448 downwards.
GTTCCGATGGAGAGTGCTTTGGCGGGAGCACTGCGGGTTCGTTGCTTAACAGGGGCGAAGGCCGCGCTTGGTGATGTCCCCGTCTCAATCGTCTCCTGTGCCGGAGCCACCGTTATGGCTGCCCTCGATACGGCCTGTCCCTCCATGGACTCGTTGAAGAAAAAGCGGGTCCTAGTCGCGGGCTTAGGCATGCTCGGTCTCCTTGCGGTGGAGGCCGCTTTGCGCGCGGGCGCTGCCGTCACCGCGACGGATCCCAACTCTCATCGGTGCAGGTACGCTGCTCAGCTGGGTGCCTGCACTTCCGGTTTTAGTGATTTCGATCCCGCTTTAGATATTGTTGAGAACTTCGACGTCGCGCTGGTATTCTCCGGCTCGCCCCAAGGTGTTATCACCTGTTTGAAGTCTCTCGACATTAATGGCGTGGCCGTACTCGCCGGTTCCGTTGCGGACAGCCCTGCTATCGACTTGGACCCCGAATGGATTGTCCGCGGCTGGCGCACTGTTACCGGCGTGCATAACTACGATCCGCATCACCTTGAGCAGGCCGTCGACTTACTTGCCGGCTCCCGCATTGACTGGCAATCTGTCACCGATGGCCCTATCACCCTCTCCCAAGTTCCCGAGGCATTTCACCGTTCGGCAAGGGAGGGGATGCGGACGGTGGTTGACCTCAGCGAGTCATAAATCGCAGGAAAGCAGCGCCTTAGCTTTGTAGGCAACGTATTTCTTCCGCGACGCTAGCTCCGCCTATCTCGCCCGCTGTGCTGGGGAATCCGCCGCGAAGCGCGGCGTGGCACTCGACCTCTATGCCGCCTGAACCTGACTCGCCACGTTTCTCACTGGGGAGAGCACTAGGAAGAATTAGCGGGGCTAAGATATGGACAGAGAAACCCTATTTATTAAAAATCGACGATTTTATAAAATAGCCATCCACTCTGGGGATCTTATTGCTAAAAACCCGCGTTTTTATCAATAAGGACCCGCAGTGGTGACTACAGGAGTGGAATGCACAGCAGCGCGAAGGGGCACGGCGTGTTGGGCACCAGGTGTTAGGGATTAGATGTACTACTACTGCTAGGTTGGCCCCTTTCTCATTATCAGCATTGAGAACTCGACAAGAAGGGCAGTATCTCTAACTACGAGTGTTGCTATTCAATGTCTAGAAACTCACGGCCTTCCTCCGTGAGTACAAAAGAGAGCGGCTTGTGAGACCGCTCTTCCAAGAGCCCTTCCTTAATTAGACGTTTCGTATCAGCACGGACGGTTTGCTTACTTTTATCCAGGTAAGTCGCTAGAGTGTCGAGATCGAGTCCTAGGAGAGGGCCAAAAAGCGCGGCCTGTCCCATTATGAAGAGGATATTTAGCCGGCGATCCTCTTTGGAAGTTCCAGGCCCATTTCGCAGTTCTTGAATTCGGCCTTCGAGTTTCTCGAGGGCGAACTTTTTTCGCTCGAGCGAGTCTAATAGAGATTCTTGCGCCGAGCTCAACATCTCTAGGAGCGCAATGACAAAAAACGTTGCCTCGCCACGATTGAGAGGCTCTTCGGTGACGGTGAAGGACTTGTAGTATTTTTGCCGGTCTTTCGAGAGCTCTCGAGAAAGAGACATCGCGGTGGGTACAGAAAGTATTTCTCGCAGCTTCAAGCCCATGAGAAACCGGCCGAGACGGCCATTGCCATCATAAAATGGATGCGTGTGCTCGAACATAAAATGCCCTGCTAGGGCATTAATGAGGCCGTTTGAAGTAGACGCTTGACACGCCAGGAACTGTTGGAGCCTGGTTCGAATATCCTGCTCATTGTGAGCTTCGGACGTGAATTGGGTGCTGCCACCAAAGATGTGCACAACGCCATTTCGAAACAGCTCACCATCGATACCATTCTCAGCATCGATTTCTCCTTTGAGGAGAGAATCGTAGAGTGCGCGAATATCTTCAAGCTGAGTGGGAAAGCTGACCTCACTTCCATCGAGTCCGGTAAGCGAAGAATATAGCGTTGACATTTCCTCGAAGCGCTTGGTGGAAGTAGAATCCGCCTTGGATAAAGCTTCCGCGATTTCTTTCTTTGTGGAATGAACGCCTTCAATCTCGTTCGAAGATTGAATTTCTTCAATCAAGAGTTGAAAAATGTAGTGGCGCGTCGCAGCTTTAGGTAACAGGGACCATAACCGGGAAATAATAACTTCTCGGCGCCATACCTGTTCACACAAGGAGTGGAGCCGAGTGGTAACAACAACAAAGAGGTCTTTTCCGCGCACCTGATAGTCCCAACGGATTGTACTCGGACTCTGCAGCCTAAGAGCGTGAGCCTCGTCGACGGAGGATTGTCCGTGTGAAGACTGATGGAAAATAGACTTTAAAGAGTGATAAGAGTGTGCCATCGAGGTTCCTTCTATTTGTTAAAAACGCGCCTTTTTATAATTTAGCTCCACCCTACGGCGGGCTTATTGATGAAACGGCGCGTTTTTATCAATAAAGTTCTGGACTGGCCGCGGCGCCGAGCCGTCTTCCAGAGCAGAATACCAATCTGAGAGGTCGCGTAAGGCATAAAAATACCCACGCGGCGCTGAAAGTAGCGCGGCGTGGGCTGGGGGAGCGGACTAGGAATTAGTCCTGTGCAACACCAACGTTGACTTCGATGTTGCCGCGGGTGGCCTTGGAGTAAGGGCACATCTGGTGGGCGGCGTCGGCAAGCTCCTGTGCCTTGTCATCCTCAACGCCCGGGATGGTGACCTCGAGGTCCACGCCGAGGTAGAAGCCCTCGTCGTTCTTGCCCAGGGAAACGCGGGCACCGACGGTGGAGTTCTCCACGTCAACGCCCTTGTCCTTGGCCACTGCCTTCAGCGCGGAGTGGTAGCAAGCGGCGTAACCGGCAGCGAAGAGCTGCTCCGGGTTAGCGCCCTCACCGCTGCCGCCCATCTCCTTTGGGGCGGTCATGGTGAAGTCCAGATCGGAATCCTTGACTACAGAGCGGCCGTCGCGGCCTGCGCCGGTGGAGAGTGCTTCGGTGGTGTAAACGGCGTCCATGATGACTCCTTTTCTATCGGGTCTTTGTACGTCCGCCGATTGTACGCAAGAACGCTAGTCTTCGACGACGCTCACGGTGACCCTCCGTAGTGCCGCGGGTGGCATTGGAGTAGGGGCAGACTTGGTGGGCGGCGTGGGCAAGTGCTGGGTAGCGGTTAGTTCGTGGTGGCCACGCGCTTGGTCCACACGCTTTTGTCCGCGGTTTCGAAGGAAGCTTGCACCGTTTTATCGCCGGGCTTTTCGCAGGTGAGCATCCGCTGGTCACTGCCCATGCGGCAATCCAAGTTATAGGACTGCTTGGTTACCGGGCTGCTGGCGGTGATATCTGCGTGATAAACCGCCGTCACTGTGGGATCTTTCGCACGCATGGTGTAGCTAGCCTGCATCGCGGCATCGAAGACCGCGGCGGCGAATTCGCAGGAGGTCGCATCGCCGGCGTCGATGGAATCGCCAGACGAGGACGTCCCGCAGTAGCCGCCAATCTGGCCCGCGTTGATGTTGTGGTTGCCGCCGGCCTGCGGTGCGGGCTGCTCCGGTTCGGCCTCTTTGGTGACCGTTTCGGTGCGGCGTTGCTTCGTGTCCTTCTGCGGGCTGGATTCTTCTTCGGCTTCGCCCGCGGCGGAGCTATTGTCCTGTGCTGTGGAGAAGGCCGGCTCATTCGCCGGCGCGGAGTTGCTATCGAAATCGGTGCCGGAGCCGCAGGCGCTGATGGTGAGGCCAGCGGCGAGAAGGATGGACGCTACGGGGAATAAGGAAGGGCGCTGCATAGGGGATACTGTAGCGCCCTTTGGGATGTGGTGCGGGGTTACTGCTCGATGCGGGCGGGTGGAACCGGCGCGCCCTCGGGCGGTAGCACCTTGGGATACTTCTTAGCGGTGCCGGTGGACGTAGCAGCCGCGGTCGCTGCTGCGCCCGTGGAGGCCGTGTCGGCAGCGCTGGTGGGGGAAGGGCGGTGAGGGGAGGGGTCCCAGTGGGCGTCGACAAGCGTGCGCTGGCATACCCAACCCAAGGCCAAGATGGCCAGCGCGATAAGGGCAATGAAGAAAAGCCCCAGAGCGCCATCGGCGTGGATGGACCAGCCCAGCAGCAGGCCGAGCCAGCCAAAGTCGGCATCGCCGAAAGTGGTGTTCGCGGAGCCGAAGGAACCCAGGACGCTGAGGAGGAACGCCGGCAGGAAGGTAATAATGAGGCCGTTGACAAAGGCGCCGAGTGCCGCGCCGCGGCGGCCGCCGGTGGCATTGCCGTAAACGCCGGCCGCGCCGCCGGTAAAGAAATGGGGCACGAGGCCCGGCAGAATCAGGGCGACGCCAAAGGCCGGGTTGAGCCAGGTGGAAAGCACGGCAAGGCCCACCAGTCCGCCCACGAAGGAAGAGATGAAGCCGATGAGGACTGCATTCTGGGCATAGGGGAAGACGATGGGCGCATCCAGTGCGGGAATCGCGCCGGGCACGACCTTGGCCGCGATGCCCTGGAAGGCGGGCACGAGTTCGCCCAAAATGGTGCGCACACCGAAGAGGATGACGGCCACGGCCACGCCGAACTGAAGACCCTGGGTGACGGACTGCATCAAGAAATTGCCAACGTTGGTGGCGCCATCAGGGAAGGCGGTAAAGGCTTCTTCAGAACCGGCGCGGGCAATGAACAGCACAGCCAGCACCACGTACATCAGCGCCATGGAGAGCGCGGTTGCCACCATAGAATCGCGCAAGAATCGCAGGCCTTCCGGCAGCTTTAGGTCTTCAGTAGAGGGCGACATCTTCTTTCCCTTGCCGCCCACCAGCTTGCCGACGCCGCCCGCAGCCAAGTACCCCGCAGTGCCGAAATGCCCGATGGCAACGGAGTCATCGCCGGTAATCCGGCGGGTAAATGGGTGCGCGATAGCCGGCAGCGAGACCATGAGGATGCCGAGCAGAGCCGCGCCAAAGGCGATGACGACCCAGGACGAGTACCCGGCAGGGGCGAGCACCATGGTGAGGAGTGTGGCCATGAAAAGGACGTGGTGGCCGGTGAGGAACACGTAGCTCATGGGCGTGAAGCGGGCGAGCAGTAGCGAAACCACAAAGCCGAGGATCATAATCCAGGCGACCTGGCTGCCGAACTGGTCTTGGGCAATGCCTACGATGGCCTCATTGGTGGGAACCACGCCTTGCGCGCCGGTGGCACCCGTAATCATGGCGCCGAGCGGCTCCAGCGAATCGGTGACGAGTCCGGCGCCGGCACCAATGAGCAAGAAGCCAAGCGTGGCTTTGATGGCGCCGCCAATGGTTTTACCGGTGCCGCGTCCCATCGCGGCCAAGCCGACCGCGGTGATGATGCCGATGAGGAATGCCGGTACGGAGAGGATCTCATTGACAAGGAAGTTCGCTATAGCAAGAAGAAAATCCATGAGGATGCTCCTTAGATGTCATAGAGCTCGCGCAGAGCCCCATCGATTTCAGACATAGAGGTGAAGTCTTGGATGACATAGACGGGAACGCCGACATCACCAAGCGTTGCCGCAATTTCGCCGGAGGTGAGCAGGAAATCCGCCTCGCCCGCACGACCCTTGGCGGAGATGGTGTCCGTGGCTTCTACATTCAGGTACGGTCCCCAGCCCCATTCATCAAGGACCTGCTCGAGCGTGTTCTTGAGGAATAGCGACGTTCCTAGGCCGTTGCCGCACACCGTGAGGATCTTTCCCTTGGACGCGACAGAATCTGGAGCCGTGTGCTTTGCCTCCTGGGACGCGGGCGCCGCTTTCGGCTCGGCCGCTGGCTGCTTCTTGCTTGAGGCCGACGATGTGAGAACCGCGCGGAGTTCCTCTTCGGATTCCGCCTGATTGAGCTCGTCACGTTTGGTGGCTAGCAGCTTTGCCAGCTGCTTCATCGCCTGCAGATGCTCGGAGTCGTTGCGGGCGGCAAACGCTACGACTAGGTCGACGGGATCGTTAGAGTCATGGCCGAATTCCACCGGCCTATTCAGCCGCACCCACGACAGGGAGGTCTCCTTAACCGCCTCCGAAGGACGCGCGTGCGCGAATGCGAAGCCAGGAGCAACCACAATGTAGGGGCCTGTTTCTTCTACGGACCGCACCATTGCCTCGGTGTAGTCCGCGGTGATTGTGCCTGCTTCTTCCAGCAGCGAGCCCGCCAGCCGGATGGTTTGCCTCCAGTTATCCGCGGCGCCGTGGAGCTCCACCGCGCCGGGCACCAAAAGGGAATCTAGTGTCGCCATATGTATCTCCCATCACAGAAATAGTGACATCGGGGTGAATGTCACTGATGATTCTATGCTGTGGAGAAACCGGAGGTAAAAGCAGGGGTAACGTTTGCATAGGGAAGGGTTGGAACAGCCCTAGGGCACTCCATCGGGCTGTGGGAACTGCTGAGTTTGCTGCAGAGTAAGGAGCGGCCATGTGCGGCCAGACAGAGCCGGGGCGCGAAAATGGTTCGATCTCACTTCAGGCCTTGTATTTCAGCGGGCTTCGGCTTCTGCAGTAGCCAGAACGGGAGAGTTACTCGCGTTGAGTACGGGCAGTTAATCGAGCTCGAAAGTTTGGCGGCCGATTTCGTCTTGGCTGAAGGACTTAGACGCGACAAGGTCCACAGGTGTGGTTAAATCATCGAGCTCGTAGGCTATTGTTCCGGCGACAGTTCCTCCCTTTTTAATCTGTTCAAGCTGAGTATCGGAAGTTTCAGGATCAAAATAGGAACCGAGGTCGAGCTCGTTTACCTTATTCGGATCATTGTCTTGAATGGCGGTGAAGTACACGACGAAGTCAGTGGTGGTTAGGGTTTCATCCGTTTTATTCGTTACGTCATAGTTAAAGACGAGAAGTGGCTTTTCACCTATTTCGTTACCGGGCTCACCGGGTTGAACAACACGGTGATCGGTAATTTCGAACTTGGCGGCTGGAACATCAAGGACTCCGTCTTTGAAGGATTGGCTGAAATCTGTGCTCTTTAGCTCTTTAACGGTTGTCGGATCATCCTTCACCTTTTTCATGTGCGTGGTGAATTCCTTATCTTCAATCGCGACCTTGAAAGTTAAGGAGTCGTCATCGATAGAGAAATCTTTCTTATCGGAAGAAGCGGCCATCCACTCAGAGGCGGTGGCAACGGTATCGCGGTTTGAGCTAACGGTCTCACCGGATGCAGCGGCTTGAGCGTCAAAGGTGCCGATCCAATAGGTCATGCGATTTTCGCCGTTGTCCATGACCCATTCGATGGTGATGACGTCATCGGTGATGCTGGCTTCCATCCAGCCATCTTCAGATGCGCTGTCCTCTTGCTTCCACGTTCCAATTGCGGACTTCGCATCAGCCTGTGCACCGGATGAGGAATTATTGGAGTCGCTTGCCTTTGGGTTGTCACTTCCGCTACCTGAGCAGGAAGTAAGCGTGAGTGCAGAGGCGAGAACGAGAGAAGAGAGTAGTTTGCGCATAAATAATTTCTACCCTCAGGGGGTAGGAAACGTACAAATACTCAAAAAGGTAGGGGGAAAATTGGTCTTTAGCCTCGCATTGGCTACTCTTTTGAGAGCGGATCTTCGCCCTAGCGGTGTGTGATCCGCGTGGGGCTATAGCTCAGTCGGTTAGAGCTACGGACTCATAATCCGTTGGTCGCGGGTTCGAGCCCCGCTGGCCCCACGGTGAGAGGGAGGCGTCGGCAAGCAAGGCCGGCGCCTTTTCTCGTGCCTGGCTGCGCATATGGGTGTGCTAATTGCGCGGTGGCGGGCGGTGAAGTCTAATAACCATATGGTTGAAGTGGATCCGCTCATTGAATCTCTCTACCGCTGGTCCGATATCAGCGGCGTGCTGCTGATGGGAATCATCGGCGGCACTATGGCGCGCAAGCGCGGCTATGACATCATCGGCTTTTTCTTCATCGCGATGTTTTCTTCCCTGGGCGGCGGCATGGTGCGCGACGTGCTGATCAACCGCGGCACCGTGGCGGCCATGAGCCAGCCGGAGTACCTTTATCTGGCCTTTGCCGGTGCGCTTATCGCCCGCTTTGTCTACTTCAAGGGCAAGACCTGGGATTATCTGCAAGCGCATGGCGACGCCGTCGTGTCCGGCCTCTGGGCCGCCACCGGCGCCGTCAAGGCCATTACTTATGGGCTGCCGCTTATCCCGTGCATCATGATGGGCGTGTTTACCGCCACGGGCGGGTCCATGATTCGTGACATCGTCATGGGGCGCGAGCCTAGCGTCTTTGGCGATAACCAGCCGACGGTCATCCCGGCCGTGGCCTGCGCAATCATCGTCTTGGTGGGCCACCACTATGACATGATGGCCGTGGGCATGATTATCGGACCGCTGGTCTCCATTTTCTTGGCGCTGCTGGGTATTTGGGCCGGCTGGCGCGTGCCGGCATACCAGGAATGGGCGCCGATTAATGACACCGCTGCCCAAGTGAAGGTGCTGGCCAAGAAGGCCGAGAATAAGAGCCGCGCGGTGGGCCGCCGCTTGGAGCCGCACCGCGTGCGCTCGTGGCGCCACCGTCAGATGGAGGCCGCGCTGCAGCGGCGCATCGAAAAGGAAGTGCGATCCGGCAAACGCCGCAAGGAGGCCGCCGCGGAGGCCAGCGAGTTTATGGAGTCGTTTGAATCGGACGTCGATCAGCTCAGCGCCCAGGCCGCGGAGACCGAGAACATCGACTTCGGCGTGGACCTTAGCGGTGACTCCTACGAGGCGGAAGAGCAGGCCTCCCACGAGGAATCCCAGCGCCTGCTGGATACCATTTTGGAAGATGACAAGCTGACCGATGAGCTCATTGACCGCCTCATGAAGCGTTATAACTCCCGCGACTAGGGGCCGGGCAATCCCCACTCAGGTTATCGGCCGCTTGCTCGGTTGCTGGCAGTCAACTGGCATCCAGTTTTCAGGCAGGCGGCCTAATCTAGAGGCATGAATCTGAAGTATTACTTCTACGAGCTGTGGAGCCTTTTTGTTGACCACGGCTTGCCGCTTATCGCACTATTGCTGATAGGCATTTTGATCCCGCGCATCGGCAGGCTGGCCATTCGCATCATGGAGCGCCGCCTCGATGAAGACGAAGAAGCCACCAAGGCGCGCCTGGCGCTGACCGGAGCGCTGGTCTACATCGTGCAGGCGGCGGCGTACTTCCTCATCATTTGGGCCGCGCTGACCAATCTCGGCGTGCCAGCAGTAGGCGCTGCGGTACCGGCGACGATAGTCTCGGCCGCCGTGGGCTTTGGCGCCCAGTCCATCATTGCGGACTTTCTCTCCGGCTTCTTCATCCTTTCGGAAAAGCAATTTGGCGTAGGTGACTATGTCAGTTTCGATGGCGTGACCGACGTGGAAGGCACCGTGGTGATGCTGACCCTGCGCACCACCAAGGTGCGCACGCCTACCGGCGAGCTGGTGACCGTGCCCAATAGCTCGGCCGGTGCGGTCACCAACTACTCCCAGGAGTGGTCGCGCGCCGTGGTCAACTTTGATGTGCCAGTGCAAGAAGGCGAGACCCTGCCAGAAATCACGCGCCGGGTGCGCACGATTTCCGAGCAAGCCATCCAGGAACCGTCCATCGCCGTGGACGTCAATGGCGAGCTCGAGGTGCTGCCGGCCACCCAGTTGGTTGCCCCGCAGGCTGCCGGCCAATCCTGGCACGTGACCTACCGCGTGCTGGTCACCGTTAACCCGGCCCGCCAGTGGGCGGTGGAGCGTGCCATCCGCTCGGCGTTGCTCTCGGAATTCTGGGATCACTACAACGTGGCTGACTTGGACGAAATTCAGCGCCCGCTCATTCAGCCTGGGGGAAATGCTGCGGCTCAAGAGTCCGTGAAAGACGCTTCTGTAGCAGGGGAGGGCTCCCACCCTGAGACGAAGGTAGAGCGCAGTGCCGCCACCAAGGACGCTGAGCCGGATGGACCAGATAGCGATGGCCCTGGAAAGCCCGCGCTGCCCGATGCAGACGACCGAGAACCAGAGCCATCCCACGGCGTTTGGCGCGCACTGGAGACCAATACCAAATTCCAGAAGATTGCCACCTTTGGCGGCCGGGTCCGCGCCTCCACTACGGGCCTCGTACTCGCGCTGCTGGTTGTGGGTGCCTTGGCCTTGGCCTCGAGCAATCCTGAAAACGCGGACGCCGGCTGGCTCTCGCCTGAACACTGGCGCGATAGCGGCAAGGAAGCCTCCTCCTCGCAGCTTTCCGACGCCCCATCTGCCAACCCCACCCCCGAAACCACCGAGACCGGCACGACCTACGAGCCGACGGAGGATGGCGCTGCCGCCACTGAGACCGCCAACCCGCAAGGCACTGATGGTGCTGGGCTGACCGATAGTCCTGCCGGTAACGGCCAGGGAACGGGCGCTACTGGTAATGCCTCGCCGGCCCCGAGCGCCGCAAATGGTGCAGACACCGCCGGGACCGATTCTGACAATGGCGCTGCTACTGCGCCTGATACCGGCGACGGCACCCAAGCGTCTGGAACCGCTGGCAGCACAGGCGTGGCGATACCCGCGGAACCCCGCTAGTGGGGTTGGCCTTCTACATCCAGCCGGTCTGTCCACCGCTCGTTGTTGGGTGAGGTGTAGCTAGCATAGACGCTAGTGTCGTTATCCTTCTGGCAATGAAATGTGCGCACGTCTGAACCTATGGCGCAGAAGAGGTCGTAAGCCTGCTTGGTCTGCGGGCTCGTCGCGGTAATGCGGGTGTTATAAGAGCCATTGACCATCTTATTGCGGTGCGTATAGGTAAACGTGTGGGTGATGGCTTCATCAAAGATCGCACCGGTGAATTCGCACGAGGTGTGCTCACCTGCATGGATGCTATCTCCCTGGTTGGTGTAGCCGCACTTGCCGCCTATCTGCCCAGCGTTGATGTTGTGATTTGTCTTCTCTGGTGCGGGCGACTGTGCGTCGTTCCCGGCTTCGGGCGCGCTTTCCTCATCGTCTTCTTTGCCTGTGCTTTCGTCATTGTCTACGGTCTTGGTGACCGTAGCGGGCGCGTCGGATTCCTGCTGCTGGCTAAATACTGGTTCCGCTTCAGTAGAAGCTTGGTCATTACTGGAGCCGCAGGCGCTAAGGCTGGTAATGGACAAGGTGGCGAGGATGACAACAGAGGCGCGTTTGAGCATGGGGAATATCAAAGGGGGGTCGGTGAAGTGTACGGGGAAAACTTTAACATTTTCACAGTGCTTCTGACGTGCTTAAATGATTGGGTTTGGCAAAGATGAAATAGTGCGCTTCGGCCGCGCGTTGCACTGAGCATGACCTCACTATTCGAACCACTGGAACTCGGCCGATACACGTTAGACAATCGCGTGACCATGGCGGCGCTGACCCGCCAGCGCGCAAGGGAAAGCGGTGTGCCTACCGAGCTGCACCAGAAGTACTACTCGCAGCGTGCCACGGCCGGTCTGGTGGTTACGGAGGGAACCTTCCCGGCGTGGACCAACCGCGCATTCCCGGGCCAGGCGGGCATTGCGACCGACGAGCAGGCAGAAGGTTGGCGCGCCGTCGCAGACCGCGTGCACGAGGAAGGCGGCACCCTGTTCATGCAGATCATGCACGGTGGCCGCACGAGCCACCCAGACCTGATTGACGGAGCAAACCCGGAGGCGCCGAGCGCCTTCGATTGGGGCGGAACCGTGCGTGGCTTCGCTGGCAAGATGGATGCGCCGGTGCCGCGCGAGCTGAAGAAGGAAGAGCTGCCGCGCATCGTGGATGAATTCCGCCAGGGTGCGCGCCGGGCTATTGATGCTGGTGTCGACGGTGTGGAGATCCACGGCGCCAATGGCTACCTGCTGCACGAGTTCATGGCGCCGTCTGCCAATAAGCGCGAGGATGAATTTGGCGGCAGCCCGGAAAATCGCTGGCGCCTGCCAGAAATGGTCATCCGAGCAGTGGTGGAGGAGATCGGTGCCGACCGCGTGGGCGTGCGTTTCTCCCCGGCACACAACGTGCAGGGTGTTATCGAAGACGATCAGGAAGACATGCTGGCCACCTACGGCGGGCTTCTCGATGCCCTGGCACCGCTGAACCTGGCCTATGTGTCCTTGCTGCATGGCGAGCCGGACAGCGAGCTCATCGCCACGCTAGCACAGAAGGCACGCGCAAACGGCGTGACCAAGGTGCTCATGAATGATGGCTTCCCCACGATTACCTCCAAGGAGGATGCCCAGCGCGAAATCGAGCTGGACTACGTGGATGCCGCAGTGGTGGGCCGTCAGCTCATTGCCAACCCGGACCTAGTGCGGCGCTGGCGTGAGGGCCTTGAGCTCAACGAGCCGGACCAGGCTACGTTCTACCTGGGCGGCGAGCGCGGCTACATCGACTATGAGTATGCCGCGGACTAGGGAAGAATCCGCGGCACCAAAGGGGGCCCGACAGGCGGGCGAGTGATAGGTAGTGAAATTCCCCAGAGAGGGTCTTTCACTATCCCTATCGAAGGTGTACTACTCGTTCGTTAACACCGAGTACCTGTCATGTGACAGAACTTACAACTACTTGGTGTAGCCCTCACCCGGGCGCCAGGTCATGGTCACGGCCTCGCGCACCGGGGACTTGGCGGTGAGCAGGTTATCTACGCGCAACCAGTGCATTTCCGCCGAATCCGGGCGCACGGTGACATAGCTGTAGCCGTGGTGGTCCAGATCCACGTGGCGGGTGTGCGGGTTGGCTCCCATCAAGTAGCGCTCAGCCAACTTGGAAAGCTCATTGCCCTCCGGCAGCTTCAGCTGCTCGTTCACGTTGGGCGCAGACACGGAGGCGCAGACCATCTCGGCGCCGAAGATGCGGCCATCCTTGCTGATATTATGCGCCCACTCGGAGTGGATATCGCCGGTGACAAAGAGGGTGTGGGAGTCGTGCTTAGAGAGGGCGTCGATAAGCAAGCGGCGCTCTGCAGAGTAGCCATCCCACTGGTCGCCGTTGACCGGAATGCCGGTGATATTGGAAGACAGCGAGGAAGAAACCGGCTTGGTCTTTTCATCTTGTTGCAGGGTAGCCAGGTTCATGGGGGAGAACATGACGGAATTGCCCAGCATATTCCACTTGGCAGAAGAGGTTTCAATCTTATTGAGCAGCCAGTTGTACTGCTCAGAGCCAAGCATCGTGCGGCCTTCGGCGGCCATCTTGCGCGGGCCAAAGCGCACCTGCTCATCGCGGTAGGTGCGCAGGTCCATCATGGTTAGCTCCACCAGATCACCGAAGGTCAGGCTGCGGTAAAGGTGGCCCTGCTCGGACGGGTTGGTCGCACGCACCGGCATCCATTCGAAGTAGGCCTGCATCGCGGCCTTGCGGCGGTCCAGAAAGGCTCCTTCCTCGCCTTCGGTGTGGTTCTCCGCACCCTCGCGCCAGTTATCGTTGGCCACCTCGTGGTCATCCCACACCACAACCCACGGCAGCGCACCGTGTGCGGCCTGCAGGTTTTCATCGGTGCGGTAGCGGCCGAAGCGGATGCGGTAATCCTCCAGCGAGATAATCTCGTGCGCCGGGTGGTGCAGGCGCACCGGGCCATAGCCGGCGTACTCGCGCTGCGGATACTCGTAGATATAGTCGCCCAAGAAAATCATGTAATCCAGCTGGTCCGCGCGGCCGCGCTGGGCAATATCGCCATAGGCATTGAAGAAGCCGGACTCCCAGTTAGCGCAGCTGGCCACGCCGAAGGTGAGCTCTTCCGGGGAGGCGCTCAGCGCCGGGGCGGTCTTGGTGCGGCCGACGGGCGAGTAATTATCCTGCGCCTTAAAGCGGAAGAAGTACACGGTCTCCGGCTCTAGTCCATGCGGATCCACGTGCACGGTGTGGTCCTGGCCGGCGTCGGTGGTCACTTCGCCCCGCTTGACGACGTCCCCAAACCCCTCATCCTTGGCAATTTCCCATTCAACCCGGGTGGCCTCGCCCAGCCCGGATCCCGGCATGGCGTCGGCCTCCGGGGTCACGCGGGTCCACAAGATGACCGAATCCGGAATCGGGTCACCCGAGGCCACACCGTGGAGGAAGGGCCGCTCGCCCAGCTTCGGCTCCACCATGTGTTGCTCCACGCGCGGCGAGAGGCTGCTTTGAGCATGTGCGGTGTTGGCTGCACCGGACAGAGCAATGGCGGCACCAGCGGTACCGGTGGATTGCAGGAATCGGCGGCGGTTAACTGCGCTGCCCGTGTTCTTAGAATTATTAGACATGGTTGAAAGTTTTCTCATGTCTAATGGGTGTGCAACCGTTTCTTGCCCGATTCCATAAAATGTTCTTGTTGTTTTAACCGGTGGTTTACTTGGGTGGCCTCCTGTGGGACTGACACGTCTGGCGGTTGGGCGGTTTCGAGGGGCCTTCGCCGTCTTCTGTGGCTTAGGTCCAGTCTGATCGGGCTGATTTGAGGCCTTTAGGGCTGAATTGAGGGGTCCATTCGCTCAGATCGGCCCGATCACCTTCGACCTAAGGTGTGCGGGACCCAGTGGGCCAAAGGAGTGACCGGCTCGAAAAGGCGCGCCCAAAGCGGTCCAGTCCTTCCGAGTGCGGCTCAGTAGGCTAGAGGGTATGAGTGAATTTAGCCAAATTAGCCAGTGGCCCGCGGATACGGTGGCCGGTGCGTTAGTGCATCGCGGCGAAGTGAAAGAAACGGTGGGGGATACCGCCCGCGAGTTTCCGGTGGCATCGGTAACCAAGCTGGTCGCGGCCTACGGCGTGATGCTGGCCGTGGAAGAAGGAGCCGTGGAGCTAGAGCAGCCGGCCGGCCCGGAAGGCTCCACGCTCGAGCACCTGCTTGCACATGCCTCTGGCATTTCCTTTGATTCCCGGGAGTCGCAGAAGCCGGTGGGCGAGCGCCGCATCTATTCCTCGGCCGGTTATGAGTGGGCCGCGGATACCGTGGCCGAAGCTACGGGCATGGACTTTGCCGAGTACCTGCGCGAAGGCATCTTGGCCCCGCTGGGCATGGAGTCCACCCGGCTGGAAGGCTCGGCCGGGCACGGTTTGGTTTCCACAGTGGAGGACCTCGCAGCCTTTGCTGCGGAAGTTCAGAACCCACAACTCCTGCATCCCTCCACCGTGGCCGACATGCGCCGCGTACACTTCGACGGATTGCGCGGCATCGTTCCGGGCTACGGCAGCTTCAGAGACTGCACCTGGGGTCTAGGCTTTGAAATCCGTGGCGATAAGGATCACTGGATGGGCGCCTTGCCTGCCGACGCCGTCGGTCACTTCGGCATGTCCGGCACCTACCTTTGGGTCGCCGGCGACTATGCCATGGTCGCGCTCACAAACCGCGACTTTGGCGAATGGTGCAAGCCGCTCTGGCACGATACGAATACCGCCATCTGGAACTCTTTGTAATCTTCCCGCTGTGGCGGAGCGAGCGCCTTCCACTGGGGGAAGTGGTGCGGTGGAAGGCTCCCCCGCGGGGCGGGGAGAAGTCGGGGAATTTCGTGCGAAAGGGGACCATCCTGCGCGGGAAACCGGTGCGAGCGCACGGGCAGCGGTTGCGTGAGAGCCTAGTTGTGCTTTCCCGGGCGTGAGCAGGGCTTCTGTTGCCCGCCGTCAAGGAAGGCAAGAATTTTCTCAGCAAACTCCAAATTTCACATTTGTAACATTGGTTTCACCTGCACCTTTGGCCCCAGTCTGTACCTAGGGTTGAGGTTTAGCGAATGGGGGTTGAAGTGAAAGTTGAGGGTTGTAGGGAGGGGTGTGACGCAGGAAAATTGTGAGCAGACGCATCAGACAGTTCGTTGGGGAAGACGAAGCTCGTCTTGCATCGCGCCGGGCCGGCAGGCCTCGTGCGGTGGTGATCTATGTCGAGGGAGAATCGGCTATGAATACGTGCGTTAACCCTGCGCCGGTTGAACAGCCGGCCTCCACCTCCACGTGGCCCTCCGTCAACGGCGGTGCCACCGTGGTCACCGGTGTGCTCAAGATTTCCGGGATGCCGCGCACGCTGCGCTCGGAGATTGAACACGCCATGGATCGGTGCATCCGTACCGAGTCGGAATTTATCATTCCGGGCGATGACCCACTGACCGCTCAGTGGTGCACTCGTTGGTTCCGGGATGGGCTTTCCGTAGCGGCGCTTGCCCAAGGCGGCAGCGCCTGCGCCCACGCAGGCAGCGGTATCGGCTGCCACCAGGTGCTTACCGGCACCCGTGAGGAGCTGGACGCGCTTGATTGCGTCGTGCGCTACCTCGCGCAGCGCCACGGCTTTACTGCTGCCGTGCGCCTGCCTTAGAAGGCGCGAAAGGGGTTGGACCAGCTGCTGCTGGCCAACCCCTTTGCTTCTGCCGCCGGATGGTGCGATTAGGGAAGAACTATTCCGCTTCGGCGAAGGGATCCAGGATCTTGTCTGGCAGCTCCGCCACGGATTTCAGCACGGCCGACGGGCGGTACGGGTAGCGGGAAATCTCGTGGTCATCGGAAATGCCGGAGCGCACCAGTACCGTGCGCATGCCGGCCTCAAGGCCCGCCTTGACGTCTGTATCCATGCGGTCACCAATCATGACCGTGTGCTCCGAGTGAGCACCAATATGATTGAGCGCCGAGCGCATCATGACCGGGTTGGGCTTGCCTACATAATAAGGCTCGCGGTTGGTGGCGGCGGTAATGAGCGCGGCCACGGCGCCGGTAGCTGGAAGTACGCCCGTGGGGGCGGGGCCGGTGACATCCGGGTTGGTGGCAATAAAACGCGCACCATCGCGGATGAGGTTAATGGCGGTGGTAATCGCTTCAAAGGAGTAAGTGCGGGTCTCACCAAGCACCACGAAGTCCGGGTCATCGTTGGTGAGGATCCAGCCTGCCTCATGCATGGCGGTGGTCAGGCCGGATTCGCCCACTACGTAGGCCTTGCTGGAGCTTACCTGGCTGGAAAGAAAGTTCGCGGTAGCGGTAGCGGAGGTCCAGATGCGCTCAGCGGGAATGTCCAGTCCAGTATTGCGCAGGCGTGCAGATAGGTCCCGCGGGGTAGACATGGAGTTATTGGTCAGCACCATGTACTCGATGTCATTGTCTTTGAGCGCCTGGATAAATTTATCGGCGCCAGGGATCATCTCACCTTCTTTGATGAGCACGCCGTCCATGTCTGATAGATAAGAAATCATTGGTGATCCTCCACATACTCGGCGATATCGCCGATGGTTTCGCTGTTGAGCATCGTCTCCTCAGAAAAACGCACCTGGAAGGCCTCTTCCGCGCGCACGGTGAGCTCCACCAAATCGAGCGACTCCACGCCGATATCCTTCAGGCGGGTCTCGCGGCCCAAGTCTTCCTCGGTCCCGGTGACCTTGTGGATGAGTGCGATGAGCTGGCTAAGGGTATCTCGTTCCGGCTCCTTATCCGGCGCACTCGCATTGAACTTTGCCTGCAATTGGGCACTGAGGTCGTTTGCCATGCCCACCAGTCTAGTATTGATCCCGTTATGGCATTGAGAAAACGTTCTTCCGTTGTGGCGCGTAGTTGGCTCAAGCGCCTGCGCCCCTCGCACCGCGCCGAGCTAGAAAAGCTCTATGGCGGATTGCATGATCCCTCTACCGAGCCGGGGCTTACCCACATCAGCGCGTCCGGCACCGTGGACCACGATGGCCTAGACATCGCCTGGTACGAAGTAGGCCAGCAGGACGCCCCGGTGACGGTGGTGTTCATTCACGGCTATTGCCTGTCCTCAGAAGCCTATTATGACCAGGCCAATTACCTGCGCGGCCGCAATGCCCGCGCACTCTTAGTGGACCTGCGTGGGCATGGGCAGTCCTCCACGGTCGCCCCAGAAGAGTGCACCGTTGACGCGGCTGCCGACGACGTCCTAGCCGTCATCCGCGAACGCGCTCCCCGCGGCAACTTGGTCATCGTGGGTCATTCCCTGGGCGGCATGGTTGCCTTGAACCTCATCCGCCGTGCTCCGGCCGAGGTGTATGAGCGCATCAAGGGCGCGTTGCTGATTTCTACCTCTATGCGCCGCTTTGCAGCCAAGGGCGTGGCCCAGATTTTGCAATCCAAGTCCCTGCACGCGCTCTACCGCCTGTGCCTGCGCCTGCCCGGCCGCGTCGATAACGCCCGCTTTGAACTTGCCCGCTTTATCGCCCCGCTTTTTGCCGTGACCCTAGCCGGCTTTCCCCAGATGGAGAAGCTGCAGTTCCACGTTGCCATGCTTCTCGATACCCCCTTGGCCTCCTACTCCGGTTTCTTCGATGACCTTTTGGATCACGCCGAGTATGGTGCCGCCGAAAGGCTGGCGAAGCTCCACGGTGAAGTAGTGGTGGGCACCGCCGATATCGTCACCCCGCGTTCGCAATCCGAAGTGCTCTGTGAGAATTGGCCCGCCGCGAGTTTGCAGACGGTGGAAGGCTCCGGGCACATGGTGATCCTCGAAGACCCTGAGGCCATCTCCGCAGCCCTCGGCGGCGTCCTCGACGCGATATAGGCAGGCCGCTCGATAGGGTCATTCTCGAGGCATGTAAAAAGGCGCCGCGGCGGGAAGCCGGCGGCGCCTTACTTGTTTTGGTGCGGGGCTAACCCGCACCAATGCGGGAATTAGTCCTCGATGTGGGTGGTAGCGGTTGGATCATCCAGCTTGAGATCCTTGGCTGCCTTCTCCACTACGGAGCGCTCAATCTTGCCCTCGCGAGCCAGGCCATCGAGTACGGCGACGACGATGGACTCGGCATCGATGTTGAAGTAGCGGCGTGCGCCCTCGCGAGTATCAGAGAAGCCGAAGCCATCCGCGCCCAAGGTGATGTAGGTGCCTGGGACGTACGGGCGGATCTGCTCCTGCAGCTCGGTGGTGAAGTCAGAGACGCCAACGAACGGGCCCTCGTAGCCCTTGAGCTGGGAGGTAGCAAATGCCTCGGTCGGCTCCTCACCCTTGCGCAGGGCCTCCTTGTTGCGGCGGGCACCGTCGCGGGCCAGCTCGTTCCAGGAGGTGACGGAGAAGATGGAGGCCTTGACATCGAAGTCGTCGGCAAGCAGCTGCTGCGCGCGCAGCGCCTCGTGCACGCCCACGCCGGAAGCCAAGATATTGGCAGCAATGGAGCCGCCCTCAGCGGTGTTGAAGTGGTAGATGCCCTTGTGCAGGCCCTCCACGTCCAAGTCCTCCGGCTCGGCCGGCTGGTGTACCGGCTCGTTGTAGACGGTGAGGTAGTACATGATGGCCTCATGGTCCTTGCCGTACATGCGCTCAATACCGCGGGTGACCAGGTGCGCCACCTCGTAGCCGAAGGCCGGGTCATAAGAAACCACTGCCGGGTTGGTAGCGGCCAGGACAGGGGAGTGGCCGTCCATGTGCTGCAGGCCCTCACCGGTCAGGGTGGTGCGGCCGGCGGTAGCGCCGATAATGAAGCCGCGGCCCATCTGGTCACCGGCCGCCCAGAAGGCGTCGCCGGTGCGCTGGAAGCCGAACATCGAGTAGAAGATGTACAGCGGAATCATGGCCTCGCCCTGGGTGGCATAGGACGTAGCTGCCGCGGTGAAGGAGGCGGCGGCGCCGGCCTCAGAAATGCCCTCGTGCATGATCTGGCCGTCGGTAGCCTCGCGGTAGGACAGCATCAAGTCATGGTCAACCGGCACGTAGTTCTGGCCGCGTGGGTTCCAGATCTTCATGGTGGGGAACCAGGAGTCCATACCAAAGGTGCGGGCCTCGTCCGGAATGATCGGCACAACGCGCTTGCCCAGCTCCTTGTTGCGCATGATCTCCTTGAAGGTGCGCACCAGGGCCATGGTGGTGGCTACTTCCTGCTTGCCGGAGCCCTTGCGCACGGAGCGCAGCTTATCCAGCGCAGGTGCCTCAAGCGGGGTGAAGTCCTCACGGCGCTCCGGCAGGAAGCCGCCGAGCTCTTTACGACGCTCCAGCATGTACTTGATCTCCGGGGAATCCTTGCCCGGGTGGTAGTACGGCGGCAGGTACGGATCCTTCTCCAGCTCCGCATCGGAGAACGGAATCTCCTGCTTATCGCGGAAGCGCTTCAGGTCATCCAGGGTCAGCTTCTTCATCTGGTGGGTGGCGTTGCGGCCCTCGAAGTTGTGGCCCAAGCCGTAGCCCTTAATGGTGTGCGCCAGGATGACGGTTGGCTTGCCGGTGCCCTTGTTCTCCAGCGCGCGAGCGTAGGCAGCGTAGACCTTGCGGTAATCGTGGCCGCCACGGCGCAGTGCCCAAATCTCATCATCGGACATGTCTTCTACCAGCTTGGCCGTGCGCTCATCGCGGCCGAAGAAGTGCTCACGCACATAGGCGCCATCATTCGCCTTAAAGGTCTGGTAGTCACCGTCGGAGGTGGTGTTCATGACGTTGACGAGGGCACCCTCGGTGTCCTTTTCCAGCAGCTTATCCCAGCCGCGGCCCCAAATAACCTTGATGACCTCCCAGCCAGCACCGCGGAAGAAAGACTCCAGCTCCTGGATGATCTGGGTATTACCGCGAACCGGGCCGTCAAGGCGCTGCAGGTTGCAGTTGACCACGAAGGTGAGGTTATCCAGCTCGTAGAGGGATGCGATCTGCAGCAAACCGCGGGATTCTGGCTCGTCCATCTCGCCATCGCCCAAGAAAGCCCAGACGTGCTGCTTGGAGGTATCCTTGATGCCGCGGGTCTCCAGGTACTTGTTGAAGCGTGCCTGGTAGATAGCGTTAATCGGGCCCAAGCCCATGGACACGGTGGGGAATTCCCAGAACCATGGCATCAGGCGCGGGTGCGGGTAGGACGGCAGGCCCTCGCCCTCACCGCGGGAGACCTCTTGGCGGAAGCTATCCAGATCCTTTTCGGTCAGGCGGCCTTCCATGTATGCGCGCGCGTACATGCCTGGGGAAGCGTGGCCTTGGAAGAAGACTTGGTCGCCGCCCGAAGGATCGTCCTTGCCCTTGAAGAAGTGGTTCAGGCCGACCTCATACAGCGGAGCAGCGCCTGCGTAGGTGGAGATGTGGCCGCCCACGCCAATGCCCGGGCGCTGTGCGCGGTGCACCATGATGGCTGCGTTCCAGCGGATCCAGCGGCGGTAGCGCTTTTCCAGCTCCTCATCACCTGGGAACTCCGGCTCCATGGTGGTGGGGATGGTGTTGACGAAGTCCGTAGACGTCAGCGACGGCACCTCAACGCGCTTCGCGGTAGCGCGCTCGAGCAGGCGCAGCATCAAGTAGCGTGCACGCTCCGGATCGGAGTGGTCCAGCAGACCATCGAGGGAGTCCATCCACTCGCGGGTCTCTTCTGGATCATTATCGTGAAGATACGATGCAACGCCGTCGCGGATGAGGGGGAAGTTGGAGTCGCCCTTGTGGGCGTCCTTCTCGGCCATTTAAACCTCCTATTTAAGGGTCTGCACAGTTTGCCTACTAGGATACGCGCTCACAGATCCACAGTCGTTGTGAAGTCCGACTTAAGGGGACGTGCGGTACGTTACATCGCTATAACCAGTATCTTTGCAAAGTTTGTTGGGGTAAAAGAGGGTAGTTTGCTAACTCTGTGGAGCCAGCTGCGTTGGTGGCAGGGCCTGCAAAATGGGGGAATTGCGGCCCTTAGGCGGGTAAAAGGGGCCGGTGGACGTTAAAATGCTTCTATTAAGCCGCGATTTACCCGCAGGATGCGGGCGATACGCGGACCAGACATTCACTAAAATAGGAAGGAAATGCATAGTGGCTGACGCTGCAGTCAAGCTCGGAATCAAGGAAGGGCAAATCGCCCTGGAGCTTGGTTGGGACGAGGATTGCGATACCGCAATCTCTGAATCGATCGAGGCCGTGCTCGGCGATGACTTCTTGGAAGAAGAAAATGACGAGCTGTGCGATGTAGTCCTTCTTTGGTGGCGCGAAGAAGACGGCGACCTTGTGGATGGACTGGTGGACGCGAGCCGCCCGCTGGCCGATAACGGTGCAGTCTGGCTGCTTACCCCAGGTGCCGGCAAGCCGGGAACCGTAGAGCCTGGGCTCATCTCTGAGTCCGCTCAGCTGGCAGGTCTGGTGCAGACCAAGGCGGAGCGCCTAGGCGAGTGGCAAGGCTCGTGCTTGGTGCAGCGCGGCTACACCAAGAAGTAGGGCTTTACCTGCCGATTTGTGTTGCTTTAGCAACCTGCGCTACTGTTTCTAACAGCGCAAGAGCGCATGCGGCTTTAGCTCAGCTGGAAGAGCAATTGGTTTACACCCAATAGGTCGGGGGTTCGATCCCCTCAGGCCGCACAAGGTCAGAGCCCCTTTTCGAGAAATTGAACTGGCCCCCGAAAGTTGGACTGGTTTAATTCTAGGCGGTTAGGGCTTCAAGGGTCTGATTTCGATATTGCATCGGGGTCAGACCCTTGAGTCGTTGTTGGATGCGTTCGGTGTTGTACCACTGGATGTACTCGTCGATGGCCTGGTTGAACTCTGCGACGGTGTCGAAGACTTCTCCGTGGTACATCTCGGTTTTCAAGTGCCCGAAGAAATTCTCCATGACCGCGTTGTCGTAACAGTTGGCTTTACGCGACATTGACTGAACACCACCGTTATCATGAATCAGGTTGCGCCAGGACGAATGCTGGTACTGGAAAC
>NZ_JAKRNE010000018.1 GCF_022347205.1 Corynebacterium sp. ACRPO | reverse complement strand
CGTCTGCGGCCTCGACGACTTCGTAGTCCGCCTCGTCCTCATCGTCACGACGGTGGACGTCGCCGGCGCGCAGGCGCGGACGACGCCGGCCGGCGACCTTGCCGGAATCTCCTTCGAAGAGGACCCGGGTATCTTCAAAGGCCTCACCGGTATGGCTCATTGGGCGGTTATTCCTACCCAATAGCCACGGTGCGAGCACGAAGAGCCACACCACGATGATCGCGATAATCGGCACAGCTGTCGACACGAATAGGACCTTCCCCTTGAATACAGATGATTACTCCACCTTAAACGGTGAAACCGCACCGTAGCACCCCAAATTCGCACAAATTACAATGTTGTGACTTATGTGAAAATTGAGGTGGAAATCCCAGCGCTTGGGAAGCTATTTCACGCCAACCGTCCAGCTTGGCGCAGGCGCTCCACCGCCGTAGAGGCAAAGTCTTCTTTCACCAACGCCACGTAGTGGTGGTCCTGCCACGCGCCGTCGATATGCAAATTGCGCCGCAAATACCCTTCATGCCGAAACCCGTTGACGGTCAAGACGCGACCCGAGGCCGGGTTATGCTCCAAATAGGTGGCGGTCACGCGGTGCAAACCCACTCGCCCAAAGGCGTGGTCCACGCCCAAGGCGGTGGCGGCCGTAGCCACCCCGGCGCCGTGAACCGCGGAATAGACCCAGTAGCCAATCCAGCAATCGCGAATGCTGCCATGCTGAATATTTCCCAGGGTCACCTGCCCCGCGAATTTCCCCTCCACCTCAATGACGAGCGGGACCACCAGCGCCTCACGCGCGGCGGTGCGCAGGTACATCAGGTGATTCCACCACGCCTGCTGGCTATGCGCCTCCGCCCACGGTGCGGCTTGGGTCGGCTCAACCGGGCGGAGGAAACTTTCATCGTCGATGCGCTGACGCCGCCACTCATGGCCGTCGGAACGCAGCAGGGGGCGCAAACGCATCCGCGCCCCCGAGGGAAAGACAGAAGAGGAGGGAAGCTGGACAAGAGGAGTAGATTCCGGCCACCCAGGATGCATGTCATCGGTGGGGCCGGTAGCAGGATGGCGGAACCTATCCGCCGCGTTGCCGAAAGGATCGAGCATTAGCTGCGCTGGGTCAAAAACAACACATCAACCACATCGCCCGGGCGGATTTCCGTGACCTCTTCCGGCACGCGAATCATGGCGTTGGCCTCTGAAAGGCCGGCCAAGAGGTGTGCCGGGGCCCCTGCGGCACCGCCGAGGCCTTCCACCAAGTAGTCCGCGGTTTCGGCATCGCGCATCAGACGAGCACGGATGAAGCCGCGCCGGCCAGGACGAGAATCGATGTGGTTTAACGCGCGGGCACGCACCACGCGACGGTGCGCATTACGCTTGCCCAGCGCCAAGCGGATGAGCGGGCGGATATACACCTCAAAGACCACAAGCGCGGACACCGGATTGGACGGCAGCAAGAAGGTAGGAATGCGCTCCTCGCCCACCAGTCCAAAGCCCTGAACGGAGCCGGGATGCATGGCCACGCGGGAGGTATCGACATCACCAAGGTCGTCGAGGATCTCGCGGATAGCCTCGGCACCAGCGCCGCCCACTGCGCCGGAGATTACCAGCACCTCGCTGCGGGCAATGTGCTTTTCCAACGCTTCGCGGATGCGGCGCGGCTCGCCCTCGGCAATGCCTACGCGGTGCACCTCCGCCCCGGCTTCACGGGCCGCGGCAGCTAAGGCATAAGAGTTCACGTCAAAAACCTGGCCCAGTGCCGGTTCTTGATCCAAGTCAACCAACTCGCGGCCAAAGGAAATGATGGTAATACGCGGCCGCGGATACACCAGCACCTTTGAGCGGCCCACCGCGGCTAGAAGGCCAATCTGGGCAGGCCCCAAGACGGTGCCGGAAGATACGGCGACATCGCCAGGCTGAATATCGTCGCCCACTCGGCGCACAAAGTCACCAGAACGCACCGGGCGGTGGGCGGTAACGCGCTTGCGGCCGCGGTCAGTCCACTCGAGGGGCAGGACGGCGTCGGCAAGCGTGGGCAAAGGCGCACCCGTATATACGCGCACCGCTTGCTTAGGTTGCAGGCGCAGCGGCTGCTTGGAGCCGGCCGGAACCTCGCCCACCACGGGCAAGGAACGCTCTACCTCCGGCTGCGGGGAATCCGCATCCTCTTCGCCCTCTGCGGACTGTTCTTCCTGGTCCTTGTGGCGGCGCACCCGCAGGCCCCGCTCGCCTCCAATATCCACGGCGCGCACCGCGTAACCATCGATCGCCGCCTGCGGGAAGCCTGGCAGGGGCTGGTTAGCCTGTACCTGCTCGGCGCACATCAAACCCAGCGCGTTGGAAATACCGATGCGCACCGGCTCCGGCGTCGTCGCCGCATCCGTTACCAGCGCCAACTGGTCATCAACTGAACGCATAAGGTCTATGCCCGCCCTTTCTTCGCTTCCACGTCCTTGGCCACCGGGAAAATCCCTAGGCTAGGCCGTGCTCGTCCTCATACTCGGCCATGATTTGCTTAATCGCTTTATACAGCGTGGGACCATACTTTTCATCGCGCAGGCCAAAGTCCACGTTGGCGGGGATATAGCCGCCGGGATTGCCCAAATCATGGCGCTTTCCTTGGTGGACTACCACGTGGACGGGCTCACCTTCCTCAATGAGGAGCTCGATGGCGTCAGTAAGCTGCAGCTCGCCGCCCTTGCCCGGCTTAATACGGCGCAGGGCATCAAAGATCTTGCGGTCCAAAAGGTAGCGGCCGGTGGCCACGAGGTTAGAAGGAGCATCCTCTACTGCCGGCTTTTCCACCATGCCCACGACCTTCTTCACGCCAGGGGCATCGGTATCCTCCACGTCGAAGACGCCGTAGTTGTAGGTCTGCTCGCGCGGGACCTCGAAGGCGCACAGCACGCTGCCGCCCAATGCCGCACGCACACGCGCCATATCCGCCATGACGGTGGCGGGCAAGACAATGTCATCAGGGAGCATGACGGCGAAGGAATCCTCGTCTTCCTCAAGCACCTCTTCGGCAAGGCCCACCGCGTGGCCCAATCCCAGCGGCTTTTCCTGCTCCACCGCAACGGGGTGAATGATCTGGTTGGCGCGCTTGACCTTGGCCACCTGTTCGTCCTTGCCGCGAGATTCGAGGGTCTCTACCAGCTCGGGGAAAGCCTCGAAGTGGCGCATGACTTCTTGCTTATCGGGCGCGGTAATCACCGCAAGGCGGCGCGCGCCGACAGACGCTGCCTCCTCTGCAATGAGTTCGATGCCGGGAGTATCAACAACGGGCAGCAGTTCCTTGGGAACCGTCTTGGTGGCGGGCAAAAATCGGGTGCCCATACCTGCCGCTGGAACTACAACCGTGGTGATTCCGCGGGCGGAATCTTCGCGTTCTATAGCCATGCACAATAGCGTACAATGCCACATTATTTTCCCGTGCACCGCTACGCCGCGGGGTTATGATTTATTTATGACCTCTTCCATCACCGCCAAAAACGAGCTGCGCGCCCGCTTGGTCCAGGCCCGCCGCGAACTTTCCTCCGAGGACCACGATGCTTTTACCGCCGCCGTGCGCAAGCATCTCGAATCCGAGCTCACCGAGTCCATGACCGTGGCCGCCTACTGGCCTTTGGGCACTGAGCCCGGTGGTGCTGACTTTGTGCCGTGGCTCAAGGAGCATGTCTCCCGCGTCCTCCTGCCAATCTCCGGCGAAAATGGCACGTTGACTTTTGCCGAATACCGCGGCAAGGAAGCTATGCACACCAGCCCACTGGGGTTGAATGAGCCCCAGGGCCCGAGCTTTGATAGCAGCGTGCTGGCTGAGTGTGATCTAGTGCTCGCCCCCGCCATGGCGGTGGATGCCAAGGGCAACCGCATAGGCAAGGGCGGCGGCTACTATGACCGCGCGCTAGAGCCGCTTCCCCACGGCAAGCCGCCGGTTTTCGCCATGGTCTACCCCTCCGAGTTTGTAGACGAGCTGCCTACCGAGGATCATGACCGCAAGGTTGATGCCGCCGTCACCGCAGAGGGCATTACCCGCTTCTAGTTTTCAGGGTGCGGGAACCATGCGCGGTTTCGGGCAGTCTAAAAGAGTATGCCCACTTCGCGTATACCCCGTCTCTTTTCCACCCTTCGTACTCCTGGCCACCGCCGCGGCGTTGTAGTGCGCCGCGCCATTGCGGTGGCCCTTCTTATTGCCGCGCTGGCTTCGGCTCTTTCGGCGGCCAAGGAGTTACCGCGCGTGCCCGTCTTTAGCCGCGATCTGCCGGCAGGGGCGGAGCTGGCGCTTGCCGACGTCGACCTAGCCCGCCTTCCTACCTCCTCCATCCCCGATTCCGCGGTAGCGGCAAAGCCAGAAGAACTTACTGGCCGCGTGATAACCGCCGCAGCCGGCAAGGGCGAGGTGATTACCGATGCGCGCCTTTTGGGAGAAGACCTCGTCTCCAGCTTGGTTAGCGGCTCCGACGCCGCGGCTGCACGGATGATCCCGGTGAAGCTCGCCGAGCCAGATATCATCCCCCACCTACACCATGGCGATACCGTGGACGTGGTCACCGCCGTCGACTCCGCATCCGCCCCGGCCGAAGAGGGGTCGGCCCCTGCAACGCCCACCGCACGCGTTATCGCCACCGGCGGGCGCGTGGTGTCGACCTCTAGTTCCGAGGGCGAGGCCTCTTCCTCTACTGTTTTGCTCGCACTGCCCCATGACCATGCCAATGATGTAGCCGCGGCGTCGCTAAGCCAACCACTCACGGTGGTCATTGTTGGTGACCGCGCTCACCCGCAACAACGCTAGACCATTTCAGCCACAACAGTTGTGGTTGGTTAACAGCTGCACTAAAGTTTCGCCATGTCCATGGTTTCTAACTACCCTTAGTTATTCCCAGAAAGGTTTGCGCATATCACCATGCTCAAGGGTTTCAAAGACTTTATTATGCGTGGCAACGTCATCGAACTTGCCACCGCGGTCATCATCGGCTCCGCCTTCACCGCAATCGTCACCGCCGTTACTGACTCCATCATCCAGCCGATCATCAATTCCCTTGGCTCTGCTGAGGTGGACGGATTGGGCTTCCAAATCACCGACAACAAGAACACCTTCGTGGACTTCGGCGCAGTAATCACTGCAGCGATTAACTTCCTCATCATCGCCGCCGTGGTCTACTTCCTCATCGTCATGCCGCTCAACAAGCTCACCGAAGCTGCGAAGCGCCGCCACGGTGTAGACCCTGAGGCCCCTGCCCCAACTACCGAGGAACTGCTCGCGGAAATCCGCGACCTGCTCGAGGCCCAAAACGTCTCCGATAAGGACATCCCGGGTACCGGCATTGACGGTTCCGCCCACGGTGCTACCGACGCCGATAACGGTTCCACCGGCGGCGGCCGTCACCAAGCCTAGGTCCCTTCGCTGCATATACAGCGCAGAGCCCGCGGTTTCACTTCCTCGGAAGCGAAACCGCGGGCCTTTTAAGTACCTCTGTGGCTGCAGACCTGCATCCTGATTTAGGCGCTAGCCACCGTAGTGTGGGGGCTGATTTTCTCGGTAGAACTGTTCATCGCGCTGGCCAGACTCCCCCTCGGCCGCTGCCGAATCCCCGTCATCGACGGTAACTATTCTCTCTTCATCGGCTCCGTGGGCAGCGGGTGCGCCGGGCTTATCAGCACTACGGTCATAGTCGGCAGCAGCAGATTGGCGAAATACTCGCCGGCGGTTTCTCCGCGACGTCATGAAAAATGCCCTGCGCTTACTGGACGCTAGATTGCTGCAGCTGGTCAATGAGGTGGTGTACCAGGGGCGCCAAGGTAGCCATGCCATCACGGACCGCAGCGCGCGAGGAAGCAAGGTTGACCACTACGGTAGAACCAGAAACACCCGATAGACCGCGGGACGTGCAGGCATCCACCGCGCCACAGGCTTGGCCAGAAGAACGCAGCGCCTGTGCCACACCCGGAACCATCTTATCGATGACGGAGCGGGTAGCCTCCGGAGTCTTATCGCGCGGACCGACGCCGGTGCCGCCCACGGTGAGGACCACGTCCACACCACCGACCACGGCGGTCTCAATGGCTTGGCGGATCTTGGACTTCTTGGAGCGCACTACGATAGCGCCATCAACGCGGAAGTTGGCCTCCGCGAGCAGCTCGCTTACCAGCTGAGAAGTGCTATCGGATTGCTCACCAGGATGATCGGTGACAATAACGATGAGCCCGCGGCGCGGGGCAGCAAGGCTATCCTCCTGCTCGCTTGCCAGCAGGAAGGCATCATCGGGTTCGGCAACATCCATCAAGGAATCGCGCTTGGTCGCACCGTCGGGCTGCGCGGAGTCGGTCACATCGTGCTGCGAATCTGGCATTTTTCTCCTTAAGTTAAGGCATTGTGGCCTTGTGGCGGGGTGGGGTACGGCGCATTCAGCGCCTAATGAGGTCTTGCACAGTAATTTACTCGCCTGAGAGGGTTACCTCTACCTGACGAGATTCATCCGAGTCTTCGCGGGTAACCTCCAAGGTCACCGTCGCGCCAAAGTCTTGCGATCGCGCCGCCGCGATGAGCGCATCAGCGTTTTCGATCAGGCGATCGTTGACGCGGGTGACAATATCGCCATCCTTCAAGCCCGCCTCATCTGC
The DNA here is from genome assembly GCF_022347205.1 of Corynebacterium sp. ACRPO. GTDB lineage: Bacteria > Actinomycetota > Actinomycetes > Mycobacteriales > Mycobacteriaceae > Corynebacterium. The sequence continues at coordinate 32,646 of NZ_JAKRNE010000018.1, read as the reverse complement.
TGGGCCGCCCGGCTCTACCTCGGCGATGCGGGCACCATTGCCGTCGTCGCGCGCTAGCACCTTCACGCCAAGGGTCGGGTGAGAAACTTTGCCGTCGTTAATGAGCTCATCTGCCATGCGCTTGGCAAAGTTGGATGGAATGGCAAAGCCCAAGCCAATGGAGCCGCCCTCGCCGGAGGAACTATTAGACAGCGAAGCAATCATGGAGTTCATGCCCACGATATTGCCGTCTCGATCCACCAGCGGGCCGCCCGAGTTGCCAGGGTTTACTGCGGCATCGGTCTGAATGGCGTCAATCAATGAAGACTCGCCGCCTTCCTGGGAAGCGCGAACGGGACGGTTCTTTGCCGATACGATACCGGAGGTCACGGTCGCGTTTAGCCCCAAAGGAGAGCCCACGGCCACTACCTCTTGGCCCACAGCAACGGAATCGGAGTCACCGAATTGCAAGAAGGGCAGGTCCTTGACGTCCTTGATTTTCACGATGGCAACGTCCGTATTCGCATCCGAGGCCACCACCTCAGCATCATGCTTACTGCCGTCATTCATGGTCACCTGCATCATGCCACCGTGCTCAGCACCGGCAACCACGTGGTGGTTGGTCAGTACATAACCATCTGGGGAGATGACAGAACCGGAGCCTTCAGCCCCACCAGTCCGAGTCATCGTCTGGATAGAAACCACCGCCGGCAAAACCTTGGAGGCCACTTCTTCAACGGAACCCTGTTCCGGTTCCTTACCGGTGCTATTGTTGGCCGGCTCTGCTTTGAGGGCTTCATTGACCACGGAGGTATCGTTATTGCCTCCCCCGGAAGTCCAGCCAACAACAGCGCCGGCAATCGAGCCCGCTGCGATGGAGGCTACGGCCGCCAAAGCGGTGGCGGCACCCAAGCCGATTTTCTTCTTTTGCTCCGGCTGCGGGGGCAGAGGAGTGACCATCGGGCCTTCCTGCCCCTGACCGCTAAAGCTTTGGGCATGTGGGGCATTCGGATAGGACCCCAGCGAACCTAGCGTTCGCGGGTCATCGCCTACAGCACCGCCGCGCGGTTGATTCCATCCTTGCGAATAGGAGCCGGTCTCTTGTGCCTGCGCGCCAGCGCCGCTGTAGGGGCCAATTCCGTCACTGTAGGGGCCAGCGTTGCCAGCCACGACATCTTGCTGGTGGGTTTCTCCAAAGTTCGGACCGTCCTGAACCGGCTCGGCCCTACCCGGACCTTCCTGGGACGCTCCCTCCGGGGAGTTCCCATCAAAGCCGCGGTAATTGTCATTCCTCATGTTCATGAGAAAACTATGCCTCACTTCGCTTGGTCAAGACTGATACTGATCTGCCAACCTACTAGGAATTCCTGAAAGTTTGCTGTATTATCTCACCAGTATAAACGCTTATACGCTAGCCCTGATTAAACCAGCGCTGCGCAAAGATTTCACCGCGGTCGCTCGGGTCTTCCTTACCACCCGGCAGCCCCTCATGCGGATCTGCCAAACCGTCCACGAAAACCTCACCCGACACAGGCTTGCCCGGCAAGATGACTTCCATGCGGGTACCACCATCATTAGACTCGCGGATCTTGATGGTGCCATCGTGACGCTCAATCACCGATTTCACAATGGCCAGGCCCAAGCCCGAGCCCGGCATGGAACGCGCTTCCGCCGAACGGTAGAAGCGTTCAAAGACCTTCTCCCTCTCCTCCGGCGCAATGCCAGGCCCGGAGTCATCAAAGCGCAGGCGCACCTCGCGGGTGGATAGCTGATCCATAGACACGCGCACCGTGCCAGTAGCCGGCGACCACTTGGCCGCATTATCCATGAGATTAAGCGTGGCACGGCCCAATGCGAAGGGGTCGCCGTCCAGCTCCCACGGGATAAAGCGCACCAAGAACTCCACATCGGGACGGCGGCGGCGCGCTCGCTCCAGCGAAGCCATCATGACTTCACAAAGGTCAACCGGTTCCGGTTCACGCTCATTGCCGTCCTCGCGCGCCAAATCAACGAGGTCTCCAATCAAGGTGGAGAGCTCATTCATCTGGGACATGACGTCATCTTCGAGGTCCTTGCGGTCCTCATCGCTAATACCAAAGCCACCACCGGCGCGATTGAGCATCATCAAAAGCTCAATATTGGTACGCATAGAGGTCAGCGGGGTCTTCAGCTCGTGTCCGGCATCGGCTACGAATTGAGACTGCTGCGAACGGGATTCCTGTAGTGCCTCCAGCATCTGGTTAAAGGAGGTGGTCAACTGCGCCATCTCGTCGTTATTAGAGACCTCAATAGGACGCAGGTCGTTGGTCTGCGTCACGTAATCCACCGCTCGCTTCAGCCGGGCGATGGGTTGCATACCGGTTTTGGACACGATGAGGCCTGCAAAAATGGCGAGCAAGATGCCAAGGCCAACGATAATCAGAAGCACCGTGCCCAAGATGGCTATGAGCCCTTGCGTGGGAGCGAGAGACTGAGCAACGACCACGGTAGAACCAAGATCATGACGCTTGGCCAGCACTCGCTCGCCACCCACGGTACGCACGGAAGTTTCCGTGTAATCCTCCGTTCGGTGGAAGTCCCCGCCCACAGGAATGGTGTCGCCGTAGGAAAAGCTCATGGAGGGCGGTGATAGGGCTACGCGGGTGCCGGGGTTATAGGACTTAAAGTCCTCGATTTCCTGATCCACGTTATCCATGAACCGCGGGTCTTGGCTTTGCCGCAACAAGACATCGGCCTTGGCCTCCAAGCGGTCATCGACTGAGGCAGTAAGGGACATAGAAACAACCCAATACGTTGCCAACGTCATCAAGGCAACGGCTACGGCCACCACAAGGCCAGTAACAGTAGCAAGGCGCCACCGCAGTGGCGTCCGTGAAGCCCAACTCCCCTGACGATCAGAGAACTCGGTAAGAGGGGTGGACTGTACTTTACCGGAAGCCACCGCAGGGGAAGCGGGCTTCCTTAAAATCACGGATTAGACTCCCTCAAAACATAGCCCACGCCACGGACCGTGTGGATGAGGCGAGCATCGCCCTCGCCCTCGGTCTTCTTACGCAGGTAGCCGATATAGACCTCGAGAGCATTGCCGGAGGTAGGGAAATCGTAGCCCCATACTTCTTCCAAGATCTTGCTGCGGGAGAGAACCTTGCGGGGATTTTCCATCAGCAGCTGCAGCAACGCAAACTCGGTACGAGTCAAGGAAATTGCGCGGCCACCGCGGCTGACTTCGCGAGTATCAGCGTCGAGTTCAAGGTCCTTGAAGCTCAGCTTGCTTTCCACTGGGGCTTCAGCTGCGATGGAATCTGCGGAGGCGCGGCGCACCAAGGAGCGCACACGGGCCAAGAGCTCCTCCAATGCGAACGGCTTTGGCAGGTAGTCATCAGCGCCGGCATCAAGGCCAGCCACTCGGTCCGAAACACCATCGCGCGCAGTTAGAACGAGGATCGGACGGTCCCAACCCTCACTGCGCAGGCTGCGGCACACCTCGAGGCCATCCATGTTGGGCATCATGACGTCCAGAATCAGCAATTCGGGATTCTCAGCGCGCACCGTCTCCACGGCCTCCAAGCCGTCGTTAGCGGTCAGCACTTCGTAGCCGTTAAAGCGTAAGGAACGGCGTAGCGATTCGCGGACGGCTTGTTCATCATCCACCACAAGGATTTTCATGGGCCTAATTATTACTTATGGCAGTCAACTTCATGAAGTTTAGGGAAATATTTACCCCCACAGTCCCCCAAATACGGCTAAAACATGCTTATAGAACGCTTCTAAAGCTAAAAATCCCCGCCCAGCCCTCTAATCGAGAGCGGACGGGGAGATTAAAGAGCGAGCTTAGAACTGCTCTACGTCAACCAGGCCCAGCTTGGCAGCCTTAACCAGGCGGCGCGGGATACGGACGGTCTGGCCGTCGATGGTGACGTCCTGGAGGGCTACATTGTCAGCCTTCCACTGGGAACGGCGTGCGTGGGTGTTCGCACGGGACTTCTTAAACTTAGGAGTTGCCATTTTCTACTCTCCTCCTTACGCGTTCTTCTTCTTGCGGCGTGCCATGCCACCGAAGCGCTGGTTGAAGCGCTCGACGCGGCCGGCGGTATCCATAACGCGCTGTGCACCAGTCCAGAACGGGTGGGACTCAGCGGTAACGTCAACGACGATCAGTGGGTACTCGTTGCCGTCTTCCCACTCAACGGTGCGGTCGGAGGAAGCGGTGGACTTGGTCAAAAAGGAGTGACCGGTACCAGCATCACGGAAGACTACCGGGTGGTAATCCGGGTGAATATCTTTCTTCATATATATTCCCTCAGGGTTGGACTACGGGTCGGTTCCACACCCTTAGCGTGGATCGTGCCCGAGTTGGGACGTACAAATTTCACTCTGTTAACCGCGCGCCGCGCGGCACGGGTCAACAACCTGAATTATCCTACAGTCAACTAACCCATATGCGAAATCCCCAACCAGCGGCAACCACTCATTTCACTCCCGTTTCTTGCGCCACGCTTAACGGTGCCCCACAGGCAAACACCACCCCAGCACGGCAAACGGCCCACCTGTCACAGCAAGATAGCGATTAGGTAATTCGCGTCCGAGGCTGTAAGATTTTCCCTTGCTGTTGTCAAAATATACGTTTTACGCCCCGTCTACTGGTGTTTGACGATGGCGCCGCACCCGCTCACACCTCACTTTTGAGCACTGCCACCCTCACACGGCAGTCGGCGCTTCATTGTCTATAGCCATGATGTGGGCGGCTAGGAGAAAGAAGACCCATGTCGGCTATTTGCCAGGTAACGGGCCGCAAGCCGGAATTCGGCAAGCAGGTCTCGCACTCGCACCGCCGCACTTCGCGCCGTTGGAACCCCAACGTGCAGCGTCGTCGCTACTACCTGCCCTCTGAGGGCCGTACCATCACCCTGAATGTTTCCACGAAGGGCATGAAGATCATCGACCGCGATGGCATCGAGTCCGTTGTGGCTAAGATTCGCGCACGTGGGGAGAAGATTTAAGTATGGCACGTAACGATATCCGCCCAATCATCAAGCTTAAGTCCACTGCGGGCACCGGTTACACCTACGTGACCCGTAAGAACAAGCGCAACAACCCGGATCGCATCACCTTGAAGAAGTTCGATCCGATTGCCCGCAAGCACGTCGAATTCCGCGAGGAGCGATAATCAATGGCTAAGAAGTCCAAGATCGCTAAGAACGAGCAGCGCAAGGAAATCGTCGCCCGCTACGCGGAGCGTCGCGCTGAGCTCAAGAAGATCATCAAGAACCCGAACACCCCGGATGAGGAGCGCCTGGAGGCTCAGTTCGAGCTGAACCGCCAGCCTCGTGACGCTTCCCCAGCCCGCGTACGTAACCGTGACGCTGCCGATGGCCGCCCACGCGGTTACCTCCGCAAGTTCGGCCTGTCCCGTGTCCGTATGCGCGGCATGGCTCACCGTGGTGAGCTGCCGGGCGTTCGTAAGTCCAGCTGGTAAAGGGGTAATTGCACAATGGCTAATAAGCGCAATAACCAAAAGAAGTTCCGTATGGAGCAGAGCCGTCGCCCAAAGAAGAACCCTTTGAAGGCCGAGGGCATCGAGAAGGTGGACTACAAGGACACCAAGACTCTGCGTCTGTTCATCTCGGATCGTCACAAGATCCGTTCCCGTCGCGTCACCGGTCTGACCCCGCAGCAGCAGCGTCAGGTTGCTACCGCCGTCAAGAACGCACGCGAAATGGCTCTCCTGCCGTTCACCACCCGCTAAACAGTAGCTGGGTATCAACAGCGCACTTTTGCCGCTGGCAAGTGTGACACGGTAAAAGAACCATAAGCTTTCGCCGCCTCCCTCCTCGAGGGCAGGCGGCGAAAGTCGTTTTATCCCTCCCATCCCTTCCCTGCGGCCCACATGCCCGGCTTACCAGGCTGAGGTGTTAGATTGAAAACATTCGTGTACCCCGCAGCCGGCGGGGTACACTGGCCCCGCACTAGTGAAAGGCAGTGAGCAATGGCCCTGCACAAATCCCTACTCGATCTCTCCGAGCTCGCCCCGCACTGCCAGTCTCGCGCTACGGCCCGCGGACTGCTCGCAGAGGCCCAAGATATCTTGCGCAACGCGGTCGCCCACCAGGACAATGAGATTGAATTGGCCCACTGGTATTCCCGGCTGATTACGGATATTGTTCGCTCCCCGGGGGTCAACTCCCCGGTCCGTCTTAGCGGCGCTGCCGCCCGTGGCGACCAGTTGCCCTCCATGCCCGTGGTGTGGATGGGTGAAGATGCCGATCTGCAAGAGGTCTTCGCTGATGTCGGTCTCCAGGCTCACGTAGCCGCCGATTCCATCGCCGCGCGAGTCGACGCCGGCCTGCCCCTTGGAAACGGCGGAGAACAAGCGCTACTGGAAGAAGCCTTGGGCCAGCGCCCTCCTGCCCTAAAGATGGTCGATGGCCTGCCGGACCGCGATACAGCGGTGGATATTAAAGTCACACTGCTCTCCCCCATCGCGGCAATCGCACGCTGGGCGGCGCCGGGGCCGCGCCCCACGGTGGATCGCTTAGCGATCGGCGTGGAACGCGATCTGCTTAGCGCCGCTGATGCAGAGGCTTTGGACCTAGCGTGGCGCACTGGCTATGCGTTAGAGTTGCGCCGTTGGTACGAGGGCGTTAGTGATCACTCGGCAACATTGCGCGATCTCCCGCCGTTGGACCGCACTGCTTATGGCTCCGCGTGCCGCATTGTCTCGGCGGCGTTTGAGTCTATTGCCCGTCGGACGGAAGAATATAAATAGTCTCTACGGTGCGGATTCGGAAGCAGTACCTAGTCGGGCATAAGATTGTACAGTTGATTATTAGAAGTGATTTCTCTTTTGCGAAAGGAGGCGTCCCACCGCATGGCAGGCAATGTCGGTAGGCCGCGTAAACACAGCCCGCGGCGCAGGGGCAATAGCGCCCGAGAGGAGATCCTGGACGCCTCCTCCGAGCTTTTCACTACTCAGGGTTTTGCTACCACGTCCACGCACCAGATCGCAGACGCGGTGGGCATCCGTCAGGCGTCGCTGTACTACCACTTCCCGTCCAAGACGGAGATTTTCCTGACGCTGCTCAATTCCACCATCGAGCCCTCCTTGGAATTGGCCGATGAGTTGGCGGGTACCGACGCGGCCCCAGCACAGCGCCTGTGGTCTTTGGTCGCCGCGGAATCGCGTCTGCTGCTCACCAGTGGCTGGAACGTGGGCCGCCTGTATCAGCTGCCGGTGGCCAATTCCTCGGAGTTCTCCGAGTATCACGAGTCGCGCGACCGCCTGCAGAATCATTTCCGCTCCACTGCCGCCGCCATTGTGGGCGAGGATGACCCCCGCGTGGAGCTACCCTTCCACATCGCGCTGTCCGTTATTGAAATGCGCCCCAATAACGGCACCCCTCCGTTCGACGCTTCCCAGTCGGTTCCGGAGACTGCCGCCATGCTTGCCGACGCCGCCTTGGCCGTCCTCGGCGCCTCCGTCCCCGACAATGCCGAGGAAACTACCCTCGAGCTGCTGAAGAATCGCAACGACTCCATCTCTGCGGCCGCCGCCGCTGCGGCCGACCGCAAGAAGAAGTCGCGCTAGCCCCTCGTTTTCCGCGTTAGCGCTGCCACGACTCCGTGAATTCGCCCGTGGCGGCCAATCCGCCGCCCTCGCGCACGCTCACTGCGCTCGGGGTCACCACTATGATCGACGGATCCGCATTGACGTAGTAGTTATTGCCGTCTTGGGTAACGTCGCTCGTCTGGAACTGGCCATCAAACATCGACGATCGATAGATCTTGTCGCCACCTCCGGTCTCGCAAATGATGACCCTGCCGTCGGGACCAGCCCCAGCGAACAAGGCACGCTCAAAGCGCTGACAGTTGGCGTAGCCTCCGTCGAGCCATCCGTACTCGTTGAAATCAGAAATGTAGTTTCCCACACCCGTCTTCTGACCCCCACCGGTGGAAGACGGGGCCTCCTGCTTTTCCGTCTGCGTGACCGTAACTACCGGCGGTTCCTCAGGGGCTTCCTCTTGCTTGGTTACAGTCTCTTGCGCGGCTGTGGATTCCTCGGCGTTTTCCTCTTCTCTGTCGGAGTTATTGACCGTGGTCATTCCGCTGCCCTTCCCTTTGAAGCTCGGGGCAGCGTCGTCCGTGGAGTCACTGCAACCGCTCAGCGCGAGGCTGGCGGCCACGAGCGGGACGAAACCTGCGGCAATGAGCGAGCGGAGGCTTAAGCGAGAAGTCATGAGTTTTCCTTTCTACTGGCAGGCTTAGCAGGCAGGGCTGGACCACTGGGTATCGGCCTGCGCTAGGGCTTCGGCCATGGAGGTAAGCACCGTTTGGGTGGAGGCGTACTGGCCATCAGGGGATGAGGCAATCAGTGCCACGGCGACGTCGTGCCCGCCCAGTTGCACGATGCCCATCTGCCGCACATCGTAGGAACCGGCCGGGCTCGGTCCCCAGCCGCCTTTCATCAAGGCGCCCGGCAGGGTGCGCAGGCCGTAGCCTTGGGCGGGATCGGCGACACCCATGGCGTCGATAATCGGCTGCGCTCCCTCAACGCAGCGCAACCCGGCCATAAACTTTGCTTGGTTGCCCACGCTCCACATGGTTTGGCCAAAGGCCGTAAATTCCGGGCGGGTGACCTGGGATTGGAGTTGGGTGGCGGTATCTCCCGCCTCCGCGATGACGCTTTGTGCGGCCTGCGCGGCGGCGGTGCCCTCCCCTAGCCCCGCCCACGCGGCTTTGGCGGCCTCGTTATCGGAGTAGGTAATCGCGGAAGACACCAACTGGTTATCGGCAGCACCCGTGCGATTCGCCGCGATGAGCACCGGCACCTTGGAGGTTGACCACGCGGCTTCGGGAGCGGTGCGCCCCGCTTCAATGGTGGTGGTGCCATCGGAGACCGCGATGCCCACATCGCCGTGTTCGGCCACGATGCGGTCAAGCACGGCTTGGACGTCACCAGAAGGGGCCGCGGATGAGGCCGCGGGCGCTGCGGTCGTGGTCTCTTTTCCGTAGAGGGGATCCGCCGTGCCACGGGCCTCGGTATTGACAAAGGTAGGGGAATTATTCGCCGCGTCCTCGTCGCCGCAAGCGCTGAGGGTGAGCGCGCAGGCGATAAGGGCAGCTGCCGGGCCCCAGGCCCGGCGGATAGGGAATGTCATGGCATTTAGCTTAGGCTAGTGCGCGAAGTGGCGGGTACCGGTCAGGTACAAAGTAACGCCGGCTTCCTTCGCTGCCGCGATGACTTCTTCGTCGCGGATGGAGCCGCCGGGCTGAACAACGGCCTTAACGCCGGCGTCGAGAAGCACCTGCAAACCATCGGCAAACGGGAAAAAGGCGTCGGAAGCGGCGAAGGAGCCCTCGGTGCGGTTGGCACCATCGGCCAAGGTGTTAGCGCGCTCGACAGCCAGCTTGGCGGAGTCAACGCGGTTGACCTGGCCCATGCCTACGCCCACGGTGGCATTGTCCTTGGCCAGCAAGATGGCATTGGACTTCACCGCGCGCACGGCGCGCCATGCGAATTCGAGCTCAGCCAAGTCGGACTCGTTGAGGGCCTCGCCCGCAGCCAGGGTCCAGTTGGCCGGGTTATCGCCCTCGGCCTGGTAGGTGTCTGGCTCTTGGGTGAGCACGCCGCCGGAGATGTACTTGCGCTCCTCGTGCTGGTCTTCGTGCTCTGCCTGCAGCACGCGCAGGTTCTTCTTGGCCTTGAGGACTTCGATGGCGCCCTCCTCATAGGAAGGAGCGACGATGACTTCGGTGAAGATCTCCTTGACCTGCTCGGCCATCTCTACGGTGACCTCGCGGTTGACGGCAATCACGCCGCCGAAGGCGGACATTGGGTCGCACGCGTGCGCCGCGCGGTGAGCGGCGGCGATGGACTCCTCGGACACGGCAATGCCGCATGGGTTGGTGTGCTTGATAATCGCAACGCAGGGGCGCTCATGGTCCCACGCGGCGCGCCAAGCAGCATCCGCATCCTGGTAGTTGTTGTAGCTCATCTCCTTGCCATTGAACTGGGTGGCATTGGCAAGGCCCTTGGAACCGATGCGGGTAACGGTGGCCGCCTGGTGAGAGTTCTCGCCGTAGCGCAGCGGGGTGGCTTGGCCCTCCTCGCTGAGCTGATCTACGAACCAGGCGGAGACGGCCGCATCATAATCCGCGGTGTGCAGGAAGGCGTCGCGCGCCAAGCCGCGGCGCTGCTCCAGGGTAAAGCCACCGTTGTTGACGGCCTCCACGGCTTCACCGTAGCGGGAAGGGTCTACCACAACGGCAACAGACGGGTGGTTCTTGGCGGCTGCGCGCACCATGGATGGGCCGCCGATATCAATCTGTTCCACGCAGCCATCAAAGTCCGCGCCCGAAGCCACGGTCTCGCGGAAGGGATACAGGTTGACCACGACGAGCTGGAAAGGCTTTACCTCGAGCTCGGAGAGCTGGTTGAGGTGATCTTCCTTGCGGGTATCGGCCAAAATGCCGGCGTGCACGCGCGGGTGCAGCGTCTTGACGCGGCCTTCCAAGCACTCCGGGAAGCCGGTGAGCTTTTCTACCGGAGTGACCTCGATGCCTAGGTCCGCGATCTTCTTCGCGGTGGAGCCGGTGGAGACGATTTCCACGCCTGCCTTATCGAGGGCGCGGGCTAGATCCTCCAGCCCGGTCTTGTCGTACACGCTGATAAGGGCGCGCTTTACCTGCTTGCGGTCTTCGCTCATGAGGAGGATTAAGCCTTTCGAAAAGTCTTAGTCTGCGAGTTGAATAGTTAGTTTCTCGTCGTGGACGTTAGCTGCACGCAGCACCTCCACGATGAGATCGCGCTCTACTTGTTTAATGCGCTCGTGGAGGGTGGACTCGTCATCGTCCGCATTGATGGCAACGGGGCGCTGCGCGATGATGGAGCCGGTATCCACGCCCGTGTCCACAAAGTGGACGGTAGAGCCAGTGATCTTCACGCCGTAATCGAGGGCGTCGCGCACCGCGTGCGCTCCCTTGAAGGCAGGCAGTAGCGCCGGGTGGGTATTGATGGTGCGGCCTTCGAAGCGGTCTAGGAATTCCTGGCCCAGGATCTTCATAAAGCCCGCAGAAACAACAACGTCTGGCTGCGCAGCATCTACTGCGTCAACCAGACGTTGATTCCATTCGGCGCGATCCGCACCCAGCGCCACGACCTCGGTATCAATCCCGTGGTCCTGTGCGCGCGCAATACCGTGGCATTCCTTATCCGCCACCACCTTCACTACCTGGTAGTGCCCGGCTTGGGCATCCATGATCGCTTGCAGCAGGGAACCCGTTCCAGAAACGAGCACCACCACTCGGAGGCGTTCAGGGTCAGCGGTATAGCGCGGAGGCATCGGTGAAGTCACGCGCTATAGCCTAGCCCCTCTCCCCCTCCTCGGGGGAATCTTCGCCCGCAGAGTCCTGCTCACTCTCCCCCATTTGGTCCTTGAACTGTTGGCTCAGCGGCTTGGCGACGCCCCTTTCATTGCCCTCCTCAGCCTCATCCTGCTGCTCTGCTGTTTCTTCGGCTGGAGTGTCCTCTTCTTTCTGCTCTTCTTCCGGTTCCTCTGCGGCCTCGCCAGGTGCGGAATCCTGGGGCTCGTCCTCGACTACCTCGGCATCAACGATTTCCGGATCGGTGATGGGCTCGCGCTCCGGTTCGGCGGGGGCGTCGTCAGTTTCGGCGGTGTCTGCATCGGTCACCTCGGTAGTGGTGGCATCAGCAGCGGGCTCATCGGCGTACTCATCGGCGGTGTCCACACCAGGTACTGTGCGGGCCGCGCGCCAGGCCACGAAGGCAAAGCCTGCGGCAACGGCACAACCAACGACAGCCATCCACAGGGCGGTAAGGCCTGCGGCAGTCCACAGCTGCGGGCCGGTCGCGCCGTAGTAGCCAAGGTCACCGCTGACAAGGTAGCAGGCAACCAGCATGAGTACTGCGGAGGCCACCGTAGCTACGAGGACGTCTTGAAAGCTCGGATGTTTCTTGTACAAAGAGTAGATTGCAGCGCCGAGGGGGACGATCAATAGCACCACAGCCCAGCTGGGCGCGGAGGCAGGAATGCCGCCGGTAATGGGCAGCGGTGGCAGCGGCACGAGGTGGGCGCTAAAGAGGCTTACCGAGCCTTCGCCTACGGAGAACTCCGAGCCCACCAATACCGCCGCGGTGCTCACGATGGCATTGGGAATGTAGAGCACGCTCAGCAGCACGAGTCCGGCAATGCCTAAGCCGGAGATCGTAGGATAGTCATTCATCATCTCGCCCTGGCGGGAGACATTGACAAGGAATACCACCGCAAAGACTGCGGCTGCGCCAATGGCCAGGTAGGCGAGATAGCGAAGGGCGATCTGGGTGGCGTCGACAAGCGGGCGCGGTACCCCATAACGCTTGGCCAACGCCCGCCACAAGCGCCACCCCATACCGGACGCCATGGCGGCCAGATGCAGAACAATAACGCGCAGCAACGCCTGCGCCAGATTAGGCGGGGAGACGTCATAGACCTTGCCCGCATCCCACAGCATCAGCCACGCGATGATGGTAAATACCACCGGCACACCAAGCACGCAGGCCAAAAGAGTAAGCAGGTCCTTGACGCTGACCTTGTGTTTTACCGCGCTGCGCACACGAACCGCCACCACCGCGGCGAGAATAAGCGCTGGCAAGGCCGGCAGGAAGGAAATATGCACATCAGCCGCAGAGACCGGGGCGAGGTTAAAGACCATCCAGGCCTCCGCCACGATGGTGTACCACCACGCCATGGGAGAGCCGGTGAGCATGAGACTGCCAAGCGCGATGGCCATAATGATAAGGACAATAACCACGTTGGGCACTGCCGCCGTAATAAGCATGCGGCGAATGCGCCCGGCTTTGGTCAGCGGCGCGGGGGTACGGCGCGCCTTGGCCTTGGAGCCGGCTTTACGGGCGACGCGCTGCGCCGATCCATAGGACTGGCGTGAGCCACTGGGATGAGGCGCGCGTGGGGTGCGCTCCGCGCGCACCGTACGGCCCCGCGCCTGGCTACGCGGGCGGGGCGTTGACCGAGATTGGGGGCTGGTGTTTTTGTTCATCGGCGTCCACTTTGCCACCTTCCGGAAGTGAAATCGGGGTGGCGCGACGAGGCACTCGCAAAATCACCGGCGGCAACCCCTGTACCTGGGCTATACAAATATATAAGGAGTATAAAATCTACCCTGGTTTCACACCCTTAACTCTGGCTGTAATACTATGAAGGAAAAGGCCGCTAGTTTTGCGTGACGCACGCGGAGCTCGCGTGGGATCTTTATCGCACTAATAATATTCCGCGTGCCCCATGTTGCCTGCTCGTGGACAATTTCCCCGAGGCGAGCCTGAAAATTCTTTAATTTGGGTTGCTGTTATCTTTTCGAGACGCTACTGTTACATCTCGTTGGTAACAAGAAGGTCACAATCTCGTAACTAACTCGGTGGGGACGTAACACTCGTTCTGCGCAGATTGTGAAAATGACGAAAGAAGACCTAATGCGAAGCAAAGTTCAGCGTGGCGCCGGCCGCCATCGCAAGATTGTCACCTCGCAGACCGCGAAGGGCCGCATTGCCGTAATGACGGTTGCGGCAGGTGCAGTTTCCACGGCCGGCGTTGGTGGCGCAGCCGCCGCAAACATCCAGTCCGATGACGCGGCCACCACCAAGACGCAGTCCGTTGACTTCGAGCTCGCCTCTGACTCCACCCAAGCTGAGGATGCTGCTGCGGCTCCGGTTGATACCACCCCACAGATCCTCAACGTTGCTGAGGCTAAGCCAGTTGCCGATCTGACCGATCAGCTCAACAAAGCCATCCAGGCTTCTGAAGAGCGTGCAGCTGCCGACGAAGCCGCTCGCGCTCCGTCCGTAGCTCGCCCTGCCGAAGGCGCATTCACATCTCCATTCGCTATGCGCTGGGGCACCTTCCATAAGGGCGTCGACATCGCCAACTCTCCTGGCACCCCAATCCTTGCCGTCATGGATGGTACGGTCATCGACTCCGGTCCAGCTTCCGGCTTTGGCCAGTGGATCCGCATCATGCACGACGACGGCACCATGACCGTTTATGGTCACATGCAAACTCTTGACGTGGCCGTTGGCGAGCACGTGCATGCCGGCCAGAAGATCGCCGGCATGGGCTCGATGGGCTTTTCCACCGGCTCCCACCTCCACTTCGAAGTTCACCCGAACGGTGGCGAGGCAATCGATCCGCAGCCTTGGCTGGCTGAGCGAGGCATCGACCTCTAAGGCCCCCACCCCAACACCTTCTTGTTAAGCGCCGCAGTGGCTTTCCTGCGGCGCTTTTTCATGTCCACAGATGCCCTCCCCCGCCCACAGCACGCACAGGCAGATGGGCTTGCCTCAACGACGCCCTAGACCATCCCTAGGGCGCCCTACACGACCCTTGGCGCCACCTGAGGACTCCGCTGCCACTAGTGAACACAGCACCAGCTAGACCCTCACCACGGCCCCACAAGGGCGCCAGAAGTACATTCAGGCAAGTCCAGCGCGCAGACTTGTCGCAGGTGAGTGGATATTTTCAACTTTCAGCCGCCGATTACGCACGAGACCGCAGCCCCAAGCCATGGACGCCACCCCCAAGGTCCACCCCCAGACCCTAAACCAATACTTTACAGACGCCACTCGAGTCACATTCGCAACACGCGCAACAAGCTGGCATGTTCGAATAATTTCGAATTATTTCCGCCTCTACCAGCGTTTTTTAAGATTGCGCGGGCCGTTCGAGCGGGCTAACTTTTAACTCGTTGCCACGAGCGATCACGAGCGCAAGTATTTCGACTTTCGGCGTGTCGCGGTTGGCAGTTGAAAGACGTCGCCCTCTCCAGGATGCGGGCGTCCCAAGACCATGCACAGCCATGAAAAGGACTTTAACTATGAAGCGCATGAACCGCGCGCGCAAGAACGTGGCGCTGAGCATCGTTACGCTTGGCACCGTACTTGCTACCGGCACCACCGCTTTTGCTGCAGAGCCAGTGGCTAGCGTGGACGTATCGGACGGCTCTTCCGAGCCCACCGCTACGAACGTAGATAACGCCGGCGTGGTCGACGCCCTTGTTGGCCTAGCCACCACCACCGTAGGCGTACTGAACGGCGAGACTACTCCGCAGGTAGATGGAAACGAATCCGGCGGCGTCAATATCGTCCTAGACCCGGGCGCTGTACCGGGCCTGGAGGAAGCTTTCGCACCGCAGGGGAATCACTCGGGACTCACCACGAAGCGCGGCACGGACTCCGCGGGCAATACCGTGGTCTTTCCTACCTCCGGCACGCTTACTTCTGGCTTCGGCCAGCGCTGGGGCACGATGCACAACGGCATCGACGTAGCTAACCCGGTGGGCACCCCGATTCACGCGGTCATGGACGGCACCGTCATCAACTCCGGTCCAGCGCAGGGCTTTGGCAACTGGATCCGCATCCAGCACGATGACGGCACCATCTCCGTCTACGGTCACATGCCGGCAGACCTGCTCAAGGTAAATGTGGGCGAGCGCGTGACCGCGGGTCAGGAAATCGCGGGCATTGGCAACGAGGGCCACTCCACTGGCCCGCACCTCCACTTTGAGATTCACCCAGGCGGAGGCGCCGCCGTTGACCCAGTTTCCTGGTTCAACGAGCGCGGCATTTCGGTCTAAAGCTTTTCCATCGGCACTCCGCCGATGAGCATCAGCCGGACCTTACCGGAAGAACCAAAGTCCACGGTGACCGTGGCGCGCTTGCCGGAGCCGGACGTCTCAATGACAGTTCCAAGCCCGTACTTAGCGTGATTGACGCGGTCACCCACGGCTAGGTTGAGGTTATTGTTCTTAGGCATCGAGGTCGCCGCCGGCTTGCTGGTGCGCTGCGATGGGGAAGACGCAGCGCGCCCTCCATCGCGCGACCCGGACCGGGAACCACCACTGCCCCATCCGGACCAATCGCGGCCGTAGGAACGACCATATTGGTAGTCGTCCTCGCCCCACGCGCCGGTCAGGGAACTATCGGAGTCTTCGCGCCGCCAGTTGATGAGGTCTTCTGGGACCTCGCCGAGGAAGCGGCTGGCGGGATTAGTCACCGGATTGCCCCACGCCGAGCGCAAAATGGCGCGGGTAAGATACAACTGCTCGCGAGCGCGGGTAATGCCCACATAGGCGAGGCGGCGCTCCTCGCTTAGTTCCTTCGGGTCACCCAATGAGCGCATATGCGGGAATTGGCCATCCTCCCAGCCGGTCAAAAAGACTACGGGGAACTCAAGGCCCTTGGCGGTGTGCAGAGTCATCATGGTGACCACACCAGTCTCGGAATCTGGGATCTGGTCAGCATCGGCCACCAGCGACACCTTTTCCAAGAATGCCTGCAGCGAACCGGGCGCAGCTTCGCCCTCCTCTACTAGCTCGGAGGGGTCCACTGCATCCGCACCGGATGCAGCAAGCTGGTTGGCCGCCTCCGAGGTGAATTCGCGCGCCACCGATACCAACTCGTTGAGGTTATCTAGGCGCGCTCCGTCCTGCGGATCATTCGAATTTTCCAATTCCGCCTTGTATCCCGTGGCATCCAAAATGGCGGAAAGCAGCTCGCCCAAATCCGGTTGGTCGGTAACTTCATCGCTCATGGACGGAATCTGATTGCGGATACCCTCCATCATGTCGTTGAATTTGGTGACTGCATTAATAGCCCGAGTGCCAAGGCCTGGAACGTCGCCCCGGGGGACATCGGCAAGCGCCTTGCCAAAGCTAATACCGTGGTTTTCCGCATGGAGGGCAATATGCCCCTGCGCCTTGTCACCAATGGCACGCTTGGGCACGTTGATAATGCGGCGCAGGCTTACCGTATCGTCCGGGTTATCCAAGATACGCAGGTAGGCCACCATATCGCGGATTTCGCGCCGCTCATAAAAGCGCGTGCCACCCACCACCTTGTACGGAATTCCTGAGCGAATGAAGATATCTTCCAGCGCACGGGAGGCGTTATTGGTGCGGTACATGACCGCGATATCGGAATAGCTGCGGCCCTTATCCGCCAAGGAATCGATTTCAGAGGCGATGAACCGCGCCTCATCATGCTCATTATCGGCAACATAACCTACGATCTGCTCGCCCTCACCGTGGGCGGTCCACAGGTTCTTCTCGCGGCGATTCTCATTCTTGGCGATCACGGCATTGGCCGCATTGAGAATGGTCTGCGTAGAGCGATAATTCTGTTCCAGCAAGATCGTGTGCGCCTGGGGGTAGTCGCGCTCGAATTCCTGAATATTGCGGATGGTGGCCCCGCGGAAGGCATAAATGGACTGATCGGAATCGCCCACTACGCACAACTCGGGGGCATCGGGGCCGAGCTCTCCCCTGCCCACGAGCGCGGCAACCAGCGCATACTGGGCGTGGTTGGTGTCCTGGTATTCGTCGATAAGCACGTGCTTGAAGCGCCGGCGATAAAAATCCACCACCTGCTGGTGCTGGGTGAAGATCCGCACCACCTCACCGATGAGATCATCAAAGTCCACGGCATTGGCCGCGCGCAGGCGGCGCTGGTATTCGGCATAGACCTGGGCCACGGTGGTCTCAAATGGGTTCTTGGTCTGCTGCGCCTTCTCCAGCGCGGATTCGGGACCGATGAGCTCGTTTTTGTGATTGGAAATCTGATTGGCCAGCACACGCGGGGTGTACTTCTTCAGATCCAGCTGCAAGTCCTTGGCAATCATGGACAATAGCCGGCGGGCATCATCGCCATCATAAATGGTGAAGTTGGTATTAAGACCCGGCACCAGCTGGGCGTTTTGGCGTAGGATGCGCACGCAGATGGAGTGGAAGGTAGATACCCACATGCGCTCGGCCACGGGGCCTACCAGCCCGCCCACGCGCTCCTTCATTTCCGCGGCGGCCTTATTAGTAAAGGTAATGGCGAGGATCTCCCACGGGTTTACCCCGCGATGGCGCATGAGATAGGCAATGCGGCGGGTAAGCACGGCGGTCTTGCCGGAACCGGCGCCGGCCACGATGAGCAGCGGGCTGCCCGAGTGGGTAACGGCCTCTAGTTGCTGTGGATTGAGGCCCTCGGTCAAGGCATCGGGGGATTCGGGCTGCGGGTTCGATGCGCGCGGTGCACCGAAGCCGCCAAAGGGGCTTGGCGTGGGTGCGCCGCCGGTGGACGGGGAAGGGCTAAAAGGAGAGTTTTCGTTCATAATGCCTTCCAACCTACTAGCCCCACCGGACACGCCCCGTTTCCGCCGTGCGAGCTGCTATTTCCTTTTGCGCGGGCGGGTGGCACAATATGGTCTTATGACCGCAGAAGAAAACAAAGACATCGTCGATAACGGCTTGGACATCCGCACCCCTTCGGGAACGGATGATCCCCTTTCTGATGCGGAGATCCAACAGTATCGCGAAGAAATCAACCGCATGGACCGCATCATCTTGGATGCTGCCAAACGCCGCACGGAAGTCTCCCAGGCCATTGGCCGCACCCGCATGAACTCCGGCGGTACCCGCCTGGTCCACACCCGCGAGATCGCCATTTTGAATCAGTTCCGCGATGAACTTGGGGAAGAAGGCCCCACCATCGCCTCGGCGCTACTGCGGATGGGCCGCGGCCGCCTGGGTTAGCCGAATTATTACGACCCAGCCGATACTATGCAGTACCCTGAATTAGCATGAATGCAGTTCTCGTCGCCGTCATAGTCATGCTCGTGCTCGCCCTCCTGCGCGTGCATGTGGTGGTAGCGCTCTTCCTAGGAGCCATCGTCGGCGGGCTCCTGTCGGGCATGGGGCTTGATGCCACCATGGTCGCCTTCCAAGACGGCTTGGGCGGCGGCGCCAAGATTGCCCTCAGCTATGCCCTCTTGGGCGCTTTTGCCATGGGCGTGGCCTCGGCCGGGCTGCCACAGGTCCTAGCTAATTTCCTCATCCGCAAGCTCGGCGGCAGCGGCGAAGCAGACCCCAAGACCGCCCTGGCCACCAAGTGGATGCTCATCCTCGGGCTCATCGCCATGTCCGTGATGAGCCAGAACCTCATCCCGGTCCACATTGCCTTCATCCCGCTCATCATCCCGCCGCTACTTACGGTGATGAATAAGCTGCGCCTGGACCGCCGGCTCATTACCACCTGCCTGACCTTCGGCCTTATCACCACCTACATGTTCATCCCGGTGGGCTTTGGCTCCATCTACTTAAATGACATCCTGCTCTTTAATATCCAGCAGGCGGGGCTTGATACCTCCGATATCAATATCATGCAGGTTATGGGCGTGCCGGCGCTCGGTATGCTCGCCGGCCTACTCATCGCCATCTTCATTAGCTACCGCAAACCGCGCGACTATGAAAACCTGCCCATCGCGGCTGAGGAGCATCAAGAGACCCCCTCTGCCTATAAGGTGTGGGTTTCCGTCGTGGCCATCATTGCCACCTTTGCGGTGCAGATTGTCATGCAGGCGCTCGACTTCGAATCCGATGGCCTCATGGTCGGCGCGCTGACTGGCTTGGGAATTTTGCTGCTTACCGGCGCGGTGGATTGGAAGCACGCGGACGATGTCTTTACCAATGGCATGAAGATGATGGCGCTCATCGGCTTCATCATGATCACCGCCCAGGGGTTCGCCTCGGTCATGACGGCGACCAATGAGGTCGGCCCGCTGGTGGATGCCACCGCCAACCTCTTTGGCACCAATAAGGTCCTTTCCGCCGGCGCGATGCTGGTGGTGGGCCTGGTGGTCACCATGGGCATCGGCTCTTCCTTTTCCACCTTGCCCATCATCTCCGTTATCTATGTGCCGCTGTGCATGTCGTTGGGCTTTAGCCCCGCGGCCACCGTGGCGCTTATTGGCACTGCAGGCGCGCTTGGCGACGCCGGCTCTCCCGCCTCCGATTCCACCCTCGGCCCTACCGCGGGTCTCGGCGCGGACGGACAGCACGACCACATCCGCGACTCGGTCATCCCGACCTTCATCCACTTCAACATCCCGCTGCTTATCGCCGGTTGGGTAGGCGCACTCATCCTCTAAAAGGCCCCGACGCGGTGGCGTTTTCTGGACTACGGTGGGAGGGGTACATGTTGCCAATGCGCTAGTTGCCAGAAAGGCCTACCACCATGGATATCACCGCATCTGCCCAGTGGAGCGAGCTCGCGAAGGTATATGAGGAGAAGAAGGACCTCAACCTCCGCGAGCTTTTTGCCGCCGATGCAGACCGCGCCCGCAACTTCGCCTTCGACGCCGCCGGGCTGCACGTCGATCTGTCGAAGAACCTGATCGACGGGGACATCGTCAAGCAGCTGGTTGAGGTAGCCAAGGCCGCCGATCTTGAGGCCCGCCGCGATGCCATGTTCGCCGGCGAGCACATCAATAACACCGAGGACCGCGCCGTGCTGCACACCGCACTGCGCATCCCTGCCGAAGATGACTTGAGCGTTGACGGCCAGGACGTCGCCGCCGATGTCCACGAGGTCTTGGGCCGCATGCGCGATTTCGCCACCGCGCTGCGCTCCGGCTCGTGGCTCGGGCACACCGGCCACACCATCAAAAAGGTGGTCAACATCGGCATCGGCGGCTCTGACCTTGGTCCGGCCATGGCGGCCAAGGCGCTGCGTTCCTACGAGGTCGCTGGCATCTCCGCCGAGTTCGTCTCCAACGTGGACCCGGCCGATATGGCCGCCACGCTCGATGGCCTCGATGCAGAATCCACCCTGTTTATCATCGCCTCCAAGACCTTTACCACCCAGGAGACGCTGACCAATGCGCACGCTGCGCGCCGCTGGCTCATCGAGCAATTCGATGGTGATGAATCCGCCGTGGCCAAGCACTTCGTCGCCGTATCCACCAATGCGGAGAAGGTAGCCGAGTTCGGCATCGATACCGAGAACATGTTCCCGTTCTGGAACTGGGTCGGCGGCCGCTACTCCGTAGATTGCGCCATTGGCCTCTCCCTCATGTGCACCATCGGCCCGATGGACTTCATGCGCTTCCTCGAGGGCTTCCACGCCATGGACGAGCACTTCCGCACCACCCCACTGGAAGAAAATGTCCCGGCGCTCATGGGCCTCCTCGGTGTCTGGTACACCAACTTCTTCGGGGCCCAAACCCACGCCGTGTTGCCCTACTCCCAGGACCTCGGCCGCTTCCCGGCCTACCTGCAGCAGCTGACCATGGAATCCAACGGCAAGTCCGTGCGCCGCGATGGCACCGCGGTTGCCGCCCCGTCCACCGGGGAAATCTACTGGGGCGAGCCGGGTACCAATGGCCAGCACGCCTTCTTCCAGCTCATGCACCAGGGCACGCGCCTCATCCCGGCGGACTTCATCGGGTTCGCCCGCCCGAAGCAGGACTTCCCCACCGCCGATGGCTCTGGTTCCATGCATGATCTGCTCATGGGCAACTTCTTTGCCCAGACCAAGGTGCTGGCCTTTGGCAAGACCGCAGAAGAAATCGCGGCCGAAGGCGTAGACGAGGCCATCGTGCCGCACAAGGTCATGCCGGGAAACCGCCCGACCACCACCATCCTGGCTGAGGAGCTGACCCCCGCCGTGCTCGGCGCGCTCATCGCCCTCTACGAGCACATCGTGTTCACCCAGGGCATTATCTGGGATATCAACTCCTTTGACCAGTGGGGCGTGGAGCTGGGCAAGCAGCAGGCTAATGACCTAGCTCCGGCCGTCTCCGGCGCTGAGGCTGCCAACTCCGGCGACCAATCCACCGATGAGCTCATCGGTTGGTATCGCTCCAACCGCTAAAGGCCCACTTTGAGCCGCGTTATCCCCTCCCAACCACTCGGCGGAGCGGATAACGCGGCTGCTTTATGGCCTCTTTCGGCCCCCGCGATGCAAAACAAGCACGTTCTGCCCAAAATCAAGGCGAAATTGGGCGAAACGTGCTTGTTTTGTCAGTGGAATGCGGTTTAGAGCTTAACCATCGGCTCCCAGCCGAAGGGGATGTGGTCAGAGTCCACAATCTTGCGGCCGAAGGGGAAGCAGGTCACCGGGATCATCTTCAGGTTGGCCAGGGCGGCCGGGATGCCCACGATGGTCACTACCTGTGCCGCCGCGGTGGTGACGTGACCAATGGCCAGCCATAGGCCGGCGACCACGAACCAGACGATGTTGGAGAAGGTGGACATGGAGCCACTGCCCTTTACCGGCTGCACTACCGAGCGGCCGAATGGCCATAGGGCGAAATTAGCCATGCGGAACGACGCCACGCCCGCTGGAATAGTGACGATAAAGATGCAGGCGATAATGCCGAAGATGAAGTAGGCCAGGGCGAGAAGGAACCCGCCGGTGATGAACCAAATGATATTGAGAAGGGTACGCATAGCCCCCACCTTAGCGGGCTACGCCGAGGGGTGAAACGGCTGGCAGTGCGGGCACCACCAGATGATGCGCTCGAGTTCGCCTTCGTCGCCGCCCAAGTCCACACCGCCGAGCGCGCCCTTGGTAATGAACGTGCCGCAGCGGCGGCAGCGCTTTCGATTGCGCCCGAAGACATAGGTGGTCTCCCCGGCGCGGCGCACACCGGTGGTCACGCGCACCGGGGAGGTTCGGTTGGCCCACATGATGCGCCGGGAAATATCGAGGATGCGGGCGGTATCGACCTCGGCCACCGGCGTGGCGGGATGCACGCCAGCCAAGAAACAGGCCTCGGCGCGGTATTCATTGCCGATGCCCGCGACTACCTTCTGATCGAGCAGCGCCGCACCAATGGCGCGCTGCGGCCGGGAGCTAAGCCGGCGCAGGGCCTCCTCGCGATCCCAGTCGGGGTCGAGGATATCGGGACCGAGGTGCGCGATGCGCTGGTGGTAGTGGTCGGCGGAATAGATATCCACGAAGCCTAGCTGGTGGCCGACGACCTCGATATCGCGCGGGGAATTGGCCAGCTGCAGCACAATGCGGGCGGTGTGGCCGGGCTTGCGCCAGCGATCGCCTGCGTAGTGGATGGCCCAGGTGCCCTCCATCTTGAGGTGGGTGTGCACGATGGTCTGATCGAATTGCATAAACAGGTGCTTGCCGTAGGGCCAGACGCGCTCGCACACCATGCCCTCGAGGTGAACGGTGGCGTAGCGCGGCACGCGCACGGAGCAGCCGGTGACCTCGCGGCCGGCCATAAACTGCAGTCGGTTGGATAGCTGCAGGACGGAATCGCCTTCGGGCATAACACCTCCTGTGGATCTTTAGCGGCGGTACCCGCCGCGCGGGCGGAAGCCACCATTATTGCGCGTAGCGGGCGGCGGATCATCAAAGCTGAGCTCTTCGATGGCCTCGGAGGCCCGGCGGCCTGCGCGCGGGGTACGCGGAGCGGCGGCGCGAGCGGAGATGCGCACGCCCTTCGGCGTAATACCGGCGCCGGCGTCGCGCAGGTGAGCCGCCACATCGGTTTTATGGATGGGGCTGCCATTGCATTTTTCGACGACCAATGGGGACAACACTCCCCTCGCCACCATGTCCGTGAGCGCGGAAACTAAGCGGGGATAGACCTCGGCGGCATCGATGCCGTCGGGCAGCGATTCGATAAAGGTGGTGAGGGTTTTGCCGCCGCGGGTGAGGTGGGCGATGGATAAGCCGTCGATAAGCACCACCAGCGCACCGGCCGAACGGGTGGGGCCGCCGGTGGCCTTGCCGTCGGCGTCGTCGCGCTGCGGCCAGGGCAGAGCCGCACCGTATGGGTTGGCCGGATCGCAGGCGGCGAGGACATAAGTCTCGGGCTCGGTGGTGCCAGAGGGCCAGCCGGTCACATCCGGGGAATCGGCCAAGCCACGCAGGCGGTCGATAATGGCGGGCGTGGAAAATTGGGCGGCGCCGAGGCCGTCGATGACGTAGCCGCGCATGGCTTTGCCGGATTCCTCGAAGCCGGAGAGCACCTTATAGGCCAGCGCGAAACCGCCGAGCACATCCTCGGCCACGACGGAGCCGCGGGTGAGCACGCCGTAGCGATCGAGCCAGGCCTCGCCGTGGGCGACGGACCGGGAGGTGGCATCGGTGGCGGCAGGGACCGCAAGCGACCACCGGCCCATGACATCGGGCGGGGTCCCCGCGCCCGCGGCGTTCTGCGCTTGGGCGAAGGAGGTGCGCCCCATGCGCAGGCGGGAGCGGGTTGGCCGGCGCTTCGAGCGGTGCGCGGTGCGGCCTGAGCGCGAGCCACCGGATGACAGCCGGGTGCGAATAGGCGCAAAGGAATCGGGGCTTACCAAGCCCATCTCCACTAACCCCCAGAGGGCCTCGCGGGTTTCCTCGGTGGTGCCGGGGGCCTCGGCGGCGATATCGGCAAAGAGGAAGCCACCGCCGCGGCCGAGGACATCGAGGATGGCGCGCTGCAGCATGCTGACCCCCTCGGCATCGGTTTCCGGGGCGAGCTGGGCGGCATAGTCCGAGGGCAGCAGCATGATCCAGGGGTCGGCCGCACCGGCCTTGCCGGCGCCCACAATGAGCACCTCGCCATTGGAGGTAAGTTCATCGAGCATGGTCGGAGAATAATCGCCCACGCGGGCGGGCAGGATGAGCGATTCCCACGCGGAGGCGGGCAGGCGCACCCCGGCGAGTTGCTCGATGACGGAAAAGACGCCATCCGCCCCGCGCAGCGCGGGGCGCTTGCCGGCCGGGGCGATGCTATGCCACTCCGGCAAGAAGCGGGCGAAGGTAGCGCCTGAGACCGGCTCGGTGGCAGCCCTAGCTGCGGCGAGCGAGCGCGAGCGAATCGTCTTCAGCACCGCGGCGGCGCAGTACTCTTGCTCCTCCACTCCCTGGCGGTAGCGGCCTTCTACTACCCCATCGAGCGCGCCAAGGACGGTGTGCGCGGCGGAAACAGATATGCCGAAGGCTTCGGTGAGATCACGCAGCACAAACGGTCCGCGGGTGCGCGCCCAGCGCGAGACCAGCTGCGGTAAGGCATCGGAAATGGTGGCCACCTGGGCGGGGATGCCGGGAGGAATGGGGATGCCGAGGGCGTCGCGAAGCAGGGGTGCGTCCTGGGCCTGGGCTAGGTGCTCGCGCCCGCCAATGCGCACGCGCATAATCCGGGTGCCCAGCTGGTCCAGTGCGGATACCGGCACGTCGGTGTGCTCACCCAACTCGTCGACGGGAATCGGCCCCAGCACGCGCAGCACGTCCGCCACCTCCTCGGTGGTACGAGCCCGGCGCGAGGCATCGGTGCGCTGGAGCTGGGCGTGGACCTCGGCGATGATCTCCGGATCGAGCAGCTCGCGCAGCTCTACCGTGCCGAGCAGCTTGGCTAGAAGCGCTGGATCGAGGGCCAAGGCGGCCGCGCGCTTTTCCGCCAACGGGGAATCGCCCTCGTACATAAACGCGCCGGTGTAGTTAAACAGCAGCGAGGAGGCAAAGGGCGAAGGCTGCTCGGTGGTGACCTCCGCGATGCGGATGCGGCGATGGCCGAGCTCCCGCATGACTTCCGTAAGCGCAGGAACGTCGTAGACGTCCTGGACACACTCGCGCACCGTCTCCAAGATGATGGGAAAGGACGGGTACTTGCGAGCGACGTCCAAAAGCTGCTCGGCACGCTGGCGCTGCTGCCACAGCGGCGCGCGCTTGCCGGGATTGCGCCTGGGCAAAAGCAGCGCGCGGGCCGCGCACTCGCGGAAGCGGGAGGCAAAGAGCGCAGAATTGCCCACTTGCTCGGCCACGATATCGGCAATCTCATCCGCGTCGAAGGCAAAAATGGCTCCATCGGGCTCGGATTCGGCTTCCGGTAGGCGCAGCACAATGCCGTCATCACCAGCCACAGCCTGCGGATCCATGCCGGTGCGCTCGCCTACCCTGGCCCCCACCGCAAGTGCCCACGCAGAGTTGACCGGCCGGCCAAACGGGGTATGCAGTACCACGCGCCAATCGCCTAGCTCATCGCGGAAGCGCTCAAGCACCAAAGTCTTTTCATCCGGGATAACACCGGTGGCCTCGTTCTGCTCCTGTAGGTAGGCCACGATATTGGAGCGCGCATTATCGTCGGCATCCGCAATTGTCTCCGGCGAGCTAAAGACCTCGCGGCGGTACTCGCCCAGCGCCTTGCCCAGCTCATAGGGACGACCCGCGCCATCGCCATTCCAAAACGGCAGGCGCCCGGTATGCCCCGGTGCGGGCGTGACCAACACCTGGTCGCGAGTGATGTCCTCGATGCGCCAACTGGTCGCGCCCAGGGTGAAAACATCGCCCACCCGGGACTCGTAGACCATCTCTTCATCCAGCTCGCCTACCCGGCGCGGCGCGCCACCGGAGCCCTCGCCGGCGCCGGTATAGAGGAATACGCCAAACATGCCTCTATCCGGAATCGTGCCGCCGCTGGTCACGGCCACGCGCTGGGCGCCGGGCCGCGCGGTCATCACCCCCGTCACGCGGTCATAGACCACGCGAGGTTTCAGCTCCGCAAAGTCTGTGGACGGGTACACGCCACTGACCAGGTCCAGCACGGAGTCATAGACCTCGCGCGCCAGATCGCGGTAGGGCCAGGCCCGGCGGACCATCTCGTACCACTCATCGGCATCGAGCCCATCGTCCCCGGCCGCGGCCACGGCCGCCACCGTCTGCTGCGCCAGCACGTCCAGCGGGTTGCGCGGGGTATGCATTTCCTCAATAAGGCCGGCACGCATGCGCGCTACCGTCAGCGTGGACTGCACCAGATCCGCGCGATGCTTGGGATAAAAGGAGCCGTGCGATACCGCGCCCACAAAGTGCCCGGCGCGACCCACTCGCTGCAGGCCGGAGGCCACAGAGGGCGGCGATTCCACCTGCACCACCAGCTCCACGGCACCCATATCGATGCCCAGCTCCAGCGAGCTCGTGGCCACCACGGCCTTAAGCGTGCCCTCTTTCAGCATCGTTTCTGTCATCGCGCGTTCATCCTTGGACACCGAGCCATGGTGGGCGCGGGCGATGACGGCCGGGGCCTTGCCGGCGACGTCGACCTGTTTCATCAACTGGGCTGGGTCGCGCCGAGTCTCCGGCGAGAGCGACTCCGGATCGTGCTCGTGCGCATAGAGCTCATTGAGCCGGCTGGTCAGCCGCTCGGCGGTGCGCCGAGAATTCACAAACACCAACGTGGAGCGGTGCGCCATGATCTCCGCGTAGAGATCATCCTCGATATACGGCCAAATGGACTTAGCCGTGGGCAGTGCGGATTCATCCACAGAAGGCGCGCTAATCCCGATGGCATCATCCACCGTCATTTCGCCAATGGTAGAGCCTTGCTCCGGCGTGGGGAGATCGGACATATCCTCCACCGGCACGTGCACATCCAGCTGCCACTTCTTTTCCGCGGCTGGGGCCACGATCTCTACCGGCCGGTTGCCACCCAAGAAATTCGATACCGCAGATAGCGGCCGCACAGTGGCAGAAAGCCCGATGCGTTGGAAGTCCCCTGCCACCTGCTGCAGGCGCTCCAAGGTCAGCGCTAGGTGCACGCCGCGCTTGGTGCCGGCCAAGGCATGGATCTCATCGATGATGACGGTATCCACCGTCTTCAAAATCCCCGCCGCTTTGGAGGTCAGCATCAAATAGGCCGACTCCGGGGTGGTGATCAAGATATCCGGCGGCTTGCGCACCTGGCGTGCACGCTCGGCAGACGGTGTATCGCCCGAGCGCACGCCTACCGAAATATCCGGTACGTCCAGCCCAAGGTTCTCCGCGGTGCGCGCAATGCCGGTCAGCGGGGCGCGCAGGTTATTTTCCACGTCCACGCCCAGCGCCTTGAGCGGCGAGATATACAGCACCTTCACCCCGGCGGCGGATCCGGTAGTCCCCGAGCCCACCGGCAGAGCTAGCTGGCCCTCGCGCTCGACCAAATTATTCAGCGCCCACAAGAACGCGGCGAGCGTCTTACCGGAGCCGGTAGGAGCCACCACAAGGGCATGCTCACCGCGGGAAATCTTCTCCCAGGCCTGCGCCTGCACGGCGGTAGGAGCAGCAAATACATCCTTAAACCACTGCGCTACTTGGGGCCGGAAGCGGTCGAGGATGTTTTCTGGCATGCCCACACTCTAGTCCGCGTTGTAATGTGGGCACCATGACCGTCGAGATTTCTGATTCCCGCCTGACCAATTCCCTCGCCCAGGGCTGCGGCGAGATCCTTAAGGGTGTGCGCAACGGGGGCCTGCTGCGGGGCCTTTCGCTTGGCGACGCCGGCGATGAGGCCGCCCAAGAATGGATCGCTCGCGTCCTCGAGCAGCACCGTCCCCAGGACGGCATGCTCTCTGAGGAAGCCTCCGATGACCTTGCCCGCTTGAAGAAGGACCGCGTATGGATCGTGGACCCGCTCGACGGCACCAAGGAATTCGCCACCGGCCGCCAGGACTGGGCAGTGCACATTGCCCTGGTAGAAAATGGCACTCCCATCCACGCGGCGGTGGGCCTGCCGGATCTCGGCGTTACCTTTAAGTCCTCGGACGTCCGCGCGGTCACCGGCCCGCTTTCTAAGAAGTTCGTCATCTCCCGCAACCGCCCGCCCAAGGTAGCCGGCTACATCGCGGAGAAGATGGGCTATGAGACTGTGGGCGTCGGCTCCGCGGGCGCGAAGGCCATGCACGTGCTGCTAGGCGATTATGACGGTTATATCCACGCCGGCGGCCAGTACGAGTGGGATCAGGCCGCCCCAGTGGGCGTCGCCCAAGCCTCCGGCCTGCACTGCTGCCGCCTCGACGGCTCCGAGATTCGCTTCAATAATGAGGACACCTTCATCCCGGATATCCTCATCTGCCGCCCCGAACTCAAAGACGAAATCCTCGAGCATGCCCAGGCCTTTGCCGCGGAGCACGGCGGATTCTAAACTAGTGCGCATGATTGAGACCCCGTACGAGGATCTGCTGAAGAAGGTCCTAGAGACCGGCACCCCCAAAGGCGATCGCACCGGCACCGGCACGCGCTCCATCTTTGGTGCGCAGCTGCGTTATAACCTGGCCGAGTCCTTCCCGCTGCTGACCACCAAGAAGGTCTATTTCCATGCGGTGCTGGGCGAGCTGTTGTGGTTCCTCAAGGGCGAGTCCAATATCAAGTTCCTGCAGGACAACAAGGTCCGCATCTGGAATGAGTGGGCGGATGACAACGGCGAGCTGGGCCCGGTCTACGGCGTGCAATGGCGCTCCTGGCCCACCCCGGACGGCCAGCACATCGATCAGATCCAACAGGCGCTCGATACCCTCAAGAACAACCCGGATTCGCGCCGCAATCTGGTCTCCGCGTGGAACGTCGCGGAGCTCGACCAGATGGCGCTGATGCCCTGCCACCTGCTCTTCCAGCTCTACGTGGCCGATGGCACCTTGTCCATGCAGGTCTATCAGCGCTCGGCCGATATGTTTTTGGGCGTACCCTTTAATATCGCCTCCTACGCGGCGCTGACCCACATGTTTGCCCAGCAGGCCGGCCTCAAAGTGGGCGAGCTCATCTGGACCGGCGGCGATTGCCATATCTATAACGACCATGTGGAGCAGGTCAAAGAACAGCTTTCGCGCGAGCCCCGCCCCTACCCGCAGCTTCACCTCCACAAGGCGGAAGACATGTTCTCCTATGACTTCGCCGATTTTGAGATTGAAGGCTACGACCCCCACCCCACCATCAAGGCGCAGGTGTCCGTTTAATGTTGGGCGCAATCTGGGCGCAGTCTTTGGACGGCATCATTGGCGATGGCGAGCAGATGCCCTGGCACGTGCCAGAGGATCTCAAGCACTTTAAGGACGTGACCATGGGCGCGCCGGTCATTATGGGCCGCAAGACCTGGGAGTCCCTCAACCCCAAGTTCCGCCCGCTTCCCGGACGGGAGAACTACGTGCTCTCCTCCCGCGCCCCCGGCCACTGGTCCGCCGGCGCGCAGGTGCTTACCGCGATGCCCTCGCTTTCCGACGCCTGGGTTATCGGCGGCGGCCAAATCTACACCGCCACCTTGGACCAGGTTGATCGCATTGAGGTCACCCTCATGGGCGTTAATATCGGTAGCACCTACGGCGATAAGTCCATCTACGCCCCCGCCATCCCCGACGAGTTCGGCCTGGCCCACAGCACCGATTGGCTCACCTCCTCTAAGGGCCACCTGGCGCTGCCGGACCAAGAAGCCAGCGATCTCCCCATCAAGTACCGTTTTTTAACCTACGACCGAAAGGATGCAGCCTAATGACTGTACAAACCCCCGAAACCACCGCTGACGTCACCATTTTCTACGCAGACTGGTGCCCCTTCTGCGCCAAGCTCATCAAGAACCTGGACCGCACCGAAACCCCGTACGCGCTTGTCGACGTCGAGGGTGACAATACCGAAGACATCAACGCCTGGATCGAATCCGTCAACGACGGCAACCGCATCATCCCCACCGTCCTGTACTCCGACGGCACCCACGAGACCAACCCACCGGCCTCCTCCGTGCGCAATAAGCAGAAGGAATTGGCCGAAAGCTAAGCCACACCCCAGCCATTTCGGGGCACTCCTGCCCCACTGCTATGATTAGCCAAGTTGCACCCGCAACCCCGCCCCAGTAGCTCAGGGGATAGAGCACGGCTCTCCTAAAGCCGGTGTCGGTGGTTCGAATCCACTCTGGGGCACCATGTGAAGTCTCGAGACATCGTTCCTATGGTGTCTCGAGATTTTTCGTTTTTGTTGTGCCCTGGGCGGCGGTGATTTCGTTGTCTTTTTGGTTGTAGTAGACCTTGTCGGCTTCCATCGTGTAGGCGGCTATTTGTTCCCCGGTTGTAGCTATTTTGATGGTGACGTGTTCGTCTTTGCATGTCATGGTGATGGGTTGTCCTGTCCATCGGCGCCCGATGTATAGGCGGCGTAGTTTTCCGCGCCACCGCAGTGTAGTTTTGCCGTTTTTGCCTACTTTGTCTGCGCGTAAGCGAAATTCATGTGTGCGTTTGATGGATGCGGGTCTAGCTTTAGGCAGTGCGTTGTAGGCTTCGGCTGGGGTGCAGCGGTGTAGCGCTCTGTGCGGGCGTTTGTAGTTGTAGTATTCGATGATTTCGGTTAACTGTTCATTGAGTTCTTCGATGCTTTTAGCTGTGGCTTTGTTTGCAAGGGCTACTTTAAGTGTGTGATGGAAGCGTTCTACTTTTCCTTGGGTTTGGGGATGGTACGGCTTTCCGTTCTTTTGGATAATTGCTAGGTCTACTAGGAGTTGTTCGAAGCCGTTGCGGGTGGGTTTAGTGCGGTCACAGTTGGTGGTGAAGGCTCTACCGTTGTCGGTGAGGGTTGATTGTGGATATCCGTGACGTTTTCCTGCGTGGATGAAGCTTTCTAAGACATTTTCTACTGTGGCGTGTGTGTAGGCGTGGCAGGAAATGATGAACCTTGAGTGGTCATCGAGGATGGTTAAGATAGCGACTTTTCTATGGCCAGTTATTGTCCAGTCGCTGTAGTCCATTTGCCAGGTTTCGTTGGGCTGGTCTGCTTGAAACCGTATCCATGAGCTGCGGGGACGCTTTTGCGGTTGTGGGGTGATGTGTCCGTTGTTGGCCAGTACTCGGTGAATGGTTGATGGTGCAGGGGCAGGATTGATGCCGTCGCGTTGCAAGTGCCACGCAATAGTATGTGCTCCTGCGTTTGTGCCTTGCTCTATGAGTTCTTGTCGCAGCTTTAGAATTCGGTCAACCACCGTGGGGGCTAGGGCTCGGGGATTGGTGTGTGGGCGCTTGGACCGGGGTTCTAAGGCCTCTATTCCGCCGTTGTGATAGCGGCGCTGAAGGGTTCGGATCCATCTGGTGCTGATGTTGAAGTGCTCGGCTGTTTCAGCTTGAGTCATGCCGGTAGCAAGCATTGTTTCAATGATGATTTTAGGGAGAGTGTCTGATGGTTTGTGTGTGGGTTCCCAACCTGCATGAGGAGATGGACCAGAATGACTACTGTGGCACGACGAGATCCGGCTGATAAGGCCAAGATTGATGCGATTGAAAAGAAGCTTCTTGCTAACCCTGAAATCGCGAAGCTGATTGATGACCTAGGCACGTCTACAACGGATGCCAATGACTTGGTCCGCGGCATGTTGCAGGCCTCGATTACCAGGGGACTCAACGCTGAAATGGATGCCCACCTGGGCTACGAGTCTGGCGACAGGAGCGCTAAAGCTGCAGCTAGAACAGACAATCACCGTAACGGGTCGTATCCAAAGACCGTGGATTCTAACTACGGGCCAGTAACCGTTGATGTCCCCAGGGATCGGGCTGGAACATTCTTGCCGACTATGGTCCCTAAAGGTTCTAGGCGCTTGACTGATGTCGATGACATGATAGTCAGCTTGTACGCCGGTGGGATGACAATTAGGGACATCCAGCACCATATGGCAACGGCGATGCGGGTCGATATTTCCCATGAGACGATTTCCGCGGTTACCGATGCCGTCCTCGATGAGGTCATGGTCTGGCAAAACCGCCAGTTAGACGAGTTCTACCCGGTCATTTTCCTGGATGCGCTGCGCATTAAAGTTCGCGATGGTGGCCGGGTGGTCAATAAGTCCGCGTACATGGCTATCGGCGTGGATCTCGACGGTATCAAGCACATTTTGGGATTGTGGATTGCCAAAGAAGAAGGCGCTTCATTTTGGGCGCAAGTATGCGCTAATCTTTCCAATCGTGGGGTCAAGGACGTCTTTATCGTCTGCTGTGACTGTTCAGAAGACTGAAATGGTAGCGGTGTGGTGAGTATCTGGTAGCGCCTGAGTGAGTATCCGGTAGCGGCGTCTCACTCAGGCGTTGTGGGTGGTTATGCGTTGGTGGTCAGGCGCATGT
>NZ_JAKRNE010000017.1 GCF_022347205.1 Corynebacterium sp. ACRPO | reverse complement strand
TCGGGTGTGCCCCGGCGAGAATCAGTGATATCGAAACCGGCAAGCGCCCTTTGCCGGAGTTGAGGTTGGCTTATGAAGAACTTCTCAAATCAGCTTGACACAACATAGGAGCATCACGCTCATTTTAGGGGCGGGTTTCGAGTTGTTCTCCACTTCTTCAGCATGGCGGAACTATGTCTCGAGACATGCCCGTTCACCCCCGCGGGGCACTCTCGCCCAAAATCGTGCTGCCGGATCGATGTAATGAGACATTCCCGCAGGACAAGCCGGAACGATCTCATAGGACATGCGGAACGATGTCTAGGAACCAGACACACTCTGGGGCACCATTGTCATGAGTCGCGACATGCTTGACAGATGTGTCGCGACATCGTTGACAAACCGGCATTCCAGTTGCTTTTTGTTCTGGGGTGCCGGTTTCTTCGATCAGGCGGGCACTGCCAGGACAATCTGTTCCAAGCAGCGGTACCAAGACGCCGTAAAGAACACCTATGCGTGATGGGCGGAGTCATTTCCCTCTCGGGCTTTAGAAGGTGCCTTAAGTCCTGAATGGCCGCACTTTATTTCGACGCCACTGGATTGCGACCTTGATGGCGTACGGCTTTGACGATGGCCATATTGCGGTTAGGACTGTTCATAGTGTCAAACATGTCCCGACTCACCAGTCAAGCATCACCCGACACGGTAAGGTAGCCCTAAGCATCAAATATGTCGCGGCTAATCTGTCAAGCATCACGAAGATTCCCTCAGACATAGACTGTCAAATATGTCATGAACTCAGACACACTCTGGGGCACCATGTGAAGGGAAGGCTTTCGGTGAGCTCTCCCTTTCATTTCGGGAAAGTCCTTCTAGGTAAAACCGGGTTTTCAAAATTCGTCAACTTTTGGCGAATATATCTCCGAAACGACGAAAACCGGCCGGTTTGCTTGGAAACTCGGCGTCGCTGCACGGCCTGTAGGACACTCGACGTGAACTCCTCGAAATTCAAGGTCTTTGCCAGTGGCCTCCGGTTGTAACGCCGCCTTCGGTGGCGCGTTGTCGACCAGCTTCCATTGCTCAATGTGACTTGCGACCACCCCACGGGGCAGGCGGAGTCGGTTTCCGTCCAGTGTGTGGACATGACCACGAAACAGCGTCAAGCATATCAAGGTTCACCTCACCATGGACAATAGCCGTGCACAGCATTTTTGTCGGCCCACCGCGCCTAAGGCGCGTAGCATCGTCACCGGCACCTTGGTAAAAGCCATTTTCAACATGGTGTTGCGAGACTCAATGATGTTGCGGCGGCCGTTTTCATTGCGCCACCCCGCAGTCAAAAATGCCGGACCATGCTGAAGGAACTTCACGACGTCCTCGGCGGGGTTCTTCAGTGTCACAGTGCGCCGCTAGCAAACTTTAGGGCAGGAGGCTTTCGGGCTTCCTGCCCTTACTGTCTTGTTGAACTTCATACCGATGCAGCCCCTAGCAATATCGTCCACTAGCTCTGCAAAAATAATTCCGTGCAGGGACTGCACTTCACTTTGTGCAGGTCGTTTTCCAAGCACGGACCTATGAGCGGACCGATATAGGTGTACTCTTTCTCCTACTGCGGTCTTGGTGCGCTCAACAGATTCTAGGGACGAGTCTTAGTGCAGTCGTGCACACTGCTCACACCCCCCCTGGCTAGTAGCATGCTCAGCAAGCCTTCTCCGTACCGACCAACGGTTTGTAAAGCGTATTCGAAGCGGTAGTGCCCCTCGAAGCCGCAGGAGGTGCAGCGGATAAACAGATACTTCCTAGGCTTCGTAAGCGGTTCCAGAAGCCGCAAGCCGGATCCGTGGTATATGTCACCAGGGTACGTTTAGCACCACGCCGGCTTTATTCGAGTGTAGAAAAGTGCGAACTCATTGCAGCCCTCGACGCTGCACACTAGGGGCGTTACAATACGCCTGCCTTAGGTGTCGGGGTCCAAAAGCAACGGTAGTGTGCTACTCGAAAGCAAGTTCGCTCCGAAAGCCTTTTTCTCTGGTCTCTGTCGTGCCCCCCAGCTACTCTAATAAGTGACGAAACCCCACGCGAATAACGCTAAGGAGATACAGTTGGGTAGACAACAACGCCTTGAGCTGACCTGGACGAATAAGGACAAGGCGCTCATTCCCACCGAGCAGGGCCTCTATGGCTACACCTGGGTTGACCCACGCGACCCGCGGTATTGCGAGACGAGGGTTTTAACGGTTGACGAGACGGTAACCGGAACGAGGACTGACAAGGAGGACGGCACCACCTACTCCGAACGGGCAGACTTGGAGCCGCAAACTGACAACCTGCTCATTCTGGGCGAGTCTGGCGACGTGTTGGAAGCACTGACGCGGGTGCCGGAGTGGTGCGAGAAGTACGTTGGAAAGGTCAAATGCATCTACATTGACCCGCCGTTTAATACGGCGCAGACCTTCGCGAACTACGAGGACAACCTGGAGCACTCCGTTTGGCTCACCATGATGCGAGACCGGTTGCTGCACCTGCGGGATTTGCTCAGCGCGGACGGCTCGATCTGGGTTCACCTTGACGACGTGGAGAACCACCGGATGCGTTTACTCCTCGATGAGGTGTTTGGGGCGGAGAATTTTGAGTCCGAAGTTGTGTGGCAAAAGACATATTCACCCCGCAATGATTCTAAGGGCGTTCCCGCCGTGACCGACGTGATTCTGGTGTATTCGAAGGGCAGGTTCGCCCCCCGCCGCCTTCCACGGACGGCGGAGATGGACGCGCGATATTCGAACCCCGACGGTGACCCTCGCGGCCCGTGGAAGTCGGATAATGCAAATGCTCCAACAGCGGGCCGAAGGCAGCACCCCTCTACATTCGGTATTCAGCACCCAATAACCGGCGATATGATTTACCCCTCAAAAGGAAGTTGCTGGCGGTTCTCGGCGAGCCGCATGCTCGAAATCATGCGCGGTTGGGGCCGCTACGAGTTCGGAGAGAACACGGAGGACGAAGTAAGAGGAAGAAAAGCAGTGCTTAAGTCGGGTGTTGAGTTCAGAGATGACGTAAAGCCTCTCGTTATTCCTGATTGGGGTAAGGAAGACTGGTTGCGCGCAGAAGAAATTCTCGACTCTGGACCTTGGCCGGTCTACACAATTTCCCGCCGCGGCAAGGGTTTCAATCGGAAATCATACCTGGCCGATATGCCAGGACGAACACCTGTTAACTTTCTATCCCATTCCGAAGTAGGACACACTGACGCCGCAAACAAGGAGATCCAAGCACTTTTTCCGGAGACCGCGGCATTCGCCACCCCTAAACCCGAACGCCTCCTCGAGCGCATCATCCACATAGCCACGAACCCCGGAGACCTCGTCCTCGATGTGTTCGCCGGTTCGGGAACCACCGCAGCGGTCGCCCAGAAAATGGGAAGGCGCTGGGTGACGTGCGAGCTCGTGGAGGATACCTTTAACCGCTTCACCCGCCCGCGCTTGGAGAAGGTCGTAAATAACGAAGACCAGGGCGGCATTACCCTCCAGAAAGAAGAGCGAGCTGACGCTACCGAAGACGGCTTGCCGGAAGGTCTTACCCCGGAGGAAGCGCAGAAGTTCACGTCTCTGCTGAATAAAACCATCAAGAACGACGACGAGCTCAAAAAGAACCCCGCGGTCAAGCAACTCAAGGCCATGACCAAGACCACGTCAGTCAAGGGCGTAGTCAACTGGCGAGGCGGCGGTGGTTTTAGAGTCGCCCACCTTGAGCCGGCCTGCTTCGACTACGACCCCGAGGTAGCTTTGACCACGTTGACCGAGCTCGCCACCGGCGAGTTGCTCGTGCGTTCCATAGCCGCCCAACTTCGCTTTGCACTCACTCCCGAAGACTTGCACTTTGACGGCAAACACGGCCGCGACCGCTTGGTCGTGGTCGAAGGTGTCCTAGACGAGGAGAAGGTTGACGAAACCATGGCTCACCTCCCCGAAGGCCATGCCGTCCTGTTCGCCGCGACCGTGGTTGACAGCTTTGCCCGCGAACACGTCCGGTCGTTCAAGAACGGCTCGCGAGTCGTTCACGTCCCGCTCGAGATCTTCCCGTACTCCGACACAGCCGAGGAGGAGAAGTAACCATGACACAGAAATTGAACCTCTCCTTTGACGAGAATCTGGTTGCAGAGTTAACCGCCAAGTTCGACCTTCGCACACCGAACGCCGAAGCGCTTGCCGACTTGGTGAAGCGGATCGAGGAGGGCAACTACGACGCTCTAGAACCACTGGTGCTCAACCTCGCTACGGGTGCTGGCAAGACCTACGTCATGGCAGCGTTTATCGAGTACCTGCGCCGTCAGGGACACCCCAACGTCATGGTGGTCACGCCGACGAAGGTCGTGCAGGACAAGACCGTTCTCGACTTCACCGAAGGCTCGCACCGCTACATTGGCGGCTTCGACGTTCCGCCTCGGCTTGTGACTCCGGGGGACGTGTCGAACCTACGAGTCGATAACGTCGCATCTGACCTATTTGTGGGCAAAGGTGTGTCTACGCTGTACGTTTTCAATGTTCAGCAACTTTTTCCACCGAAAGACGGCGGTAAGAACGTCGCAACGGGAGACGAAGCGGCGCGCCGCAAGACATGGAAGTTCCAGGAGGACTCCGGCGCGCTGGCGCAACGGTTGATCGACACGGAAGATCTCGTTATTATCGCCGACGAGTCTCACCTGTTCGGCTCCACCGCGAAGACCTTCCGCAAGTCGCTGACTTCGCTGAAACCCGCCGTAACTGTGGGGCTTACGGCCTCACCGGACAAGAGCGACGACGTTGTCTACCGCTACCCGCTGTGGCGGGCTATCCAGGACGGCTACGTCAAACAACCGGTGCTGGTCTACCGCGAATCGGGTTACGACTCGGAAGACCGCCAGCTCCAAGACGCATTGTCGCTTCTGACTATCAAGGAAGAAGCGTACGCGAACTACAGGGCAGCCCACCCGAACGGCAAGCAGACCAAACCGCTGCTGTTCGTGGTCTGCTCTGGCGTCCCTCACGCCACCGAGGTTGCCGAGCGCCTGCGCGGCCCAGGGTTCGTCAATGACCCGCTGGCGGTGCTTCAGGTGGACAACGAGCACAACGACAACACCACCCAGTCGTTCTTGCGCTACCTCGACACGGACAATTCCCCGGTTCGGGTGATCGTCTCGGTCAACAAGCTGCGTGAAGGCTGGGACACGAAGCGCATTGCGGTGATGTGTACGCTTCGCACAATGGGCTCTGAGGTACTCACCCAGCAGGTCATGGGCCGAGGCCTTCGCCTGCCGTTCGGGGCGTTGACTAAGGTGCCTGCCATTGACGAATTAGACATTCTGTCGCACGAGTCCTTCGTCAAGCTGTTGGAAAGCGAGAACGTACTCAAGCAGTTCGGCATCGAGTACGCAGTGCGAGAAGGCGACGACAAGGAGATCATCACC
This sequence comes from Corynebacterium sp. ACRPO, assembly GCF_022347205.1. Classification (GTDB taxonomy): domain Bacteria; phylum Actinomycetota; class Actinomycetes; order Mycobacteriales; family Mycobacteriaceae; genus Corynebacterium. Next base: position 34,764 of record NZ_JAKRNE010000017.1, on the reverse strand, counting down.
CCTCCTGGCACGACCAACCCGCCGCAGGTTGGCTCTGGTAGTGGACACGGCACCGGTGTTACGGGTGGCTCCTCTGCTGACACCGGAGAGACTGGCACCACGGTGCAGCCAGGCGAAGACTCTCGCACCCCTGGTAACGGTCCTGCCACCCCAGCAGTTGACCGCACTGTGGGCACACGAGCACTCACCGACGAAGATGACGTTGCGAAGGGCGTTGAGATATTCACACCAGTCGTTGTTCACGTCAACGAGAAGTTTGCTGGCACCACCTTCGACTTCCCGTCTTCGACTATGACGAAGACGAAGAAGCAGTTCGAGCTGGTTGACATCCCGAACTCCGTCATTGTTGAACGGGCGGACAAGGTCACCGACACTGACGAGTACTTGGCTCGCACGAAGATCGGTGTGGCAGACGAGGGCAACAAAATCGAACTCAACAACGACGACCGCTCCGCCGTGCCGAGTTTCAAACAGACTCCTTCCCAAGTCGCCGCCGAACTCATCCGCCGCGTCATGGGGTCCGGTGCGGTTGCCGCAACGACAGAGAACACGAGCCAACTCAAGCGCCGCATCGTGCCGGCATTCATGGAAGCGACGAAGATCGAGCAGTGGACGGAGAAGGCCAAGGAGTCCGCGGCCCGACACTTGCGTGAGCTCGTTGTCGAGGAGTCCAGAAAGGCGAACGCCCAGACTGGAACCACGGTGTCCATCCACCCGGTTACCCTCCCGATTGACGACTCGTTCGTGCTCGACCTCGACAAGAAGGTGCTGGACCTGCTCGACCGGCAGGAAAAGTCCGCGGGTAAGGCAGGTTTTAACACCGCGGAGTACTACGGCACCTGGAAGAAAGGCCTGTTCGAAGCTGCACGCTTCGACTCGTTTACCGGCGAGTACCGCCTTGCGGCACTACTCGACCTCGACCCGAACGTGGTGTGGTGGAAGCGGATCTACGCCCACGAGGGCGCGCGGGTTGCCTACACCCCGCACAACTCGTACGTTCCAGATTTTGTAGTCTTCGACAAGGACGGCACCCACTGGATTGTCGAGGCCAAGGAGAACCGCGGACGCGACGACGAGCGCGTCCAGGCCAAGCGAGCAGCCGCCGAGCGCGTGGTGCGCCAGCTCGTAGGCATGCCGGAGTACGAGGATCAGACCTGGGGCTACCTCATCGCCTACGAGGACGACATTGCATCTTCCGACTCGTGGGCCGATTTGGTTGCCGGTTCGGTGACGGAGCGGATGCCGAAGTTGTAGTAGTGCGCAAACGCCGGACCGTAGAACGTACCTGCGGTCCGGCTTCTCGCTTTGTGAGGCAGGGTTCACTATCAGCCCGCTCTAAAGTGAAGGCTCCGTGTCTGGACGAGTGTAGCCGTCATCCGTGTTTAGATGATCACATCAGCTAGAGAACGATGCCCGACAGCGTGCCCCTCATAACGCCGTTGACGTTCAACTCCAGCACTGCTTGTTTGTCTGACGGGTCCCATTCAACGTAAGGAATCACGACCCAGAACTCCGTCTCGGAGTACCCGTGGCGGAAGTCAACGCACATGGTTGCCCCCGTCGCCCTCAACGCCAACGACATTGTATCTCGCTCAAAACCATCAAACTTGGCGTTGAACGTATGCGTGTCGGTGTAAAGACCAAACGTGGAGTAGCCCAAAAACGGCTCGCCCGTGAACTGCCACGTGACGGTCAACGCTTCGGTTCCCACCTCGACTCTCGCGGCGGTGAGTTCCGCTTCGGATGAGTTCCGCGCTGCGTCCGCGATGCGCTGGATGTCCTCATTGGGTGTGTTCATTTCGAAGCGACTTCCTCTCTCTAGTGGATGTGGTTCAAAGGGTAGCACCACGTTCGCGTTGTCCGACGGCGGTAATGACCGAAGAACGAGAGGAGCAAACGTATCGAACCGTACCGAAATACGTACTGAATCGCGGGACGAGTCTGCTTTTTAGCCTGACAGAGTCGACGGGGTGTTCGAAAGAAAACGAGGCACGTCGCGGCGGCTATTACACTTAACGTGTCGATCCCCGTTTCGAAGGAGAATGATGCTCGGCTACAGAGATTTTGCCCTGCTTGAACTGGACCTTAACCAAGGACATCAACGATTTAGGTTTACTGACGATAGAGCTCAGTCGGGAGCTATCACCTGCCCGGTGTGCGGAGAAGGAAAGACGGTCAACATCGCCTGGGCCACCGACAGGCGCAACTTCGTTGAAACCGGGTACCGCTGGATGGTCTGCCAAGATTGCTGCGGAGCTTCAATCAGCATCTTTCGGGAGGGTGGCGGCGAGGAGATCTACCCGCCACGGACGCATCAGCAACCTATCGAGAACCTACCTGGTGACGTTGCGGAAATGTGGGAGGAAGCGAACCTCACATACTCTGTTGGAGCCAACACCAGCGCGGTGCTCATGTGCCGCAAGATAGTTTTCGCTACTGCTGTCCGTTGCGGTCTACCAGAGAAAAACGACAAGGGCTGGGCACCGAAGTTCGAAGAGTGCGTGAATTTCTTGGTGAAGGAGGGAATTCTCACCAAGCGAATCAAGGACAGTTGGGCTGACAGCATTCGACTCTGGGGCAATGCCGCCACTCACGAACTGAAATCCGTGAGGCAATCCACCGCGCTGAAGGCCATCGAGTTCACCCGGATGATTCTTCGCATGGCCTTTGAGTTTGAGGGAAACGCAAGGGCCGAAAACGAGCCTTGAGGGTAGTCCCCCGAAACGACACCCGCCCTGCTAACCGCTGCGCGCCCCGTTCCGACCGGCGACAATAAACCCATGCCAGCTGCGAAAGAACTCACCCCGCGCCAACGCACCGTTTTGCAGTGGGTCGTCGACGGGTGCCCCACCGACCCAGAGGTGCCTTCGACGTACAAAACCACCGCCCGCACACTCGAAGGACACGAGCTAGTCAAGGTCAAAGGCCACGGCAAAACGTGGCAAGCAACAGTCACCGAGCGCGGCAAGCGGGTGCTGGCGGGGAAAGAGCCGCTCCGGAGACCGAAACGAAAACGCGGTACGGCGCCCGAGACGGTGGTCGTCCCGCCGACCTATGCCCCGCCAGAGCCCCCACATGCGAGCGAAGTAGCACTCGACGCGCGCGTGACCGACTTGCTCGAAGACTTGGTCGCCTCTCAGCGTGGGTGGGTGGTCAGGCGCGTAGAAAACCGCGACGCGGCGAGAGCAGAGTGGGCCCCCGTAGAAAAGTGGGTCAAGGGACCGCGGAAAGACCTTGTTCCGAACGGCAAAGAGTTCAAGCTCAATCGGAGTTCCGACTCGTGGCACTTCAACTCCCCCGTGACGGTGACCGCTGCGCTACTCGACACGGACGAGTGGGTGTCACCAGACCCAGGGCCAGTTTTGCAGGGCGAAGTTGAAGTCCGCAAATTCCACCCGGCTATCAACAGGCTTCTGCGAACCTCCAAGTGGTACAGCGCAGAGACGAAGCAGCGTGCTAGGTTGCTTTTGCACGTCGTTATTACCGAGGCACAAGCCCGCGGGTGGAGCGTGACGGCACACGACACCGAGGACCACAAGGGCAAGAAGGTACTGGACAAAGTCACACTCGACACCGACTACCGCTCGTATGAGGTGTGGGTCAGCGAACGGGAAAACAACGTCGAGCGGCCGCCGACGAAGAAAAAGGTCAAAGCCTACGAGGACTCGCTGCGCTGGTCGTACAACAAGGGCAAAGCAATGCCGAAGTACTACGTCAAAGAAGGCACAGGACTGGTGTCGCTCACTGTCGGCTTTACTAGGCGCAACGACACCCCCTCGAAGCCGACCCGGCTGAGCTCGGTGCTCGGGGACTTCTTTGCCGACGTTCACCGCAGAGAACAGTGGTACGCATTAGTGGAAGAGCGAGACCGCATTGAGGCTGAGCGCCGGCAGCGCCGACTCGACAAGGCCACGGAGCTCGCCCGTCTCCACCACAGGGAGGGTGAACGCTACAAAGTACTTCTCCGGCGCGTCGAGGCCTGGAAAGAGCGGCAGGCAATTGAGGAGTACCTCGAAGCGCTCGAAGGCGTTCCAGAAGCCGAAGAGTGGCTCAATTGGTGCAAGGAAAGGCTGACCAAGACCTGCGCTCTGGGTGAGACCGACTTGCCTATGGCCGTCCCGTTTGACGAGCACGAGAACCGAGAACTTATTGCGGCATTCGAGCAGCGGTTGCCGGAGGACGAAAGTCAGTGGTGACGCTGGTCTGTCGCGAGGGCTGGGTTCCGGGACGGCAGGCGTTGTGGGGGTCGAGACGGGGTCCGGCGCGGGATAGCGTTACGAGATCTGGGAGTGAGGTACTGACCCGGGAGAGGTTGCACCGACATTGACCACGATGTCCCGAATTCGGACAAGGCGCTTACCCCCGCTGTAGCGGTTCGTCTCTTGCGACGACACAATGCCCGTCCATGACTGCACAACGACATGAAAACGGCGGTGGCGAGCGTAGTTCGGCGTGGTTGCACGAAGCCGCCTCGGACGCCTTCTACGCCAAGAAAATCCACTCTCTTTCCGCCCCGTACCCTTACACCGCGGTCCGCGTCAAGGTGCGGGACGGGGACTTTCGGATTCTGTCCGCCCACTGGTCGGCGGCGCTCGTGCTCAAGGAGGTGGGCGAGCGCCTTGTCCGTGGTGAAAAGGCCGCGGCGTACTTAGTCCGCTGGGACCGTATTGAGTCCGACAGCGACCCGCGGTTTAAAAGAGACGTCCTAACCTGCACCGAACTGCCCGCCCCTGGCTTAGTGGGCGACGTTTTGAGGTAAAGCAGGCTACTTTCAATGACCCACCACAACTCGAACGCAGCGACACCAAACCGCTGCACCGAAGAAAAGAAACCCACGACCCCACGCACGCCCAAGGAGGTGTTGCTCTCGCTCGACGTGTTCTTCAACTGGGAAGAACTGGTCACAATGGACCGGTTTCTTCGGCGCCACTCCGACAGCGTGAGAATTGTCGACGCTGACGGTGAGCACGTTCCGCTCGACATGTTCCAGGCCATGAAGTTCCTCACCACTCTGGTCAAATACTCCGACCAGGACAACAGAATGCTCACCCTGGAGGCCGATGCGAACCCGCATCATCTGACGTACTCCGAGCGGGACAACCTCGTGGACACAGACAAGTTCGACCCGAAAGAACTGGCGGCCGCCGACGCACCGAAGGAGGACGCGCCCCACGAGCTCCTGGACGCAATCTTTAGCCAAGACACCTGGGAAGTCTGGACCGCAGTGGGCATAGACTTCCTCGCTCGCTGCAACGACTTTGAGGAGGCTCGTCGCATTACCCAGTCGTTCCGGGGCGAAGGTGTGCCGGCGCAGTTGAGTAGGACAATTCGTACGGTCTACCCCGTGTAGAAATGCAGCGAGAAACCCGCCACGGTGAGCGAAAGGTTCACCGTGGCGATTTTCGGCAAACTGCCCCTGTCGGTGACCGGCCAGCGAGTAGAACATGTAGTCGATACTTCCGCACCCGTGTCGGACCCACCGCTATCCTCGGTATTGTCCCTTCCAACACAACCCAACCAACCGAGGAGCACAGAATGTCTTTCCCCGCCCCCGACACCTTTATTCGAGACTGGCTGAACGAGCGCGCCGAAGCAGGCGTTGTCCGCGCCAAGGTCGTCACCGACGTCGCCCACAGCGACGGTGTACTCACGGTGACCATCGAGCCCGAGAAGTTCGTTGACATACACACCTGGAACTCACTGAACGAGGGCTACTCCGACTCGCTCGGCGACTTCTACGCCACTGAGCTCGGCTGGACGAATAAGCAGTCCGTCTACCTGCGCGAAATGGTCACCGAATTGCGCGTCGTAGACTCCACCGGCACGGTTGTCGAAACGGTGGACACCGCCGCCTACCAGCGGAAGAAAAACCCGCAGTTCTAGCAGGCCGGCTCAGCCAGGCGCATAAGCCTTACTGCTGCCTCCACACCGGAAGCTGCTCCACGCCTGCCTGGTTCAAGCAGTCCCGCACCAGCGACCTTGCGGTGTCAATGAGCGGAACATTCGCGGTGACACTTACCTCCGCCTCGACCGAGCTAAACGACTCTAAAGGCAGCGGGTCTTCGGAGAAGTACCTCATGTCTTTCGGCTGCCACAACACCAGCGGCTTGTCTTGGTCCCACTCAACGCTGCAACGCACGGTGTAGTCGGTGTTGCCGGTGACACCTCCGTAGTGGCGAATGAGCGCCAAAAGGTCGCCCGCCAAGCACGCAAACGCATGCGTGGGCACAATCTGGTCGCCCGTCGAGAACGTCACCTTGTCCAGCCGCGACAGGACGGTGACAACCCCGTTTTCGTGCAGCTCGACATAGGCCAAAAGTTCTTGCGTGTCGTACTGCTTTCCCGAAAACGTCCAACACTTCAAACCCTTGCGGTAATTCGAGGCAGTCGCCGGAGACACCGACCCGTTGTATTCCAGGCGCAGCGGGTCGTCATAAGCGGCAAACCTTGCCACAGTCGCGTCACGCTCAGTAACGTCACCGTTTCTTGCCGGGTACGTTGGCACCGCAACACCGACACCCCAAAAGCCGTCACTAGACCGCTTCGCGGCCACCTTGCTATACACCTCGTCTACTTCACGAGACGAGGCTTCTTCCCGTTGAAAACGCAGCCGGTACAAGTTTGCAATCTCAGGCTCACTCAACCAATCGGAGTGACTCCCGTTACGAGTAGGCGCAGCGAGCGCCGTGGCGTTTTTCTTTTCGGTGAAGTACATATGCGGCACTTGCCGACTGGCCGGCACCACGACGACGAACGCTTCGTGTTCGGGGTGCTCGACCCGGTGGAACTCCACGCCCCGCAGCGGCGGCGAAATATAGGCGGTGGCAACAGTCAAATACGACTGCTCAAGTCCAGAGGAGTACTCGCCGGCACTAACCCTTTTACCGGCGTGGTCTTTCATGTCGGGAAGCTCACCCACGCCGTAGAGAATGACGCCGCCACCACTATTCGCCATAGCACACAAGTCTTTCTTCACGTCGCTCTCAGGCCGAGTTGGCTTGCTGTCGATCTTCTCTTTGAAGTCGAGATCCTGCCGCTCCGCAGTTCGCTCCTCGACCAGTCGGTCGAGCATCTCGTTTGTGAACTCGTCGGTGGACGCCATTCCAAGCGCGGAGTGCAAAGCGGTGAACATAGGTGTCATTGTACCAAGCGGTTTCGGCGGTTCTATCTCACAAGCAACGGTCAAGCAGGACGTTCAACGTCTCCTCACCCCGCCCCGACCCTCGTAACGAGAACCGCCCACCCGCAACGCGCCCCGAACCGACCCCGAACCGGACCCCGCTTCCGAGTCAGCAACCGTTCCGGCAAACGTGTCGGACTCCGAAGCGTGAGGACGTGCCCGGTCCGGCAACCAGGTCGAATACCACAACGGCCCCGAAGCGAACCCCACCGGACACCGAGACGAACCTCGGGTCGGCAAACGCGGCGCACACGGCCGCGACACGCCCGCCCGCCCTGGCAAACGAGACGGGGTGCTGGGTCGGGAGTATGCGGTAAAAAGCGGTGAGCGGGACGCCTATTGGATTACAGCAGGCTAGTCGCAGCGGTTAGCGGTACGGGCTTCGAGGCGGGGTGCGTGTCGGGGTTTCCGGGGCGGGGTTCGGTTCGGTCGTCGAGGCGGTGGGCGGCACGAGGGTCGGTACGGGTTTCGCTTCGAGACTCGGGCCGGTTTCCGGGGCGGGGGTCGTTGCGGGGTGTGTAAGGAAGCGGTGGAAAATGTGTAAACCGCCGTGGGAGTGGCGGCGAGTCTAGAGGTTGGGGAGTTTATTGAATGTCCCGAAAGTCTCGAGACAACGTTCCGCTTGGTGTCTCGAGGTTTTCGTTTTCAGCTGGCCCAGAAACCCAAAATCAAGCATCTGGAAAGACATGGATGCTCTACGGGGCAGGGAAACTATCCAAGAAGATTGTGGTCCAACTGCGCACATTAAGCACCGTAGCTGCGCCCGCCACATCTTGTTCTGTGCTGGCAACGCGCCTAGAAACGCCTCTGAAAGCGCTAAGAGCACCAGCGCCCGGCCCCACGTGGCTTTCTTTCAGCATTCCTCCCTTCAATGCCGAAAACCACTGAGTATCGATGTCCAAGATCCAGTCACACCCTAGAGCACAATGCCACGAACGCTGACAGTTCAGGTAGCGGTGATTTTGTACGTATACAGCCACATTCCTACTAGGAACACCGCGGGGAGGCTGCTGCCCCACCAACGGTGGCACCATCCAAAGTGATAACTCCTTGGCTGACGGCGGGAAGCACTGGTTTATCCGTTCTCACCGTGTAGGTGCTGCCTCAGTTTCAGCGGCAGCCTCGTTCATCGTTAGCTATCTGCTACTGCCGAGACTTTGCTTCTTGGGTCTCGCTAATGGCATTGCCAAGCGCTCCAATGAATGCAATTAGACCCACCGTGATGAGAATGTGTCCAAGACCAGCGATACCAGAAATCATTGCAGAGGACTCCTCCCCTAGTACGGTCAGACATCCGTGCCAGATCAAGACACCAACGGTAACGACCACACCGACGTTATAGAGCCAGAAGAACGCGTTGAACTGACCGCGGCTGCGCGACAGACCAAAGACCTTCTCCAATACCAAGAAGATAAGGCTCATCATGAAACCTAGTGCTAGCAAGTGAGTGTGCGCCACGCTGAGCTGAGTGAACTCACCCGCAGGGAAATCATTGGCACGCGTGAATTCTCGGTAGAACACGCCAGCGCCCAAGCCCAGCACGAGGTAGAAAATCGATGCCCAATACAAAGCTTTCATGGTCATTCTCCTTCCCAACCGCTGCCACGGCCGGATTAGCAATGAAATAAATACTCTAAGGACTCATCTTTCTACATTCGTCGCCGTTTTGAATCACAGGGCTGGTTGAAGCTGCAATCAACCAGTCGGTTGATCATTCCGATAATTGAAAATAGCGACGCGCTCCACTGCCTTTTATTCACCGACATCGAACCTAAGGGGCCGCCCAGTTTCACCAATTACCTTTAGCAAGCTCATCCTCAAAAGTCAGCAACCCCGAGTTTTACTCCGTGCTTCTGAAATAATGAACTCTATGGATTCTCTCGACCACAATATTTCATTTACCGATCAAGGTATGCCCACCCACCAAGATCTAGTAGTCCCAATCCTGAAAGCGGTTAATGAGCTCGGAGGTTCTGGAAAGACCAACGAGGTTAATGAAACCGTCCTTGAGATTCTTCCCGAAGCCGAATCTCTCCTCCAAATTGCCTTCCCGAATCGCCCTAAGGATTCAGTATTGATGAGTCGTATTGCTTGGGGCCGCTCAACTGCGAAACGCGTCGGCGCGCTTGAACAGCCTACGCAGGGAATGTACCTACTTACAGAAATCGGCGAGCAGATACTCAAGCTTTCAGACAGAGACGCACTTATCAAGGTTAAAGATCTCGACCGTCAGGCTTCTCGTGCGAAGCGAAAGCAAAAGAAACTAGAAGAACAAAATGTAGCTCCGGTTAGAGAAGACGTACCAGACGAAGATATTCTTTCGGACTCTAATGAAGAAGAAAAAGAAAGCGACTGGAAAAGTCAGCTGCTTGAACGCCTTCACCAGCTCCCGCCCGAGGGTTTTGAAAAATTCATCATATATTTGCTGCGCCGGCAAGGGCTTCAATTACAACACACTGGAGGTTCCGGGGACGAGGGAGTCGATGCAATTGGTACAGCGCCTTTAAGCCCCGTCCTCTCCTCCCGTGTTGCTGTTCAAATTAAGCGATATGCACCAGAAGGTAAACCGATTGGTCGAGAAACCGTCGCCCTCTTCCAACGCGATGCTCAGACAAAAGGTGCTGAACGCGCCATTCTCGTTACCCTTAGCAGGTTTACCGATCCAGCTCGAAAAGCGGCCACCTCAACCGTACCGACGGTAGATCTAATTAGTGGCGACCGCCTTGCAGAACTAATCCGAGCAGATGGGGAATCAGGCGTCAAACTTCGACCCACGGTTGATCCTAAATGGTTCGACAAATTCGAATAACTAAGTTTCACTCCACCAACTGAAGGCGCTGGCTACCGATGACCAGAGTTTCCAAGCAGTACACCATAGACCTCACCCGCATCGACACCGCCCAATACCGAGCTACCAATTCCGCGGGAGCCAGCATTGAATTTGGCAGTGGTGAGGGGCGCCTCTCCCCTGTTGAACTTTTACTCGCTGCGGTCGCGGGGTGTTCCGCGGTGGACGTGGACGTCGTGACGTCCCGGCGCGCGGAGCCAGAATCTTTTGATGTGCACGTGGAAGGTGACCGCGTAAGCGAAAATGGAGCATCGCGTCTCTCGGAGGTGCGTGTGGGCTTCGATCTGTCGTTCCCGGATACGCCGGAGGGAAACCAAGCCCGCAAACTGGTGGACAACCTGATTCGCATCTCCCATGAAAAGGACTGCACGGTATCGCGCACGGTTGAGAACCCCACGCGGGTTACGTTCAGCAACGAATCAAAATAGCTTTCCGAAGTAAGAGCGCGACATGCGGTTTCACTGCGGGGATAATTCCAAACATCTTGCTATGGTGCAGTTGTTAACTACTGTGACAGATGTGATTACTGCAGGAGCTCAACATGTCACCATCTTTCTCCCGTCGCGGCCTTTTTAAGGCTGGCGCTCTCGCCCTGACCGCAGGCGCTATCGGCGCTGCCGCACCGAGTGCAGCGGCGCTCGGACCGGTGCGCGGCACCATCATTGATTTTTCCGCCGGCGTACCTTCCCCGCAGGCAATTAAGAATGCCGGTCATATGGGCGCGATTCGCTACGTCTCCGACAAGCGCCCCGGCGCCGCGTGGATGACCGGCAAGCCGGTAACCCTCAAGGAGACTAAGGCCAATGCAGCAGCAGGCCTGCCCACTGCGTCGGTATACCAATTCGGCCGTGCGGAAACTGCCGATTGGAAGCAGGGCGCAGCTGGTGCAGCAATCCACGCGCCAAAGGCGATTGCGCTACACAAGAAGGCAGGCGGTCCTACCAACCGCCCGATCTACATCGCGATCGACGATAACCCCACCCGCGAGCAGTACACCCGCCAAATCCGCCCATACCTGCAGGCATTCTCCAAGACGCTAGAGCTGGCCGGCTACCAGACGGGCATCTACGGCAACTACAACACCATCGAGTGGGCGATACAGGATGGCATCGGCAAGTACTTCTGGATGCATGACTGGGGTTCCAACGGCAAGATTCACCCGCGCACCACTATTCACCAGCTGCCGCACGGCAAGCAGCAGACCATTGGAGGCGTCATCGTTGACGTCAATGAGGTCTATGCCGAAGACTGGGGACAGTGGACGCCAGGCAAGTCCGCGGCACCTGCACCGGCAAAGAAGCCGACCACCAAGAAACCACAGCCAAAGCCGCAGCCGCAGACCAAGGCCCCAAGCAATGGCTCGTCCGACCTGGTCAATCAGCTGAGTTCGCAGCTACAGAGCAAGCACCCGGAGCTACCGGAACTGCCCCAGGTCACCGCCAATGGCGTGAACTTTAATGGCAAGACGTTGAGCAACGATCAGATTCGTCAGCTAGCGAAGATCGTCGCAGAAACGGTCTCTAAGGCGCGGTAGTACTACTTCTTGGAAGGCTCGGAGGTTTTCTCTGAGCTTTTCTTTTTATCTGTGGACTTCTTATCGGAGCTGCCTTTGTCCTTCTTTTTGGACGTAGTGGATTCGCTGGTGGGCTCCTTCGACGAGGTCTTATCCTTCTTGCCCTTGCCGGACTTCTCGTCCTTGTCCTTCTTGTTGGAGGACGTGGTGGGGGTCTCTGAAGTGGAGGTCTCGATCGGTGGAACGTCCTCGCCGTCTTTGTACTTAAGGAAGCGCTCGGTGGCCTTGCCCAGATTCTTGCCGGTCACCTCGTCCTTGACGTAGTCGGTGAGGTCATCGGAGGAGCCGGTAATGGAGGCGGCGGCGACGAAGTTCTCACCAAAGGAGACCGAGGAATTAATGGACTTGTCATTGGACCAGCCCCACTTGCTGCCCACCACGTTGGAGAGCTTGGCGGTGCCATAATCCTGGCGGTAGCCATCTTCCGAGATGGGATCAGCATGCGCCATGGCTACGAGCACCGGGTGGGTTTCATCGCGGTCGATGAGCTGCGAGATGAAGCTGGCGACGTCATACGTGGAGGTTTGCGAGTAGCCCCACTGCTCGCCGGCCTTGGTGGATTCGAGATTGAATTCATCCGCAATCGTGTCGATGGAATCCGGGTATTTATCAAAGAGGTTTTCGGCGGACTTATCAGAGGAGCTAGCGATCATATCCAGTGCCTCGTATTTGTCCTCGTACTCGCCCTTTTCCATTACGTAGGTGGCGATATAGAGCTTGATAAGGCTTAGCGCCGGGCGGGCCTCGTGCTCCGAGGCAGAGCCCATATGCATGCCATCGTGCAGGCGGATGTAGGTAATTGAATGACCCTCATCGCCCTCGAGGAACTCATTGGTTTCCGGTGGGACGTCGCGGTTGGTGTCTGTTGCTTTTAAAGGGGCGTCGGCAAGCGCGTCGCTTTCGCGCTCGCTATTGCTGCACGCGGTGGTGGTCAAGGCGAGCATGCATACGGCCAAAGCGGCACCAGCCTTAACTGATGCCGCCTTGCGGGTCACGGACGTTCTAAGCACGTCCAACCACATTACCGGGTCTGTGCACTTTTCAAGCAATTAATGCTGCACGGGTGCCTCCACGCCCACGCCAGTAAGCGAGCGAACCTCCATCTCTGCGGAAAGCTCCTCAAAGTTGTCCGGCTGGGTCATAATGGAGACCAACCAGCCGACAAAGAAGGACAGCGGAATGGAGACCAAGCCCGGCGAGGAAAGCGGGAAGATGGCCCAGTCCGCACCTGGGAACATGGAGCTCTCAGAACCGGAGACTGCCGGGGAGAAGAAGATGAGCACCAGGCAGGACACCACGCCGGTGTACATGGAGGCCACCGCGCCCGCGGTGTTGAAGCGGCGCCAGTACAGGGAGTACAGGATGGTCGGCAGGTTGGCGGAGGCCGCCACCGCAAACGCCAGGGAGACCAGGAAGGCCACGTTCTGGGTCATGGCCAGGATGCCCAAGATGATGGAGACGATGCCAAGGATCACCACGGTGGTCTGGGAGACGCGGACCTGCTCAGCCTCGGTGGACTCGCCGTTGCGGATAACCGCGTGGTAGATATCGTGCGCGATGGACGCAGAGGCGGTAATGGCCAGGCCAGCCACCACGGCGAGCACGGTGGCGAAGGCCACGGCGGAAATAATCGCCATGAAGATGGAGCCGCCGATCTCCATTGCGAGTAGCGGTGCCGCAGCATTGGCCCCGCCCGGCGCGGCGAGGATGCGGTCCGGCCCGACCAGTGCAGCTGCGCCGTAGCCCAGGACCAGGGTCATGAGGTAGAAAGCACCAATAATAACGATCGCCCAGGTAACGGAGCGGCGCGCCTCAGTAGCGGTAGGCACGGTGTAAAAGCGCATCAGCACGTGCGGCAGGCCACCCACGCCGAGCACCAGGGAAATGCCCAGGGAGATAAAGTCCAGCTTGGTGGCAGTGGTGGCGCCGTACTTCAGGCCCGGGGCCATGATGTCCTTGGCCTCGTAGCCCTTCTCTTTAATCTGCTCAGAGGCGGCGTGCATGTCGATGGCGTTATTAAACAGGGTGCTAAAGCCGCCGCGCAGGGCAATGAAGACCAAGAAACACATGATGACCACGCCGGCGACCAGAAGCACGGCCTTAATCATCTGCACGTAGGTGGTGCCCTTCATGCCGCCGACCAGGACGTAGACAATCATGAGCACGCCCACAATGCCCACGACGAGAGCCTGCCACTTGAAGTCGTGGATATCCAGCAGCACGGCCACCAGCGAGCCGGCGCCGGCCATCTGCGCGATGAGGTAGAAAAGCGTGACAAAAAGGGTGGCGATGGACGCCGCCACGCGCACGGGCTTCTGCTTCAGGCGGAAGGATAGGACGTCCGCCATGGTAAAGCGGCCGACGTTACGCATGGGCTCGGCGACGAGCATGAGTGCTACCAGCCAGGCGACGAAGAAGCCCACCGAGTACAAGAAGCCGTCGTAGCCGTTGAGCGCCACCGCGCCGACGATACCTAGGAAGGATGCGGCGGAGAGGTAGTCACCGGAGATCGCCAGGCCGTTCTGGCGTCCGGAGAAGCTGCCGCCACCGGTGTAGAAGTCCGAGGCTTCCTTGGTGGTTTTGCCGGCGCGCAGCACCACCGCCATGGTGACGATGAGGAAGATGGCGAAGATGGAAATATTCAGGATGGGGTTGCCGGCGGAAGACTCGGCGGCAAGGGTGGTGGTAGTCATTAGATGCCCTCCAGTTCTTCACGGATGGCGGCCGACTTCGGCTCGATATTCTTATTGGCGTACTTCACGTAAATCCACGTGATGATGAAGGTGGTGAGGAACTGGGCAAGGCCGAAGACTAGGCCGATGTTCCAGCCGCCGCCGAGCTCGGTTGCCATGAAGTCAGGGGCGAACACGGCGGCAAGAACGTAGACCACGTACCACACGAAGAAGGCCACGGTCATAGGGAAGGTAAAACTCCGGTAGGTGCGGCGCAGCTCGCCGAATTTGGCGGAGTCGCGCATCGCGATGAACTCGCTACCGGTGGGTTCGCGGCGCGAGACAGGAGTTGCAGCTACGTCACTCATAGAGCATCGTCTCCTTGGGTGAGAGGAACTTAGGTCACACGAGATAGTGTGTCACTGCTCACTATCAGCGTTGTCCTGTAAGTTACAGAACATTTTCTGCAAGGTTGTAAACTCTGCCAAGAAAACCTTCCACTCCCCCACCCTTTCAACCCCATAGGCTTCACTGAACTGGAATAACATCTTTAGCAAACTACCCCCGCGGGAAGAATTTTCTACCCCCTGTAAAGATTGTTAACAGCCGCTTGGCAAAAGAAAAAGCCCCCATGAGGGGGCTTCATCTGCGGTTGACGTTACTCTTCGTTGCCTGGGAATTCGCGTGGGTCATTGAACATGCGGCCAAAGCCCTCCTGGCCCTCCAGGGCGTCAATGGCGGATACTTCCTCCGCCGTGAGCTCCAGCTCGGTGGCGGCCAAGTTTTCCTTCAAGCGCTCGGTGCGCGCGGACTTCGGAATGACGGAGATGTCCTTGGACATGAGGTACGACAGTACTACCTGTCCCTCGGTGGCCTCGTGGTCAGCAGCAGCCTGCTCGATTGCGGGGTTGTTGAGCACAACGCCACGTGCCAGCGGGGCCCATGCCTCGGTGACGATGTCATTATCGTGATGGAAGGCGCGCAGGCTGGACTGGGTAAAGCCCGGGTGGATCTCCACCTGGTTGAGCACCGGAGAAATGCCGGTGGTGGAAATGAGGTCCTTGAGCACGTCTTCGTAGAAATTGGCCACACCGATGGACGCAATCTGACCCATACCCTGCAGGCGGGCGATAGCCTCAAAGGTCTCGTTGTACAGGCCACCCTGCGGCCACGGCCAGTGAATGAGGTACAGGTCGAGGTAGTCCAGCTGCAGATCCTTTAGCGACTGCTGGAATGCTTCTTCCACCTTGTGCTCACCCTGGTGGGAGTGCCACACCTTGGAGGTAATAAAGAGCTCATCGCGAGTGACATCGCCGGCATCCATAGCCTGCTTCAGGGCGGTGCCTACCGCCTCTTCGTTCTTGTAGAGCGTGGCGGTATCGAAGTGGCGGTAGCCCAAATCGATGGCCTCGCGAATGACGCGGATGCACTCCTCGTCATATAGCTTGTACGTACCCAAGCCCAGCTGGGGCATTTCGCGGTCATCATTGAAAGTTACGGTTGGCACAGTCATGCCCTCCATTGTGCCGCAGTTTTTTCAGCCGCGCCGAAAACGACGACACCCCAGGGCGAACCCTGGGGCTGAGCGCTTTTAGTCGGCGCGGATGAGGTCAATAATAAAGACCAAGGTACGGCCGGACAACGGGTGCGCACCACCTGCGGGGCCGTAGGCCTTTTCCGGTGGGATGATGAGCTTGCGGCGACCGCCCACCTTCATTCCCGGGATGCCCTCTTGCCAGCCGGCAATGAGACCGGTCAGCGGGAACTCGATGGACTGGCCACGGTCCCACGAGGAATCGAATTCTTGGTTGGTCTCGTATTCAGCGCCGACGTAGTGGACCTCCACTACGGCACCAGGCTGCGCCTCAGCACCGTCGCCGACGACGATGTCTTCTACAACAAGGTCGGTCGGCGCTGGGCCAGACTGGGCTTCAATAACAGGCTTATCCATGGGGATTATTCTCCTTGGGAAATCTAGTTTGTTCGTGCGGTCGCATTAAAAACCGAACCGAGCTGCACCTATTATAGGTGCTACCACCCGATTCGGCTTAATTAGGCAGACCGCAGAGCGCTTTAACGCTCGCTACGCGGGGTGACCTTACGCAGGGACTCGCCGGTGTAAATCTGGCGCGGACGGTTGATCTTGGTGTTGATCTCCAGCTGCTCGCGGTACTGTGCAATCCAGCCCGGCAGGCGGCCGATGGCGAAGAGGACGGTGAAGAAGTCCGTCGGGAAGCCCATGGCGCGGTAGATCAGGCCGGTATAGAAGTCCACGTTCGGGTAGAGCTTGCGGGAGACGAAGTAATCGTCATTCAGCGCAATATCTTCCAGCTTCATGGCCAGATCCAGCATTGGGTCGCCGCCCAAGTGCTCGATGATCTCGTGGGCGGTGTCCTTGACGATGGCCGCGCGCGGGTCGTAGTTCTTGTACACGCGGTGGCCAAAGCCCATGAGGCGAACGCCCTTTTCCTTATTCTTCACGCGGTTCATGAAGTCAGTAGCGTCACCATCGTGGTTGTTCTGGATATCTTCCAGCATCTCCAGAACGGCCTGGTTTGCACCGCCGTGCAGCGGACCGGACAGGGCGTTAATGCCGCCGGCGATGGAGACGAACATATTGGCCTGAGCGGAACCAATCATGCGCACGGTGGAGGTGGAGCAGTTCTGCTCGTGGTCAGCGTGGAGGATAAGCAGCTTATCCAGGGCCTTAGCTACAACCGGGTCCACCTCGTACTCCTCGGTGGGGTAGCCGAACATCATGCGCAGGAAGTTCTCGCGGGCGTTCAGGCTATTATCCGGGTACATATAAGGCTTGCCCTGGGAAGCACGGTAAGCATACGCAGCCAGCATTGGAACCTTAGCCAGCAGGCGGACGGTGGCCTTATCCAGCTGCTCCGGGTCGAGCGGGTTGAGCTGATCCTGGTAGTACGCGGAAAGAATGTTAAGGGAGGAAGCCAGCACGGCCATTGGGTGCGCGTTGCGCGGGAAGATATTGAACGCGGCCTTGAAGTCCTCATCCAACAGGGTGTGGTGGCGGATTTCGCGGTTAAAGTGGCCGAGCTCCTCCTCGTTAGGCAGATGACCCTTGATCAGCAGATAGGAAACCTCGTTAAAGGAAGCGTTTTCCGCAAGGTCCGCGATATCGTAGCCGCGGTGACGCAGGATGCCCTCTTCACCGTTAATGAAGGTGATCTTGGACTCGGTGGAACCGGTGGAGGTATAACCAGGGTCGAAAGTAACGAGTCCGGTCTCGTTACGGAGCTTGGAGATGTCAAAGCCAGAGTCGCCCTCGGTGGACTGCTTGATGTCCATCTCGTACTCGCCGCCTGGGTACTGGAGCACTACCTTGTTGTCTTCAGAAGCCACGGAAGTTCCTTTCTCTATGTGAAGAGTCATTATTAAGCACTAACTTAAGGAAGTTAGCTTGATACCTCTTCACACTTTAGCAAACTTTGTGACGCCGCCTACAAGTTTCGGTCACCTAAAATAACTGCCGTTCGACCGGAACTGTTCTACACTTGCACGCATGAGCACTCCAGAACTTACGCTGCCCACCGACCTCCTGCCTGCCGACGGCCACTTTGGCTGCGGCCCCTCCAAGGTTCGCCCCGACCAGCTTGCGGCCATTGACCCCGCGGTCATGGGCACTTCTCACCGCCAGCCGGCAGTGAAGAACCTCGTAGGTTCGGTGCGTGAAGGTTTAAGCGATCTCTTCTCCCTGCCAGAGGGATACGAGATTGTCCTTTCTCTGGGCGGCGCTACTGCCTTCTGGGATGCTGCCACCTTCGGGCTCATTGAACGCCACTCCGCCTACCTCACCTTTGGCGAGTTTTCCACTAAATTTGCCAAGGCCGCCGCGGGTGCACCCTGGCTCGATGCCCCATCCATCGTGGAGTCCCCAGTGGGCACGGCGCCCGACCCACGCAAACTCTCCGCGGAGGCGGACGTCGTCGCTTGGGCACACAATGAAACCTCCACCGGTGCGATGGCAGAAGTCACCCGCCCGCACCCCCGCAATGATCAACAGCTGGTGGTCGTGGACGCCACTTCCGGCGCGGGTGGTCTGCCCGTGCACACCTCCGATACGGATGTCTACTATTTCTCGCCGCAAAAGTGCTTTGCTTCCGACGGCGGCCTGTGGCTCGCCGCCATGTCCCCCGCCGCGCTGGAGCGGATTGAGAAAATCAACGCCTCCGAGCGCTATATTCCCAACTTCCTCAACCTGCAGACCGCGGTAGAAAACTCGCGCAAGAACCAGACCTATAACACCCCGGCCATCGCCACCCTGCTCATGCTGGATAACCAGGTCCAGTGGATGAACGCCAACGGCGGCCTAGACGGCATGGTTGAGCGCACCACGGAATCCTCCACCACGCTGTATAACTGGGCCGAATCCCGCCCGGAGACCACTCCCTTCGTCGCAGAGCCTGCGTCCCGCTCTCTCGTGGTGGGCACCATCGACTTCGCCGAGTCCGTCGATGCCGCAGCGCTCGCCGCCACCCTGCGCGCCAACGGCATCCTGGACGTGGAGCCGTACCGCAAGCTGGGCCGTAACCAACTGCGCATCGGCATGTTCCCGGCTATTGATCCGGCCGATATCGTCAAGCTGACCCAGTGCATCGACTACGTCTTGGATGCGAATTAGCGCATCACCCCAACATGCCCCGCCGCCTCGCAGGCCGCGGGGCATTTTCACGTTATAGTTGAATGCATCACAGATATGTCCGCCGTCGATAGGCAAAAGGAGCGCCCTATTATGCGCGAGCTGTTCCCAGTTGACAGCGAGTCGACCGAAACCTCTTTGGTGCTGCGCACCGAAGACGGCGAAGAGTTTTTCCTCTCCATCACCGATGAGCTGCGCGAGGCCCTGCGGGGCGAGCAGGAGGAAACCCCCGAAGAGGAACCGGCGGCTCCGGCCATCAGCCTGGCCAAGCCCGCCAAGCCGGAACCGGTGGAAGAGACAAAGATCCGCCCGGCGGAGATCCAAAACCGCATTCGCGCCGGCGCCTCCGCGGCGGAGCTGGCAGAAGAAATGGGCGTGACCGAATCTCGCATCGAGCCCTTCGCCTACCCGGTCATGCTGGAGCGCAACCGCATCGCGGAGATTGCCAAGCAGGCACACCCCGTCCGCGAGGACGGACCGGCCAAACTCACCCTGTGGGAGGTTCTGGCCACCGCCTTTGCCGCCCGCGGACACTCGCTCTCCGAGTCCAGCTGGGACGCCTACCGCCACCAGGGCGAGGCCTGGATCGTGCGCGTGACGTGGAAGGCCGGCCTGTCCGAGAACGAGGCCGAGTGGTACTTCAAGCAGTCCATGTCCTCGCCTGCCACGGTGGAGGCTCGCAACTCGGTGGCCGCCGACCTGACAGACCCGGATTTCGTGCAGCCGGTGCGCTCGCTGACCTCGCTGGGCAGCGGCCGCTATGACGAAGCTATCGACGGCGACCAGCCCAGCAACGTCACCGACCTCACCGCGCCGACCACCCCTCCGGAAGAGCCGGAGGAAGAGGAGTTCCTGCAAAACCCCTCGCCGGAAGAAAAGCCCGCCAAGCGCCGCCGCAAGGCCGTCACCCCGCATTGGGAGGACGTGCTGCTCGGCGTTCGTTCCAATACCAAGCGCCCTAGGGACTAATCGTGGACATCTCTCACGCAGTACTTACTCTCTGGTACATCTCTCAACCCAATGCGGAAGAGGTGTTGAAGACCGAGCCCAAGGCAGACCGCGGCTTTGGGCGGAAGTTCCTCGCCCAGCTAGATCCCACTTTCCCGGTCACACCGATTGGGCAATTCCCGCTCAATCGCTCCGCGCAGACGGATCCGAACGAGTACTATATCGGCGGCTACCCCGGCATCACTGTGGTGCAAACGGTGTGTGAAGGCGACTCTGTCCTCCTCTCTCAGCTGCCGGACACGCTGCTCAACGCGGTGCCCGCCCAGCGGGTTATCGCGCTGGCAAGCAACGAGAAGGAAGGCTACGCCGGCTTTGCGCTCTGGGAGGGCGGCGAGCTCAAGCGCTGCCTTTGCGCTACCCGCGAGCACCTTTATGAAGACACCGGCTTGCCCGAACCTTTCGAGGCTCCTTATTGGGCGGGCGAAAAATACGAGCCGCTGGGCGGAATCTCCCTGCCTTTCGAGCCGCAGGGCATCATGGAAGCGGCCCAAGAATACTGGCTTGGCATTGAGGTCGGGTACGAGGGCCCTGATCTCGACGTCGTGGGCTACGCGGTCGATGGCCGCCCAGAGCCGAAAATCGACCCGCGGAAGCCCAAGCGGACCGTTGGCGAGCTAGCGGCGCAATCGGCCAATAAGCTGGGGCTCAACGATTACGATGACTACGAGGATCACAACGCCGAGCCGGAATCCACCGGCGAGGAAATTATCTCCACCGCCAAGCACTTGGGCTCGCTCATTGGCAATTGGAGCGCTCAGACGTTTAGGTCGCTCAAGGAGCGCTGGCGCTCATAAAAGGAAATGGCGGCGGCGGTCGCCACATTAAGAGAATCGGTGCCAGGGGCCATCGGTATGCGTGCGCGTATATCGGTGGCCTTCATTGCGTGTTCGGTAAGGCCGGGGCCTTCCGCGCCGACGAGCATCGCCACCTTATCTAGGCCATGCATGGCCTCGGCCAAGTGCACCGCGTGGGGGTTGGGGGTTAAGGAAATGAGGGTAAAGGAGGCGTCGGCAAGCGCCTGCAAGGAACGCTGCCAGGTAGTAAACCCGCCTTCTAAATGGGCAAAGGGCAAGCGCAGCACGTGCCCCATAGACACGCGCACCGAGCGCCGGTAGAGCGGATCCGCGGCACCGGAGCCCAGCAGCACCGCATCCACGCCCATGCCGGCGGCATGGCGGAAGATGGCGCCGATATTTTCATGATCTCCCACGCCCTCGAGCACGGCGATGGTTTTTGCGGTCTCTAGGATCTCGCCCACCTCCGGCTCCGGGGCGCGATCCGCGGCGGCGACCAGCCCGCGGTGCATATCGAAGCCGGCCACCTCCGCTAGGGTCTCGCGAGAGACCTCGTAGATGGGGCACTCGGGTTCGCCATACTCGGAAATATAGGCCTCCACCTTCTTGGGAAAGCCCACAAGGCAGCGCATGGGGAACCGGGATTCGGCCAGCCGGGAGACCACCAGCGGGCCCTCAGCAATGACGAGACCCTCGCCGGACTTATCGGATTTGTTGAGGTTCCGAATATCGTCCAGGCGAGGGTCTGTGGGGTCAGTAATCAGCATGCCCTTAGGCTAGCCGATGGCATTGGAAATCGGATCCATGCCAAAGAAAATCACGAAGAGGCCAGCCAAGAGCCACATGATCCAGTGCACGTCCTTGGCCTTGCCGGCGAAGGTGGACATGAGCGCGAAGGAGATGAAGCCCACGCCGATGCCGTTGGCAATGGAATAGGTAAACGGCATGGTCACGATGGTCAGGAAGGCGGGGATGGCGATCTCCATCTTGGTCCAGCGGATCTCGGTCAGCTGCGCGGCCATCATTACGCCGACGATGACCAGCACTGGGGAGGCGGCCTCGATGGGCACGATTTCATACAGCGGC
This sequence comes from Corynebacterium sp. ACRPO, assembly GCF_022347205.1. GTDB lineage: Bacteria > Actinomycetota > Actinomycetes > Mycobacteriales > Mycobacteriaceae > Corynebacterium. The sequence goes on along the minus strand of NZ_JAKRNE010000017.1, from coordinate 12,940 downwards.
GTCAAGAACATCGCGGCGAGGAACAGCACACCGGTCATGAGGTTGGCCAGGCCGGTGCGGGCGCCATCGGCAATGCCGGCGGAGGAATCCGCAAAGACGGTATTGGAAGAAGCAGAGCCCAGGCCGCCGGCCACGGCGCCGAAGCCTTCGACGACGAGGGCCTTCTTCATATCGGGGAGGTTACCGTCGGCGTCGACAAGCTTGCCTTGCTTGCCCAGGCCGGTCATGGTGCCCATCGCATCAAAGAAGTTGGTCAGCAATAGAGTGAAAATCAGCAGCACCGTAGAGACCACGCCGATCTTGGTAAAGGCGCCCACCAGGTTCACATCGCCCACGATGGACAGATCCGGAATGCCGCCGAGCGCCTCCGGCTTCACGGGCGCGGCCATGCCCCAATCCTCGGAGCCGGTCAACGCCTGGATAATAAACGCGATGATAGTGGTCAGCACGATGGCGATAAAAAGCCCGCCCGGCACGTTCCGGATGACCATGAAGGAACAAATAATGAGGCCGATGACAAAAACCAGCGCCGGCCAGGTAGAAATCGAACCATTGATGCCCAACCCCACCGGCACGGTGGTATTCGCAGCGTCCGGCACGCGGGTGACAAAGCCACCATCCACGAGGCCAATCATGGCGATGAACATGCCGATGCCCACGCCCATCGCCGCCTTCATGGACTGCGGGATGGCGTCAAAGACGGCGGTGCGGAAACCGGAAATGGCCAGCAGGACGATGATGATGCCCTCGATAACCACCAGGCCCATGGATTCTTGCCACGTCAGCCCGCTGGTGGCGACCATGCTCACGCCCACGAAGGTATTCATGCCGAGGCCGGCGGCCATGGCGAAGGGATACTTGGCAATGGCACCGAAGAGGATGGACATGACGCCGGCGACCAGCGCGGTGGCGGCGGCGACCTGTGGCACGCCCAGCGCGTAGCCTTCCGCATCCTCGGTAGTACCAAGGATGAGCGGGTTCAAGAGGATGATATAGGCCATGGCGAAGAACGAGACCGTTCCCGCGCGTAGCTCGGTTCCAATGGAGGAACCACGTTCAGAGATATGGAAATAGCGATCGAGAGTGGCTTTCAACGCCTGCGCCTTTCACGTACAGCGAGTCTTACGCCATAAGTCTGCTGCCTTAATCCTCGATTTCAAAATCCTGGAAGATGGGCTTTTCATCATCGAAGGCCACTTCCGGGGTCTTTTCTTCCCGCACGCGCGTCTGCGAATGCGCACCGCAGCCATAGCGCGAGTGCACCACCCGGCCGTCCGCCGAGTACTCATTGGCACAGACGCCGTAGTTGTCCATCAGCTGCACATAAAACGCACAGGTGCGGCATTGCAGTCGCACCTTGGCCGCCATATCCGTATTTGGGCCGAACTCGGTGCGCCAGCGCTTCTTGGCGTCTTCCAGGCCGGACGTGGATAGGTTATCCCCGTCCAGGCGGGAATCATCCACGGCCGGTGGCATCAGGTCTCCGGGGCCAAGGTCGCCGGGCCGCACGCGGTCCTCATAGGGCACCCATTCCGGCGGCTGCAGGGCCTCCCCGCCCGGCACCAGCGCTACCTCATTGACGGTGACGTAGCGCGATCCCTCCGCGCAGGCGAGCACCGCCTGCCATTCCCAGCCGGGGTATCCAGGCATTTCTGCTTCAAATCGGTGGGTAGCAACGTTTCGGCCCATCCCGGCGACGCCGATATGCTTGCCGACGCCCCCTTCCCCCACCTCATCCAACGCCTCGCGCGCGATGCGCACGGCGCGGGAATCGATCAACGGATTTGCTTTTCGCTTACTCACGCCCCTCATTATTCATTATGGAGCGCACCCGGTGGTACATATGGTGCATGTCGTTTCTTTCCCGCGCCGCCTGCATTCTTCTGCCTTGCGCCCTCGTCGCTTGTTCCTCTACCCCAGCTGAACCCGAAGTAGAGCACCTCTCCGTCGAGGTTCTCGGCACCGCTTCCCTGCCACCCAATTCCTTTACGCAGGGCCTCGAAACCGATCCGGACGGCAACCTGCTCCTGGGCACCGGCCAATGGGGAGAATCCCGCTTGGAGCGCTTCTCCCCCGAAACCGGCGAAACCTTGGCCGAAACGCGCCTGGATAGCAGCTACTTTGGCGAGGGCATCACCCAAGCCGGCGATTCCATCTGGCAGCTAACCTGGAAGTCCGGCCAGGCCCTGAAATACGACCACGACCTACGCCAGGTAGATACCGCCACCTTCACGGGCGAGGGCTGGGGCCTGTGCAATACCGGCGAGGTTCTCCTCATGTCCGATGGCTCCGCGACCCTGCGGCACATGGACCCCGAGACCTTTGCGGAGCGCTCCACTACCGACGTCACCCTAGAGGGAAAGCCCCTCGAGGACATCAATGAACTCGAGTGCGTAGGCGATGCCGTCTACGCCAATGTCTGGATGGATGACAACATCTACCGTATCGATCCCTCCACCGGCCGCGTGACCGCCGTCATCGCAACCGACGCGATTGATAAGTCCCGCTATACCGACCCCGATGATGTCCTCAACGGCATCGCGCACATCACAGGCGATGAGTTCTGGCTTACCGGCAAGCGGTGGGAAGAACTCTTCCACGTTCGAGTAAGGTAAAGGCCCATGGCAACCCGTAAGGAAGCAAGGAAAAAGTCGCTGCTGCAGATCTTGGCCCTCATCGTGGTCGTGGCGGTCATCGTCGCCGCCGTGGTGATCTTCCAAAACTGGTGGAACCAGCGCCCGGGTCCCGATCCCCGCGACATCACGGTCACCGCCTCCGTGGGCGATAAGTCCATCGACGTCGCCCCGTACATTGCATGCGAGCCCGGCACCGAATGCCCGGAAGGCGAGGTCCCGAACCTCACCGTGGGGGATGATGACACCCTCAAACTCGATATTCCCGAAGAAATCTCCGACCACGAGTGGAAGATTCTTTCCATCTACGATGACCCCGCCGCCAACGATGAAACCGCACACGGCGCGAACGAGACCACCGAGGTATCGATCCCCGGCTCGGTAGACCCCATCAAGGCCTCTACCGGCAAGCGCCCCCGCCTCAAGGTGGTGGAGATTTCCTCCATGATGATCGGCACCGATGACAACGGTGACGAAACTCCCTTGGCCACCGTGTGGTCGCTGACCACGATGACCGATAAAGAACGAGAAGCCTCCGCGGAGGAATCCACGAAGGCTTCTGATTAGCTATCCAAATCCTTCGCGATTGCGCGGAGGATTTCTGCTACCTGGCGCCCAGTCTTGCGCTCCGGGTAGCGGCCGGAATTGAGCACCGGCTGAATCTGCGACTCCAGCAAGGTCATCACGTCAGAGACCATGCTGCCGAGTTCTTCCGGCTTGCGGGCCGGGGTGCGGCGACGCGGCTTATCCAATACTTTGACCCGCAGCGCCTGCGGACCGCGGCGCCCGGCCGCGAAGTCGAAGTCGATGCGCTGGCCGGGGAACAGTTCCTCTACTCCCTTGGGCAGCACGTTGCGGCCAACATAAACGTCTTCATCGCCCGGGTTGCTGACGAAACCGAAACCTTTCTCGGCGTCATACCACTTCACTTTGCCAATAGGCATAGGTACCCACCTCTTCTCTAGGGGAAAATCTTTATTTTAGCCGCCTGGTCAAAACAACAGAAGTCGCGCACTCTGCCGCGACACACCCGCGTTACATGACACAGATCACAGATTATTGCTCACCTGCAAAAACACCCCCTCACCCACCACATTTGTCCCATTTCTTTCCCGTTTAGTGCCCATAACGTGACACTTTCGTTATAAACCGCTACGCTGTCCTCCAGACACTTAAGAGCCGTTAAGAAAGTTGCCCTCGCCCGCCCTTTCTTTTTGGTACATATTTTTGCACTTAATGCGGGCACACAGAGAGGACTAACTACATGGGACGCCACTCCGCTAAGAACCGTATGGCCGCTAAGTTCACCGCCGGCACCGTCGCCTTCGGCGCCGCCGCTGCCATCATGGCACCGACCGCATCCGCTGCCCCAGATTCCGACTGGGACCGCCTGGCACAGTGCGAGTCCGGCGGCAACTGGCACATCAACACCGGCAACGGCTACCAGGGCGGGCTGCAGTTCAACCCGCAGACCTGGCAGGCCAATGGTGGCGGCCAGTTCGCTGCTACCGCTGACCAGGCTACCCGCGAGCAGCAGATTGTCGTCGCTGAGCGCGTGCTTGCTTCCCAGGGCTGGGGCGCATGGCCGGCTTGCTCCGCTTCCCTCGGCCTGAACTCCGCTCCGACCCAGCGCACTGCTCCGTCCGCTGCCCCTAAGGCTCCGGCCCAGGCACCGGCTCCGGTAAAGCAGGCTGCCGCTCAGAAGTCCGACGAGCTGGCTGTTGATGCTCTGTACAACACCATCAAGAATGCCGCTAACTCCTACGGCCTGGCACTGCCTGCGCAGTTCACCGAGCTGTACAAGGCTAACCGCCACGACTTCAACAACTTCTACTCTGCCAACCGCAACGTCATCGACCCGATTGCGCAGATGATTGAGAACATCACCCGCTAAGACATAGCGATAAAGGGCCCTTTGCAATAGCAATGGGCCCTTTTTGTATGGAAGAAAAATCCCCGCACCAAGGCGGGGAAATACTCTAGCGATTGATGCGAGTATAAGGGTGAACGTAGTTCAGCTTCTCTGCCGGCATCGGCAAGATCAGATCATCGCCGTAGGGGCTGGACGCACCAGCAAAAGGCGCAGAGATTTCCGTGATTGCGTGCTCGCGATTTTCGTTCTTCGGCCAAGCCGGGGAAACGTGACCCTTCTTCTGATTCGACATAGCCCTTATTATTTCAAACCTTGCGCAAAAACGTAACTCAAACGATAACTAAACTGGGGTGACATCATGCCTCAGTCTTCCCACCTCCCGCATTTCCGCACGTGGCTCGCCTCCCTTGAGGAAGAAGAGCTCGCCACCATCCTCCGCAACCGGCCGGATGTGCTCAATCCGCTACCCCCGAGCATCGCCGCGCTCGCTACCCGCCTGCTCCTGCGCACCTCCATCGCTCGGGCTTTAATGAACTGCACTGCACGGCAGCTTGCGGAAATCGAAGACATCGCGCGCCGCGGAGGAGAACTCGAAGAGGTAGAAGACCTTAATCCGAATATCACCCGCCAGCTCAAGGAGCGCGGCCTAGCCTACGGCAACATCCTCATCCCACCCGAGGTCATGCCTGCCCTTCCCACGGGCTGGTCCCTCCTCGACCAGGTTCAGGTCAGCCCGGAGGACATCGCCGAGCTGCCGGACGAAGAACGGAAGGTCCTCGAGACCCTATCGCGCTCCAATGGCCTGGGTACCACGCGAGATGCGGCCATCGATGCGGATCCGGGCCGGCCGATTCCGCGGCTCATCGCCAAGCAGCTGCTCCAGCGCGTGGACGCCACCACCGTCCGCCTGCCGCGCGCCGTGCACCTTGCGCTCAACGGCAAGCCCACCGCCCCAATCCCAGTAGAGGGAATCACCGAATCCCCCGCCCCGGATTCCAAGGCCGATGATGCCGGTACCGCGGCCGGCCTTTCCGCTGTGCGCGGCATGCAGCGCGTCATTGACGCCCTAGGCGCACGGCCGATAGAACTGCTCAAGGACAAGACCGTCGGCGTTCGCCAACTCACCAACCTGAGCAAAACCCTCACTATCGATGAAGGAGAGCTGCGTCGCCTCATTGAGCTCGGCATGAGCGCCCGCCTGCTCAGCCGCGGCGAACCGAAAAACTCCGACGGCAATTTCCTCGCGCCAACGGAGCTAGCCCAGGCCTGGCTCGACGCGAGCCTCGCCGAAAAGTGGCAGGTCCTGCTCGAGGCGTGGACTGCCTCCCCATGGACCAAGGAAGGCCGCACGCTAGCGCACACCAATGACCGGCTTCCTGGCTTCAGGGACAAAGTCCTGCAGGTCTACCTGCGCGGGGCGAAGCCCAGCTTCGAGGAGTCCCTACGCTTCCACTTTCCGCTCTTTGCCACGCACACTTCGGACGAGACCATCGCCGAACTCCGCGCGGAAGCCGAGTGGATCGGCGCCATTGCCCTTGAGCGCCCCACCAGCGTGCTTATCGACGGCCCCGAAGCCGCCACCCGCCTCACCCCCGACACGGTCGATTACTTCCTCATCCAAGCGGATATGACCGTCCTGGTTCCCGGCCCGCTCGATCCGGAGACCCACCAGCGGCTCGAATCCGTCGCCGACCTCGAGTCCCCTGGCCTGGCCAGTGTCTACCGCATCTCGGACGCTTCCCTGCGCCGCGGGCTCGATCGTGGCATGACTGGGGAGGAAATCCAGGCCTTCTTCGCAGCCCACGGGGAGGTACCGCAGACGCTGGAGTTCCACATCGGGGACGTCGCCAAGCGCCATGGCACCCTGCGCTCCGGCCCAGCGCTGTCCTACCTGCGCAGCGAGGACCCGGCTCTCCTCCAGATTGCGCTCAAGACAGCGCCCTTGCGCCTGCTCGCGCCCACCGTAGCGGTGTCCCAATTGCCGGTGCACGACCTGCTGGAGCGCCTGCGCGAGCACGGACTCTCTCCAGCGGCCGAGGACGAAAGCGGCGCCAGCCTCACCGTCGCGCCCGAACCGGCCACCCTGCCGACGCCCACCGCCCGTCGTGCCACCGCTTCCCCGGACATCGCGAAGGCCATGCGCACCCTGCGCGACGACGCCGCCCCTACTACTTCCAGCCTCGACATAGTCCACGCCGCCGCGCGCACTGCCCGGCCGATCACCATCGGCTATGCGGACAAAAACGGCAACGAAAAGAAACGCACCGTCACCCCGCTGACCGTGGCGGGAGGGCAAATCGACGCTCGCGCGGCCGATGGCTCTACCATCCGGTTTCCCTTGCACCGAATCACCTCCGTTACGCTGGAGCCATGAACGGACCATTGATTGTGCAGTCGGATAAGACCGTCCTGCTCGAGGTGGATCACGCCCAAGCCGCTGAGGCCCGCGCCGCGCTCGCTCCCTTTGCGGAGCTCGAGCGCGCCCCCGAGCACGTGCACACCTACCGCATCACCCCGCTCGCGCTGTGGAATGCCCGCGCGGCCGGGCACGACGCTGAGCAGGTCGTCGACGTCCTAGAAACCTACTCCCGCTTTCCGGTCCCCCAAGCCCTGCTTGTCGACGTCGCCGAAACCATGTCCCGCTACGGCCGCGTCCGCCTCCACGCCCACCCGGCCCACGGCCTCATCCTCGAGTCCGATGAGCCGCCCATCCTGGAAGAACTTACCCGCGGAGCTACCGGAAAACTCCTCGGCGCCCGCATCGACGAGAACTCCATCGCCGTCCCGCCCTCCGAGCGCGGCCGCCTTAAACAAGCCCTCCTCAAGGCCGGTTGGCCGGCCGAGGATCTCGCCGGTTACGTCGATGGCGAGTCCCATCCCATCGCCCTCAATCAGGACGGCTGGCAGCTACGCGACTACCAGCAGTACGCCACCGAGGCCTTCTGGTCCGGCGGTTCCGGCGTCGTCGTATTACCGTGCGGCGCTGGAAAAACCATCGTCGGCGCGGCTGCGATGGCCAAGGCGGAATCCACAACGCTCATCCTGGTCACCAATACCGTCGCCGGCCGCCAATGGCGCGACGAGCTCCTGCGCCGCACCACCCTGACCGAAAACGAAATCGGCGAATACTCCGGCGAAAAGAAGGAAATCAAACCCATCACCATCGCCACCTACCAGGTGGTCACCCGCAAAACCAAGGGCGAATACCGCGCCCTCGAGCTCTTCGATTCCCGCGACTGGGGCCTCATCATCTACGACGAGGTCCATCTCCTTCCCGCCCCGGTGTTCCGCATGACGTCGGACCTTCAATCGCGGCGTCGACTAGGGCTTACCGCTACCCTCGTGCGCGAGGACGGCCGCGAAGGCGACGTCTTCTCCCTCATCGGCCCCAAGCGCTACGACGCCCCATGGAAAGAACTCGAGATGGCCGGCTATATCGCCACCGCCGAATGCATCGAGGTCCGCGTGGATATGGACGCCGAGGAACGCATGCTTTATGCCACCGCCCAACCTCGCGACCGCTACCGCATCGCCGCCCAAGCCGCCGCCAAGCTCCATGCGGTGGACAAGATCCTGGCCCGGCACCCACAGCAGGCGCTCATCATCGGCGGTTATGTCGACCAGCTCAAAGAGCTCGGCGCGCATCTCGACGCCCCCGTTATCGACGGTTCCACCTCCACCGCCAAGCGCGAGCGCCTCTTCCAACAATTTCGCGACGGCACACTTCCTGTTCTCGTGGTGTCCAAGGTGGCCAATTTCTCCATCGATCTTCCCGAGGCAGCCCTAGCCATCCAGGTCTCCGGTACCTTCGGCTCCCGCCAAGAGGAGGCCCAACGCCTCGGCCGACTGCTGCGCCCCAAGGAAGAGGAAGCCCTCTTCTATTCGCTGGTCACCCGCGATAGCCTCGATGCGGACTACGCCGTGCACCGCCAGCGTTTCCTCGCCGAGCAAGGATATGCCTACCGGCTTATCGACGCACTAGACTTGGAACAATGAAAATCTTCAAGTTCGACGTAGACGAGTCCTTTGCCAAGGCCAATAACGAGCTCTTGCGCGATTCCAACCGCCTTCGCATCTCCGGCCTCGTGCTGGGCATCCTGCTCATCATCGGCGGCGCGGCCATCTGGTGGGGATTTTCCTGGGGCATTACCATCGGCCTCGGCATGATCCTTTTCGGAATCATGGTGGCCATCGTCGGCTTCGCCGCCGCCCGTAAAGTCGGCACCGCCCAGCAACTCTATGACTCCTATCCCCTTGCTCCGGCTGTCATCGCTGAGGTCAATGAACGCGACATGGTCCTGCTCGCCCTGGTCAACACCAACGTGGATCCTTCCCTGGCTCCCCGCTGGGCTGCTTGCCTGCGCACCGTGACTGCCATTCCCGGCACTCAGCGCACCGTAGGCACCAAGGTTCCCGTCGCCGCTGTGTCCGGCCGCGCGGACAACAACCACTGGCAGCAAATCACCCCTATGCCCATCGCGTGGGGCACCCCCGACGCCGAAACCGTCACCATTGCCCGGAAAGCCATCCCCCAAGATCAGTGGCAGCGTCTCGAGCGCGCCCGCAAGCGCCTTTCCGACGTAAAAGCTACGAAGTTCGACCTCCTAGTTCTCTAGGGCTCCACAAACCTTTCTGGATAAAGCATTACTTCTAGGAGCGGGTCCGGCCACTTGTTGAGAACTATCTGGGCGACCTCTTCCTCCCTTTCGGGGAAATGATCCCTCGCTAGTTCCACCCAGAATTGCCCGCAGGACCGCGCCTGCCAATCTGGATCAGATTCGGTTCCACGCTTCGCGTACTCCCACGCAGCGTCATACTCACCGATTTCTTCTAAGGCTTTAGCTGTCTCTTCGAAATAAACCGCGTAGCTACCCTCAGCCAAGTGCGTACGAATGATTGCTTCGACGTCTTGATCTAAAACCGCAAAGCGCTTCTCCATATACTTGCGGCGGATAACATCTGCGTTTTCCGTCCAAGCGCGCGCCCGAGCCAGGCCGTCTTCTCCGAGGACCGTTGAATATGCAACAGGGTCAAGATCGAAATAATCAACCCCGTTGCTCTCATGGAAATCAATGAACCACTCGGCCAGCTCCATTGGCGCAGGCTTGGCGCGCTGTGCGCTCTTAGCATGGAGCTCGATAAGCTCTTCAACAACCTCACTTAACATGCCAAGTGAGTCATCCGCATTGGCTATCACATCTACGGCAATCTCCAGCGCTTCTTGCACAACCGAGAATACTTGGGCTGGATCCTCCGAAGGGTCCTCCACGGCAAAATCGAGCACGCCAATTCCATCTTGCATTTTCAGTGCACGTCTAGCTGCCCGATCCTCATCAAGAAAGGATCGGGTCCTACTCTGAAAAAATGGCAAGGCGATGACAGCCAGTGAGCTCATCAGTTCAGCCTCCTCGGTAGGCTGTCAGCCCATTCTAACGGCGTCCGCTAATCTTCGGAGGTCTTCCTTTCTGTTCTTTGTTGTTGGTGTGTGAGGTATTGGGCCCAGGTGTGGTTCCAGTGGGTGTGGTGTGTGGCTAGTGGTCCGGTGGGGTGGTCTAGTTGGTAGGTGCCGTCGCGGTGGAGCCAGGCGATGGTTCCGGTGATGGGGTCGAGGATGTAATGGATTCTGCGGTCGGTTTTGATGTTGTGGTGGTGTTGGCAGAGGTTGACTAAATTATCTGGGCTGGTTGGCCCGCCGAGGTGGTATTCGATGCGGTGGTCGAGTTGGCATCTAGTGGCGGGGATGGTGCAGCCGGGCCAGCGGCAGGTAGCGTCTCTGCCTTGGGTGTAGGCGCGGATGTCGGTGCTGGGGGTATAAGAGTGTACCTCGTCGGCTAAGAGTCGGCGGATGAAGGTGTTGTCCGTGGGGGCATGGTCGAGGTTTATCCATCCGGCACCGGGGTGGAAGACGAGGTTGGTGTCAGGGTTGGTGGTAAACGTGTTGATGGCAACACTGGTGTGGGTGTCTTCGAGGATGAGGTCGATGAGTGCTTGTGCGGCGGTGGTTGTGGTCTGGTTGGTGTAGGCGTCGATGTGGCGGGCGATGATGGTGGCGGTGGCACTATCGCAGGTCAAAGATAGTGTGGTGGTGTTATCCGGGTTGTAGTTGATGCGCAGACGCGGTTCGGGTTGTTGTTCTTTGTCTTCGGGGCGCAGGTGGGTGTCGATGAAGGTGCGGATGAAGCGGCGCAGATCCGCGTCGGTGGGGACTGTTTGGTTGGGTGTGGTGGGGGTGAGGAAGTCTGCGAGTGCGGCGTCGATGGCTTCAAGATGCTCTGGGTTATCTTCAAGCCTGTTGAGTTCGCGATCGATGATGCGCAGTTTGATCAGGTCGAGTATCCAGTGCTGGCCTTGGACTTCGGTGACTAGGGGTAGTTGGCGCATGCGGAAGTGGGCGCGCAGGAAGCCTAGGAGTTTGTTGTAGGAGATGCCGAGGTCTTTGGCGAGGCTGGTGAGGCTCAGATCGACGTCGTCGTCTAGTTGGGGGAGGATGGCGCGGTAGAGGAACCAGGAGGTTTTGCGTGTGTAGGTGCCGGCTTTGCCGATGTGGTTGCCGGGTGCGTTGGTGGTGTAGAACGCTTCCGGCACATCACCATCGTCTAGGTGATCGATGTCGGGGTGGTCACCTATGAGGAGGGTGTCTGGGTAGTCGAGGGTTGTATCTGGTTCGGGTCGGGTGAGTGTGGCAGTCATGGGGCGGGGCACTCCAGCAGAGAAGAACAAAGTTCGTATGTGTTTTCTAATGAGTGCCTTTATAGTATCCCGGCTGGTGGACATGTGTCCCCTGTGGGGGTGTTTATGTTCGAATAGGCTCCCCTAAATCCGCAGGGATCCCGAGAGTCGCGCCACGACCAGCAACGGGGGTAAAAGCAAAGGTTTAGGGTTGGGCGGCGTCGGCAAGCTGGTTGCGAATTTCAGGGCAGTCAGCAAACTTTCGCTGTAGGCGACCTAAGAAGTCCTCAAATGAAGCCAGGTCAGCTGCCTTCTGAACTTTCCCGAGCAACCCATACGCTTGTTCGCGACCATAGGCAGTTTTTGTTTCCAGCTTATCCTCTATAAGTTGCAGAAGAACGGGAATGGTCTCGTCCGGTAGGTACGGAAGAAGTTGTTCTGCCACATTGCGTTGGAGCCCAGCGTCCGAGGCTGTCGCCCATGCTCGTTGCGGATCGCGTAGGCACTGATACTGAAACATTGCAAGATCCCAGGGCTTATCGCACAGCCGAGCCTCGATGTGCTCCACTACGCTATCCCCCACCGCCGCAAAAAGACCTTTCGCTGTCGAAAGCCGTGGAAACGCGTCGAAAACTCGCTCATTGACGTAAGGGCTGCGGTGAGGAAAGTGGACGTCGGTAATCGCGGCCCAACCACCAGCAATATTGAACGTTTCCTCAGCGGGGAGGATTCGCATCGCTTCTTCCGAGTACGTGTAAGCAAGGTCGAACCGGCCGATCTCCGAAAGCCCGCTAATGAGCTGCTCGTATCCGTCCGTGTGGGTACGAAATACCTCCTCGACAGAACCGGAAAGCACCGCTAACCGACGACCGACATACTCACCCTGCGCACGCTCGCGCAGCTCTTTGAGGCCTGCAGGTCCTAAAGCCTCCGCGTACTGTACGGGGTCGATATCAACCTGCTCCGCATACGGCGATTCAAGAACGCCCAAAAGCCACTCGACTAAGCGCAGCCCGTCGACCTGGGCCAATCGGGCAGCCTGAGGTAGTTCCTGGGCCAAGCGTTCCGCGCTCCAGATCACGGACCCAAATGGATCATTAGCCAGCGGCAACTGTAGCAGAACCTCTTCTAGCGCCCGTTGCGCGACCGGGAAGACATCGTAAGGCTCTATTGACTTGACGCCTTGGCTGGTCAGGTGTTGAGGCTCATCAATTGCCACATTCAAAAGCACACCGGCCTGCCACACCTGGTCGGCGTACGCCCGTGAATCGTCAGGGTCAGTCAGATTCAAACCGGAGGGGTTTACAAGGGTGTTGGTTGCTTCGTCAAGCGTCTGCACTACTTCTGGCATTCCTTTAGATCCGCGAGAAACTCCTTAAGCGTTTCCGTGAGCTCCCAGATTTGGTTACGCTCCTCCTCAAACATGCGGTCAACGAGGAAATCCACGCCGACCAAATCATCCGGATGCAAGCTATCCAAATAAGCCAGGAGCTTATCGACGCCTTCGAGTCCAAGAATTCCTTGCTCGACCTGGTCCGCCACATAAGAAATTTGCTTTTGGTCCATGGTGAGGAGAATAGCAAAACGTGAAAAAGAAGGAGGCGGTGGTGTACCGTCTCCTTCTCATTAGACTGTATTTTGTTGTGTTTTGTTGTTTGGTGTCGGCGGTGACTTACTCTCCCACAACCTCCCGGTTGCAGTACCATCAGCGTGTGCAGGCTTAGCTTCCGGGTTCGGAATGGGACCGGGCGTTTCCCTGCAGCTA
>NZ_JAKRNE010000016.1 GCF_022347205.1 Corynebacterium sp. ACRPO | reverse complement strand
CACCAAAGCTTGGGATACCGAACCCCAGTCGAAGTGGAAACCGATTTTTGGAAGCAGAACCCGCCGCAAGAAATAATAGAAATCAAGGCAAATGCCTAGGAACAAAACTCGGGGCACTTCACAATAGGCCTAAACGTACTCGTCGCCAGATAACAATCAGGGCGATAGGAATGACAAGGGTTCCTGCACTCAGACTATCTACGAGTGCAAGGCCGGCAAGGGGAAGAAAGTCTGACATGGAGTTCTCCGGTAGTCGGGTGTTAGCAAGGAGATTGACCTCAGCTTCGTGAAAGGCCTCAATCCCGCGTCATACGTTCGTATTAATTGCGCGCTTGGTACGATTGTATGAGGCGCAATGCGTGAGCGCAACTACACTCATTAATGGCTCATCACATCTGAGCTACGGAAGATTGGAGCTCCATGTCCGTTGATCGCAACACAACCATCACCGGCACCGCCGCAGTGATCGCTGATGCTGCCATTCGAGTGATGGTCAGCCAGGGCCTCGATGCCCTGAGCGTGCGCAATGTCGCCACTGAGGCCGGCGTCGCACCTGGGACTGTCCAGTACCAGATGGGTAAACGGGACGACATCATCGCGAAAGCTTTTGTCAGGTCGTTGCAGCGCCAGGAATCGCGGGCCCTTACCCAAACCGATGCGACGGATTTTCACGCGGTCTTCCACGGTCGCTTGGCTGAACTTTTGCCAATTGGACCTGTCCAGCGCGAAGATTCCGCTGTGTGGGTCATAGTGGGAGCTGCTGCCTCGACGCGCGAATGGCTGGCTGACTTATACGACGCCGAGGTGACGAAGTTTCGGGCGCGCGTGTCTGAAGGTCTCGAAGCCGCGCAACGTTTCGGAAAGTTGGCCCGAGGACTGTCGCCTGAGCAAGGTGCTCGTCTTGTCACTGCACTGGTCAACGGGCTGACGATCGACTACCTCAATGCTCCTGTGGACTCGTCGAAGCAGTTGCTGGCAGACCTTGCTTCGGGACTCGCGCTGATTGTAGAACCCGGTTCTCCTAATGGCTAGACCGGAATGTAGGGGCTGAAAGCCGTTAAAGACAAGAACGCGCAGGACAGGGGAGGCATGCTTAGGAGCCCGAATTCTTAGGAGTCAGCAGTTAGACGCCATACTGCTTCACGGATGACTTCAGGGCGCTTGCAGAAGGCAAAGCGCACTTTGTGCTGCCATGGCTCAGGGTTGTCCGTGAAGGCGGCCAGCGGGGATGGCGGCAACACCTTTGGTTACGGGCAGCTGCATGCAGAAGTCCACGCCGGTCATGCCGGTGGAGGAGATATCGGCAACCACGTAGTAGGTACCGCCGGTGTCATGTACGTGGAAACCAAGCTGCTTGAGGCCTTCCACGAGGATGCTGCGGCACTCTGCAAGTTCATCCACCATGCCGTCCAGCCATTCCTGTTCATAACGTAGAGCATGGGCCACGGCGGGCTGGAATGGCGTGGTGGAGACGAAGGTGGTGAATTGCTTGGCTTTGATGACGCCGTCGAGAAGCTTAGGAGCCGCAATGGCCCAGCCAGTCTTCCACCCGGTGCAGTTGAAGGACTTAGCGGCGGAGGAGACCGTGATGGTGCGCTTGCTCATACCCGGTAGGGAGGCGATATGGACGTGTTCAGCATCGCCGAAGGTGAGGTTCTCGTAGACCTCGTCGGCCAAGACGAGGAGATCCTTCTCCACGCAGAGCTCGGCAAGCGCGGTGAGCGCGGCGCGGGAGAAGACCGATCCAGTCGGGTTGTGCGGAGTATTGATGATGACCATGGCAGTCTTATCGGTGGGTTAAGGGTCAAAATGTGTGTCTGGTTCGGCGTGTCGGTGGGGGTTAGATTTGCCAGCTTCCAGTCCGGCTGACTGGGCGTATACGGTGTAAGTGAAGTCCTAGTCGTTGGGATAATCAGTACGGCCGACGGTGCGCTAGGAAACACCGGCTAGGTAGCTTCTACTACGCAACCGTCCCAACGTGCGCGACACTAGAGCCAATTCTTTGAGCTAGTTCCGTTCAGGTTGTCGGCGCAGCGCAGCAGGCGATGGGCTGGGCAAATACTGCTGCATTGGGGGGTGTCCCTATGTTTTTGTCAAGTGCCAGACCGATGTTGACGAGCACAGTCTTGGGAGTAGTTTCTTAGGCGTGCCTAGGAGCCGGCCAGCGTGTGCTGGTCGGCTTCGTCTTTGGGGCTTTATGCGGCGACGGGGCGTGGCGGGATTTCGCGGAAGAACTCCTTGTTTTTCAGCATCGCGTAGATGACATTGCATCGGCGTCGTGCCAGGCAGATGACTGCTGCGTTGTGGCGTTTTCCTTCAGCGCGTTTGCGTTCGTAATACCGCCGTGACGGTTCGTGGCTGCGGATAACTGCGAATGCGGAGTAGAACAAGGCGTTTTTCAGTCGTTTATTGCCTGACCGTGCCGGGAATTCACCTCTGATCGACGAACCGGATCGTCTAGTCACGGGTGCTATTCCAGCATAAGCAGCTAAGTGGCCAGCACTAGCGAAGTCGGAGCCATCACCGATCGCAAGAAGGATCTGCGCTGCGGTCTTGATGCCGACTCCGGGCATACTCATCAAGACCTCACAAAGAGGGAAATCAGCGAGCATCTCTTCAACCTGCTCAGCAATGGTGTTTCGTTGCTCTTTGAGGGCCTGGATGTTTGCAGCCAGTTGAGGAATTACTAACTCGGCGGCATCGCTTCCAGGCACGGTGACTGATTGAGCTTTCAGCGCTGTAAAAATGTCGTCTACCAGCGGGGTGGGGACATTACGTGTGCGCTTGATCATCCAGTTCAACACTCGTTGGTATCCGGCTCTTTTTAGCCCCTGCGGTCCCTTGTAATGGATCAATAATTCCAGGATCGGCGTGCGAGTCAGGGTGCTACCAGCAAAAACTCGTTCCAGGCTGGGGTAGATCTGGGTGAGGACACTGCGAAGCCGATTGACAGTGCGAGTGCAATCGCGGGCGATGTCATCATCGAAGCCGGACAGCATCTTTAGGGCGGAGAGTACCTCATCATTGCGGTCGACGGCACGTAGCGTGTGGGGCATTGTGCGGGCGGTGTCGGCGATGATGAATGCGTCGCGTTTGTCTGTTTTTGCACGTCCCGGATAGAGATCTGCAGCTTTGCGCATCGCAAGACCTGGCAGGTATCCGACTTCGCAACCGCAGTCCCGGGCTACAGCAATCGGTAGTGCGCCGATGGTGTTGGGTTGGTCGACGATCACGAGCACGGTGCCAAGCTTCTGAAGCTGGTGAAAAACGCCTGCTAGTTCGGATTCGAGTTGAGGCAACGGTTTGTCGAAGACCTTGTTGCCATCACGGTCTAAGGCGCAGGCGTGGTGTTCAGATTTGCCGACGTCTAACCCAAGGAATATGTCGATGGAATGCTCCGGAGACATGATGAGCTCCTAGAAAACGAGATGGGTATGGCGTTGTTCCAGTCGCTGGTGTCATGACCTTCGTTGCAAGCACCCACGTTACAAAGAGACCTAGTTTAAAACTGGCCGTGTCCCTATCAGCTGTCATCGAAAGTCCTGGCACCCGGCGGCAACACCCCCCGGATTATGGAAACTACAGGGCAGGTAAGCCATACCGGGACCAGCGACTATCCCCATTATCGGGGACACTCACAAGGTAACGGGAATGCGACCGGGGAAGCCCAACGCATGTGGGCCTCGAGCATTCGCGTTTTAGCGCTTCAGCCCCGCGATCATGGTCTTCAAGTTGCTGCGCAGGAAATCCTCGTAGGTTCCCGCGACCGTGCCCGGCTTGCCGAGCTCATCGGAGTGCAGTGGCTCGTCGAAGATCGGAATCCCGGCCTCCTTCGAGACGGTCTTCATGGGGCGCGTATCCACGTTCGACTCCACGAACAGGTGCTTCGGGCGCTTGTCCTTCAGCTGGCGCACGAGGTGTCCGATCTGCGCGGGGGAGCCGTTTTCATCCGTGTCGATCTGCCAGATATACAGCTGCTCCATGCCGTAGGTGTCGACCATGTATTGGAAGGCATGTTCACTGGCCACGAGCACACGATCCTCCTTCGGCAGCGCACCGATCTGCTCGCGGTAGTCGGCGTCGATGCTCTCCAGCATGGCCTTGTACTCCGCCCCCTTCTCCTCGATGTGCTCGGCACGCTCGGGCAGGGCCTCGGCCAGCGCCGCGGTCACGTTCTCGGCCATCGCGATGCCGACGGTCGGGTCCAGGAAGGCGTGCGGGTTGATCTCCTGATTGCCCTTTTCGTCCTTGAGGTACTTCGGTTCCACGCCCTTGGTGGCCTCGACCATCTGGGAATCGTCCAGGCCCGCGGTGTTTTTCAGTTTCGCGAGCCAGCCGTGCTCACCGCCCTCGAGGTTCAGCCCGTTGTAGAACAGCAGGTCGGCGTCGCTCGTCGCATCCAGGTCCGCGGGCAGGGGGTCGTAGTCGTGCGGGTCCGTGCCGGTCGGCACGAGGTTATGGACGTCCACCGCCTCGCCGCCGATCTCCTCCACCAGGTCCGCCAGCAGCGTGAAGGTGGTGACGACGTTCAGCTGCTCACCGTCTGCCTTCTCCTCCGTCGAGAAGGTCACGGCCCCGAACACGAGGGCACCGCCCACCAGGAGGGCCAACAGCGCGGCCAGTGGCTTATTGCCCAGCGAGCGAGCAATCAGTCCCTTGCCTGGCGCGAAGAGGAAAGCCAGCAGGAACAGCGCGCTG
Organism: Corynebacterium sp. ACRPO; assembly: GCF_022347205.1. Classification (GTDB taxonomy): domain Bacteria; phylum Actinomycetota; class Actinomycetes; order Mycobacteriales; family Mycobacteriaceae; genus Corynebacterium. The sequence continues at coordinate 39,893 of NZ_JAKRNE010000016.1, read as the reverse complement.
GCGGTCAGCACGATCGTCACGCCGGAGGACACGTTGTAGCTATAGCTCAGGAACAGCCCCACTACGGAGCTGAGCGCCGAGATCGCCACTGAAAGCCCGATCATCACTCCCAGCCGGTTCGTCAGCAGGTACGCCGCCGACGCCGGAGTAATCAGCAGGGAGACCACCAGGATCACGCCCACCGTCTGCAGGGAAATGACCGTCACCAGCGTGAGCACCACCATCAGCCCGTAGTGGATTGCCCGCACGGGCACGCCAGCCGACTGCGCCATGACGGGGTCGAAGGTGCTGAGCTTGAGCTCCTTGTAAAAGACCAGCGTGAGAATCAGCACGGCAGCGGCAATACCGATCGAGAGGTTGCGGTCGGCGTCCTGAACGGTCAGGACGTTGCCGAAGAGGATCTCCGTCAGATCCGTCGCCGTCTGCGCTTTCGCCATGAGCAGCACGCCGATCGCGAAGAAGGTGGAAAAGACGATGCCGATCGCCGAATCGTTCTTCACAGTGGAGCGTTCGCCGATCAGCCCGATCGCCAGTGTGGCGAGTAGACCCGCGACCACCGCCCCGAGGAAGAGGTTCGTGCCGAGCAGGTAGGAGGCCGCGACCCCCGGTAGTACGGCGTGCGAGATGGCGTCGCCGATCAGGGCCATGCCGCGCAGCACGATGAAGCTGCCGACGATGCCGCAGGCCACGCCCACGATCACCGAGGTGATCAGCGCGTTTTGCAGGTAGCCGTGGCTGAGTAGTGAGTCGAGGAACTCCGCGATCATGCTGTCTCCTCCTGGAGGGCTGCCTGCCGTGGCGTGGGGTGGGCTGGTGCTGACGGCTCGCGGATGACGAGCGCGCCGAAGGCCTTCTGCAGCACGTCGGGGACGAAGACCTCCTCGGTGGGACCCGCCGCGACGAGCTCGCCGTTGAGGACGATGAGGTCGTTGTAGTAGCCGCGCACCGTGTTCATGTCGTGGTGCACGACGACGACGTGCTTGCCCGCGTCCGCCATCTGCCGCAGCAGGGTCACGATCGTCTTCTCGCTGGGGACGTCGATGCCGACGAAGGGCTCGTCCAGGAAGATGTACTCCGCGTCCTGGACGATGGCGCGGGCAAAGAGGACGCGCTGGAACTGTCCGCCCGAGAGTTCGCTGATGTGGCGGTGGCGAAAGTCCCACATGTCGACGTCCTTGAGAGCCTGGGTGGCTGCTTCGCGTTCGGCCTTGCCGGGGCGGTGGAAAAGACCCAGGCGCGGGTAAGTGCCCATCAGGACGGTGTCGAAGACGCTGGTGGGGAAGTTGCGGTCGAGGTCAGAGCGCTGCTCGATATAAGCGATTGCGCGGCGCTGCTCGGCGGGGGCCTTGCCGTCGAGGGTGACGGGGTAGCCGGCAGGGGCGCCGGTGGGGCCTGTGCCGTGGACGTTGTGTTTGTCCAGGATCTGGAGCATCGCCTTCATGAGGGTGGATTTGCCTGAGCCGTTGGGGCCGATGATGCCGTGCATGCCGGGGGAGTCGAGGGTGAAGCTGATGTTCCGAATCGCGGAGTTCGCGCCGTAGCTCACGCTCAAGTTCTGGACGCTAATACTCATGGCAGCCAAGAATAGCGTTCAGTTCAATGAATCACCAAATTCAATGTATTGAACTTTGGGGTGGGGTGGTGTTGGGGGGTGTCCCTATGTTTTTGTCAAGTGCCAGACCGATGTTGACGAGCACAGTCTTGGGAGTAGTTTCTTAGGCGTGCCTAGGAGCCGGCCAGCGTGTGCTGGTCGGCTTCGTCTTTGGGGCTTTATGCGGCGACGGGGCGTGGCGGGATTTCGCGGAAGAACTCCTTGTTTTTCAGCATCGCGTAGATGACATTGCATCGGCGTCGTGCCAGGCAGATGACTGCTGCGTTGTGGCGTTTTCCTTCAGCGCGTTTGCGTTCGTAATACCGCCGTGACGGTTCGTGGCTGCGGATAACTGCGAATGCGGAGTAGAACAAGGCGTTTTTCAGTCGTTTATTGCCTGACCGTGCCGGGAATTCACCTCTGATCGACGAACCGGATCGTCTAGTCACGGGTGCTATTCCAGCATAAGCAGCTAAGTGGCCAGCACTAGCGAAGTCGGAGCCATCACCGATCGCAAGAAGGATCTGCGCTGCGGTCTTGATGCCGACTCCGGGCATACTCATCAAGACCTCACAAAGAGGGAAATCAGCGAGCATCTCTTCAACCTGCTCAGCAATGGTGTTTCGTTGCTCTTTGAGGGCCTGGATGTTTGCAGCCAGTTGAGGAATTACTAACTCGGCGGCATCGCTTCCAGGCACGGTGACTGTTTGAGCTTTCAGCGCTGTAAAAATGTCGTCTACCAGCGGGGTGGGGTCTTTACGTGTGCGCTTGATCATCCAGTTCAACACTCGTTGGTATCCGGCTCTTTTTAGCCCCTGCGGTCCCTTGTAATGGATCAATAATTCCAGGATCGGCGTGCGAGTCAGGGTGCTACCAGCAAAAACTCGTTCCAGGCTGGGGTAGATCTGGGTGAGGACACTGCGAAGCCGATTGACAGTGCGAGTGCAATCGCGGGCGATGTCATCATCGAAGCCGGACAGCATCTTTAGGGCGGAGAGTACCTCATCATTGCGGTCGACGGCACGTAGCGTGTGGGGCATTGTGCGGGCGGTGTCGGCGATGATGAATGCGTCGCGTTTGTCTGTTTTTGCACGTCCCGGATAGAGATCTGCAGCTTTGCGCATCGCAAGACCTGGCAGGTATCCGACTTCGCAACCGCAGTCCCGGGCTACAGCAATCGGTAGTGCGCCGATGGTGTTGGGTTGGTCGACGATCACGAGCACGGTGCCAAGCTTCTGAAGCTGGTGAAAAACGCCTGCTAGTTCGGATTCGAGTTGAGGCAACGGTTTGTCGAAGACCTTGTTGCCATCACGGTCTAAGGCGCAGGCGTGGTGTTCAGATTTGCCGACGTCTAACCCAAGGAATATGTCGATGGAATGCTCCGGAGACATGATGAGCTCCTAGAAAACGAGATGGGTATGGCGTTGTTCCAGTCGCTGGTGTCATGACCTTCGTTGCAAGCACCCACGTTACAAAGAGACCTAGTTTAAAACTGGCCGTGTCCCTATCAGCTGTCATCGAAAGTCCTGGCACCCGGCGGCAACACCCCCCGGATTATGGAAACTACAGGGCAGGTAAGCCATACCGGGACCAGCGACTATCCCCATTATCGGGGACACTCACAAGGTAACGGGCATCGGGAGTGAATCTTGATGGCGGAGAGCCACCTGGTTAAAACCGCCATCGGTCGAAGCTTCGGCTGTCCGATTTGTTGCATTTGTATCTTCACCGCAGTAGCAGTGTGGTCGAACGACCGTCTTCTACCACAGATTGGCAGCCACACCGGGGTTTTAGCGTCCCAAGGCCAGATATATGCTCCCAAAGCGTATATTTGACGTTAACTCAAAGGTCAGAGCCTAAAAATCCCCGTTTCCAGACACACTTTCTGACCCTTAACCCCCACGACATCCGAGGCCTAAACGACAGCTTGTGTTGTTTTGCGGCGTGTCGAGTTAAACGACATTTTGTGTTGGTGGGCTTAGGTGGCTGGCAGCGTTAAGGAGTTAAAGCCTCGATAGCCAACTTGTGGCCACGTTATGCCCCAAGAGGGGAGGGCATAACGCATTAACGTGGCTGATTCGGGGCCTGGGCGGATGTTCAAGAAATAGCCTAGGCAGGCAGAGGACCTAGTAGCGCTCGCGGCGGCGCTTGTTCAGCTTGGCGTAGTGATCCGGCTTGGAGTCGCCGTAGCGCGAGCGATTGCGGCGGCTGGCGGCATGCGAGGAGGACGCGGCGGGAACGGCTGGGGCGGTATCGGTGGCGTCGTCAGCGGCCGCGTGGGCGTCGCGCCGGGAGGTCGCGGGGGACGGGGCTTCTACCGGTGCGGAGCTTGCACTGGAGGCGTCCGCGGGCTCGGATGGAGTTGAGGCATCGGCATCGAGGGCGGAGAGGGCTGCTTCCTCCTCGCGCAGGCGGCGGCGCTCACGGATTTCGGACCACACGAAGTAGCCCAAGCCCAGCGGGGCCATGATGCCGAAGGCAATCCATTGGTAGCCGTAGGAGAGGTGGTTGCCGCGGTCGAGCTGCGGGATCGGCATGGCGTTGAGCACGCCGGGCTGGTCGGCGGAGAGTTGGATGTAGTCGTGGGCCAAGGGGGCGTCGATAAGCGAGGCAATCTGCTCCGTATGGATGGAGTAGACCTGCTGGTAGCCCTCCTGCTTAATGGGGGCGGACTGGTGCTCGGCCTCGTCGGCGCGGATCATGCCGGTAAGCGTGGTCTCGCCTGAGGGAGCATCAGGGATATCCGGCACGGCGTTGGCCTCGCCGGCCTTGACCCAGCCGCGGTTAACCAGGATAGTCAGGCCGGAATCGGTGCGGAAGGGCACCAGGGATTGGTAGGACGGACCGGAATCGACCGGGCGCAGGCGCAGCAGCACCTCATCCTGCGGCAGGTAATGGCCGTGCAGGGTGGCGCGGGACCACTCATCGCCCTTGATGGCGCCGTTGCCATCCACGAGGTCTTCCACCGGCTGGGGGTCAGCCTCATAGGCGTGGGTGATGAGCTCGTTGCGTTCCACAATGTCATCGTCTTTGCCCAGCTGCCACGGGGCAAGGACGGTAAAAGCGAGGTAGGAAAAAGCCACGACGAACAGCAGCAGTAGAACCCAACCCGGCTTAAGGAACGTCTTTAGCATGGGGCCTAGTTTAGTCGCGGTTAGCGCGAATCCAATCCAGCAGGCCAGGCACGGCGGCCTCGATATTCTTGCGCGTGGTTTCAAAATCCGTTGCGGAACCGTAATACGGGTCTGCCACGTCCGCGTCCTCCGGGGAGCTGGGGTCGAAGCTGCGCATCAAGCGAATCTTGGCCGGGTCGATGCCGTGTTCAATGAGGGCCTCGCGGTGGCCCTTGTCCATAGCAATGAAAAGATCAGCGTCCATGTGCTCGGCGCCTAGCTTGGCCGCGCGGTGGGAACCGCCATCGTGGCCGCCGCGGCGCAGCTCGGCAATCGCGCGCTCATCTGCGCCCTGGCCCACATGCCAGCCGCCTAGGCCGCAGGAATCTACGGTGGCGACGAGGTCTAGCATGTCCTTTTCCATTTCATCGCGCACGATGATTTCTGCCATGGGGGAGCGGCAGATATTTCCGGTGCAGACAAAGACGAGGTAAAGGCCGGAGCGGTTATCGGATTCGGTCATGCGGAAAACCCCTTCGCGCGAATAGTACTGTGGTGCGGAAGATAGGATATAGCAGTAGTAACTATTCCATGAAACGAGCATAAAGGAGCACCTCTATGTCCGCTGTGAGCGTGGGCGATGTCCGCCGCGTACTCGATGAGGCCTATCCGCCGCACCTGGCGGAAAAGTGGGATGCCGTGGGGCTTATCTGCGGTGATCCTGCCGCGGAGGTAAAGCGGGTGGCCTTTGCCTTGGACTGCACCCAGGCGGTGGCCGAGCGCGCGGTGGAGCTCGGCGCGGACATGCTCGTGGTCCACCACCCGTTGCTGCTGCGCGGGGTGGAGTCCGTGGCGGCCGATACGCCCAAGGGCAAGGTAGTGCACACGCTGGTCAGCAATGACGTTGCCCTCTTTGCAGCCCATACCAACGCGGATAAGGCGCGGCCGGGCGTAAACGACAAGCTCGCGGAGCTGGTAGGCATCAACCCCGGCCGGCCCATCGTGCCGGAGCCCCAGGGTGTGGATAAGTGGGGCGTGCACGTGCCGGCAGCCGCGGCCGAGGAAGTAAAGCAGGCGCTTTTCGACGTCGGCGCGGGCCACATTGGCGCCTACTCGCACTGCTCCTTTGACATCGCCGGCACGGGCCAATTCCAGCCGGAAGAGGGCGCTGACCCTACCGAGGGCACGATTGGCGCGCTGCACCGCGGCGAGGAAATCCGCGTCGAGTTCGTCGCCCCAGCCGCACTTCGCTCCTCCTTGCTGAAGGCCCTGCACACCGCCCACCCTTATGAGGTGCCGGCCTATGACATCACGGAAACCGCCGGCCACCAGGACCTGGACAAGGCGCTCGGCCTGGGCCGTGTGGGAGAGCTGCCGCAGGAGATGACCCTGCGCGAGTTCACCCAGCAGGTGGCTAATGCCTTGCCGGAGACCGCTTGGGGTATCCGCGCCGCCGGCGATCCGGACCGGAAAGTGCGTACGGTGGCCGTGTCTTCCGGTTCGGGAGATTCTTTCCTCTCTGCGGCCGCGAAGCTAGGCGTGGACGTGTACGTTACCTCGGATCTGCGCCACCACCCGGTGGATGAGCACCTGCGCGCCGGCGGCCCCGCCGTCATCGATACCGCCCACTGGGCCAGCGAATTTCCGTGGACGGCCCAAGCGCGCGATATCGTAGAGAATGCTTTAGAACTGGATACGGAAATTATTAGCCTGCGCACCGACCCGTGGACTATCTCTGCGCACCCAAAGGAGTCATAAGTGAAACTATCGCAAGAACTACAGCCGGTACTGCTGGAACTGGCCAACCTGGAACGCTCGCAGGGCCATGGCGCCGAGAAGGAAATCCCGGAACAAGCCGAGTATGACAAGGCCAAAGAGGAGCACAAGCGCCTGCTCGATGCCTCCGGTTCTGCACAGATGGCCGTTGATGACATGGAGACTGAAATCCTGCGCATCCAGGCCGATGAGCGCAAGCTGCGCCAGCGCGAGCGCGATGATAAGCGCCAGCTCGGCGCCGTAGTGGACCCAGAAACCCGCAAGGATCTGGAGCACGATCTCTACGCGGCCAAGTCCCGCATCGCAGACCTCATGAGCGAGCTGCAGGAGGCGCATAACGAGGTGCACGCGCTGCGTTCCAATCTGGACGTCCACGGCGCGCGCGTTTCTGATTCCGAGCGCAAGCTGGAAAAGCTGCGCCGTGCGGCTGAGGCGGCTAAGGAAGCGGCCGCCAATCAAGAAGACCCGGCCGTGCGCATCGGCGAGCTGCGCGACCAACTGCCCGCCGGAGTGCTCAGCGAGTACGATACCCAGCGCGAGGAAAATGGCGTAGGCGCCGCCCAGTTCAAGGCCAACCGCGCCTGCGGCGGCTGCTTTATCGTCTTGCCGCCGGCCGAGCAAAACGCTGTGCGCAATGCCCCGGCCGATGAGCTGCCGCAGTGCGGCGATTGCGGCTCCTACCTGGTGCGCTTGGTCTAATGAAGGTCATCATCTACGCCGATGGCGGCTCCCGCGGCAACCCCGGAGTAGCCGGTTCCGGCACCGTTATCTATGACGGCAGCGGGCAGCGCATCCTGCGCGAGATTGTCTACGTGGTAGGTACCAAGTCAACCAATAACGTCGCCGAATACAACGGCCTGTTGCGCGGGCTCGAAGCTGCCACCGAGATGGGCGCTACCGAGGTGGAATTCCACATGGATTCCAAGCTGGTGGTGGAACAAATCAACGGCCGCTGGAAGATCAAGCACCCCGATATGCAGAAGCTGGCCCTGCGCGCCCGCGAGTACATCAACGGCTTTTCCTCTTTCAGCCTGGACTGGGTGCCGCGCGCCAAAAACAAGGTGGCAGACGCCCTGTCTAATGACGCCATGGATGCCGCGGCCGCCGGGCACCCCGAAGGCATCGTTGCCGGCGAAGAAGACTCCGAGCCAGCACCAGCCGCGGAACAGGACACCACCGCGCCGCACCCCACCGATTGGCTGGGGGACCGCGGACCTACCACCCGCTTTATCTTGCTTCGCCACGGGCAGACGGAGATGTCGGCTGCCAAGCAGTACTCGGGGCGCGCCAATCCGGGCCTTACCGAGCTTGGCCAAAAGCAGGCGCTCGCCGCGGCGCAAGCGCTTGCCGACGCCGACTTTGACGCCATCGTCTGCTCGCCCCTGCGCCGCTGCCAAGAGACCGCGGCGGCCGTGGCCAATGGCCGGGATATCGAGGTAGAGACCGTCGAAGGCCTCATCGAGGTGGACTTCGGTGCGTGGGAAGGCAAGACCGCAGCCGAGGCCCACCAGCGCGATCCGGAATTACACGAGGAATGGCTGCATGATGCGAGCGTCGCCTGTCCGGGCGGCGAATCGCTGCAGGCGGTCAACCGCCGCGTGCGCACCACCCGCAAGGAGCTCCAAGAGCGCTTCGCAGGAAAGACCGTGCTGGTGGTCAGCCACGTCAACCCAATTAAGTCCTTCATCCGCCAAGCACTCGATGCCGGCCCTGCCACCTTTGGGCATCTCTTCCTCGACCTGGCTGCCATTTCGCGGGTGGAATTCTGGGAAGGCGGCTCTATGGTGCACGGATTTAACGATGTGGGCCACCTGGCAGGCCTGCGCTAGAATAAAGAACGCGAATGAGCCGGCCGGGTGATCGCGTCGCTTCATACGGGCAGCCACGTGCTGCCGCGTGGGCGCCGAGGAAAGTCCGGACTCCACAGAGCACGGTGGTTGCTAACGGCAACCCGGGGAAACCCGCGGGCAAGTGCAACAGAAAGTAGACCGCCTTGTACCTCCACTTGGTTTCGGCCACGTTGGAGCCACAAGGTAAGGGTGAAACGGTGCGTTAAGAGCGCACCAGCACCGTCAGTGATGGCGGTGGCTGGGTAAACCCCACCGGGAGCAAGGCATCACGGCCCCGCCACGTTGCGGGGCCCGATCAGGCGTTTTAAGGCTGCTCGCTCGAGCCTGAAGGTAGCTGCTGGAGCCAACTGGCAACGGTTGGTCTAGATGGATGTTCACCGCGCGGTGCTCCCCAGGGAGTGCCGCGGTTAGACAGAATCCGGCTTATAGGCCGGCTCATTCGCCCTACTACGTTTATGGTGGTGGGCATGAAGCTCTACGCCGCCCCGCTCGATTTCCGCGCCATTGCCACAGAATTTTCGGTGGCCACCGATTTTCCGGCAGAGGTCACCGCCCAGGCCGCCCGCGCGCAGGACCGATACGCCGACTCGCGCCGCGACGCCCGCGACATTCCCTTCGTGACCCTGGATCCCGCCGGTTCCATGGACTTGGATCAGGCGGTCTACATCGAAGAACGCGAGGGCGGATACCGCGTCTTTTATGCCATCGCGGACGTTGCTGCTTTCATCGAGCCCGGCAGCGAGCTGGAGCGCGAGTCGTTCCGCCGCGGCCAGACCATCTATCTTCCCGATGAACCCGCGCGCCTGCACCCACCGGAGCTTTCCGAGGACCGAGCTTCGCTGCTGCCTGGCACCGATAAGCCGGCCGTGTTGTGGACCTTTGACTTGGATGGCAATGGCGAGGTGGAGTCCTTCCACGTAGAGCGCGCGCTCATTTACTCCCAGGCCCGCCTGGATTATGAAGGCGCGCATGCGGATCTTGCGGCCGGCAACCTCCACCCATCTATTGCACTGCTGCCAGTGGTCGGACGGCTGCGCCAGGAATCCTCCCTGCGCCGCGAGGCCATTTCCTTGCGCCTGCCCTCCCAGCGCGTGGTGGAAAATGAGGACGGTACCTTTGAGCTCATCATCGAGCCGCGCTATGAGGTCATGGACTATAACTCCGAAATTTCCCTGTTGGCTGGCATGTGCGCCGGGCGTCTCATGCAGGAAGCTGGCGTGGGCTTCTTGCGCACCCTGCCCGGGGCTGAACCGGAGCATGAGCGCCAATTTCGCGCCGAGGCGCAGGCCCTAGGCTTTGCGCTTGGCGACGCCCCCATTCCCCAATTCCTGCTCACCGTCGACGCCGATTCTCCGCGCGGCATGGCCGTCATGCGCGAGGCCCAGAGCCTTTTGCGCGGAGCCGACTATGCCTGGTTAGGCGAGCAGGAGGCGCAGGTACACGCCGGTATAGGTGGCTACTATGCCCACGTCACCGCGCCGCTGCGGCGCCTTTCCGATAGGTTCGCCACGGAAGTCTGCCTAGCGCTGTGCGGCGGTTATGAGGTTCCCGAGTGGGTAACAGGCAGCGCTACGGAGGTCATCGGGGCAATGCGTTCGACCTCGCAGCTCGCCTCCCAAGTGGATAAGGCCTGCCTGAACCTGACAGAGGCCACCGTGCTGCGACCTTGGCTCGGTACCAATTTCCCAGCCACTGTGGTCCGCGGCGATCCGAAGCGGGACAGGGCGCGGATTTTCGTACCGGAGCCACCCGTCTTCGCCCAATGCGTGGGCGCACCGGAAACCGGCAGTGAAACCACTGTCTCGCTGGTGACGGCGGATACCGATTCGCGCGAGGTTCTTTTTGCCTGGCCGGCCGACTAGCCGGCAAGGCTCTTAGCCTTCGCCGCGGGCGGCCTCGCCTGGCTGCAGCTCGACGACGAGCAGTCCGTCTTCAGCCAAGTCAGCTGCGAAATTGTGCGCGCTTTTCGCTGGCACATAAGCAATGACCGCGTTCGAGGTACCAGCATGCGCCGATCGACCCGCTACGGCACCGCGAACCGTGACCAACTCGGCGAGTTTTTCTGCCGAATCCAAGCCGTAGATATTGGCCAAGGAAGACTGCGACTGCAACAGGATAGGGAAGAGCTCCGCGCCGCGGTGCGAGCGCAGGCAGCGCGCAAACTTTTCTACGCGCTCAGTTTCTTCCTCATAAAAGGCCATCCACTCCGTGGCGGCGCTGATGCTCGGGCGTCCTTCCTCGCCGTATACCTTGTGCACGGCCTTGAGCCAGTCGAGGACGCGCTGTTGGGCGTCGGGAAGCAAGCGCAGCGAATCGGTGCCGAAGGAGTGGCACGCATCATCGATAAAGCGCTGGCGCTGGCGGATGTCGGCGATGGCCTTTTCCTCCTGCGCGGAAAAATCCTCCGGCACCGCCACCGCAAAGACGGACATCTCGCGCCCCACCACATGCGGGGCGTGGGTGACCGAACCATCGGCGTAGTCCATGATGCACACGCCCTCACCCGTGCTGCGCAGCGCTGCGCTGTGGCGTGCGCGCAGTGGCGGTCGCGCTGCGAAGGCAGAAACGGCCTGTGTGCATACATCAGCCACCCGGGCCCTCAACGGTGCATCGAGATCCGCATCTGCGCCCATGAGCGCTAGCGCCACCGCGACGTCCGCAGCGGCATCCGCGCCTACACCCGCGCCCTCTGGAATATCGGAGGCGATGGTGATATCCGCACCGGCCGTCTCTCGGGAGAGCAACTGACGATTAATCATCGTGTGGACAATGCCACCTACGCGGGCCGCCAACCCACCTTGTGGTGCCGGTGGAATAACAGGCTGGCCTTCCGCATCCGTGGTGGGCTGTTGCGCCGTTGCCAGCTCTGCCAGCGCCTGCAGGCTAATCGAGTCATGGGCAGTCTCGCCCTGAGCTGGGTGGAAATGTACGGCCACCACGCCGTCAGTGCGCGGGCTGACGGCCGCTGCAGCGCGCAACTTTCCCACACACATGGCGACAATGCCGCCGAAGTGATCAATATGTTCACCAATGAGGGACCACGTTGCCGGCGCGCTGGCGGTATGCGTTGGAGCACTGCCTGTGAGTTCGGTATGTGCTCGGGCGGCGCGCTCGGCTACGGGCTCTGCAGGCGTTGACCACAGTGGCATGGGTGCTAAAGCTCCTTTTCCAGGTTCTGGGACCAGTAAGTCTTCGTTGCCCAACACACGCGGCGGTGCGTTTAAAGCAACGAACGCCCGCCACCTATGTGCGCGGTGGCGGGGAATACGACATGGATTCGTATAAAAGAATTGTGCTGCCCCACATTCTAGCGGGCATCAATGGGACAGCGTGGGTAGTGTGGGCACAAACCATATCAGCGGCAGCACTTAGCCGATGCCGCTGATGCAACAACTGAGAGGATAGTTTCATGAGCGATGCAGACCAGAAGTGGTTCTTTGATCCCACCACTAAGGAAGTCAGCCAAGGCAAGACCTCTGGCTGGGAAAATCGGATGGGCCCGTATGACACCCGCGAAGAGGCAGAAAACGCCATCGAAATTGCCCAAGCCCGCAATGATGCGGCAGACGCCGCAGACGAAGAAGATGGCTGGAAGTAGCTAACTCCCAGCCATCTCTTTTAAAGCCGTGTTTCCCAGCACCTGCCAGGGGAGCGCGGCTACTTTAGTTTCTTGCGCAGCGGCTTAAACGCGGCCTTGATGTCTTTGAAAGACTCAGCGTAATCATCAAGAGCCTTTAGGCCAATGGTTCGCTCGCGCTGGTAAAGCAGGCCGTAGCCAAAGGTATTCTCCCCACGGCGGCGAGCGGACCCTGCCAGCTCGAGCAGCTTATCGCGCGAGGTCACGGAATCCTGGAAATCACCGAGCACCGACTGCATCTGCTTGCAGGCTTTGTAGAGACGCTTGGTCTTGAGGTTGGTAGCAGAACCAGCTGCTTCAGCTGCATAGCGCAGCTTCTTTGCTGCCTTGCGCATATCGTGGAAATAATCCTCGCGCTCGTGCAGGGACAATTCCTGGTTATCCCAGTTCTCCACGGCCTTCTTATGGCGCTTGACCAGCTTGTTATAGGCCTTTTCAAGGTGCTGCGCCATCACGGTATCCATGTCGGCGGACTTGTCCTTGGACTTCTTTTTCTCTGGCTTCTTTTCGGCCTTTTCTGCAGCAGGTGCGCTGTCCTCGCTGGATTCGGTAGGGGTAGCGGCGTCATCTTCTGCAGAGGACTGCTCCTCTGTCTGCTCCGCATCGCTTGCTGCCGGGGCGGACTCCTGTTGCTTATCGGCCGTTGGCGGGTCTGCGAGCAGGCGATCGAGAGACTCCAGCAGCTCGAGGTAACGCTCGGAATCTAGGGCTGCGATAACGCGGCGGTGCGCGCGGCGGTAGGCGTTGCCCATATCGTGCGCAATGTGCTCGCGGGTGGAGTCATCCAAGGTGTCAGAATCCTCGGACTCCAGCAGCTTCTGCCAGCGCTCTTCCACAACTTCCGCATCGCGAGCAACGCCCAAGATGCTGGCAAGCTCCTTGAGCTCGGCTTCGATCTTGTCGATTTCTGGGCCGACAACGATGCCATGGAAGGTCTGCAGGTGGCTGCGCAGCTCGCGGGTGGCGACGCGCATCTGGTGAACCGAGTCCCACTCATCGCGGCGCACGCGCGGGTCATAATCAACTAGCTTGTCGCGGTTGGCTTGGAGTGCGGTGATGACGGCCGCGGCAGGGGAGTCTGGGTCTACATCCGGCGATACCAGGGCTGGAGGCAGCGGAGCATTGGCGTAGGAATCACCCAGGGCGGTCTTCAGCTTGGATGGGGAGGAAGAAACGCGCGCACCGGCACCGATGAGCAGGGAAGTGGCACGGCGAATGAATTGCGTACCTTCCTCAGTGCCAGGAAGCTCACCGGCGAGCTCTACTTCCCACTCGCGCCACGACTGTTGCTGGCCACCTGGAAGGAAGGAAAAGGCGGTGACGTGGTCATCGCAGAATTCTGCTACCGGTTTATTGTCGGCATCCGCTAGGACCATCTCGGTGCGCTTGTTGTCTACTTGAGCAATCGGGGTGAGTTCGTTGTGGCGGATAATGGAGCGGACCTGGTGGAGAAGCTCCTCAGGTACTTCGTAGCGGCCATCTACAGGTTCTTCCAGCTCGGCGTGGATTTCAGTGCGGCCAGCCTCGCTAGGAATCTTGATATGCCAGCCATCATCATTACCACCGGTGCGACGGCGGAGGGTGACCTTTGCATGGGTGAGGCGGAGGTCTTCGGTGTCGTAGTAGATGGCAGAAAGCGCGTGGTGGCGCGTGTCTGCAACGTGGTCAACTCCCTCGAGGCGGGTCAGTTCAGGGAGCTGAGTGGACTCGGCTACGGAGAATTTCGCTTCAACTTCGAGAAAAGACTGTGTAGACATTCACGTACCTTTTACTTTCTAGACCAATATCTCACCGGTGATCCTACCCGTTAAGCATTCGTTTCGGTGTCGCTCCTCGCCCCCGTTCGCTAGCAGGGAACGGGAGGGAAGAATGGCCTTGAGCAGGGCAAAATTACTGCGTAATTTCTGGAACCGAACCGATCCCGGAAGCATCGCCGCCAAAGTGAGATTTATCGGCAGCGGCAATGCCATCGTTGATGCCGTGCATGCTGTTCATGGAAAGCGACATTTCCGTCAGGTTGGGGAAGAGGCGATTGCGAGTATCGATGGCATGATCGGTGCGCGCCTGCAACGCCGGAAGGGTTTGGGTAGCTACAGTCTCTGCGTGGTGTGAGCAGTACTGGGATTCCCGCAGGTTTTCTGCGATGCCGTCCTCATTTGCTTGGGTGAGCAATTCACCGATACGGGCGGCATAAGAGAGCCGGAAGCTACGGCGATAGGCGGCGGTGGAGCCGGTAGCACGGGCAATTTCTGCGCCGTCACCGTTGCGCATGAACCAATCGCATTGACGGTTGAGAGAGGCGAAGAGATCGGCGCAATGGGCGGCGTCGGCAGGGGCGCCAATCACACAGGCTAAACCCTTGTCATGAATCAGGAGAGTGGTGCATCCATTGGCGTCGGAGATGGTGCTTAACAGGGAAGCCTGGTGCTTGATATACGGCGGGTGGATGTGCACGCGGTGGGAAATGAGATGAGGCAGCTCGGAAGTAAGCAGGTCTTCGATGCGATACTTCTGCTGCAGGGACTGCGCCTTAGAAATGAGAACCTCGGCCTCATCCTCAAAGCTGGTAGATTCCGCTTTCCGTAAAAGGCCTAGAACCTTCTCGCGGATTTTGCGTTGCTTATCGCTGAGCCCGTCCTCCCGCAAGGATTCGCCGGAGGCTAAAAGCTCGGTATCGCGCAGCTTCGGTAGGTGAATGAGCTCTTTAATAATGGCGCGCAACTTATCGCGGGGAATGAAGTTTTCCTGCGGAGGGGCCATCTGTAGCCATGCTTTGCGCAGCGCAGGGGAGGTAATTCGTGCCGGCACATGGGGGCTTGCACGGTAAATAATCGGGTAGGCGTGCGGGCCTAAGACGTGTTCTAAGTCCGCCGGCGCCCAGCCTTGTTGTGCGGCGGTGACGAGGCGTTCGATTACGTGAGCAGAAAGGTCATCGCAGTGGGTGGTCATAAAGATTCGTCCTTTAAGAGGTGTACGTGTGTTCGCTTGCCCACTTAGCAAAGCATGCGCTGGAGCTGGCTCCTGCCGGAAAATCCCCCACTGGCCACCCCCTAGATACTCTTGCGACCTGCACATTTCGCCCCGGAAAAACTGTCGCATGAACTGCACATCCCTCGGGGGAGAGCCGGTAAGGTCTAAAGCATGAATAGCCAACACGAATTTGTCTTGCGCACCGTTGAGGAACGCGATATCCGCTTTATCCGCCTGTGGTTTACGGATATTCTGGGCGCCCTTAAATCCGTGGTCATGAGCCCGTCCGAGCTGGAATCGGCCTTTGAAGAAGGTGTTGGCTTTGATGGTTCTTCCGTAGAGGGCTTTTCTCGCATCTCTGAGTCTGACACGATCGCCCTGCCAGATCCCTCCACCTTCCAGATTCTGCCCTTTGATATGGATGAGCCGGACCTGCAATCGGCCCGCATGTTTTGCGATATCGCACAGCCAGACGGCCAGCCCTCTATGGTGGACCCGCGCCATATCCTGCGCCGCCAGGTCACCGAGGCCGCCAACGATGGATTTACCTGCATGGCCTCGCCTGAAATCGAGTTCTATCTTTTCGAGCGCGGCCGCGAACTCACTGACTTGGTACCGACGGATAACGGCGGTTACTTCGACCAAGCAACGCACGATACCGCCCCGCTTTTCCGCAGGAAGGCAATGTTAGCGCTGGAATCGCTGGGAATTGCCACGGAGTTTAGCCACCACGAAACCGCGCCGGGCCAGCAAGAAATTGATCTGCGCCATGCGGACGTGCTCACCATGGCCGATAACATCATGACTTTCCGGCACGTGATCAAGCAGGTGGCCACCAATTCCAACGTGCGCGCCACCTTCATGCCTAAGCCCTTCGAACATTTGCCGGGCTCTGGCATGCATACCCACTTGAGCCTTTTTGAAGGCCAATCCAATGCTTTCCACGATCCGGATGATGAATTCTCTTTGTCCCAGACCGGCCGCCAGTTCATCGCCGGCATCTTGGAGCACTCCACGGAGATGTCCGCGATTGTGAATCAGTGGACCAATTCTTATAAGCGCCTGATGTTCGGCAACGAGGCGCCGGGCGCAGCCACCTGGGGAGTATCGAATCGCTCCGCGCTGGTCCGCGTTCCCACCTACCGGCTGACCAAGGAAGAATCGCGCCGGGTAGAAATCCGCTCCATTGATGCCTCGATGAACCCCTACCTGGGCTATGCGGTGCTACTAGCAGCAGGCCTGCGAGGCATCCGCGAGGGCTACGAGCTCGATGAACCGGCCGAGGACGATGTCCACCAGCTCACCCGCCGCGAGCGCCGGGCAATGGGCTATAAGGATCTACCCACCAGCCTGGATCAGGCCTTGCGAGAATTTGAAAAATCCGAGTTCATGGCCGAAGTCCTGGGCGAGCACGTCTTTGAGTTCTTCCTGCGCTCCAAGTGGGATGAGTGGCATCACTATCAGAGCCAAATCACCACCTTTGAGCTGCGCAATAACTTGAACTTCTAGGAGAATAATGCGTCCTGCTGCTGTGCCTTCACCGGCCACACTAGGTCTTACCCGCCCGCATGCTGCGCAGGATATTGAGCAGCTGGGGTGGAAGAATCCGGAATCAGCGGATCTGTTGTGGACCCTCGCTGCCGTGGGTGACCCAGACCTGGCTCTCAATAATCTGATCCGCATCTATGAGCAAGCCCCAGAGCTAGATGATGCCGTGCGGTCCAATGAAACCTTGCGCGTGCGCCTCTTCGCCTTACTGGGGGCGTCGACCGCCTTTGGCGATCATCTCGCGGCACACCCTGAACTGTGGCGAGAATTAGAAAAACCCCTTCCTCAGCCCGAAGAGATGCTGCAAAGCTTGCTTGGTGCGGTCGATGCCCAGCCTGCGGACTTTGCTCACGACGTGGACCGGCCCGATCCGGCGCGCGAGGACTTGAGCGCGGCGGGTACTTACCGTGCCGGCGAGGGTGAGCATAAGAAGGCGCTGCGCACGACCTACCGCACTTTGATGATGCGCATTGCCGCCTGTGATGTGGCGGGCACCTTCCATTCACGCAAGGGCCAGACCAGGCTGCAGCCGGAGATAGGATTCCGCCAGATTACGGCGCTGACCACCGCGCTTGCCGACGCCGCCTTAACCGCCTCCCTTGCCTGCGCTGTGCGCACCATCTACGGCGATGAACCCTTGGATGCACAGCTGGCAGTCATGGCGATGGGCAAGTGTGGCGCAGGCGAGCTGAACTATATCTCCGATGTGGACGTCATCTTCGTCGGCAGCGAGGCAACCCCTAGGGCCACGCGGCTGGCGGCGGAGTTTAATCGCATTGGATCCACCACCTTTTTCGAGGTGGATGCCAACCTGCGCCCGGAGGGAAAGTCGGGCGCGTTGGTGCGCACTTTGGAATCCCACGTGGCCTACTACAAGCGATGGGCGGAGACGTGGGAATTCCAGGCGCTCCTTAAAGCGCGCGCCATGACGGGCTACCTCCCACTAGGCCAGGACTATTTGGACCAGATCCGACCGATGGTGTGGACGGCGTCGCAGCGCGAGTCCTTTGTTGAGGACGTACAGGCCATGCGCCGCCGCGTGCTGGCCAATGTTCCCGAAGAACTCAAGCACCGCGAGCTGAAGCTAGGCGTGGGCGGCCTGCGCGATATCGAATTTGCTGTCCAGCTCTTGCAATTGGTGCACGGGCGCTCCGATGAGACGCTGCGTGCGCTTTCCACGGTGGAGGCGCTGGAGGCACTGATTTCAGCGGGGTACGTCGGCCGCGAGGACGGCACCCAGCTCATTGAGGCCTATGAGTTTTTGCGCCTGCTTGAGCACCGCCTGCAATTGGAGCGCTTCCGCCGCACACACACGCTGCCGGAAAAGGACGATGAAGAGGGGATGAAGTGGCTGGCGCGCATCGCCGGCTTTTATCCGCAGGGCACCAAGTCGGCGGCCGAGCGCATGCTCTCGCACCTGCGCCGAATCCGTCTGCGGATCTCCGAGCTGCACTCGCGCCTGTTCTACCGGCCGCTGCTTAATTCCGTGGTCACCATGTCCGCCGATGAGCTCAAGCTGTCGCCGGAGGCCGCCAAGCTGCAGCTGGCCGCGTTGGGCTATAACCACCCCGACCGCGCATTCGAGCACTTGACCTCCTTGGCGGCGGGAACCTCGCGCAAGGCACGCATCCAGGCGATTTTGCTGCCTACCTTGATGGAATGGCTGGCTGATACCGCAGACCCCGATATGGGTCTGTTGAACTATCGCAAGCTCTCGGAGGCCGCGAACGATAGGTCGTGGTTCTTGCGCATGCTGCGCGATGAAGGAATTGTGGGCCAGCGGCTCATGCACATTCTGGGTACCTCGCCGTTTACTTCTGATCTGATTATTAGCGCACCGGATTCGGTTAAGCAGCTTTCCGACGGCGCCACTGGCCCCAAACTGCTAGAAACCAAGCCCGAACAGGTTTCCAAGGCGCTGGTCAATTCCAGCAAGCGACACGCCGACCCGGATAAAGCGGTGGCGGTGGCGCGCTCGTTGCGCCGGGTTGAGCTGGCCCGCATCGCCAGTGCGGATTTGCTGGGCTTCATGCCGGTCAAGCAGGTGTGTCACGAGCTATCCACAATTTGGGATGCCGTCCTTGAGGCCGCACTTCGCGCTGAGGTGCGCGCGTGGCGCCTGGCTAACGAGGACGCAGAGCCGCCAGCGCGCATCGCCGTCATTGGCATGGGCCGTTTGGGAGGTATGGAGCTGGGATTTGGCTCAGATGCGGATGTGCTCGTCGTAGCAGAACCTAGCGAACCGGCCGGTGACTCTGGTGCGGAAGGGGAGGCCGTGAAGTGGGCCATCGGGATCGTCGATAAGCTTCGGCGCCGCCTGTCTAAGCCTTCGGGCGACCCACCATTGGACGTCGACTTGGGCCTGCGCCCAGAGGGCCGCTCTGGTGCGGTGGCGCGCACCATCTCCTCCTATGAGCGTTACTACCGCGAGTGGGGCGAGTCTTGGGAGCTGCAGGCTTTGTTGCGCGCGGCCTTCGTGGCTGGTGACAAGGAAGTAGGCGAGCGATTTATGTCCATGGTCGATAGCTTCCGCTACCCAGAAGGCGGCGCGAGCGCCTCGACCATTCGCGATATCCGGCGCATGAAGGCGCGCGTGGACAATGAGCGCCTGCCGCGCGGCGCGGACCGCAATACTCATACCAAGCTGGGGCGCGGTGCGCTCTCAGATATTGAATGGACCGTACAGCTCCTGACCATGATGCATGCTCACGAGTATGCCCAACTGCACGATCCGTCCACACTCCGCGTGCTCGATGCCTTGGAGGAAACCGCAATCCTGTCTGCCGATCAGGTCTCGGACCTGCGCGAAGCCTGGCTTATGGCTACCGACGCCCGCAATGCACTGGTGCTCGTGCGCGGCAAGCGCGTCGACCAGTTGCCCGGGCCCGGTCCCCAGCTGGCCCAGGTAGCCGGTGCCGCTGGCTGGCCGCCGGAGGATAACCAAGGGTTTCTAGAAAACTATTTGAAACTTACCCGCCATGCCCGGAAGGTTGTGGATGAGGTCTTCTGGGGCGAGGAGGAATCCTTCGAGCATTCTTAGAGTTAGCCTTGAAAGTCCCCGATGCGCGCATTGTGGCCTTACTTTTTGCACTTTCGGGCTCTAAAGTGGGATGGGAACAAGAAAGGACTGGCTAGTTATGTCTTTTAAGCTGCAACTCGATGTGGACAACGCCACGGTGAGCGAACTATCCGCGCTGCTTTCCGCAGCGCGTGCCGCGGGCGTGCGCGATGGTGACGCCCTCCGCCTTGATGGCACCACCTTGACCATCGAGGTCTCCACGCCCCGGGAGGAAAAGCCAGCGCCGCCGCGCCCAGAATCAGCACCGCACAATTCTCGCCAGGCCCCTCGCTCGTGGGGGCGCGCCGACCGCATAGGGGAGGCCACCATCCGCTCCATCATCGACGCACTCAATGATCGCGGCGAGAACCCTCGCGGCAATGACTACGGTTCCTTCGGCGATAGCGCTGGTTACCATGGCTAAAATCAGCGGAGTGTATCGACATAAGCTCATCTACCTGTGGGCCTTTGTAGCCGTGGCCGTCATCGTGGCTATCGCTGTCGGGGTGTGGGCCACCAATCGCGATAATCCCCCCAAGGGGACGAAGACGGTGGGCGAGGCCGTGGCTGGTGGCGTAGTCCAAGAAGACATGCCCGCACAGGTCAATGGTGCTATCAAAGGCGATGATTCCACCGACGCCAACCGCGTGACCTCCTTGGCGAAGGCGCTGGGCATCCCGCTCAATTCCGTCCCGCGGGATATTACCCAGACTGAAAACGGCAAATCCGATGTGCGCGTCTACCTCGAGCGCGAGCTCAACAGTGCGGTGGAGTCTGGTGACATCAGCGAATCCGATGAAAAGGCGGTCCTCGTAGCGTTTGAGCGAGGCCTTGTGATGCCGGCTAGCGATGGCATCGTGGCCGAGAGCTATCCAGCAAACTAGCCCTTTATTTCCTCGCGAACTGGGCGCGAAAATTCAGGCAACCCGCAGCTAGGCGGCATGGCGTTGGCAGTAACTCTTCCTAAGGTAAAACATCACAAATTGGTAACGGGCAGGGTGCTCGGTGCCGAAGCCTCTGGAGGAGACTATGACTTTCAAGACCACGCTGTCGACCGCGGCGGGAGTACTCGCCGCCATTGCCATCCCCATCACCGGCGGTGTAGGGGTGGCTTATGCCGTCAATACCGTGCCGGCCGATACCATCGCCCAGTCAGTTCCGGCCGGCGACTTGGGTGGCCACCTGAAAAACTTTGGCGCGGCGGCAGCGCAGGAAGATGCGCTGCGCGTACTCGATGAACTGAATTAACCTAGGGTCCATGCTGGTTGATGCCCTAAGCCTGAAGTTTAAGCCTGATGACTACCGTGCCGAGCTGCCTGTCTTCGACTACTTAGTTGATTTGGGCAGCTTCAAGTTGCGAAGCCCTGTCACCGTCTTCGTAGGTGAAAACGGCATTGGCAAATCGAGCTTGCTCGCTGGCGTAGCTAGTGATTTGGGCTGTTCACCTGCGGGCGGCCGCATGGATGACCCAGATGAAATCGTTCCTCGCAGCCCCATTCGCTGCGATACGGAGGAAGTGATCCAGCGTGCCTATTTCCTGCGCGCCGAAAAGCACGAGTACTTGATTGGACGTGGGGATTCAGCGGCCGAACGTGGCGGCCGTTCGACTCTTTCTCAGAACGTGGATTTGTCCCGCCGCTCGCACGGGCAATCCGTCTTTGACCTGCTCTATGAGCACATTAATGGCCAAGGTGTGTACATCCTTGATGAGCCAGAATCTGGGCTGTCCGTTATCCGGCAACTGGCCCTCGTAGCGGAAATCGCCCAAGCAGTTGACCGCGGCGCACAGGTCATTATTGCCACGCACTCGCCAATTCTTCTGGCCTGCCCTGGTGCGGACATTGTGGAGCTCAACGATACTGGCTTTGAGCGCATCGCCTTCGACGAGGCGGAAGCCGTGGCGGCGACCCGGGAACTTCTGGCGGACCCTAAGGGGACCATTCGCTTTATCCTCAACCCGGAGTGATCAACCGAGGGTTTCTAGGAAACCTCCACGATGGTGACAGAAGGCCCGTCTTCGCCCGCGCGACGGCGAAGGAAGTGGGTGATGACCACACCAATCATGCCTACTACCCAAACGGCTAGCACCGCAGCCGCGGCGGCAGTGAAATCCGGCATGGAGTAATCAGGGGCGTCGGAGGAATGATCCAACACCATGCCGAAGAGCTGCGCGCCCAACATGCCGGAGGTAAACCCGCCCATATTGCCCAGGCCCGTAGCTGTGGCTACCACGGAGCGGTCCATGCGCTCACGCACGATATCGAAGCCATAGTTAGCCGTCGGTGTACACAGTGCGGTAACGAAGGACACCACCAAAATTGCGACCACACCGCTGTCGGTGCCAAAGGTAAAGAAAATCAGCCAGGTCAGTACGTGAATTGCTACGAACCCGAGGCTAAGCCACGGGCGGACATGCTGCGCGCGGGAGGAAATTTTGCCGTGCAGGGGGCCGACGAGGACCAAGAATACCGCCAGCAAGGTAAGTACCAGGCTGGACTTGGCCTTGGACATCTCCATGCCCTGGGTCATCATGGGCATGCCCCAGAGCATGACAAAGACGATGAGCGGGAGCATGCCGATGTAGTGGATGAAGTAAGCCTGCCAGGCCACCGGGGAGCGGAATACCGTTTTCAAGCGGGCGGGGATGCTGGTGGCCTGCGAGTTGGGTGGTTCCTTCTCCGTGGGAATAATCCCCAACTTCTCTGGTGAGTCTGCCACCGCCACGATAGCGGCGATGGCTACCAAGATGCCTACCGCGCCAAGGGTAACGAAGGCGGCGGTCCATCCGGCCGCACCCAGCAACCACAGGAAGGGCACCGCGGAAATGAACTGACCCATTTGCCCCAACGACGACGTCACCTGGGTGAACATGGGGGTGCGGTGCAGTGGGAACCAATAGGGCAGGATGCGCATCACGGAGAGAAATGCCGTGGCATCGCCCGCGCCGATGAGCACGCGCGCGGCAATGGCTACGCCATAGCTGGTGGTAAAGCCCAGTACCACTTGGCCAATGCCCATAATGACGGCGCCGACCACGAGGAGTAGGCGCGGGCCAAATTTATCAATCAAGATGCCGGTGGGGATTTGGGCTAGGGCATACACGCCCAACTGCACAGAGGTAAAGACCGCGATACGGCCGGCATCGACATCGAAGCGCTCAATGGCATCCAAACCGGCCACACCAAAAGAGGTACGGCCGGTAATCGCTACGAGGTAGACCGCCATGGCGGCTACCCAAATACCTAAAGCCTGAGTGGTAATGACTTCTCGGGGATTCGGATGCGACATGGCTGATACCTTACGCCTTAACTACTAAGATTCTTTTGTGTGAAGTACATTTCGACCCGCGATACCGCCCGTCAGCCCGCATCTTTTACAGATATTCTCCTCGGTGGGCTTGCCCCCGATGGCGGTTTATACCTGCCTGAGAGCTACCCACAGCTAGATTCCGCCACTTTAAATTCATGGCGCAGGCTCCTAGCGGACAAAGGCTACGCGGCGCTTGCGGCCGAGGTACTTAAGCTTTTCATTGACGATATTCCAGCGCAAGACATCGAGGATATCGCCGCGCGCGCTTATACCAGCCCCAAGTTTGCGGACCCGGAAATCGTTCCCGTCACCGAACTAGGCGAGGGTCTGTTTATCGGCCATCTATCTGAAGGACCTACTGCAGCATTTAAGGACATGGCCATGCAGCTTTTGGGTGAGCTCTTTGAATACGAGCTCGCCCGCCGCGGTGAGACCCTCAATATTCTGGGCGCCACTTCCGGCGATACGGGATCCTCTGCAGAGTATGCGATGCGTGGGCGCCACGGCATTCGCGTCTTTATGCTCACCCCGGCCGGCCGAATGACGGCCTTCCAGCAGGCGCAGATGTTTGGGCTGGATGACCCGAATATCTTCAACATCGCTCTAGATGGCGTTTTCGATGATTGCCAGGATGTGGTCAAGGCGGTATCGGGAGATGCTGACTTTAAGGCCGCCTACCGCATTGGCGCGGTCAATTCCATTAACTGGGCACGGTTGATGGCCCAGGTGGTCTACTACATTTCCTGCTGGCTCAAGGTCACCGAGACCGTCGATCAGAAGGTTTCCTTTAGCGTTCCCACCGGTAACTTTGGCGATATCTGTGCCGGCCACATCGCTCGCCAGATGGGCCTTCCCATTGATCGTCTTATCGTGGCTACCAATGAAAATGATGTGCTGGATGAGTTCTTCCGCACCGGAAACTACCGGCCGCGTCCAGCCGCAGAGACCATGGCAACCTCTTCGCCGTCCATGGATATCTCGCGCGCCTCGAATTTTGAGCGCTTTGCGTTCGACTTGCTCGGCCGCGATGCAGCCGAAACCGCGGAGCTATTCGGCACCAAGGTGAAAGAGGGCGGCTTTAGCCTCGACCACGACAAGATTGCTGCTGCCCGCGAGGACTATGGTTTCCTGTCCGGTTCCTCCAGCCATGCCGATCGCCTAGCCACCATCAAGGATGTACACGAGCGCTTTGATTACCTGGCGGATCCGCACACGGCCGACGGCATCAAGGTGGCTCGTGGCGCACAGCGCGAGGGGGTAAAGACTCCAATCGTGTGTCTGGAGACCGCGCTGCCGGTGAAGTTTGCCGAGACGATCACGGAAGCCATCGGCTCTGCCCCTGAGCCGCCCGAGCGCTTTGCCAGCATCCTCGATACTGAGCGGCACGTCAAGGACTTGCCTAATGATGCCGCGGCGGTCAAGGATTACATCACCACGTCGATTCAGAAAACGGAGGTTTAGACCATGGCCCTAGAAAATTTTGCCGGCCCGGAACACTACACCGAGTTTGATCCGGAAAAGTTCATCCGCGATCTCAAAGCCCAGGCGGAGATGGATGCGGAAGAAGAGAACAAGGACAACGCCGGGAATGCGGACACGGAGAGCAACTAGCGTCTTTGTAGTGTGCACGGCCGCGTTCCTTGCAGCCTGCAGCCCGGTGCGGGGTGGGGAAGAACCGAGTTTCTCCGCGCTGTCGTACAAAAACCTCATTCCCAATGAGTCCTATTCTCCGGCCACGGCGCCGCTCGCTCCGGGTACCGCCTTGGATCTCTCCGGCGATGAACCGCGGCCGGGCGCCTATTTCAACTACCAGTCTTGTACCGCGGCATGGTCATTTACGCTTGCCGACGCCCGCACGATCGCCGTTACCGCTTCCCATTGCGGCAAACCCGGCGATAAAGTCTGGGCCGGAACCGCCGACGGCGACTTTAGCTACCCCGCCGAACCTATCGGCGAGGTCATCTACTCTGATTTCTATTCCGAAGACAGCCACGACCTCGATGTGGCCTTTATCGAGATCACTAGCAGCGCTGAGTACTATGTCCCCGGGGCGGTGGACAATAGCGTCGCCACCTCCCTGACTCACCTGCCGCATCAGGTGTGCAAGCTTGGCCGCGTGACCGATGAGACCTGCGGCACGCTTTCTCACGATGCAGAGATGGCGCAGCTGAACTCGGAGGGACTCCAGCGGGATTCGCTCGCCGCTAGGGCGCGCGTATGCAGCACCAATGGTGACTCCGGTGGTCCGGTGTATGGCGAAGTAGAAGGAAAACAAACCATCGTGGGCGTGGTTTCCGGAACGACGCAGCGCCTCGAAGAAGGTCACACCTGCCAAACCACGCCGACGGACATGGAGCTGTCTTTCACGTTGGCCACCGATATTCAGCTTCTAGCTAAAGAGGTCTTGGGGCCCATGGCCTAAGTGCGCCGCACTGGTCTACGCTAGGTGGCATGCCGACTCCAGATTTTATTGTTCAGCTGCGCGAAAAGATTGGCCACGATCAGATCTTTGTGCCAGCCTGCAGCGCCATCATCATCCGCGATGTGCCGGCAGACGCCGCACTCTGGGAAGTCCCCTCCGTGCTGCTAGTAAAGCGCTCCGATAACGGTACGTGGACCCCGGTGGAAGGAATCTGCGAGCCAGGCGAGGAAATTACCACCACCGCGCTGCGAGAAGTCAAAGAGGAAGTCGGCCTTGACGCCAAGGTGGAAGCGCTATTGGGCGTGGGGCAGTCCGGACCAGTGACCTACCCCAACGGTGATGAGTGCACCTTTATGGGAACGGCGCTGCGCGTATCAGTAGCGGATGGCGCAGAGCCGGTCATCAGCGACGAAGAAAATACCGAGGCAGGGTGGTTCTCCGTGGCAAAGCTTCCCGATAGCGTGTCGCGCCGCCACCGCCTCATGATTGCCGACGCCGTAGCGCAGATGAAACATCCCCGCGGTTTTGCCCCGCGCATGGGCTGGATGAAGCGCAGCGAGCAACCGGGATTGTAGGGCTAGTCTTCTGCGGCGTCGGCAAGCAGCCCGGACAATTGCTGCGGATCCTGGGCGGCGATGAGTACTTGTGCAATGCCATCGCGCGCATCGGCAATATCGTCTTTGTCGCCGCAGGAAATCACGGTATCGCTGATAGTAATTAAGAGCTTGCCGCGCCGGGCTAGGTCATAAAAGAGCGGGCAGTCTTGTGCGTCCCAGCGCCAGGCAGTGGCGTAGAAGTCCCGCGCGCCTGTGCCAAGCCACGACGTCTCCAAGAGCAGGTGGCCGCGGCGCAGGAATATGCCGTCTCGCTGCAGGCCAGCGAGTACGTCTCTCACCGCAGCCAGGTTGGCGCGCTCCCAGGCGATGAAGGTGATAGGGGAGCTATTATGCATCAGCGGCGCCGGCGACGATTGCCATCTGCGCGGCCACCGGAATAGGTGCGCACGGAATTCTCGCCGCCCTCGGACCCTAAGTCATCGATGCCCCAGGAATCTTCCGCATAGATTGCGTATTCCCTGCTCCAGTGCTCGCGCCGCGGTCGGGCCTCAGGCGTGCGGCGGCGTGTGCGGCGCTTGCCTCGTTCAAAGCTGGCGTCTCGCATAGTGGCTTAGCCTCCTTGCTACCTTTTGGGCCCAGTCTTAATGAGCGGCTCTTCAGGGCCGGTTTCCTTCTTTCCTTCCCACACCCAGCTGAGGAAGCGGGTGGAGCACAGCATCCAGTGGGCGGTGAGGAGGACGGGGATGGTGAGCGCAATGGCGTCGATAAGCTCGGAGCCATTGACCAATGCCAGCTGGTGGCCGCCCATGCTCACAGTGCCCGGCGGGAACGTGCAGGACCACCACGCCGGGGAGTACGGAACCCACCGTGCCACATTGGGATAGAAGGTAAACATCGCGTAGATGGACAGCGGAATGGCGATAATAAGCGCCGTAACGCCGTAATAGATGGAGACGGGGCCAGGGAAGAGAATCTGCATTGCCGTGGTGGACTGGCCCACTACGCCTAGCGGGACCCATGCGGTGGCTGATTTCGCGCCGGTGAAATCCACCTTGCCGTGCCATGCGGCCCAATACACGCGGGCGAAGGTGGGCACCGCCGTCACCAGGGACATGAAGAAAAATACCGTACCCATCACGTGGTAGAGCGGGCCGTAATCATTAGCCAGCCAACCGGAAACGGAAGCCGAAATCATAGGGCCGACCAGTGGCAAGCCCCAAGTGAACCTCGGTTCGCCATCAAAGCGCGTGAGCTGGATAGCCCACGTAATAACGGTAACCGGACCACCGATCCAAAAGCCCACGAGACGGAAGGTAGGGATATCCGTCAGACCGGAAAGCGCGGCACCGAGCGCCAAGATTCCGATGAAAAACATCGACCACTCCGCCATAGTGGTGCGCTCAAAACTAGGATGGCGGTAGCGCAAGAAGCCCGCGGTGAGAACGACAAAGATGACGCACGCGATGGCGGCAAAAATGCCGGCCAAGATCATCAATCCTTCTTCCACGAGCAGGCGCGAAACGATGGAGGTGCCCATGAGGCTGCCTCCCCACGCGGGGCCAGGGGCCGGGAGTTGGCGGAATCTATCAGTCACACTCACATGTTAATTTCTTTCGGTCGGGTTATCAGAATTTTGCTGTCGTTTTTGCTGGTGAGAACTCTCGCTAAGATTGCTTTTAGGGGCGGGGGTCAATCCCACATAAATGTGTGTCTGGGGTCGCAAGAAAAGGGCTGGAATACCATTGCGTGTTCATACAGTGAGGAGGCTATGAATGATGAGGATTCGCTATACCTTGGTGGAAAGCCGGAGTTCGTTTGACCAGCTCTATATACTCATCCAAAAATCCATCCCACGAATTAGTAAGAAAGAGAAAGTTATCAAGGGCTACAATTACTGCTAGTAGCGAGTTCTCGCCGTAATTTTGACCTAAAACTTTCTCAGCACGCCGTTTCGTAGCACTAGAAACTGAAGGTTGGTCCAAAACGAAACTGTTCCATAACCGAGCTGAGTGGGCACATTTATTTCTCACGAAGGTAAAAGAGCGCAATTGGCGCGCTAAATATTGTTTCTTTACGCCAAGAATGGAACAAGTCTTTGCGTAAACTTGGTTGTTGTCTTTTCGGAAGCTTATTGCTTTCGACAACGTACCAAAGGACAGCGCCTCGACGGCCACCCAAATTGGCACATCGTAAACCCACCTTTCAGTATCGGACCCTGAGTCCTTTTTGTATTTGTGGAGGTATGGCTCCTTAGACCGCTTGAGCTCACTGATAATTAGTTCGTGTGTGGGCGGCATGGCCGGATTTGGTGGGCGCCGGTAAGCAGTGGGCTGAAGATCCTTCTCATAAGGAGAATGGATTTCACCTTCGCTGAGAGCAAAGGCCGTCCTGGCCGCAAGCTCTGCTTCTTGGAGCCCGCGGAGAAGGAGAGAACGAAGTTCGATGTCCAACCGGTAGATGTTAACTATTTCATCCCACTGGGTGCCAGGAAAGAATTTGGCTTCGTCACCGGCTAAGTTTTCTTGGAAGTACCGCATGTAGCCCGAAAAGCGGTAATAATTTTGACGCTCAAGGAAATCTTTAGCAGATTTTTCGGAAGGCAGGATTAACCCACGGCGTTGAATTAAACTGACTTGCTCTTGAATGCTGAGGAACTTCTTCCTGCGGTTCATTGCTTCAGCATAGCAAAGCCCCCCCTCTCATATTGAGCTGTTCTTATGGGAAGCTTGGAGGGGGTATCGATTAACTAAAGTATAGCTCAAAATGCGCAATTTTAGTAATCATTTGCGCAAAATTTTGTTCACGGGCCACGCGTTTGGAAAACGCTGCGGTAGTCAATTAACAAGGAGTGGGGCACCGCTAAGAATCAAGGGCGCTTGTCAATAGTCGGTGTAAAACCTCTGAATCCAAAGTGCACAGAGGATCTGCAAAGCCCCCAATCGGCACTCAGCAATTTGGGAGCCTAGGAAGGCGGAAAGCCGGTGGCGAGAGGGGGCGTCGGCAAGCGCAGCTCTAGCAGTCGTAGTACATCTCAAATTCCTGCGGGGTAGGACGCAGGCGGACCGGGTTAATCTCGTTTTCGTACTTGTAGTTGATGTAGGTCTCGATGAGATCCTCGGTGAAGACATCGCCTTCGGTGAGGAAGTCCATGTCCTCCTGCAGGGCCTTCAGGGAAGCCTCGAGGGAGGTCGGTGCCTGTGGGATGGACTCAGCCTCTGCCGGCGGCAGCTCGTAGAGGTCCTTATCAACTGGAGCGTGCGGCTCAATGCGGTTCTTTACGCCGTCGATGCCGGCCATCATCATGGCGGCAAAGCCCAAGTAAGGGTTGCCGGATGGGTCCGGAGCGCGGAACTCGATGCGCTTGGCCTTCGGGTTGGAACCGGTAATCGGGATACGGATGGCGGCCGAGCGGTTGCGCTGGGAGTAGACCAGGTTAATCGGGGCCTCGAAGCCCGGCACCAGGCGGTGGTAGGAGTTCAGCGTCGGGTTGGTGAACGCAAGAACGGCACCAGCGTGGTGGAGGATGCCACCGATGTAGTAGCGGGCGATATCGGACAGGCCCGCGTAGCCAGCCTCGTCGTGGAAGAGAGGCTTGCCGTCCTTCCACAGGGACATGTGGGCGTGCATACCGGAACCATTATCGCCAGCCAGCGGCTTGGGCATGAAGGTTGCGGTCTTGCCCCACTGTGCCGCAGTCTGCTTAATCACGTACTTGAAGGTCTGGATGTCATCGCCCGCGTGCAACATGGAGTTAAAGCGGTAGTTGATCTCATTCTGGCCGGCGCCGACCTCGTGGTGGAAGCGCTCGATTTGGAAGCCAACCTTTTGCAGGTTCTCTACCATGGCGTCGCGCACCTCACCGTGCTTGTCATACGGCGCGGTGGGGAAGTAGCCGCCCTTCATGCGGGTCTTGTAGCCGGTGTTCGGAGTGCCGTCGAAGTTGGTCTCGCTATCGCGGTTCCACCAACCTTCATCGGAATCCACCTCGTAGAAGCCGTGCTGGACGTCGGTGCCAAAGCGGACGGAGTCAAAGAGATAGAACTCGGCCTCGGCGCCGAAGTTGCAGGTATCGGCAATGCCGGTGGACTGCAGGTACTCTTCCGCCTTGCGTGCGATGTTGCGCGGGTCGCGGGAGAAAGGCTCAAAGGTAAATGGGTCGTGGACGAAGAACTTGATGTTCAGGGTCTTGGCCGTGCGGAACGGATCGATATGCGCGGTGGCTGGATCCGGCAGCAGGGTCATATCGGACTCATCGATGGTGGTGAATCCGCGGATAGAGGAGCCGTCGAAGGCAAGGCCAGTTTCGGCATCTTCTACGGTGAACTCATCTGCTGGGATGGAAAAGTGGTGCTCGGTGCCTGGGACGTCCGTAAAGCGGATATCGACGAACTTTACGTCCTCGTCCTTAATAAATTGGACGATGTCCTGCACTGTCTCGAAAGACACGTTTGTCTCCTCGTTGTTGACCGGTGAATTGTCTCTCTATAGCCTACTAGGTTCCTACCGTTGGCATCGCGATTCCCCTCGTTTCACATCTCACTTTGTGCCCGCTAGATTGGTGAGCATGGCAGATAAGCGTACGTGGCTCGACGGGCCGAATATTCCGGGCGAATACGATGACATGGAAGGCCCCGGCCGCTGGCCGGGAGAAAAGCTGGGTCTTCCGGAGTCCGGACCGGGGTCACTAGCTTCCGTTGGCCGCCGCGCCGGCGCTGTGGCGATTGACTGGATCGTGTGC
Source organism: Corynebacterium sp. ACRPO (assembly GCF_022347205.1). Lineage (GTDB taxonomy): Bacteria > Actinomycetota > Actinomycetes > Mycobacteriales > Mycobacteriaceae > Corynebacterium. Next base: position 9,324 of record NZ_JAKRNE010000016.1, on the reverse strand, counting down.
ATGCTCATCGCCAACCTCATCCACATGTTTACTACGGAACTCGGCGGTGTGGCTTTCTTGGGCTACGCCCTGTGGGTCATCATGGGCATTGTGTGTGGCTGGCTCTTTGCCCGCACCCCCGGCATGCTGCTGCTGGGGATGGGCGTGGCGCGACTCGACGTCCCCGGTGCCCGCGTGGGCCTATGGCGCGCGGCGCTGCGCACGGTGCTCACCGGTGTGCTGTTCCCAGCGGCCATGGTTGATGCGGATGGACGCGGCATGCACGACCGCGCCACCGGCACCATCGTCATTCGCTCCTAAGGTGCCCGACTTTTCTGGGCATAAGAAAATCCCTGCTACGCCGTCGACGGTGTAGCAGGGATTAGCTTTAGGCGCTTATTTATTCTTCTTGCGCTGCTGGGCGCGGCGCATGCGGCGGTTCATGCCGGCCATGTTCTGGGCCTGGTGGGGCATTGGGCCCTTGGGCATGCCCGGGGTGGTACCCGGCATGGAATCCATGGCCTCGATGCGGCGGATGTTGTCGTAGGTTTCGTTCTTATTGAAGTTGCGCGGCAGCTTCATGACCTTATTGCGCAGCTTGGATACGGGAACCTCGTCCTCGCCGTTGCCCACGAAGATCTCGTAGATGGGAACGCCGCCGGCGATCTTGTCTACACGCTTCTTAAGCTGGTTCAAGGTGGGGCGTACGCGGTTCTTATTGCCCTCGCAAACGAAGATGACGCCGGCGTTGCCGATGACGCGGTGGATAAGATCCTGTTGGCGGGTGGCGGCCACACCGGTCTTTACGGACCACACGATGCCCACGGTATTGCGCAGCTGCTGTTCCAGCGCCCAGCCGGCAGCGCCCGGCTGGTCTTCTACGCGCTTGTACATATCGCGCTCAAGGCGGCGGGTAAAGAGGAACATGGCGAGCAGCGCGCCGATGCCCAAGCCGAGGATGAGCATGAACCACTGGCCGCTAAAAAGCAGGCCAATGAGGAAGAAGAGCAAGCCCATGCCCAGGAAGGCACCCAGCATGATGGGGATAAGCGCCTTATCCTGCTTGCGCTGCATATTGAATGCTTGCCACATCTGGGACCAGGTTTGCTTACGCTGCTGGCGCTTGGCCGCGCGTTCTTGCTTCTTTGCAGCCTTTAGTGCTGCCTTGTCATCTTTCGCCATGGCTCCTACTTTAAAGGTCAACGGGCATAAATGTTAAAACGGCCCACGCGAAAAGCGCAGGCCGTTATGAAAACGTTCGGTTTAGCGGATGGTGGCCGCCGCCGAATTCGCATTAGCCGGGGTCTTGGCCATGCGGGTGGTCACTGGAGTCTCTTCCGAGGGGCCGTACTTCTCCAGCAGGGTGGAGGCCTCTTGGGCGGTGGCACCCTGGGAGGTCTCGGCCAGGTGCTTGAGGTTTTCTGGAAGCTCGAAGCCGCGCTTTTCCATGGCCTGCACGTAGAGGCGGCCGGCGCGGTAGGACGAGCGCACCAGCGGGCCGGACATGACGCCGCCGAAGCCGAGCTCCTTGGCCAGCTTGGAGTGGGCGACGAATTCCTCTGGGCGCACCCAGCGCTCAATCGGGTGGAAGCGCGGGCCGGGGCGCAGGTACTGGGTGATGGTGATGATATCGCAGCCGGCAGAGCGCAGGTCACGCAATGCTTCCTCGACCTCATCCTCGGTCTCGCCCATGCCCAAAATCAGGTTGGACTTGGTAATCAGGCCATAGTCGTGGGCCTGGCGGATTACGTCCAGAGAGCGCTCGTAGCGGAAGGCCGGGCGGATGCGCTTAAAGATGCGCGGCACGGTCTCCAGGTTATGGGCGAAGACCTCTGGCTTAGCCTCGAAGACCTCCTCGAGCAGGTCCGGCTTGCCGGAGAAATCCGGGGTGAGGTTTTCCACGCCGGTATGCGGGTTAAGCTCGTGAATCTTGCGCACCACCTCGGCATAGAGCCATGCGCCCTCATCCGGGAGATCGTCGCGGGTAACGCCGGTAATGGTGGTGTAGTTAAGGTCCATTTCCCGGATATTTTCGGCCACGCGGCGCGGCTCGTCGCGGTCGAGTTCTTCCGGCTTGCCGGTGGCAATATCGCAGAAGTCGCAGCGGCGGGTGCACTTATCGCCACCGATAAGGAACGTAGCCTCGCGGGATTCCCAGCACTCGTGGATATTCGGGCAGCCTGCCTCTTGGCACACGGTGTGCAGGGAGGCGCCGGCCACGCGGGACTTCATGTCCTCGTAGCCCGGGCCGGTGCGGACCTGGTTGCGAATCCAGCGTGGCTTTTGTTCGATGGGTGACTCCGCATTCTTCTTTTCAATGCGGAGCATCTTGCGTCCTTCAGGCTTTACAGTCACAAAAACTCACTTTATCGGTTGATGGTGGTGATGGCTAATAGCTCTTCTAGGTATAAGTCGCCAGGGTCACATCCTATTCCGCGCCAGCCCCGAACGAGGGCTAGTGCCGCGCTTGCCGACGCCTCTCCCGTGCCCTTTCATTGGCCAGCTTCGTGGGATCCGGGGCTGAGCCGAAGGTGCGGTCGGCAACGATGAGGCGGCCCGAGAGGGCGTCGTCCAGCGCTTCCAACAGCGGCTGGGTGGCGTCCTCGAGGCTGACCTGGTGGCCCAGTTCCAGAGACAGGGTGGTCACATCGGCGTCATCGATGCCGCAGGCCACAATGTGGTCGTAATAGTCCAACGTATTGCAGCAATTGAGCGCCAAGCCGTGCATGGTCACCCCGCGGGTAATACGGATGCCCAGCGCGGCAATTTTGCGGTCGCGCTTCGGGGCAGCCGGATCCTTGGCCTGGGTGGTGGAGGGGACCCATACACCCGAGCGGCCGTCGATGCGCCCAGCGGTGGTCACCCCCATCTGGCGAACCGTCTGGATGGTGGCTTCCTCCAAGCGGCGGACATAGTCGACGACGTCGACAGGCTCTGCCAGCTTGACAATGGGATAGATAACCAGCTGGCCCTCGCCATGCCAGGTAATGCGCCCGCCGCGGTCCACGGTGATAACGGGCAGGCCATTATCCGGCATATCCTCTGGCTGGGTGCGCTTGCCGGCGGTATAGATATTGGGATGCTCGACCACGAGCACCACGTCGCCCTGCTCGCCCTTGGCGCGGGCGGCCGCTACCTCGGCCTGGTAATCCCACGCCTCCTGGTAGTCCATCCGGCCCAGGAAACGGACCTCTAGTGGCTTATCGGAGGCGCGGATAGAGCGCTCGGCGGGGAAGAAAGGATCGCGTGGTGCAGTCATAGCCTCAAAGTTTCCTCTGGTGCGGTGGGCAAAGCAAAGCGGGAGGATGCGCGTGGCACACCCTCCCGCGTGGGGCCGAATTAGTCTAGGCCGTTGGCGGATGCGTAGGCGGCGGCGTCCATGAGCTCGCCGGCCTCATCTACCTCGACCTCGAAGAGCCAGCCCTCACCGAACGGGTCGTTGTTGATGACCGCGTAGTCATCGTGCACGGCCTCGTTGACGGCCTTGACGGTGCCGGTGACAGGGGAATAGAGGTCAGAGACGGACTTGGTGGATTCGACTTCGCCGCAGGACTCGCCGGCGGTGACGGTATCGCCCACCTCCGGTAGCTCGGCAAAGACAACCTCGCCCAGGCGATCGGCAGCGACGGAGGTAATGCCGATGCGCACGGTAGCGCCTGCGACGGCGTCAGCGGTGGCGTTGACCCACTCGTGGTCTTCGGAGTAGGAGAAATCTTGTGGAAGGGTAGCCATGGTGATGTAGTCCTTTCGGGCTGGTTGAGAAAGTGTTTACTTATCGCGCTTGTAGAACGGCAACGCGGTTACTTCAAAAGGATAGCGCTTGCCGCGGATCTCTACCTCGACTTCGGCGCCGGGCTCGAGTTCAGCGCTGGTTTCCAGCAGCGCGATGGCCACTGGGTGTCCCAGGGTGGGGGAAGGCTGGCCGGAGGTGACCGTTCCGACCTTCTTGTCTCCCACGAATACTTCGGCTCCGGCGCGCGCGGCGCGGCGCTGCGTGGAGGTGAGACCGGTGATAGCCACCTGTGGGCCGTCGGCGGCGCGCTGGCGGATGACCTCGGCGCCGACGAAATCGGCCTCCTTCTTGGCAAAGGCACGCGCCATGCCCGCCTCTACCGGGGTGATATCGCGAGAGAGCTCGTTGCCGTAGAGCGGCATGCCGGCCTCGAGGCGCAGGGAATCGCGGGCGGCAAGACCGCACGGCTTGAGGTCGTATTCCGCGCCGGCCTTGAGCAGTTCTTCCCACAGCTGTGGGGCATCGGAGTTATACACGATGAGCTCGAAGCCATCCTCACCGGTGTAGCCGGTGCGCGCGATAATGGCGAAGGTGCGCGCTACCTTGCCCATGGTGGCAGCGTAGTAGCCGAGGTTATATACCTCGTCCTGCTTATTGTCTTCTACCAGCGGGACGAGGATTTCTGCGGCCTTAGGGCCCTGGACGGCGATCATGGCGACGTCACGGGACTCGTTCTTCAGGGAAACATCGAAGCCCTCGGCGCGCTTATTGAGCTCGTCCCACACGGTATCGGCGTTGCCGGCATTCGGGACGACGAGGAATTTGTCCTCTTCAAAGCGGTAGGTAATCAGGTCATCGATGATGCCGCCGTCTTCAGCGGTAATCATGGAGTACTTGGCCTTGCCCACCTTGAGGGGCTCGAAGTTGGAGATGAAGGCATAGGACAAGAACTTGCCGGCGTCGGCGCCGTTGACCCAGATTTCGCCCATGTGGGACAGGTCAAAGAGGCCAGCGGTGCTACGCACCGCGCGGTGCTCATCCAGCTCATTCTGGTACTTCAAGGGCATATTCCACGGGCCGAAGGCCGTGAAGGTGGCGCCGAGCTTGTCGTGCTCGGCATGGAGCGGGGAGGTGAGTAGTTCGGTCATGGTTACTCCTCAGAATCGTCGATGTCGAAAGCTTCTGGTGGTGGGCAGCTGCAGACCAGGTTGCGGTCGCCGTAGGCCTCGTCGATGCGGCGCACCGGCGGGAAGTACTTGTAGCTGTGGCGCAGGGATTTCACAGGCCACGCTGCCTTTTCGCGGCTGAAGGAGAACTCCCACGCATCGGCGCCTACGGACTCCGCGGTAAATGGTGCGTGGTGGATAACGGAGCCCTCGTAGGACACCTCGCCGTCGATGATCTCTTGGATCTCGGCGCGGATGGTGCGCATGGCCTCAATGAAGCGGTCCAGCTCGCCCAAGTCTTCAGACTCGGTGGGCTCGACCATGAGGGTGCCGGCCACCGGGAAGGCGAGGGTCGGGGCATGGAAACCAAAGTCCACGAGGCGCTTGGCTACGTCAGCGGCGGTGACGCCGGAGGCGTCGGTAAGCGCGCGCAGATCAAGGATGCATTCGTGCGCAACCAAGCCAGCATTGCCGGTGTAGAGCACCGGGAAGGAATCTTCCAAGGACTTGGCCAGGTAGTTCGCACCCAAGATCGCGTGTGCGGAGGCCTGGGCCAGTCCCTGCGCACCGGTCATAGCGAGGTACGCCCAGGAAATCGGCAGCACACCAGCCGAGCCGTACTTGGTATTGGTAATTGGCACGCCCTGGCCTACCGGGGTAGCGGTGGTGGCATCCAGCTGCGGATCCGCGGCGTTGGTGGGCAGGAAGGGGATGAGGTGCTCGGCTACTGCGACCGGACCCACGCCCGGGCCGCCACCGCCATGCGGAATGGTAAATGTCTTGTGCAGGTTGAGGTGGGAAACATCGCCGCCGAATTGGCCTGGGCGGGCCCAGCCGGTCAGCGCGTTCATATTCGCACCGTCGATGTAGACCTGGCCGCCCACCGCGTGGACCTTATCGCATACGTCGCGAACCTCGGGGTCAAAGACACCGTGGGTGGACGGGTAGGTCACCATAATGCCGGCGATGTGGTTGCCGTGCTTGGCAATCTTGTCATCCAAATCTGCCAGGTCAATAGAGCCATCCTCGGCGGTCTTGACCACAACAACGCGCAGGTTAGCCAGCGTTGCCGAGGCCGCATTGGTACCGTGCGCGGAAGCTGGGATGAGCACTACATCGCGCTCGTTATCGCCATTGGCTACGTGGTAGCGGCGGATGGCCAATAGACCCGCCAGCTCGCCCTGGGAGCCGGCATTGGGCTGGATGGAGACCTTGGCGTAGCCGGTGACCTCGGCCAGCCAGCCTTCAATTTCGTCTACCAAGGCGCGCCAGCCGGCGGTCGTTTCCTCTGGTGCGTAGGGGTGGATGCCCGCAAACTCCGGCCAGGAGATGGGTTCCATGGCGGCGGTGGGGTTGAGCTTCATCGTGCAGGAGCCCAGCGGAATCATGGTGCGGTCGAGCGCCAAGTCCTTATCGGCTAGCTTGCGCAGGTAGCGCAGCATCTGGGTCTCGGAGTGGATGCGATTGAAGATCTCGTGCTGCAGTGGCTCCTCGCCGCGCTGCAGGTTCTCCGGCAGAGCAAAGTCGGCCTCAGCGGCATTGGCGCCGAAGGCGTGGGCGAGCTTGGCGACGTCCTCCTTGGTCGCCGACTCACCAAAGGACACCGATACCTTGTCCTCGCCGATGGTACGCACGAGGTAGCCCTCCTTCTGGAGGTCAGCCTTGATGGTGGCGGCGTCTACGCCGGCGACAGTAACGGTATCGAAGAAGTCCTCGGACACGAGTTGCTTCCCGGCATCCTTGAGGGACTGTGCAAAGGAGGAAGCGAGCGCGTGGACGCGCTGGGCAATGGCCTTGAGACCTTGCGGGCCGTGGTAGACGGCGTACATGGAGGCGACGTTGGCCAGTAGTGCCTGCGCGGTACAGATATTGGAAGTGGCACGTTCGCGGCGAATATGCTGCTCGCGGGTCTGCAGTGCCAGGCGGTAAGCGGGGCGCCCATCCGCGTCCTTGGACACGCCTACGATGCGGCCAGGCATCTGGCGCTTCAGCTTTTCCGTGACCGCCATGTAGGCAGCGTGCGGGCCGCCGAAGAAGAGTGGAACGCCAAAGCGCTGGGAAGAACCGAGCACAATATCGGCGCCCAGCGAGCCAGGTGCCTCCAGCAGGAGCAGCGAAAGCGGGTCAGTGGCCACGGTAGCCAGTGCGCCGCGAGTGTGCAGCTCCTCGATGATGGTGGAGGGATCGAAGATATCGCCCTCGGTACCGGTGTAGGCGATTACTGCGCCGATGAGATCCTCGCCCACGAGGCCTTCGCGCAGGTCTACGATTTCTACCTCGAGGTCAATCGCGCGGGCGCGCTCCGCGGCGACGGTAAGCACCTGCGGGTGCAGGCGAGAATCCAGCACCACGCGGCGCCCCTTCTTGACCGCGCGGGACATAAGCCCCACGGCTTCCGCGGTGGCGGAGGCCTCATCCAGCAAGGATGCATTCGCGATGGGCAGACCGGTCAGGGACTCAATCATGGTCTGGAAGTTCAACAGCGCTTCAAGACGACCCTGGGAGATCTCTGGCTGATATGGGGTATAGGCGGTGTACCATCCCGCGTCTTCCAATAAACCGCGGCGGATGACCGCGGGGGTGAGGGTGTCAGAAAAGCCTTGTCCGTAGAAGGACTTCAGCACGGTGTTCTGGTTGGCGTACTCCCGCAATGTAGCCTGCGCCTCATCTTCCGAGAGTGCCTCAGGAAGCTGAGGCAGTTCTGCGGCGCGGATCTTCGACGGAATGGCGGCATCGACCAGCGCGTCCACGCTGTCGTAGCCTACCTTCGCAAGCATGGTGGCCTGCTCCGCAGAATCCGGCCCTAGGTGGCGGGAGATGAATTCCATGTCAGTGAGACTCCTTAATAGGGGGACAGTGGCTGTAACCGCCCCAATTATATGTTTAACAATGGGTGAGCCGATCCCGCTTTGGAAACTTTTATGCAGCGCGTCACTGTATAGAACTGCACCCAGTGCGCTCACCATGGGCTTAGGGGCAAGTCTCCCCCAACACATCGAATAAAAAGGGATGGATTAGTCCGGCCTTTTTGGATCCATCACCCCCACTTGGCACCCCAGATATAGCTAAAGCCTCTTAGCCCCGCAGTGGGGCTAAGAGGCTTTAAGTGGCGATAGAACCTTTAGACTTCGAGGTCTGCCTGGAAGTCAGCGGTCTGCAGGCGGTCCTTGATGGTGGTGATGAAGCGGCCCGCGTCCGCACCGTCAACTACCTGGTGATCGTAGGTGAATGGCAGGTAGCACATCTGGCGGATGGCGATGGCGTCCTGGCCGTTCTCGTTGACAACGACCGGGCGCTTTTCGATAGCCGCGGTGCCCAGGATGCCGGCCTGTGGCGGAACCAAGATCGGGGTATCGAGCATGGCGCCCTCGGAACCGATGTTGGTCACGGTGAAGGTAGCACCGGTGAGATCGTTCGGCTTCAGCTTGTTATTGCGGGCCTTATCGGCCAGCTCTGCAATCTGCTGAGCGATCTGCGGCAGGGTCATATCCTGTACCTTGTGGATGACCGGGGTGAGCAGGCCCTTCGGGGTGTCAACGGCGATAGCGATGTTGACGTCCGAGTGGTAGGTCATCTCCTTGGTCTCTGGGTTATAAGACGCATTGACGTTCGGGTGGGAGACCAGAGCCTCGGCTGTAGCCTTCACGATGAATGGCAGGAAGGACAGGTTGGCACCGTGCTTGTCGATGAACGCCTGCTTGTTCTTCTTGCGCATATCCCAGATGGCAGTCATGTCGACTTCCTGAACGTGGGTAAGCTGCGCAGAAATCTGCAGCGCCTCGACCATCTTGGCGGCGGTGATTTCGCGGATGCGGTTGACCTTCTGGGTGGTGCCGATGAGCTCCTGCTTGGCCGGATCCACGGACTTGGTGGACCAACGAGCGCGCGGGGAGTTATCGGACTGTGCGCCAGACTTGGCAGGTGCATCGCCCTCACCAGCAGCGGCGAGCACGTCCTGCTTGCGGATACGGCCGCCGACGCCGGTGCCCTCAACGGTGTTGAGGTCTACGCCGTGCTTTTCAGCCAGCTTGCGTACCAGTGGGGTGACATAAGGAACGTTGTCGCCATTGTTGACCTTGGCAGAGGTGTTCAGGGAGGAATCCTGCTTGGACTCCTTCTTCTCCTCAGCCTTCGGTTCTGGCTTCTTCTCTTCCTTTTCTTCTGCCTTGGGCTCTTCCTTCTTTTCTTCCTGTGGCTCTGGCTTGGCCTCGGAGGAGGATGCGGTGGCGTTTTCGTCGCCGATGCGGGCGATGACTTCGCCGACCTCGATGGTGTCGTCCTCGTCGGCGAGGATTTCTACCAGGGTGCCTGCTACGGGGGAAGGGATTTCGGTGTCGACCTTGTCGGTGGAGACCTCGAGCAGTGGTTCGTCTACCTCGACGGTGTCGCCGACGGACTTCAGCCACTGGGTGATGGTGCCTTCGGTGACGGATTCGCCGAGTTCTG
>NZ_JAKRNE010000015.1 GCF_022347205.1 Corynebacterium sp. ACRPO | reverse complement strand
TACAACACCGAACGCATCCAACAACGACTCAAGGGCCTGACCCCGATGCAATATCGAAATCAGACCCTTGAAGCCCTAACCGCCTAGAATTAAACCAGTCCAACTTTCGGGGGCCAGTTCAAAGAGCGCGGGGGCTGACTGTTATATGGCTGGCTTAGTTACTGCAGGCCGAACTGATCCCAAGCGGCAGGGGAGAGGTTCTGGTACACGTGCTTGTGCTCTTGGTACTCAGCCAAGCCGGTGGGGCCAAGCTCGCGACCGTTGCCGGACTGCTTGTAGCCGCCCCACTCTGCCTGCGGCAGGTATGGGTGGAAGTCGTTGATCCAGATGGTGCCGTGGCGCAGGGCGCGGGCAACGCGCTCGGCGCGGCCGGCGTCGGAAGTGTAGACGGCGCCAGCCAGGCCGTACTCGGTGTCGTTGGCGATGGCGATGGCCTCCTCTTCGGTGGTGAAGGTCTCGATGGTCACGGTCGGGCCGAAGGCCTCGTCGTGGACGCAATCCATCTCGCGGGTAGCGCCATCAATGATGGTCGGCAGGTAGTAGACGCCGGCGCCCAGGTCGGTGGTGCCGGTGCCGTGCTGGCCGTTGGTGTCCTCGCTGGTGGCAACGCGGCCGCCGGTAAGGATCTTGGCGCCCTGCTCGCGTGCCTTGTCTACGTAAGCGGCGACCTTCTCGCGGTGCTCGGCGGAGATGAGCGGGCCGGTCTCGGCCTTCTCGTCGGTCGGGCCGCCGATCTTGATCTTATTGGCGCGCTCTACCAAGGCGTCGACGAACTTATCGTGCAGGGACTCTTCCACGACGATGCGGGAGCCTGCGGAGCAGACCTGGCCGGAGTGGAAGAAGGCGCCATTGAGGGCGTTGTCCACGGCGACGTCGAAGTCGGCATCGGCGAAGATGACGTTCGGGTTCTTGCCACCGAGCTCGAGCGCGGTGCGCTTGACGGTCTCGGCTGCATTCTTAGCGATGATCTTGCCGGTGACCAAGCCGCCGGTGAAGGAGACCATGTCCACGTCTGGGTGCTGGGACAGCGGGTTGCCGCAGTTAGCGCCAGCGCCGGTGATGAGGTTGCCTACGCCGTCCGGCAGGCCGCATTCCTTGAGGGCGGCCATGAGCAGCATGGCGGTGTGCGGGGTGAGCTCCGCTTGCTTGAGGACGAAGGTATTGCCGGCGGCCAGGGCAGGGCCCACCTTCCAGGAGACCTGCAGCAGCGGGTAGTTCCACGGGGTAATCAGGCCGCAGACGCCAACGGGCTCGGCGTCGATGCGCGAGCGCAGGTTGGGATCCTGCGGGTCGACTACGCGGCCGGCCTGGTGCTGGGCCAGGGTGCCGAAGAACTCGAAGGCGTTGGCGATGTCATCCATATCGCCAAGGGATTCCTCGTAGCGCTTGCCGGTATCGGCGGACTCGGCCTGAGCGAAAAGCTCCTTGTGCTCGCGGATGAAATCGGCCACGCGGATGACGAGCTTGCCGCGCTCGGCGGCTGGGGTATTGGCCCACTCGCCGTTGTCGAAGGTTTCACGTGCAACCTTGATGGCACGCTCGGTGTCCTCGTCGGAGGCCTCGGAAACGAGGCCGACGGTGGAGCCATCGGCCGGGCAGATGATGGTGCGGGTCTCGCCGCTCTGGGCGGCTTCCCACTTACCGTTGATGAAAAGGGACTTCGGGGCGCCGTCGGCATGTACGCCCTTCAGCAGCTCGGTCTGGGTGGGGTCGAACAAAGTGTTCTGGGTGCTCAAGTGAAAAGCAACCTTTCTCTCATAGAGGTAGTTGTAATGGCCAGCTTAGCTATCTTCGCGCCAAGTGCGCTCGGGCTCGGCGCCATCGGAGACATCGGAATCGCCCGGCTGGGTCTGCTGCATGTGCAGGAAGGCCAGGTGACGCTCGTAGAGATCCAACACGTTATTAATGATCTGGTTCTCGGAATAGCCGTAGACGTCATAGCCCAGCGAACCGGTCATATCGTAGACCTCGAGGCGGTAGTATTGGTCTCCTTCGCCCGTGCTGAAGTCGGGGCGCTCGGCCGCAACCGGGAAGAGCTGATAGCGGAACATGCGCTCATTGTGCAGCTTAACTTCGAGGTCGAGCTGGGGAAGTTCGACGTCGGGAAGCTCACTGGTGAGCAAGAGGGCATCGTAGCCGCGGCTGCGCATGTGCGTTGCCACCTGCTGGAGGGCGTAGGTAGCGGTTTCGCGCAGGTAGGTATCCATCTCCTGCTTGGAGGGGAAGGTATTGGCGCGGTCGAGGCGGCTCTTCCAGAGGTCGGCGTTGGCCGGTTCGCGCTCGGTTCGGGAAGAAATCACGCCATGCATAGCGGTGGTGCGGGCCTCGCGCTGGATATTTTCCAGGCGCAGAGACTTCCACAGCGAGAACATGATGAGGTAAACCACGAACGCGAAAGGCAGGCCCATGACGACGGTCGCGGACTGCACGGTGGCAATGCCATCGATCTGCAGCAGGGCCAGGGTCAGTGCACCCACGGTCACGGACCAGAAGATGCGCAGCCAGCGGGAACCGTCCTGGCGGTTATCGGTAATGCGGGAGGTGAAGTTGGACATCACCAACGCGCCGGAGTCGGCCGAGGTGATGTAGAGCAGCAGGCCGATGAACGTGGTCAAGAAAATGACGATGGCAGAGCCCGGGAACTCTTGCAACATATCGTAGAAGCCCTGCTCAGGGACGTTGATCGCATTTTCGGCGAATTCGGGGTAGTCACCGGAGCGGACCATGTCCAAGGCGGTGTTGCCGAAGAAGGACATCCACATCAGGATGAACAGGAACGGGAAGGTGAGGGTGCCGAAGATGAACTGGCGCAGGGTGCGGCCGCGGGAGATGCGGGCCAAGAAGAGACCAACGAAGGTCGCCCAAGCAATCCACCATGCCCAGAAGAAGAGGGTCCAGGACTGCATCCAGGTATCGGCGGCCGCCTGGTCCTCGGCGAAGGCAAAGGTCTCCATGGTCCAAGATGGGAACTTCGAGACATAGTCGCCGATATTGGTCACGATGGCATCGAAGAGGTACGCGGTCTTGCCAAAGACGACGACGTAAACCATCAGCGCGATGGCCAGGTAGACGTTGAGCTCGGAGAGGAAGCGAATGCCCTTATCCACGCCGGATACGGCCGAGAGGGTCGCAATAGTAATGGCGATGATGATGAGCGCGGCCTGCAGACCGAAGCCCTGCTCAAAGCCGAAGATGAGGTGAATGCCGTAGGATAGCTGCACCACGCCGATACCCAGGGAGGCGGTCACACCGAAGACGGTGCCCAGCATGGCGGCGATGTCGACAGCGGAGCCAATAGGGCCGTGCACGCGCTTGCCGATGAGCGGGTAGAGCGCGGAGCGAATAGCCAGCGGCATATTGAGGCGGTAGGCAAAGTAGCCGAAGGCCATGCCCATGAGGGCATAGAGGGCCCAGCCGGTCAGGCCATAGTGGAACATGGCGTAGACCACGGCTTCCTTGGCGGCTTCCATGGTCTCGCCGTCACCCACCGGTGGCTGCATGTACATGGTGACCGGTTCGGCCACGGCGAAGAACATGAGGTCCACGCCGATGCCAGCGGCAAAGAGCATGGACGCCCAAGAGAAGGTATTGAATTTCGGCCGTGAGTGGTCTGGGCCTAAGCGGATATTGCCGGCATTGGAGAAGGCAATATAGAGCACGAAGACCACGGCGATGGTGGCGGTAAGGACATAGAACCAGCCGAGGTTGTGGCCGATCCAGCCGGTGACGCTAGCCAGGGTTTCCGCCGCGGAATCGCGGCCGAGCCCGGCATAGAGCGCCATGGCGATAATGAGGACGCCGGAGATGATAAATACCGGCCAGTTGGTCTTGGGGGCGGGGACCTCGCCCGCGCCTACATCGTCGCCGGTTTCGGCCTTATAGCTGCCGACGAGGGCGCGGACCTGGTAGCGCGGGCTGCGCTTTTTGGTCTCCCCGGACGGGGTTGCGAGAGAGGTGTTTTTACCCCCTTGTTGGGGGTCTTTACTTGAAGTGTGAGACTCCTCAGGATCGTGAGGGTCAAAGTTAGCCATCTACTTCTCCTATTGTTGGTTGGTTTGGGCCGAATCTTTCGCACGGGTGCCCCAAAATGCTCACAAGATCGCAGGGAGAGATAGGTGAGTGAAATGAATCATATTCGGGCGAACTATGCGCAAAGACTTCGGATTTCATCTCCAGAGACATCCATCCGGACAAGGTAAATATACATTAAGATGGGCAAACTTCTAGAGGGATGTGTACTCTGGAGATAGTGCCCGCACATAAGGCGATGTGAATAAATACAGACTTTTGTATAAATTACAATATTTTCACTTCCGGTGGGGCAATCTTGACGTGTGAAATATTTCACAGAAAGAAGGGGATTTATGGGTTTTATGGACAAGCTGACCAAGAAGCGCTCCGCTAAAAAGGTCACCGATGAAGTAAGCGACGTAGTTGTCGTTGGCGGCGGCTCCGCAGGCTCCGTCATCGCCGCACGCCTGACCGAAGACAAGAACACCCGCGTGCTGGTCCTTGAGGCTGGCCGCCCAGATTCCCTGTGGGATCTGTTCATTCACATGCCGTCCGGTTTCTCTTTCCCAATCGGTGCAAAGAACTATGACTGGATGTACGAGTCCGATCCGGAGCCGGAGATGAACGGCCGCCGCGTTTATCATGCCCGCGGCAAGGTTCTCGGCGGATCTTCTTCCATCAACGGCATGATCTACCAGCGCGGTAACCCGATGGACTATGAGAAGTGGGGCCAGAACCCGGGCATGGAGAACTGGGACTTCGCCCACTGCCTGCCGTACTTCAACCGTATGGAAACCGCTGCTGCGGCCGAGCCGAACGATCCGCGCCGTGGCCACGATGGCCCGCTGTACCTCTCCCGCGGTCCGGCTACCTCCGAGCTCTTCCAGGCCCTGTTCAAGTCTGTGCAGGAAGCCGGCTACAACCTGACCAATGACGTCAATGGTTACCGCCAGGAAGGCTTCGCTCCGTTCGACCGCAATATTAAGAACGGCAAGCGCTGGTCCGCTGCCCGTGCCTACCTCTACCCCAATATGGATCGCGAGAACCTCGAGATCCGCACCCGCGCATTTACCACCAAGATCCTCTTCGAGGGCCAGAAGGCCGTCGGCGTCGAGTACGAGTGGCAGGGCGGCGTTCACCGCGTTTATGCCGAAAAGATCGTGCTGTCCGCCGGTGCCATTAACACCCCGCAGCTGCTGGAGATCTCCGGCATTGGTGACCGTGAGATTCTGGAGAAGCACGGAATTGACGTCGTCAAGCACCTGCCAGGTGTGGGTGAGAACCTGCAGGACCACCTCGAGGTCTACATCCAGTATGAGACCACCAAGTCCACCGCGTCCTCCCAGCCTTACCTGGATAAGTGGCGCTGGCCGTTCATGGGCCTGCAGTGGCTGCTGACCCACAAGGGCCCGGTTGCTACCTCCCACTTCGAGGGCGGCGGCTTCGTGCGCTCCAATGAGAATGAGGACTACCCGAACCTCATGTTCCACTTCCTGCCGATGGCCGTGCGTTATGACGGCCAGAAGGCGGACGTCAAGCACGGCTTCCAGTGGCACGTTGGCCCGATGTTCTCCGATACCAAGGGCCACGTTCACATCAAGAGCGCCGATATCCACGACAAGCCGTCCATCCTCTTCAACTACCTGAAGACCGACCAGGACCGCCGCGAGTGGGTTGAGGCCGTACGCGTTGCCCGCTCCCTGCTGGATACCAAGGCTATGGAAGAGGTAGGTGCCCGGGAGTTCAGCCCGGGCCCGGATGTCCAGACCGACGAGGAGATCTTGGAGTGGGTCCGCAACGACGGCGAGACCGCGCTGCACCCATCTTGCACCGCCAAGATGGGCGCGGAGTCCGATCCTATGGCCGTGGTTAACCCAGACACCATGGGTGTATGGGGCGTCGAAGGCCTCTACATTGCGGATGCCTCCGTATTCCCGTCCGTGACCAACGGAAATATTTACGCCCCAACCATGATGGTGGGCGAGAAGGCTGCCGACCTCATCGCCGGCCGTACCCCGCTCGAGCCGAACCACGCTGAGTGGTACAAGGCCAAGCAGGATATGCCGCTCTACGCTGAGGGCGAAGCAGTCCGCGATCATAAGCACTCCATCCAGGGCGCTGACCACTAAGCACCCTCGCGCCGGATGGCTGTAGCGCCGCGTTCCCCGTCCCTGGGAGCGCGGCGCTTTTGCTTGCCGACGTCCCCCTTTCCCACCGCGTACCCCCTCCGCCTGACCAGAACCATGATTTAATCGCCTCGCAAGGAACCAGGTCCACTGTAATGGGGCGCCAGAGTAAAGGAAGGCATTAATGCTCAGCATTATCGCTCTAGTCATTAGTATCGTTTTCGCCGTTGCCGTTATTAAAAGGCTCGATGACATCGATGCGCACTTAAAGGAGCTACTCGCCTCGCGCGAAGATGGCGAAACACCGCGTTAATCGTGCGGGTGGCTAAGGAGATGGTGAACGAATTTCGAATTAACCAACTGCAAAAGGCCCATACCGACCGTGAAATGGAATTTTCCTGCGATGTAGCTTGAAGGGCTATGTCTTCGTAGACCAAAGTGGTTTCCAAGCAGCAGTGCCAGTACTTCGTACGCGGGGTAGCCAACACTGCGGACTTCAAGGAAGTATCATTCCCGGATACCAGCGAAAAGAGTTAGTCATTTGGCTATTAGAAAGCTTCGCTACGTGTGGTTCGACCCGTACGCAATGTTCGTGAGTGTCTAGCCCTTGATGGAGAACCTGGTGTCAGTGTCGCTGGCCGCACCTACGCCGCCGTCATGTCCGCCGACACCCTGTTCATCACCATCCCCACAGGGGTGGGTGTGGACATCCACGTGAAGATTCTGGAGAATTTCGCCGCTCATGTCGCCCCCGCGTTGAGTTGGCAGCTGAACCGTGAAGGACCAGTCATCGGCTATCCCATCGACTAATTCTTGCAGGTGGCAGGACTTTCGCGTGACTGTTAGTTCAGCCCATTTTAAATAGTTCATCGCATACTGTATAATTCAGCGCATGCTGACTATTGCTTCGCGCCTCGACGTCATGAACCGGCTCGGCCGGGCCATGGCTGATCCGACGCGCTCCCGAATCCTGCTAACCCTACTAGACGGTCCGAGCTACCCGGCCGTGCTCGCGCAAAGCTTGGATCTGACCCGCTCGAACGTCTCGAACCACCTATCCTGCCTGCGCGATTGTGGCATTGTCGTAGCTGAGCCGGAGGGCCGCAAGACCCGCTACGAAATCGCCGATCCTCACCTCGCGGCAGCGCTCGAAGCGCTGGTCCACGCGACGCTGGCCGTCGACGAGAATGCCCCCTGTATCGACACTGAGTGCTCGGTGCCCGACTGCGGCGAGAAAGGAACGAACGCATGAGTTCAGCATGTGGATGCGAACACGAAACCGGCACGGAGATTGACGAGCTCGATCGGCCATGGTGGAAGGACCCTGAGCTACTGCTGCCGATCTTCTCCGGCGTAGCCCTCATAACAGGACTGGCGCTGGACTGGTCCGACTTGGAGACGCCCGCGACGGTACTGTATTGGGTTGGCCTGCTGTTGGGCGCTTACACGTTCGCGCCTGGAGCGATCCGGAACCTTGTCACGAAGCGCAAGCTCGGCATTGGCTTGCTAATGACGATCAGCGCGGTCGGCGCGGTGCTCCTCGGATTCGTCGGAGAGGCCGCGGCGCTAGCGTTCCTGTACTCGATCGCCGAGGCACTGGAAGACAAGGCGATGGACCGGGCCCAAGGCGGACTGCGGGCGCTGTTGAAGCTGGTACCGCAGACCGCGACGGTGCTGCGCGACGGCACAGCGGCCGAGGTCGAAGCGAAGGACCTCGAGGTTGGCGAGCTAATGCTCGTGCGCCCCGGGGAGCGGATCGCCACGGACGGCATCATTCGATCCGGGCGCTCCAGCCTTGACACCTCAGCGATCACCGGAGAATCCATTCCGGAGGAGGTTGCGCCCGGCGACGAAGTGCCTGCGGGAGCGATCAACTCCGCCGGGGTGCTGGAGGTCGAGACGACCGCAGCTGGAACGGACAACTCGCTGACCACACTCGTGGACCTGGTCGAGCAAGCGCAGGCGGAAAAGGGCGACCGCGCCCGGATCGCCGACCGGATTGCCCAACCCCTAGTGCCCGGGGTGATGATCCTGGCGGTGCTGGTCGGTGTGATCGGCTCGCTGCTAGGCGACCCTGAGAGGTGGATCACCCGTGCGCTGGTAGTCCTGGTCGCAGCGTCGCCGTGCGCGCTGGCAATCTCCGTGCCGCTGACGGTCGTGGCCGCGATCGGCGCGGCCAGCCAGTTCGGAGTGGTCATCAAGTCCGGGGCGGCGTTCGAGCGACTCGGCGGCATCCGTCACCTGGCAGTGGACAAAACCGGAACCCTTACCCGCAACCAGCCTGAGGTTACCGGAGTGGTCCCGGCAGACGGATTCGATCGGGCGCAGGTGCTTTCCTTCGCGGCGGCAGTTGAGCAGCAATCGACACACCCCCTCGCCGCGGCGATCGCGGCAGCGGGGCCCGAAGCACCCACCGCCTCGGACATCAGCGAGGAAGCTGGGCATGGCATTGGCGGCACCGTCGAAGGCCGACGGGTGCTGGTGGGTAGCCCCCGATGGATCGACGCCGGGCCACTGAAAGCGGACGTTGAGCGCATGGAGTCCGAGGGCCAGACCTGCGTCCTGGTCACCGTCGATGACGCCCTCGCCGGGGCGATCGGGGTCCGTGACGAGTTGCGGCCCGAGGTGCCCGAAGCCGTGCAGGCCCTGCACGCCAACGATGTGGAAGTAAGCATGCTCACCGGCGACAACACTCGCACCGCCCGGGCGCTGGCTGGAATCGCCGGAATCGACGACGTGCGCGCCGAGCTGCGCCCTGAGGACAAGGCAAGCATCGTCGCCGAATTCTCCTCCAAGACGCCGACGGCGATGATCGGCGACGGCATCAACGACGCGCCGGCACTGGCGGGTGCGACGGTGGGCATAGCGATGGGAGCGACCGGCTCTGACGCCGCGATCGAGTCTGCTGACGTCGCCTTCACCGGCCACGACCTCCGGCTAATCCCGAAGGCGCTGCAGCACGCCCGCCGAGGAAGCCGGATCATCAACCAGAACATCGTGCTGTCTCTGGCCATCATCATCGTGTTGATGCCACTGGCGATCAGCGGCGTGCTGGGTCTGGCCGCCGTCGTGTTGGTTCACGAGGTCGCCGAAGTGATCGTGATCTTGAACGGCCTGCGGGCTGCGCAAGCGAAGCGCTGAGGCTGCGACCGGCAAGTCTCATAAGGGTTAAACCACACGCCGAGCGGACACACCTTGGGCCAGGCACGTCATTCGAGTTCACGGTCCGTCTCCGTGGAATCGGGACCGTACTCGGTGACCTGTCCCTTCTCGGTGCGTGTGGGCATGGGGGCTGTGGGCGAGCCACCACCCGGCACGTGCCCCAGCCGGTCAAGGGCCCCGAGCGCTCGGCGTCTCCAGCGCAGATCGTGGAAGGATCGAACTTGCTCAGGGACCAAGCGTCACTGCGAGACTCTTTTTGTCCCGCAACTTGAATAGTTCAGCGGCCTTGATACCGCGGACATCCATTCGGAGTGTCGCCGAGTCTCATCGACACAGCCTGCGACTACCTGGGCAGTGTGTTTGACAAAGGACCCCACCCTCATCAGCATTACCGAGCCCTCGCCATTCCAGTTGCCGTAACCGACTAGATGCAGATTCTTCGGCGCAGTTTTCGCGCAGTTTATTCGCCCCGATATGTCGCCCACGTGGACCGTTGCGGTGGCGGTAATCCTCGTGGCGATGTCCGTGACGCGGTTTTCTACTTTTGCGCTCATTGTGCGCGCGGCATCGCGCTGGATTGCGCATCATTTCGCGACCATCGATATCGTTTCTGGTCTTATCTTTGCGGTGCTGGGATTCATTATGGTCGTGGAGGGCGCTTTCGAGCTCTTCGGTTAGTACAGGTAGTGGATTTCTATAAAAGAGCTGATATAGGAGCTACCTACATCACAGAACTTACCTGTTTCGCTGCAGGTGAGAGGGTTCTTATAGTGGCATGTGTTAATCCAATCGTATGCGAGTATGGAGGTGTTAGGTGGCTATTAGCGCCCTGGTGACCTTAATGGGCGTGTGGTTCGCGGCGATGGCCTCGCCGGGCCCAGACGTAGTGCAAATCATTCGCTTAGGTGCGCGCTCTACGCGCGCAGCCGTCTGGGCGGCGCTTGGTAGTACCACCGGCCTTACCATTTGGACCGTGGCCTCCTTGGCGGGGCTATCCGCGCTGATTTCTGCGCACCCTGGCATCCTCGTGGCGCTGCAGGTTCTCGGTGGCTGTTACCTGCTGTGGATGGCCTATACCGCCATTACCGGTGGCATTAAGGAGCGCCGCGCACCCGCAACCGTAGTGGGCACCGAAACCCGCGTCCCGCAGCCGCGCGGGTTTACGCCGGACGGCATTATCAAGGCGGCCACCGCCTATCGCATGGGATTCATCTGCGATCTCTCGAACCCCAAGGTGGTCATTTTCTTCGGCGCTATCTTTGCCAATTTCATCGACCCCGGCATGGGCATTGGCGCCAATCTCATGGTGGGTGCCGTATTGATTCTGGAAAGCCTCGTGCTCTTTGTAGGCGTGGCTTTAAGTACCCGCGCGGTCTCGAAGTGGATGGCCAAGAATTCCGCCTGGGTGGATATTGTCAGCGGCGTGGTCTTCCTGCTGCTGGGCATCATCATCCTTTTTGAAGGAGTGCGTGGCCTTATAGCCATGTAATCTGGGTCCATGATTTTTACCACTACTAATACCGTTGATGGTTATGAGATTACGGACTATATCCGCATTATCGCCGGGGAGACCGTCATCGGTATTAATATGCTGAAGGATTTCGGGGCATCCCTCCGCAATATCACCGGTGGGCGTTCCGCTGGATACGAAAGCGAGGCCATCAAAGCGCGCGAGGCGGCACTCGATGAGCTGTGGCGCCGCGGGCAGGAACTCGGGGCGGATGGCGTGGTGGGCATCGCCTTTGATTATTCGCCCATGGGCACCTCGAATGACATGTTGATGGTCACGGCGACCGGCACGGCGGTGAAGCTGCGCGCCCGTGATTAAGGTAGGCAAGAAAGCACTGGCCCTATGTGCTGGGTTATGCGCGGCGGCTGGGCTCATGGCAGGGTGCGGGGAAGAACCGCCGCGGCCGGGCAGCGTGCCGAATGAATCGCAAGGCGCGGCCGATGGCTATATCACCACGCTGCCGGACCAAGGCACAACGGCCAATGGCCAGTACCAGATCATTAACCTGCAAAATCATCGCAGTTTTGTGGTGCACGTGCCGTTTAATGCGGATAAGCACCACCGCCTGCCCGTGGTCGTGGCGATGCACGGCTATGAGATGGACGCCGGCAATATGTTCAAAGGCACCGACCTCTCCCAGGGCGATGCCATCACGGTCTTCGTCCAAGGCGCGGGCAAGGCATGGGCGCCGGCACCGTATGCGGTAACCAGCTTGGACGATGACCTCAAATACGTCGATGACACGATCGATTTCGTTCGCCGCCACTATCCCGCCTCTGATACCACCTATGGCGTGGGCTTTTCCAATGGTGGCGGATTCGTCCGCGCGGTGACCTGCAAGCGGCCGGGACTGTTTAATGCGGTGGCGACGGTCTCGGCGGCCAAGTATGACCGCGTGGAAAAGGACTGCACCAGCGAACCCACCGATTACCTGGATATTCACGGCACCGAGGACGTGCTCATGAAATACGGTGGCGGGCACCAGCACGGCGCGCACTACCGCTCGGTGAAGCAATCGCTACGCGGAATCGCGAGGGAGAATGGGTGCAATCCGTTTCCAAAGCGGCGTCGGAAAGAAGCGGTGGAGCACTTCACCTGGCGGGTATGTGATGCACGCACCGAGCAGTACACCATCCACGGTGGCACGCACACGTGGAACGGCGGGGCTACGGACCATTCCGGTTTGGTGAAAGCGGAGTGGACCACCGATACGGTGCTGGACTTCTTCCATATCGCCCACCCGTAGCGATAGCCGCGCGCGGGCTGGGTAAGCTGGGCGGCATGCTAGACATTCCTATCAACGGCGACTCCATCAAATTGGGCCAGTTCATCAAGCTGGCCAGCTTGGTGGCTACCGGCGGCGAGGCCAAAGAGCTCATCGCAGAAGGCGTAGTTACGGTCAATGGCGAGCCCGAGACGCGCCGGGGCGCCATGCTCCACCCAGGCGATGAGGTATGCATCGAGGATGCCTGCGCGCGCGTGGGCGAGCCGGACGATGACGATGATTACTTTGATGAAGCCACGGCCGACGATGACTTTGATCCGGAAAAGTGGAGGAATATGTAGATGCCAGCATTCGAAGCTGAAGTGGGCATGCCCTACTGGATCGACCTGACCACCTCGGACCCGCGCAAGTCCGCGCACTTTTATGAGCAGGTGCTGGGCTGGGAGGTTTCCGCCGAGTCCGCGGAGGAAAAGCCGTATCAGATGGCGCGCCTGCAGGGCCTGCCCATCGCCGGGCTTATCCCGCAACCGGAAGAGGCCCCCATGCCGGATACGTGGGTGACCTACTTCCTTTCCAAGGACATCGCGGGCGATTGCCAGCGCGCCGAGAGCCTGGGTGGGCGCATCCTAGTGGAGCCGCAGCAGGTGCAGCTAGGACACATGGCTTTGCTTGCCGACGCCGCCGGCGGCATGTTCGGCCTCATCCAACCCGCCGGCCCAGAACACTTTGTCGCTGCCGGCGAGCCCGGCACCCCGGTATGGCACGAGCTCACCGCAACCTCGGGCTTCCAGAGCGCGATGGATTTTTATGGCGAGCTATTCAACTGGGAAATCCGCGCCATGCAGTCCGAGGATGAGAACTTCATTTACGCCACTGCAGAAGAAGACGGCGCGCCGTTTGCCGGCCTGTGGAACGCCGAGGGGCAGTTCCCGCCGCAGGTGCCAAGCTTCTGGCAGACCTATTTGGGCGTGCGCGATATCGACGCCGCTGCGAAAAAGGTCGTGGAATTAGGCGGCGAGGTCATCCGCGAACCGTGGGATTCGCCCTTTGGCCGCATGTGCCTTTTGGCCGATTCCACCGGTGCAACCATAACCCTCACCGAGGTCGAAGACGCCCCCGAAGAAGAGCCCACCGAGTCGGATGACGTGCTGGGACTCGACCCGCAATAATTGCGATGAGTGAGTCGCCTCTGGTCAAGCGCGTATTAGCAGTCGTTGCCGTAATCCCACCCGGCAACGTCACCTCTTATGGCGAGGTGGCCAAGGTGGCTGGCTGCGGTGCGCGCAACGTCGGCACCGTGTTAAAGCGCCACGGTGCCGGTGCCACTACCGCTTGGTGGCGCGTTGTCCGCGCCGATGGCGCCTCCCACGATCCCGCCCGCGCCGCGGAGTTCTGGGATCGCGAGGCCATCGCGCACGCCAACGGCCGCGTTAAAATGCACGAGCACGGAATCGACGCCCGCGAATTACAGGAGTTGATGGAGTGAGGGCCTGGGTCATTCTCTTTCTCGCGATTGGCAGCGAAGTCGTGGGAACCGTCGCGCTGAAATACGCAGTGGATCATTTCTGGATCTACGGCGTGGCCGCTTTTTGCTTCATCCTTGCTTTTGTGCTCCTGCACCGCGTGATGCAAGAAGGCGTCAACGTGGGCGTGGCCTACGGTCTCTGGGCATCTGGTGGAGTCATTTCCACCGCGTTGCTTTCCGCCGCGCTATTTGGCGAGCCGCTCGGCGCAGTAAAACTCGCCGGCATCGCGCTCATTATGGGCGGCGTCTTCTGCGTAGAAATGGGCGCTAAGCCGGACAAGGACCACGACCGCACCGTGGAGGTGGCGCCGCAATGATCTGGTTCCTCCTTTTCCTCGCCACCGCCATTGAGGTCACCGGCACGCTGTGCCTGCGCATGTCCGCGGTAACCGGCCGCCGCTTCTGGGTGGCGCTCGTTGCCCTGTGCTATGTCTCTGCATACGGCTTCTTGGCGCTCGTGCTCAAGGCCGGCATGGATCTGGGCGTGGCCTACGGCATCTGGGCTGCCACTGGCGTTGCGCTTACCGCCATTGCCTCCTACCTCCTATTCAAGGAGCCATTTACCTGGCTGAAATCCCTCGGCGTGGTGCTCATTGTCGGGGGAGTGCTGCTCGTAGAAGCCGGGGCATAGCATTGACAAAACAATCACGTTTCGTCTCTCACGGAGCATGAAAAGGGCGAAACGTGCTTGTTTTGTATGAAGGCGGCGAGCTCTAGCGGATGTAGGCGAGGGCGTCGTCGGCAGTGCTGTGGCTATAGCTTTCATCGGACCTGGCGAGCTTATTGCCGCGCAGCACCAGCCATATGCTCAGCGGGTAGAGGATAAGCGCTACCGTGACGGCCTGGATGATGGCTGCCACCTCGGAATCGTGCAGATAGTTCCAGCAAAAGTGCAAGAGGAAAGCGGCGGCGAGGCAGCCGAGGAAGACGCCGATGCGCCACCACAGCGGTTTGCCGGCGGCATAGAGCGCCCAGCCGATGCCCCAGCCGGCCAGCGCGGTGAGCAAGACGTGTAGGCCAGGGCCGGCGATAAGCCGCAGTCCCCACATCTCAAATAGGCCCTGAATATCGCTATTGGGGTGCATGGTGGCACCCATGGCGCCGTAGAGGATGTTTTCGCAGGCCTCGAAGCCTAGGCCCACCACTGCGCCCACCGTCCAGCCATGCCAGGGGCGGTTGAGCTGGCGGAAGGACATGAGCACGAAGATAACGCCGGTGGCCTTGGAGATTTCCTCTGGGTAGGCGCCGCTCCAGGACATCATGGCATCGACCCAGCCGGTGCCGATAGCGAGCTGCATGATAGGACCGGAGCTGATAAGCGCTAGGGCTACGGCCACCCCGCCGCCCCAAAGGAAAGCCAGTAGGGCCCACAGGCGCGCCGGGCGTGCCCACATGGGGCTGCGTTGCAGCAGGTAGATGACCAACGCTACGAGCACGGCGGCGATAAGCAGGCTGAGCAGGCCCATCAGGGGAGAGATTAAGAATGTGCTCAGCGTCTGGACCAAGAACGCGATGAGTCCAATGCCGGAGAGGATCCACAGCGTGGTGCGAAAGAGCTTGGACATCTAGTACATCAACTCCCCGGAGAAGTCAGCGAATTCTGCATCAGCATCGGCGGGTAATTCCTCTTGGCCGAAGGCATGCCAGATGCGCGAGGTGGTGGCTCGGGCTTGATCGCCCTTTCCGGTCACGGTGACCACCCAATCTTTGTTTTCGTCTTCGCCGGTGCCGTCGAGGGAGAGGGCGGCGGTGGAGGAGGGGGCGTCGGCAAGCAGGAGTGCTCCATTCGTGCCGTCGAAGGTAGGGGCGTCGGCCGGCAGGGAAGTCATGGCGAGGGCGCGGACCATGCGGCGCAAGGTGGTGGCATCGTCCTTGGCATCCTCGGTGAGGGTGGCCTGTACGCTGACATCGCCGCAGATCCAGCCGATGCTGGCGAGGGATTCATAATCTCGCTCGCAGTAGAGATCGGGAACGTCAATCTCCCAGTCCTGGCTGGGCTCGGTCAGGGTGACCTGCTCGACGTCTGCGGAGGAATCCGCCAGCGCCGCCTGCACAATTGTGGGCAGAGCGAGAACCACCGCCACGAACGCAATAACGGCGAGGAAAAGGCGCCGCGGATGCGCTGGAGGAAAGCGATAAAATTCCATAGCCCACACCTTATCTTGCTGCTTTGACCTAGAGTGGCAAGCATGAAAGATCTTTATCAACTAGTCAATGGACCCTGGCTGGAAAGCCACGTCATTCCCGATGATCGCGGCGTGGATGGCACCTTCCACGCGCTGCGCGATGAGGCGGAG
Organism: Corynebacterium sp. ACRPO; assembly: GCF_022347205.1. Taxonomy (GTDB): domain Bacteria; phylum Actinomycetota; class Actinomycetes; order Mycobacteriales; family Mycobacteriaceae; genus Corynebacterium. Next base: position 48,257 of record NZ_JAKRNE010000015.1, on the reverse strand, counting down.
GAACTCGTGCACGAGATCGTGGACAAGGACACCGGCCGCCCGGGCAAGCTCTATGCCTCCTTTATGGATACCGAGGGGGTCAACGCGGCCGGCATGGCTCCATTGGACGCGGATCTGGACCGCCTGAGCGCGGCCGGCCCAGAGGAACTGGCGCAGCGCCTGGGTGAACTTGAGCGCACCGGCGTCGGCTCCCCGGTGACCTTCTGGGTATCCAAGGACTCCGGTTCCGAGGACGCCATTGCTTATGTCATCCAATCCGGCCTGGGCCTGCCGGATGAGGCTTATTACCGCGAGGAAGCCCACGCGGAAACGCTGAGCGCTTATGAAAAGCACGTGGCCGAGATGCTGGAATTCCTCGACCCAGCCCGCCTCTTTGGCCTGGGCGCCGAGGTAGCCGCCCATCGCATCGTCGGCTTGGAAAAGGAGCTGGCCGCTGGCCATTGGGACGTGGTCTCCACCCGCGATGCGGTTAAGACCTATAACCCCTGCGAATTTAGCGAGTTGCCCACCATGACCCGTGCTCTGCTCTCCGGCGGCAACCTGCCAGAGCACCGCGTGGTCAATATGATGCCGTCCTACCTCGAGCACTTCGAGCGCCTCTTTACCACCGCGCGCATGGCCGATTGGCAGCTGTGGGCCACCTGGCACATCCTGCGCTCCCGCGCGGCTTTGTTGCCGGAGGAAGTAGGCGCGAAGAACTTCGAGTTCTATGGCACCAAGCTCTCCGGCGCTACCCAGCAGCGCGACCGCTGGAAGCGCGCCGTGGGCTTGGCCGAGTCCCTCGTTGGCGAAGAGATTGGCCAGGTATTTGTGGATAAGCACTTCCCGGCCTCTTCCAAGCGCGAGATGGATGAGCTGGTGGACTACCTCATCGCCGCCTACCGTGAGCGCATTTCCCAGCTGGAGTGGATGACGCCGGCCACCCGCGAGCGCGCGCTGGAAAAGCTATCCCAGTTCAAGGCCAAGATTGGCTTCCCGGATTCCTGGCGCGATTACTCCGGCCTCGAGGTCTCTGGCAAGGGCGCGGACCTGCTGGCCAATGCCCGCGCCGGCTCCGCCTTCTCCCATGACTTTGAGCTGGCCAAGATTGGTAAGCCGGCCGACCGCGATGAATGGGTGACCACCCCGCAGACGGTCAACGCCTTCTATAACCCGGTAGTCAATGACATCACCTTCCCGGCCGCCATCCTGCGCCCGCCGTTTTATAACCCGGATGCTGATGCCGCAGAAAACTTCGGCGCCATCGGTGCCGTCATCGGCCACGAAATTGGCCACGGCTTTGATGACCAGGGCTCGCAATTTGATGGCCAGGGCAATCTGAATTCCTGGTGGTCCGAGGAGGACCGCGCGGCCTTTGACAAGCTCACCGCCAAGTTGGTGGAGCAGTTCAACGGCCAGGTACCGACGGTGCTCAAGGAAGCCGGCATCGACTCCACCGGTGTCAACGGCAGCTTCACCCTGGGCGAGAATATCGGTGACTTGGGCGGTTTGGGTATCGCTGTGGTGGCTTTCAAGAACTACTGCGCCGATAAGGGCATTGACCTGCAGGGCAAGGAGGAGAAGTTCGAGGTAGACGGCGCCGAGCCGGAGTTGGCCGAGCACACCTATAACGGCCTGCAGCGCTTCTTCCTATCCTGGGCCCGCGTGTGGCGCACCGCCATCCGCCCGGAGATGGCTACCCAGTACCTGGCTATTGATCCGCACTCGCCGGCGGAGTTCCGCTGCAACCTCATCGCGGCCAATATTGCGGAGTTCTACGAGGCCTTTGACGTAGCGGAGGATTCCGCCATGTACATTGCGCCAGAGGACCGCGTCACCATCTGGTAGCCCTTTTTAGCCGGTAGGCGGTGCGCGTAGGCTCGGTGGCATGACTAACGCAGATGCTAACCAGGACCCGCACCGCCCGCTGGAGCCCGGCCAGGAATGGCACATCGGTGGCCAAGACCGCCAGATGGAGGAAAAGGAACAGCTCGAGCAGCTTGTTGCCTATATCGATGCCCACTATGACACCCCGGATTTTCGCCCGCCGTGGGCCGGGGGCGGCTCCCCTGAGGCGGACCAATATTGCGCGCTCTTGCCGGACCGAATCACCCACGCGGCAATGATGGTGCTCGGTACTGCGGTGGATCATGCGCTGCCAGGTACTGCGTACACGGAAGGCATTAGCGTAGAAGAGTCCGAGGTGGGTGCCATTTTCCGGCCCAGCACGCCCACCGGCCGGTGGGCGGTGTCGCTGCATTCGGGCGGCTGGTGGCGCGGCGATGGCCAAGCGCTGGAGATGCAGTGGCGCCCCGAGGTAGCCGCCGCCGCGCAGCTATCCGGCACCACCATTATCGACGTGGATTATCCGCTTGCCCCCGAGCACACCGTGGCGGAGATGGTCACTGCCGTGCAGCAAGCCATCGACTATGCCCGCGCGCAGGGTGCTTCTAGCGTTACTACCTGGGGTTATTCCTCCGGCGGGGCGCTGGCGGCGCTGGCGCCTGCCGACGCCCTCCTGCTCACCTTCCCCGACTTCGGTGCCCTGGCAAATCTGCCGGAGGACCTGCGCGCCGGATACGGCATCCCAGCGGACCTATCTGAGCTTGGTCCGCACACTTTCGTGCAGACCGCCACCGAGGATGAGATTGCCGCGCGTGTTTCCGTGCCCGGTGCCGCCGCGCGCGATTATGTTTCCACCCACCGCGTGTCCACCCCGGCGGTGGCGCGGCAGCGCGTGCGGGATGCGGCGGCGTTTCTGGCAGGCGAGCTAGAAAAATAAGAGGTTCCTGGCGGTTCTATACTAAAAGGGAACTAGTTTCAACAAGGGTGCGACTAGTTTCGCATGACTATATCCACCCATGGCGCGCTATCGCGCCTGCATAAATTCGCCGGCGTTATCATCGCGCCCTTCCTCATAGTCGCAGCGTTAAGCGGCTTTCTCTACGCCTTGGCGCCCACCTTTGAACCGTGGATTTACCACGATGAGGTAACCGCCACGGCGCCAGGCAACCCGCGCAGCCTAGACGAGCAGATTGCCGCCGCCCAGCGCGAACACCCAGATGGGCACGTGGTTCAGGTCGAGCCTTCCGAGGATCCGCAGGAAACCACCCGCGTGCTATTCGTAGACCCCAGCGCACCTAACGCCAGTTACACCCACGCCGTCTTTGTGGATCCGGTGGATCTGCATATCACCGGCGAACTACAACAATATGGCGGATCCCGCGCGCTGCCCTTCCGTACGTGGGCCTCCAATGGCCACCGCACCCTGTGGCTGGGCGAGCCTGGCCGCCTCTATGCCGAACTTGCGGCCTCGTGGCTCGGTGCGCTGAGCATCCTTGGCCTTTACCTGTGGCTTAAGCGTAAGCAGAAGAATAGAAAGCGGCTTTCCAAGCCGCTGACGTTGCATGCCCGCGTGGGCGCTTGGTTGCTGCCAGGCTTTCTCTTCCTGACCGTCACCGGCCTGACGTGGTCGCTGGTGGCGGGTACCGCGATTGGTAAGGTGCGCGAGGAACTGAATTGGAAGGAACCGTCCGTGGCAACCTCCGTTGCGGAAGTGGGCGCTAGCACTGAGACGGGGGAGCATTCCGGCCACGCTGGTCACAAGGGACATGCGGGCCATGCGGGACACGAGGGCGCTGCGAAACTTGTCGGGGCCCAAACCGCATTGTCGGCAGCACGCAGCCAAGGATTGACCGGGGTTCTGGAAATGACCCCACCGGAAAAGCCAGGCGATGCGTGGGGCGTGCGCGAGGCTCGTGCGGCCTTTAAGCTGCGCAGTGATGCCGTAGCAGTGACCCCGAACGGGGAGATCATCGACCGCATCAATTCCGCCGACTGGCCGCTTGCCGCACAGCTAACCTCGTGGCTCATCCAGCTGCACATGGGGACGCTCTTCGGTATCTATAGCCAGATCGCCTTGGCGGCGCTGGCCTTGGGATTGCTCGTGGTGAGTATCGCGGGTCTGCGGATGTGGTGGATAAAGCCGCGCCGCGGCCTGCCCGAGCTAAAAATTACCCCCGCCGTGCTGGCGGGGGTGATGGCCTATTCGATCATCGCGCCGCTCTTTGGCGCCTCGCTTGTGATCTTTTTCCTAGGCGATTGGGTTGTGCGGCGGTTGCGCGCCCCGCAGCGGGGCCGAGGCGCTGCCGCAGGTGAGACTATTCCTCGCCCTCGGGGCGAATCTTCATCTCGGAGTCTTTCCACAGACCGGAGCGGGTAACGTCCTCATAATCGATCTCGGCGGGGACTGGGGCATTGCCCTGTGAATCGGTACGCAGCTCGTACTTTTCAATGGCACCCCAATCGCGGGCCCAGTCATTATTGAGGTAGCTCGGGATCTCGTAGGAGTAGTTGACCGCCTCCGCGGTGGACATGGCGCCACCGCCGGAGAAGGACTGGAAATCCGTCAGCGAGGTCTGTGCCGAGGAATCCGGCAGGATGCGGTACTGCGGGATTTCGGTAACGCCGGCGAAGTGGTCAAAGGTGCGCTGGCACGGGAACTGTAGGGCTACGGCCCAGTCCAGCAGCGCCGGGGTGTCCTTGGAGAACTGGTTATTGATGGTATCCAGCTCCGGCACGCGCGGCGGGGTAAAGGCCAGCCAATCTTCCTCATCGGTGGAATCATCCGTGGCTACCAGGCGCACCACGTTGGCGTCCTGCGGCAGCTTATCCAGCGGCAGGCGCAGGTTGCGCCACTTCGGCGTGGCGCCGACGGCGGAGAGTTCTTCCTCGCCGGTATTGGTGACCTTGCCGGAGTCATCGATGGTGCCGTACTCGAGGCTAAGCTCCATGCCTTCCTGCTCCACCCCGTTGACATCGTGGTGGTAGATATTGCCGGCTGCGGATACGGCCAGCACGGGAGCATTGTCCTTGGCCTCTGGCAGGTTGTACCACTTGGTGGTTACCTCAGAGGTGGAGTCTTGCTCCTCCGAATAGGAGCCAAGTACCGGGACCTTGGTGTAATCCAGGTTGAACGGCAGGTGCATGGTGGAACCATTGACGCCCTGGGTGCCGCGCACGCCGCCCTCAGAAGTATTGGTGGTTTCCTTGGACTTCTTGTCCTTTTTGGCTTGCTTATTCTTCGTCTCCTGGGAATCGGCGGAATCGCTGTTGCCGCCGGATTCGGTATCCGCACCCGAGGTAGCGGTCTCCGCGCTATCGGAGGATGAGTCGCTGGAGCCATCCGCGATGGCACCTACGGAGGCGGAGTTTTGGTTTTCCGGCTCGATGGATTCGGGGATGAAGTTCGGGTCGAAACCGGTGTGGGTTTCGTCCTCATCCACCAGGGAATCGCCCAAGTCGCCGTCTACCGGGGTCAGGAAGGAGTCATTGGTATTGGTCTCCACCATGGTCTGATCCGCCAGCGCGCAGGTATTGCCGCGCAGGGAAGCCAAGTTGCCCTTGCCCACGGAGTAGGAATCCGCCTGGGAGACGGTGGCCTTGGCAAAGGAAGCACAAGAAAGGGCTACCACGATGGCGCAGGCCAGGGCGATGGGCGCGGACATGATGCCGGCCGAACGTGAGACCTTGGCGGCGGCATTCTTCTCAAACTCTGCGAGTGCTCCCGCCTCTTCCGCCTGGGACTTGCGGTAGCTATGGCGCAGGGACTGCACCACGCCGATGGCGAAGATGATGAGGGCGATGGCGAGCAGCACCTTATTGGCCTCGATGGCCTTGAGCTGCACCGTGCGATCCCACCACGGAATGCCAAAGGAGGATACGTACCACCAGGCGTTCCAGCCGGCGAAGGAGATGGCGAGCAAGAAGACCACCGCGGCGATGGAGAAGGTGCGAGCGCGCGGCGAACGCAGCGCAAACTGAGAGAGCACCACGGCACCGAGGGCGGCGATGACACCGGCCACGCCGGCGTAGATGCCAAAGTGGTGGGTCCACTTGGTGGGGGTGAACATGAGGAAGAACATGGACAGCGCCACGATGATGAGCAGGCGCTGGGTCGGGCCGACGGCAGCACCAACGACGCGGCGGTCCTTGATAAAGGCCGCCACGATGAGCACCAGGCAGAAGAGCATGGTGAAGACCGCGAAGCGGCGGGTCAGCGAGCCATCCACGGATTCCTGGAAGAGGGTGGAGTAGCGCGCGTACTCGGCGTACCACGGCAGGGAGGGGCCGACCTCGGAGCGCACGCGAGTGGATTCCAGCACGGTAGAGAGTGTTTGGTCGCCAAAGGCGGCGACCATGATGGCGGTGCCAGCGCTCAGGAACGGCGCGATGAGGGAAAGCCAGCCCAAGGCGCCACCGCCCATGGACGGCACGCGCTCGGCCATGGCACGGAAGAGGTGCGGCAGGCTGACGAGGAATACGCCCACGGCAAAAAGGCCGGTGGGGCCGGCGGCCAGTGTGATGGTTGCGGCGATGGTGCCCACGGCCGCCGGAAGCAGGCGGCGGGTGGCAATGGCGCGCTCGAAGGAAGCCCAGGTAAACATCACACCGAGCGCCACGATGGGCTCTGGGCGAGTGCCGTTGTTATACGGCAGCCAGAAGGCCAAGAACATCAGCGCTGCGGTCCAGTGGGCGACCCGGCGGCCGTCGACAAGCTGGCCAAAGCGCGGCAGCATCTCGCGGGAAAGGATAAACCAGATGATGAGCCCGGAAATCAGGCCCGGCAGGCGCACGAAGACCGAGGCGGTAGAAATCTGGGAGAGTACGGCAACCAGGTCGTAATAGGGGGAGCCAAAGGGCGCCTCCGGCACGCCGTACCAGCGGTAGTAATTGGCCATATAAGTCGCGTGATCGAAGACGCGGCTCATGGAGAAGATGAAGCCATCATCGGAGGTATTGGCGCCGAGGATGTACCAGAATCCCAAAATGGTGGCGACCACGCCATCGAGCGGGCGCACCTTCTTCCACGTCTCGGGCATGAAGCCGAAGCGGCGGCCGTCGAGGCGGTCGATGCGCCACAGGCAGAACAGGGACACGACCACCATGGCGATGCCCAGCCACATGGCAATGGTCTTGAGCAACGTCGGGGACGAGGTAAAGCGGGAGTTGATATCGACGTGGACATTGAGGCCGTCGTCAAGCAGGGCTTGCACGTCAGCCTTATCGTCGATTTCGGTATAGACGCCGGTGACCTGCGGGCGCAGATCCTCCTCGGTGGTCTTTTCATGCTCGCCCACGCTCACGGAGGTGCCATCGCCCGAAGCGGAAATGTCAATCTTGGCGTCCTTGGGGAGCTTGGCTACCTCTTTGGCGTTGAGGGTAAGCAGCACCTCATCCAAGGACACAACGGACAGGCCCTCGTCATTCGCGCGGACGAAAAGGCCGCGGTTGGAGGCCTTCTTGGACTCCGGCGGGACGGTGCCGTAGACCATGGACTGGCCCTCGCGCAGTTCATCGACTGCGGAGATGGGGATGGTGGCCTTCAGGTCCTCTGGGGCGACGGAAATGAGCGGCGCGTTGATGGACTGCACGGAATCATGCTGTGGCCAATCATAAGAGGACTGGGTTTGGGTCACCGGCAGTAGCGGGGTCGCTACAAAACACAGGAAACCAATCAGCCCGGCAATGATTGCGGTCCACCGCAGGCCCGCGGGGGCGGCGGTGAAGCGGGAGCCGGCAGCGGCAGGTCGCGCTTGGGTGGTATTCGTAGTGAGGCTATCTGACACGGCGATTAGTTTACGTCAGATAACCCCCTCGGCCCGCGGGCACACCCTGCCGCGGGCGGGAAGTGTGGGTGAACTTACTTGGTGCGAACGGCTGTTACAAAGGGGCCGGTTTGCTGCAACTTCCAGCCCTTATCAAAAACGTCGGCATTGAAGAAGACCGCGCGGTAGCGAATATTCGGCTGGTTGGGATAGATATCCTCTGCCAGGTGGAACTTGAAGCCATCGTCCTTATTCTCCAGGTCGCCGCGGAACATCATGACATCCGGGCCGCGCCAGGCGGCAGAATCCAAGGCTTTGCGGAACTCCTCCGGCTGCATATCCCAGGAGTCATTGGCCCAGGTCTCAATCTGTTCATTGCGGGTGCTGAACTCGCCCAAGGGATTGGCGTAGTGGCTGGTAAAGGCGTTAAAGCCCCAGTAGGGGTAATAAGACATGAAGGTCTTTTCATCCGTGAGCACCACCGTTTCATCCGGCGTATAGCCCTGGTCCTGGATGAAGTTGTGGATATCCAGGTAGTAGTGGGCGGAATCGCTGGTGAAGCGGTCCGCGCGTTCGCCGTAGCCATCGGTATCGCTATAGGCGTGATCGATGGCGTCCTCGTTGGCCTCTGGGATCTGCTGCGCATAGAAGACGCCGGCCAGGGCCAAGATGATGCCAAAGACCGCGGTGATCTGCTTATTGGTGGTGTGGGAGAACCGCGCCGGGTAGAGGCGGTGCACGCCGAGTAGACGAATCTCTGCCAGGGCTAGGATGCCGGCGGTGGCAAAGAGGAGCACCACGATCACCTCGAGGCGGAAGCTGAGCAGCGTGGTGCCGGCCAGGGTTGCCACCATAGACACCACGGTCCACAGGTAGGTGCCAAGGAGGGAGATGCCCAGCGCGCGTACCTCCACGTCATTGAGGCGGATGACGATGTAAATAAGCCCCATGAGGCAGAGGAAGCCCACAATGCTGAAAGACAAGAAAGGCACTGGAATTTGCGTGCCTTCCTCCGGCAGGTAGTGCTGCGCGGTGGTTTGCAGTGGCGCCGGTGAGTGCATGACCGCCCATAGGTAGGGCCCCCAGGCGATAAGCGCGATGGCAATGGAGCCTACCGCCATGATCACCAGGCGCAGGATGGGGCGCCACGTATGCTCATAGAGCGCGGTAAACAGCGCGATGAGACTGACTACTGTAAGTGCGGCCGCACCGGTGAAAAGGGTATAGAACGTAGCGGAAATGCCCAGGTAGAGCGTTACTCCCAGGGTGGCCAGCCAGGAGCCGCGGAAGGCGCGGGCGCTAAGTACCGCAACGGCGGGCAGCCCCATGGCAATGACCGCGGAATAGGGCTCCTCGGCCGCGATGGTGAGTGTAATCGCGGTGGTCACCAGGGCGATGGCGGTGGCGACCGGCAGGGAACTGGTCAGGCGCTGCCAGATGGGCACCAAAATACAACCGGCCACGGCAATGGAGATGAGCGCCCAGGGCTGGTAGACCTCCCAGCCCGGAATTCCCATGAGCGCACCCAAGCGGCCACCCAACCAGAACCAGCCAATCGGATAGAAGGACGGCATGTCCTGGTAGTTCATGTCCGCATAGCCCATCTCATCCACCGAACGGGTGAGGAACTGGGTGCGGAACGCCTGATCCACCTGTACGCCATCGAGCCACAAGCGGGAGGCGGACAGCGGCAGGCCCACGGCGGCCAGGGTCAACAGGGCCGGGGAGAGGTAGGTGACCGCGTAGGTCAGCCAGGCTCGCCAGCGCGGCCGGGTAAAGGAATCCTTGTAGTGGTCATAGAGCCACCACACGCACAGCCCGCCGGCCAAGGCCAGCGTGAGCACCACACCCACCGTGGCCAGCGCGCGGGTGACCATGGAGGTATTAAAGGACGGCAGCGAGACCGTCTTGAAGGCAAACCAGCCCAGCAGCGTTACCACGCCACCGGCCAGGGCGGCCAGCACAATACCCAGCAAGGTCGCGCGAGGGGTCAGCGCATCGGCGCGGTAGGCCTCGGTGCGGTTATCCTCGCTCACGGGCGTTGACTGGGCGGGTACAGCGGTGCTTGTCATGCCCATTAGTTTCGCATACCCAAGCCCCCCAGCCCAGATTTGGCGCGGGCAGGTGAGCACTTGCTTGCCGACGTCCCCCTGATACACCACCGCCCCCGTCACTTCCCTCGCCGCGGGTGTGCGGCGAGGCGAAAGAGCGGGGGCGGGGCGGAGGCGAGCCGGCCGGCTGGCGCCAGCGCGGAAAGCTGAGGCGTTTTAGAACGGCAGCTTGCGGAAGATGGCCTGCGGGATGAACTTGAATGCCAAAGACACGTACTCAAATAGCGGGTGCACGAAGATGGATTGCTTGCCATCGAGCACGGCCTTGACGGTGGCCTCGGCAACGTCGGAGACGTTGACGGTCAGTGGGGCGTCGCCAGCCTCGGCGGACATCTTGGTGCGCACCTGGCCCGGGCGGACAACCAGCACGTTGGCTCCGGTGCCACGCAGGGCCTCGCCCAAGTTGATGTAGAAGCCGTCCACGCCGGCCTTGGAAGCGCCGTAGACAAAGTTGGAACGGCGCACGCGCATGCCTGCTACGGAGGACATAGCGATGATGGTGCCGTGGCCTTGGTGCTTGAACTTCTCACCCAAGAGCACGCCTACGGACACCGGTGCGGTGTAGTTGGTCTGTGCGGAGGCGACGGCCTTGTCGTGGTTTTGCCACAGCTCTTCCTGGTCACCCAGGGTGCCGAAGGCAACGATGGCTACGTCGACGTCGCCGCGGGCCCAGGCCTTATTAATAACGTCCGGGTGGGAGTCGAAGTCGGTGGCATCGAAGTCCAAGACCTCTACGTCAGCGCCGCGGGATTCTAGGTCAGCCTTGGCCTGCGCGATGCGCGGGGACTCCGGGCGGGCGGCCAGGGTGACCTTGGCCGGGCCGCGCTGCAGGAACTCGGAGACGACGCCGAGGCCGATCTCAGAGGTGCCGCCCAGAAGCAGGATGTGTTGTGCTTGGCCTACTGCATTAAGCATGGTCAGTAAATCTCCTTAAAGGTGTTATTTCCAGTGATTAGTGCAGCTCGAGGCGGCGGGACATATCGGAGGCAAAGACGCCGGTCGGGTCGATCTCGTTGCGGGTCTTCAGCCAGCCTTCCATGCCCGGGTACATCTTGTGGAAGTTCTCCGCGGAGGTACGGGATTCCTTGGCCAGGTAGAGGCGGCCGCCGAATTCCATCACGCGGCGGTCCAGGTCATCCAGGAACTTGCCCAGGCCCGGACGAATGGGGAAGTCCACGCAGACATTCCAGCCCGGCATCGGGTAGGACAGCGGCGCGCGGTTGCCTTCACCGAAGAGTTTGAACACGTTGAGGGCGGAGTAGTGGCCGGAGCGCTGCATATCGCGGATGATCTCCTTGAACGGCTCCACGGCCTCGGTCGGTACCACGAACTGGTACTGCAGGAAGCCCTTGGAACCGTAGCCGCGGTTCCACTCGCCGATGAGATCCAGCGGCTGGTAGAACTGCGTCAGGTTCTTGACCTGGTTCTTCGCCGGTGCGCCCATGGTGTAGTACGCCAAGCCCACGGCGGAGAGGGAGAGCTTATTCATGGTCCAGGATGGGAAGATATCCGGCACCGTCATTAGCTGCGGCGCATTGAACTTCAGTGGGTCCTTGGCCAGCTTCGGGGCGAGCTCTTCCAGCTGTGCCAGGGTGGCCAGCGAGCCGCGGGAAATGGTGGAGCGGCCCAGCTTTGGTTCTGGTGAGATGACATCGAACCAGGCGGAAGAATAGGTGTAGTTGTGCTCGGAACCATCGGAGTGGAAGGCGATGGTCTCATCCAAGTTATCGGTGCGGTCCGTATCCGCGATGAAGTAGGCGGTTTCCGTCTTGGTCATGCGGATGGTGGCGCGCAGGATGATGCCGGTCAGGCCCATACCGCCGACGGTGGCCCAGAAGAGGTCGCCGCTCGGGTCATCCTCGGATCCCTCCGGGGTCAGGTGCAGCACGCGTCCATCGGCTACGAGCAGCTCCATGGAGACCACGTGGTTACCAAAGGAACCGGCGGAGTGGTGGTTCTTGCCGTGAATATCCGGGCCGATAGCACCACCGATGGTGACCTGGCGGGTGCCCGGTAGAACCGGAACCCACAGGCCATATGGCAGGGCGGCCTTCATCAGCTGATCCAAGGTGACGCCGCCATCGACGTCCACCAGAGCGGACTCCGGGTCGATGGAGTGGATCTTATTGAGCTTTTGCATGTCGATGACCAGGCCACCGCCATTTTGGGCGGGGTCACCGTAGGAGCGGCCCATACCGCGGGCGATGACGCCACGGCGCAGGTGGGCGGGCTTATCCGAGTTATCTTCTGCAACCTGGGCCACGGCCTTCTTAATGACGTCCACGTCTTCGGTGGCGAGAACGTGGGCGGTCGTCGGGGCGGTGCGGCCCCAGCCGTGCAGGGACTTTTCAGTGGTATGTAATTCCATCTCTTACTCTTTGCTCGACGGATTTATGTCGCTTCTCTAGCCTACCTAGCTCACACGAGGGTGGTTGGAGTGAACCGAGTGATATTCGGTACAAAACGGACGTTTGTACTGCCCGAATGTGCCCGTTTACAGATCCATGAGTGTGCGGATCTCCTCCGGCAGCTCCTCCTGGGATTCAATAATCGGTCCATCATACTCCCGCAAAAGTTCATAGACGCGAGCCCGTGAGGAGGAATCCAGCATGGGCAATTCCTCTGCCATCAGGCGAGTCATGAAAGGGCTCAACGGCACATCGGTATGCTCCGTGGCCTCGAAGTGGCCGTTGCGCTTATCGTCCTCCGCGCGCACATCCTGTGCCGCCTGTTGCGCCGGCGTCATATGCTCTGTCTTTTCCGAGTACATGCGCATTAGCTTACCGCCGCTTAAAGTAGTCGCTATGACCAACAACCGTGAGATGCACGATCAGCGCCAAGACAACTACGCCCTCGATGACACCCTGGCTGGCCGCATCACCCAGGCCGCCGCCGTGGGCATCGCGACCTCCTATCCGGATTGGATCACGTCCAAGGGCGGTTTGATCACCGCGTATACCTTGTCTTTCTTTGGCTTTGGCGCCCTGGTGGCCTATACCAACGCGCACGCTGAGCAGGACGGTGATGAGCCGCGCTCGCCGCAGGATAGTGCCGATCAAGGCCTCAAGCTGTGGGCTATTTTTGCCGCAGTGGTGCTGCTGCTCATCCTGGGCGGCTGGATGAACGTTGCCCTTTCCCGCAGCATGGTGAAGTTCCTGCGCAAGCGCGGTGCCAAGCGGCCGTGGACCCTCTTGGGTGCCATTGGTGCAGCGCTGACGTTCCTCATTAGTGAGCTAGAAGCACGGGATATTGCAAAACTAGCTTCCTAAAACTTGCGTATGGTGGGGCTCATGAACGCAGGGGTCACCGATATCGCACAGGCGCGGGCCAAACGCGCCGATGGCGTGGTATCCCTCAAGCGCGAGCCCCTCACCATCATCTGCCAAGCCGCGAATATACGCGCCGATGGCGAGGTGCACCGCCAGATAGGTTTTAGCGATGCCCTGACCTTCACCGAGCTGCACCGCGTGCTGCGCATCTGCTTTGGCCTGCCGGAGGAGGAATCTCCCTGGCACTTTTATGAACACACCGAGGCCCGTGGCCCGCGCATCGATCCGGAGCGCCAGGCCTCCGAATTCCTGTGGCGCGAGGGCGATCAAATCGACTTCGCCTGGGGACTGTGGGACTTCGAGCTAGTAGTAGCCGAGATTTATCCCCGCGATAATGGCACCCCAGAGGCGTTGTGCGTGGGTGGCTCCGGATCGCTCTTTCAGCCTTTTGAGCTGACCAGCGTCAACCGCGAATTGACCGGCCAAGAGGTTACCGATGAAGTCTTTTCCACGGTATCGTCCCCCGTGCGCAATTTGATTGAGCGCACCAAACTCTATGATTTTGTCCCGCTGCTGCAAGCGATGGACCTAGGCAGGGAAACCGACCTCACACCGCATACCGCCCGCGTGCTCGCCAGCCTGCCGCGCGAGGTGACCCATGAAGGCAAAGACGCCTTTTGGTCCATGGCGCTCGCCCTATCCTGCATGGGCGGCGCGGAGCTGACCGATTCCGTCGTGGAGACCACCATGGATGCGCTCGGCTGGGTCAATGACGATGGTACGGCGCTCTCCGGCGCCGACGTGCGGGAGCTGTGTGCGGCGTCTCTACAGCAATTGGCCGGGGTAGGCGCTTATGGCGCCGGATCCGCCGCGCCGGTGGATCGGTTGGACATGTACCGAGCGCTCTTGCGCGGGTAGGCTACTCACTCGTGACTAATTCCGCTGACGACGCCGTAGAAGTAAAGCCCTCGTCCACCTCGCTGCACACCCAGCTGGTGCGTTTTATTTCCGTGGGCGTATTTACCGCCGCCATTGACTACGGTCTCACGCTGCTATTGACCTATTTGGGGCTGCACCGTTCCGCCGCCAAGGCCATCGGTTGGGTCTTTGGCACCATCGCCGCCTACCTAGCCAATGCGCGGTGGACCTTTGGGGCGAAGGTATCTGGCCGCACGGCCGCGACCGTGGGCATCTTGTACGCCTCTACCTTTGCGGTCCAAAACTTCCTGTACTGGGTGCTCAATGAGCCGCTTATGGCCCTCGGCTTTGAAGGGGCGGTGAAAGACACCATCGCCTTCGTCATCGCCCAAGGCGTGGCCACGGTGACCAACTTTGCCATTCAAAGGGCCTTTATCTTTAAGGAAAAATAGATGGCAGCAGCCTCCCCACGGACGTGGCGCGGCGCGGCCCGGCGGGCTTCGCGCTCGACCAGCCTGCGCGCGCAAAGCGCCAAGTTCGCGGTGACGGGGGCACTTGCCGCGCTTATCGACGTCTCCTTAACCTGGCTCCTGCAGATCGGCTTCGGCCTGCTGAGCGCCGATCCGGCGCGGGCGGTGGGCTTTATCGTCGGTACCTGGGCGGCCTATTTGCTCAATCGCCGCTGGACCTTTAAAGCCAAAGCCACCGCGGTGCGCTTTGCCGGGGTGCTTGCCACCTACGGGGTGACCTTCGTGGTCAATATGGTGGCCTATAAGTTCCTCTTTGAGCTTTTTGACGTCCACTGGGAGTGGAACTCCACCCTTTCCCTGGTGGTGGCCTTTGCCATCTCGCAAGGCACCGCCACCGTGGTGAACTTTGCGGTGCAACGCTGGATTATTTTCAGGAAGGCGGGAGTCAGGGTCGTCGCCAAGCAGGATCCGTCCTAGCCCTGGTGCGGCCGGCGGAAATCTTCTTGGCGCCCGCGGTTGTGGAGCTTTAGCCATTCGAGAAAGCCGGCCGGGTCGTGGCGCTGGACCAAGAAGAACCAGCCAAAGCGGGCAAATTCCTGGGGCAGTAGCTTGCGCATGCCGCGCTGCCACAGCAGGTAGCCGCGATTGCGGTAGGTGAAAAAGCGCTTGAACTCACCTTCTGGGTACTGGGTATGCATCTTCCCGCCCAGGATGGGTTTGAACTCATCCGATCCGTCCGGGTGCAGGTAGCTGGTGGTCAGCGCCGTGCCGAAGGAGAGACCGGAATTAACCAGCCGGCGGTGGTATTCCACCTCATCGCCGCGGATAAACAGCCGGTAGTCCGGCACGCCAATGATCTCCATGGCCGCGGCGGAAATCAGCGCGCCGTTAAAAAGCGAGGCGATGCCGGGCAGGAAATCGCCCTCCAGCTCGTCCATCCGGCGGCGCCATACCAGCCCCTGGCGCAGGGGGAAGGCGAGGCGGCCGGGATCGTCAATATTGCATACCGCCGGGGAGACCTCATGCAGGCGGTTGGCTTCAGCCACCCGATACAGCTCCGCTAGTACCGCGTGATCGGCAGGGCGGCCGTCATCATCGGCGCACCACACGGCATCGGCGCCCAAAGAAAGAGCGGTAAGAAAGCCCAGTGCAAAGCCACCGGCGCCGCCCAGGTTGGTTTCCGAAGGTACGTAGACGCCCCGGTCACCCGCCATGGATTCGACGAGTTCGCGCACCGCATCTTCCGCGCCATTATCCACCACGACTACCCACTGCACGGGGTGGGTTTGGTGGACTACCTGTTCAAGCGAGGCCCGCAGTAGCTCGGCGCGCTGATGGGTAACAATGACGGCGGCGGTGGAACCGGTGGAAGTCAGGGTGGCAGTCATGGGTTCCATCTTGCCACCGGGGTAGGGGACCAGCGCAGAAACACTCCGCGTGGGTGAAGCGAAAAGTAGATATGACCGCAGCGTTGTGGATACTGTGAAG
The DNA here is from genome assembly GCF_022347205.1 of Corynebacterium sp. ACRPO. Lineage (GTDB taxonomy): Bacteria > Actinomycetota > Actinomycetes > Mycobacteriales > Mycobacteriaceae > Corynebacterium. The sequence continues at coordinate 32,415 of NZ_JAKRNE010000015.1, read as the reverse complement.
CGTATGGAAAGTATCTGGCCGCCTTTTGCGGTGACCATACGGGCCAGCGATGATACTGGCCGTGGAGTCGACCTGCGCGTCATGCGCGATGAAGACATCGCGTGCGTGGTCCAAGTCGGTGCGGCAGATATCTATGGCGCGAATATCCCAGAGCACGCCTTTCCTTGGCTCTTTGATAAGAAGATGAATACCCCCGCCGCCATGGCGCAGCACCGGTGGGAGCATCGTGCAAAGCTATGTACCCAAAAGTGGACCCTGGATTTCATCGCCCGCGACGTTGTAACCCAAGAAATGGTGGGTGTGGTGGACTTGGTGGCAGAAAACTTTGCGGCCGCGCGGGAGGTGGAAACCGCATCATGGGTATTACACCGCTTCCAAAGCCAAGGCTATGGCACGCTTATCCGCCAAGCGGTGGCCGAGTTTTCCTTCTCCCACCTCGATGCGCATTTGCTGCGCACCAGTTGGATAGAGACCAACCTTGCCTCAGCCCGGGTGAGTGAAAAGATGGGCTACCGCATAAGTACCGAGAAAAAGGAAGAGCCTGCCGGCCCAGAAAAAGTCAACCGGCCGGTGGTTAGCGCGCGACTGAGCGCCACGGACTATCACCGGCCAGAAGGGCTGCGGGTGGACGTGAAAGGTGTGGGGGACCAGTTGCTGCGTATGCTCAGCTAGTTGCCGCTGGTGTCCTCATTTTCAAAACGCTCGCGCAGGTCGCGCACGTACTCACCCACCTCAGGGCCTTCGTATTCACCGACGACCTCGGAAACCTCGCCCACCGAGCGGATCTCGCCGTGGTCGATCCACAGCGCGGTATTACACAGCTGCGCCAAGAAGTCATTGGAGTGGGAGGCAAAGACCAGGATGCCGGAGCGCTTCACCAGCTCTTGCAGGCGTACACGGGCCTTGGCCATGAAAGCAGCGTCGACGGCGCCGATGCCCTCATCCAACAGCAGGATTTCCGGCTCAATGGACGTCACCACGCCGAGCGCCAAGCGCACGCGCATACCGGTGGAATAGGTGCGCAGCGGCATGGAGAGATAATCGCCGAGTTCAGAAAACTCCGCAATCTCATCCATCTTTTTCTTCATCTGCTTGATGGACTGGCCCAAAAAGAGGCCACGGATAATGATGTTGTCGTAGCCAGAGACCTCCGGGTCCATGCCCACGCCCAAATCAAAGACGGGGGCCACGCGGCCGCGCACATCGGCAGAACCACGGGTGGGCTCGTAAATGCCAGACAAAAGGCGCAGCAGGGTGGACTTGCCGGCGCCGTTATGGCCTACCAAACCCACGCGGTCGCCCTCGCGCAGGTGCAGGTTAATATCCTTTAGCGCCTCCACCACGACGGTGTTCTGGGCATTTTTGCCAATGGCGCCGCCGGCGGAAGAAAGCATGGCCTTCTTTAGCGAGCGGGATTTGGCATCAAAGATGGGAAAGTCCACGCACGCGTTATACGTATCAATCGAGACCATCAGTCTGTATCCTTTCCAGGAATCTCAGGAAGTGCAGGGCGTGGGCTTAAACCCAGTAGCTGACGCGGAAGCGCCACTTGCGCATGACCAAGCCGGCGATGAGCAGGCCGAGTACGGTGCAACCGATGACGATCCACCAGTGGTAGGCGGCCACCGGTTCACCGATCATGGGCGCACGGACGATTTCCAGGTAGTGATAGAGTGGGTTGATTTCCGCGATGCGGGCGCGGCTGGACACCGCACCGCCCTGCTCCTTCAAGGTATTGGTCATCCACACAATCGGGGTGACGTAGAACAGCAGCTGGGTCAGTGCTTCAAGCAGCGGAGCGACGTCACGGAAGCGGGTAGCGATGATGCCAAAGAACATCGTGACCCACACGCCGTTAACCAGCAACAAGGCCAAACCTGGGAGGAAGAGGAAGAACTCCCACCCCAAGTTGCGCGGGAAGATAAGGATAAGCAGCAACCAGATGATGAGGTTATGGCCCAAAAACAGCGTCTGGCGCCACACCAAGCGGTATACGTGTACCGAAAGCGGGGCGGGGAGCTGCTTAATCAAGCCTTCGTTGTCAATGAAGACGGTGGAGCCTTCCTTGATGCAGCCCGAGATGAAGGTCCACATAATAAGGCCCACGGTGACGTGGGGGAGGAACTCCGCGACGGGAATCTGGAAGAGCATGGAATACAACAGGCCCAAGGCAAGGGCCATCACGCCGGTGGCGATGGTGATCCAAAACGGGCCCAGGACAGAGCGGCGGTAGCGCTGCTTAATATCTTGAATGCCCAGTTTGAACCACAGCTCGCGCTGCTGTGCACCCTGCGCCAGGTCCGCGAAGGCGGCCTTGAGGGTCTCGGACTGGGACGCTGGGGTGGCCTCGCCGTCTGGCTGGGAGGTCATGCGGGCGATATCAGCGCGCAGTTGATTGTTATCTTGCACGCTCAACACCCTAGCGCGCGGGCTGGGCAAACGGGAACTACACGCCGCCAGCCTGCGAAAACAGCGGTATCCAGCGAAAATTCAGATTTGGGAAACTTGGGACAAACGCGTATACAGTAGGGAACCGACCGCCACTGTGTGGCGATGCCTAGTGCGATAAAGAAGGGGACCGTAATGCCAGCAGGAGCTTCGGCACACTACGACGTATTCAGTGTGCGCGGTTTATACACCGGGCTATCTGATGGTTGGACCTACCTCAACGCGCACGCGGTGCCCCAAATTTCTGAGCGCGTCGCCTCCGGCGTGGCGCGCTCCTTCCGGATGTCTACTGCAGTGGCCACCCAGGAGGGGCCAGGCGGCGCCCACTCTGCCACTCCCGCGCCGGGCCGTTTGGAAGGCGATGGTAATTACACCGCCGCACGCATGGCTGTAGCGGATCTGACCGGGTCCAAGGCAGACCGCGTGGTGCTTGGCCCGTCCTTGCCCGTGTTGTACCAGTCCTTGGCGCACGCGGCCCGCCCGCTGTTGGGCAGCAATTCCTCGGTGGTGCTCTCCAAACTGGATCCGCCGTCTTTGTACTCGGCGTTTTCTGAGGTCAAGGCAGAAACCCGGTGGGCCCAGCCAGATTTGGGCACGGGTGAGCTGCCAGGTTTCCAATTTGCCGAGCTTGTCGATGGCTCCACGCGACTTGTCGCTTTTTCCGCCGCGCACGAGCTTTTGGGCACGGTATCCCCGGCCGCCGAGATCATTGACACCGTCCATGAGCGCTCCCGCGCCTGGACGCTTCTCGACGTCTCTGCGATCGCCCCCTACCGCCCCATCAACTTTGATGATCTCGGCGCCGATATCTTGGGCCTCGACCTGGGACTGCTGGGCGGACCGCAGCTAGCAGCTTTGGTCTTCCGCGATACCCGCATGTTCCGCCGCCTCGACTCCCTCGATCCGGTGCATACCGGCAAGGGCGCCCGCAAGCTGGAAACGCCCATTTCCTCTGGTCTGGCCGGCGGTGTCGGACCGCTTGTAGACCATCTTGCCGCCCTCGCCGGTGGGGAGAGCGGCTCGCGCCGCAAGCGCCTGCGCGCCTCTATGGATGCGCTCAGCGTCTACCTGGAAGATCTGCGCGCTGACCTCTATTCCTTCTTGAGTACCCTGCCCGCCGTGCATATTCTTGGCGTGACCGGGGAAGCGGCCGCGGGCGCCTCCGACGATCGCCTGCCGCGCCTCACCTTCGCAGTAAAGGGTGTTCCGGCCGAGACCGTGTACAAGCGCCTCTTCGATAACGGCCTTGTTACCACGCTTGCCCCGCAGACCCCGTTGCTCACGGAGATGGGCGTGGAAGAAATTGGCGGTGCCGTTACTGTTGCGCTCGGACCCTTCAACACCCATCACGACGTCGAGCATCTCATCCGCGTCGTAGCCTCGCTGGCCTAAACGTTAAGAACCAAGGTGCCGGTGACCTCGCCGCTGTCTAGGGCGGTGTGGGCTTGGGCGGCGTCGGCAAGCGGGTAAGTGGCGTGCAGCGCGTGCTTTACGCGGCCGTCTTCCAACATGGGCCACACATTTTCTACCGTGCCCGCCACAATCTGTGCCTTGTCTTCTAAGTCGCGGGCGCGCAGCGTCGTGCCCTGGATGGTCAGGCGCTTGGGCAGCATGGCGCCCAAGTTGATTTCCGCCTTGGTGCCGCCCTGCATGCCAATGATGATGAGCTTGCCGTCCTTAGCCAGGCACTTCATATTCTTTTCCAGATATTTCGCACCGATGATGTCCAAAACGACATCGCAGCTTCCCTTCAACTCTTCTACGAAGTCCTGCTCCTTATAGTTGATGAGAATATCGGCGCCCAGCTCGCGGCAACGCTCCAACTTCTCCTGCGAGCCAGCCGTAACCGCCACCTCTGCGCCGAGCGCCTTGGCTACCTGAATGGCAAAAGTGCCAATGCCGCCGCCCCCGCCATGGATGAGGACGCGCTGGCTCTCGTGAAGGCCCGCTTCAATGCCCAGGTTGGACCACACGGTGCATCCGACCTCAACTACCGCTGCAGTTTCCTCAATGCTCAACCCCTTGGGCACGGGAAGCAGCTGGCCCTGCGGAACCGCAACGTATTCGGCGTAGCCACCACCCGCGAGCAGGCAGCCCACCTCGGTGCCTACCTCCCAGTTCGTATCCCCGGCATCGGCGATGGTGCCTGCTGCTTCTAAGCCCAAGATTTCCGATGCCCCTGGTGGCGGCGGATAGGCACCCATCGTCTGCAGGATATCGCCCCGGTTAACGCCGGTTGCCTGCACCTTGACGAGCACTTCGCCGGGGCGCAGCTGAGGGACAGCGACTTCGTGGAGCTCTAAGGACCGACGATCCTGCGGGTCGGTCTGAACGATAGCCTTCATGTGTGTTGTAGTCATGGGCCCAATCTAACGAACCTTGTGTGTCCTGTGCCACGAAATTCGGAGTATCCTACGGTGACATTCAGTGCTGCAGGTGGCTTTTTGGGAAACCGGGCTATCAATTTAGTACACTGACTAAGTTGCTTCGTAGGCGCGAAGAGCGTTTACGAAATACAACGTGGAGACGTGGCAGAGCGGCCGAATGCACCGGTCTTGAAAACCGGCGAGGTAATACCTCCGCGGGTTCAAATCCCGCCGTCTCCGCAGCTGCCTAAGCTTCCTTTCTAAATTAAAGGAGCATAGAAGCTTATAGCTTCTGAGTGAGGGAGTGCAGTATTTAAGGCACCCTACCGATTCGGTAGGGTGCCTACTCACGTTGTGGGACGGTTTCGCTGAGCGACAGTGAAACTTAAGTCCACGGCCAGACAGCGTTTACATTGAGCTTCTACCTTGAGGTACGGACTTCAAACACCGTTAACGTTGAGGCGACTATGACAAATTACATTTCCTACTTGGCTGAGGAGCAGATACCGGCATCGTATGGCTGGCTATGGAGCGGGCTAGGAGCCGTCATCGTTATTGGGCTGTTGGTCTTTTGGGTGGCCTCTCTTATTTCCATCATCCGTTCGGGATATAGCGGAGGCGTCAAGGTATTGCTTGTGATGGCGGCATTTGCCTACCCGTTCCTCGGGCCACTTGTCTGGTTCCTTTTTGCGCGAAATAAGGAGCATAAAACCAAAATCGACCGTTAGGCTGCGGTCTTGTCAAGGGACATTCGGTTACTGCTGCTCGAGCCAGGAATTGATGCCGCCGCGCAAGGAGACGACGTGGGGGAAGCCGCGTTTGCGGAGGATATCGACGGCTTGGGCGGAGCGGATGCCACTGGCGCAGTAGATTACGGCCGCAGCATCTGGTTCGATGTCGGGATCTTCGCCGGCGAGGATGCGGTCGAGCTCAAAGTGAGTGGAATTGGGGATAGCGGATTGGGCGCGCTCGGGGGAGGTGCGGACGTCGATAAGCGGGGCGTGTAGGGGAACCTCGCGGACCTCGGGGGCGTCGGCAGGCTGAGTAGGTTGTGCGCCGGTGGACTGAAGCGGGATATATTCCCAGGTACCGGAAAGGGCGTCGAAGTAGCCGAGCGTGCCGATGAGTGGGGTGCCTACGCCGGTGATGAGTTTGAGCGCTTCGAGCGCCATGGCTGAGCCGACAATGCCGACCACTGGTCCTAGAACTCCGGCCTGGGAGCAGGAAGGAACCTCGCCGGGTGCGGGAGCGGTGGGGAAGACATCCTCGTAGACGGGGCCGTGGCCGGACCAGAACACGCTGAGCTGTGCGTCGAAGCCGAGGATGGAGGCCCATACGTGCGGGATGCCGAGCTCGTGGGCAGCCCAGGAGCTGAGGTAGCGGGCGTCGAAGTTATCGGTGCCGTCGAGGATGAGATCGCAGCCGTGTAGCTGCTCGAGCGCTGTCGCTGATTCGAGGCGGCCGTGGCAGGTGATGTCCACCTCTGGATTGAGCGCGCGCACGGCGGTCGCGGCGGAATCCGTCTTCGGTGTACCGATGGTGGCGGTGGTGTGGATGACTTGGCGGTGCAGGTTGGAGGGGGAGACCACGTCGTCGTCGAAAAGCGAAATGCGGCCCACCCCCGCGCCGGCGAGGTAAAGCAGGGCCGGGGAGCCCAGGCCGCCGGCGCCAATGACCGCTACGTGGGCGTCGCTGAGCTTGCGCTGGCCCTCCCCGCCCCAGAGCGCTTCCTGGCGGGCATAGCGGATACTCATTCCAGGCCCACCCAATTGGTGGAACCATCGCCGTGGCTCTGCTCCTTCCAGATGGGGACTTCCGCCTTGACGCGATCGGCGCATTCCTCGGCGGCCCGGAAGGCATCGCCACGGTGCGCGGCGGCCGCTACTACCGCAAAGGCGAGGTCGCCAACCTTGAGAACCCCCGTGCGGTGGGCGGCCCACAGGCGCACTGGGTGGTTGGCTGCGACGGAATCGGTGACGTCTTGCAGCTTCTCTGGCGCAGATGGGTGGGCGCTATAGGAAAGAAGGGTGACATCTGGCCGTCCGCCATCGTGATCGCGGACGATGCCCTCAAAGGTGACGACAGCACCCATGGCGGCCGTGGCGGCCTCTTCCTTGGCAGCGCCAAGGAGGGATTCAAGGCGTTGATCGCTCAGCAGCGTGCCAATGGTGCAGCCGGTTTGCTCGGCCACATAGGAGGGATCAGTGCTCATGTTTTCCTTCTAACATATCGACGATCGGAACGATTAATTCTTCCAAAACCGCGCAGCCATCTTTTACCCCGCCGGTAGAACCGGGAAGCGTCATGGCAAAGGTGGAGTCATTGACGCCGGCAATGGCGCGAGAGGCCACCGCGGTGGGCACGCTTTCCAATCCCTTCTGCCAGAAGGCGACCGCGATGCCGGGCAGCTCGCGGGTGATATGTGGGGCGACGGCCTCGACCGTGCGGTCATCGTGCGTCAGCCCAGTGCCGCCAGAAGTCAGGATGACCGCGGGCTTTTCCGCGAAGGCGGCGGCAACGGCGGCGGCGATCTCGGCATCGGGGACGATGCGCGCGTCGGGGCAGTCAAAGCCCTTGCGGCGCAAGAACTCCACCGCGATGGGACCGGAGCGATCGTCGTAGATGCCCGCGGCGGCGCGAGTAGAGGCGACAATGACGATGGCGGTGCGCTGTGGGCTCATAGTGGGTAAACCTCCACTTCCTGGCCTTTTTCTAGGCGTTGACCGGCAGGGATGCGGATGAGATGGGTGGCGTCTGCCGCTTGGGCGAGAAGGTGGGAGCTGGCACCACCGAGGATATGGGCGCGGGAATCGACGCGCCCGCGGCGAAATTGCTCCTTGTGCGGGAGGCCGTCAATACCCGCGGCAAGGGGGACGTGGAAAGGCTCCGGCGCCCAACCGAGCGCAGGGGCGACAAAGAGGCGGAAACTCACCAACGTGGAAATGGGGTTTCCAGGCAAGCAGATCACTGGGGTGTCGTGAAAAGTGGCGATGCCCTGCGGGCCGCCGGGCTGCTGGTCCACATGGCCGAACCAGCCTTCGAGTACCTGGCGGACTACTTCAAATTTCCCCGCGGAGATTCCGCCTGAGGTAATGATGGCATCCGGGTGGTGCTGCGCGATGGCTTCTGTGAAAGCGCGCTCTAGGGCCTTGGGGTCATCGTCGGTAGTGATATAGCCCGCGACGTCGATGCCGGCGCGGCCGGCCATTGCCGTTAAAAGTGGCGCATTGGCATCCGGAATGGCGGCGCTGCCGTGGCCGATTTCCGCGCCGCCGGTGCAGATAAGGATGCGGGCGGGGCGGTAGACCTCTACCGCGTCGATTCCTTGGGAAGCGAGGGCGGCCAAGCGCACCGGCGTGAGCTTGTCGCCGCGGGCGGCGAGGAGGGCGCCTTCTTCCAGGTCGGAGCTGGTGCGGCGGATGAATTGGCCTGGCGAGGTCTCTGGCACGGTAATGCGGTCACCCGGAGCGAGGAATTCTTGTGGTTCGCAGCGCTCGATGGGCACGATGGCTGCAGTTCCTTCCGGTACCTTGGCGCCAGTCATGATGGGGCAGGCGCTGGAAAGCGGGCTGTCGAGTACCTGGGCGGGCTCAGTGCCGGCCGCGATGGTGGGGCCCACCGGGTAGGTCCCGGCCGCACACTGCGGGAGGGCGTAGCCATCCATCTGGGAGTTATCAAAGCGAGGGGAGGGGAAACCGGCGTGGATATCCGCAGCCAGAACCATATCCTGCGCCTGGGTGAGGGGCACGGTGGTGGCTTGGCGTGCGGGCAGGGCCGCGGCGACCTCGCGCGCGTGAGTCTCGGGTGTGCGCATGGCGGCTAGTTTACCCGCGGTCTCGACATGGCATGGGCGTGCGGGGCATAGTAGAGGGCATGTTGACCGTTCACTATTTCGCCGCCGCCCGCGCCGCTGCGGGCGTGGCTTCTGAGCAGGTAGAAGCCCCCGCCACCTTGGGTGATCTGGTGGCGCAGCTGGGCAAGGAACATGCCGGCACCACCGAGGCCGGCATGAGCCTGAAAGAGGTCTTGGGGCGCTGTAGCTTTCTTATCGACGGCGCCGGGAACACCGCCATGGATTCCCCACTGGTTGGCGTGACCCGCGTGGACGTGCTGCCGCCTTTTGCGGGCGGCTAATCGCGCTGGCGCAGCGGACTGGTAAAGAAATTGATGACGCTGCTGACGATGGAGAGCACGATGGCGCCGATAATCGCGGCGCCCCAAGAGTCGATGACGAGGTGGCCGATTCCCAGGTCCAGGGAATTGAGCGCCCACTCCACGATGATGAGCGCGGCGCCGTTGATGACGAGGGAGAAAAGCCCGAGCGTCAGACAGGTCAGCGGCGCGCCGAGGACGCGCAGTACCGGCATGACTACAGCATTAATAATGATGAAGACGATGGCAATGGCGATGAAATTGCCGGTCTCGGCCGGGGTGATAGTGATGCCGGGAATGACGGTGACCACCGCCCACAGCGCCACCGCGATGGCAAAGACGTTCAGGGCAAAGTTAATAAGTGATCGCATTTAGCCTCCTATGATTGCGTTCCACGCCTGCAGCAGGGTGTCGGTTTCTTCCTCGGTGGTTACGGTAATGCGTATGCCTTCGCTAAACGCGCGCACGAGCACGCCGCGTTCGGCCAGGCGAGCGGCTACCTCCTGCGGGGTACCAAGGCGGGCCAGATTCGCGGCCGGCAGCCAGACATGGTTTGCCTCGGAATGTGGCACTCCCCAGTCCTGCAAGGCTTCTTCTAGGCGCTCGCGCTGGCCGACGACCTCATCGGTGCGCTCCCGCAGCGAATCCTGCGCCGCCAATGCCGCGCGCGCACCAACCTGGGCTACGGCGCTGGCGGAGAAGGGGATGGCCACCTTATTGAGGGCCTCAATAATATTTTCCGGGCCAAAGGCATAACCGATGCGCACCCCGGCCAGGCCATAAGCCTTTGAGAAGGTGCGCAGGCATACCAGGTTGGGATAAGTGCCCACCAGCTCCGTACCCAACGGAATGTTGGTGGCACGGTTGTATTCGATATAGGCCTCGTCGAGGGCGACGAGGACGTCGGCAGGCACGGCATCCATGAAGGCGGCGAACTCGTCCTTGGTCACCGTGGTGCCGGACGGGTTATTGGGGTTGCACACGAAGATGAGCCGAGTCTTGTCCGTAATCTTGTGCGCCATGGCCGGCAGATCCACGCGCTGGTCTGCACCTAGCGGAACCGGGATGGGGTGGGCGCCGACTACCTGGGCGAAGATGGGGTAGGCCTCGAAGGAGCGCCAGGGGAAGAGGACCTCTTCACCAGGGGTAGCGGCAATTTCCACCAACTGTTGGCACAGCGCGGACGATCCGGTGCCCACCGCAACCTGTCCATATTCCACACCCAGGTGCGCGGCGAGGTCCTCGCGCAGCGCGGTGGCCGCAATATCCGGGTAACGGTTGGCCTTCGTCACGGCCTCCGCCATGGCCGCGGCCGCCTCCGGCAGCGGCGGATGCGCCGCCTCATTAGAGGAGAGCTTGAGCGCGTCATCGTTGCGCGCACCGGCGACGTAGGCGGGGATGGCTTTCAGGTCAGGGCGAATCATGCCTTCCACTTTAGGGCCTGCGGCTTTGCTGCGGACACGAAAGCAGGGGGCTAGTTTGGCAGCGGCGGGGCAGGCAGGTATTCTCAAACGAGGTTCCTTGCGAACCGTGGAGATGTGCCAGAGCGGCCGAATGGGGCTCCCTGCTAAGGAGTTGACCCTTCTGGGGTCCGGAGGTTCGAATCCTCTCATCTCCGCCATCTAATCCCGAGCGTGCGAGCTCGGGATTTTCTTATTTTAGGTGGTGCCGCAAAGCTCGGCTTAAGGGCTAAAATTCTGCTATTAGCGCTGGTACGCGGCGCAGCGGCGGAAGAGCACGAGCATACCGATGCCGAAGATGAAGCTTCCGGTAAATGCCGCAGCACGCAAAGAAGTGACCTCGTGGAAGAGGGCGGGCACCAGGAAGATGGCGATCACAGAGCTAATAACTCCGAGGACGAGGAAACAAATCGTTGTGATAGGACCAGGTGTGGATGGGTGCGGCATGGCGGGACGTCCTTTCATCAATCATTCCTGATGAAAATAACTCTAAGTTGTCCTCCTAGAAGGCGCAATAGGAAGCGAGAAAGCGCCTTGGAGCCGGTCGGGGGTTTAGGAGCGTAGGGCGGGAAAGACCTTGTCACGCAAGAGGTGGGCGAGCTCGCGATCCGGGTTGGTGGGGTCGACCCACGCGATTTCGGCAATTTCTGCGGCAGCGCGGGCAAGGACGGGGCGCGGATAGGTAAAGATCTGTCCGCGCACGGTTTCGCCGGGTTCGTTGGCGGCCGGGGCATCGAAGGTCCCGAGTAGGGATAGCTCAGGGAGGCGGACATTAACGCCGATTTCCTCTGCGACCTCGCGGGCCGCGGCCTGTACTGGGGTTTCGCCGACCTCCAGCTTGCCGCCGGGCAGCTGGAACTTGGTGGAAGACTCCTTGCGCACAGTGAGGACATGGCCAAAGGAATTACGGAAAACTACGGCGGCAACTTCAATCATGTGCCCGACTATAACTCGCTCCAGCGGGTTAATTCAGAAAGCCTGGTACCCATTCGCGCCCACACGCAGACCGTCGGGGTTTTGCTATAGCGGCGCCATCTGACCTCATCGATTCAGGCGGGTACATAGGGTGTGAATGCTCCATTACTCAGAGGCTGGCCTGCGCCTTTGAGACTACGGGAAGGCCTAAACGTCGCGCGGGCTTATCACCGCGGGCTTATCACGACGCGGATGGCGAATGAATATAAAGTGGTACCCATGAGTGACTCGAGGTTTCCCCGCTCGGTGTTTGCGGTTGGCACCGACCCTGATCCGCGTTTCACGCTCGCTAATGAGCGCACGTTCTTGGCATGGATCCGCACCTCCTTGGCGTTGATTGCTGGCGGTGTGGCGCTGGAGGCCTTTGACGTTCCCCTGCCGGCCGAATTGCGCTCTGCGGTGTCGGTATTCATGCTGGTCGTCGCCATTATTCTGCCGCTCGTCGCGTGGGTGCACTGGAAGCAGTCCGAACGTGCGATGCGCGAGGAACGCCCCTTGCCCTTTAGCTTTGCCATCCCAGTGCTCGTCGTGGCGATTATGGTGGTAGCGGGCGCGCTAGTAGTGGGCGAGTTTCTTGGCTAGCCCACTATTTGATCCCGGCCTGCAGCCCGAACGCACCCGGCTATCGTGGCAGCGCACCCTTTTGGCGTTGTCCTTGGTGGTGCTGGGGGTAATGCGGGCGGTAAGCGTGCACGTCTTCTTGCCACTAGTCTTCCTAGCCGCCGGTGTTGTGGCGTTGGCCTTGGCGGTGTGGCAGCGTGCCGCGCTTGTCGACGCCGCCTTATCCACCCACCGCTCCCTTCCCCACGCGGTCATCCTTGCGAGCACCGCGGGGCTCGTGTCCCTGCTGGCCGCCTTCGCGCTGTGGGGGCTTTTCTTCTAGGTTTTCACCCGGCTCGGGGAGCCGTGGCGCTGTATATTATGCCTATGCCTAAATCCCTATCTCTCCCTCTTGTCGTCCTCGCGGCGACCGCCGTTGCCGCCTTGAACGGCTGTTCCAATTCCCCTGAGCCCGCCGAGCCCGCGGATAAGCCGAATTTCACCGGCACTGCCCCGAGCTCCTCTGCGGCGGTCGCATCCGATACCGCGACCGAAGCCGAGGAAGACTCCGCTGATGGTTCCGCAGATGACACAGAAACCGTAGCCGATGCCGGCAAAGGCAAAGACACCGAGGCTGGCGGGGAAAACAAAATCATCCCGGTAGAAGCCTTAGACAGTTTGTGGGTGCCGGCACTATGTGAGAACCAAGCTGGCAACCTAGAAGGCGGCAATTTGCCGGAAAGCCTGAAGGCTGGCTACCCCCATGCGATGGCCGGTCTGAAGTTGAATCAGGACGATACGCCAATGGGCGCCTACGCGGATATCAACGGTGATGGCAGGGACGAAGCCGTTATTACCTACGTCTGTAATAAGGGCGGTACGGGATGGCCGGATAACCTGCTCATCTATGACAACGACCTGAATTACATCACCAAGGTGGATGATTGGGAACGCGAGGGAATGCCACCCGCGCGCGGGCATATCCAGCAGCTGCAGTGGACCAAAGACACGGTCACCGTTACCTGGCGTGCCTATGCTGACGATGACCCGGCTTGCTGCGCTACTCAAGAATTCACCGGAAACCTCACGCTGGACGGGGATACGCCGCACCTTGCGGTAACCGGTCACCGGCAGGTTGCCGGCTAGCGGCATTCCCTGCAGCATGGCGTAGTCTAAATGGGCTGTAATTAATACTCAGGGAGCTTAATCCCAGAGAGAAAGGCAGGGCGATGGCGGAGACCACCGAGCAGGCTAGCGATATCGTCGAAGCGTGGCTGAAACAAGAAGACGCCATCGATCCACAAAAGGCCCCGCGCCTGCAAGAACTTTTGGGTAGGGTGCCGCTGCAGGATCTCATCGCCGTCGTCGAGCGGCAAAATGCCATCCGCGCGGCGCTGGCCCTGCGCCTGCTGCCGCGCCAAAAATCGATCGCCGTCTTTGATGCCCTCGATGCCAAGCACCAGGCGGATATCATCGATGAGCTGGGCAATTCCGATGTCTATGAGTTCTTTGATGAGCTCGATCCGGAAGACCGCGTGGCCTTGTTGGACGAGCTGCCCGCGGAAATTGCGGACCGCCTGCTGCGCTCGCTGACCCAATCCAAGCGCGATGTCACGGGCGTGGTGCTGGGCTATGCCAAGGGCTCGGTGGGCCGCCGTATGTCGCCCGAGGTGCCCGTCATCCACCCAGAGATGAGCGTTAAGGACGCGCTATTCAAACTGCGGGAGACGGCGAATGAGCTAGAAACCATCTATACCGTGCCCATCACGCGCGAAGATCGGCGCCTAGTGGGCGTGGTGAGCCTGCGTGAAATCTTTACCGCCGATGCCGCTTTGACCATGGCCGATATTATGCACGATCCCATCTTTGCTCGTGCCGGTGCTGATGCCGAGGAAACCGCGCGGTGGTTCCTGCCATTGGATATCCTTGCGTTGCCCATTGTGGATGAGTCGCACCGCCTCGTCGGCCTGCTGACGTGGGACGATGCCACCGATATCGTGGAGGAAGAAGATAGCGAGGACTCTGCTCGCGCCGGCGGTACCGAGGCCCTCCAGCAGCCGTACCTGTCGACGCCGCTGCTTAAGCTGGTGCGCTCGCGCATCGTGTGGCTGCTCGTGCTGGCCGTCTCTGCACTGCTGACGGTGCAGGTGCTGGATTCCTTTGAAGACACACTGGCCAAGGCCGTGGTCCTGTCGCTCTTTATTCCGCTGCTGACCGGTACCGGTGGAAATACCGGCAACCAGGCGGCTACCACGGTGACGCGTGCCTTGGCGCTGGGCGACGTCCGCACGCGCGATCTCCTCGCCGTCATGTGGCGCGAGCTGCGCGTCGGCATGCTACTCGGCGCCGTGCTGGGACTAGCTGGCCTGGCGCTGGCCACCCTGGTCTATGGCCTAAGCATCGGCCTCGTCATCGGCTCGACGCTGTTTTTGATCTGTTCCATTTCCGCGACCGTCGGCGGGCTTATGCCCATCGTGGCTAAGACCATCGGCGCCGATCCGGCGGTCTTTTCCAACCCCTTCATCTCTACCTTCTGCGATGCCACGGGCCTGATTATCTACTTCCTGATTGCCAAAACCGTGCTGGGCATCTAGCACGCCTCCCTGCGGTTCGGGGGTGGGGAAGTGGTGGGGACATTTCCGGTTTCGGGCAGGTGCGATGTGTGCTCTATGGGGGTGCGGGGGTGCTTGCGTGTGGCGGGATATGGTTTCTGCGTCACATGTTTTGTATGGTCAGTGCATGCTTCGCAGTGAACTGGATAACTTTCGGTCTGCTGCCTCGGCCTAGCTAATAAACTGGGAAATACGGAGCATAACCCACAGCACAATCCCCTCTATGTGAAGGAGCGCGCGGTATGACCACCCCGCATACTCACGAATCTACCGCCCACACCGAAGGTGACGAGGCCCCCGGGGCGCCGCGCAGCGAGTGGCGCCGCCAGTTCATCGGCCTTTTCATCGGCTTGGGTTTGGCCGTACTGGTCTTCTTTATCTTTCCCTCGAATGCGATCGAGACCGTACAGGGCTCCGCGGGTGCAGATCCGGAAGCCGAGTACACGCTCAGTGCCATCCGCACCGTCGCCGCAGTAACCATCTTGATGGGTGTGTGGTGGATGACCGAGGCCATTCCGCTCGCCGCCACCGCGCTGCTGCCGCTGGTCATCTTCCCGCTCGCCGGTGTGGGCACGATTAAGGAAGTAGGCGCCCCATACGCGTCCGCGACCATTTTCTTGTTCATGGGTGGCTTCCTGATCGCGCTTGCCCTGCAGCGCTGGAACCTGCACCGCCGCCTAGCGCTGTACGTGGTGAAGATTATCGGCACCTCGCCCAAGCGCCTGATCTTGGGATTCATGCTGGCCACCGGCTTTTTGTCCATGTGGGTATCTAATACCGCCACGGCCGTGGTGATGCTGCCGATCGGTACCTCGGTGCTCGCGCTTACCGCGGAAACCGTAGGCGGCTGGGAGAAGCAAAAGAAGTTTGCCACGGCGCTGATGCTGGGTATTGCCTACTCCGCTTCCATCGGTTCGCTGGGTACGCTCATCGGCACCCCGCCGAATGCCTTCCTCAATGCATATATGGCCGATACCTGGGGCGTTACCCTCGGCTTCGGCCGGTGGATGGCGGTTGGTGTGCCGCTTGCAGCAATCTTCTTGCTGATTGCCTGGGCGCTGCTCATCACCATTTTCAAGCCGGAGATGAAGGATATTCCAGGCGGGCGCGAGCTCATTAATGACGAAATTAAGGCACTCGGCCCCTGGACCCGCCCCCAGATCATGACGGGCATCATCTTCGTCCTCGCTGCCGCAGCCTGGGTTACCCTGCCGCTGGTCCTCAAGGAATTTGAGAACTATGACGATGCCATCGTGGGCATCGCCGCCGGCATCTTGCTCTTTATCCTGCCCGCGGACAACCAGCGCCGTATCCGCTTGCTGGACTGGAAGACGGCCAATGAAATGCCGTGGGACGTCCTCCTGCTCTTCGGCGGCGGCTTGTCGCTGTCCTCGGTCTTTAACTCCTCCGGCCTGTCCCTGTGGATTGGTGAGATGGCCAAGGGGCTTAGCGTCCTGCCGGTTGTCCTCATCGTCTCTGCCGTGGCTGCGCTGGTGCTCTTCCTGACGGAGATCACCTCCAATACCGCGACGGCAGCCACGTTCATTCCGATTATGGGCGGCGTCGCCGTGGGCGTGGGGCTTACTGCCGATGGCGATATCAACGTCCTTCTCCTCACCATCCCAGTGGCCCTGGCGGCAACCTGTGCATTCATGCTCCCAGTTGCCACCCCGCCGAACGCCATTGCCTATGGCTCTGGCTACGTCAAGATCGGCGAGATGATCAAGGGTGGCCTCGGCCTCAACATCATCGGCATCTTCCTCATCACCCTGACGGTGTACTTGCTGGCAGTGCCAATCTTCGGCCTGTCCATTTAAGGTTAGGAGCTTCGTAGCCATTCCCTAATGAAAAACGTTACCATTAGGGAATGGCTACACCCGTTACTGTACTGTCCGGATTTTTGGGCAGCGGAAAAACCACGCTCTTGAACCACCTGCTTGCCAACCGCGAAGGGCGCAAGCTTGCCGTCATCGTCAACGACTTCTCCGAGGTCAATATCGATGCCGCCCTCGTTGCTGGCGAGGGGCACCTCGAGCGCGGCGAAGACCGTTTTGTTGAGCTATCCAATGGCTGTATCTGTTGCACCCTGCGCGAGGATCTCATCGAATCCGTAGGTAAGCTGGCCCGCTCCGGCCGCTTCGATCAGATCGTCATCGAGTCCACTGGCATTTCCGAGCCTATGCCCGTGGCCGCCACTTTTGAATGGGAGTTTGCGGACGGCACCACGCTTGCCGACGTCGCCCCTATCGACACCATGGTCTCTCTCGTGGATGCTTCCACCTTTCTTGATTACCTGCGTCGAGGCAAGAGCCTCGCGTCTGAGAATATTGAGGCCACACCCAGCGATGATCGTACCGTGGCAGACCTACTCGTGGACCAAGTCGAGTTTGCTGACCTCATCCTTGTTACCAAGACCGATCTGGTTGATGCTGCCGAAACCGAACGCGTCATCGCAACCGTTCGTGCTATGAACCCCCGTGCTCGAGTCGTAATGGTCACCGATGGTGCCATTGCCCCACGGCTGGTCCTCGATGCCCACCTGTACGACGCCGCCACTGCCGCGGCTTACCATGGCTACGCCGAGGAGCTGGCTAAGCCGCACACGCCTGAAACCGAGGAATATGGCATTTCCTCCGTCGTTTTCCGCGCCGACCGCCCCTTTAACCGCGACCGTCTGCTCGCCGCCCTTCGTGCCAGTACCGGCCTGGTGCGCTCTAAGGGGTATTGCTGGCTCGATACCGATCTTCAACTCGCCCACGCTTGGCAGCAGGCTGGGCCTAACCTTCAAATCGTGCCAGCTTCGCTCTGGGCTGCAAATGACGTGACGCCCGGTACCGAAATTGTCCTTATCGGTATCGACCTCGATCACCAGTCCACCCTCAGGGCGCTCCGGGGCGCTCTGCTTTCCGACGCCGAAGTTGCCGCTCTCATCGCTCCCTAATTGTCTCCATTTCCATCAGGTGAACGCCGGGTGAACAGGCGATTTGTTAGTTTTCCGGACCGTGGGTATAGTAAATTCTCGTTGCACAGCAGAGCGCACGCACTGCTTACCAACGGTCTGCGCCCGTAGCTCAACGGATAGAGCATCTGACTACGGATCAGAAGGTTGGGGGTTCGAATCCCTCCGGGCGCACAAAATCAGCCGCCTTCGGGCGGCTTTTCTTGTATCTTAGCCCGCCTCACCTAAGTTCCGCTCTATGAAGACCTCCTCGCCGGCGCCATCCTCGGCCTCATGCTGTGGCTGGGCTCTGGCATGTTCTGGCTCTTTGTGGCCGGCTTGGCCATCGGCATCGCCGCAGCCCCGCTTCTAAAGCTGGCCGCCGATCCTTCCCGTTCGCGCAAGCGCCGCGATAGTTCCTTCCGCGACTAGGTCCGCCGACTAGGTTCGCACAAGTCTCACGCAATCCACTTATAAAATGCAGGACACGTATAAAATATTCGCAGCAACCTTCCAGACAGGCTTAGTAGAAAAAGAAAGTCTTTATTAACAAGGGGAGCGCCGCGACGCGTTCCCCTCCGTCTTGAAGGAGAACGCTAAGTGTTAGCACCCTCGCGCATTGTAGGGCTCGATATAGCCCGCTCACTTGCGATTATCGGCATGATAGTTCTGCATATGGCCTCCTTGGTGTGGCATACCAAGGTCACTTTAAATGGCCTGCCCGCCGCACTATTCGCCGTTCTGGCCGGCGTCACGTTGATGCTTATTTCCCGCGATTTCACGGCGACCACGTTCCTGCGCATCATCGCCCGCGGCTGCATAATCACACTTATCGGCCTCGCCCTGCTGCCCGTGGGCGGTGAGATTCAAATCGTCCTCGTGGTCATCGGCATCACGATGATCCTGGTGTCCTGGGTCCCGCCGCTGCGCTGGTGGTGGAAGCTCCTGCTTCTCGCCGCTGCTACCGCCGCCGCGACCATAAAATATGCGCCGCTGACCCTTCCGCAGGTCTATCCGCTGCTGGCCTATTGTGCCTATTTCCTTGCTGGCATGCTGCTCTATGAGATCTATATCCGCAGCGCCCGTGCCGCTGCCCAGTGGGTGTCCACTGCCATCGCCGCGGCCGTTGCGGCAGCCGGCTTTTACTTCCGCTTTACCCCGGATATGCCTGGCTGGCTGCGCTTTACCGGCCACACCGGCGTGCTAGGAGAGATTGTTCTGTCCATCGCCGTAGCCGCCATCGTCCTGCACCTATGCCTGCTTATCGGTCGGGCGGTGCCTAAGCTGGCGTATCCCTTTGCTGCGCTGGGGGCGATGTCGCTGAGCATCTACATCCTGCATGTGCTCACCGCTTACTACTGGCAAAGTCACGTCTCCCTCCACAACACCGGGTGGGCCTGCGCGTTTATCGCCCTCTTCCTCGTCCTCGCGAGCCTATGGCGCCGCCTGATAGGGAAGGGGCCGGCCGAATGGGCCGTCGCTAAGATCATCGCCATCGCCGTTCCTGCCGGAAAGAAGGACTAATCATGCAGCACAAAATCTTCCCCGCCCTGCTTACCGCCGGCATCGTGGCATTAACCGCCGCCCCTGCCAGCGCCCTCGAGCACGGCGAGCCGGCCCAAGATTCGGCGGAGTCTCGCACCGTGGCGCAGTTGAAAATCGGGCGCGTGGGCAGCTTCGGCGATTGCACCGGCACCCTCGTAGCCGCCCAGTGGGTGCTTACCGCGCGCCATTGCCTCGAGTCCGTCAACAATGAGGGCACGCAGGCCCGCATCAATGGCACCACCTACGACGCCGATTCGTGGGCGCTATCCCCGCTTTCCGACGCCGCCCTTCTCCACCTCACCACCCCCGTCACCGACACCACCCCGGCCGAGATTTCCACTCACGTGCCAGAACCCGGTCAGCGCGGCACGCTTTACGGCTGGAGCAGCAGTTCATCTATGGCGCGCCGCGGGCAGCTGCCGCAGGCGGAGATGGAAGTGGCCGAGCTCCTCGGCGCCGGCCCTGCTGGCCCCGCTAGCTCCACCGAACCAGGTGCCGCAGACGCCTCCGAGGTTGGCGCCGAGGTTGCCGCCGAGGATGCCGCTGGCGGAGAAAGCATTCCCGCGGCCGAGGCCATGCCGGGGCTCAGCGCACCAGAGGGGACAGAAAGCGTACCGGCCGGCGAAGCGATGCCGCTGATTGAAAGCGCGATCCTCGATGTGCACTCCACCGGCCGCGCAGGCATGCAGGGCGGCGACTCCGGCGGGCCTTTCTTCGTCGACGGAAAGCTTGCCGGTTTGGCCACCGCGGGAACGGCGAATGGGGATCCGGACTTGCCCTCGCCAAGCGCGGCAATCACCACGCTGGCCGGCACCAAGGACTGGGTAGAAGGCGTGGTGAGCGGCCGCGATAAGGAAGCAATCCTTACCGCAGAGACCACCCCTGAACCGCCGAAAACCCCGCAGACCAGTGCAGATCGTGCGGGGCTTTATGGGAGCATAGCAGCCGTCGGCCTGATCGCCGCCGCGGTGCTGGCGCGGATTCCCCGCCTGCGCAACCGCGGCCGCAAAGGCTAGAAAATCTCGATGCGTCCGCCCAGGGACTCGGATTGGCGCAACTGCGCCACCCACTTCGGGCCGCCTGGGTGCAGGCGCAGCACTGGGCGGGAAGAAATCTTGATCGGGGAGACCGATTCCTTGCGCGCGCCGGAGCGGGCGTCGATGCGGGTGCGGGCGCGGTAGCCGGCGTCGGTAAGCTCAGCGATGGAAGGCTCAGGGGAGTCGAGCTTCTCGCGGGCGTCGTGCAGCAAGTCCAAGGCCTCGTCCAATGCCTCCACCAACGCCGGCGCATTGGTCTCGCACATCTGCTGCACCAGCTCCGGGTGAGTGCCGGCCACGCGGGTAGCGTCCTTGAAAGAACCGGCAGACAGGGACTGCGCCAGGATTCCGCCGTTATCGCCCACCACGGCGAGGATCTCCGCAAAGACGTGTGGCAGGTGGGAAATGCGCGCCACCGCGGCATCGTGATTAGCCACGCGGATAGGCACCGCCTCTGCGTGCACCATCTGGGTCATGCGCACGACCTCGGTGAAGGTCTCAATCCACTGCTTCGGAATCTTTTCCCCGCGCGCCTCGCACTCGGCGGCGTAGTCATAGGTAATGCCCCAGGCCGCGCGGCGGAACAGATCCTTCTGCGAGTTATCCCAACCGGACTTTGACGTGCCCGCCATCGGGTGGCCGCCCACATAGCGCGACTCCATTCCGCGCTCCAGCACCTGCTGGCGCACGGCCGTCTTAACGGAAACGACGTCCGTAATACCGCAGCTCGGCGCGTGCTCCTGAATGGCATCGAGGACGCTTCCCACAGCGCCCATCGGCACGGCTATGACAATGAGCGCGTTCTCCGTCTCCGCGCGGGTCAAAATCGCCGGAAGATCATCGGTGACGTCAAAACCCTGCTTTACTGCAGTGCGGGCGCCGGACGTGGAGTGGTTGTATCCAAAAACGTGGTGATTGTATCCGGCGAGATCGCGCAGCAAAGAGCCGCCGATGAGGCCGAGGCCAATAATGCAGATAGGGCGTTGAACATCTTGAGAACTCACGATGACAATTGTGGCACAACACGACTAATCTCACGAGGTATGAGCAACGAAAATTACTCCTTCGCAGTAACCGTCGCCCGCAACGCGGGCCAATGGCTGGTGCGCAGCTTCAACGATGACTTTGAGGATCCGCAGACCTCCATCAATGCGGTGCGCAGCCTGCGTTCCGAGGGTGCTGCGTTCGCGCTGCTGTGCGTGGAGGATGCCTATTTTATTGCCGTGCGCCCAGTGCCGGGCGGGGTGAAGATGCTCATCTCGGATGCTACCTATGGCGTGGACGATGACTTCGCCGCCGATTTCATGGATATCAACGATCATGAAATCCCGGATGTGGACCCCGAAGAGGCCGATCCTTATGGCGAGGGCGATTTCGATATCTTCGCTGACCTTGGTCTATCCGAGGACCAGGTGGGCTACATCATTGACAATGATGAGGACTGGCCTTCCGATATGTTGCTGCGCATCGCCGGCGAGCTCGGCTTTGGCGATGAGTTGGAAGACGTCATTGTTAACGCCTGAGCTCTTGCTGCGCGCTGAGGCTCGGATGCGCCGCGCCCTAGACGTCGCCAAGCGCACGCCAGCCGGCGACGTCCCCGTGGGTGCGGTGCTGTACGACGCCGCCGGAACCGAACTTGCCACCGGCGTCAACCGCCGCGAAGAGCTTGCGGACCCGACCGCCCACGCCGAGGTCGAGGCCATTCGCCAGGCCGTTCGCGTGCACGGCGATGGCTGGCGGCTTTCCGGCTGCGAACTCGTCGTCACCCTAGAACCCTGCGCCATGTGCGCCGGCGCCTTGCAAGCTGCCCGTGTTTCTTCCGTGGTCTTTGGCGCCTTCGAGCCCAAGACCGGCGCGTGCGGCTCGCTTATCGATGTCCTGCGTGCCCCCACCGCCCCCTTTACCCCGCAGGTCCGCGGCGGCGTGCTCGAAGACGAATGCGCTGGGTTGCTCCGAAACTTCTTCGACGGCCTGCGCTAAACGTGCGTACACTGGTTGTCATACAACAACCGTCTACTCAAAGGAGTGAACATGGGCGATTTGGAAAACAAGAAGGATGGCCTTGTAGGCAAGGCAAAGGAAGCCTACGGCGAAGCTACCGACAACAAGGACGTAGCTAACGAGGGCAAGGCCGACCAGGTCACCTCCGAGGCTAAGGACAAGCTGTCTGACGCTGCCGAAGGCATCAAGGACAAGGCCAACGAGGTTATCGGTGGCCTGAAGGACGACTAATCCTCGTCCCCGTTTCTCATATCGCTGCGCTGGCACCCCGCCGGCGCAGCGATTTTGTCGCTCGGGCCCACTCCCGTAATCTGGAACGCGGTGGCGTGTCCGAGCGGCCGAAGGTGATCGCCTCGAAAGCGATTGTTGGGTAACCCCCAACCGCGGGTTCAAATCCCGCCGCCACCGCGCGAGGCCCCGACCTGTTAATGCAGGTCGGGGCCTATTTTAGTTTTTCTCCGCCAGGGAGCCTTGGGGCGCTGGGGTAGCTAAAGCGTCCTGCTTTGCGCGTGCAGACCGCGCGCGGCGGTGCTGCAGGGTGGGGAGGAACCACGTTGCGATAGCCGCGACGACAGCAATAATGCCCGCGGTCCACGTGAGGTATTTCACGGGGGTAAACCACCACGCCAGGGCCGCGATTGCTGCGATGACGATCCATGCGACGGGCACGAGGAAGCTGGGTTGTTCGGCCCACGGTTCCCGTGGGAATCGGCTACGGGCCTCTGCGCGGATGCGGCGTGGCGTTTTATGGCCAAGTGTCAAGGAACAGGCGACCACAAAGCCCAATCCGATACTGGCGATGAGCAGGTTGCCGCTTACGCCGCCGAACATAAATACGCCGACGGAAAGAGCTAAGGATAAGCGTTCACCGAACGTGAGTGGGAAGTTCTGTGTGGGATCCACATCTGGATAGATGCTGGTGAAGATGTCTTTGCGGGAGTCGTTTTGCATTCTTTGCTTCTTATAGGGGTGGTTTATTGACAGTTGGAAGAAGCTAGGACAGGATAAACTTACTGCACTAAGGCAAGCCTAGCCTATATCGTCTTTAGACACGGAAACAAGGTTCTCAATATGATTGGAAAACTGTGGAAGTCGGCGTTCGGCATCATCGTCGCTGCTTTCCTCGTCGCGGCATTCGCCCCACTTTTGTCATCTGCTCCAGTGGCCCACGCAGATGAATCCTGCACATGGAAGTGGGGTATCAAGCAGTCATTCCGCAGCTACGTCAAGGGCAATATCGCCCACGGTGGATGGGGTGCCAATGGCATTGGCTTTACAGGCGACGAACAGGGCGATGGTGCGTTCGTCTTTACCCCAGGAAAGCCCGATGCGTCTGGTGGAAACGTCACGATTCCGTTCAATGGAACGCTGAGCTTTACCGGCCACGATGGGATCTTGGACATGACGATGTCGGACTTCAAGGTCAAGGCCTCTGGAAAGCAAGCGCAGATTTCCGTGGACTACGTCTCCTATGAGATGAACCGCCAAGACCTCAGCCGCGGTAAAAAGATCCAAGGCAATGATGAGGTAATCGCCACCATTAATCTGGCCAACCCCGTCGAAGATGGTGCCGGGAAGGTTGATTTGTCTGGATCTACCGCTCTGACCTCCGGCGGGGCCAAGCTATTTACCGGCTTCTACCAGCCGGGCGAAGCCTTAGATCCGTCCTCCGGCAGCATTGCGCTCGACGGCTCGTGCGCCGGATCCGGTTCTGGCTCTGATTCCGGTGGGAAGCGCCCATTGACCTCCATTACGGGTTCCTTCACGGGCTTTAACAAGGAAGCTATGGACATCTTGTCTGAAACCAATGACACGATGAACGGGATTACTACGTTCATGGGCAATACCCAGGCGTTCCTGGATGAGTTGGAGTCTTTCAATAACCGGGGTGGATCGAACTCGAATTCGGGTGGTTCTACTTCGGGTACGTCGAACTCCACTGGAGGAAACTCGGCTTCTACTAACTCTGCATCGGGAAATTCATCACCGAGCAACTCTGGTTCGGGCGGAGGCAGCGGTGCTTCAGGTGCTGGCAAAACAGCGGCTTCTGGTCCTGCGCACTCTGGATCTGCGAGCTCTGGCACCCCGAGCTCAGGTAGTTCGGGCGAGGGAGGATCTGGCGGGGACGGTGCCGTCTGTGAGGCTACTGGTGTTACTCAAGCCACTGCTCAGTGGGGTTTAAAGAAATCCTTCCAGTCCTATATCACCGGATCCATTGCCCAGGGCCGATGGGATCTCTCTGGTGTTGGCTATGACAATGGGCGTTTCCAATTCACGGGTAACTCTGGTGCCGTAAAAGATGGCGCGGGCTCCGTGCAATATGGCGGAAGCATGCAGTTCACTGGGCACCACGGCAAGTTGGACCTTAACATCGCCAACCTGGAAATCACCTTTAACGGCAATTCTGGCGAGCTTATTGCTGACGTGCGCTCTTCCAATATGGAAGGGAAGAAGAATGACTTTGGACGCACTGTTATTGGCACCCTGAACTTTAAATCCCTCGACATCGGCACGGACGCCGTGTCCGGTGAAGCTGCGGTATCGCTTTCTGAAGCCGGTTCCCAGGCACTCGCTGAGTTCTATGAACCAGGCACCCAGCTGGACCCGTTGAGCTTCCACGCCACCTTGGGTGGAAGCGCTGATTGCGCCGCCGTATCCGGTGGTGGCGGATCTAGCTCTGGTTCTGGATCCGGCGGATCCGGTGGATCTGGCGCAGGCGGAAACGGAAAGGGAACTCTTAGTTCCAAAAGCGGCGCTCATGCCGGGGCCGGGGATCCAGTGCTAGCCGGTGACTCGGGGCAGGGATACGAGGACGGATCGAACAAATTCAAGGTCAAGTCCGCGACGTCTCCCGGCGGGAGCCTAGATAACCCGACGACCTATCTACTGCTCTTCATTGTCGGATTGATCATCGCCGGTGGCTCCACCAGCCGGCTTGTCATGAACAACTCTTAGAAAGATTGCCGTGAAACTTGTTCTTCGTTTCCTCGTACCATTCCTGTGCATCTTCAGTCTTACCGCGTGCGGTGTGCAGGGAAGCTATACCGATCAGCTACCGGATCCCGCTGATCTCTCGGATCCCAGATCTTTTGAAGGTGTCAGTGACGTCAAAGATTTTGACGATATCGAACCGGTTACTGATAAGGCAGAGCCGGCGCTTCCGGTGGAGCTTACCGATGCCGATGGTAACGACGTTACCGTCACCGATGCCTCCCGCATCCTGGCTTTGGATATCTATGGCACCTATACCAATACCCTTAGCGGCTTGGGGCTTGCGGATAATATCGTCGGCCGCACAGTTTCTTCTACCGAGCCCAACCTGGCCGATCTTCCGGTGGTGACCGAAGGTGGCCACAACATCAACGTGGAGGCGGTGCTGGAGCTGCAGCCGACGCTCGTCATTGCAGACCATTCCATTGGCCCGCGCGATGCCATCGATCAAATCCGCGCGGCGGGTGTCACCACCGTGGTGATGGAACCTGAGCGCACGATCGATTCGGTGGGTGAGGACATCACCACGCTTGGCGATGCCCTCGGCCTGCCCAATGAAGCACGCGAGCTGGCGGATCGTTCCACCAAGGAAATCGACGAGGCAAAGGAAGCCATCAAGAAGTTGGTTCCCGATGATCCAATGCGCATGGCGTTCCTTTACGCTCGCGGAAACGGTGGCGTCTTCTTCATCATGGGTGATGGTACCGGTGCGCAAGATCTGATTGAAGGCATTGGCGGTGTGGATGTGGCTGCAGAAAACAACCTTTCCTATGCGGAACCCGCTAATGCTGAGGCGCTGGCGCGCATCAATCCAGAGGTGATCATCATGATGACCAATGGCCTGGAATCCACCGGCGGAATTGACGGCTTGCTGGAGCGGCCCGGCGTTGCTCAAACCACCGCCGGCCAAAAGAAGCGCATCGTGACCATCCCGGACGGCCAGTCGTTGGCATTTGGTCCCATGACTGGGCAAACGCTGGTGAAGCTAGCAAAGGCTGTGTATGACCCGGACAATGAGTAAGGACCCGGACACCTTCGCACGCCGACGCACGCAGCGGACTTGGATATTCGTACTGCTGGGGATCCTCACCGTTGTCGCGGCGCTCATCTCCGTCGTGCTGGGGCAATACTATGTACCGCTGTCTGATCTCTTTCGCATTTTGGCAGCTGGCCACGGGGAGGATTCCTTGACCGCAAGTGTGGTGTGGGGCATCCGCCTACCGCGTTTGGCCTTGGGGCTCGTGGTGGGCGCGGCCTTGGGCGTTGCCGGCACGCTGATGCAGGCGGTATTTGCCAACCCCTTGGCAGAACCCTCCATTATTGGCGTTACCTCCGGTGCGGGCGTTGGTGCGGCCGTGGTCATCGTCTTTAATATCGAGTTCTTCGGTACCTTTACCGTTCCAGCCGCGGCCTTCCTGACCGCGCTGCTGGTTACCTTCATCATCTATCAGCTTGCGCGCCACAACGGACGGGTGGCTGTGGTGCACCTGATTCTCACCGGCATCGCCATCAATGCGGTATGCAACGCCATTATCTCTTTCATGGTGTACCTAGCGCCGACCGCCAACCGCGAAGCGATCATCTTCTGGCAGATGGGCTCCCTCAACGGCTCACAGTGGAAACACGTGTGGGCGGTACTGCCCATCGTGGTGGTTGGCCTCGCAGTGGCCTTGCGCCTGGGTAAGCAGTTAGACGTCCTCGCGCTCGGCGAGCGCGCCGCCGCGCATACCGGTGTGAACGTGCCACGGCTGCGCATCGTGGCGATCGTGGCATCGGCAGTGTTGACTGCAGGGGCCGTTTCCTTCGCCGGCCTCATTGGCTTTGTGGGACTTATCGTTCCCCACCTGCTGCGCAGCATCGTCGGACCAGAAAACCGCATCCTGCTGCCGGCTTCCGCCCTTGGCGGTGCTGTGCTCATTGGTTTCGCTGACGTGGCAGCGCGCACGATGATTCCCTTTGCGGATCTTCCCATCGGCATTTTCACCGCGCTGGTGGGCGGTCCCACGTTCTTCATCCTGCTACGGCGCATGATGCGCAAAGGAGCGCACTGATGATAAACGTCAAAGACTTAACTGTTCGCGTGGGGGAGCACACCCTCGTGGACCAAGTGTCCTTTACCGCCCAAGCGGGCGAAGTTACCGGGCTTATCGGCCCGAACGGCGCCGGCAAATCCACCGTACTTGCCGCCGTTGCCGGAGACATCGATTATTCCGGTGAAATCACCGTGGGTGGGCTATCGCCCAAGGCGCCAGCGCGAGAGCTCGCGTGCACGCGTGCAGTGATGCTCCAGGACGTCTCGGTGTCCTTCGAATTCCTCGTCCGCGATGTCGTTGCGATGGGGCGCCGCCCGTGGGAAGGAACTGCCTACGCAGACCTTGACGATGACTTTATTGACGCCGCCCTCGATACCGCCGGCGTCGCGCACTTAGCGGGCCGAGACATCAGCACGCTGTCCGGCGGTGAGCGTGCCCGCGCGGCCTTCGCACGGGTGCTTGCCCAAAATACCCCGGTGATCTTGCTCGATGAGCCAACGGCCGCGCTGGATATCCGGCACCAAGAACAACTGTTGGGCTCAGTAAAAGCCCTTGCCCGCGAGGCAGGCGTCGCCGTCCTCGTGGTGCTGCATGACCTCAATGCGGCAGCAGCATATTGCGATCATCTCGTATGCCTAGCGTGCGGGGGATTAGCAGCCCAAGGGCGCGTAGATGAGGTCTTTACCGGTCCTACCTTGTCTCAAGCGTATGGCTGGCCGATATCCGTCGAGGGGCTGCGGGTACATCCGCAGCGTGCAACGCCCACCATCAACCCACTCTTCTCACACAAATTGGAGGATTTCCATGTTTAAGAAAGTAGTGGTCACTGCTCTCGCGGCGACCGCACTCACCGTGCCACACGCTTCTGCGGAAGAAACCTGCACCATAGAATCCGGTTCCTTGAACTGGGGAATTAAGTACTCGTGGCGTTCCTACCTCAAAACCGGTTTCGCTGCTGGTGATTGGTCCACTAGTGGCCCAGTGACGCAAACCGGTGATCCTAAGGGGAAGGATTTCTCTTTCGGCTTCGAGGTAGATCCTGAAACCTCTACGGTAACGGTAGATGAGGAGGGCAATGTGGTGTCGTCCAATATCGAAAGCAAAGACTCCTCGATCACGTTCACCGGTCACCACGGCGCTCTACATTCCACGGTTGTGGCACCTTTCATCAAGACCTCCGGTAATGAAGCCCATCTCGGTTCCGGCTACGAGGTTTATCACGTAGAGGGTAAGAATATGCTTCAATACACCGAGGACGACCACATCGACGCCAATAAGCGCACCGGGGATGGGATCTTTGGCCACGGCACGGCGCAATGGACCAAGGAGGGCGATACACTCACCCTTTCCGCCAGCGATGTGCGGTACAAGGAGCAGCAGGGAACAAAAGATGGAAAAATCGAGGGCGTAGACCAACTCTTCATGGGCATGTATAGCTCGGAGAACAAGCCTGAGCTTGATGATGCCCACCTAACCCTCAAGGTTTCCTCTGGTTGTGGCCAGAAGAAGGAAGAATTGCCGCAGGATCAGAAAAAGCCGCAGAATGAGCCTGCTCCGGAGCCGCCGGTAGCTTCGCCGGAAAAGGAAGAGAAGCCACGGAGTCAGCCACCAGCGAGCTCGCAGACCCTGGCATCGCCGAAGAAGCCGGAGACCTCAAAGAGCCCTGAATCTTCGGAGTCTAAGAAGCCGGGAACTGATAAGCCTGAGAAGGACACTCCCTCCGGTTCTAGCTTTGCCAAGGTGTGGAACTACATCTTGGGCGTAGCAACCATTGGCAGCATGTTTGCCATTCTTGGGCAGGCCTTTATAAAGTCGGGCGCCCTTGAGAGCGTGCGTGCTCTTCTCCACAGGTAATAGGGGTTAGCTAAGCGCCCCGTGCCGGCAGCCACATCCCAATACCGTGAGCACTGCTTGCGGGGGTGGGGAGTTAGTTCTTTTGGTTGATTTCTCCCCACAAGCCTTGTAGATAAGGGTTGCCTAACCTTACTTTTATATTTAGACATTAGGTAAGCATTACTTTGGAGGAAGTCAGTGACTGTGACGCTCAAGAAACCATTATCCGTCGCATTGCGCGAGGAGACCGCCCAGGCTCACGAGAACGCGGAGGGTTCGGCGTTTATGCAGCGGCTCATGTCGGGCCAGCTGAGCGCTGAGGCCGCAGCCGATTTGAGTGGCCAGCTGTGGTTTGTTTATGAGTCTCTGGAGCATGGAGTCCGCAGTGTGGCGCATACTCCAATCGCCGGTGCGGTGGCCGATCCACGCCTTGAGCGGCGCTTCGCTCTGGAGGCGGATTTGGCGGCGCTCGTCGGTAGCGACTGGCGCGAAAAGATCCGGATCCTGCCGGCCACGGCATCCTACGTTGCCCGCCTAGAAGAGGTATCCGGCAGTGCGGCAGAAGTGGTAGCCCACCACTATGTTCGGTATCTCGGTGATATCTCCGGCGGCCAGGTGATTGCCGCGCGCCTCGGCACGCTTTATGACATCGAACCGGATGCACTGAACTTTTATGACTTCAGTGCTATCGGCAAGATTCCGCCGTACCGCAAGGGCTACCGCGAACGCCTAGACAGTCTCATGCTGACTGCGGAGCAGCGTGAGGCATTGCTCTCGGAGGCGCAGCGCGCATTCGCTTTCAACTCGGGAATCTTCGCCGAGCTTGATAAGCGACACTGATTTACTTTTTCTAATTTTCCAATTAAGGTAAGGCTCGCCTAATGTTTTAGGCAAAGCTTCACCACTGCTCTCAAGAGGAGAAATTCATGAAAACAACATCCGTCATTGCCGTTGGAGCGGTTGCACTCGGCGCCGTCACCGCGCCCGTAGCCTCTGCCGATGAGGCTCCAGCCGATGTCCCCGCCGTGGAATCCGGCCAATTGAATTGGCCCATCAAGGAATCCTTCATTCACCACGTGGACACCAATCCGCTTGCCAAAGGCATAATCAATACCACCGAAGGCGCGGAGAAGGTAGGAAAGGACTTCACCTTCCCGGTCGATGCCGCCCACACCACGCTGGATGCTGAGGGAAACGGCACTATTGGTACTCAGGGATCCGTGCAGATTCAAGGCTATCCAGGCTTCGGCCCTAATGGTTCCTACGGCCTGGATCTCACATTCTCGGATATTAAGGTAGAAGTAGCAGGCGAAAACGCCACCATCACTGCGGATTATAAACTTACGGGCGCCTCGGGCCCGCTTAAGAACAAGCCGGTTGAATTGTCTGGCGATGACGCCGCAATCTCTACCTTCACGCTTACTGAACCCTTGGTGCCGGAAACCGGCAAGTCCTACGCCACAACTGATGCCCCCACCTCGCTAACCCAAACGGGCTCCGACATTTTCTTGGGCAAGTACCCGGTGGGGCAGCCGCTTGACGATGCCAACTCTGATCTCACCGTGGCATTCGACGGTGCCTCCGAAAACGCTAAACCATCTGACCAGGGGACCCCAGAAAAGAAGCCTTCGGGCGACAACGCTGCAGCCGATGGCTCTTCTTTCCACGGTTCTTCGTTCGGCAAACTAGGCAAGACCATTGCTGCTGTTATCGAGCAGGTAAAGAAAATTAGCGCCTTCTTCTCTGACCTCGTTCTTCCCGGCCTGAGTTTGTCGAAGTACGTTTAAACAGCGAGCGCGCTCTCGCGGCCGTATTGTCTACGCCGCTCCGCCGTGGCCACCCGATCGAGTCCTTGACTGCATCGGGTGGCCACGGTTCTTTCTTGGCCCGCTGCCTTGGCATCGTCTGTGAATACGGGCTGCCCGGCGGCTAAGTAATAGGGAATAAGGGGCACGGCAACTACACTAGGGCAAAGTTCAACCCGTCCCCCACGCGAATGCGAAGGTACATCTACCCGTGGCTAAACTGCTTTATCGTCTTGGGCGCTGGTCTTTCCTCCATAAGTGGAAGGTCATCGTGGCATGGCTGCTGCTGCTCGCCGCCGTCGGCGGTGCCGCCGCCTTGCTGATGAAACCGATGACGAGCGAGTTCTCCATCAAGGGAACCCCGTCCATCGACGCCACCTACAAGACCATGGACCTCTTCCCAGAGGGCGGCAACCCTGCCAACTCGCCCTCGGTCAACGTGGTCTTCAAGGCTCCAGACGGCCAGAAGCTTTCTGATCCCGCCAACCGCGAAGCCATCGACGCCACCATCTCCTACCTCGAGGACAACCTAGAGATGGGCGATACCACCCGCTTTGGCAACCCGCTTGAGGTCTCGCCTCGCCTGCAGGACCAGGTGATCCATCAGTTCACGGACATGGGATTGCCGGAAGCATCCGCCCGCGCGGACGCGGATAACCTCGCCATGGTCAATGATGACGAGACCATTGCCTATACCACCTTTAATTTCGACGCCGAGTCGCCCTATAGCGTGGAGCAGGCCGATAAAGACACCGTTACCGAGGCAATGAATATTGCCCGCGACCGCGGCCTCACGGTAGAGGGCAATGGTGCCGGCTTCGGCGATGAAATCGCGGTCAATTCCACCTCTGAGATCATCGGCCTCGGCGTTGCCTTTATCGTGCTCATCTTTACCTTCGGCTCCCTGGTGGCCTCGGGTATGCCTTTGGTGTCCGCCGTCATCGGCGTGGGACTAGGCGCGCTGGGCATGTTCATTGCCACCCACTGGATTGAGCTCAATAATATGACCCCGGTCCTGGCCATCATGATTGGCCTTGCCGTGGGCATTGACTATGCGCTGTTTATCCTGTCGCGCTACCGCGCCGAGCGTCGCCGCATGGACGGGCCAGATGCCGCAGGCATGGCGGTGGGCACGGCTGGCTCCTCCGTGGTCTTTGCCGGCGCGACCGTCTTTACTGCGCTTTTTGCGCTTCTCATTGCGCGCATTGGCTTCCTGACGGCAATGGGCTTGGCCGCCGCCGGCACCGTCGCCATCGCCGTGTTGGTCTCGCTTACGCTCATCCCCGCGATGCTTGGTCTGCTGGGCGATAAGGCCTTCAACGGCCGCATTCCCGGCGTGGCCGGCAATCCGACCCGCAAGGGCAAGCGCCGCCGCGGGCCCACCATGGGCAACCGCTGGGTGCGCTTGGTCCAGAAGGTCCCCGGCCTGGCCATGGCGCTGGTCGTGCTCTCCCTGGGCGCGATGACCGCGCCGGTGCTCCACATGGAACTCGCCCTTCCGGCCGATACCACCTCCAATCCCGATACCACCCAGCGCAAGGCCGCCGACATCATGTCCGAGGGCTTCGGCCCCGGCGTCAACGGCCCCTTCCTCGCCGTGGTCGATGCCCACACGGTCAACGCGGATGCCGGCGCCCTCGCCCCGCTTGTCGACGCCCAATCCCAGCCCGAACCAGCCC
>NZ_JAKRNE010000014.1 GCF_022347205.1 Corynebacterium sp. ACRPO | reverse complement strand
ACACACTCACCGAAGAAAAAATCTATTACAACAAGAAAGACAACGAACTTGACCCCCAACAGGGCAACTGAAAACGAAAAATCTCGAGGCATCGACCGGAACGATGTCTCGAGACTTCACAGGGTGCCCGGGGCGGGACTTGAACCCGCACGTTCTTATCGAACACTGGCACCTGAAGCCAGCGCGTCTGCCAATTCCGCCACCCGGGCAGGGTGTGGTTGTCTTAGCGACTTGATAAAGATACCACGAAAAGCGCATTAAACTACAAATCTGCAGGAAAAGTGGATTATTTCGAGGAGGGGGTGGCGAAATTTCTGGGAACTTTCGCGTCGCCATCTACGTTTCGAGGGAGTGAACAAACTATACTGATCGCTACTGATCGCTGCATGGTGGAAAGGAGAATGGCTCGTGGCGTTTTTAGAAAAGCTGGCGAAGCTGGACTCCGCCATGCAACGCGGCCTTGATAACGGCATGGCCCTTGTCTTCGGCGGCAAGGTCGTTCCCGCGGAAATTGATGAGCTTTTGAAGCAAGAGGCTCAGGACAATCTTGCGCGCGGCGACGATGACAACCTTTATAGTCCGAACGTAATGACTGTGGGTGTCTCCTCCAAGGATTTGGAGAACTTGTCGCAGGATCGCAATTTGCCGGCCGATTGTGCAGACCAGTTGTCGCGCTTCATTCGCAATAGCGGATGGTCCCTTGCGGGCCCCGTGATCGTGCGAGTGGCAGAAGAATCTGGTTTGCGCACGGGTCAGCTTCGCGTGTCCTCGTTTATTGATCACGAGCCCACGGAAGAGACCGGTTTTGAGGCTATTTTCCACGACTTTGATGGTCAGGAGGACCAGATGACCGAGCAGCACGAGAATACGGCTGATGACGCGGTAACTACCGCTTTCATTGCTCCAGATAGTCAACCCGCCCCACAGCCGCAGGGCCCAGCAGTCAACCTGATGCTGCAGGATGGCTCTTCGCGCGTTTATCACGTCCAGGAAGGCTCCAATATTATCGGCCGCAGCAACGACGCCGACCTGCGCCTGCCGGATACTGGCGTATCCCGCCAGCACGCGGAAATCACCTGGAACGGCCAGGATGCGGTTCTGGTGGATTTGCAGTCCACCAACGGCACCACGGTGAATGAAACGCCGATTGATAATTGGCTGCTTGCCGATGGCGATGTGATCACCATGGGCCATTCCCACATTGAGGTCCGCATCACGGGCCTTGATTCGCACAGCTACTAATTTCAGTTAAGGAAGGGAGGTCGCCATGGATGCAGTCATCATGCTGGCGCTTCGCATCGGCTTGTTGGCTCTGCTTTGGATTTTTATCCTGGTGGCCTTAAACGCCATGCGCCGCGATACTAATAAATCTGCTGGTGCTATCCGCCAGCAGTCCAAAAAAGTGGGGGCACCGCGGCGTCGGGAAGCGATTAAGCAGCTGTCCATCGTGGAGGGGCCCCTGCAGGGCTCCCATATGGAATTGGGCACGTTGGAGGACTGCACGTTGGGCCGCGCCTCTGACTGCGATTTTGTCACGGGCGACGATTATTCTTCTGGCCACCATGCCCGGCTATTCCGCCGCGGCAGCGAATGGGTTGTGGAGGATTTGGAATCTCGCAATGGCACCTTTGTCAATGGCGTGCGCATCGACCAACCCGAGGTAGTCGGCGCGGACTCCGAAATTAAGCTGGGCCGCACCACCGTGAGGTTGAACGCATGACACTGAAGCTGAACTTCTTTGCTAAGTCCGATCGCGGCCTCATTCGCGATAACAACGAGGACTCGGGCTACGCCGGTCCTCACCTTTTGATCTTGGCCGATGGCATGGGTGGCCACGCGGCAGGCGAGGTTGCCTCCGAGCTGATGGTCAACCACCTAGAAATTTTGGACCAAGATCCGGGCCAGGAAGACACCAAGGCCCTGCTGGAAGCGGCCGCCGACCAGGCCAACGAGGCCATCAGTGACCACGTCAAGGCGCATCCAGAAACCGAAGGCATGGGCACCACGCTGTCCACCATGCTCTTCAACGGCACGGATTTCGGCGTCTGCCACGTGGGAGATTCCCGGGGCTACCTGCTGCGCGACGGCAAGCTCAAGCAGATCACCAAGGACGATACCTACGTGCAGTCCTTGGTGGATAAAGGCGAGCTGGACCCGGGCGACGTCTCGTCGCACCCGCAAAAGTCCCTCATCCTGAAGGCCTATACGGGCCGTCCGGTTGAAGCAACGCTGTTTACTCTCGACGCCAAGCCGGGCGACCGCATCTTGCTGTGTTCCGATGGACTTTCGGACCCCGTAACCGCGTCCACCATCGAAACCGCGCTGGGTCAAGGCAGCATCGAGCAGGCCGGATCCACCCTAGTGGACCTGGCTATCCGCTCCGGCGGCCCGGATAATGTCACCGTCGTAATCGGTGAAGTAACTGAAGAAAAGCCCAAGGAACATGAGCCGTTCCGCGTGGGCGCGCTCGCCGGCCCGACGGAAGAGCCCACCCATCCGGATTCTTCTGCTTCGCGGGCGGCACAGCTCTCCCGCAAGCCGCAAGTAATTCCACCGGCCGTCATGGCCGAGGGCGAGGACGAGCGCCCCGAGCCTGCTGACGACGAAACGGAGGACGAAACTTCCGGTCGAAAGATCGGCTGGAAGGTCCTCATTGCCTTGCTCATCGTGCTCGCGCTGGTCATCGGCTTCGGTCTGTGGGCGAAGAACTTCTTGTCCAATAATTACTACGTGGCTACCAACGAGGCACAAGAAATCACCATCCAACAGGGTGCTGACTATTCCGTCTTTGGCAAGGAACTACACTCCACGCACCAAAACGTGTGCATTAATGACAGCAACTCGCTGCTATTTTCCAGCCAGCCGTGCGAGAGCGACTTCACGCCGCTGAAGGTCACGGACCTGCCGGAATCTGAACGCAGCGCCGTCGACCATCTCTCCACTGGTGATCTAGGTGAGGTGCAGCAACAGATCAATGATTTGGGCGATAAGGCGCTCAAACCATGTATCACTGCGCCGAGCCAAAAAGATAAAAAGGATGCCAAGAAAAACAAACCTGGCGTCACCTGCCGGGAGGTGTAGGTTGTGAAAAAGTTTTTTAGCCGAGGCACCGAACTCGGCCTGCTCATCCTAGCCGCCATCGTCTTTGCTATTACTTTGGTCAGCTTGGAGCTATCCCAAGACAACGCGCTGACCATGGATCT
The DNA here is from genome assembly GCF_022347205.1 of Corynebacterium sp. ACRPO. Lineage (GTDB taxonomy): Bacteria > Actinomycetota > Actinomycetes > Mycobacteriales > Mycobacteriaceae > Corynebacterium. Next base: position 62,484 of record NZ_JAKRNE010000014.1, on the reverse strand, counting down.
GGTTTATCTCATTGGCGGGTTCATTGGAGTCTTTACTGTCGCCCATTTGGTGATGTGCTTTTTAGCGCCTTATGCCGATCAGATCATGCTGCCCATCGTGGCGATCCTCAATGGCATCGGGCTCATCATGTTGGCCCGCCTGGATCTGGTCAATGAAAGCGGCCTCGCCGTGCGCCAGGTCATGTGGACCATCGTCGGACTCGTGCTCTTTGTGCTTGTCTTGGCCATTTTGAAGGATCACAGGTCACTGACGCGCTACTCCTATATCTTGGGCGCCGCCGGCCTCGTCCTGCTGGCCCTGCCGCTGGTATGGCCGCAGCCTGAGGACGTGGAGGCACGTATCTGGATAAACTTGGGCCCCTTCTCCATCCAGCCGGGTGAGTTCTCCAAGATCCTGCTGATCTTGTTCTTCGCCATGCTGCTGACGCAGAAGCGCTCCCTGTTTACCGTCGCAGGCTACCGAGTATTCGGTATCTCCCTGCCGCGCCTTCGCGACCTCGCACCCATCTTGATCGTGTGGGCCATCGCGATCGTCATCATGGGTATTTCCAATGACTTTGGCCCGGCACTGCTGCTGTTTAGCACCGTCCTCGGCATGCTATTCATGGCCACTGGCCGAGTGAGCTGGCTGCTCATCGGCGTGGTCCTCGTCGGCGTCGGCGGGTTTGGCATTTACCAGATTTCCTCCAAGATCCAGCAGCGCTTTTCCAACTTCCTGGATCCGCTGGGTAACTATGACGTCACGGGTTTCCAGCTCTCCCAATCGCTATTCGGCTTGTCTTCCGGCGGCATCTCTGGCAGCGGCTTGGGCGAGGGGCATCCAGAACTAGTTCCGGTGGCCCACTCGGACTACATCCTTGCTGCAATCGGTGAGGAGTTCGGCCTCATCGGCCTCGCCGCCGTGCTGGTGCTTTTCGGTATGCTGACCACCCGCGGTTTCGGCACCGCGCTGCGCACCCGCGATACCTACGGCAAGCTGGTGGCCTCCGGTCTTTCTCTTACCTTGGCCGTGCAGGTCTTCGTGGTCACCGGCGGCATCTCTGCCCTGCTGCCGATGACCGGCCTGACTACGCCATTCATGTCTGCCGGTGGTTCCTCTCTCATGGCTAACTACGTGTTGTTGGCGATTCTGCTGCGGATCTCTAACGCGGCTCGTCGCCCCATGCAGGAGACCTCGGGCAATGCTCCGAGCGATACCTCCATGTTCCCGTCGGTCCAGGAGGCTCACCGATGAATCGATCCATCCGCCTAGTGTCCTTGTTCGCCATCATTTTGACCGCCATTTTGCTGGTCAATATGACGGTAATCCAGGCTTTTTCTGAGGATAAGTACGCCCATAATCCGCGGAATGTGCGCGGGTTTATGGAGATGCAAACCACCCCGCGCGGCCAGATCTTTGCGGGCAATACCGTGCTGGCGCAGTCCACGCAAAACCCGGATGAGACCTACTCGCGCTCCTACCCCATTGATTCACCGGCCTTTGGCCACCTGACCGGCTACTTGTCGAGCCAATTTGGGGCCTCGGAACTAGAGTCCTCCCAAAATGACATCCTCAATGGCACTGATGATTCTTTAATGAAGCAAAACTGGCTCGATGCTCTAGCCGATAAGCCGAAGCAGGGTGCAAATGTAGAGGTCACCATCGATCCTGCACTCCAGCAGGCGGCTTACGATCAGCTTGTGGGCTCAGGTTACGAGGGCTCGGCGGTTGCCATTCAGCCCTCCACCGGCAAGATTCTAGCTATGGCCTCCAACCCCGGCTACAACCCCAATGATCTAATGGGTGATTCTGCCGAGGAGACCTGGGCCAACCTGCAGGAGCAGGAGGGGCAGCCGCTGGTCAACCACGCCGGTGCAGAGACCTTGCCTCCTGGCTCCATTTTCAAGATCATCACCACCGCGGCGGGCCTTAACAATGGCTTTGATCCTTCCTCCACCCTGACCGGTTCCAATGTCATTACCTTGCCGGATACGGTGACGGAGCTGACTAACTACGACAACCAAAAGTGCAATGGTCAGGATGCGGTGACCCTGCAGACCGCCTTTGCGCTGTCGTGCAATACCGCCTTTGTAGAAATGTCGGAGCAGCTCGGCGCTGATGAGCTGCGCAAGTACGCCAAGGCCTTTGGCGTGGGCGAGAATTACGACCTCGGCGTGTCTACCTCCGCCGGCACCTTGGGTGATTTGCCGGATGGGTCGGCCACGGCGCAGTCCGTCATTGGCCAGCGCGACGTCACCATGACCGCGCTGCAGGCAGCCGTCATGGCGGGCACCGTCGCCAATAAGGGCACCCGCATGCAGCCCTACCTGGTCAATCGCATTACCGACGCCCAGATGAAGGACGTCCGCACCACCAAGCCGAAGAAGGCGGACCAGGCGGTTAATGAGGAAACTGCGGCGACGCTTACTGACTTGATGTATGCCTCCGAGCGTTCGTCCTGGGGCTATGACGGTAACGGCTTTGCCTCCAAGACCGGCACCGCCGAGCACGGCGAGGGGCTGGCCCCGCATGTGTGGTACGTTGCCTTCGATCCGGAACGCGATATCGCGGTAGGCGTCGTGGTGAAAAATGGTGGTAACTTGGGTGAGTCCGCGACGGGCGGCAAGGTTTCCGGCCCAATTGGCCGCGCTATCCTGCGCGCATACCAGGGGGAGCAGTAATGAATAGCGCCGAGAATAAGGAACATCTCCAGGCACTGATTGGCAGCGATTACGAGCTGCAGTGGATCATCGGTCACGGCGGAATGTCCACCGTGTGGTTGGCCGATGATACCCGCAATGATCGTGAGGTAGCGCTCAAGGTTCTGCGCCCGGAATTTTCCGATAACCAGGAGTTCCTCTCGCGCTTTCGCAACGAGGCAAAATCGGCCGAATCCATTCAGTCCGAGAACGTGGTGGCCACTTATGACTACCGCGAGCTAGAGGATAACGGCCGCAAGTTCTGCTTCATGGCCTTGGAGTATGTGCGCGGTGAATCCCTCGCAGACCTTTTGGCGCGCGAAAATACGCTGCAAGAAGAGCTCGCTCTCGACGTCCTCGAGCAGGCGGCGCATGGCCTCTCCATCATTCACCGCATGGAGCTGGTCCACCGCGATATTAAGCCCGGCAACCTCCTCATTACGCAAAATGGCCAGGTCAAGATCACGGACTTTGGCATTGCCAAGGCGGCTGCGGCCGTGCCGCTGACCCGCACCGGCATGGTGGTGGGTACCGCGCAATATGTATCGCCCGAGCAGGCACAGGGCAAGGACGTCACGCCGGCTTCCGACGTCTATTCGCTCGGCGTCGTCGGCTATGAAATGCTCGCCGGCAAGCGCCCTTTTACCGGAGATTCCTCCGTGTCCATCGCCCTGGCCCACATCAACCAGGAGCCGGAGCCACTATCGACGAATATCAGCGCCCCGGCTCGCGAGCTCATCCGCATTGCGTTGCGCAAGGATCCGGCCACCCGCTACGCCGATGGCAATGAGTTCACCCTGGCCATCTCCGCAGTTCGCTTGGGCAAGCGCCCGCCGCAGCCTAAGTCCGCCCCGCTAACGCAACGCGCACCCGAGCCCTCTCCGTCCGCATCGACGGAGATGTTGGGCAACGTTGCCCAGCCCACCACGATCCATCCGGCTGCGGGCACTGCTGCGCACAAGGAGTCCAAGGGCGGATCCTCCTTCCTGAAGGGCCTGGGTATCACCCTGCTCCTCGCAGCCGTGGCCGGTGGTGGTTACGCTGCCTACCACAACTTGAGCGATAACGAGGGCGACAGCGAGCCCTCTAGCACCCCGGAGACCTCGGTAGTTACGGAGTACCGCGATCCCACCACCACCCCGCAGGACACCCCGGACGAAGATACGGAAGAGGCCCCAGAACCGGTGACGGTGACAGAGACGGAGCCGCAGGAATCCAATCTGGAAGAAGCCCCGCGCACGACTCACCGCGAGGCACCCACGCGCCACTCGCCTACTCGCCAGGAACAGCCCCCGGCCGTACCAACGCAACAGAATCCGCAGGATACGCACGTTGAAACTACACCTGAGCTGGATACTCCAGTAAACTCGCAGGCTAATGAGCTCCCCGGAGACTTGGCCGATCTACTTACACAGGAGGGTGACTAAGCGATGGTCAATGACCGCTATCGGAGAGGCGAGATCATCGGCGCCGGTGGCATGTCTGAGGTCTATGCTGCCGAAGACACCGTCCTAGGCCGCCAAGTGGCGGTGAAGATGCTCCGACCGGAAATGGCGCGCGACGTCAACTTCCGCGAGCGTTTTTACCGCGAGGCGCAGAACTCGGGCAAGCTGAATCACCCCAATATCGTGGCGGTTTATGACACCGGCGAGACCGAACTGGATGGCATGACCATCCCATATATCGTCATGGAGCGGGTCAACGGCCGCACTCTGCGCGATATCATTCGCGAGGATGGCGCTCTGTCCGCCCAAGAAGCGGCGGATATCCTCAAACCGGTAGCGGATGCGCTGCAAGCCTCGCACGAGGCCGGGATTATCCACCGCGATATCAAGCCGGCGAATATTATGCTCACCAACACCGGCCAAGTGAAGGTGATGGACTTCGGCATCGCCCGTGCCTTGGATGATTCCACCTCGGCGATGACGCAAACTTCCGCCGTTATCGGCACCGCCCAATATCTTTCCCCGGAGCAGGCCCGCGGTAAGAACGCGGATGCCCGCTCCGATGTCTATGCGCTGGGCTGCGTACTTTATGAGGCACTCACCGGCCATACTCCTTTTGAGGGCGAAACCCCCTTTGCGGTTGCGTACCAGCATGTGCAGGAAGAGCCGACGCCGCCGTCGGAGCTCATCGCGGATCCCTCGCTGACTCCTACCCAGCGCGTCAATATCGATGCGGTAGTACTTACCGCTATGGCTAAGCACCCGGCGGATCGTTATCAGTCCGCTTGGGAGATGGCCGGCGATTTGGAGCGCCTGCACAATGGGCAGGTCACCGCAGCAGCGCGCATGCACGTCAACGAGGAAGAAGACGAGCAGCCTACCGAAATGGTCGGCGCCGCCGCACCAGCTGCGGCGGCGCACCGCGCGCCAATCCAGTCCACCCGCCCCACCGAGGATGATGATAATCAGGGTGGCGGCTGGATGAAGTGGCTGGCAGCGTTCCTGGCCGCCCTCTTGGTGGCCATTGTGGGCTACTTTGCCTGGGATTTCTTCTCCTCCGAAAAGGAATCTGAGGATAAGCCACGCCAGACCCAATCGGCCCACGAGGACAAAATCACCGTGCCCGAGGTGGAAAACCGCCCGCGCAACGAGGTGGTTAAGGAACTGGAAGACATGGGTCTGCAGGTCACCGTCAATGAGGAGGCCAACCCGGATATTCCACGCAATAATGCCATCCGCATTAATCCGGCCCCAGGCTCCGAGCTGCAGAAGAATGCCTCGGTGACCCTGACCGTTTCCTCCGGCAAGGAGATTACGGACGTCCCGGATATCACCGGCATGACCTTGGATGAGGCCGCTCGAGCCCTCGAAGGAGCAGGCTTGGTGCTCAATTCCGATGTCTCGGAAGAAAACGATGAGTCCCCAGCCGGCCAGATCATCAAGCAGGACCCGGCCGGCGGCACGCAGCTGTCCAAGGGATCGAAGGTACGGGTAACGGTTTCTAAGGGCGTCGAGAAGAAGCGCGTGCCCAATGTCGCCGGCATGGACGTCGAGGATGCCCAGAGCCGTCTCGAGTCGAATGACTTTGATGTAGACGTCCGCGAGGTGGATTCCTTGGAACCAAAGGGCACGGTGCTCAGCGTCTCCAATCAGGGCGCGGAGCTGGAAAAGGGCAAGCCGGTTACCGTTGAGGTATCCAATGGCATGCTCTTTAAGGCCCCTGACCTGGTACGCAAGAATCAAGGCCAGGCCGAGGCCGCGTTGCGGGAGGCTGGCTGGACCGGCCAGTTCGTCGTGGGCGAGCCGGCACCTACCGGTGCGCTGGTGGATGCCAATAAGATTGGCTGGGCGTCTGTGAACCCGGGCGATACCATGCGCAAGGATCAAAATATTGATATCCGCCTGTGGAGCTTCGACCCCGCTGCACTTCTGCCGCAGCCATAACTGCTGGTATCCTAAGGCCTCAGTACGAACTTAGATAAGACTTTAAATCTAGAAAAGGTATCTTATGCCGAAGTCAAAGATTTCCCAGAGCTCCTCCGTCCCTACCTCGAGCTCTGCTACCAACCGCACGCCCGTCAAGATCAATTCTGAGGGCACCCCGAAGTGGTACGTCGCCATCATGCTGGGCCTGATGGTCATCGGCCTGCTGTGGTTGGTGGTCAATTACCTCGCTGGCCAGGACATCCCGTTCATGGCAGACCTCGGCGCTTGGAATTACGGCATTGGCTTTGGACTGGCCATTATCGGCCTGCTGATGACCATGGGTTGGCGCTAAGCTCAATCTCCCAGCCTGTTCCCTCGCTCCCTACTTCCTGTAGGTGGCGAGGGTTTTTCACATCAAGGAGCCACATGTCTCGCCATATTCTTGCTGCTGGCCTCATCATTTCGGTGGCCTACGCGGTCGTGCACATCGCGTTTGCCGACGCCACCCTACTCACCGGCGCCGCTCCCCTCCGCCTTTCCGTGCGCAATTACCTAGGCAACGTCCTGGGCTCGGGCATGGTGTGGGGAATCTTTAGCTACCTCATGGGCAAGAATTTTCCGGGCCGGTGGCTCAAGGCACTCCTGGCCGGTACGGGAATCATCGTGATGATGCTGGCCGTGCACTACACCTTGCTCGTGGTCTTCGGTGTATATAGCTGGAGCGAGGCTTTCGAGTACAACGCCCAGTGGTTCTTCCTAGCGCTCCTCTCTGGACCGGTACTGGGGCTAGCCGGCGCGGCCTCGGCACGGTTCCGCTGGTTCGACTACCTCGCCGTCCTTGGTTTTCTCCTCGAGCCCGTGGTTGCCGGACTCATCCCAGGCAGTTCCTACCTGCCCCGCACCACGACCATCCCTGGGTACTGCGCCGCCGCGACTCTGTGGCTCATCGGCGCCGGCTTCCTTATTTGGCAGCGCCGCCGTTCCACGCGCTAAGCGCTTCTTCGGCGGCCCACCACCCCGGCATACCGTGCACGCCAGCGCCGGGAGCGGCGGAGCTAGAGGCCATAAATACTCCCGGGGCGAGGCGGTGCGGATGGGCCGACAGGCGTGGTCGCAGGAGGGTTTGCAGCCCGGTCATGGCGCCGCCAGCAATATCGCCGCCCACCAAATTAGGATTCCATCGTTCCAGATCGGCCGGGCTCGTAGCACGGGTGGCCAGGATGGTATCGCGAAATCCGGGGGCAAAGCGCTCAATCTGGGCAGCAATCAGCTCGGTGACCTCACCCGGATAGCGCTCCACATAGCCGTGCGGGACGTGCGCATACGTCCACAGGGTGTGCCCTCGGGATGGGTCTGCCACGTATTGCTGGCATGCCAATACTAAGGGGCGCTTAGGCATGCGCCGCTTGCCGACGTCCCCCTCAGCCCCACAGATTTCCTCCATGGTGCCTCCCACATGCACGGTGCCGGCCTGGCCCACGCGGGGATCGGTCCATGGCACGGGTTCGCTGAGGTGGAAGTCAACTTTGAATACGGCGCTGCCATAGCACCAGCGCGCGAGGCTCCGCCGAGTGCCGTCCCGCAGTTCCAGCCCGCTCAGGCTCAGAATCTGGCGCGGGGTGAGGTTCACAATGATCGCATCGGCCGGAGGCAGCTCCCGCAGGTCGGTGACTTCGCATCCGGTGTGGAGGCGGGCATGGTGGGAACGGAGGAGGTTAAGGAGGGCGTCGATAAGAGCACCGGTGCCACCCTCCACCACGGGCCAGCCGCGGGTCATCCCTAGCCCGCCAAAGAGCAGGCCGAACGCCGAGGTAAAGGGCGTGGTCGGCGAGGTGATCGCGTGTACCGCGCTGCCCGCAAACAGGGCGCGAGCCTGGGGCGTGCGGAAGGCCGCCCGCGCCAAGCTGCTGGCGGGCAACGCCCCGGCCGCGCCAAACTGTGCCAGACGCACAGGGCGATGGGGCCAGCGCACCAGCGGGGTAAGCGCGTTGTCCACATGCTCATCGATGTGGCGGACGATGTGCCCGTGCAGCCGCCTCCACGCCTGGGCATCGGCTCCCAACTCCGCCGCCGTGTCCGCCAAGGAACCGTGCAAGATCCCGGCCGGCGCGCCTTCTAGCGGATGGGCCATGGGATAAGGCGCAGTGCGCCACCGCAGACCGTGGGCTTCCAGGTCGAGGGCGCGAAAGGCCGGGCTCGCTACGCCAAAGGGGTGCCCGGCCGCGCCGAGATCCACAATCGTGCCCGGGAAAATCTCCGCGGAGGATGCCGCCGCACCACCGGCCCGGCCGGCGCGCTCGTAGATATCCACCCGCCATCCGGCCATAGCCAGCCGAGCCGCGGCCGTGAGCCCATTCGGGCCTGCGCCGACGATCACAGCGCGAGGTTGATAATCCACAATGCTCCTTATGCAGGTCAATGCCCAAATTTATCAGTCTTGTTAACACAATGGGTAGAAAGTTATCCACAGGCTGTGGAGAAAACCTGTGAAATGTGAATTTCACACAATTATTAACACCCTGTGGATAACTGTTTTCACGGGCTTCCACAAGCTGATTTTCGCGCTTTCACACGGCCCAGACCAGCGTGATCAGGAAAAACTCCGGAAAGACGTTCGGTAAATTACAAAAATGTAGTTATCCACAGTGTGGATAACCATTGTGGAATTCTTTCGCACACGCTTTCCGGTGATCAAATTCCACAGTTATCCCCAAAGCCCAGCTTGATGGGCTAATAGTGCGAGGACTACCGCGGCCACCGCAGCAACGCCGCCCCAGCGGAGGGCGGGGCTTTTTCGATAGAGGAAAAGGCTCAACACGATGCCTGTGCACAACCCGCCAAGATGTCCCCACAGGGATACGCCATCGGCTAGAAAGGTATAGGCCACATTCGCCAGAACGAGGGCAATGGGCGCGCGGAGATCGAGCCCGCGCTGGCGGTAAGCACCCACCAGCATGGCCATGAGCGCGAAGAGCGCACCCGAGGCGCCGACGGTGGGGGTCTCAAAGTCGAATGTCAGGATCATGGCGGACGCGCCGAGGCAAGAAATGAGGTAGGCGGCGAGGTACAGCGCAGTGCCAAGCGCCCGCTCCACTTCCCTGCCTATGAGCAAGAGCATGACCATATTCACCGCCAAGTGGCCCGCGTCTAGGTGCATAAACTCCGAAGACAGCGCAGCCTGAGGGCGGAAGGGATAATCCGGTCCCCACAGGCCCCAATCCGCTGCGAGCGGGGAATCATAGAAGGTGGTTCCTAGCGTGCGGGCCTGCACCGCGGTAATAAGCCAAGCAATGATGCAGACGGCGGCGATGAGCGCGGTCGCCGGGGTGGTGCGGACATAGTTTCTCACCATGGTCATGAAGTTGTCAGTCCTTGGGGCGGGTCTAGTGGTAGATAGCTCGGGGTAAAACTGCAACGAGCCCGCCGCCGCATGGATAATGCGGTGACGGGCCCGAGGGAAAAGGCGATTACGCGATATCGATGGACTCGATAACAACGTCCTCGTGCGGACGGTCCATGCGGTCGGTATCAACCTTGGCGATCTTGGACACAACCTCCTGGGAGGCAGCATCGGTAACCTCACCAAAGATGGTGTGGTGGTTGTTCAGGTGCGGGGTCGGCGCCACGGTGATGAAGAACTGGGAGCCGTTGGTGCCTGGGCCGGCATTGGCCATGGCCAGCAGGAATGGGCGGTCAAACTGCAGCTCCGGGTGGAACTCATCCTGGAACTGGTAGCCCGGGCCACCGCGGCCGGTGCCGGTAGGGTCGCCGCCCTGGATCATGAAGTTATCGATGATGCGGTGGAAGATTGCGCCGTCATAGAACGGGCCGGACTGCTCGCCCTTTGCGTTCTGGGTGGAGTAGTCCTTCTCGCCCTTGGCCAGGCCGATGAAGTTTTCAACGGTTACCGGTGCGTGGTTACCGAAGAGATCGATAACAATGTCACCGTAGTTGGTATGCATCGTTGCAGTTGCGGTCTTCTGAGTCATGCCAGCCATTGTAAAGAATTTAACGCGCGCCTGCCGCGCATGACATAACGCTGTCAGCGATCGCGCTAGCCTGAAGGCATGATTCGCGCGCTACTTTTTGATCTGGATGACACCTTGCTCGACCACACCGGCGCGGCCTGGGACGCAGTGGATCAGTGGTGCCGTGAGCTAGGCCTGCCCGAGGGCCAGCATGCGCGCTTTGCGGCCATCGAGCGCACCTGGTTCAGCGCCTACGAGCGCGGCGAGGTCACCCACCAGGGTCAGCGGGCAGCGCGCTGCCGCGAATTCCTCGGCCGGGACATGAGCGATGCCGAGGCGCTGGCCACCTATGACGGCTATCTTTCCGCCTACCGGGAGCAGTGGCGCGCTTTTGCCGACGCCCTGCCCACCCTCACCTGGGCCCTCGAATCCGGCTTCCAGGTGGGCGTGCTCACCAACGGCGAGCGCGAGATGCAGCAAGCCAAGCTGGAGGCGACAGGCCTTGCGCTTGCCGACGTCCTCCTCATCCCCACCGTCGACCTCGGCTGCCCCAAACCGCAGCGCGCGGCCTACCTTGCCGCCTGCGATCAGCTGGGTACGGCCCCCGCAGACACGCTCATGGTGGGCGATTCCCTCACCAACGATGTGCAGGGCGCGCGCACGGCAGGACTACACGCGCTTCACCTCGACCGTGCGGGGTATGGGGATCTGAGCTCGCTTAGCGCGTTGATAGAGGTTCTCCCCCGAAAAGCCAGCTGACTACGCTGGTGCCGAGGCTTGCGCACCCAGTTTGCGGATCTTTCTCGCTAGTGATGTTTTTAACCCAAAGGTTAGAACTAGAAAAGAAACATACCGGTTCCATTCGGACACCCAGCGGATTCGCAGCTACTTTGCAGTTTGCGGAGGATACTAAAAGAACTGCTAAGAAAGGATCCACTCATGGATTTCTTGTCCTCCCTTCACAACCTCATGGACGCAGGCTCGCTGCTCCAGAGTTTCGGACCTTATATCCTGCTCGGCGTCGCCGTCGTCATCTTCATCGAGTCCGGCGTGCTTTTCCCATTCCTGCCGGGTGATTCACTGCTCGTAACCGCGGCCATCCTGCGCCACGAACTCGATATCAACGCCTGGCTGCTCTTTGTCGTGGCCGCGGTGGCCGCCTTTGCCGGCGACCAGGTGGGCTTCTATTTAGGCCGCCGCTTTGGCCGCAAGCTCTTCAAGGACGATGCCCGCGTCCTGCGCACCGAACACCTCGATAGCGCGGAAGACTTCTTCCAGCGCCACGGCCCGGTGGCCCTGGTATTGGGCCGCTTCGTGCCGATTGTGCGCACCTTCGTCCCCTTCGCCGCGGGCACCGCAGAAATGGGCTACTCCTCGTTCCTGCGCTGGAATATCCTCGGCGGCGTGGGCTGGGTAGGCTCCATGCTGCTCGTCGGCGTACTGCTGGGCGGTATTCCGGGGATTGCTCACTCCATCGACATCATCATGCTGATCGTGGTGGCAATTTCCGTGCTGCCGATGATCATCGGCTGGATCAATAGACGCCGCAAGGCACAGCGCGAAATCCCGGCCACGTAAGAACTTTAATTCTTTACCCGGCCGGGATTGCGGTGTGATTAGGGAGGATTTAGAGGGACTCGCGCACCTCATCGCGAGCCAGCACCATATTGCGCAGGGAGGCCTCGGTCTCCTCGTAGCCGCGGGTCTTCAGGCCGCAGTCCGGGTTGACCCACAGGCGCTCGACCGGCACGTGCTTGAGCGCGGCGCGGATGAGCTCGGCCATCTCCGCTACGGAAGGCACGCGCGGGGAGTGAATATCGTAGATGCCAGGGCCAATCTCGGAGTGGAAGGTCTCGTCGATATCCTCCAGCAGCTCCATGCGGGAGCGGGCCGCCTCGATAGAGGTGACATCGGCATCCAGGCCGGCAACGGCATCGATGATCTGGCCGAACTCGGAGTAGCACAGGTGGGTGTGGATCTGGGTGGTCGGCTTGGCCTCGAGCGCTACCAAGCGGAAGGAACGCACGGCCCAGTCCAGGTAGGCCTTGCGGTCTTCCTCGCGCAGCGGCAGGAGCTCGCGCAGGGCGGGCTCGTCGATCTGGATGATGTCAATGCCGGCCTCTTCCAGGTCGTGCACCTCATCCGCCAGCGCGACGCCGAGCTGGTCCGCGGAGACGGACTGGTGTACGTCATCTCGCACGAAGGACCAGGCCAGGATGGTCACCGGGCCGGTGAGCATGCCCTTGACGTGGTGCTCCGAGAGCGACTGCGCGAACTTGGACCACTCGGTGGTCATCGCAGCCGGGCGGGAGATGTCACCCACAACGATTGGCGGACGGGTGCAGCGGGAGCCATAAGACTGGACCCAGCCGTTTTCGGTGGTGACGAAGCCATCGAGCAGCTCGGCAAAGTACTGAACCATGTCGTTGCGCTCCGGCTCGCCGTGAACGAGGACGTCGAGGCCGAGGCGCTCCTGCAGCTCAATGACGGACTTGACTTCGTCCTTGAGGGCGGCGTTGTAGTCGGCGTCGGAAAGCTCGCCCTTGCGGTGCGCCGCACGCGCCTGGCGGATCTCCTTGGTCTGGGGGAAGGAGCCGATAGTGGTGGTTGGCAGCTGCGGCAGGCCGAGTTCCTTCTGCGCCTCGTTGCGCTCAGCAAAGGCAGGCTCGCGCTTGACCTCGCCGGCCGGCAGCTTCTCGATGCGCGCCTTCACCGCCGCGTTGTGGATGCGCTCGGATTCGGCACGGGTGCGCACTGCGCGGTCGCTGATGCTATACGCTTCCGGTGCCTCCAGCGGGCCCTGGGAGAGGGCGACGACTTCCTTGACCTTCTCGTTGGCGAAGGAGAACCAGGTAGCGACGTCGGCCGGCAGCTTGGTTTCTGCCTCCACGGTGTGCGGCACGTGCTGCAAGGATACGGAGGTGGATACAGAAAGGGAATCGAGGCTGCTCTCTAGGTTCTCGTACTTGGAGCGCAGGTCGCGCAGGTTGGCGGCCCAGACATTGCGGCCGTCGATAAGGCCGGCAACCACGTGGGACTTCAGGTTCTTCACGCGATCGAGGTAGCCCTCATCCAGTGCCAGGGTTCCTACGGAAAGGTCCACTTGGACGGCCTCCGGCTTGAGCTCGGCCAGAACCTCGAGGCCCTTGCGCGCAGAGCCATACGGGGTGGTGAGGTAAACCTGCGGACGATTGTCCGCACCCAAAATTGCCTCATAGGCGCGCTTGGTGTGGGCGGCTAGTTCCTCATCATTGGCAATGGTCAGGTCCGCTACCAGCGCAGGCTCGGCCAGCTGTACCCACTTCACGCCGGACTTATCCAGCTCGGCCAATACCTCCTGGTAGGCCTTGACGGCATCATCCAAGCGGTCGAGCGGAGACTTGGTAGCACCCTCTGCCTGCTTAGACAGGGCCAGCAGAGTAACCGGGCCGACGAGGTACGGGCGCACGGTGTGGCCTGCCGCGCGGGCCTCTTCCACCAGCTTGATAACGCGCTGCGGGTGCGCCTTGAAGTCCTGGTCATCGGCGATTTCCGGGACGATGTAGTGGTAGTTGGTATCGAACCATTTGGTCATCTCCAGCGGCGCGGTGTCCTTATTGCCGCGGGCCAAGGTGAACTCATCATCCAGGGTCTCGCCGGCCACGGCGCCAACGGTCAGTGCGGTCTCGAGCACCTGGTCGTAGTAGGCGACGTCGGCAGGAATGGCGTAGTCCTCAGTAAGGCCCAGGTCGCGCAGGCGGTTATAGGTATCCAGCCGCAGGGAATGTGCGGCGGACTCGAAGGTTTCCGCATCGATGCGGCCTGCCCAGTAGGATTCCAGCGCACGCTTGAGTTCGCGGTTAGCGCCGACGCGAGGGTAGCCCTCAATCGTCGCCTTGGGGAAATTAGTGTTCGTCATTGTCTACTCCGATTCGAGATAACAGGTCTTGCGTAATGTCCGGGTTGTTGTGGGTATAGATATGGAGACCGTCCGCGCCGCCGGCCACGATGGTGCGGGCCAATTGGGCGGTAAGCTCCATGCCGATTTCGTATTCCTCTTCTGGGGTTGTCGCTGCCGCGAGCTGAGTGCGCACCCTCTCGGGTACGGTCAACCCGGACAGCTGCCCCATTCGCTCCAACCGGCGCAGGCTGGTCATGGGCATAATCCCCGGAATGAGGGGGATCTTCACCCCGGCCAATTTCGCCCTTTGGGCGAAGCGGAGGAAGTCCTCCGCGTCGAAGAAAAGCTGGGTGATGGCGAAGTCCGCGCCGAGACGCTGCTTATTGAGCAGGACGTCGAAGTCTTCGTCTTCGTTCTTGGATTCGGCATGGCCGCTGGGGTAGCACGCCACGCTCACCGCGAGGCGGCCGGCGGCGAAGCGGGCAGCCTGGTGGCTTTCCAGCTGGCGGATGAGGCGGACCAGCTCATCGGCATGCTGCAGGTAGTGCTCAGGCATGCCCCCTTCGGGGAGGTCACCGCGCAGGGCCAGCAGGCCGCGCACGCCGGCATCCACCAAGCGATTAATCCACCCGATGAGCTCGTCGCGCGTCCCGGCCGTGCAGGCCAGGTGCGCCAGGGGGCGCATAGAGGTGTTCTGCGAGATCTTCTCAATGAAGGCCGCGGTTCCCTCCAACCAACCGGAGCGCTGGGAACTGGTCACCGCGATGTAATCAGGGTGATAGCTTTCCAGGACTTCTAGTAAGCGGTCGATTTTGGCGGCATCGGCATCGTGGCGTGGCGGGATTACCTCAAAGGAAAGGGCCAGGCGTTCGGGCGCAGGTGCTTCCTCTTCACTTTCATAGTCCAAGGGCGCAGAAGCCGAAAGTCGCGGGCTCATGGTCACCTCCTTTGCTGGTCGTCGTTGGTGTGTTGAGAAAAACGTACCAAGCTGTTCAGTTTGCACGGTAGCGATTTTTCAATGGTGATACCTTTGCAAGCCCACAAACTGCGAGGTTGACGAAAAATCGGGTGAATAATAATCGTTAATTCTGAACCAAGCGGTCTATTTCTAGCGCGTTCCCCCTGCACGCCACGACGCCAACGGTGGTACACCAACCACCACGTCACTATGCTGGGTGAAAGCGAATTGATAAATCTGAGTTAAGGAGTGTTCCACCCCATGAACCCCACCACGCTGAACGTGGCCTTTAAGACCGCATCGAACCTGTGGAGCCAGTTCAATAACTACCGCGAAGAAAAGTCCCGCGAGGCCTACACCGCCCTGGAAGAGGCCGCGCAGAAGATGGACGAGCGCGATAACGGCACCTTCGCCGAGCCGCGCCGCCAAGCAGGCGCCGTTACCCGCGCCGCACACTCTCGCCTCGAGCGCGCCCTGGAGGAGTTCAACGACTACCGCGAAGACGCCACCGAGCGCCTGAACGACGCCAAGGAAGAGGCCACCAAGAAGGCTAAGAAGGCCCGCAAGCAGGCCAAGAAGGATTCTCAGAAGGCCCAGAAGAACTTCAAGAAGAAGTCCGCCAAGGTAGCCAAGAAGCAGAAGAAGAATAAGAAGTCCTCTAAGGGTTGGATCTTCGCCGGCATCATCGCCCTGCTGTCCGCTGCGGCCGGTGCCGCCTATTACTGGCTGCGCTCCAACGACAAGCCGTCCCAGACCCCGCCGCGCGTGGATGACTTCCAGTCCGATTCCCACACCGCTCCGGAGTCCACCTTGGTCTACACCTCCACCAGCGAGAATGACACCCAGTCTGACCTCGTTGAAGAAGGTGCCGTACGCGATGAGGAGCTCCTCGGTTCCATCGATGAGCAGCTGGCCAAGCACCGAGAGGAAGAAGCAGCTCAGCCGGCCGATACCACCCGCGTTACCGATGACCACCAAAACGAGGGCAAGCACCGCCTGTAAACCGAGGAATAAATACGCTTACCACCCCGCCGTGGGGGTACGTGTAGCGTTGTCTAGATCTCATTGCTTTGCCTAAACAAAAGTCTCTTGATTGAATTCCCACATTAGGGATCTTTCTACAAGGAGATGAACAATGAGCTTTGAGTCCCTCACCGTCAAGCTCAAAGACGGCTCAACGTACTACTTCCCGGCGGGCGCGGTGTCCAAAGACCCTTCCTCTCGCGTGGACAACCTGCGCTTCGCCATCGATAACGGAACCACCTTCCACTCCGTGGATGAGGCCGGCATCGAGCGCGAGTTCAACGGTCACGACGTCCGCAATTACCACCTAGCCTAAGCGTTAGCACAATCCCTTCCCCGCAGGTCACCAACCTGTGCGGAGGGGATTTTCGCATGCCCACCCCCACGCTGCTGCCTCGCCGTCTATCGTGGATCTTATGGAACTTCGCGCAACGCAGGAATCTGACCGCACCTACCTCGCCCGCCTCAACTTTCTTACCGATACTTTCGGTGACGAGCACGGCGAGCTCTCCCCCGACTTCGCCGATGATTTCGCCTTCTACGTGGAAAATTGGGATCCCAACCAGGGCGGTTTCATCGCCTGGCAGGAGCTCGTCCCGGCTGGCGGCGTGTGGCTCAACTGGGGTACGGAGGACAATCACGGCTTTGGCTTTGTCGAACCCGCCATTCCGGAGCTCGCCATCGCGGTCGAGGCCCGCTATAAGGGCCAGGGCATTGCCACCGCGCTTATCGACGCCGCCATTTCCCTCGCCCAGACCCTGCGCGCCCCCGGCATCTCGCTAGCCGTCCACCCCGATAATCCCCGCGCCAAGGGCCTCTACGAGCACCTCGGCTTCGAGCACGTGGGCAGCCACAAGGATCACTTTGTGATGGTCAAGCGCTTCTAAATCTAACGCAGGCGGGCGTGGGTGACGTAGATCGGCTCGTTATCCACGGCCGTCTTAAATTCTTCGGTCAGGCCAGCCATAACTGCCTCACGCGCCTCTTCGCGGGTGCTGTGAAAGCTCACAACCTCACCATCCACCGCGGCTTCGCCGCGCTTGCGCACTACAACGAATTCCGCGCCCTCCGGCGCCGCAACTTCCTTGTCTGCGGAGGTAAAGGGATCACTGTAGCGAACATTGGCAGTCATGGTTGGTCTCCTAGTGGTATCGCGGGACAGTAATGATTCCCCGTTCACTGTACTGAAAGTTTCTCCCCCGCGACCTTGCACACTTCCGCCCTCTTCTTTCACTGTTCACGATTTTCGTCCATATAAACCGGCAAAACCGTCGACGAAAACCACGGTTTGTATGGACGAAAATCGCTAAATCAACCCCCTGAACCCCTCCACATAGAAAAAGTCCGGCCCCTCCGAAGAGGAAACCGGACTTCATACTGTGGAGCATAGGAGAATCGAACTCCTGACCTTCTGCTTGCAAAGCAGATGCTCTACCAATTGAGCTAATGCCCCAGTGCCTAAGTACTTTACTACCGCAGGCGAAGTAACTCCAAACCTGAACCACTCAAATCACTTTGGCCACTTTAGGCATGTCCTATCACTTCAGTTACAGGCAGGCGCTAGGGTCATGGGCACATCGTGTCCACTTTCCCTCATCCTTAGGAAGACTATGCGCCGCATTCTCACCTCCGCCCTCACCGTGCTCGTCGCCGCTGCCGTTCCGGCGGCCGCTAACGCACAGTTGCCGCAGATTCCACAGCTGCCTGCGTCCTCCAGCTCAAACATCCAAGACGAAATCAACCACCGCATCGATGACGCCCGCGCACAGGTCGAGGACATCTCCTCCAAGGCCTTCCCCCACAAGACTCCTAAGCAGAAGGCGCCCACCCCGGCCAAGGAGAAGCAAACAGAGGCGCGCAATAGTGGTGGCGTCGACTGTGCCAACTGCGTAGCTATCACCTACGACGACGGCCCAGGCGCCGAAACCAGCCGCCTGCTGGACAAGCTCAAAGCAAAGAACGCGCACGCAAGCTTCATGGTTCTCGCCCCTAGTGC
This sequence comes from Corynebacterium sp. ACRPO, assembly GCF_022347205.1. Classification (GTDB taxonomy): domain Bacteria; phylum Actinomycetota; class Actinomycetes; order Mycobacteriales; family Mycobacteriaceae; genus Corynebacterium. Next base: position 44,609 of record NZ_JAKRNE010000014.1, on the reverse strand, counting down.
TGAGCAGCACCCTGAGCTCCTCAAACGCATGAAGGCCGAGGGCCACACCATCGGCAACCACACCAAGAGCCACCGCCAACTCAACACGCTGTCCCCTGAGCAGGTATCCCAGGAAATCGACGCCGGCAACGCCGCTATTAAGAAGGCCACCGGCCAGGGCACGCGCTGGGTACGCCCGCCCTACGGCGCTACCAACGCCACCGTGGATCAGGTAGCCCGCGATAAGGGCGTCTCCCAGGCGCTATGGGACGTCGACACCGTGGATTGGAAAGATCGCAACTCTGAGCACGTCTGTTCCTCGGCCGTGCAGGGTGCCCGCGCCGGCTCCATCGTCTTGATGCATGATATCCACCCCACCACCGTGGACGCTGCCGATTGCGTCATCGATGGCCTACGCGCCAAGGGCCTCGAACCTGTGAGCCTGGATCGCCTCCTGCGCACCCCTGTGGCAGGTAAGCGCTACTACGCTCGTGGTTAATGATTGATTTTGCCCTGACTGCCGACGCCGTCGCTCCCCAACTCCTCGGCTGCACCCTCACCCATGCCGGGGTGAGCATCCGCCTCACTGAGGTCGAGGCTTACCTAGGCGCCGAGGACTCCGCGGCACACACCTTCAATGGCAAGACCCCGCGTAATGCGGCCATGTTCGGTCCGCCGGGCAGGTTTTACGTCTATATTTCTTACGGCATCCACCGCAACGTCAATATCGTCTGTGCCCCTGAAGGCACTGGCCAGGGCTGTCTGCTGCGTGGCGGTGAAATCATCGAGGGCGCCGACATCGCCTTCGCCCGCCGCGGCACCTCTGATTTTCATAACCTCGCCCGCGGACCGGGAAACCTTGGCAAGGCCCTCGGCTTCACGCTCGAAGACAACCACCAACCAATACAGCTTGTCGAGCGAACCACCGAGCCAGAATGGGTGCGCGGACCGCGTATCGGTATCTCCAAAAACAAGGAAGCGGCCCTACGGTTTTGGATCCCCTTCGATAAAACCGTCTCGGGCCGCCGCGGCTATCCCAAGAAATAGCCCTGCTCGTTTCGCTACTTAATAGCGCCCGCCGTAGCGCTCATCATTCTCGATGGCCTTAATGATCCGCTGATTAATTTGCAGCATCTGGCGAATCTGCGTACGGGTGAGGCTATCCATGACGGACTTCCGCGCCTGCTTAGCGTGCCCTGGCGCAGTCTCAACTACCTTGTCCCAGCCGCTATCCGTCAGCTGTGCCATGGTGGTGCGCCCATCAGTCGGGCACGGCTGGCGCACAACCCACCCCTGCTTTTCTAAGCGCGTAACGACCTGGCTCAAACGAGACAGAGATCCGTTCGCAGTCAATGCAAGGTCACGCATGCGCATTTCGCGATTCTCTGCTTCAGAAAGCCGCGAGAGCACCGTGTACTCAAAAAAGCTCAGACCTGCGTCATCACGCAACTGAGCATCCAAAATATTGGTCAAGCGAATATTTACGCTCATTAGGGACATAAATGATGCCAGTTCTTCATCATTTAGCCAGAAGTCATCGCGCTCGGTCATGAGATTTATCTTAACAACAAGGCTTTAAATCTAAAGTGACTCGCCACTCCCCGAACGCCAATTCACAGCCCAAGTCTTTACCCCAGTTTATAACACCATTATTTGTTCTTGTTGACCTAGCAACATTAAAATTTTAACGATGCGAAGAAGTTCGCACCATCATCTCTCTCTGAAGGAGTACCCCTTTGTCTACACCTCAATTTCCCGACCCCAATAACCAAGACGATAGCCCATACGGGCAGCAGCCCTATGGTGCTCAACAGCCAAATCCCCAGCAGCCCTATGGTGCCCAGCAGCCAAACCCACAGCAGGGTTACGGCGTTCCTCAGCAGCCGGGCTTCGCGACCCCTCAGCAGCCCCAAAAGAAGAAAGGCGGCTGCATGAAGTGGGGTCTTATCATTCTCGGAATCATCGTTGTCATCGGAATTATCAGCGCGATTGCAGGAGGAGGGGATTCGAACGATTCCTCCTCTAATTCTGGCTCTCAGGGCTCTGAGTCTTCCAACAATGCGTCTAACAATGACGAGGGAAATGAAGCGCCCGCCAAGGATGAGTCCACTGAATTCGCACTGGGTGAAACCTACACCACCAAGGACGGGCTAGAAATTACAATCAACAATGCTCAGCCTTCCACCGATGTTTTCGGCGACACCTATCTTGGAGCTGAAGTCACTTACGTGAACAACAGCGATAAGGAGAAGGACTTTAATCCTTTCGACTGGAGCGTTCAGACTCCGGCCGGTGTAGTCTCCGATTACGCTATCAATGGATTTGATGACCAGCTAGATTCGGGCAAACTAACCCCAGGTGGCACCGTTACTGGAAGCCTTTACTTTGAAGGCGCGGACCCAGGTGAATACCGTCTAATTTGGAAGCCCACTTTCTCTTTCAGCTCCGATACTGCAACTTGGGTTTCTACTATCTAACCCATCCCAATTAAAGCCCCAGATTTCCTCTGGGGCTATTTTCGTTTTTACTACTTATAAATTCATCTGGTACTGAATTTGAACCTCAAATCCAACCCCCTGAGAACTCTCCCCAAAGATACTTTGCGGCCGCAAGTTCCTTTCGCCTAAATCGGCCGCTGCGCTCTCGGCAGCTTTTCCACCACCAAACGGTAGGAATCCGTCACCAGCTCCTCTATCAGCTGTTGGTGCAACTCTGCGTGCGGATAGACAGAAACCCAGTGCTTCTTATTCATGTGATACCCCGGCGCAATGAACGGGTATTGCTGCCGTAGAGCCTGTCCGTCTTCCGGGTCGGCCTTAACAATCATTTGCTCTTGGCCGGTCACCGCGGTCAACAACAAGAAAACCTTGCCGCGGACTTTGAATACTTCCCAGTCGGGACCAAAAGGACGCTGCGCCTGCGAGCCGAGCATCTCTCCGGCGCGTTGGCGGGCAACCGCGTAGATACCACTGCCATCCATCATCGGCTCCCTTCTCTGAGACTAGGCTGGCGCTGCTTTCACCATTTACGTCCATATAAACCGGCAAAACCGTCGACGAAAACTGCGGTTTGTATGGACGAAAGTAGTAATCCCAGCCGATTCCCCCACCATTGTGGCACTTCTCAGGACGCTTAGGCACGAGCGCGGAAATGAAAAAGTCCGGCTCCTCCGAAGAGGAAGCCGGACTTCATGCTGTGGAGCATAGGAGAATCGAACTCCTGACCTTCTGCTTGCAAAGCAGATGCTCTACCAATTGAGCTAATGCCCCATTGTTCCGTGGTGGGCCTAGCTGGAATCGAACCAGCGACCTCATCGTTATCAGCGATGCGCTCTAACCGACTGAGCTATAGGCCCTTGTGCGGAACGAGAATTAACTCTACATACTATCCCCGGATTTACACAAATCGCCTGCTCAACAGATATTTCTAGCCGGTGACAAGAAGGGGAAGATTCGCACGAAAGAAAGAAAAATACCGGTACCCGAAGGTACCGGCATCTTCAAACGCAAGAGAGGCGCTAGCGGTTATCTAGGTCGACCCGCAGGCCGCCAAAGACGTCCACGATGGCGTTGTAAATAACCGCCATCAGTGGTGCCAGCAACGTAAGAAGAACGGCGAAAATAACGCCGATAAGCGCGGAGGCGGAGATGATGACACCGAAGGTGACCTCGAATCCGCCACCCACGCCGCCGACGAGGCTATTGAGCGATTCCCAAATGCCCACCTGGTTCAGACCGATGTAGAGCAGGCATACGGCCAGCATCCAGGCGATGAGTCCGACGAGTGACAAAGCCAGACCAACGCGGAAAGCGGAGGTGGGCGAGATTCGCGTAATCGTTACGTCTCGTCGTGCCATTAATTACTCCTCATCCTTGGAAGCATCGCCAGCCTTGTGCTCCTGCTGGACCTCATCCACGGTCTTTTCGCCCTTGGCTACAGCCTGAGCGTCTTCCTCACCATCTTCTTCGACGTTGCGGTCGATGGCAAGCAGTTCGACGTCATCAGCTAGGTTCACCAAGCGCACGCCCATGGTCGCACGGGAGGACGGACGAATCTGATCCACCTCGGTGCGGATGACGCCGCCGGCGGAGGTGATGGCGAAGATCTCGTCATCCTCATCGACGGAGATGGCGCCGATGAGCTTGCCGCGCTTCGGGGTGTACTTGAAGGTCATAACACCCAAGCCACCGCGGCCCTGCGGGGTGTATTCCTCAATGGCGGTGCGCTTGCCATAGCCGCCAGAGGTGGCGACCAGAAGGAACTCGCCATCGTGGACCACGGACATGGACAGCAGCTGGTCATCGCCGCGGAAGCGCATGCCCTTCACACCGGCGGTAGCGCGGCCCATGGGGCGCAGCTGGTCATCGTCGGCAGTAAAGCGGATAGCCTGGCCCTGCTCGGAGGTAAGCAGGATGTCATCGCCCTCGGAGACGAGCTGTGCGCCGATGAGCGCATCGCCCTCATTGAGGTTGATGGCGATAAGGCCAGCGGAACGCGCGGACTCGTAATCGGTCAGGCGGGACTTCTTCACGCGGCCCTGCTGGGTGGCGAGAACCAGGTAAGGAGCGTCCTCGTAGGACTGAATCTGGATGACCTGCGCGATCTTTTCTTCCGGCTGGAATTCCAGCAGGTTAGCCACGTGCTGGCCGCGTGCGGCGCGACCGCCCTCGGGCAGCTCATAGGCCTTGAGGCGGTAGACGCGGCCAAAGTTGGTAAAGAACAAGATCCAGTCGTGCGTGGAGCAGACGAAGAAGTTCTTCACAATATCGTCCTGCTTGAGCTCAGCGCCGCGCACGCCCTTGCCACCGCGCTTTTGCGCCTTATAGGAATCCACCTTGGTGCGCTTAGCGTAGCCGGTAGAGGTAATGGTGACCACGACGTTCTCGCGGGCAATGAGGTCCTCATCGGTGACATCGCCGGTGGCCGGGATGATCTCGGTGCGGCGTTCATCACCATACTTATCGACGATCTCTGCCAGCTCATCGTGGACAATCTGGCGCTGGCGCTCCTCGCGGGCGAGGATGTCCTTCAGGTCGGCGATCTCGCGCTCGATCTCGGCCAACTCGTCGATGATCTTCTGGCGCTCCAGGGCAGCCAGCTTGCGCAGCTGCATGGCCAGGATGGCATCGGCCTGGATATCGTCGACGTCGAGAAGCTCCTTCAAGCCTTCGCGAGCCTCGTCCACGGTGGGCGAACGGCGGATAAGGGCGATGACCTCATCCAGCATGTCTAGTGCCTTGACCAAACCGCGCAAGATGTGGGCGCGCTTCTCGGCCTCGTTCAAGCGGTACTGGGTACGGCGAACGATGACCTCGATCTGGTGCTCCACGTAGTAGCGCAGCATCTGATCCAGGCGGAGGGTGCGCGGCACGCCGTCAACAATGGAAAGCATGTTGGCACCGAAGGAGGTCTGCAGCTGGGAGTGCTTGTAGAGGTTATTGAGCACCACGCGAGCCACAGCGTCGCGCTTGAGGGTGACCACGATGCGCATGCCCACGCGGTCAGAGGACTCATCCTCAATCTTGGAAATGCCCGCAATCTTGCCGCTGGCCACGGACTCCGCGATATTGGAGATGAGGTTATCCGGGTTGACCTGGAACGGCAGCTCGGTAATCACGATGGTCTGACGGGAGCCAGACTCCTCGATGGAGGTCACACCGCGCATGCGGATGGAGCCGCGGCCGGTGGTGTAGGCATCCTTAATGCCCTGATCGCCCACAATGAGGCCGGCGGTGGGGAAATCCGGGCCCTTGACGCGTTCCATGCAGGCTTCCAGCGCAGTCTCTTCGTCTGCGTCTGGGTTATCCAGCATCCAGTAGATGGCCTCGGCCAGCTCGTTGAGGTTATGCGGCGGGATATTGGTGGCCATACCCACGGCAATGCCGCCAGAACCGTTCATGAGCAGGTTCGGAACGCGGGATGGCAGGACGTCCGGCTCGCTGGTCTTGCCATCGTAGTTGGGCGAGAAGTCCACGGTGTTCTCGCGGATATCGCGCACCATCTCCATAGCCAACGGGGTGAGCTTACACTCCGTATAACGCATTGCTGCTGGGCCATCGTTACCGCGGGAGCCGAAGTTACCCTGACCATCCACCAGCGGATAGCGCATGTTCCAGGACTGAGCCAGACGCACCAAGGTGTCATAAATGGCGGAGTCACCGTGCGGGTGGAACTGACCCATGGTGTCCGAGACCGGACGGGCGGACTTCACGTAGCCGCGCTCCGGGCGGTAACCGGAATCGAACATCGCGTAGAGGATACGGCGGTGCACCGGCTTCAGGCCATCGCGCACCTCCGGCAGGGCGCGGCCGACGATGACGGACATGGCGTAGTCGATGTAGCTCGACTCCATCTCCTCATTAATGTCAATGGGAAATATGCGATCAAAAAGATCGTCGTTATTGTCACTCATAACCCCAAATTCTACCCTCTAGCGCCTTTCAGGACTCGAATTGCCGCACGGGTAGTATCACCGTGGTATCACTTGAGGCATGGCGATGACATTGCGACTTACGGACGAACAGGATCACGCACTGACGCTACTGGCCTCCGCGCAGGGCACCTCCAAGCACGAGGCGGTGGTGCGCGCCATCGTTGCGGCCGCAGCCCGCACGCTTGCCGACGCCCACGTGCAGTCCACCGCCCGCACCCTCCTCCCCGGCCGCACTGAGCTGGAGGCGGAAATCCGCCGTGCCCGGCCCGCACAGTCCTAGGCAAGCATGACTACTGAACAGCTCTACCTCTTAGCCCGCGAATTTTGCGCTCGTTTTAACGTCCGCATCACCAACTTCGCCGCCCTGGCGGCCGCGGCGGCTGCGAGCACCGCCAAGGTGGAAGGAATAGCCATTCATGACAACCACCGCGATGCCGCCCGCGCCATGGCGGAGGTATTAGCCCGCGTGCCAGCGCTTAACGGGTATAACGCAGAGTTCGCAAAGTTCAGCGCGCGCGTCTACCTTAGTGTTAAAGAAGTTACCTAAGTTACTGGGGATAGTGACCCAAGAAAGGAACTACCACCATGTCCCGCTTCAAGAAGATTGCCGCCTCGAGCCTGACCGCCGTAGCGCTAGCTGCCACCGCCGTCACTGCTCCTACCGCCACCGCCGCTGATGCCGATTCCTGGAAAGAAACGGTAAATCCGGACTTTCAGCCGGGCGAGACCGGTGGTTCCTCTACCGGTTCTTCCCAGCTGGATCTCACCTTGATTATCACCGCCGCGGCCGCTGGCGTCACCGCACTGGCCAGCGCAGTAGCCCTCTACTCCCCTAATGTCGATTTGGAGAAGGCGGCGCGCGATGCTGGCTTGAACCAGATCGCCGATCAGATTGCTGCCATTCAGGCCACCCTCCCTGGCCTGCCGGGCCAGCCCGCCTAACTCGCGTAAGGTGGTGCAGCATGGCACATCTTTCTGAACTTATGTCGGGTCCGCAGCGCACTGCGGTGATTAACGATTGCGGCGAGCTGGTTGAGGGGGTCGTCGCCAAGCAATCGGGCATTACCGGCATGGCGCTCAAGGGCGCCGTCGCCGCCGCGAAGAAGGTAGACTCCGCCATCATCACCAAGGCCCTAGGCCGCGTGCTGCCGGATATCCTCGATGCCTTGGATCCGCACTGGCAGGAATTTTCGGAAACCTCCGAGCAGGATTTCGGTTCCTTCCTGGAGCCGCGCAGCGCCCAGGTGAGCGATTCCATCATGTCGGTGGCCGATAAGCACGCCGAGCAGATTAACTCCCCCGCGCTGTCTAAGCCTTATAACTCCTTGCGCGGCAAGGCCTCGAAATTCCTCACCCCTGCGGTGCCGGATTTCGGCCGCGTGCTGCAGAAGCACATGTAGTTTCCGCGCGGTTGAACCTAGAACAAACCGCAGAGTATAAGTGTGGAAGTGACTACTTCCGCAGCTAACCAGACCGAGTACCCCGCCGGCCAAGATCCCGCCCGCTGGCGGGTACTTATCGTTTTGCTCACGGCGCTGTTCATGTCCCTGCTGAGCGTGTCGATCGTGAACGTAGCCCTGCCCTCGATTCAATCGGGCCTGGGAGCCTCTGAGTCTGATGTGCAATGGGTGCTCTCCGGCTATGCGCTCACCTTTGGTGTCATCCTTGTGGCGTCCGGCCGTGCCGGAGATCTCTTCGGCCGCGGCGGCATCTTCCTAGCAGGCATTGCTATCTATTCCCTCAGCGCCGCCGTCGCCGGCTTTGCCCCCAACGCGGAGGCACTCAACGCCGCCCGCTTTATCCAAGGCATAGGCGCTGGGCTGCTCAATCCGCAGGGCGTGGGAATGATCCAGCAGTACTTCCGCGGTCCGGAACGCGCCCGCGCCTTCGGCTACTTTGGCTCCACGGTAGGCATCGCTGTGGCTATCGGACCGGTACTGGGCGGCCTGCTCATTCGCCTCGGCGGCGCGGACCTAGGTTGGCGGCTGACCATGCTGGTCAATTTCCCCGTCGGCCTTATTGCCATCATCTTAGGATTACTGTGGTTTCCGCGGCCGCTGTTTTCCCGCGTGCGCGATGAAAATGGCAATAAACTGGGCACCTTCAAGGCCCTTGCCACCCTGGATCCCATCGGTGCGGTGATCCTCGGTGCTGCAGTGTGGGCCATCCTCTTCCCCTTCATGGAATCGTCCGCTTCCCCGGCCGTGTGGTGGCTCCTACTGCTGGGCGCCGTCCTCCTTGTGGGATGGGTGCTATGGGAGCGCCGCCACAAGGCCACCGGCCATCCGCCAATGGTGGATCTCACTATCTTCGCCACCCCGAGTTTTCGCAATGGCACCATCATCGCCACCTTGTGGTTTATGGGTATTACCAGCATTTGGGTGCTCGTGGCACTCTACTTCCAAAGCGGACTCGGACACTCCGCCCTGGCTGCCGGATCCGTAGGCATTCCGGCTGCCTTGTTGAGCTCCATATCTGCCACACTGGCCGGTCGATCCGTTTCTGTTTATGGGCGCAAGGTCGTGGTACTTGGCATGCTGGTGACCATCTTCGGTCTGGTGGCCACAATTGCGCTTATCTGGGCCACCGAGCAGTGGGGAGCCAGCGAATGGTGGATGGTCCTTTCGCTGGCCTTTGTTGGCGGTGGCCAAGGCTCGGTCATCTCCCCCAACCAAACGCTCACCTTGGCGCACGTTCCACAGGCCTACGCCGGATCGTCCGGCGCCGTCCTCCAAACCGGCCAGCGCATTGGTACGGCCATTGGGCTTGCCGTTATTACGGCCATCGTTTTTGCCACCTTGCACGGCACAAGCGCGGACTGGCCGCTGTCCATCATTGCTGGCTTCGGCGTCATCCTCGCCATGTGCCTCGCTTCCCTGGGATTCGCCATAGCGGATCAGCGCAGCTCCCAGGCCTAGGCCCGGCGCTTTCCGACGCCACAATTAAAGCCCACCGCGGTAATTCCACGGTGGGCTTTGTGCTGCGCTATTAGATATCCAGGAAGCGGACGTCCTTCGCGCGGCGGGTAATGAAGGAGCGGCGAGCCGAGACGTCATCACCCATGAGGATGGAGAAGAGCTCATCGGCGCGCTGCGCGTCTTCCAGATCCACGCGGCGCAGGATGCGGGTGCTCGGGTCAAGCGTGGTCTCCCACAGCTCGGCGGCGTTCATCTCGCCCAGACCCTTGTAGCGCTGGATGCCGTCATCCTTGTTGATCTTGCGGTTTTGCTCCAAGCCCTCGGCCAGCAGCTTATCGCGCTCGGCGTCGGAAAAAGCATAGCCCGGAGTACCCTTAGACCACTTGAGCTTGTACAGCGGCGGGTTAGCCAAGAACACGTGGCCATCCTCAACCAGCTGCGGCATGAAGCGGAAGAGCAAGGTCAGAAGCAGCGTAGCGATGTGCTGACCGTCAACGTCGGCATCGGCCATGAGCACGATCTTGTCGTAGCGCAGCTTCTTGATATCAAATTCCTCGTGGATGCCGGTACCCAGCGCGGTAATAATCGCCTGGACCTCGGCATTCTTGAGGACCTTATCCATGCGGGCCTTCTCCACGTTCAGGATCTTGCCGCGCAGCGGCAAGATGGCCTGGAACATGGAATCGCGGCCACCCTTAGCGGAGCCACCTGCGGAGTCACCCTCCACGATGTAGAGCTCAGAAATCTTCGGATCCTTCGAGCGACAATCTGCAAGCTTGCCTGGCAGGCCGCCGAGGTCGGTGGCGGACTTGCGGCGCACCATCTCGCGAGCCTTGCGGGCAGCCATGCGAGCATGCGCGGAGGAAACAGCCTTATTGATAATGGCCTTGGCCTCTGCCGGGTTGGCATCGAACCAGTCATTGACGTGCTCGTTGACCGCGCGCTGGACAAAACCCTTGATCTCGGAATTGCCCAGCTTGGTCTTAGTCTGGCCCTCGAACTGCGGGTCGCCCACCTTGACGGAAATGACGGCCGCCAAGCCTTCGCGGCAGTCATCGCCGGAAAGGTTGCCGTCCTTTTCCTTGAGGAGCTTATGCTCCTTGGCGTAGCGGTTCATCAGAGAAGTCAGGGCCGCACGGAAGCCCTCTTCGTGCGTGCCGCCCTCGTGGGTGTTGATGGTATTAGCAAAGGTGTGAACGGACTGCTTATAGCCCTGATTCCACTGCAGCGCTACCTCGACCTCGTGATCCTCGCCCTTCGCATCGAAGGAAACGATGGTCGGGTGGATCGCGGTCTTGGACTTATTGAGGTACTTGACGTAGTCGGTCAAGCCTTCCGGGTAGTGGAAGGTTACCTTCTTGCGGCGCTTCTTATCTGCCGCAGCGTCCTTCGCCTCGCCGGATTCTTCGTTGAAGGTATCGCCGGCGTCCGGGGCATCATCGAAAGAAGTCTCATCCGCGCTGGTCTCACCGGATTCTGCATCAGCGATCTCTTCCAGCTCGATCTGCTCTTCGGTGACGCGCTCGTCAATGAGCTCAATGCTCAGGCCCTTATTCAGGAAGGCCATTTCCTGCAGGCGGCGCGAAATGGTGTCGTAATCGTACTCGGTAGTTTCAAAAACTTCCGGGTCCGCCCAGAAACGGATCTTGGTACCCGTGCCGCGGGCATTGCCGCCCTCAACCAGATCATCCGGGATGGCGTTCTGGAAGTTTTGGTACCAGTGCTTGCCGTCGCGCTTAATCTCCGCCTCCACGCGGGTAGAAAGCGCGTTGACCACGGAAATACCGACACCATGCAGGCCGCCGGAAACGGCGTAGGAGTCGGAGTCGAACTTACCGCCGGCGTGCAGCTGGGTCATGACCACCTGGACGGTAGGTGCACCAGAGGCGTGCATTTCTACCGGAATGCCACGGCCATTATCGATGACCTCTACGCCGCCATCTTCCAGCAGCTTGACGGTAACCTTATCGGCGTAGCCGGCCATGGCCTCATCGACGGAGTTATCAACAATCTCCCAAATGAGGTGGTGCAGGCCGCGCGAACCGGTCGAACCAATGTACATGCCGGGGCGCTTACGGACAGCCTCGAGGCCCTCCAGGATCGTAATTGACCCGGCATCATATGCGTGTTCTTCAGCCACGGATTCGTGCTCTCCTTTTGGCTATAGCTAATTCTAAGACCTTGACTATTCTACACGGATACCCCCTACTGAAAGACACCCCACACCCGTGAGAGATAGGAATCTGGCGCGCTCTGAGGTTATTTACATTGTGCAGGTCTGAGTAAACCTCAGCCTATTAGCCGTAGGTATCTTGTGATCCTTGCGGTTTGACCCACTGCCGCCCCTCATAATTACGCCTTTGCTTCGGACCGTGAATCCGCAGTTCCACAATGACATCGGGGCCTAGGCGATCAGAAATTTTCCGCAGGATTTGCCGTTGCAGGTAGCGCAGCTCCGTTGCCCACGTGGAGTTATCGCAGGATACGTAGACAATCTTGTCCTTAATCCGCTGCGGCTGCGTATGCGCGGCAATGCGCTCGCCCACCAGATGCTCCCAATTGCCCATCACCCAACCATTGGCCAGGTCATGCTCCCACCCACGGTTGACCACCTCGCGGTTAATTTGGGATCCCAGGCTCGGCACGGCCAGGGTGCGCCGCCTTTTCCTGCCATCCGGGCCAGTGGGTATGCCCCGTTGATAGCCCATATACCCCTTCTTTTGCGCTTTCTCCAGCGAAGGCACCGGCATCTTCGGCACCGGACGGGTCAGCTTCGGCGGGTTTTTGGAGGTGGACCGAACCAGCTTGAAGTACTGGGTGACGGGATCGATGCGCTGCTTGCCGACGCCCCCTTGATCCTCACTCATTCCCTTCACCTTCCTCGGCGCTGAGCTTGGAGATGCGACCGGTCTCGGTATCTTCTACGCTCACGCGGTAGCGCACGATGGGTTCCAAATTTCCGGGCAAATCCTCGTCCACGGCCGCGGTGATGAGCACCTGTTCGGCCTCGGCGGCCAAGTGGACTAGCTGCTTGCGGCGCTTAGCGTCGAGCTCGGCAAAGACATCGTCCAAGATAAGCACCGGATCCGATCCTCCCTCCTGGCGCAGGAGGTTGAATTCCGCCAGGCGCAGCGCGATGGCATAGGACCACGTCTCACCGTGGCTGGCAAAGCCCTTGGCCGGCTGATCGCCCAGGTTGAGCACCAGATCATCGCGGTGAGGGCCCACCAGGGAAATGCCGCGTTCGATCTCGCGCTGCCGGGCGGCGGCCAACTCGGTGAGCAGCACGGCCTCTAGTACCTCGCGATCGGAGGTATCGATCGTGGACTTATACTCCACGTGCGCCGGTCGCGATTCTGGCGCCAGGCCGGAATAGGCGGCGGGGATGTGGTCCAAGAGGGCGTCGACAAGCGCGAGGCGTGCGGCGATCACCTGGGCGCCAAGCCGGGCAAGCTGCGCATCCCAGGTATCCAAGGTGGCCAACGCAGCGGCGCCATCGCTATCGGAATAGCCGCGGCGCAGGCTGGCGGAGGCCGATTTCAGCAGGGCATTGCGTTGCTTGAGCACCTTGTCGTAGTCGGCCTTCACACCCGCTAAGCGCGGAGTCCGCGAGGCAATGATGCTATCGAGGTAGGCGCGGCGCCCAGCCGGCTCCCCGCGCACCAAGGCCAAGTCCTCCGGGGAGAAGAGCACAGTTTTTACCACGCCCAGCAGCTCACGGGGGCTGCGCAGGCGGGTGCGATTAATCTGCGCCTGGTTGGCCGCGTGGGGCTTAATCAGCAAATGGGTAGTAAGCTCGCGGCCTTGGTTCACCGCGGTAATGGATACCCGCGCGCTATCCGCGCCCTGGCGCACCAGTGGTGCATCGTGGGAAACGCGGTGGGAGGAAAGGTGGGCGGTATAGCCAATGGCCTCAACGATATTGGTCTTGCCAAAGCCATTGCGACCGACAAAAAGGGTGATCCCCGGCCCTAGCTGCACATTAAGTTCGGGCCACGAGCGAAAATCCCGAACATCGAGATCCCTGACGTACATTAGCCCGGCAGGCGAACCGGCATGAGCAGGTAGGTGAAGTTGGTCTCCGGTGTGGGGAAGTTGCCATCTTCATCGGCCTCAGGCAGCTCTTCCGGTTCTGGGATCATGATGGCTGGGCGCGAAGGCTCGGTAAAGCCGAAGACCACGCGGTCGGTATTGATGACCCCCAAGCCATCCTTGAGGTAGCCCGGATTGAAGGCGATGAGGAATTCATCGCGGCCATGGAATGCACACGGCAGGGTCTCGGTGGCGTTACCGGCATCCGCACCGGCGGAAAGGGTCACCTGGCCATCGGCGAATTCCATCCGAATTTGCGCGTTGCGATCCGTCAGCAAAGACACGCGGCGAATTGCTTCTTGAAGCGGAGCGACCTCAATGGAGGCAATATTGGTGTGGTTCTTCGGCAGCAGCGGCTGCACATTAGGGAAGTCCGCATCCAGCATGCGCGTGGTGGTCTCGCGATTATCCGCGTGCAGGCCAAAGAGGCCATCTGCACCAATATTGTCATCGGTGCCCACAGCGATTTCCACTGGGATATTCAGGTGCGGATCCAAGGAACGACCGGTTTCCTGCAGGGTCTTCGCCGGCACCAAGAGTTTCGCTTCTACATCCGGCGACTTCGGTTCCCATTCCAAGGTGCGCATGGCCAGGCGGAAGCGGTCCGTTGCCGTCATCTCAATGTCCTTGCCACGGATATCCATGTGCACACCGGTGAGCATGGGCAGGGTGTCATCCTTGCCGGCCGCGGCGGCGACCTGGTGGATGGCCTCGACGAATAGCTGCGGCTGGATGGTGCCGGTAACCTCCGGCAGGACCGGAAGCTGCGGGTAATCATCCAGGGGGATCAGTGGCAGCTCAAAGCGGGAAGAACCACAAGTAACCAGTGCCTTGGAATCTACCTGGGAGATCTCCACTTCCTTGTTCGGTAGGGAAGCGACGATGTCAGATAGGAGCTTGCCGGCTACCGCGATCTGTCCGGGTTCATCCACCATGCCGGCGATGCGAACGCGGGTGGACACCTCGTAATCGAAGCCAGTGAACTCAAGACCATTGTCATCCGCGGTGATCAGCATCGCGCGGAGCACAGGCTGGGTGACCTTAGACGGCAGGCTACGAGCAACCCACGCTACGGCGTTGGCAAGGTCATCTTTGGCCACGCGAAATGACACGGCTTCATCCATGGTGCGAATTGCTCCTCTGGGGCAAGTAGGAAATTTGTTACTTACAAAAGACTGGCTTCCAACTTACCGCATCGGGCGCGGTGCGCCACAACGTGTAATTCCATCTTTGCCTGCCCGATGCGAGCCTGGCCGAAAGCAGGCCGGGCCGAATTCCACACACCCTCTTTCTTCTATACAGATCAGAGAAATAATTTAGTAGTAGTAATAAGCGCTGTGGGATCTGTGGGTAACTAGGTAAACGACAAGTTCAGGACACAGATCCGGGGTGTGCCAATTCTTGTGATCTTGCTGTGATCAATCGGGGCGAATTGTGGACAACTAGTGGGATCGCCGTTTTATCCACAGGTTTTGTCATTTGATCACCGATCTACACACAGCGCTGATCACAGGGCGGTTCTCCCAGCGTAGGGCCTGTGGAATTTAAAACTGTGAGTAAGATCTACGAATTACAAAGATGAAATTACACAAGTGTGAATAACGCTGTGGATAACTCTTTTCCCAGCTAATCCACTACTTTCAGCGGACCTTCCGGGCCCTCTGTGGAATTACAAGTGTGTGTGGGCGGCAGGCGGACGGTTTTGTTCCAGGTTTCGGTGACTCGGCTAAGGATCTCGGATCTTGTAGTTTCGTTCCACCTTCACGTAGAGCGAGCAGAATCCGCGAAGTGCCAGAGGAAAAACAAAAGCGCCCTCCTTTATATAAGGAAGGCGCTGCGGCAGTGGTAGAGAGATCTAGGCGCGACCGCGGTTCTTGATGCGCTGGGTAAGCGCCTGGATCTCGTCGTAGGTATTGCGCTTTTCAGTCATCTCTTTGCGGATCTTGCGATCCGCGTAAATGACGGTGGTGTGGTCCTTGCCGCCGAACTGTTCACCGATCTTGGGAAGGGATAGTTCGGTAAGTTCGCGGCACAGATACATAGCCAACTGGCGTGCATGCGCCACCGCACGCTTTTTGCCAGCGCCGCGCAGAGTTTCTACATCAATATCGAAGAATTCTGCCGTGACCTCCATGATCGAGGTAGCGGTGATTTGCCTATCGGCGGAATCTGGGGCCAAATCGCGCAGCGCGATTTCTGCCATCTCCACGTTGATTGGCTCATTCACCAAGGAGGAATAGGCCGAAACGCGAATCAGTGCGCCCTCGAGCTCACGAATAGATGACTCAAAACGAGAGGCAATGAGCTCAAGCACGGAGCGATCCACTTCGGTGCCGTCATTGGCCGCCTTCTTCATCAAAATCGCGATACGCGTTTCTAGATCTGGCGGCTGAATATCGGTGATAAGACCGCCTTCAAAGCGGGTGCGGAGGCGATCTTCCAGCGTGGTTAGTTGCTTCGGTGGGCGGTCCGAGGACAAAATGATCTGCTTATTGGCTTGGTGCAGCGCATTGAAAGTATGGAAGAACTCTTCCTGGGTGGATTCTTTGCCTTCCAAGAACTGGATGTCATCGACCATCAAAATGTCGAGATTGCGGTAGCGCCGCTTGAATGATTCCTGACGGTCATCGCGCAGGGAATTAATATAGTCATTCGTGAATTCTTCCGAAGACACATACTTCACGCGCAGACCCGGATGTAGTACCTGGGCGTAATTGCCGGCGGCATGCAAAAGGTGCGTTTTACCCAGACCAGAGCCACCCCAGATAAATAGTGGGTTGTATGCACGGGCGGGATTCTCGGCCACAGCCACGGCGGCACCATTGGCAAAACGATTCGAAGAACCGATCACGAAGCTATCGAAGGTGTGCTTTGGATTGAGGGAAGTTTCACGGTTGGGATCGTGCGCCGGGGCCTCGCGCGGGATGCGGGCAGAATTGGTGGCAGCACCGGAGAAATTTCCCGCGGATTCTGCCTGCTGTTGGTTATAGTGCTGGGCCAGCTCATCTAGGCTTGCAGGGGCGTGACTCGACTGCCAATTGTTCTGGGAAGGGGCCTGCTGTGCAGCGGCATCCGTTTGCTGCGGGCGCGGAATGTAGTTCTGGGTAGATTCCGTGTTCTGCGGCGGTTGCTGTTGTTGAGGGGGTGCTGGCTGTGGTGCAGGGTCCGCGGCCGGCGGCTGTGGCTCTTGCGGGGTGGCAAGGGTAACCGCAAAGGAACACGGCCGGCCTAGATGGCGGGTTAATGCCTTGGCAATGTGCTCGCCCAACTCATTTTCGACCACATTTTTGGCATCCAGGTTCTCAGCGGCAACGAGGGTGTAGCCCTCAACCATCATGATGGGGCGAACCAGTTGGAGGTAAAGGCGCTGTGAGTGCGAAAAACTAGGGACCTCGGAATTGGGTTGCTCGGATTGTGCGAGCAGGTCATCAACGACCGCGCGCCAAACGGCATGCAGGTTCGCTTGTGGGTCAGTCACAACAGGCTACCTTTGTGGAATTTAGTCGGGGACGGGTGGACATTGAATAACAATTTTCACTGTGGATTCCACCGTGGTTTTCACATCGGTTTTTATCGAGTCACCTCGATCTCCACAGAGTTATCCACAGGTGTGGATGAAATAGTTATTCACAGCTTAGTTCATGACTGTGGATAACTCTTCATTGGCCAGTTTATGGCCGTACGCTGCGGAAACTGCAAAAGTCTCAAGCGTTGATTTAGAGTTATCCACATGACCGGTTGGGCTGTGGAATTTGATTCTTCTGTTCTACCGCCGAAACGGCGGGTGTGTCTAGCGAGAAAAATTCACCACCCGGGTGTGGGTTGGGGTGGGTCTTACTGCGTGATGGATTAGGTGCAGTAAGAGCGCAGAATCTGGCCCTCTAGCTGCAGGAAAAAACATTTATGTAATTTCGGGTGTACCCGGGTGTCGATTTGTTCCCAGCGACAGAAATCACGTAATCTGGCATGGTCTATTGCAACAAAGAGTTGCGCGTGAAAGTGACAGCGTCACCTCGCACCGGCTGGGCCCGTCGGCTAGCCGTGCACCGGAGAGACTGTGATGCGTCAGGTTCATGGAATCTATTCATCAGTGGGCGTGCCGCTGCACTGCGGTGGTGTGCCTACGCACAACTTCAAGGAGAATTAACGTGGCAAAGGGTAAGCGCACGTTCCAGCCGAACAACCGTCGTCGTGCTCGTAAGCACGGCTTCCGCACCCGCATGAGCACCCGTGCAGGTCGCGCCATTGTTGCAGCTCGTCGCAAGAAGGGCCGCGCAAAGCTGACTGCATAAGTTATGCTTCCAGCCCAGCACAAGCTCACGTCGCCGACGCAATTTCGGCGCACGATGAAGGGCAGTCGCCGGGCGGGCACTCGTACGGTCGTCGTGCATGCGCGCGACAACGCAGGTACGGACAAGGCAGCCGATATCGTCGCCACCGGGCCGCGATTTGGGCTGATTGTTTCTAAAGCCGTCGGGAATGCAGTGGTTCGCCACCGCACCTCCCGGCGGCTTCGCCATGTGTGTATGACATTCATTCCCAAGCTGCCCGCCAGCGTGGACGTTGTTATCCGTGCCTTGCCCGCCAGCGCCACTGTTAGCAGTGAGCAATTAGAAAAAGATCTTGCCAAAGCACTGCGCAAGCAATGGGATATCTAAATTCCCGCGGGGAGGAAATTCCCCCAGCCAGAGGATTGGCCAAACCAATGGTCAAAGTGGTTCGTTTCTACCAAAAACATGTCTCTGGCCTTAAGATGGTATCGACCTGTCGGTTCGAGCCGACATGCAGTGCTTACGCCCTAGAGGCGCTTTCTCAACACGGCGCAATCAAGGGTACGGCGATGGCAATAGCCAGGGTCTGCAAATGCGGCCCCTGGCATCCGGGCGGATTCGATCCGGTCCCGGGTACCAACAACAATTGAGGATTAAACACTCGTGCTTAATATCATTTACTGGCCAATTTCGGCCGTTTTGTGGTTCTGGCACTGGCTGCTGTCCCTCGTAATGGACCCTACCTGGGGCATTACCTGGATTCTGGCCATTGTGCTGCTGACCTGGACGCTAAAGGCACTAATGGTCAAGCCGACCATCAGCCAGATTCGTTCCTCGCGCAAGATGCAGGAAATCCAGCCTAAGGTGCAGGAAATCCGCGCGAAGTACGGCAATGACCAAACCAAGGCCGCGCAGGAAATGCAGAAGGTCTACAAGGAGTCCGGCGTTCGCCCGATGGCCGGCTGCCTGCCGGTCTTCGTGCAGATTCCAATGTTCGTTGGTTTGTTCCACGTGCTGCGCTCCTTCGACCGCACCGTTGCGGTAGCCGGTGGCATTGGACATCCCAGTGGTGACCCTATGTCCGTTGAGGATAACGCCAACACCGCGAACTACATCTTTAAGCCGGACCTGGTCCAGCAGTTCTTGGATGCCAAGATCTTTGATGTTCCGCTGGTGACCAACCTGCGCTTGAACTCGCCGATTGTGGAGGGCGTAACCACTACCCAGGCAGCCGTCATCATCGTTCCGATGATCGCCGTCATTGCGGTTATGACGCACTTCAACGCCCGCATGAGCCTAAACCGCCAGGAAAAGCGCCGTGCTGCTGGCAAGACCCAAGCGCCGCAGGGGCAAAATGCGGAAATGATGCAGCAGCAAATGGCCATGATGTCCAAGATGATGCTGTGGGTCATGCCGGCCATGCTGGTCTTCTCCGGCTTCATCTGGCCGATTGGCTTGCTGTTCTACATGATGGCCAATACGGTCTGGACCTTCTTCCAAACCCGCATCGTCTATGCCAAGATGGACCGCGAGGAAGAAGAAGAGGAAGCCGCTAAGGTAGAGGCCAAGCGCACTTCCGCGCCTAAGCCGGGTGCCCGCAAGAAGGACAACCGCACCAAGAAACAGCGCAAAAACAAATAAACACGGAGGAGAACCCCATCGTGTCCGAGATGGACCCGTCAGTAGTATTCGGCTCCCGCTTGCCCCTCGCGCAGGCTTACCATGATTCGCTCGCTACAGACGGGTCCACTCGTGGTTTTATAGGCCCCCGCGAGGTGCCACGCCTGTGGGACAGGCACATTATTAACTGCGCCGTCGTCAAGCAGGCAATCCCGGAGGGCGCCACGGTTATCGACGTCGGCTCGGGTGCCGGGCTGCCCGGCATTCCGCTGGCCATCGCGCGCCCGGACCTGCAGATCACCCTGATCGAGCCGCTGCTCAAGCGCTATAACTACCTCAACGAGGTCGTAGAAGAGCTGGGCCTAGACAACGTGACGGTGCTGCGCGGCCGTGCCGAGGAAGGCCCGATTAAAAAGGCCGTGGCGGGAGCAGACGTGGTCACCTCCCGCGCCGTCGCACCGCTGGGCAAGCTGGCGAAATGGTCGCTGCCGCTCGTGCGCAAGGGTGGCGAGATGATCGCGCTGAAGGGTTCTTCGGTACACGAGGAACTGGAACGCGATGCCGCCGACATTAAGAAGGCCGGCGGTGGAAAGGCCGAGGTCAGCACCATCGAGGGAACCACGATCATTCGTGTCCCGCGCGTGAACTAAAGTAGACGGCATGACTAATCCGCGCCTTATCACCATTGCTAACCAGAAAGGCGGCGTAGGCAAAACCACCTCCGCCGCCAACTTGGCCGCAGCGCTAGCCACAGAGGGCAAAAAAGTGCTGGTGATCGATCTTGACCCGCAGGGAAACGCCTCCACGGCCATGGGCGCGGAACATAATTCCGGCACCGATTCCAGCTATGAGGTGCTCCTTGGGGACTGCACCGCCGAGAAGGCCATGCAGGCTTCCTCGCACAACGAGAACCTCTTCTGCATCCCCGCCACCATTGATCTGGCTGGCGCAGAGATTGAAATGGTCTCCTTGGTGCGTCGCGAATTTCGGCTCTATGACGCCCTGCATAATGGCTTCCTTGAAGAGCATGGCTTCGAATATGTCTTCATTGATTGCCCGCCATCGCTGGGTTTGCTCACCATTAACGCGATGACCTGCGCTGAGGAGGTCATCATCCCGATTCAATGCGAGTATTACGCCCTGGAGGGCGTGGGCCAGCTGCTGGGCAATATCTCCATGATTCGCGAGCATCTCAACGAGGATCTGCATATTTCCGCCGTGTTGCTGACCATGTATGACGCCCGCACGCGCTTGGCCGAGGATGTGGCAGATAACGTCCGCGAACAGTTTGGCGCCGTGGTGCTGGCCAATGTTATCCCGCGCTCCGTGCGCGTTTCCGAGGCACCGGGGTACGGTACTACGGTTATTGATTACGCTCCCTCGTCCACCGGTGCCCGCGCCTACCTTGCGGCCGCGCGCGAGCTTGACCGGCGTGGCGATTATCGCCCGCACCCGACCACCGGGGCGATTGGTGTGAGCCCAGAGATTTACGCGGAATTGGAAGGATAGGAACTCATGGCAGAACAGAAGCAAGGTGGCCTTGGCAAGGGCCTAGCCGCACTCATCCCGTCTGGTCCTGATGCTCCTACCCGCAAGCCGCGCTTGGGCGATTCCGCCGCGGATATTATTTTGGGTAATTCCACCCCGCAGCCGGGCCGGAAGGGTGGTGAAGGCAAGCGCGTAAAGGGTGCTCCCACCATTCAGCAGGGTTCTGGCTCTAAGTCCTCCAAGAAGCGCCAGGCCACCCCGGCTGCTATCGGTGCGACCTACCGCGAGATTTCTATTGGGGATATCATCCCTAACCCAAAGCAGCCGCGCACCGTCTTCGACGAGGATGAACTGGGCGAGCTCGTCCACTCGATCCGCGAGTTCGGCCTGTTGCAGCCTGTGGTCGTCCGTCCTTCCGAGGAAGGTGGCTTTGAGCTCATCATGGGTGAGCGGCGCTGGCGCGCTTCCTCCAAGGCGGGCTTGGCCACGATTCCGGCCATCGTGCGCGATACCAAGGATGACAACCTGCTGCGCGATGCCCTTCTGGAGAACATCCACCGCGTACAGCTCAACCCCTTGGAAGAAGCACATGCCTACCAGCAGCTGCTGGAAGAGTTCGGCGTTACCCAGAACGAGCTGGCGGACCGCATTGGCCGTTCGCGCCCACAGGTGACCAATATGCTGCGCCTGCTCAAGCTGCCGGTAGAGGTACAAAAGCGCGTAGCTGCTGGTACCTTATCTGCCGGCCACGCGCGTGCCCTATTGTCCTTGGATGACACCGAGGCCATGGAATACATTGCCAACCGCATCATCGCGGAGGGCCTGTCCGTACGCGCCACCGAGGAGGCAGTCACCCTCTACAAGCGCGATGGTAAGCCGGCCGAATCCAAGAAGAAGCAGCCGGCACCGCAGCCGCAGTACTTTACCGATTCCGCT
This sequence comes from Corynebacterium sp. ACRPO, assembly GCF_022347205.1. GTDB lineage: Bacteria > Actinomycetota > Actinomycetes > Mycobacteriales > Mycobacteriaceae > Corynebacterium. The sequence goes on along the minus strand of NZ_JAKRNE010000014.1, from coordinate 22,872 downwards.
GAGCGCCTGTCTGATCGCTTCGATACCAAGGTCACCGTGACCATGGGCAAGCGCAAGGGCAAGATGGTCGTGGAGTTTGGTGACCAAGAAGATTTCGAGCGCATCATGACGCTCATTGAGGGCCAGCACTAACTGGGGCGATGATCCTCGAGCCGGTACGCGAGGGCGCGCGCATTCACCGCCAGGCCGCGCGCAGCACCTTTTGTGAGCTGGAGGCCTCCGTGGTCGATCCCGCCTTTGAAAAGGAAGCGTGGCTGGCTACTACCCTGCTCTCCTTTGGTCAGTGCGGCTTTACCGTGGGCGAGGACGCCACGATTCTCTTTTGCTCCCGCGAGGATGCGGCCGGCGCCGCCAAGCTTCCCACCGCCCCCATTTCAGACGATGCGGAGATCATTACCTCGCTCTTCGTCAAAGCACATTTAATGGGGCGTGGCATTGAAGCAGTGCTTGTCGACGCCGCCATTATGCACCTCACCAACCGCGGCAGCGCCGCCGTGGAGGCCTTTGGCTATTACGGCGATCCTGCGGCAGCGGCGGATTTCTTGGGCCACAAACCGGCCTATATTGGGCTGATGTCTTATGACACTTTGCGCTCCGCCGGCTTTGAGGTAGCCGCAGATCACCCAGTACTCCCCCGCTTGCGGCTCGAGCTGCCGCCCGAGCACGATATGCTCAGTGCGGCAGCTGCCGAAGATCTCCTGGCCCGCGCTTTGGCCTAGATTCTAGGCCTAGGACTGTTCGGCCTGGAGCAGCTCGGAGAACTTATAGGCGCCGGTTACGGCGGTGTCCTGCTCCATGAGGTACATGCGCTTTACGGCAATCACAATCGCCTCAGCAATGTCATCGCGGCAGGACGGATTGGTGAGGATCTTTATGTCCTCTGGGTTGGTCAGGTAGCCCAGTACGATCTGGATGACCGGCATCTGGGTCAGGCGCAGCAGGTCCCAAGTGCGGCCGTGGTTGCCGCAGTCCAGCAGCTCGGTGCGCGCGACAATCTCGCGCTGGATGAAACCGGAAAGGGTCTCACCAATGAGCGAGGAATTGCCCAACTCAGAACCAAAGTAGAAGGTGGCAACACCATTGGCCTTCTCATTGGGGTAAGAATCGCAGGCTAGGGAAATGACCATGTCCGCATCGAAGGCGTTAGCCAGCTCGGCGCGGGATTTCACGTCCGCATCGGAGGTCCGAGGACGGGAGATGATGGTCTCCATGCCCGCGGCAATCATGCGTCCCTCGATGCGCTGGGTGAGGTCCCACAGGATTTCCTGCTCGGAAATATCACCGAAGCGACCCTTGACCAGCTGGCCGGCGTCGCCGCCGCTCAAGGCGGGATCGATGACAACGCGCTTGCCCGCCAGCTTTGGGCCGGCGTTGCGGACGCGCTCACGCTCTTGGATATTGTGCGCGGAACCGCCGGTGATGCGGCGGCCGAGCAGTCCAAGGGCGCGGATAGTGGCGGGGCCGCACACACCATCTTCTTGCAGGCCGCAGTTGTGTTGATATTCCTTCAGCGCCGCGTGGGTATTAGTACCGAAGTGGCCGTCTACCCGCTGCTGGTAGAAGCCGAGCTCCTGCAGTTGTTGCTGGAGCTGCGAGATATCGTCACCTACCAGCTCATTCGCAGGCTCGTAGCTAAGGACGCGGCTGCCGAGCGTGTACGAGGCTTGGCGCAGTTCGCGCAGGGTGAGATCGTCGATCTCGCCCGTCGGCACGATACCGCGGGATTGCTGGAAGGCCTTGAGGACCTCAGACAAATTGGCATCAAAGCTCTTGTCGCTCTCGGAGTACTTCTGCTTCTTCCAAGCAGAAAGTTCCCCTTTGAAATCTGACAAGAGGCCGAGACGGGCCAAGGTAGCGCGAGCCTCAGCTACACGCACGCTTGTATCGCCGACTCGAAGAACGCGATTCACGCCTTATACCCCTTTCACAGCCCGCTTTAGTTAGGGCCGCATTCCAGAATTTCTACACGCTTAATCTAATAGGAATTAGATTAACAGTTAAAGCTGCTTTTTCACTTGCGCCACGATGTCATCTTTAGAACGCAGACCTACAAATTCGTCTACCTTCTCGCCGTGGTTGAAAATCAGCACATTTGGGATGGACATGATCTGGAACATGGCGCCTAGGTTGCGCTCTTCATCGACGTTGACCTTGGCGATGGTGACCTGGCCGTCCAGCTCCTCCGCTACCTCTTCCAGGATGGGGGAAAGCTTCTTGCAGGGGCCACACCACTCGGCCCAGAAGTCGACGACGACGGGCTTATCGGACTCGATGACGTCCTTACGGAACGTATCGGTGGTTACTTTCTTGACGTTGCTCATACTGAATTAACGGCTTTCTGCGAGGAAATGTTCCGCATCAATTGCCGCACGGCAACCGGAGCCGGCCGCGGTAATTGCTTGCTGGTAGTGGTCATCCACCAAGTCACCGCAGGCGAAAACGCCTGGCAGGGAGGTCTTGGTGGTGGGTTGTTCAACTACAACATAGCCGTTGTCATTGAGCTTGACCTGATCATTGAGGAAGGAAGAGCGCGGATCATGACCAATTGCTACGAACATGGCAGTGACGTCCAAGGTGGAAGTCTCGCCGTTGGTGACGTCCTTGAGCTTGAGTCCGCCGACCTTGCCATCGGCTTCAATAACTTCTTCGACGACCTTATTGGTCTCCCACTTGATCTTTTCGTTGGCCTGGGCGCGCTCCAGCATGATCTTGGAGGCGCGGAAGTTCTCGGAGCGGTTCACAATGGTGACAGAGTCCGCGAACTTGGTGAGGAAGGTAGCCTCCTCCATGGCAGAGTCGCCGCCGCCGATAACAGCGATATTGTGGTCCTTGAAGAAGAAGCCATCGCACGTAGCGCAGGTAGAAACGCCGCGGCCGGTAAGTTCTTCCTCACCTGGTACGCCGAGGTGGCGCGGGGCGGCACCGGTGGCGAGGATGACGGCGCGGGCCTCAAAGAGCTCGTCACCCACGTGCAGCTTTTTAATATCGTCTTCCAGTTCAACGGAGTCAACGACCTCCATGCGGAGATCCGCACCAAAGCGGATGGCCTGGGCGCGCATTTCTTCCATGAGCTCTGGGCCCATGATGCCCTTTTGGAAGCCGGGGTAGTTTTCTACCTCGGTGGTATTCATAAGCTCGCCGCCGTACTCGAAGCCCTCGAAGACGATCGGGTTGAGCTCGGCGCGTGCCGCGTACAGCGCGGCGGTGTAACCGGCAGGGCCGGAACCTACGATGGCAACATCGTGGACGGTCATTGCTAACTCCCTTAAATCAGAGTGTGGTTTCGCGTAACGCCCTGAGTCTACCCGCCGCGCTGACAAACGTCGGTATTAGCAAACTCACCCCATGGCGGCGCGTAGGACTTCCCTCGCTCGGGCGCGGCGGGATTTGATGGTGCCGGGCTTTACCCCTTGGGCGGTGGCAACTTCGCCGACGCGGAACCCGGCGACGTCGGTAAGCACCAGCGCCTCGCGCTGATCCTCCCGCAGCAGCTGCATGGCTTCTCGTACCACTAGCTGCTCCGCTAGGTTTTCGGAAGGGTTATGCGCGAGCAGCGGGTTGCGATCGTCGTCGAAGTCCTCCGCATCTAAAGAAGCATTTTCCCTGTTAGAGCGGTGGTTGAGGTAGTCATAGCCAGAATTTTTCACCAGCCGGTGCAGCCAGGTCGAAAGCGCGGACTCGCGGCGATAGGAGTGCAGGTTGCAGCTGGCGCGCAGGAAGGCTTCCTGGACCACATCTTGAGCGTCGTGATCGTTTCTGGTGTAGCGCCGCGCCACCGTGGTCAGCCGCGTGCGGTGGCGTTCCACGATGGTGGAAAAGGCCTTATTGTCCCCCTCAATAAATGCATCAACTAGTTCTTCGTCACTGCGGTCATGACTGAGCGTCATATGTAGATTCCCCCCGGATCAACAACTGTTATACACAGTGTGACCCGAGGGGAATTAGGGCGCGAGCGCTAGGCGGTACAGTCTATTGACCAGCCCGCACGCGCAGGGTGCGCCGCAGGTTATCGCGGCATTCCAGCAGTACGCGGCGCAGCGCTCCTGGCAGCTCTCGGTGCAGCAGGCGCGTGGTGGCGGCATCGGCCATCGGCAACTCTGGGTAGAAGCCGCGGATGAGGCGGTTAGCAATCTCAATCGGGTGCGCGGCCCAGATGTCTTCCACGCGGGAGAAGAACTCCTCCGCAAAGGCCTCCTGCAGGCTAGCTGAGCGCGGGGCGTTGAAACCGGCGACCAGTGCGTCGACCTCGGCATTGGAATATGCGCCGGGCGTGAGGGCCTTATCGAACGCGGAGCGCTTGGTCTCCGGCGTGGGGAAGGCGTGGCTGGCACCGAGGAATTCGGTAGCGCCGGTCAGCGTATTATCGCGCTGCTTTTCCTCTTCGAGCTCGGACGCGGTTACGGCGTCGCGGGCAGCGAGGGCGCGCAAGATCGACCAGCGGATTTCGGGGTCCAAGCGAAGGCCGGCAATGTCACCGGAAAGCAGGGCCTTAAGGCGCTCGGTGCCGGATTCCTCCGGCGTTGCGGCGAGGGCGCGGATGGCGGCGCGAGCGAGCACAAGCTGCGCATCCGAGGCTGGTTCGGCCTCATCTAGGTGGCCCCAGATTGCCTCGGCATAGTCGGTGCGGACCTGCTCGCGGTCGGCGTCTGCAACATAATGCGCAATGGCAAAGTTGGCATTGACGCAGGCAGCAGCCAGCAGCGTGGTATTGGTCTCGTAGGCCTCGTGCTTGACGACGACCCCCACATAGTCAATCGCCGACATTTCCCCATCGCGGGTGAGGTTCCACAGGGCGGTCCAGATTACCGCGCGGGTCAGTTCATCCTCGATCTCGGTCAAGCGCTCGCTCGCTGTGTCTAGGGAGGTCTCGTCGAAGCGGATCTTGGCGTAGGTATGGTCGGCGTCGTTAAGCAGCAGCAATGCCGGGGCCGGAAGGCCGGCAGCCTCATCGATGATGGTGCGGGTGGTGTCATCACCGGCCGGGAGATCGATGTCGAACTCGCGGTACTTGTGCAGGGACGCATCAAAAAGCGAAGCGGTCAGGCGGTGCGGTCGGGTGACGTCCTCGGCTTCTGCGAGGATGGCCAGCTCCGCAATCTTCTCGCCTTCGGTGTGCAACTCCGGGGTGAGGGTATCCGGGCCCCAGGTGCGCAACCAGGCTTGGGACCAGGCATCAAGATCGCGGTCCGTGTGCTTCTTGAGCGCCTGCAGGAGGTCATCAAAGGTGGCGGCGGCAAAGGCGTGTTCCTGGAAGTAGTCGCGCGCACCGGCGTAGAAATTATCGCGACCGACGTAGTGCACCAGCTGTTTGAGTACCGCCGCGCCCTTGGCATAGGTGATGCCGTCGAAATTTTGGCGCGCGGCATCCACGTCCGGGATCTCCGCCTTGATGGGGTGCGTGGTGGGCAGCTGATCCTGCAGGTAGGCCCAATTTTTACGGGCGCCGGCAAAGTTTGCCCAGGCCTCGGTGTAGTCGGTGCCGTGGACGGAAGAATCCGCGCCCATAAATTCCGCGAAGGACTCCTTGAGCCACAGGTCATCCCACCACTGCGGAGTGACCAGATCACCGAACCACATATGAGACATCTCGTGCAGGATGGTATTTGCACGGCCGGCATGCTGCGCGCGGGTAGCGCGGGAGCGGAAAATGTAGTTCTCCGTAAACGTCACCAGGCCGGGGTTTTCCATGGCACCCAGGTTGTATTCGGGTACAAAGATGGAATCGTACTTGCCCCACGGATAGGGATAGCCAAAGTTCTGGTGGAAAAAGTCCATGCCTTGGGCGGTAAGTTCTAGGATTTCCTCGTCCAGGTGCTCAAACATGGACGCACGCGCAAAGGCGCGCAGCTGTGCCGAGTGGCTGCCATCCGGGGCGGTCCAGGTGCGCTCTTGGTACTGGTAGGGGCCGGCGGCGAAAGAAGTCAGGTACGTCGACAGCGGCGGGGTCGGCGCAAAAGTAACGGTGGCTAGCTCCCCCTCCTCGCTGCGTTCGACTTCCGGTTGGTTGGAAAGGATCTGCCACTGCTTCGGTGCGGTCATGCGCACGTGGAAGACGGCCTTGAGATCCGGCTGCTCCAGGCAGGGGAAGATGCGGCGGGCGTCGGAAGGCTCGAGGTGTGAATACAGGTAGGTCGCGTCATCGGCCTGATCGTGCATCCGATGCAGACCCTGGCCGGTGCGCGAATAGCGCGAGTGGCCGGTGACTTCGATGGCGAGCTCCTCGCCTACCGGCAGGCCGTGCAGCCGGATGATGCTGCCATCAAAGTCCACCTCCTGCGGGGTGCCATTGACCTTGACCTCCGCGACGGATTCGCCCAGGTAATCCAGAAAAAGCTCGGATTCGCTGCTGCTGAGTTCGAGGCGGGTAGTCACGCGGTAGGTGGGGCTATCGAGTACCTCCGAAAGATCGAGGTGGAGGTGATAGGCGCGCAGGTCCACCGCCGCCGCGCGTTCTTGGAGCAACTCGTGCTGCGTCTTATTTTGTGGTGCGGTCATGTCTACGAACTATAGTTACCGCCGTCACGTAGGGTGCGGGGTTGGGGTCCTAAGCTCCGCTGCCCTTTAGAGGCAAACTACCCAGCGGGTATTGGGACCTCGCTGTGGACCAGTTGGATTTGAAGCGTCCTGGGGTTAGTTCCTACCTCTGCTAAGGAAGGATTGGCACTATGCCCAGAAAGTATTCCGCCGAATTCAAGGAGAAGGCGATCCATCAAGTCCTAGAGATGGTCCGTCGGAGTCCTGCTCACGGCAACGCGCGTACGAGGAAGTCGGAGAGCTCCTTGGCGTGTCCCACCACACGTTACGCGCCTGGTACCGTGACAGCGTCGCCCATGAGCAGACGGCACCAACAGGTAGCGAAACCATGGAAGAAGAGCTCAAACGGCTACGCCGGGAAAACCGCGAGCTGAAACGAGCCAACGGAATCCTCAAGACTGCCTCGGCTTTTTCGCGGCGGAACTCGACCGACCCACGACCAGATGATCTCCTACATCGACGAGTACAAGGAACAATTTGGGGTCGAGGCCATCTGCCGTGTTCTGAAACAAGCAGACCGTGGATTCATCACCTCCCGCGGCTACCGTAAAGCCACCACCCGCGCCCCGAGTGCGAGGGCCTTAAGCGATAGACTGCTTATCCCAGAGATTCAGCGCGTCCATGCGGAAAACTTCTCGGTCTACGGCATCCGCAAGATGTGGCACGCCATGAACCGTGAGGGCTTTCATATCGGCCGCGACAAGACCGCACGTCTGATGAAACTTGCAGGTGTGTCTGGTCGACGACGTGGACGCACCCCGGTGACCACGATCAGCCCTAAGGTGCCGGATCATCGTCCGGATCTTGTGCAGCGAAACTTCCGGGCCACAGCACCTGGGCGACTTTGGGTCGCCGACATTACCTATGTTCGCACCCTGTCAGGATTCGCCTACACCGCGTTTGTCATTGACGTCTACAGCCGCAAAATAGTCGGTGTTGCCACCCGATTTACGATGCGCACTGATGCGCTGCCGATGGAGGCACTGGAACATGCGTTAACGACTGCAGGGCGAATCCACGGCGACCAGCTGATACACCACAGTGACCGGGGAAGTCAGTACGTGTCACTGAAATACTCCACCGCACTGGCCGAAGCCGAGATCCGGCCGAGTGTCGGCACAGTCGGAGATTCCTATGACAACGCGCTGGCCGAGACAGTTAACGGTCTCTACAAGGCTGAACTTATCCATCCTCAAGGCCCGTGGACATCAGTAGGAGAAGTCGAGCTAGCCACCCTGCGGTGGGTGCACTGGTGGAACACCAAACGTCTTCACGAGGCGTTGGACTACGCCACCCCACAAGAAGTAGAAACCGAGTACTATCTCACCGAGCCCATCAACACAGGGCCGTAAAAGAAGCGGAACCAAACCCAGGACGTTTCAATGTTTTCCGCCCAGCTATCTGAACGAATGGGCAGGTAGATCCATTAATTAGCACACATATGCTTTAGCATATGGCGGAACATACGCTATAACATATGTTCTGCCATAAGGTGGGCCTCGCGGGCGTACAGAGGTGGGGCGAACGACTACGCAGATTTCTACCCGCAGTAGAGAAAAGGTAGCTACGGCCTCGGTGTGGGAGTATTGCGAAACCTTCGCGCGCGCATTAGCCTAAAAGTGACAGCACAGTTCATCCCTGAATTGCGGCTGCACAATAAAAAGGGCCCCAACGAGCGGCCACTCGTTGAGACCCTCGGGCCTAAAGACCCACGTGAAGCGTCACTGCAATGAGCTTCACTGTTACGGTCGCAAGTGTTATCACCTTGATTGCCACATCGAGCCGGCTAAGCTTCGTGGCGTCAAGGTCTTTTCTTTTGCGACCGGGTGTATCCAATGAGTGCTTACCCATTGTCTACCTCCCTTTTACGTCGTAGGGTTGTCCGCTCGCCTGAAAAACGGCGCGCGAGACAGCCCACGTCACGCGCGGGCCTTACCGCGCACCGACGAGGAAGTCACGCCCACACCCCACCACAAGTAGCGGGGTGTGATTGTGAACCAGCACTAACGCTAGCAGCCACCCCTGACGAGACCTAGAAGCATGATTCCACCTCCGCCTTTATAAAGTTATGCACGAGGGAAAACATGCACAGAGACACTCGTAGCCGCCCTCAAGTCTGCTGATTTCCTCGCCTACGGGTTGAGAATAAGCATACGAACCCGCAGGTAGGACTACATATGGGTGGACATATGCTAAAGCGTATGCCGTGCCATGTGCCTAAACATACGGCATGTACTGTGGGGCGTATATTCACCCGCCCCATCGCGGTAGCTATGCGTTTTTCAACGCCCGATACACCGTAGGGCTTGAACGGAATTCATGTAGGCGCAATCAGGGGCTATAAAGTATCGCATTACTTGCATCCAAACCTGTACATTCAGAGAATTGCCTTGGACTGGCGGTAACAGGTACCAGATATGCGTTCGTAAAATTCGCGCGCGTTAATGTCGCTCCACGAAGGTCTGACTCGCTAAGAATTGCGTTCGTAAAATCTGCGTCGGTGAAATCTGCCGATTTCAAGTTAGCCCATGCCACCATGGAGCCGCGAAACGAGCATCCTTTGCATATGCTTCCTTCGAGATTGATATCCGTCAGGTCATAGTTGGACATATCTTTCCCGGAAATGTCTTTCCCAGCGAGCTCCGTGGCCCACGATTGAGGCATCGTTTTGTACATTTGCTATTTAATCTGCGGTGAATTGATAATCCATTGCGGGCAACGGCCTTGGTAGCCAAGACAGTGGGTGGTTACAACTCCGTAAGGTTTGCCGTCCCTTATCTTGTTGAAGCCAACCACCGTTAATATGTCTGTGGTTTCAACTTTCCGGCACTTCTTAAAAGGTCCCCAACCTGAGCAGGAAATATGATCCATGGGCAGGCGATATTCATAGCGGTCGCCGGAGCGCTTAATTTTTGGCGCATATTTTGTTGAAGCTTGTGAAGCACGAATGGATAGACCGTGTTTGTTCTGGTTTTTCGCCCGAGCCTTTTCCCGAAGGTAAACCAGCTTTCCATTTTTATCCGTCCACTGCGACACGATAGTGTAAGGGCCTTTATTTCCAAAGAAAGATAATTCCGAGTCGACAGAAGTGTCGAGGTTCTTCGAAGCGGCAGCTTCTGTCAAGATTTCCTCCGCTGTAGAGTCATAGCTTTCCACTGTTCCTGGGATTACCCCGAAATCTTCTGTAGGGGCAGAGGTAGATGCATTGGCAGCTGGTTGAGACAAATTAGCCATTAGAAGTAGAGCAGCCATTGTCTTGCCTAGTGCGTTTTTGGTCCAGTATTTCCGCACGATAGAGTCTCCCACTTGTAGAAAAGTACTTATCCTAAAAGTACCTTCTCTAATTAACGAAGGGAATGCTCATATGCATGATATGAAATACAAACTGGATGAGTGGCCGATCTGTATTGCGAGGGTTTCATAACAGGAGAAGGTGCTGTTGCAAAGTTGGGCGGAGAGCCGAGACGACCCAGTTTCTCATTTCCTGATGGCCGCTGCGTGCCGGCGTTCTCAGGCCGTCTCGAAGACCCGGTTGACGATCACCGCGTCCGGATTGGGGTGCCCATAAGCAAACATCGTGCCCTGACCTTTCCGTAATGAATGCATCGCTTCCATCCCTTTCAACGTCCGGTAGGCGGAAATTCGGTTTTTGAACGCCCCCTTCGGTCCCAGGATTCTTTTAAGTCGGCCATGATCTCCCTCGAGAACGTTGTTCAGGTATTTCACCTGCCGGTGCTCCACCGTCTGAGGGCAGATTCCCTCCGCCTTCAGCTCGGATATTGCCTTGGCCAGAGCTGGTGCCTTGTCGGTGTTGATGACCCGCGGGGACCCGGCTGTCGTATTCGATCGCAGCGTCTTGGCCAGGAAACGCTTGGCCGCAGCCACATTCCGTTTTGGTGAGAGGTAGAAGTCTAAGGTCTGCCCACCGGCGGTAATAGCCCGGTAGAGATAGCACCACGTGCCGCCGACCCGGATATAGGTCTCATCCACCCGCCAGGACTGGGCCTGCCAGTCGGGTACCTGCCGGTACCAGCGAGTGTGCTTATCCAGCTCAGGGGCGTATTTCTGCACCCAGCGGTAGATCGTGGTGTGATCGACTGGCGCACCCCGCTCGGTCATCATTTCTTCGAGGTCGCGGTAGCTCACGCCGTAGCGGCAGTACCACCGCACCGCCCACAGGATGATGTCACGGGGGAAATGCCGACCGGAGAAGATGCCCATGGCTCTGATTATTTCACGCCGGTCTTTCTACTGCCCCAACTTTGCAACAGCACCCTTCACACTCCTTCCACCTGAAGTGTTTGAAGTGGAAATCTTCAATTATGGTAGCCTTACCTAAACTAGGTATAATCTTTATACTTTCCGAAGGGAGTCTCTGCCGCTGCAAACACCAGCCCTGAACGGGATTCGGTCTCAACCAACGGTGGTACCGCTGGGGCATCGGCCAGCACCAGCTGAATCCGCAGGGGCGAACCACTAATTTCCATGGTGCAGACGGCAGCGTCCGATTGCAACTTTGGTGCAGATGTATCGCAGCGCCATTCGCTTCAACGGCCTGGAGGCCGCAAATGAATCGGATGTGCTGCGTATCTACCGCTAGAAACCGCAGCACATTGGAGACCAGCCGCCAAAATGGGCGAGGTTTAGAAGATGAGAAGCGAGGGCCGAGACGAATGTTAGTCCGAAGTTGAAGGTGGCTGCGAGGTTGAAATCCATCCGGAAATATCGCGAAGTTCTGGGAATTTCCCTTCCCATCGCTGGAGTACAACTCGCCGGAGTTGCATTGACCACCACGGACGTATTGATGCTGCAGTCCGTGGGCGTACTGGCGATAGCCGGCGGCGGCCTAGCGATGCAGCTTTACAACCAGATCCGCACGATGTGCGTGGGCATGGTGACGGCCGGGGCAAATCTTGTGGCTGAAGCAGCAGCAAAAATGGAAAAAGAGAAAACCTCTTGTCAAAATTGCGAGGCGGGAGCAGAACAGATCCGGCGGGCTGTGCGCTCCTCCTTCGCGGTGGCCACTGGCACTGCAATTCTCGGCGCGTTACTGGTCATCGCCCTAGGCGGATTGGTCCTTGTTCTGCCCATCGACAAGCACGTTGCCCAACTCACCTTCGCCATGACCCTTGCGCTCGCACCCGGGTTAGTCCCGATGATGTGGCTCAACGTCCTGCGCCAATTCGCCGTGGGCATGCGAAAACCCGGCTCCCTGTTAACCATCACGCTGATATCGATATTTATAAATATCGCATTGAACTGGTTATTTATGACATGGGCAGCCTCGGATCACTGGAAGGTAGCGGGCATCGGGCTTTCTACAACTGTCATCCAACTGCTTACCTTCCTGGCCTTCCGGATTGTGGTACTGCGCATTCCCGAGCTACAGCCCTATTTCCACATCCTTCCGTGTAAAGGAGATGGGGAGACTATCTGCCGCCTCGTCCGCCTCGGGGTACCAGTCAGTCTGACCTATGGCTCGGAGGCTGCAATAACAACCATCGCCGGTTTAGTGATGGGGACCTTTAGCCCACAGATGCTAGCGGCGCACAATATTGTGAACCAACTGGCGTACATCGTTTACCAAGTGTGCATCGGCTTTTCTCACGGCGGCTCGGTGCTGATCACAAGGGCTCGGGCCGAGAGTGCCGACTCAGTGCGCGAGATTACCCGACGCATATTGTTCGTCGTGGTCACGTATCTGGGAATAATGGGCGCGCTGTGGCTTCTGTTGGGCAGGTGGGTACTGCATCCTTTCTTAAAAGAGGCAGATCCCACCACCTTTCACATTGCCGTCCTGCTCCTATGTCTCGCGGTACTGCAACAGTTCGCCAAAGGAATCCAAAACGTGGCAGTGGGCCTACTGAGAGGCCTGAAAGACACCACCTCAGGGCTACGCTGCACCCTCGTCGGGTACTGGCTGGTTGGCGTCCCCGGGATTCTGATATTTGGAAAGCTCCTCGGATGGGAAGGATATGGCGTCTGGTTAGGACTCATCATGGGTTTCGCAACCACGGCGGTACTGCTGCTACGCACATATTCCCGCCGACTGAATGAACTGACTTAACGGGAATGTTGGGGGGTAAAAGTTTCATCACCCATTGTAGATAAACAAAGGTATGGCTAACCTAATAGATCCACTTGGAAGAAAGGATTGCCTTGTCCCTCACGACAACTAGGGCTCGCGGTTTTAAAACCCCACGCGCCCCTCACCACCGAATGGCCCGCGTAGTCGCCTCAGCCGTCACCGCCACTGCCCTCCTTATGACCGCTGCCTGCAGCACTAACGATGAACAACAGACCGCAGATGACGGAGAAAAGCAACAGATCACCGACATTCTCGGGCGCGAAGTCGAGGTCCCGAAGAACGTCGATCGGGTCCTCATGGGCGGGCAACGGATGCTTTACACGACATCCATCCTCAACAAAGAAAACCCGCTCCAGGGCATCGTTGCCTGGCCAGATGACCTGGAGCAGAACGACCCTGGCACGTACAAGAAGTACGAACAGAAATTCTCAGAGATCGAAGATATTGAGCAAACTGGTGAAGTTTACGACGGCTCGATGTCCGTTGAGCAAGCTTTGAATTCCCGTCCAGATGTCTTCATTGTCTCCGCAAGCAGCTTCGAAGCCGCCCAGGATGCTGGCATCGTAGACGGTCTAGAAAAGGCCGGAATCCCCACGGTTACCGTCGATTACTTTACCGACCCGGTGAAGAACACCGCACCGAGCGTGCGCTTGCTCGGCAAGGTACTCGGCCACGAGAAGGAAGCGGAAGAGTATGCCGAGTTCTATGAGTCCAAGGTGAACATGGTTCAGGAGCGCCTAGAAAAAGCCAAGGCCACCCCCACACCGACCTTCCTCTGGCGAGCTCCCGGCTACTTCGACTGCTGCTCTACCTTCGCTAAGTCCAACCTAGCCCAAATTGTTAACGCAGCGGGTGGCGAAAACGTGGGCGACGATATGATCGACGCCAAGCAGGGGCAAGTCTCTCCCGAGGCGCTAGCTGAAAAAGACCCAGACGTCATCATCGCCACCGGCGCAGACTGGACCGGCGCCAAGCAGCAGCCAAAGAAGAATGGCTTTGTACCCCTGGGCTACGACGAGTCCACCGAACAGGCAGCCAAAGACTTCCAACGCGTTGTTGACGGGCAACCTGTCCTTAAGGAAATGCGGACGGTCAAGAACAAGCGGGCCTACGCTGCGTGGCATCACTTCTACGACTCCCCATACAACTACCTAGCCATCGAGTGGTTTGCCAAAGCCATGCACCCCGACCTGTTTTCCGATGTCGACCCGCAGGCCGATTTGGAAGAACTACATGAAAAATTCCTCCCTGTGGAGGCTAGCGGCACCTTCTGGACTGGTTTGCCATGAGCCACGGAGCACGAGCGCAATCAATTGCCACCGGAAGCGAGGTGGACGACCAAAACTCTACCCCGCAACGGCAACGCCCCCGGTCAAACTGGTACCGAACAGCTAGCAGGCGAAAGGTAGCGATCATCGCAGGGCTTACGGCCCTGCTATGCGTCACCATTGCCATAGATTTCCTCATCGGCAGCAGTTTGAACGCAAATGAGGCGCTCTACGTGCTCTTTCACCCCAGCGATTCCCGCCCAATTGACTGGCAGATCATCTTTGATATACGTCTGCCTATGACCGTCACAGCGGTGCTCATCGGTGGCACCCTCGCTGCTGCCGGCGCAGAGATGCAAACCATCTTGGATAACCCCTTGGCAGAGCCCTATACGCTGGGCATTTCCGCCGCTGCGAGCTTTGGCGCAGCCTTTGCCACCGTCTCAGGATTCACCGCGGCGGGAATCGGGGCAGCGCTGGGAATGGCGGGCAGTGCTTGGGTCTTCGCCCTCGCGGCCTGTGCGGTGATCGTCCTATTCTCTCGGTCAAAGAGCTCTGGTACCGAGGGAATGATTCTGCTGGGCATAGCCATCGTGTTCCTCTTCGATGCTCTACTAGCGCTAATGCAGTACCTCGCCTCGCAGACCCAATTAGAGCAGGTGGTTTTCTGGACCTTGGGCAGCCTTACGCGCGCTACGTGGCCTCAGATCGGCCTTCTCGCGGTCATCTCACTAATCGGAATTGCTTACTTCTACCGCAATGCGTGGACGCTGACCGCGTTTCGAATGGGCGACGACCGCGCTAGGTCCATGGGTATCAATATCCCAAAGCTGCGCACGTACACGCTGGTGGGAGTCTCCCTTATGGCGGCAACTGCCGTTTCGATGGCCGGGACAATTGGTTTCATCGGACTCGTCGGCCCACATATCGCCAGGATGCTCGTTGGTGAGGACCAACGCTTCTTCCTCACCACGTCCATCATCTCAGGTGCGCTTTTGCTGACCTCAGCCTCAGTGGTATCCAAGCTGATCCAGCCTGGGGCGATTCTGCCTGTCGGCATCATCACCGCGATTGTGGGCGTTCCCGTGTTCGTCGTCCTCATTGTTTTGCGACGCCGCCCCCGAACTGTCTCCTCAACCTAATGATCGCCTCTCCCAGTACTTCCTGCCCCAGAAAGGACCCCCTCGTGGAACAACCGCCCACGGTTCCGCCAGAACCCACACTCCGGGTAGATAACCTGTGCTTTTCCCATGGAGACGAACAGATACTGAATGACGTATGTCTCCCAAAGATCGAAGCTGGAACCGTCACCGCCCTCGTCGGCCCTAATGGCGCTGGTAAGTCGACTTTGCTGCGCTGCATGGCTAACCTATGCCGATTCAGCGGCGACGTCACTGGGCCCGAGGCAGTATATTTGCCACAGGATCCCCCGCCGGAAAGCACCCTTACCGTATTCGAATCGGTACTTCTGGCACTCCAGCATTCCCGGACGGGATTCAGCGGACTACGGGTAGCCACATCCACACAGGACCGAGTCAGCTCGGTCCTCACGCGGCTGGGGCTAGAAGACCTAGAATCCCGAACAATGTCCCAGCTCTCCGGCGGCCAGCGTCAATTAGTAAGCTTCGCCCAGGCCATCGTATGCCGGCCGCAGGCATTACTACTGGACGAGCCAACCAGCGCTCTTGACCTAAGAAATCAGCTCATCCTCATGGAGCATATTCGCGCCTATGCAGCTGAAGCACCCGCGGCGGTCGTGGTTTCGATGCACGATCTTTCACAAGCAGCGCGCTTCGCTCACCGCATTGCGGTACTCCACGCGGGCACTGTATACGCACACGGAGCAGCTAAGGACGTGTTAACCGCAAAAATGTTGCGTGAAGTCTACCGCGTAGATGGAAAAGTCACCCTTACTGATGACGGTTCTGCAGCAATCACCACATCCAGAGCCATATAAGGGGCTTGAAGTGCCCCGAGTTTTGTTCCTAGGCATGTTCCTTGATTTCTATTATTCCCTGTTGCGGGTTCTTCTTCCACAATTCGGTTTCCACCTCGGCTGGGGTTCGATATCCCAGGCTTTGGTGGAGCCTTACCTCGTTCCACCATGACACCCACTCGAACGTCGCGATTTCTACCTCGACAACATCATTCCACCTGCGAGTATGGATGAGCTCATTCTTGTAAGAGCCGTTAACGTTTTCAGCTAGAGCATTGTCATTTCAGTCACCGACGGTCCCAGTGGAAGCGGCAATCCCGTGCTGGGCGAGACGCTGGTTGTAGACAACGCTGACGTACTATAAGCCGTGATCCGAATGGTGAATAAGGCCTGTTGTTTCCTTCGCGCTCACAATCGCTTGGTTGAGTGCTTGCAGCGGTAATACCTCGGTGCGCATCGAGTCCGATAATGCCCATCCGACGATCCGCCGGGAGTAAACGTCAGTGACAAACGCGGTGTACACAAAACCCTTCTTCGTACGCACGTAGGTAATGTCGGCCACCCACAGCTTGTTTAAGGCCTTGGGATTTGAACTCACGCTCGACCAAATCCGGGCGCAGATCCGGCCTGTTGAGGTGTACGGGTTGTGATTGGTGATCCGCCTGTGCCTGTGCCAGAAACACCAGCTAGGCGCATCAGCCGGGCGGTTTGCTCACGACCGATGTCGATTCCGTCACGGTCAAGCGCATGCCACATTGTCCGCACGCCGTAGACACCGTAATTATCCCGATGAATGGCACCAATGCGTTCAATCAGCACAGCGTCACGAAGGCGACGAGCACTTAAGCCCACGGGCTTTGGACTGGCGATAACCACGCGAGGTGATAAACCCACCAGCCCGGTTAATCTTCAACTCCGGTGCAGATGAACTCGACAGAGAAATGATTCCGGTATTTATCGATGAACCGGATCATTTCTTAACGTTTGGGGCCTGGTCGTGAGGCGAAAAAGCTGACGCAGCCTTCAGCAACTCGTTGGTATCTCGAAGCTCTTGATTTTCGCGGCGTAGCCTGGCATTTTCGGTAGCCAAATCTTCAGGAACAGGTTCTGGGATGTTTCCCGCACGACGAGCAGGCTTAAGTCCATAGACGAGCCGTGTGCCATGAAACCCCCAACTTTGAAGCTACTGCCTAGCACGCGGGATGCATCGACATGCTTTCCGCCAAGATGCGGTCCTCCACGAGACGGACCACACGGTCCTTTGCATCCTGGTCAAATTTTCTTGGCATGTTCCAGATTTTCCCATCTACTCAAACGGAACAAAACCTGGGACACTTCAACCATCCGACGACAACACTACAATCACCACTTTCTGTATAGGTAAGGTCTAAACCCCATTATACAGGTGTAAAGAAATGGCAGAATTCACCCTATTTTACAGGAAACATTCCGCGTCAAACCAGCGTAACAATAGGGTGTACCCCAGGTGCCCCTACCAGCGGCCGCAGTTGAAGGCTTCACCTACCAAATGGTAAAGTTAGCTATATGCGAACCAGTCAGCGCTCCGAGATCCTGGAAGCTGCCCTCCGCGTCATGAACGCAGCGGAGGGTGGCGACATTACCCTTGACGCAGTGGCCCACGAGGCCGGGCTCACCAAACCGGGATTGCTATATCACTTCCGCAACCGCGACGTACTGCTCGCCGCGATCGTCGACCACGCTGCGGCCAACGTCGAGAACGACATGACTGCCACCCTTGGCAAGCCCCTCGAGAACGCCAACGCCACCGAGCGGCTCCTGAGCTACGTTCACGTCGCCGCCCACGGGGCCGCCAAGCGCGCCGAGTTCATCATCTGGGGCCAAGCGACGTATCGGCCCGAACTCACCGAACCGTGGACTACGCGGATGGGCCGCTGGCTCGAACTCCCGGACGATCTCGACGCCGCCACCCGAGCCAGGCTGACCACCGCCCGACTCGCCGCCGACGGACTCTGGGGCGCCCAGGCCACAGGTGTGTCCACCCTCCACGGCGCGGATCTCGAAGCCGTCGTCTCCAGCATTCGCTCCCTGATCGAAGGAACAACCCCATGAAGCAGTGGTTCCTGCTCGCTGGCGCCATCACTACCGAAGTGGCGGCGACGCTGTCTCTCAAGGCGGCGCTCAATCACCCATCCTGGTACATCGTGGTTGCTGCCGGATACATCGGCACTTTCGTCTTCCTCACCTTCTGCCTGCGCGAAGGAATGCAGATCGGCGTCGCCTATGGCATCTGGGGAGCCAGCGGGGTCGTGCTCGCCGCCGTGCTATCCGCCGCGATTTTCGGTGAACCTCTGACCGCTGTGATGGGTCTTGGAATGGTTGCGATCATCAGCGGTGTCCTCACCGTCGAACTCGGCTCCCAGAAAGCTCAGCAAACCGCAGCCCAGGAAGCAGGAGTCAACTCATGAGATGGATCTTCCTCGCAGGCGCCATCTTGTCCGAAGTCGTCGCGACCATGTCGCTACGAGCCTCCGACGGTGGCCGGGTGAAGAAATGGTTCATCGGCGTCATCGCGGGGTATCTCGTGGCGTTCGTCGCCTTAAGTCTCGCCTTGGCCGACGGCATGGCCCTTGGCGTCGCCTACGGCATCTGGGCAGCATCCGGCGTAGCTCTCACCGCGATCCTCGCCCGGGTCATCTTCCACGAACCCCTCACCCGAACCATGGCCCTCGGCATCCTCCTCATCGCCGTCGGAGTTCTCACCGTTGAACTCGGCGCCAACTTGGCGAACTGACGCATTTCCGCAGGTAAACCAGGCAGATTGGTGTGCTGCACCACGAGGCGCACAGACAAAGGCTCCCCAATGAGCGCCTGTGGGCCTAGCGTTGTGGATGTGATCACCTGTGTCGTCCACTACACCATCGACCCCGACCAGATCGCAGCCTTTGAACAGTTCGCCCGCGCTTGGATGCGGCATGTCGACGAACACGGCGGCACCCACCACGGGTACTACCTACCCGCGGAAGGTGTGAGTGACCGTGCGGAATCCCTGTTCAGCTTCCCCAGCCTGGCTGCCTACGAGCAGTACCGCACCTTGTTCGGCACCCACTCGGACTTCATCGCCGCTGACCGGATTCGAGACGAGTCCGAGTGCGTCCTGCGGTACGAGCGCACCTTCATGCGGCCGCTCCTACCCCAGGGACACTGAAAGGGACTCCGGCAGCACGCTCGGCACAACCCACAACGCCGCAGGTCAGCGCGTACAGATGGGTGTACCCGATTGCGAAGTGGATCTAGCGGGCTCTAACCCGGAGGGGTAGGCGATTCCACATCCTTAAATATAGGGGTGCGGCACGGAGTGTCGTCGATAAATAACCATTTGATGCGCGCGTGCGGAATTAACAACGAAATACCGCTAAAACAGACAACATATGGGGTGCACAGAAACACATATAAGTTCTGCGGAAAACCTATAGGGTGCGTCGCTAAAAACCGCTGTGCGCGAAAAACATAAAGGGTTTACGGACCCGGTCCCAGACCCCTCAATACTCTGAGCCGGAAGAATGGAAAGTGGAAGGTTGATGTATCCCCACTATTTATTTTTTCCGTTTTTCGGAGTACATCGGGAGCTACAACTGCGGACCAGCTCTGTGTGAACTAGATGAGAAGGCGCAGCAGCGAATCATCGACGCTGGACAGTTGGTGCTGCGGGCACGCGAGCGGCACCCCCAGCGGTCACTCGCGGAGTACTACAACCCGTTATCGATGGACCCAATTCTGCTCAAGGCTCACAACAACTTGGACCGGGAAGTCGATAAGGCTTTCGATGTGGCACGCAAACTCACCAACGAGCGCCAGCGCCAGGAGCTACTGTTCGCCAGCTACGGGGAGTTGGCGAGGGGCTATGTCTCCTCGCTTTCATCAAAATCTAAACCACCAGCAGGGTCGTTCCCCGTGCGGGTGATTTTGATCGGTCCCGCTGCTGGGTGTAGAACCCTGTCGCTGGCAACGCCGGGAACTATGACTGTGCCCGACGAGAACACGTCACTGCCATAACGCGGCTCACGGTAGACGAACATGGGTCGTTCACTACTACTGGTGGATTTCGGTTTTGGTGGTGGGGGGATTACCGCCGCCGGCCTCGATTTTTCCGTTGAGGAGGGCGTTGACTACTTCCCGATTGTGAAATGGGCCGATGGCGCGGTGAAGAGGAACCAGTCACCTGGAAGAGATCGATCCAGTCGCTGGTGTGCAATCTGGGAGGTAGGGTTGCGGGGTCGATTCCTCGCGAGCGCAACCATGATTGTGTCTCTGAACGTGATGAAAACAACCCTGCCCTTCGGAGAATTTCCCCTATCCCGCGTCCCCGGGCGGTGAAAACGGTGTGCACCATCGCCTGAAAGGCTTTGCGTTGCTCTATCGGGATCTTCGGGTCACCCACCCGGCGGATCACTAAGATCCCCCCGTCAACGTTTGGCTGTGGCCGGAAAGCAAACCTTGGTACTCGGGAACCAAGGTGAAACGTGAACCATGGGGACCACTGAGCTGTCATCATCGTGCTTGCACCTACCCCGGCCCGGCGGCGAGCGACTTCCCACTGCATGAGGAGTACAGCGTCAGTCCATGCCGGCGCATGCAACAGCTTTCGAAGAATGGCAGTGGTGAGGTGAAAGGGAATGTTTCCCACAATGACGCAGGGAGTGGCGGGTAACGGGAAGTTGAGGAAATCATCATGGACCACTTCGACCGACGCCGAGGCGGTCTTTTTTGTGAGTTTGGCAGCTAGTTTTGCGTCTACCTCAACTGCCGTTATTGCCCTCCCCAAGTGGGATATCGGGTGAGTGAGGGCACCGCTTCCTGGCCCGATCTCAATGATGGGGCCGGAGGTTTGTTTTACAAGATCGACGATGGAGTTGATGATCTTGTGGTCTGTGAGAAAATTTTGGCCATGTTCGTGACGGCCGTATCCGTATGTAGACATCAGGTGTGCTCCGTGGAGTTGAAACGGAGCCGGGCATGGCAAATGGCCGCCCGGCTAAAGGACCGGAGCGGTTTCTAACCTGCGGGAGGGAGAAAACCGCCTTAGCGGCTGGTGAGCGGCCGCATGAAAACGGAACCTGAAATCAACATGGGCCTATCGTATCCAATTAATTTCGCAGGGTCCAATACGGTGAGAAAGAAGACAACCGCACCGCAACAGTGCAAGACCTCTCTGGATTGGAATTTGTCCTACCTTCGGCTCGTCGTACAGACGCCACTGGCGTATTTTGTCTCTGGGCAACGAGGGGGAGTTACCCCCACCTCCGGATGTTTTTAAGGTGCACCCCTTATTACGCTGTGGTGCGGGAGTAGTTTTGTCCGACTGATCGGACTACCCACCGACGTGGGGCGGGTAGTTCGAGGTCCCAGCAGATGATCGCGTCGATTTCGCCGCGTTCAAAGGATGCCACCATGGCGTCGTAGTCGGGGCGAGCCACATTCTTCTTTGACGCGGAAATGGACTGATCGACGTAGTTATGTCCTATGTCCAACGTCCAAGCCACGCTGCTTTGCAATGGCTTCACAGTCCTGACGCTGCCGGTCGATGGTGAGGCCATCCACGTCAGCGTCTCGCGAGATACGAAGGTAAATAGGAGCGCGTGTTGCCAAACGCTTTTAATAAGGCCCTTAGCTAACATTGAACTTAAAACTCGACGCTCTATCCACTCAACGTCCTCGTATGGTCCTGTCTTGCTTTGTAAGCGATTGGTACATCTCAGAAACCCCGGTGTTCACGATCTCTGTCTTCACATAGATAAAGCGCGTTGGCAATTATTACCCTTAAAGAGTGATTACCAACGAACTTCGAAATTTACTGGCCAAAGCAACCACCCATGCACAGCGTTTTCAGGACGGAGAAGACCACACTGTAGCCGCAGCGCTCCTTACCAAATCAGGAAAACACGTACTCGGTTTGAACGCGCACCATTTCCTCGGTGGTCCTTGCGGGGAGATCTCGGCTTTAGCCAACCATGCTGCTAGTTATCCAGAGGACCCAATCCAAGCAGTAGTCGCCGTATACGGACCTACTGGTCAAATTATGGTGCTGTTGCAACTTGGGGCGGGAGCCAAGAAAGCTCCGTTTTTATTGTGTGATCAACGCTATGTGCCTGTGTTGTCAGGCCGTCTCGAATACCCGGCTAACAATCACTGCATCCGGATTCGGGTGACCATAGGCAAACATCGTGCCCTGCCCCTTCCGCAATGAGTGCATCGCTTCCATCCCTTTCAACGTCCGGTAGGCAGACGTTTGGTTTTTGAATGCTCCTTTCGGCCCCAGGATCCGCTTTAACCGGCCATGATCGCCTTCAATGACGTTGTTGAGGTATTTCACCCGACGATGCTCGACCGTCGATGGACAGACGCCTTCCGCCTTCAGCTCAGAGATTGCCCTGGCGAGTGAGGGGGCCTTGTCGGTGCTGATCACCCGCGGATAGCCTGCCGATTTATTCGACCGCAGCGTCTTGGCCAGGAAACGCTTCGCTGCCGCGACGTTGCGTTTTGGTGAGAGGTAGAAGTCCAGGGTCTGGCCACCTGCGGTGATTGCCCGATAGAGGTAGCACCACTTTCCCCCGACCCGGATATAGGTCTCATCCACCCGCCAGGACCTGGCCTGCCAGTCAGGAACTTGCCGATACCACCGGGTCTTCTTATCCAGCTCAGGAGCATATTTCTGGACCCAGCGGTAGATCGTGGTGTGATCGACCGGCACTCCCCGCTCGGTCATCATCTCTTCGAGGTCGCGATAGCTCACGCCGTAGCGGCAGTACCACCGCACCGCCCACAGGATGATTTCACGAGGGAACTGCCGACCGGAGAAGATGCCCATGGACCTGATTATTCCACGCCGGTCTTCCTACTGCCCCAACTTTGCAACAGCACCCTCGAGAACGTTGTTCAGGTATTTCACCTGCCGGTGCTCCACCGTCTGAGGGCAGATTCCCTCCGCCTTCAGCTCGGATATTGCCTTGGCCAGAGCTGGTGCCTTGTCGGTGTTGATGACCCGCGGGGACCCGGCTGTCGTATTC
>NZ_JAKRNE010000013.1 GCF_022347205.1 Corynebacterium sp. ACRPO | reverse complement strand
CGGCACACACCAACCAACAAACCACCTAAAGGCCCATTGGCAGACAAACCAATCAACACACAACCATGCACACAAAAAATAAAAAGTACATTGGCACACTATTGAGTTCTCAAACATCATCACCACACAACAGTCACACACGCTCTGGCGTGCAGCTCATTGTGAGCAAAAAGAATTTTGTTTTGTCAGGGCCTGTTTTCCTATCGCCGCTTCAGCCAGGAACTTTGGTGTTCCTGTGGGGCGCTGTCGGTCGCGCTGACTCGTATTAAGTTACACAGCGACTTGAACAAACACAAATCCCCAGGCATACGCTCCTTTTGAGCGGTTTAAGATATGCCCATCCAAGCACTCATTCCGCCACGGTGTGCATTTGCTCGGCGAATGTAGCTGGGCAGCGTCAATGCCCAGACTGCATAGAAGACGACCGCCAACAAAAGGTTGGCACCCGCGGAGACCGGCACCAGAATATGCAGAAGAGCCATCGCGGTAACAAGGACCAGATAGAGAGCGGGTAGGTACCAGTTCTTCTTTCCCAGAAATTCCACACTGACCACCACAGGGGCACAGGTGGCACTGAGCAGCACGATGTCCGCTACAAGTTCACCGTCATTCGTCAGTACTGCGCTAAAGGTGCTCGCGACTAGGACAGGTATCAGGCCGAGCACGGCAGTATGCCGGGACCAAACAGCACGGCTTCCACCAAGTACCGTGTATTCGCGCAGAGATACTCGCAAGCTGTGGAATGCTGCGAATAGCATCGCAATTGACAGTGCCCAGATGAAGATGCCAAGGAAACCAAGCAACGGAATTTCCTCCTTATACCGGCTAAGGACAAACCCGATTGCTTGTGCCAGACACGCTGCACCCCAGGCCTTGACCTGTGGACGGTATATCGCTTGCCCGGTCAAGGTGCGAGGGAACCATCCGAAGCCGCTTGAGGGTTGGGTACCGCTGGTGGTGTAGCCGGTCCGCGTAGGAGCAGGCCTGCGGTACATCGACAACGCCGCTGCGACAGCATAAATGGGCAATGCCCACCACAACTGCACGGTGAGGGCGCCAATAGCTGCCGCCAATGCGCACAGGGCAACAAGACTGCGGCGATGCTCATTCCAGATTTTCGAGCCTAGACCCACCAGCTGATACTTCTTAAAGTCTGGTGCCAGGGTAAACATTAACGACAAGGAAAAGATCACCGGGAACACGTTCCACGTTCCCTGCGCCATGACGGGCATGACCAACAAAGCGAAAAAGAAGAAGGACCAGCTCCACCAATCGCCTAGGTACCACAGTAGCTTCATGCTTTTTCCTCCAATGCCAAGACCGCGCGCTCCAAGGAGACCTCATTGACTCGCAGGCCGTAGGCCTGGGCAGTGCGGAAAATGGGGTCGGTGGAAGCGGAGCGGGCGTCGATAAGCACGCGGTCCCCCAAGCCTGTGGTTTCCCTACTGAGCACGCGGAGGTCGAGCTCTGTGACCGCTGCTGTGAGGGCCTCAGAAGAGCCGGTGAGCTCCAGAATTCCCTCGATGAAGTCATCGATGGGACCGGAAATTGGACTATCGCCCATGAGAGAAACGGTATCGAGTAGGCCCGCCACCTCATTGAGGTGATGGGTGGAGATGACAATGGTACGGCCGTGCTCCTCGCGCAGCACCTGATAAAAGAGTTCGCGGCGCTGTGTATCAAGGCCGAGATAGGGTTCGTCGAGAAGCATGACTTCGCAGCCGGAAGCTACGGCAAAGATGAATCCCACCGCAGACTTTTGCCCACGGGACAAGGAAGAATAGGCCTTGGCCGGCACGTCGAAGCGAACCAACAACTCATTGAAACGCTCCTCATCCCAACGCGGCCAGCGCGCCTTACCAATAACGCCCAGCTTTCCGATGCCCCAGGAATCCGGCAGCGGGTTATCAATCCCCATCAAAATAACCCGGTTAAGGACCGCTTGCTTGTCAAAGGGCTCTTCCCCGAAGACCGTAATACCGCCAGATTGGATTTGGCCAGCGATTTTGCGCAGTAGCGTGGTTTTGCCAATGCCGTTGGGGCCAACTAAGCCGTGCGTGAGGCCATCGGCAAAAGTGAAATCTCGTGTTGTAATCATGAGTACATTCCTCGGCTTTCTGCAACGCGATCAAATAGGTCGTGGAGTTGGGCGCGGTTGTAGCCAAGGCGAACGGCTTCATCAACCAGCGGTGCCATGTATTCCGCCGCAAAGTCCGCTCTCCGCCGCTCGCGAATTTTCGCTAAGGCACCGTCTGCGACAAACATGCCGATGCCACGGCGCTTATCCAGCACCCCGATATCCACCAGGAGGCTGATGCCCTTGCGGGCCGTGGCCGGGTTGATGTTGTGAAAATCAGCAAGCTCATTAGTGGAAGGGGCCCTATCCCCCTCACCCAAGGTTCCGTCCACGATGGCGTCCTCCACCAAGGAAGCAATCTGGCGGAAGAGTGGTTGCGTGGAATTATCCATTGACCCTCGGTTAGTTGGTTAGTTACTTGTGTAACCAACCATATCGGCAACACCCCACCCCTGCAATACTTCCAAAGAGAAAACTTTTTTGCCGCCGCTGCGCTGGGATTTTGTCCAAGGTTATCGACGTTTTGTGACTAATGGGGCACACTGGAAACCACAAAGATTTTTATTTAGAACAATTAGAACGGAACTTAGGAGCCATGCTTGAACGCACACTCGTCTTTGTCGATACCTCATACTTGCTCGCTAGCTTTTATAACTCGTGGGAAACGGGTGCCCGCGCACAACTAGAGATTGATCTGCCCGAGGTGGTCAGCACTATGGGCGGGATGATCGAGAACCAACTTGGGACCCCCATCCAACGCCAATACTGGTATGACGGCATTCCCGACACCGGCCCGCACCGCTACCAGCGTGCCTTGCGCACCTGCGAAGGCGTGCAACTGCGCACCGGTCAGCTCATCGAATGGGGCGAACGCCGCACCCAAAAGGCCGTAGATACCCGCCTCGTGGCAGACATGGTCATCGCCGCCATGAAGGGCCAATTCACTGACTTTGTGCTCGTCAGTGGCGATGCGGACATGATTCCCGGCGCTCAAGCGGCCGTGGATAACGGCATCCGTGTCCATCTTTATGGGTTTGGCTGGGACTCCATGTCCTCCGCACTGCGCCATGCCTGCGATTCCACCACCATCTTGGATCCTCGCGAGGACTTCGCAGACGCTATGGAATTGCAGGTCCTAGAAGGCCCGCTTCCTCCAGTGGTGCGCGAAAATGCGCATAAAGATGGCGAGGAAATGCCCGAACCGGATGAATGCGGCGAGCCCTCAGAGGTGGAGGCAGCCTTCGGCGCCACAGAAAAGCCCACCCCGGCCCCGACGCCCAAGCCGGCTCCTCCCAAGGCGGATGCCGCAGAGGATTCCCCCGCCGAGGAAGACTCCCCGGCGGAGAAGCCGGCGCCCAAGCCATCCATGATGGCACCGCGCCGCAAGCTGCGCTCTAAGTATGTGCCGCTGCCGGAGGAAGTATGGAGCTCGGCTGGGTTCCAATCCCCCTTTGATGTGGGCCAGCAGTACGCCTCGTGGTGGTTCGATAACGCTGCTAGCACCGAGCAGCGCGATCAGGCACACCTACTTTCAGGCGGCGGGCTTCCCCCGGAGATCGACCGCCCACTATTGCAGTTTGCCTGCGAAACCCTGCACGAATACACCCTGACCGAAACCCAGCGCGTGAACCTGCGCGATGGATTCCACTCAGGTATTCGTGGGGTTCTGATTAACGTTCGCCGGCAGAATTAATCCCCGGATTCGAGCTCTTTCTTCTTTTTAAGATCCGCCCGGATGGCATCGAGGCGCGCAGTCGCCTTCATGTCATTGCCGGCGGCTTGGATCTCATTAATGCGATCGCCGCCGGTGGCGTGCTGCAATTCTTGGGCGCCAAGGGCATCGGCGTAGCGCTTTTCAATCTTGGCACGCACGGAATCAAGAGTAGGTACGGAATCGTCCGGGTTGAGCTGATTCATGGAATCAATAGCCTGGGCGTTCTTTTCTTGCATAGCCGCCTGGTCCGCCTGAGCCTCCAGCTGGCTAACCTGCGCTAGTTGTTCCTTCAAGCGCGCTTCAGACTGCTGCTGCTGGCTCTTGGCCTGCGCGGCAGCCTGCTCTGCGGCTGCGTACTGCTGCTTAACGTCTTCCAGCTCCTGCTCCACTGCAACCAGCTGGGAAGCAACAACTTCGGCAGCCTGATTGTACTCGGAGGCCTTTTGCGGGTCCTCTGCAGAGTCCGCCAGCTCCAACGCACGCTGGGTTTGAGACTGGTAATCCTGCTGAGACTTAACCAGGCGGTTCATCTGCATCTCCAGCTGGGACTTATGACCGATGATTTCTGCAGCGTGATCAGAAATCTGCTGGTGCTGCTCCTTCGCAGCCTGGACGGCCTGCTGGATCTGCACCTTTGGGTCAGCGTTCTCATCAATCTTCTGATCGAAGGAACTCATCATGTACTTCCAGCCCTTGCTGAAGGGATTAGCCATTATCTTCTCCTTTGGTCATAAAAAAGACGCTTTCTAGCGAGTTTAGCGATACTCACCAGAAAGCGCCGAGGAAGTTGGTGGGTTTAACCCTGCGCATTCTGCTCTTCTACTTGGCGGCGAACCTCTTCCATGTCGAGGTCCTTCACCTGCTTCAACAGGTCCTCCAAGGCCGCGGGAGGCAGAGCTCCAGCTTCACGGAAGACAAGGATGCCATCGCGGAAGATCATCAACGTAGGAATGGACTGAATCTCCAGCGCGGATGCGAGGCCCTGGTTAGCCTCGGTATCGAGCTTGGCAAAGGTAGCATCCGTGTGCTCTTCGGAGGCCTTTTCAAAAACCGGCGCAAAGCGCTTGCAGGGGCCGCACCAATCGGCCCAAGCGTCTACGAGCGTAATGCCCTCGCCGGTAACGGTTTCTTCAAAGTTTTCTTCGGTGACATCGATAGTAGCCATGGTTGTTCTAACTCCTTTGCGGATTGCTTTATTCCCCAACGTACATGAAAAATCCTTGTCATATACCCCTAGGGGGTATAGAATGAGCCTAGAAACCAACTCTAAGAAAGGATCATTATGAGCACCAAGAACTACACCGTAGAGGGCATGACCTGCGGACATTGCGAAATGTCGGTAAAGGAAGAGGTCGGTGAAATTTCCGGCGTTAGCGAGGTCACTGCGGACCATACCACCGGCGCCGTCACGGTTACTGGCACCGATTTCACCGACGAACAGGTAGCGGCCGCCGTGGCAGAGGCCGGCTACACGCTGAAGTAGGCACCACCATGTCCCACTTGGACCTTGGCGTAACGGGAATGACGTGCACCTCCTGCTCCTCCCGCGTCGAGCGCAAGCTAAACAAGCTCGAGGGTGTAAGCGCCAGCGTCAATTTCGCTACCGAGGCGGCGGCCATCGAGTATGACTCCCAGACGGTAAGTCCACAAGAGCTCATTTCGGTGGTAGAGGGCGCAGGTTACGGCGCCTTCGATATGGCGGCGGCGAAGACGGAGGAGCCCGAAGCCGAGAAGAGCAGTGACGGGGGATTGCTGCGCCGCACCGTTATCTCCGGTGCTCTATCGCTACCGCTCATGGTGGTATCGATGTGGCCAGCACTGCAATTTCCCAATTGGCAGTGGGCCTGCGCCATCGTGGCAACCATCGTTTATATCTTTGGTGGCGCGCCTTTCCACACCGCTACGTGGACGAACCTCAAGCACGGTTCTTTTACCATGGACACGCTTATCACCATGGGAACCTCTGCGGCCTATTTTTGGTCGCTATGGGCGCTATTTTTCGGCAACGCGGGCGAACCGGGCATGAAAATGCACATGACGCTGGACGCGAACGCGGCGCAGATGGATCACATTTATTTCGAGTCCGTGGGCATGATCATTACCTTCCTCCTGCTCGGTCGGTGGTTCGAGGCACGGGCCAAAGGCCAGTCCTCTGAGGCCCTGCGGGAGCTGCTCTCCCTAGGCGCTAAGGAAGCCTCGGTGCTGAGGGAGGGAGGCGAGCAGCGCATTCCCATTGCCCAGTTGCAGGTAGGCGATGTCTTCGTAGTACGCCCGGGCGAAAAGATCGCCACCGATGGCATCGTTGTTGCCGGTAGCTCGGCGGTCGACGCCTCCATGATTACCGGCGAGTCCGTGCCCGTCGAGGTCGGCTCCGGCGATGCCGTGACCGGCGCGACCATTAATGCCTCTGGCAAGCTTGAGGTTCGAGCGACCAAGGTGGGCGAGGATACGGTACTGGCCCAAATGGCCCAGCTGGTCACGGATGCACAAACGTCCAAGGCGCCAGTACAGCGCCTCGTGGACCGCATTGCGCAAGTCTTCGTCCCCGCGGTCATTGCCGTAGCAGCGCTAACACTCCTTGTTCATCTCTTCTTCGGCGGGGTGGCCCCAGCCTTTATCGCCGCGGTCTCCGTCCTCATTGTGGCCTGCCCTTGCGCTATGGGCTTGGCGACGCCCACCGCGATCCTCGTCGGCACCGGCCGCGGCGCGCAGCTCGGGCTTGTCATTAAGGGCCCTGAGATCCTGGAATCTACGCGGCAAATCGATACCATCGTCATGGACAAGACCGGCACGGTCACGGCCGGAGAGATGTCCGTCACCGCCGTACACGGCGACGTCCTCGACTTGGCCGCGGCCGTGGAACACAACTCCGAACACCCCATCGCTCGCGCCATCGCAAGAGAGCGCAACGTTCAGCCGGCTACCGACTTCGCAGTGGTTCCGGGTGGCGTGGAAGGAACTGTGGAGGGGGTCCGGGTGGGCGTCGGCAAGCGCCAAGGCCCGTTGGGCGACCTGGAAGCGCCGTTCCGCGCCGCACAGGACGCTGGTGCCACGCCGGTGGTCGTCACCGTCAACGGACAGCCCGCAGGCGTCATTGAGGTCCGCGATACCATCAAGCCCAGCTCGGCCGCCGCCGTGGCGCAGATGAAGGAACTGGGGCTCACCCCTTACCTGCTGACCGGTGATAATGCCGGGGCCGCTCAAGCCGTGGCCGCCGAGGTAGGGATCGACCGCATCAGCGCCGAGGTTCTTCCGGAAGACAAGGTAGACCACATCAAGGAGTTGCAGGCCGCGGGGCACACCGTGGCGATGGTGGGCGATGGCATTAATGACGCCGCCGCACTGGCCCAAGCCGACCTCGGTCTTGCCATGGGCGCGGGTACCGACGTTGCCATTGAAGCCTCCGATATCACCCTCATGAATGGCGATCTGCGTTGCGCCGCTGATGCTATTCGGCTCTCGCGCCGCACACTAGCAATTATTAAGGGCAACCTTTTCTGGGCCTTTGCCTATAACGTCGTACTCATTCCCGTGGCCGCGCTGGGCTGGCTCAACCCCCTGCTGGCCGGCCTCGCGATGGCACTGAGCTCGGTTTTTGTAGTTACCAACTCACTACGCCTGAAAGGTTTTTCTGTTCAACGATAGTATTATCGCATGCTCAGCCGCACCGAACGTCTCGATCGCCTTCCCGTCACCTCTAAGCACAAGCGCCTACTCCTAGGTTCTGGCCTTGGATGGGCGCTTGATGCCATGGATGTAGGGCTAATCTCCTTCATCATGGCCGCCCTTGCCGTTCACTGGGATCTAGGTCCTAGCCAGACCTCTTGGTTAGCCTCGGCGGGATTCCTTGGCATGGCGCTCGGTGCAACCTTTGGCGGATTGCTGGCAGATAAATTCGGCCGCCGCAATGTCTTTTCTCTCACCTTGCTTATCTACGGTTTGGCAACAGGGGCTTCCGCGCTAGCTGGGGGACTTACGGTTCTCATCTTCTTCCGATTCATCGTCGGGCTGGGCCTCGGAGCCGAGCTACCAGTTGCCTCCACGCTCATATCCGAATTTGCGCCTCGACGGGTCCGTGGAAGGATGGTAGTCATTCTCGAGGCATTCTGGGCATTGGGATGGATCCTTGCGGCCATCATCGGCACTTTCGTAGTGAGCACGGGTGAATCCGGATGGCGCTGGGCCCTGGCCCTTGGCATGCTGCCAGCCGCGTATTCAATCTATGTTCGCCGCGGTCTACCAGAATCTGTGCGCTTTCTTGAATCCAAGGGCCGCCATGATGAGGCTGAAGCTATCGTTGCCAGTTTCGAAGCCGCGGCGGAAGATCGCCCGCTGGACGATGCCCTCCCAGACCCCACGCCTTCCCCCGCAGCATCTATTTGGAGTCCGCGGCTACGAAGGCGGACCGCAGCGTTATGGACCATTTGGTTCTGTGTAAACCTCTCCTACTATGGCGCCTTCATCTGGATTCCCTCGCTGCTAGTAGCCGACGGTTTCTCCCTAGTGAAGTCCTTTAGTTTTACCCTCATCATCACCCTTGCCCAGCTGCCTGGCTACGCGGTGGCAGCTTGGCTTATCGAGCTCTGGGGCAGGCGGGTAACCCTCGCGGTATTCCTGCTTGGCTCGGCAGCAGCGGCCGGCTTATATGGAGCAGCAGCTACGGAAGCGTTGATCATCCTGGCTGGTTGTCTGCTCTCCTTCTTCAACCTCGGCGCTTGGGGAGCCCTCTATGCCATCGGCCCAGAGCTATATCCCACTTCATTGCGAGGACGTGGTACCGGAGCGGCGGCAGGCTTCGGTAGGCTAGCCTCTATTGTGGCGCCACTCATCGTTCCACCACTGCTTGCTGCGGGTGGGACTGCCTGGTTATTCGTTGTATTCGCCGCAGCGTTTGCCATTGCGGCTGCCGCCGCCTTCAGTCTGCCCGAGCAGAAAGGAATAGCGCTTGCTCAATAGGCTCTCCCTCGCCGCGTGGACGGCCGTTATGGTCGCATTGACCACGCTCAAACCTTTCTACCAAATCGGCTATTTGTGGAAGCCGGAAAACCAGCGTGCGCGAGAACTGCGCTGGATACCACTGGATGAATTTTCCGGCGGCAGCTGGTTTGGCCCGCTATTTGAGTACGCGGGCAATACCGCATTCTTCATCCCCTTCGGCATGCTGGTCTTTAGCCTCTGCCGCTCCGTTAAGAAGACAGCTGCGTGGGGATTTGGCCTCAGCCTTGTACTAGAGGTGTGCCAGTATGTTTTCGCCCTAGGGCGCACCGATATTGATGATCTTCTCTTCAATACCCTGGGCGCTCTCATCGGCGCGGCGTTCGCCCGTCTCTGCGGCGAACGCCTTTTCCCCGTATGGCGGTGGCTGGCGCTTGCCGCAGCTGCGGTTTTCTTGGTGTTGGTCATCCTTGGCCCACGATTGGGAGATCCCAACGCGGTGGTAGACCTGTAATTTATCCGTGCGCCATATTGACGAACTTGGAGTAGTGCAGCTGGTGGGCCACCTGCACGGTATCGATCGGTCCGCCACGGTGCTTGGCTAGGATAATATCCGCCTCGCCAGCGCGCTCATTATCGCGGTCCTGGGAGTCGGGGCGGTAGAGCAGCATGACCATATCGGCGTCCTGCTCCAGCGAACCGGACTCACGGAGGTCCGCAAGCTGCGGCTTTTTATCCGTACGCGCCTCAGGTCCACGGTTCAGCTGCGAGATCGCGATAAGAGGTACCTCCAGCTCCTTGGCCAAGAGCTTTAGCTGACGGGAGAACTCAGAGACCTCCTGCTGGCGGGACTCGACCTTTTTACCCGAAGACATCAGCTGCAGGTAGTCCAAGACAATGAGATCCAAACCGTGCTGCTGCTTGAGGCGGCGGGCCTTGGACCGAATTTCCATCATCGTGAGGTTCGGTGAGTCATCAATGAAGAGTGGGGCGTCTTGCACTCGGTTGAGGGTCTCATCGATCTTTGCCCAGTCCTCGGTGGAAACTCGGCCACCGCGCATATCGGCCAGCTTTACCTCTGACTCCGCCGAGAGCAGGCGCATAACAATCTCAGAAGCTGACATCTCGAGGGAGAAGATCACCGAAGACTTACCGTGCTGCAAGGAGCAGGAGCGCATAAAGTCCATGGCCAGGGTCGATTTACCCACACCAGGGCGAGCAGCAACGATGACCATCTGGCCCGCGTGAAGGCCGTTGGTCAACTTATCGAGGTCGATGAAGCCTGTAGGCACCCCTAGCTCCACACCGCCGGCTTGCTGCAGGGCGGCGAGCTCATCAATGGTGGGGTCAATAAGGTCCCCCAGGACTCGGTAATCTTCTGCTGTCTTGCGCTGGGCGACGGCGAAAACTTCCTGCTGCGCACGGTCCAGCACGGACTCGATCTCTGCATCTTCGGTGCCGGAAAATCCGAGCTGTACTACGCGAGTACCGGCATCAACAAGCTTGCGCAGCACTGCCTTTTCCGCGACGATTTCGGCGTAGTAGCGAGCGTTCGCAGCCGTGGGCACCGTGGCGAGCAGCGTGTGGAGATAGGGGGCGCCGCCAACGCGCTCGAGGTTATTAAAGCGGTCGAGCTGGGAGGCCAAAATGACGGCGTCGACGTCCTTGCCCTCGGAGTATAGATCCAGCATGGCGCGGTAAATCAACGTGTGCGCCGGATAGTAGAAATCCTCCGGCTCCAGCTCCTCAATGACTTCCATCACCGTATGGGGACTGAGCAGCATGGCACCCAGAACACCCTGCTCCGCTTCGCGGTCTGCGGGGGGTTGGCGGAATTCGCCATAGCGCTTTGGCTCTTCCTGCTGATAGCGACGGCGCGGAGCCGGTTCCTCCTCCGGCGGCGGCTCCGGCGGCAGGTGTTCATCATCAAAGCTGGCGTTGGTCATGACTTCTCCCCCTTGTGGCTATTTGAGCATCCGAGCGTATCGGAATCTCAGTGTAGTCTAGTGCTCGGACACCACCCCCTGGGCATAACTTCCACAGTTATCCACAGGGTGCTGTGAAAATCGCAGGTCGCGGTAGCCTTCGCCCATATTTGCCCTGCATAAGCCTGTGGATAACTCCAAAAGCCCATGACCTGCACAAATCAAACTCCCAGCTCAGAGCATGTTTTTCTCGGTGTGAAAATACGCACACCCTTCGTGGATAAGCGGCCTGACCTGCGGGTTAATAAAGAGGCCTCCGCGTAAACATAGAGTTAAATCGCCAAAGAGTTATCCACAAAATTCCACAGTTATCCACAGGCCGGTTAAAACGCGCTAAAGGCCCCAAGTTCCTGCCACCTCACATAGCAGGAACTTGAGGCCTAAAGCGTTGCTGTTGTCTTTGGGTCTTATTTGGACCGTCGTGCGCCTAGTTAGGCAGCAACGACCGAGAAGTTCACCTTGCCGATAACATCAGCGTGCAGCTTCAGCTCGACCTGGTAGTTGCCGGTCTTCTTGACCAGGCCCTTAGGAAGCACAACGATGCGCTTATCCAGCTTAGGGCCACCAGCCTTAGAGACGGCGTTGACAATGTCTTCTGCTTGAACGGAACCGAAGAGCTTACCGGATTCGGAGGTCTTAACCTCTACCTTGACATCCGTCAGCTGCTCGAGCTGGTTGCGGACCTCACGTGCGTGATCCAGGTCGCGAATCTCGCGAGCTTCCTGGGCGCGCTTGATGCCCTCAATCTGCTTCTCTGCGCCGCGGGTAGCCACGATGGCCAGGCCGCGAGGAAGCAGGTAGTTACGTCCGTAGCCGTCCTTAACCTCAACAATTTCGCCAGCGGCGCCGAGGTTCTCAACGGCAGCGGTGAGGATCAGCTTCATGATCCCTGCCTTTCAATTGAGTTAGTTGAATAG
Organism: Corynebacterium sp. ACRPO; assembly: GCF_022347205.1. Taxonomy (GTDB): domain Bacteria; phylum Actinomycetota; class Actinomycetes; order Mycobacteriales; family Mycobacteriaceae; genus Corynebacterium. Next base: position 57,827 of record NZ_JAKRNE010000013.1, on the reverse strand, counting down.
TTGCGGGTGACAGACTTAGAACGGAGGTTCAGAATCAGCGCCTCCGAAACCACCTGCAGGTGGTGCGGAGTTCCACGGATCCTCAGAAGGAGCCTGGTTCTGCTGCGGCTGCTGTTGCTGGCCGCCTCCAAAACCGCCCTGATTATTGTTATTCGAGCGCTGCTGGCCGCCGCCAAAGTTATTGCCGCCCTCACGCGGATTGCGGTTTACCTGAGCGGTGGCGTAGCGCAGAGACGGACCGACTTCGTCGACGTCAATCTCGAATACGGTGCGGTTATCGCCCTCACGGGTCTGGAAGGAACGCTGCTTCAAGCGGCCGGTAACGATGACGCGCATGCCCTTGGACATGGTCTCGGCAACGTTTTCCGCTGCCTGACGCCATACGTTGCAGGTCAGGAACATAGCTTCGCCGTCTTCCCACTGGTTCGTCTGCGAGTTATAGCGACGAGGGGTGGAGGCGACGCGGAAGTTAGCTACTGCCGCACCCGCCGGGGTGAAGCGCAGCTCGGGGTCAGCAACGATGTTGCCTACCACCGTGATATTGGTATCTCCCTGTGCCATGTCTTTACTCCTTATCGGTTACGTGGATTGTGCTTGATCCCAGTATCCGTTACTTGCTGTCGGTGCGCAGAACCTTGGTACGCAGGATGGTGTCGTTCAGGTTCAGACGGCGGTCGAGCTCGGCAACCGAAGTGTGCTCGCACTCCAGGTTGACGACGGCATAAATGCCCTCTTCCTTCTTGTTGATGGGGTATGCAAGACGACGCTTGCCCCATACATCAAGGTTCTCAACCTTGCCGCCTTCCTGGCGGACGATTTCGAGGAACTTATCCAGGGACGGGGTTACGGTGCGCTCATCCTGATTAGGATCCAGAATGATCATGACTTCGTAGTGACGCACGGACCTCATCACCTCCTATGGTCTAGTAGTTTTCGGCTGCATCACCTTTGCGGATGCAGCAGGAGGGTACGTTGCGTCAAGCAACCCCACTACAGTACCGCAAATGACCGGCGAAAAGAAATCTAACCAGTGGTCGTTGCGGCGAAAAACACAGCTGCCGTCGCCGGAATGATGGTGAGGAAAAGAATGGCCAAAAGCCCCAGCACGATGGGTCCGCGGCGATCCTCACGATTGTGGAAGAGCCAGAAGGCTCCCATCACGCAGAGGAATCCCAAGAAGATGGATGCCATTCCGATATAGGTAACGATCATGCGAATGCTCCTGCCAAAGGATCGCGGTCGGCGTGCGCATCGCGCACCTTATCCGGGGTCTTTCCGCACATCTGGCGAATAACGAGGACAGCCATGGCGATAATGAGGGCGTCGCGGGAGACAATCGCAACGTCAAGCAGCTCGTGCGGAATGCCCTTATTGTCTGTACCCAGCATGTGCCACATGAGTAGGGGCCACACGAGGGCGTCGACAAGCGCCCAGCTAAAGACCAAACGCCAGCGTGGCAGGGCTAGGGCCGCGGGCACCAACAGCCACAACGAATACTGGGGCGACCACACCTTGTTGAACAGTAAGAAGGCTGCCACGATGAGGTAAACCAACTCGGCCATGCGCGGCGTCCGCGCGCTGCGCAGGCCCAGCACCGCAATCGCCGCACAGAGAGCCAAAAACGCCACCAGGCTGAAGGTATTGAGGAACTCAGGGCTAAAGCTAATCCCAGTATTGCGGCTAAGCACCGAGTAAATGGTGGTCCACTCCGCACCGCGCTCTTGGTTGAGGCGGAAAAATTCGCGCCATGCCTCCGGGTACTTCAGGGCCACCGGAGCGTTGACCACGATCCAGGTCACGGCCGCGGCGAGCAAGGCGTAGAAAAATTGCGGCCAGCGGCGGTTGCGCACCGCCAAGACCAGGAACGCCCCCAAGAGAAAGAGCGGCCACAGCTTAAAGGAAGTGCCAAGGCCGATGAGGACACCCGCTACGGCAGGGCGCTTGCGCGCGGCGGCCAGGAGCGCACCTACGGCAAAGGCGATGGAGGGAATATCCCAGTTGCTGAAGGCGTGGATGATGACAAGGGGGCTGGCGGCGACAAGGATGGTATCCCAAGTGCGGTTGCCCACCAGCAGGTAGACCATGTAGAGCACGCCTACCCAGATGCACGCCATGACCAAGGCGGTCAGGCCGAAGTACCATCCGGCCTCCGGGATGCCGGCCCACTCAACCAGAGAGTACGTATTGCGGGCAATCCAGCCCATCAACCCCTGGAAAAGGCCCGCGAGGACTGGGTACTCCATATAGCGGGTCAGGTCACCCTCTTGCCAAGAATAGGCATAGGGGAAGCCGCCTTCATCGAGGCCGCGGCCACCGTAAAGCGGGATGATGTCGTTATAGCAAAAAGAGGTGTACTGGCGGTTGCCCGCCCAATTCAGGCTAATGACCCCGTCATCACCGCGGGTGCCGCCGGCGCAATTAGCCTTCGAGAGGAATCCGCACGCCAGGAAAACCCAGCCGACGGCGATTATGGCGCGCAGAGGGGTCCACCACTGGGTGCGGCGTACACCGGCAAAACGGCCCCTTGGCCCGCCGAGGAATTCAATTACCCCGCGGGCCAAGGGTTCTGAGGAGGCGGGAATGCGCTGGTGCGGATTCGCTGTCACTGCCGCCTACCCTAGAAGGTCTGCCAAGTCGCTATCGGGGCCGATGAGGTCATCCAAAGACGGCGCCTCTGGCTGGGCCGGTGCCTGGTTGCTATTACCGCTATTGCCACCATTGCCGCTATTGCCATTGCCGCGTTGCGGTTTCGGGGCAGGCTTCGGGCTCTCCGGCTTCTTCTCCGGCTGAGCCGGCTTGGTTTCCTCTTCCGGAGCCGCTTCCTCGGCAGGGGCCTCGTAGTCCTGGGTATCGCCAGCGCCGCTATCCCAGCTCGGGTCATAGGCCGGAGCGGCCGTTCCGGCGCCCATGTTGCCGAATCCCAGCGGATAGGCAGCCGGGAAGTTTTGGAATTCGGAGTTGGCCAGGGAGTTATCCAGCACGGCCTTCCAAATCTTGGTTGGCGCGCCGGCGCCGTACATGATGCCGCCGTACTGATCGAAGATAGCGGAGGTGTTATCCGCGGTACCTACCCACACGGCGGTAGCCAGCTGCGGGGTGGCACCGACCATCCAGGCATCCTTGTTATTGCCGGTATCGCCCATCTGAGTGGTACCGGTCTTGGAGGCGGAAACACGGCCACCGGCAAGAGCGCCATTAGACCATGCGGCCACCGGCTCCATGGCTTCGATGACGTTATTAGCCACGTTGGACGATACGCGGCGCTCGCCCTCGTCTTCGGGGTGCTCGTACAGCACTTCGCCGGCAGCGTTTTCTACGCGCTGCACAAAGTGCGGGTTATGCCACACGCCCTGGTTAGCCAGGGTGGACATTGCGGTGGCCATATCGAGCGGGCGGGACTGGTACTGGCCCAGAACAATGCCTTCGAATGGCTGCTTGCCGTTTTCCGTCAGCGTCTTTTCAATGCCCGGCAGGGACTTAGCCACGCCAAGGGCGTGCGCCATATCTGCGGTGTCCTGCGTGCCGTTCTTGAGGTCCTCCTGCAGGCGAAGGAAGGAGGTATTCAGGGATTGCTTGGTAGCCTCGCGCAGGTTGCACACGCCGCAGCCGCCGCCCACGTTGGTGACAACATCCGAGCCAGGCAGCTGGTACGGAGCGGACGAGTAATTGGTATCCAGGCTGATGCCCTGCTGCAGGGCGGCCGCAAGGGTCATGATCTTGAAAGTAGAACCGGTCTGCAGCGGGGAGTTGGCGTAGTCCCAACCATTGGAATCGTGGCCGCCAAAGTATCCACGGACCGCACCGGTCTTCGGATCGATGGTCACGGAAGCCGCACGCGCATCCTCTTGCAGCGGAGCCATCTGGTCATCGACTGCCTGGATGGTGTTGTTCTGCACATTCATATCGATGGTGGTGGTGATGCGCAGGCCGCCGGTGGACACCTCGTTTTCGGTGATGCCTACCTCTTCCAGTTCGCGGATGACCTGATCCTTGATGTGGCCATTAGCGCCTGGGGCTTCGGTGTAGGCGGAGTACTCAGCTGGGTCGCGGGTCTCTGGGAAGACCATGCCATCACGCTGTTCCTGGGTGAGGTCACCCATGTCTACCAAGCCATCAAGGACGTAGTTCCAGCGGTCCTCGGAGCCCTCCTGGTTCACGCGCGGGTCGAGGCCGGACGGGGACTGAATGAGGCCAGCGAGCATGGCGCCTTCCTCCGGAGTGAGGTCCTTGGCGTCCTTATCAAAGTAGGCGTTGGATGCCGCCTGGATGCCGTAGGCATTGCGGCCGAAGTACACGGTGTTGAGGTAGGCGTTGAGAATATCCTCCTTATCCCACTCATTGGTCATCTTCACCGAGTAGATGAGCTCGCGAATCTTGCGCACGTAGGAGTATTCGTTGCCCACCAGCGTGTTTTTCACATACTGCTGGGTAATGGTGGAACCGCCGCCAGCATCTTCATTGCCGGTTAGCTTACCCACCACGGCGCGGCCGAGGCCGGTGAAGGAGAAGCCGGAGTTATCCCAGAAGTCACGGTCCTCCGCGGCCAGCACGGAGTCCTGCACGTATTCCGGGATTTCATCCAGCTTCACGTGGGTGCGGTTGCCTTCCGGCGGCACCAGGCGGGCGAGCTGGGTCTGATTATCACCCGCGTAGATGGTAGAGACCTGGTTATTGGCCAGGTCCTTGGGCTCCGGAACGGAGTATTGCGAGTATGCGTAGGCAAAAAGTCCTGCGGGCAGTGCTACAAAGACCAGTAGGAACGCCAAAACGACCCACGGCCAGATGCGGCGCTTCTTTGTCGCCTGCTTTTTGCTGGGGCGAGCCACCTTAGTGGACTTGCCGGTAGATTCCTTCTCGGTCACTGATTCGTGTCCTCATTCATCCCTGATCACAAACTAAATAATTGCAGCTTACTGCCTAAGGCGGTGCGCTGGAAACTAACACGCGTTAAATGCAGTAGCAGAACGCAACAAGTGGTTCCACCGGCACTGGCGGCATACCTCCACCTCGTGCACCGTAAACTCCAAGCCCTCGGCTACAAACTCCGCTATTTCTTTCTCACTGCGGGCACTCCCGGCGCGGCGGCCGAGGTTCTCGCCATAGACCCAGCGCGTGAGCCGCAGAGGTTCGCCACACACGGGGCATTCCTTATCCATGGCGCGCCCGTGGTGCTCTGCTGCGGCGCGCAGCAAAAAATCAGCATCGCACACGTCCTCCCGCGTGAGCTGCCCGGCGCGAAATTCGCGCAGGTGGTGGGCGCGCTCCCATTCATGGGAGAGCACGTGCTTATAGGCAACGGAATTCACCCGGATCATCCTAATTACCTCTTCTTGATCGATCCACATGGCGTTATGCCACCATAGGGCATAATTTTCGGCTTACTCTTGCGCAGTCACTGACAGCCACAACTCATGGAGTAAAAGGAGTAGACCGTGTCCGAAAAAGTAAAGGTCGCCATCGTGGGCGTCGGCAACTGCGCCACGTCCCTCATTGAAGGCGTGGAGTTTTATCGCAACGCCGCGGCAGATGCAGATATTCCCGGCTTGATGCACGCCCAGTTTGGCCCGTACCACGTAGGCGATGTGGAATTTGTTGCCGCCTTCGACGTGGATGCGGACAAGGTGGGCAAGGATCTGGCGGAGGCTACGCGCAGCTCCCGCAATTGCACCATTTCCATAACTGACGTCCCTGAGCTGGGCGTTACCGTGCAGCGCGGTCCTACCCTGGACGGCCTCGGCCGGTACTACCAAGAATCCATCGCGGAATCGGAAGCCCCGCTTGCCGACGTCCCCGCCACACTCCGCCAATCCGGCGCCGACGTCGTAGTCTCCTACCTGCCGGTGGGCTCTGAGGAAGCGGATAAGTTCTACGCCCAGGCGGCGATCGATGCCGGCTGCGCCTTTGTCAATGCCTTGCCGGTCTTTATTGCCTCTGATCCGGAGTGGGCGAAGAAGTTCGAAGATGCCGGGCTGCCCATCGTAGGCGATGATATTAAGTCCCAGGTGGGCGCCACCATTACTCACCGCGTCATGGCGAAGCTCTTTGAAGACCGCGGCGTGCGCTTGGAGCGCACCATGCAGCTCAATGTGGGCGGCAATATGGATTTCAAGAATATGCTCGAGCGCGAGCGCCTCGAATCCAAAAAGATCTCCAAGACGCAGGCCGTAACCTCTAACCTGCACAACTCGCCCATCGCCGGCAAGCGGGAGGACCGCAACGTCCACATCGGGCCTTCCGATTACGTGGAATGGCTCGATGATCGCAAATGGGCCTATGTCCGCTTAGAGGGCTCCGCCTTTGGCGAAGTACCGCTGAACTTGGAGTACAAGCTGGAAGTATGGGACTCGCCTAACTCCGCCGGTATCATCATTGATGCAGTGCGCGCCGCCAAGATTGCCCTCGACCGCGGGGTGGCGGGCCCAGTACTGGCTGCCTCGTCCTACCTGATGAAATCCCCGCCGGTACAAAAGGCCGATGACGTGGCGCGCGCCGAGCTAGAAGACTTTATTGCCGGAAACTAATTTTTTAACTTCCGAACTACCGCGCAGGGAAAACGGGCTATACAATCGTTTTCTATGACGCAGCAACATGAGGAGAAGGGCCCCGCTCAATCCCCGTCTACGTACGAGGATGCCGTCGAGGTCGCGCGTTCCATCCAGCCGTCGCTCAATAAGCTCATTCTTATTTTCCAGCGCACGGCGGAGGGCTCTTCATTGACCACCTCCCAGGTGTCCATCATGAACCAGCTGCGTATGCGCGGACCGTCCCGCGTTTCCACCATCGCGCAGGCAGAACTTATCCGCATGCCCACCGCCTCCAACGCGCTCTATCAGCTAGAGCGCCGCGGCTACGTGGAACGCCACCGCGATGAAGAGGACCGCCGCGGCGTCTTGGTAGCGCTGACGCAACTAGGCGAATCCGAACTAGCCATAGTCTCGCAGCAGCGCGCCTCCGCCCTAGCAGAGATCATGCGGTGGCTCGAGCCGAAGGATTTGGAGACCGCCAACGAAGTAGCCACCGTTATCTCCAAGCTGGCTGATGTCTATCGCCCCACAATGAACGGCGAACAGCGCTAGTTTTGCCCGCGGTGATTTCATTTTTCTTGGCCTTAACGTGATAATTGAGGGAAACGAAAACCGTAATCTCTCACTAGTTCACTCCGTATGGCAACTGATTCTTCCGATGGGCATCTGCCGGCCTTGAGCAAGGGCTCGGCCGATAAACCCCTTCGCATTCTTATTTCTTGGAGCCCTTCTTCCTCCGGTACCGAGGCTCTAGATTGTGCCGCGTGGCTCTCCCGCACCGCAGAAATACAAGTACGCGTCATCTCTACCGTGTTCCAGCCGTGGACTACGACTTCCCTCAACAAACTCGGCGGAAAATATAAAAAATGGTTTAAAGAACAAAAGGAGGCCTGTGCCGCAGCTACCCGTGCCGCCCTCGATGAAGCCGGCGTGCCGCGTAGCTGCTGGGATGAGAAACCCTCCCTATTGGTCGACGGCCCTTCGCGCCCCCATCTGCTGACGGAAATGGCCAAGAAGTTCGAGGCAGACCTCATCATTTTGGGGCCCAACCAGGCCGCACCGAAGGGCCGTTTCTTTGCTGGTTCTACGGCCGATACCTTGCTGCATTATTCTCCTCAGCCGTTGGGTTTGGTGCCCCGCAAGGTAAAACTGTCCAAGCACGGCGTCACCCGCTTTAACTTTGCCATTACTGAACGCAGCCCGCGCGAAGATCATGAGATGCTCGCCGCAGCGGAGCTCGCGAACCGCTGGAACCTGCCGCTGCGCCTGCTGGCCTTTTCGGCAAAGGGACTGCTCAATACGCCGTCCAAGGATAAGCACGATATGGCGCTCGAGCTGGTGGCGGAGTGGCTCGAGGATTCCCTCGCCATGCTGGACCGCGCCCGCGATTGCATTCAAGAAAAATTCCCCGAGCTGGATGTCACTTCTGAAATTGGTTCCGGTGCGGGCTGGGGCGGCGCAGTGGATTCGCTCAAGTGGAAGAAGGGCGATCTCATGCTCATGGCCTCCACCCCGCAGGGCCCCATCGCCCGCGTGTTCTTGGGATCTACCGCCACGGAGCTGCTGCCGCATATTCGGGTGCCTATCTTGGTCCACCCATCCTGCGGTTAGGATTGGGGCATGAGCCTGCGACCAGAGCATCCCGAAAACGATCTAACTTCCGATGCGGACTATGCCAATCTGCGCCGCCCGGAACCGCGGAGCTTTGATGAGCTGGCCGATGAGCCGGACCCTTTAGAGATTGCCGCTGCTAACCGCCGCTCCACCCGCCAGGCCGTCTGGTACATGATCGGCGTTCTTGTGCTCTCCGCGCTTTATGGTTTCGCAGTCGCGCTCGTCACTCGGCTCTCCGGTGGTCCCTTGTGTGAGGATGACGCCGCCACGTGGCTCTGCACCGACGGGCAGCGCACCTTCTTTAGCCTGACCACCCCGATCATTCCCTTCTTCGGCATGATCGGCTGCGCCATCATCATGGTGCGCAAGCTGCACCGCTATCTGCGGTGGCGCAGTTGGATGGCCATTTTCTGGGTAATGGCCTGCAATTTCATGCTGTGGACCATTACCGATATCCAGCTGTTCCTCATGGACTCGGCCGCCGCATAGAAACTTTCCGCCTCCCTATGATCCTCCTGCTTGATAATTACGATTCTTATACCTTCAACCTTGCCCACCTCATCGCGGAGGTAGCCGGACGCGAACCACTCGTCGTCGCCGCCGGTGAAGCGGAAGGGCTGGCCGATCGCGTCCGTGCCGGCGAATTTTCGCATGTGGTGATTTCTCCTGGGCCGGGCACGCCGGAGCGCGAGGAGGATTTCGGTGCTGCCCGGGGCATTATCGCCGCCGCAGCCGCGGCCGAGATTCCGGTACTGGGTGTATGCCTTGGCCACCAGGGGCTAGGTCTGCTGGCCGGCGCCCAGGTGTCGCGCGCGCCGCAGCCGCGCCACGGTTTTGTCTCTACCATCAGTCACTCGGGCGAAGGAATCTTTGCCGGAATCCCGCAAGACTTCGAGGTGGTGCGCTACCACTCCCTGCATATAGAGGAGGCCCCCGGCATTACCGTGCATGCCCGCAGCGAGGATGGCGTCATCCAAGCGCTTAAGGTCGATGGCTTGCCGCACTGGGGCGTGCAATTTCACCCGGAGTCGGTGCTTACCCAGCACGGCCGGGAGATTATGCGCAACTTTCTAGGCGGGTTCCGCTTGCTCCACCGCGAAGTCCCCGGCGCGGTGGATTGCCCACGGGTCTTTGCCGCCCTGCGCGCCGAGGGCAACGATGCCTTCTTCCTCGACTCCGCGGATCCCCGCGGGCGCTATTCCATCCTCGGCGATACCGCCGGCGCATTGAGTCGCTCTTTCCGCTACCGGCTTGGCGACGCCCCCGATATCCTCACCCTCCTCGACCGCGAGCTTGCCACCCGCATCATCGACGCACCGGACCTCCCGTTTACCGGCGGGGTAATCGGGTACCTGGGTTACGAATGCGCCCAGCTCACCCTGCCCATTGAGCTACGCCACCGCTCTCCTTACCCAGATGCCTACTTTGTGCGGCCGCAGTCCTTTATCGTCTACGACCACCACGCAGAAACCGCGCACCTGTGCTGCCTTGCCGATGACGGCGCCGAGGAACTGCTAAAACGCCTGGAAGCCGCCTTGGACACGGAGGAACCACGGCCCACGGGGGAGGACGGTGGGGCGTCGCTAAGCGCGGGCTCCTGGCGCAGCCCCGGCTACCTGGAGCGGATTAAACGCGCCCAAGAATTCCTGCACGCCGGCGAGAGTTACGAGGTCTGCCTGACCGATACCTACACGGCCGCGACCGAAGGCGAGCTCTATCCCCAACTGCGCTCGCACAATCCCGCACCCTATGCCGCACACCTCGTCTTCGACGGCGTAGAGGTCTGCAGCGCCTCGCCCGAACGCTTCCTCACCGTGCGCGGCCGTGAGGTAGAGGCCAAGCCGATTAAGGGCACCATCTCGGCCGACCAGGATCCCGCACTGCTGACCACGGACCCGAAGACACGGGCCGAAAACCTCATGATCGTTGACCTACTGCGCAACGATCTCTCCCGGGTATGCGAGCCCGGTACCGTGCGCGTGCCGAAGTTGATGCAGGTAGAAAGCTATGCCACCGTCCATCAGTTGGTCTCCACCATTACCGGGCAGCTGCGCGCCAGTGCCACCGCGGTCGATGCCCTCCGCGCCACCTTTCCTCCCGGATCGATGACGGGCGCGCCGAAGCTGCGCACCTGCGAGATCATTGACCAACTCGAAACGGGACCGCGCGGCGTGTACTCCGGCGTGGTGGGCTACCTGGGGTTTGACGGACAATCCGATCTCAGCGTGGTCATCCGCACAGCCGTGCGGGCGGCCGGTGAGATCACCATCGGCGCCGGCGGGGCCATCGTCCTGGATTCGGATCCGGCCGCCGAGCTGGAGGAGCGCAACCTCAAGGCCCAATCCGTGCTGGGGGCGTGGCAATGAGCAGCTACCTCTGGCACCAGGGCAGCTTTATTCCAAGCCAACCTCACCCCGGCCCCTTTGACGTTGCGGATTCTTGGCGGATGCTTGCCGACGCCCACTCCAACGCCCTCCCCCTGCACCTCCAGCGCTTCGAGTCGGTGGCCGGCCCACTTCCCGCCGGCTTCGTCCCCGCGATGCTGCAGCTTATAGGCCCCGGCGATCTCTTCCCCCGCATCTCGCTAGCCGGCGAACACCTGCGCCTCGATATTCGCCCCGCACCCCCTGCGCGCCGAACCACCCGGGTGACCTATGTGCAAGCCCCCGACCCGCGCACGCAACCTTTAGTCAAGGGTCCCGACTTCCCAGCGCTAGCACGCTACCGCGACGAGTATCAGGCAGACGGCACCGATGACACCGCCATCGTGGATTCCTCCGGTGCCATGGTGGAGACCACCACCGGCGCGCTCGTCGCCTGGGACGAGGAAACGCTTATCCTCCCCACCGGTCAGGCGCTGCCCAGCATCACGCTGCGCCAAGTTGCCCGGCGCGCTGCGGACCTAGGCATGCGAACCGAAACGCGCCCGCTCACCCCGGAGCTTGCCGCCGAACGCCCCCTGTGGTTCCTCAACTCGCTCCACGGTATTAGCCCGGTCAGTAAGCTACACGCCCCCACCGGCGTCATCCATCCGCCGCACAGCCCATATACCGTAGCGTGGCAGCACTGGTGGTGGGGCTGCTTCCGCAAGGAAACGGCGCGCGACTAGCTCTCCTGCTTGGCTAGCTGCGCTGCCACTTCGGCGCAATCCGGCCGGCCGCAGTGCTGGGTTTCTACGTGCTGGATGCAGTCATCACAGATGAGTACCTGCTGGCGGCAGGTATCTTCATTGATGCAATTGTGGAAGGTATTCGTGCCCTTACCGCAGTGCACGCAGTGGCCGAGCTGGATGAAACCGGGGTCTTGCAGTCCTTGGCCAAACTCGTGGTGCATGCGCTTGTCAAAGACATACATGGAGCCTTCCCACAGGCCATCATTGCCGTACTTTTCGCCGTAGCGCACGATGCCACCATCGATCTGGTAGACCTCTTTGAAGCCGCGGTTCTTCATCAACGAGGACAGGATCTCGCAGCGGATGCCACCGGTGCAGTAAGACACCACCGGCTTATCCTTCATCCAGTCATACTTGCCGGATTCGATTTCCTCGATGAAGTCATGCGTGGTTTTCACATTGGGCACGACCGCATTTTTAAACTTGCCAATCTCTGCCTCCATGGCGTTGCGGCCATCAAAGAAAACGACCTCTTCACCACGTTCTTCTACCAGCTTATTTACCTCTTCTGGCTTGAGGTGCACGCCGCCGCCAACGACGCCGTTTTCATCGACCTTCAGCTCGCCCGGCGCGCCAAAGGCCACGATTTCATCGCGCACCTTGACCGAAAGCCGCGGGAAGTCATCCGCGCCGCCCTCGGACCATTTAAACTGCATGCGCTTAAAGCCGGGGTATTCCTTGGTCTGGCGGACGTAGCGCTTGCAGGCTTCCATATCGCCGCCAACGGTGCCGTTGATGCCGTGCTCGGAAATGAGGATGCGCCCCTTGAGCCCCAGGGACTCGCACAGGGTGCGCTGCCACAGCATGATTGCGGTGGGATCTTCGATGGGGGTAAAGCAGTAATACAGGAGAACTTTGCCAATAGTCACGCCCCAATCTTAGGCCCGCAGCTGCGCAGATCCCCAATCTTGTAGCTCTCCCTTATATGACTGCGGCCCCTCCAGTACAAGCTGAAAGGGCCGAATCTTGAGCATGCGAAAGTTAGCGCTTTTGGTACAGCGCCTTCTTGCGGGCAAAGACTGGGTCAGAGGTCACGAGCACGCCGAGGTTGCGGAAGATTCCCTCATCCACAGAACCCAGGATGGTGGTGGTGTGGACGTCGCAACCAGCAAGCTCCTTGATCTGCTCCAGCGCCTTGCGGGCATTGTCATCCTTCGCCGCAGACACGGACAAGGCGATCAGAACCTCGTCGGTATGCAGGCGTGGATTCTTGGAACCCAGGTGCTTGGTCTTGAGCGTTTGAATCGGCTCGATGGACTCGGGCGACAGCAGATGAATATCGTCATCGATGCCCGCCAGGTGCTTCAGCGCGTTGAGCAGCATCGCCGCCGAGCAGCCCAGCAGGGGCGCGGTGCGGCCGGTGATCATGGTGCCGTCGTGCAGCTGCATAGCAGAGGCAGGCTCGCCGGTTTCTTCCGCGCGCTGGCGCGCAGGTGCTACCACGGGCCGATCTTCTACCTTGATGCCGGCCTTAGCCATGATGACGGCGGCGCGCTCGGATTGCTCGGTGCCCAAGCCCGCACGCGCCTCTTCCACCTGGGCCTTGAAGTAACGGCGGATGATTTCTTGTTGGGCGGCGGCGCGGCACACGGCGTCATCAGTAATGCAGAAGCCGGCCATGTTCACGCCCATGTCCGTCGGAGACTGGTACGGGGTGGTGCCGGTGAGCTTTTCCAAAAGCGTGCGCAGCAGCGGGAATGCTTCCACATCGCGGTTGTAGTTCACGGTGGATTCGCCGTGGGCGGACAGGTGGAAGTGGTCAATAATATTGGAATCGTTCAGGTCCACCGTGGCTGCCTCATAGGCCAGGTTCACGGGGTGTTCCAGGGGGAGATTCCAGATAGGGAAGGTTTCAAATTTGGCGTAGCCGGCATTATTGCCGCGCTGGTGCTCGTGGTAGACCTGCGAGAGCGCGGTGGCCAGCTTTCCGGAGCCAGGGCCCGGCGCGGTGACCACGACAAGGTCGCGGGAGGTTTCCGCAAACTCATTGCGCCCAAAGCCCTCTTCGGACACGATAAGGTCCGTATTGGTGGGGTAGCCGGGGATAACGCGGTGGCGCGCCACCTTGAGGCCGAGGCGCTCGACCTTTTCGATGAAGGCCTCCGCCTGGGAGTTGCCTTCCTCCAGCTGGGTCATGACGATGTTTTCTACCAAGAATCCGCGGCTGCGGAATACGTCCACCAGGCGCAGCAGGTCATCTTCATAAAGGATGCCCAGGTCCGCGCGCACCTTCTGGCGGGAGATATCCTTCGCGTTGATGCAGATGAGGATCTCAACGTCCTCTTTGATGCGCTCCAGCATCGCGATTTTATTGTCCGGGGTGAAGCCGGGCAATACGCGGGAGGCGTGCATATCGTCAAAAAGCTTGCCGCCCATCTCTAGGTAGAGTTTGCCGCCGATTTCCTCGCGGCGGGCGTGGATGTGCTTCGACTGCAGCTCAATGTATTTCTCGCGGTCAAAGCCGATTTTTTGCGTCATGATTTGAAAGCCTTCCCCTGAGTTAAATCATTCCGCATTTCGAGTTTACGCTATTGTCACCCCGCAAATAAGTGAGCTGGTTAGCGCCCGGTTTGGCCGAAAATTCTTCCCGATTAGACTGGATTCCATGCCTGAAGGTCACGTCATCCACCGCCTAGCTAATAAATTCAACGCCGATTTTCGCGGCATGCCGCTGCGCGTGACCAGTCCGCAGGGCCGCTTCGCGGCGGAGGCGGAGCTTCTCGATGGCGAGCGCATCGAGCTGGCAGAGACCTACGGCAAGCACCTTTTTGTACACTTCAGCGCCCAGGATCCGCGCCATATCCTCTATATTCACTTAGGCCTGATTGGCAAGCTGCGCTTCGAGCCCCGCGCGGAAGTAGGCGGACAGATCCGGGTGCGCATTGATAATGGCGCCGAGGCCGCTAACCTGCGCGGGCCGCAGTTTTGCCGCCTGCTCACTGAAGAGGAATTCCGCGCCCAGCTAGCCAAGGTAGGCCAAGACCCGCTGCGCACGGACGCCGACGTGGAGGCGCTCTGGGCCAAAGTGCATAAATCGCGCCGCAGCATCGGCTCACTCATGATGGATCAGCACCTTTATGCCGGAGTGGGCAATATCTACCGGGCGGAAACCCTCTTTCGCCACGGCCTCTCCCCTTTCCTGCCGGGCCGGAACGTTTCCCGTGAAACTTTTGACGCCACATGGGCGGACTTGGTGGTTCTCATGGAATACGGGGTGGAGCACGGCCGCATCGATACCGTGCGGCCCGAGCACTCCCCCGAGGCCATGGGCCGCGAACCGCGCAAAGATGACCACGGTGGCGAGGTCTACGTCTACCGCCGCGCCAGCCTTCCTTGCTATATCTGCGGCACCCCGGTGGCAGAAAAAGTCATGGAGGGACGCAACCTATTTTGGTGCCCGACCTGCCAACCGGCACCTTAAAGGCCTATCCTGGCGGTCATGCGACATGCCTATAGCGTTGCCGCCGTCCGCGCGGCAGAGCGTTCCCTTCTAGCCCAGCAGAACTTTGACGATGAGCTCATGCGCCTAGCCGCACGAGGCGTAGCAGCCACGGCCACAAGCATGCTCGACTCTGGACGGCACGTAACTATCCTTGCCGGACCAGGCGGCAACGGCGGCGATGGCCTCTATGCTGGCGCTTTCCTGGCAGAAGAGGGCTACTCAGTGGAGGCCATTCTCGCAGCGGATAGCGCCCACGAACCCGCGCTAGAGGCATTTGCCGCGGCCGGCGGAACCATTGCGCACGGTCTAGGAAACACCGATCTGCTTATCGACGCCATCGCCGGCCTCGCCTCCACACGCGGCCTTTCCGGTGCCCCACTGAGGGCCTATACCGAGGTCAAGGAGCGTGGGGTGCCGGTATTAGCTGTGGACATTCCTTCGGGCATTAACGCCGATACCGGCATGGCCGCAGCCGATGCCGTAGACGCAGACGTGACTATTAGCTTTGGCTGGGCCCGTGCCGGACATATCTTTGCCCCGGAATGCGGTGCGGTGGTGCTCTGCGATCTGCTCCTACCCGGCGCCCCTCGCTCCTTTGCAGAAGAGCTTTCCGCTACCGCGGAGCCGGTGGGCTATATCGCCAATGAACCCACTATTCCCCTGCCCTACCAGTGGCCGACTGAGCCGGTGCTTTCGGGAGAACAAGGCCTGGTCACCGCCCCGAAGCCGGTGGGCTGCACGGGACCAATCCTGGATCCGACTCCGGGAGCGAAAAGCACCAAGTACACCGGCGGAGTGACCGCAGTATGTGCTGGCAGCAGTGCTTTTCCCGGCGCGGGCATCCTCGTCGCCACGGGCGCGGTGCGCGCCACGCCGTCCATGGTTCGCGTCGTAGGCAATGACTCCGTGGTCACGAGCCTGCCGGAGGTAGTGCCTCATGCCAGTGCCCAAGAAAAGGTCCACGCCCAAGCCTGGGTCGTAGGTCCAGGGCGCGGCACCGGACCGGAGGCGGCCGCGGAATTGCGCGCCGTGCTAGAACGCGGGCTGCCCACCATTATCGACGCCGATGCGCTGACCGTGCTCTCGACCGACGGCGATCTACGCGAACTCGTGCGCGATCATCCCTGCGCCGTCCTGACCCCGCATGCCGGGGAGTTTGAGCGGCTCTACGCGGCAACTCTCGACCGCGAACGTGATCTTTCGGAAGGCCTTGGGGTGCGCCTGCGGGAGCTTTCCGATGCGCTCGACTGCTTCATCCTGCACAAGGGCCGGATCACCACGGTCACGGCCCCAGGCCAGAAAATTTATGGCATGAACGCTGGGCACTCCTACGCGGCCACCGCCGGTTCTGGTGACGTACTCTCTGGCATCCTCGGAGCCACGCTCGCGCAACTGGATGCCGCCGAGGCGGATTCGGAGGCGATCATTATGGAAATCCTGCACGCCGCGGCCATCCACCAACACGCGGCGGCCATTGCCGCCCACACCCCGGACGGCTTTGGCCTTTGCTCCGCCTCCCAGATTGCCGCGGCCGTGCCGCAGGCAATCGCACGGCTACTCCTCATGCAGCGCTAGCTGAGCGCAGTGACCTTCTCCTGCTCGGAGACATGGCCGTCCTTGACCTCAACCACGCGGTCAGCGAAGTTCAGCAGGGAGCGGTCGTGGGTCACCAGCACGGTGGCGGTGTTCATCTCCTGGGTGACATCGCGCAAGAGGCGGATGATCTCCTGCGAAAGGTGGGAATCAAGCGCAGAGGTAGGCTCATCCGCCAAGAGCAGGTCCGGCTGCTCCATGAGCGCTCGAGCGATATTGACCCGCTGGCGCTGGCCACCGGACAACTGGCCCATGCGGCGATTGCCCATCCCGGCCAGGCCTACAAACTCCAATAACTCATCGGCGCGCTGTGTGCGCAGCTTGCGGCCAGCAATATGGTCCATGATCACCAATTGGTCGCGCACATTGAGCGAGGACAGCAGGTTGGCCTGCTGAAAAATGATGGAGCGGGTACCGTCCACGTGCACGGACCCGGAGTCTGGGGTGATGAGGCCAGCGGCTACGGACAGCAGCGTGGACTTGCCGGACCCTGACTCACCCACGATGGCGGTAAGGGTAGTGGATTCGGCGATGAGGGAGGCTTCGGCAAGCGCGGTGGTCGTGGCCTCACCGTCCTGGTAGGTCACGGTGGCGTTGCGGATATCAAGAATGGTGGACATATTAAGCATTTCCTCCAAGGGCATCGAGTGGGTTGGCTTTAGCTACGCGGCGGGTAGCAATAAGGGCGCCGGCCATGCCGAGGGCCCAGATGCCAACCGCGGGAACGGCGATGGTGCGCAGGGAAACATCGAAGGGCACGGTGCCGGAGGCAAGCGCGCCGAGCACCCAACCAACGACGGCGCCCACAATGGTGCCGGCAGCCAAGATGATGGCGGCCTGTGCCAGGGCATCGCGCAAGAGGTAGCGCACGGTGGCGCCGAGCGCGCGCAGGATGGACAGGTCGCGGGTGCGCTGGATGGTCCACACGGTCAAGAAAGCGACGGTGACCAGTGCGGAGATGCCGTACAAGAAGCCCTGCATGGTAAGCAGCGAGCCGCGCTCAGACTGATAGGCCGCCAAGCCGGAGAAGGACGTGGACACCTTCACGGAGCCTGGAACCTCTTGTTTATATAGCGCTGCCGTACCTATCACGCCCTGTGGAGCGTGGCTGATGCGCTGCCAAGTTTCGGTAGACGCCCATACCACCTCGGAGTGGGAGTACATGGTCTCTGGGACGGTGCCCTCCACCGAAAAGTCGGCGCCGCCTAGGGTGACGGTATCGGCCGCGTCGATGGACTCTGGCAGGAGCACTCCCTGCTCCGGGATGGTCTTATCGCTACCCGGAACCTGAGTGCCGGCCGGCAGGCTGAGGACGGCAACGCCGCCGTGCCCCTCCAGCTTGGTCTGGGCAGCGCCTAGAGGAATGCCATCGCTGGCGATATCGCCAGCGTGCATCTCGGACTCGCTGAAGGAGGGCTCCTCGGTGGAGAAGGAAATATACGGGTACTCCTCTTCCAGGGACTCCAACGCGGAAGTATTCTGCTTGGACAGGCCCTCCGTCAGGCCGGAGAGCATCACGAGCAGAAGGGTAATGAGCGCAACCGTGCCGCCGATGAGCGCGAAGCGGCCGCGCGCTGTGGTGATTTCTCTGATTGCTAGGAACATAGTTCTATATTCGCTTTATGCAGGTCAGAAGTAATCGGCCAGCTCGCTGAACCTCGAGTCAACCAAGTGGTTGATTCACGGTCCACCCGTGCGCGGATATCCTGGGTGGTTGTGTTTAAAGGACAAAAACTATGGGTCTATGGCCTCCACGCCATGTTCGCGTTTCTGCTGGTATTCGGCGTGGCGCGCGCCTATGTGGACGGCCGGCTCGATGCCCGGGTGATCGGCTTAGCCATCGCCCTCGCCGTGGTCTACTCCGCACAACGTTGGCTGCCCACATGGCTATGGCTAGGTGGGCTATGCGTGCTGTGGCTGGGCCTGATGGTCCATGCGCAAGATTTCATGTGGCTGGAATTCCCGCTCATTTTTGTCTTTCTGCGTGCTTTGCCCACCGTGCCTGGGTTGGTTTCCATCGCCGTGCTGTGGGCGGCGGCCGCCTTCATTCCCGCCTGGCTACACCCCGAGGGCTGGTCCATCGCTGCGGCCGTGGGCCCGCTTATCGGCACCGCCTTTGCGGCAACGGTCTTTTTCATCCAGCGACGCCTGCAGGCAGAAGCGGCGCACCACAGGGACATCGCCAAGCAGCTGCGCGAAACCCAAGCCGAGCTGGCCGCCAGCGAGCACCAAGCCGGCCGGCTAGAGGAGCGCGAGCGCCTCTCCCGGGAGATCCATGACACCGTCGCGCAAGGCCTTAGCTCCATCTTGCTGCTCTCCCGCGCGGCCCGTGGCACCGATGATCCCCGCACCAAAGAAGAGCAGCTGGCGGTCATCGAGGATGTCGCGAGCGAGAATCTGGCCGAGGCCCGCCGCTTCGTCCGTGAGCTTGCCGGCCCCGATGAACGGCTGGAAACCCAGCTCACCTCCCTGCTGTCCCAGATGCGCAGCCGTGTGAAAGCCTTGGGGGAAGAGACCACCTTTGAGCTGGTGGTTTCCGGCAGCGGCAAGGTGCCCGAACACATCAAAGAGGTCATCGTGCGCGCAGCCCAAGAGGGCCTGAATAACGTCATCAAACACGCCCACGCCTCGCGCGCGGTGGTTACGCTCGGCCTTTTCGAGGATGCGGTGACCTTGGACGTCGTTGATAATGGACGCGGACTATCCGCCTCCCCTCGCCCCAGTGGCAGGGATCATGGTTTCGGGCTTACCGGCCTCCGCGGCCGCGTGGAAGCTGTGGGCGGCACCATGAACCTGGAATCCGGCGAGGGCACCGCCCTGGCCGTCCGTATCCCGCTGAAGGAGAAAAGCAATGGTTAATGTCATGCTGATTGATGATCACCCAGTGGTCCGCGCCGGCCTGCGTGCCATCCTCAATACCTTCTCCGATGTCGAGGTAGTCATGGAAGGCTCTACCGGCGCGGATGTGGATAAGCTCTTTACTGACAACGCCCCGCAGGTAGATGCCGTGGTCTGCGATATCCAGATGCCCGGCATGGATGGCATCGCGGCCACCAAGCGCGTGGTGGAGGCCGGCGGCCCACCGGTGCTCATCCTGACCACCTATGACACGCAGGCCGATATCCTTGCCGCCGTGGAGGCCGGCGCGATGGGCTATCTACTCAAGGATTCCCCGGAGCAGGCGCTGCACGAGGCCGTGCTCAATACCGCCGCGCACCGCCGCACCTTGGCGCCGGAGGTGGTAGATCTCCTGGCCCAGCGAGTGGGCCGGCCGCAAGAATCGCTCTCCACCCGCGAGCTAGAAATTCTTCGGGCGCTTTCCAGCGGTTCCTCCAATAAGGAGCTGGCCAAGCAGCTCTTCATCTCTGAGGCCACGGTCAAGACCCACCTCATCCATATCTTCCAGAAGTTGGGCGTGGAAACTCGCACCGCCGCGGTGACCGTGGCGCGGGAAAGGAAGCTCATTTAATGCTGGACTGCATAGTCATTGGCGCCGGTCAGGCGGGTCTTGCGGTGGGCTATTACCTGCGTAAGAAGGGGCTGGATTTTGTCATTCTGGACGCTGAACCCGGCCCCGGTGCGGCCTGGCGTCACACCTGGCCTTCGCTGACGCTCTTTAGCAATTCCGCCTCTTCTAACCTGCCGGGGTGGCCCATGCCCCACCACGAGGGCTTTCCGCCGGCCAGCCACGTTATCGACTATTTTGCGCGCTACGAGCAGCGCTATGAACTGCCCATTCGCCGGCCGGTCAGAGTGGATGAGGTGACCCATGATGGCGCATGCTTCCACGTCTTTGCCGGTACAGAGCATTTGACCGCGCGCACGGTCGTGGCGGCCACGGGCACGTGGTCCGCGCCCTTTATCCCCTACTACCCCGGCGATTTTGGCGGACAGCAATGGCATTCAGCTTTCTACCCAGGCCCAGAGGACTTTGTCGGATCCACCGTCGCGGTCGTGGGTGCGGCCAATTCCGGCGCCCAAATCGCGGCCGAGCTCCTGCTCTCTGGCGTGGAGACCACCTGGTATACCCGCAGCTCCCCGCGGTGGATGCCCGATGATGTTGACGGCCGGGTGCTCTTCCAGCGCAATCGCGCCCGCCTCAACGCCATGCTGCGTGGCGAGCCAGACCCCGGCGCGGATTCCAACCTAGGCGATATTGTGATGGTTCCACCGGTCCTACGCGCGCGGGATTCAGGCCTTTTGCAGGCCACTCCCATGTTTTCTTCGCTTGAAGAAGTCGCCGCAGACCACCTCATATGGTGCACCGGTTTCCGGCCTGCCCTCCGGCCCATCCGCGGGCTCCTTGATGGCACCTCCCCCACCGTCGACGGCCTCTTCCTCGTGGGTTACGGCACATGGACCGGCCCCGGCTCCGCAACCATTACCGGGGTAAGCCCCTTTGCCAAGCAGACCGCGCACGACGTTGCGAATATATGTGACTAAAGCTATAGGTTAGTCCCAGCTGATTCGACTACACTGCCTTCACGCAGAGAGTGCGAAACGATTAGGGAAAGCTGGTCTATACATGTCTGCCTGGGATCTCTACGATGACCTCATCGATGCCATTCCCCGTGACATAGTGGTCTCCCGCGCCGCCCAAGGCCCGCGGTGGACCCGGGTATACACCGAAAGTCCTAGCTGCGGCATGGCCATGACCATGTCTGCCACCTCTCGCCCGGCCCAGATGCGCACCGAGTACACCGGCGTTCCTCTACGCGCCATCGCCCAGCTGGCCAAGAGCTGGAATTTTTCGGAGGCGTCCTTCGGCATGGCCGCGCTAAATTCCTACTACGCCACACCTTCCGTGGCCGGCGAGCATGGCTTTGCGCTTGCCGACGCCCCCTGGCCCCACATCTTCGATCCCTTCCGCAACGCCGTTGCTGGGAAGAAGGTCGCAGTCATTGGCCACTTCCCTTTTGCACCTAAAGCACTCAACCAGGCTGCGGATTTTTATATGTTGGAGCGCTCGCTCAATGAGGGCGACTATCCCGATTCCGCCGCCGAATACATCCTGCCCGAGTGCGATTATGTTTTTATTACCGGCTCCGCCTTTGTCAATAAAACCGCTCCCCGCCTGCTCGAGCTCTCCCGCGAGTCCTTCAATGTCGTCCTAGGCCCATCAACTCCCCTAGCCCCAGTACTGCTGGAAGACTACGGCGTATCGCAAGTCACCGGCATGGTTCCGTCCAATCCCGCAGGGATGTTTGAGGGCCTAGAGAAGGGTGATTCCCTCGATATGTTCAACTTCGGACACCGAGTCACCCTAGGGCGCTAAACAATCACTCCGGCCAAGATTACTGCAGCGAGAGCACCCAGTCCCGCCGCCGCAGTCCAGCCGATGAAGCGCACAGCTCGCAGCTGCGCCTTAAAACTGCTCCGGCTTAGCAGGAACGCACCCAAGGATGCGCCGAGGGTATTGAAGACCAAGTCGTCTACGTCGCTAAATCCCAGCGAGAATACGTATTGGGTAATTTCGATACCCAGGCTGAGCGCCATCGCCAGAAGGATGGTTCCACCGCGGCCAAAGCGGATGCGCCGCGAATTGTGCCCCATTACTACCAAGCACGCACCGAGCGGCATAAACAGCGCGATATTACCAAAGGTATTGGTCCACGGACCCCACCACGGATGAGGGTTATTAAACCCATTAAGCATCTGCAAATCTAGACTGCGGCGTGCGTGCGCAGACGCATCAACCACACCGGGGATATCTATAAAGGGCTTTCCCACCGTAGCTACTGCGATAGCCACCATGACAACCACGCAGGCTACGGCTGCACTGCGCCACAGCGTGCGCTTAGCAGGCATGCCACGCGCACCAATCTGGCGCGAGGCGCGGGCGGGCATCGTGGTCATCGTCATGTTGTTCAAGTTAACAAGCGAGCCTGAAAATTCTCCGTGAGATTCGCTGTTAAATGGCTGCATCACATTTAACGTACGATGGTGAGCATGAGCACTCTACTAGTTACTCGCAACGAAGATAAATCCGTTACGACCTCCTTTGAAGAGGGAGAGTTTTTCGGCGAAGGCGACCTTACCGTCGATGTTTCTTATTCTTCGCTGAACTACAAAGACGCCATGGCAATTGCCGGCGATCGTGGCGTCATGCGCACCAGCCCACTGGTTCCGGGCATCGACGTGGTCGGCACCGTTGCCGAGTCCAACGTGGAACGACTCCCGGTTGGCACCCTGGTAGCGTCCTTCGGCGATGGCCTCGGTGAATTCCGCCACGGCGGCTACACCCCGAAGCAGCGGGTGAATTCCCAGGCAACCGTTGCGTTGCCAGCAGACTTCACAGCAGAGCAGGCGGCCGCCGTGGGAACCGCAGGTTACACTGCCGCCCTGTGCGTTAATTCGTTGCGCGGGCTTCCCGATGGCCCCGTCTTGGTCACCGGCGCCACCGGTGGCGTAGGCTCCATCGCCGTGAATCTACTGTCCAATGCCGGTTACGAGGTCCACGCCATGACCGGCCGCCCAGATGACTATTCCCAGTACCTCCACGAGCTCGGTGCCCATACCATTGTGGACCGCGCCGAATTTGCTGAGGCCGGAAAGCCCCTGCAGAAGGCAACGTATGCCGGTGCGATTGATACCTCCGGCTCCAATATCTTGGCTAACGTATTGGCCCGCACTGTGTGGGGCGGCACCGTCGCCTCCACCGGCATGGCCGCCGGCCCAGACCTGCCCACCACCGTCTTGCCGTTCATTCTGCGCAATGTGCACCTCGCCGGCGTTAACTCTGTCGACGCCCCGCTGCACTACCGCCAGAACGCTTGGCAGCTCCTCGCACGCAAGCTGGACCGGTCCATCCTTGAGTCCCTGACCAATACGATTCCGCTGTCGGATGTTGTCGAGGAATCCAAGTCCCTCCTCGAGGGCACCCACCACGGACGCACCGTTCTTAAGATTTCCTAGGTCCCGCCTAGCCAATCTTCTAAGGCGCCCGCCGTTATAGCGGGTGCCTTTTTACATCCACCGGCCGGCGCGGACAGCTAGCTTTCCGACGTCCCCTCTTTAACTACCGCGCGTAGCAACGTGCGGGAAATCCTGCCCAAGGTTTGTAGGTCTTCGTCACTAAGGGTGCCCACCACGATCTCTTCGACTGTGGCAGTATGTCGCACGATCGCTGTGTTGAAAGCAGCACTTCCCTGTTCCGTCACAGTGACTTCAACTGCACGGGTTCCTAACTCCGGCGCCTCGCGCCTGGAAACCAATTTTCGGGACTCCATGCGCACTAACTGCCGATGCAACCGCGACTTCTCCCACCGAAGCTCCGCCGCCAATTCATGCGGGCGTGTAGAAATCTGGCGGCGACGATACAGAACGGCCAAAACCGCGTAGTCTGCCTCACTCAAACTAGAGCCACTCTGCAGCTCTCCAGAAAGCCGCGCGTGGAGCGCCTCTTGCATGGCAACAAAGTCAGCCCACGCCGCACTCTGCTCCACACGCATCGCATTCCTCCTTTGGTTCTCCTTCTATCAACAGTCTATACTGCAGAGTTGATCTAGCAACTCATAGGCTTGCTTGGAGTTGATACACCAACTCCCACTACTGAATAGGGATGTAGGTCTAAGAGAGCCACAATTTCACAAACCCATACCTTTGCTAGCGAAAACACTTTAATTTTCCTTTTGAATACCTATCTGCTGGTACTCACTATTGTTTGAGTAGGTATGTTCTTGACCTGAAAATTAAATAATGAAGCAAATACCCGCGACAAAAATGCGGCTGTGAAGGCAATGACTGCTCCGGCAGAGGAGACCGCAGCGTTTAGAATGGCAAGCATGGATAAGCTATTTAGCACGTGCGGTTTCGACTTCGCGGATATGGAAGAACTCATTGCGGAGCTACCTAACGACCACGACATGTGGGAGGCGCCCGGATTTGATCGAGTGTTATTCCACGCCGACCCGTCTGGCATGGCGGTTACAGGTATGGAGTACGAAGGGGAGTGGGCCGCAGTTCCTTCCTACCGGGGTGGGGAAGAGGCACCGGGCACGATATATCGCGCAACGCCCTATATCGGCATTGTGGAAACTGGTGATCTACAGTTCGCGGCGCTGGCGGATGCGCCCTTTGCCCTGCCGGCAGGCAACCCGGTCGGAGGAGAAAAGCTCCAGGGACAGGTGCGGCCGGCGGTTGTGGCATTGAAGTACGAGGTAGGGGAACCGGAAGAGTTTTCCTTGACTTCGCCTGCTACCGAGCGCTTCTACCGAAACTTCAAGCCCAGCATGCTCAACCCGCAGGTGGAAGTGGCGGGGACTATCGGGGGCGTCGCCAAGCACAGCAATGAGCTGGGCATGGGGGAGTTTTGGGTATGCGACCTCGACGGCCTCCCGCTCATCGTGAACGAGAAGCTGGAGGTCGGCCAGGGGATCCGGGCGCACGGCATTGCGCTGTGCGCCACGGAATTTTGGGACGAGTAACTACTTGACCACAAGGTTGACCATGCGGCCCGGAACGTAGATCTTCTTCACCACGTTCTTGCCGTTGGTCAGATCGGCAATCTTTGCGTCGGCGAGGGCAACGTCAAAGACCGCGTCCTGGTCCGCATCAGCGGCCACGTTGATCCGGGCCTTGACCTTGCCGTTGATCTGAACCGGCACCTCAATCTCGTCGTCTACCAGGTATTTTTCCTCAAAAGTGGGGAAGGGCTGATAGGTGATGGTCTCGTCATGGCCGAAGCGCTGCCACAGTTCCTCCGCGATATGCGGGGCAATGGGGGAGACCAACTGTGCGATCGGCTCCACGGCGGCGCGCGGGGCCTCGGTGCGGTAGGTCTTAGTCAGGTAGTTGACGTACTCGATGAGCTTGGCCACCACGGTATTAAGCCGCAGGTTCTCGTAATCATCGCGCACGCCTGCGATGGTGCGGTGGAGCTGCTTGAGGTCATCCTCGCTCAAGGCGGCGTCGGTAGTGGCCAGCTCGCCGGTGTCCTCATTGACGGCTAGGCGCCACAGGCGCTGCAAGAAGCGCTGGGAGCCTACGACGTCCTTGGTAGCCCACGGGCGAGACGTATCCAGCGGACCCATGGACATCTCATAAACACGCAGGGTATCGGCACCGAAGTCGCGGCAAATATCGTCCGGAGCCACGGCATTCTTGAGGGACTTGCCCATCTTGCCATACTCCTGATTGACCTCTTCGCCGTCGTAGTAGAACTTGCCGTCCTTTTCCTCTACTTCCGCGGCCGGAACGTACACGCCGCGGGAATCCGTGTAGGCATAGGCCTGGATATAACCCTGGTTGTACAGGCGGCGGTAGGGCTCTTGGGAGCTAACAAAGCCCAGGTCAAAGAGCACCTTATGCCAGAAGCGGGAGTAGAGCAGATGCAGCACGGCGTGCTCGACGCCGCCGACGTAGAGGTCCACGCCGCCCGAGTCCTGCGGGCCATGCTGCTCCGGACGCGGGCCGGTCCAGTAGCGCTCGTTTTCGATATCGCAGAATGCCTCATCATTGCGGGGATCGATATAGCGCAGCTGATACCAGGAAGAACCCGCCCACTGCGGCATAACGTTGGTATCGCGGAAATAGGTCTGTGGACCGTCGCCCAGATCCAGCTCTACCTCGACCCAATCGCGCACCTTTGCCAGCGGTGGTTGTGGCTCGGAATCCTTGTCCTCGGGATCAAAGGAAACTGGCTTATAGTCTTCCACCTCTGGTAGCTCTACCGGCAGCATGGATTCCGGCAGGGCGTGGGCAAAGCCGTTCTTGTCGTAGACGATGGGGAAGGGCTCGCCCCAGTAACGCTGGCGGGCGAAGAGCCAATCGCGCAGCTTGTACTGCACCTTTTCGCGGCCAGAGCCGTCCTTTTCCAGCCATTCAATGGCCGCGGCAATGGCCTCGGCCTTATTCAGGCCGTTAAGATCCAGGCCTTTGTCGTTGGAGGAATTAACCAGCGCGCCGTCCTCGGTCCAGGCTTCTTCCTCCACGTTTCCGCCAGAGACAACCTCCGTAATAGGTAGGCCGAAGGCCTGGGCAAACTCGTAGTCACGGGTGTCGTGCGCCGGAACTGCCATGATGGCGCCGGTGCCGTAGCCGGTCAGGACATAGTCCGCGATGAAGATCGGGACCTTCTTGCCAGAAACCGGGTTGGTGGCATAAGTACCCAGGAAGACGCCGGTCTTTTCCTTGTTCTCCTGGCGCTCCAGGTCGGACTTGGCGGCAATATCGGTGCGGTAGGACTCCACGGCCTCCTTCGGATCATCGTGGCCATAGGTCCAACGCTCATCCACGTCATCGTCATAAGGGATGGGGGAGAGGAGGGCGTCGACAAGCTCGTGCTCTGGGGCCAGCACCACGTACTCGGCACCGAAGAGGGTATCCGGGCGGGTGGTAAAGACCTCGATCTCGTAGCCCTCGGCAGGGAAGGAGACCTCTGCGCCGCGGGAACGGCCGATCCAATTGCGCTGCATGGACTTGACCTTGTCCGGCCAATCCAAAAGCTCCAGATCATCCAGCAAGCGATCGGAGTAGGCGGTAATGCGCATCATCCACTGCGAAAGGTTCTTGCGGAAGACCGGGAAATTGCCGCGCTCGGACTTGCCCTCAGCGGTGACCTCCTCGTTTGCCAGCACGGTACCCAAGCCCGGGCACCAATTCACCGTGGAATTAGACAGGTAGACCAGGCGGAATTCATCGATGGCCGCGGCCTTTTCCTCTTCGGTGAGGTCCTCGTAGTAGCGGCCATCCTTAGTGGTGCGCTTATTGGCCTCCAGCTCCTTGATGAGCTCTGCAATCGGGCGCGCCTTCTGCTGCTCCTCATCGAACCAAGAGTTATAAATCTGCAGGAAGATCCACTGCGTCCACTTGAAGAACTCCGGATCGGTTGATTCCACAGAGCGGCGCGGATCGTGGCCCAGGCCCAACATGCCCAGCTGGCGGCGCATGTTTTCAATATTCGCCTCGGTGGTGGTGCGCGGGTGGGTACCGGTCTGGATGGCGTACTGCTCGGCCGGCAGGCCGAAGGCATCGTAGCCCAAGGTGTGCAACACGTTCTTGCCCAGCATGCGGTTATAGCGGGCGTACGTATCGGTGGCGATATATCCCAGTGGGTGTCCCACGTGCAGGCCCGCACCGGAAGGGTAGGGGAACATATCCTGCACATTGAGCTTTTCCTTAGGCAACTCGCCCGCATCGGTGGCGAGCTCGCCTACCGGGTTCGGGGCATTAAAGGTGCCATTGTCTTTCCAGTACTGCTGCCAGGTCTTCTCGATCTGGTTCGCCAGCTCCGGGGTATAGCGGTACGAAGTGGAATCGCTCTGGGTAGTCATAATCACACAGTGTAATAGCCGCATCCCGGCGCGGGGTAGTTCGCTATGCTTTCCGCGTTCTGCTTGGCACGCACATCCAAAATCCCCGCCGTAATCGCCCCCGGTTTTCGCGCCATTTCCGCCGCTCGCAGCCAAAATGCAGATCTGCATGAAAATGATCTAGGCTGGGGTAAATGAGCCAGGAGAAGTTTCGCAGCCAGCTATCATCTTTTGCAGACGCAGCGGTATTTCAGGGGATCCCGCACCTGCGCCTCTCCCCAGCTACCAACACATTGGAGCTGTACCTACCGGCCGTAACCGCAGGTTATGAGCCAGAAGATCCCCAGTGGACCGTGACCGCACAGCTGCTCGACGGCAGCGAGGACACCCGCAAGTTCTACTACGTGGAGGGCGAGGAGCCCGGCTTGTGGATCAGCATGCCGCGTGCCTTTAGCCACCTCAGCGTTTCCTTTGAGGAGCACACCTTGGAGTTTGCCGGCGTGGCCAATGGCGGATTGCTGCTCGATTCCACCCATCGCCCAATCGATACCACCACAGCGGTAGCCAAGGGTTCTTATACCTTCATCGCCCCCACCGGCACGGAGCTTGCTAAGGCCAAGGTCGGCGAGGCCCGTCCCCACGGTGCATGGGAGGGCTGGACCATCGCCCCGGTCGAGGTCAGCCAGTCTTTCACCGTGGAGGTTCCGCGCCAAGAATCCGCGACCATCAAGGTGTCCGGCAGCCCTGATTTTGCCTGGGACATGGCCGTGAAGACGCTACCTAAT
Source organism: Corynebacterium sp. ACRPO (assembly GCF_022347205.1). Classification (GTDB taxonomy): domain Bacteria; phylum Actinomycetota; class Actinomycetes; order Mycobacteriales; family Mycobacteriaceae; genus Corynebacterium. Next base: position 29,445 of record NZ_JAKRNE010000013.1, on the reverse strand, counting down.
GCCCATGGCCTAGATGGTGAACTGGTCTATACCCAGTCCCCGCGGGTCATCGCCAATACGGAACTCAGCATGGAGCTGGCCTATGTCCCCATTGGTGGGGAAGAGGAGGCCGTGCTGGAGGATGAACTACCGGAGGGCATTCACGAGGTACTTCCCGCAGACGCCTTCGAGGATCCCTGGGTGGGCCGCTACCGCTTCACCCTGTACAAGGACGAGGAACTGGTGGATATCCAGTACCTCAATTTTGCGGAGTCGCTGCACATGCGTGCCAAGAACGAGGGCCCGCGCGGCACCAACTTTCGCTTTATCGATGCCCTGGGCAACCTTTCGCCGTTTAGCTATGCCTTGGCTTCTGCGCCGGGCAAGGCTATCCAAATGGAAAAGGGCCAGCGCGTCTTTGGCGAGGACGAAAGCGTGCGCGAGGAGACCGTCGGCAGTGAGGCCGGCTATGAGCTGACCTTCCAGGTGGAGCCGGCGACGATTCGTACTCGAGTCAAACGCACCGCGGCCGAGCCCGTGGATTACCTGGATAAGCAGGTCATCCTGGCGGACCAGCTCGATGCGGATGCACTTTTTACCATTCATTCTCCGGAGCCACTGCCGCTGGCAAAGTTCGTGGTTATTGATAAGAACCAGAAGATTAGGGACCTGGTCACCGCCAATGGCTCAACGGAAGCGGCCACCAGCCTATCCGTACCCAACCGCGCGCTGAAGTCGGCACTGACGAAGAAGACCTCGCTGGAGCTTTACCTCCTGTGGTCCACGTTGTCCTATGAGGAGTACCTCGAAGGACTGCCGGAAAAGGAGCGCGCAGCGCACCAAAAACGCAGCTTTGAGCGGCGCGTCATGGAATATGAGGCCACCGCGGCCAGCGACCTCATTTATGCCGCCATCGCCACCGTGCGCAAGGCACCGTTGGTCGCCCGCGCAACCATTGAGGACGGCATCCTCGTCCCCGAGCAGGCGCACGAGGAGGAGGTAGAGCTATTGGCTTGGGCGTGGCCGCTGGGCAATCCCGCGGGCGAGCCGCTACCGCTGGAGCCCACTGAGGAAGGCTTTGAGCTGCCCGAGGAGCTGCTGGACGCCGGCCACCTCATCGTGGACTTCCGCGAGGATGAGCCGGCCAGCGACTTGGCCGCGCCGCAGTACCCGCCGGCTAGCGCTCTTATCATCTTCCACGACGGTGAAACCGAAAACACCGAGGGTATGTGGCCTGCCTACGCGGCCATGCGCCGCCTCGCACCCAAGGCCAAGGAAACCTTCGAGGGAATCATCAAGGAGATTGAGGCCGATCCGCGCGCCAGCATGGATGCACTTATGGCCGCGGAATTTGAGCCGGGGCAGCGCATGCGCGCCTTTGTCCGCACCGGCTTGGTCTCCCGCACCTTCCGCCGCGAGGAGCCGGCCACCGAGCCTTCCTCACTCTTGGCCGCGCTTGCCGACGCCGCCCATGACTACGTCGAAGCCCACGGCTCCGCCTCCCTCGCGCGCGTGCCGTCCACCGGCGTCGACGATGTCACCCGCCCCATGCTGCTGATGAGTGCAACGGGCGAGGCACCTACGCCAGCAACGGACAGCGACCAGCTCTGCGATGATGCCCACCGCATCGCCGCACTGCGCGAGTGCTTTGCCAATGACCTTGCGCTCACCCGCTTGGGCACCATTTCTAACCTGCGTAACACCGCAATGCAGCTGCGGGTGACGCTGCAACAGCTGGGCGTCGATAAGTCCGTCCTGCATACCCTGCTCGCGCTGGACGCCTTTGGCGATGGCAATTCGGAGCTCGGCGATTCCGCCTGGATGCCGTTTATTTCCTATGTCTTTGCCATCACGGCGCGCGGCGTGGCCAATGGCCAGCTGGCGGACCCTGCTTTCGCCGCCACGCTTGACGACGCCCTCCCACAGCTCGCCGAGGCCGTCTCCCTCGCCCCGCAGCTGTTCTACCGCGATATTCTCACCGCGGAGGCCCTCACGCTGAGCTAGGGTGGCAGGCATGCAGGTCATCTCTACCAATGTCGCCGTCCGCCGGCCGGACCCGAGCGGGCGGCATGAGTTCTCGGGCATCGATAAGCAACCGCAGGACTTTATCGATCTGGCAGCGCCCGGACCCCATTACGGCGATGGGTCCGGCGTGCGCGGCGATATAATTGGTGACACCCAACATCACGGCGGCAACGATAAGGCCGTCTACGCTTACTCCCGCGAGGAACTGGATTACTGGCAATCTGAACTTTCCCGCCCGCTGGCCTCCGGCGGCTTTGGCGAAAATCTCACCACGCAGGGCATCGATCTGTCTGCTCTGCTCATCAATCAGCGCGTGTGCATCGGCACCGCCGTGCTTGAGGTATCCGTGCCCCGACAACCATGTGCCACCTTCGCCGGCTGGCTAGGGGAGCGCGGCTGGCTCAAGCGCTGGACCGCGCGTGGTGACTGCGGCACCTACCTGCGCATCATGTCCCCCGGCCGCATTCGCCCCGGCGACGCCATTGAGCTGGATAACCCACCCAGCCACGGCATCACCATGCGCATGGCCTTTGCCGCCAAGATGGGCGACCGCGCCCTCGCCCGGCGCGTTGTAGATGCTGGCTGCCTGCCCACTCACCAACAGAACTCGCTTCGCACCTAGTTACACAAGGGCTCATAGTCCGCCATCAATGTCGCCGTTGTTCCGCCCGCACTCGATGAGCCCAAACATCCGGTAGGCAACGAGACCGCAGGCTGTGTCAGGGCCTTTAGCTTACCGGCGAGGCCAGCACCCTCTTCTTGCCCGGAGTGCACGCAAAACAAAAGCACGCCAGCGCTTAGCGCTGGCGTGCTTTTCATGCCGAGTGCGAAGGAGGGGCAGTGGCTGTGTTACTTGCCCGCTTCAAAGCTCAGATGGTGCCCCTTCGCCTTAGGGAAGCGGCCGTGCACGAAGAAGTAGTAGATAGCGGCGATGACCACGAGACCCGCGAGAATGAGATACATCGTGTCAAAGCCCGTTGCCCCAACAATGGGGCCCAGGCCGAACGGGGCCAGGCCAATACCGAGGTCCATGAGCAGGAACATGGTGGAGATACCGGCGCCCATCTGCGCGGCAGGAACCGAGCGCACGGAGATGGCTTGGCAGGCGGGGCTGAGGGTGCCGAAGCCCAAACCGGTGCAGGCGCCCGCGACCACCAGCATGACGTCATTGGTGGGGAAACCCATGATCAGCAGGGCCACGACAAAGGCGGCCAAGCCGAGGTACATCACGGCATTATCACCCTTATGGTCCTGGATACGGCCCAAGACGAAGCGCATGATGAGCATCGTGACCGCATAGCCGATAAAGAAGAGCCCTGCGCCGGTGGCCAGGTCTTCCTTGCGGGCGTAGGCGTTGAGGTAGGTCACCACGCCGGAGTAGGCGATGCCGACTAGGAGCATGAATAGACCGATGGGCACCACGTTGGGGTGCACGGCATTGCGCAACTTAAAGGCCGGCTTTTCGGAGGAAACCTCGGCCGGATAGCGCAGCACCAAGGCCAGGATCAAGGAAACAATATTTGCACCAAGGGCGACAGCAAAAAGCGTGGTGTAGCCGATGTTATTAGCCAATAACAGGCCGATAGCTGGACCAAACGCGGTTGCAAGGGTAGTGCCCAGGGCGAAGTATCCGGTGCCTTCCGCACGGCGTTCATGTGGGATAACGGACTGCGCCACCGCCATGAGTGCCGTGGAGGTCAAGGCATAGCCCGCGCCGTGCACCATTCGCACGATAATCAAGACCGCAACATTATGCGCAAAAAAGTACGCCACAGCTACAACTGTGACGAAGGCCAGGGAAGTCAAGGCCGCCTTCTTGTGGCCCACGCGGTCCACGATCCAGCCGGAGAACACGCGCATGCACGTCGCGCCCAGAACAAAGGCACTGGAGGCGAAACCACCGACGGTATCCGATGCCCCGAAGCTTTCTACCGCGTAGAGGGCCATGGTGGTTACGGACAGGTAAAAGACCAAGAACTGACAAAAATTAGCCACCCACGCGAGGACAAACGTAGGCGTAATCAGCTGCGGTTTAGCCGCTGCAGATTCCGTAGGCGTCATATACTCACTCCAAATAACAAAAAGAAAATTCCCTCTCCACGCGCTGGCCATAAGGCCACGCATCGCAGACGAAGGAAATAGAAATTGAATTATACGGAGAGGCACTATACGCCCCGCAGGCCGCAAAGGTTAATCAAAAGCCCTTACAGGCTCTTATCAAAGCCGCCCCCGTTTCGGCGGCTACCGGCAAATTGCCAGGCCTTGAACTGGCACAATGCTACCCACTGGGCAGGTAGCACAGATTCGTGCACGCTTAGGAGACGCTGGTCAGGAGATTTGCATAAATAGCTTGAGCCGGGTCGCGCAAAGGGGACCCGGCTGGTTTCTCCCGCCTTGTAAAGCGCTCAAACCTTTAGGCCCCGGTATAAGGATCACGGATACCCAAGTACTGCACCGCGGTATATTCTTCAATACCTTCGGCGCCGCCTTCGCGTCCTAAACCAGATTGCTTGACACCGCCGAATGGGGCAGCGGCATTAGAGATGACACCGGCATTGAATCCCATCAAGCCAAACTCGAGGCCGTCGGCAACGCGCCAGAGGCGATCGGAATCCTCCGTATATACATAGGAGGCAAGTCCGTACTCCGTATCGTTCGCAATCGCTAACGCTTCCGATTCGTCCTTGAAGGTAAGGATGGGCGCAATCGGTCCAAAAATTTCTTCCTGAGCCACGCGAGTTTCACGTGAAACATTACTCAGGATAGTGGGCGCATAGAAGTGGCCCGCGCCCTCGCCGCGGGTGCCACCGGTGACAACGGTCGCGCCCTTGTCCACCGCATCCTCAACCAGGGCTGCAACATTGTCGAGGGCCTTAGCCTCAATCAACGGACCACACGTCACGCCTTCGTCCATGCCATTGCCAACGACAAGCTTCTCAAACTCTGTTGCCAGCTTCTGCGTAAACTGCTCTGCCACGGACTCGTGCACCAAGAAGCGGTTGGCCGCGGTGCAGGCCTCGCCGATATTGCGCATCTTGGCGCCCATAGCTCCCGCAACCGCTTGGTCAATATCCGCATCCTCGAAAACAATGAACGGTGCATTACCGCCAAGCTCCATAGAGGTGCGCAAGACATTATCCGCGGCACCCTTAAGGAGGGTTTTGCCCACTGGGGTAGAACCGGTGAAGGAGAGCTTGCGCAAGCGGGCGTCGGCAAGCAAGGGCTCCGAAATGGCCGAAGCGGAGCTGCCGGAGACCACATTGAGCACGCCCTGTGGCAGGCCGGCATCGAGCATGGTTTGTGCGAAGTACTGCGTGGTGAGCGGCGTCAGCTTGGCCGGCTTCAGGACCATGGTGCAGCCCGCTGCAACGGCCGGAGCAACCTTTCGGGTGGCCATGGCGAGGGGGAAGTTCCACGGAGTAATCAATAGACACGGACCCACAGGCTTGCGGCGGGTAACCATGCGCAAGGTACCTTCCGGGACGGGGGAGTAGCGGCCATAATCGCGCGTGGCTTCCTCACTAAACCACCGCAAGTATTCCGCACCATAGGTAACCTCACCTTGCGACTCGGCAAAGGGCTTTCCCATCTCAAGAGTCATCAGGGTGGCGAACTCATCGGCGCGCTCGTGTACCAATTCAAAGGCGCGGCGTAGAATATCAGCGCGCTCGCGCGGGGTGGTGCGCACCCACTCATCTTGGGCCACACAGGCAGCGTCGAGGGCAGCCACCGCATCATCAGAATTCGCCGAGGACAGCGTGGCGATGGTCGCGCCCGTCGCCGGATTTTCTACGTCAAAGGTCTCACCGGAAGACGCGTCGCGCCACTGTCCGCCTATCAAAAGCTGAGTGGGGACCTTCGCTAGTAGTTCCTTCTGGTCGATGCTCATATTCATCACCTTTCTCCATTGCGTGAATGCACTCCACAGTACCGCGATTCGTTAGCTGGCTTTCTTGGTCCGGCGCCAAGCACAAGCGCATAGTGGGAGAGGATGAATATTTTTATCGATTACCTGACCGGCTATAGAAATCTAGGTTAGTATGACCGTTATGAAGAAGATGACTACTGCTTGGTGGTGGCGCGCGTAACCCGCGGGCCTTATTCCACATCCCATTTTTAGGCTCGCATTCTGCGGGCCTTTTGGCGTTTTAGTGCCTCTGCTCGCGGAAGCTTCCTATCCGTTTCCCCGTTCCCCACACCCATCGAAAGGGCACTGCAATGCCATACACCGCCACTCGCGACATCTCCTACGGCAGCGATGCGGCCGCAATCTTTGACGCCCTCGCACAACCGCACGACTCCCTACTTCTCGAAAGCGCGGACATTGAGACAAAGAAGAATCTCAATTGCCTCGCGGTCCTCAGGGCCGCCCTGAAAGTAACATGCCACGGCCAGAGGGTAGAGGTACGCGCCCTCACGGAGGCAGGGGAGACGCTCCTTCCTTCCCTCGAGGACCGGTTCCACCATCGCCTAGTTTCACGTGAAACTACCGCGGCAGTTTTCGAGTTCTCGCAGTCCACGCTTCCAGACGAGCGGGAACGGCTTCTTGCCGAATCTACCGCCGATGTTTTGCGGTTCCTGCAATTAGAAGCCAACTATTCCTCTCCTTTATTGCCGTTCCTTGGGGGTGGATTCGCTTATGACTACCTCGCTACTTTTGAGGAACTGCCCGAGGTTAACCCCGGGGCCAACACCTACCCGGACTACGAATTCTTGGTAGCCCAAACGGTCCTCGCAGTGGACCACCTGCAAGGGACTGCGCACCTAGAAGGCTGGGACATCGACGACAAGCGCCTGCGGGAAGAGTTGGATTATCTTGCCTCACTGCCGGTGGCTGCTCGTTTCACGGCGCCGCAAAAGGAAAGGATCCGGGCGGTGGCCGATGTGGATGATGCAGGGTTTAGGGCGGACGTCGACAAGCTTAAAGGCAATATTCACGCCGGTGATATCTACCAAGTAGTGCCCGCGCGCGCCTTCACCGTGGAATGCCCCAACGCCCTGGCTGCCTACCGGGCACTGCGCGAGACCAACCCCTCGCCCTATATGTTCTACGTCCGTGGTGCCTCCTATGAGCTCTTCGGCGCCTCGCCGGAATCAAACCTCAAATTCACGCCAGAAGATAGGCAGGTCCAGCTCTATCCCATCGCGGGAACCCGGCCGCGCGGGCTCAACCCGGATGGCAGCATCAACCATGAACTGGATATCCGCAACGAGCTGGACATGCGTACAGACCAAAAAGAGGTTGCGGAACACACGATGCTGGTCGATCTAGCACGCAATGACCTCGCTCGCGTGGCCGTGCCCCGCAGCCGGCAGGTAGCAGAACTCCTGCACGTTGACCGCTACTCGCGGGTCATGCACTTGGTCTCCCGTGTCACGGCGACGCTCCACCCGGACTTCGATGCGCTCGATGCCTACCGTGCGTGCATGAATATGGGGACGCTTACGGGAGCACCCAAACTTCGCGCCACCGAACTGGTGCGCCGCACGGAGGGGAAGCGCCGCGGATCCTATGGCGGGGCGGTGGGGTACCTGCGCGGCGATGGAGCCATGGATAACTGCATCGTCATCCGCTCGGCCTACGTCCAGGACGGAACCGCAGTGGTGCAAGCCGGCGCCGGAGTGGTCAAGGATTCCGTGCCGCAAGCCGAGGCCGATGAAACGGTGCATAAGGCCTACGCCGTACTCCATGCCATCGCCATTGCACACGGAGCCGAGTTGGAGGTACAGCGATGAGCTCGCCGCATATTGTCCTGCTAGATAACCACGATTCTTTTGTCTACAACCTCGTCGATGCCCTTGCTGGGTTCGATACCACCGTGTTTCGCAATACCGTAGCGGTTCACGACGTGCTGCGCGCACAACCCGACATTATTGTGCTTTCCCCGGGCCCCGGTCATCCACGGGACGCCGGCTGCATGATGGAACTTATCGACGCCACCCTAGGCACCACCCCGATCCTTGGCGTATGCCTCGGCTTCCAAGCACTACTCGAGCACCACGGCGGTTCGGTCGAACCGTGCGGCCCCGTGCACGGGAAGTCCATCCCGATGACCCTGACCGAGGCCGGCGTTATGCACCCCGTCTTTCAGGGCCTTGCCACCGATACTGAGCCGGACCAACCGGGTCACCTTGGTACGCAAGTTCCGGTGGCGCGCTATCACTCGCTTGGATGTACGGACCTCCCTCGGGGGATGCGTTGTCTCGCGCGTACGTCCACGGACATCGGAGAGGTAGCCATGGCGGCCGAAACGGACGACGGTAGGGCCTTCGGCGTGCAGTTCCACCCTGAGTCCATCCTCACTCCCCGCGGCCCCCTCATGCTTGAGCGTTGCGTTAATCAACTATTTATGCACACCACTATGGATATGGAGCACTAAAAATGAATCACGCACCCCTGCGTACCTTGCAAGCCTTCCTGAATAACTCTCAGCCCACCATGGAAGAAGCCATGGAGGTATTTACCCCCTTGGCTGTGGGCGACTACGACGATATTCATATCGCGGCGCTGCTTACCCATATTCGCACCCGCGGCGAGACCTTCGCAGACATTGCCGGCGCGGCCAAAGCTTTCTTGAAAGTGGGCTATCCATTCCCCATCACTGGAAAAGGACTCATGGATTCGGCCGGCACTGGTGGCGATGGCGCGAATACTATCAATATCACTACGGGCGCCTCCCTCATTGCCGCCGCCGGGGGAGTGAGGATGATCAAGCATGGCAACCGCTCGGTCTCTTCTAAGTCCGGATCGGCCGATGTCCTCGAAGCCCTGAATATTCCACTGGACCTAGACGCTGCCCGAGCAGTGCGCCAATTTAAAGCTTCCAACTTCACGTTCCTATTCGCCCCAGCCTACAACCCAGCGGTCGCCCACGTACAACCGGTGCGCAAGGCGCTAGGTATCCCCACCATCTTCAATACACTAGGACCCCTCCTGTCCCCAGGACGCCCGTCACTGCAAATTATGGGCATCGCAAACCCAGCCCAAGGCCAACTCATCGCGGAAGTCTTTCGAGAGCTCGGCCGAGAGCGCGCCTTGGTCGTCCATGGTGCTGGAACGGATGAGATCGCTACCCACGGCACGACACAGGTCTGGGAGCTCAAGGACGGCGAGATTGCCTCTTACGAGCTCACTCCGGAAGACCTCGGCATCAAGCGCCACGAGCTGACGGACCTTGCAGGCGGCGACGGCGCCGCGAATGCCCAAGCCCTCCGTGCGGTTTTTGCCGGCCGTGGCGAGCCCGCCCATTGTGACGCCATTGCCGCCACCGCCGGCGCGATATTTTACCTCAACGGGACCACGGAGACTATCGCAGAGGGAGTCACTCACGCCAAGGAACTGATCAGCAGCGGCACTGTTGAAGAATGGCTCACCCTTCACGAGAGCGCCAACTATGCAATAGGGGAGGAGAGCTAATGTCAGAGAATACTTTACCCACGGTGCTCGAGGAGATCGTCACCCAGCGCCGCACTCACCTGCCTGCACTCCGGGAGCGCCTGTCCCACGTGGACCTGGCTAGCGTGCCACGCTCGGAGCGTTCGCTTGCCGACGCCCTCCGTGGCACCAACCGCTTCATCATGGAGTGCAAGTCTGCCTCGCCGTCCCTTGGCAAAATTCGCGAGGACTATCGCCCGGGCGATATTGCCCGGATCTACTCTCGCTATGCCTCCGCCATCTCGGTGTTGTGCGAGCCCGATCGTTTTGGCGGCGACTACGACCACTTGCAGACCGTCGCGCTATCCACCCATGTGCCGGTGCTGTGCAAGGACTTTATTGTCGATCCCATCCAGGTATATGCCGCGCGCTATTACGGCGCCGATGCCATCTTGCTCATGATGTCTATCGTGGACGATGACACCTACGGTGAGCTCAAAGCACTGGCGGACGAACTCTGCCTAGACGTCTTGACTGAAGCCATCACCGAGGACGAAGTGGATCGCGCAGTGAAATTTGGCGTCGATATCATCGGCATTAACAACCGCAACCTCCACGATCTCAGCATCGACCTGGGCCGCACCGAACGCCTAGCCCGCCATGTTCCAGACGGAAAGGTGATCGTTTCCGAATCTGGAATCCGCGATAATGCCACCGTCCGCCGGTTAGGAGCCCACGCTCATGCTTTCCTTGTAGGCTCCCAGCTCACCTCCCAGGAGGACATCGATCGGGCGGCGCGCGACCTCGTCTATGGTGCCAATAAAGTATGCGGCCTTACTACCGCCTCTTCCGCACAAGCAGCCCGCGCTGCTGGCGCCCGCTACGGGGGACTCATCTTCGCACCAGGTTCGCCCCGCAGTGTTTCACGTGAAACCGCACAAAGCATCATTTCCGCGGAACCAGAGTTGGAGTACGTGGCCGTGACGCGGTCTACGGATGTGGAAACGCTACGGAGCCTAGCCGGGATTCCCGGCCTCAAAGTTCTCCAGCTCCACGCCCCATTCCAAGGCAGTAGGGAAGCAGAGCTGGAATTCGTTCGAGATGTACGCGGCGTCGCTGACGGTCTTCACCTTTGGCGGGCCATCGACATGAATAACCCTGACTTCGCTGCCTTGACACTGGACCTAGCGCCAGAGGCAGACGCTCTTGTCCTCGACTCCGGCAGTGGCGGGACAGGAACCACTTTTGAATGGCGAACGATTCCCCCTGAAGTGAAGGACAAGGCTCTCCTCGCCGGCGGGCTCCGGCTAGACAACCTCGAAGAGGCGTTGTCGATCGGCACGAAGGGACTCGACCTCAATTCCGGTCTGGAATATGCGCCTGGGCGCAAGGACGCCTCGTTAATCGCCCAAGCCTTTAGCACCATCCGAAACTACACACCCATAGAAAGAAGAGAACGATGACAGTTTCACGTGAAACGCTCCTTCCGGCATATTTTGGCGAATTCGGCGGACAGTTCGTCCCCGAATCCCTCATCCCGGCGCTCGACCAACTTGAGAAGGCCTTTGTCGACGCACAAAACGACCCCGCATTTCGCGAAGAGCTAAGCGCGCTATTGCGTGACTATCTCGGCCGTCCCACACCAATTACAGAGGCGAGGAACCTCGGGGGTAAGGCGCGCATCTTCCTCAAACGTGAAGACCTCGTACACGGTGGAGCACACAAGACGAACCAGGTTCTTGGTCAGGCACTGCTGGCAAAGCGGATGGGGAAGACACGCATTATTGCGGAGACCGGAGCGGGCCAGCACGGCACCGCTACTGCACTCGCTTGCGCATTGCTGGATCTTGAGTGTGTGGTCTACATGGGTGCGAAAGACGTGGAGCGCCAGCAGCCAAACGTATTCCGTATGGAGCTGATGGGCGCGAAGGTCGTCGCCGTCGACACCGGATCCGGAACTCTTAAGGACGCAGTGAATGAAGCCCTCCGTGATTGGACCGCCACCTTCCATGAATCCCACTATCTCCTCGGTACCGCGGCCGGACCCCATCCATTCCCAACCATCGTCCGAGAGTTCCACAAGGTCATCTCTGAAGAGGCTAAAGCACAAATGCTTGAGCGCACCGGTGGCCTGCCGGATGTAGTCGTAGCGTGTGTCGGAGGCGGCTCCAATGCAATCGGCATGTTCGCAGACTTTATTGACGAAGAGGAAGTGGAACTCGTCGGCGCCGAACCCGGTGGTGAAGGGCTGGACTCCGGCAAGCACGGTGCCACCATCAACAACGGTACCGTTGGCATCCTCCACGGCGCGCGCAGCTATCTCATGCGCAACGCGGACGGCCAAGTGGAGGAATCCTATTCAATTTCCGCCGGGCTGGACTACCCGGGTGTAGGGCCGCAGCACGCGCACCTTCACGCTAGCGGCCGCGCACAATATGTCGGCATTACTGACACCGAAGCACTGGAGGCGTTCCAGCTTCTTTCCACTAAGGAAGGCATCATTCCAGCCCTCGAATCCTCTCACGCGTTGGCCTACGCCCTGAAACGCAAGGACGAGGACATCACCATCTTGGTCTCCCTGTCCGGCCGCGGAGACAAGGATATCGACCACGTTCGCCACACCCTTGAGGCCCACCCAGAATTCAAACTGCAGGAGAAGAATTAATGAGCACCCGATACGAAGACCTATTCCGCTCACTACACAACAGGGGAGAGGGCGCTTTCGTCCCATTCCTTATGTTGGGCGACCCCACGCCAGAGCACACGTTGGCCATCGTGCGAACGGTCGTCGCGGCCGGAGCCGATGCATTGGAGCTCGGCGTTCCATTTTCTGACCCAGTGGCTGACGGCCCCACCATTCAGGCCTCCCACCTTCGCGCGCTTGACGGCGGCTCCACCGTAGATTCTGCCTTAGAACAGGTGCGAACAATCCGCGCGGAATTTCCCGAGCTTCCCATCGGCATGCTCATCTACGGCAATGTGGCGTTCACTCGAGGATTCGACCGCTTCTACGCGGAATTTGCAGAGGCGGGCGCGGATAGCATTTTGCTTCCCGACGTCCCCGTGCGCGAAGGTGCTCCATTCATCACCGCAGCAGAAAAGGCCGGTATTGATCCAATCTTCATCGCCCCGGCCCGCGCTACTTCGCACACCCTCGAGGGCGTCGCTCAAAGCTCGCGGGGATATATCTACGCAGTTTCGCGCGATGGAGTTACGGGTGCCGAAAAGAAATCAGAAACTATTGGTCTCGAAGAAGTCGTCGCCAACATCAAAAAGTTCGACGGACCACCGGTACTGCTCGGGTTCGGCATTTCCGAGCCTGAACACGTGCGCGATGCCGTCGCCGCTGGGGCAGCGGGAGCCATTACAGGATCCGCAATTACCAAGATTATTGATCGGCACGTTTCACGTGAAACAGACGCGGAGGGCAAAATTGTGGAAGGAACCCCAGGACGCATTTCCGATGCGAAAGCCTTGCATAAAGAACTCGCCGAATACGTAACTCGCATGAAGGCGGCAACTAGGAAGTAGTCCTGAAGACGCGAAGAACCCTCCTCAGCTCTCGGCAGCTGAGGAGGGTTCGCTATAAAAAGCCTCTACGCGGTTGCTTCTGCAGATTCCTCTTCGGTGTGGTCCTTCTTGGAGCCCGCGAACTTGTCCACGATCATCGCGATAGCGCCGTCGCCAGTAACGTTGGCGGCAGTGCCAACCGAGTCGATAGCAATATAGGCGGCGATCATCAGTGCCACCATGCCATCGTCAAAGCCCATCATGTCCGCCAGTAGTCCAGCTGCGACCATGACCGCGCCGCCGGGCACACCCGGTGCCGCAATCATCATGATTCCCAATAGGAAGATGAAACCAAGTCCGGTACTCGTACTAATATCCAGGTTCGCCATGTACACGATGGCAAAAGCATAGAGCGTCAGTTTAATCATGGAACCGGAGAGGTGGATGGTCGCACACAGAGGAATAACAAAATTTGCCACCGGCTTCGAAATGCCATTCTTCAGCGTCGACTCCAAAGACACCGGAATTGTCGCGGCCGAAGAAGAGGTTCCCAGTGCGGTGAAATATGCCGGCACCATATTGCGCAGTGCCTTGAAAGGATTCTTTCCGGTAATTGCGCCAGCGATAATGTACTGGAACACCAGATAGACCAGAGTCATGACAACCGCCAGGATCAGGACCTTGGCGAAGGCCGAGAGCACTGAGCCCAAATTGCCATTCATGCCCAAGCCCAAGAACATGCCGAAGATATAGAAGGGCAGAATTGGCACAACAAAGCCCCAAATGACCTTGACTACTACGCTCTCCAATTCCTTTGTGACCGCATACAAGGTATCGGACTTCACTGTAGTCATCGCTACACCGATGCAGAATGACAACAAGAGAGCCGTCATAACCTCAAAAGGCGGCGCCATTTCCACCTCGAAGTACGGACTGAGTGCACCCTCATCAATATCGGAGACATTTGTAATCAGATCCTCACCACTGAGCATGGCGGGGTAGAGCCAGTGTGCAAGTACGTAGGCAAGAAGACCCGCAACAATCGTTGAGCCGTAGGCAATACCTGCAGTAACACCCAACCATTTTCCGGCTCCCCGTCCCAGACCAGCAATCGACGGGGCGATAAGCGCGAAGATGAGGACCGGAATAAAGAAATTGAGGAAGTTACTAAAGAGTCCATTGAAGGTGGCGAATACGCGGCCAAACCATTCGGGCGCGAATTGGCTCACCACCACGCCAAGGATGATGGCGACGATGATGCGGAACAACAGAGATTCCGAGAGTTTCTTGAGATTCACGTACTTACAATCAAATCGGGTGTTTCGCCCCTTGGTAAACAATCCCAGGGTGAAACAGTGCGGTACAGAGGCAACGGTCAATTCAATATCTATCGATCGACCTTAAAGGCATACTACCCGACCGGAGGCATAGCCAGAACACTCACCCCAGCCACGATTTTTATCTTGGCGCTACAAGGTTAAACTGAATACATGATCGCTGTGGGAATCATCTTTTTAATCCTCGCCGTCTTTCTTATCGTCGTGGGTGCCTTGGCCTCCACCAAGCGCCTACCTGGAAATAGCTATATCGGCTTGCGGCTGCAGGAAATTCGCAAGTCCCGTGAAGCATGGGACAATGCCCATCGCGTCGCCGGGCCATTCTGGATGCTGAGCGGCGTCTGCTTAGTCTTCGGCGGCATCGTCGCGCTCCGCGCTGAGGGCTGGATGTGGCTCATCCCGGTTCTTACCTTTGTGGCCGCTGTTCTAGCCCTCTCCATCGGTTCTAATCTCGGCTCACGTGCCGCGTTCCTCTACGAACAAGCACACGCGGATGAGGAGGGTTGTGGAGAATCCTGTAATTGTGGTTCCGACGGTTGCGGTGGGGAAGAGGCCTCCGCAGCATCCGCCCCCCAGGTTGATGTCGACGCACTCCGTCACGCCGCTCGCGAATCCGACAGGTAACCACGCACCGCTGCGCAATCTACCCCTTCTGGAGAAAGATTCATCTTCCGTCCAGAAGGGGAATTTTTGTAGCTATACCTTTCGTAGTGAGTTATCGCTACACACTTCCGGTTAGTCACAGTGACTTTATTAATTAGGACAGCTGTTTGCCCGTTTTTAGTAACTGTCAATATTTTAATCCAAACCACGGTCTGGAATTAACCCATACTTGAATAACTCTATAGTTGATTCACTGCACCATTGCGATTCCTGCGAGAGAGGGTAGAGGTTACGTAAAGCTGCCATGAAACCCTGACAGGCAAGAGCACAACCAGCCCCCTGAAGGGCAGAATATAGTGCATGAAGAAAAGTACCGCCCTGGCTGCCATCGCCGCTTCAACTTTTGTCATCGGCACGTACGCCGAGCAAGACCACAAGGCGACGACGTCTGTAGCAGAAGCACACGAACAACAGTCTGCGCAGAGCATCGTAAATGATTTAGGCATCGAGTCTGGCACCTATGAACTTGTCGCTACTTCTGAAGGCTCTCCGGAAACTTGGGAAGGACTCCTAGCTAACTAACTACAGTGTTTCACGTGAAACTTTAATTCCAACCGGACAAACGGGAACGGCACAATACGCAAGACCAACGGGCTAGAGTAGAAGCATGATCAAGTGCTCCCGTCGAATGTTCTTACTTGGAACCGCCACCACATTTGCAGGCGCCTACGCCGCGGCCTGTGGCTCCTCTCCGTCCGCAGAAATTGCGGCAACCGAGATTCCGATTGGCTCCGCGAAGATTGTCGATGGCGTAATCTTCACCCAGCCCAAGGAAGGGGAGTTTAAGGCCTACTCCCAAACTTGCCCCCACCAACACAATCCAATCACCGAGATTGATGGCATGACGGCCACTTGCACGGCACACAACACTTCCTACAATCTCAGCGATGGAAGCGTAATCTCCGGCCCGGGGCGCGATCCATTGGAAGAATACGAAGTTAAACAAGACGGCTCTAACGTCACCACGGCCTAAAGTGCATTTCCCGTGTGGTTTCACGTGAAACTACACGGGTTGTGTTTTCTTGGCCCGAGCATCTGCAGCATGTGATGACGAATAGGGTTTAAACTCTTAGCATGCTGCAGCGTTTGAAAAAGCCCGACCCGCTTATCGTCCTCATTATCCTGGCGGTCATCATTGCGATCATTGCACCAGCCCGCGGGAGCTTTGCCGACATATTCGGCCAATTAACAAACGTGGCCATCGCGCTACTCTTCTTCTTGTATGGCGCGAGGCTTTCCACTCAAGAAGCCCTCAACGGACTCAAGCATTGGCGGCTACACCTCACAATTCTCGCTTTCACCTTTGTGGTTTACCCGCTTATAGGCATAGCTCTGCGCCCACTCACCGCTGTCATATCGCACGACATGTACCTGGGCATCTTATTCCTCACGCTGGTTCCATCCACGGTGCAATCTTCGGTTGCCTTCACCTCAATCGCGAAAGGAAACGTGGCGGGCGCAATCGTATCGGCTTCTGCCTCAAACTTGGTGGGAGTAATCATCACTCCATTGCTCGTCATGTTCCTCATGGGAACTGGGGGAGGAGTTCACATCGATACGTCAGTATTCGGCGAAATCGCCCTTCTATTGTTGGCGCCATTTGTTTTAGGTCAGCTTACTCGGCGCTGGGTGGGGAAGGTTGCGCAAAGCAAGGCCACTAAGGTCGTGGACCGCGGCTCAATTGCGATGGTGGTGTATTCCGCTTTTTCCAAGGGCGTTGTGGACGGAATTTGGTCCTCTATTTCTCTGTGGGACCTGGCGTTCCTAGTTGTCTTCGCCGCGATCTTCGTCGCTTTCATGCTGTGGCTCACCAGAAAGGCAAGCCAAAAGATGGGATTCAACCGCGCCGATACCATCGCAATCGAGTTCTGCGGATCGAAAAAGTCATTAGCCACGGGGCTACCCATGGCCTCGGTCATCTTTGCTTCTGGCGGCGCATCCCTTGGGCTACTAATCCTCCCGTTGATGATTTACCACCAGGTTCAGCTGATGATGTGCTCATGGCTAGCGGCCCGCTACGCGCAGCACCCCGACACGTAACTACACTTAAGTGCCATGACGAATTACCTTTACGTACGAACCGAACTGAATGTGCCCGGAGTGGGCTCAGCAATTCACATGGCGGAAATGGAAGAGCGCGATGCCCGCAGCTGCCGCATGGTGCGCATGATTGCGCTGGATCCCTCGGATGCCATCGTCGGGGTAGCAACACCAACTAGTTCCACGGGAAACGTAGATCAACCGCAAGAGGTTGTCCCTCACCCGGATACCTATGATGATTTTCCGGACATTAGCGCGCAGTACGTGGACCAGTCTCGGTTCGACGCCCTGTGGTCCGAAGCCACCGCCAAGTTCGGCCTATAAGAGTCGCAAGGGCTAAAACACTACGTTGACGAGGAGCATATAGAAGGCGGTTCCTCCGAAGATGGACAGCGCAGACTCCCGCTTCCACAGGTGAAGCAGGAAGGTAACCACCACACCGAGGAGAGCCGCCCAGATACCACCGGGGGCGCTGGACTGCCCGTGGACGGTATACACGACCAAGATCGTCATCACGCCCACAGGCATCATCATGCCGAGCAAGGAAAAGAACTGACTATCCTTCATCCATTTCACAAAGGAGAAAGGAAGTTGGCGAAGTACAACGGTAATCAAACCGATGGGAACCAAGACTGTCACGATAGAAGCAAGGGTGACTCCTGCGGGCATTTAGCACTCCTCCCGGAATCCCTTAAGGTCGCCTCGCCTACGCAAGCTGAAAGCGGCATCGACGCGTGGGGATAGATACCGAATAATGAGCAGGATGAAGTAGACGCTGAGAGCCACCATGAGGAGTTGTCCAGGAGCGAAGGCGGCTGCGAGGATTCCTACCATCGCCGCGCTCAAAGGCAAAGAGAAGTCCTGATTATTGCGGAAGGAATCCATCGCCAGCACGACGAAGAGCGCCACTAGGGCGAATTCCATGCCCTGCACGGTAGAGGGAATCACCTGGCCGGCGAGAGCACCGACAATGCCACCACCTACCCACAGAGCCTGACAAAAAATTTGGATGGTGAGGATCCGGCGTCCGGTCGGGCGGTCATGGGTGGGGAGGGAGGAGACGATGGCATAGGTTTCGTCGGTAAGCGCATAGGTGGAATAAGCCCTGCCCAGGCGCGAGTTAATGCGGTGGCGAGGAAAAGTAAGACCATAGAAAATATGGCGGAAGTTCACCATGAAACCGGTGACCAGGGAGGCCACGGCTGTGGCGCCGCCGGTGACCATGGAAATGGCCAGGAACTCCATCGAGCCAGCATAGATGACGATGGAGAAAATAGGCGTCCACCACCAACTGAAGCCGGATTGGACCATGAGCAGGCCGAAGGCTAGGCCGAGGGGAATGAGGCCGATGGCGGCGGCCCTAGTATCCCGCACACCTTGTGAAATATCCTCACGCATGCGGGCTAGTGTAGCCCACTGCCTGCAGCTTGATAGGAATTAATTGTCTTCCACGTTGACGGGGTAGGTGGAGTACAGCGGCAACGGCATGGGTTGGCGCTTCATAACATCGGACCAGAGGTCGGCCGGGCCCGGCGTAATAACGTCTTGGGCTAGGGCAGGGGAGACGAACCATTCGCCGGCCTCGATTTCCTCCTCGAGCTGGCCCGGGCCCCACTCGGCGTAGCCGGCAAACATGCGCATGCCCGAGACCAAGGGCTCTATCTCTTCTGGCTCCGCGCGCAGATCCACATGCGCGAGGCGCGGGGCGAGGCGGGTAAGTCGGTCATGCTTGTCCGGATCGACGCCCTGGTTGGTCTGCGCGAGTCCTACGACGGATTGCTGATTGAGCGGGCCGCCGATGTACAGCGCCTGCGGCTTGGCCACAACGGGAAGCCATTCCGGCAGCACATTGAAAATCGCCACCTCGGAGCGCTTGGTCAGATCCACGCCGAAGGTCATCATGTCATTGTGCTCAATAACGAGAATGACGGAACGGGCGAATTCCGGCGAAAGCATCCCCGGAGCGGCGATGAGCAGCTGGCCGGGGGCGGGGTCATTGCGCTCGAGGGCGTTGAATAATCTATCGGCAAACATCACTGTTTAGAATCCCACCACTCGCGCAACTTCGCAATCGCTTCCTCGCGCTCGAGGGGACCATGCTCGAGGCGCAGCTCCTTGAGATAGGACCATGCCTGGCCCACCTCAGGGCCGGGCTGGAGGCCTAGGATCTCCATGATCTCGTTGCCGTCGAGGTCTGGACGCACGCGGGCCAAGTCCTCCTTGCGGCCGATCTCTTCGATACGCTCCTCGAGCTGATCGTAGGTGCGCTGGAGGCGGCGGGCCTTCTTGGCATTGCGGGTGGTGCAATCGGCGCGCACCAGCTTGTGCAGGCGGGGAAGAAGCTTGCCGGCGTCGGTGACATAGCGGCGCACGGCGGAATCGGTCCATTGATTTTCCCCAAACCCGTGGAAGCGCATGTGCAGGTACACCAGCTGGCCGATGGACTCCGTGGTGGCCTTGGGGTACTTCAACTTGCGCAGGCGCTTGCGGGCGAGCTTCGCGCCCACCACCTCGTGGTGGTGGAAGGAGACCTTGCCATCGGTGTTATCAAAGGTATCCGGCTTGCCAATATCGTGCAGCAGCGCCGCCCAGCGCAGGACGAGGTCTGGACCATCTTCTTCCTGGTCCATGGCCTGGCTCAGCACCTTGAGCGAGTGGGCATAGACGTCCTTGTGCTGCGCGTGTTCGTCCGCGGTCATGCGTAACGCGGGGATCTCTGGGAAGATATAGTCCGCGATTCCCGTAGATACCAGTAGATCGATGCCATCCCACGGGGCCGTGCCGCAGATGAGCTTATCCAGCTCCACCTGCACGCGCTCCACGGTGATGCGCTGGATCTCGCCAGCCATATCCCGCATGGCCTCCACAACGCGATCCGCCACGCGGAATTCCAACTGGGAGGCGAAACGCGCCGCACGCAGCATGCGGAGCGGATCATCGTGGAAGGAGATCTCCGGCTTATCCGGGGTATCGAGCACCCGGTCAGCTATGTCTTGGAGGCCGTGGAGGGGATCGTGGAACTTAAAGGAGGCGTCGGCAAGCAGCTCAATGGCCATCGCATTGGCCTTGAAGTCGCGCCGTACTAGGTCGCCCTCCAAGGTGTCACCGTAAACCACCTCTGGATTGCGGGACTGGCCGTCATAAGAATCAGAGCGGAAGGTGGTGATCTCAATCTGCTGGCCCTTGTAGGCCGCGGAGACGGTACCGAAGTCTATGCCGGTATCCCACACGGTTTCGGCCCACTCATCGAGGATCTCCTTGACCACCTCGGGGCGGGCCGGGGTAGTAAAGTCCAGGTCATTTCCCAAGCGACCCAAAAGCGCATCGCGCACAGAGCCGCCCACGAGGTAGAGCGAGTAGCCGCGCGCGGCAAATTTCTCCACCAGCCCACCCAGCAGGTTGCTGAGGGAGGAGACGGTGGATTCCGCGCGGGCAAGAACGCCGATTAGCTGAGTGTCCTGAAAATTCACGGGTGAGAGTCTACTACGATTGGCAGGGATGACTAACCAAGAACAGGGCCCCTCCAAGGGAGGCGGCCGCAACCGCAACCGGTCTCGGCGCAGGCGGCGCCGCCGGCCGGATAATCGCGCGCGCCGCACCACCCAGCAGCGCAAGCCCTACCGCGGTGGCAATGGCCAATCCACGGCCATGGAAACCCGCGATGAAACCTCCGCGGGCGGCCTCGTTGTCTCCGGCTTGGCGGAGTGCGTCGATGCCAATGGCAACGTCGACCTTTCCCGGCTCTATGTGGCGCTCATCGGCCGCCTCGACCGCCGCGGGCGCCTGCTGTGGTCCATGCCCAAGGGCCATGTGGAAAATGGCGAGGCCAAGGAGGTCACCGCTGAACGCGAGGTATGGGAAGAAACCGGCATTTCTGGTGAGGTTTTTGCGGACCTCGGCATGATTGATTACTGGTTCGTCTCTGATGGCGTGCGCATCCATAAGACCGTGCACCACCACTTGCTGCGTTTTGTAGACGGCATTATGAACGATGAGGATCCAGAGGTCACCGAGGTCTCGTGGATCCCCGTCTCTGAACTCATCGAGCACTTGGCTTACGCCGATGAGCGCAAGCTGGCGCGCATCGCGCATGATCTCCTTCCCGATCTCGCACGAAAGGAAGCCGCGGCGGGGAAAGTGACGCCACGGTAATGCGCCAACGCCTGAAGTCTTGGGCCGCCGTGGGCGGCTGCATGGCGGTAGCGGGGTGGGGCTTGTGCCTGCCGCTACCAGAAGCCGCCGCGCAGATGGACTCGGCCGCCGAAAATCAGCAGGATATCCAGGCATGGTTGGGCGCGCGCGGGCCGGAGCGGGCCACTCTTGATCTCCTTACGGCCGAGCCCTTTTCCGTGGGCAAGGCCCTGAAACTGACCTTCCGCCTGCACAATCCAACCGATGAAGCCATGGAGAATCTTCAGCTCACGAGCCGCCGCGGCGATGCCGTGGAGGATACCGCGCAGGCCCGCACGCAGTTGGCCACCGGCGAATTCCCGTATTACGGTCCGAGCACTACCACCGCGCCCCTGCAGCCGGGCGAATCCCGGGAGGTTACCTTCCAGGTTCCCACCTCCCTGCACGAGGAGCAGACCCTGGCCATCGAAGAGCCTGGCTCCTATCCGCTGCTGTTTACCCTCACCGGCACCGTAGGCGGCGAGGCGGTCAGCTTTGCGGAGGAGCGCCTCGTAGGCCAGGTAAAGGGGAAGGAGCAGGCGCTTGGCGATGCCCCCTCGGATCCCAAACCCCACGATCTCACCGTGGTCTATCCCATCAGTGCCGATATTGACTCGGTACCAGGCGGCGTTGGGGGAGAGGACCTTATCCTCTCCTCTGATGAGCTGGCCGGTGAGCTGGCGGAGGGCGGCCGGCTCGATCGCTTGGTCAGCACGTATGCCGACCACGACCTGCGCGGGGCAGGCTGCGTAGCCATCGATCCCGCCCTCTTGGATACGGTCAACCGCATGGCGGAGGGCTATAAGGTGGGGCCGGCCCGCCTACCTCAAGCCGAGCGACCTAAGCGCCTGCGCGATTCGTGGTTCACTAACGATGACGATGTGCACCTCGAACCCGGCACTGGAAAAGAGGACGCTGCCCGCTGGCTCAAGCGCCTGCGCGAGCTCGATTGCTTTATGTCTATGCCGTGGGCGAACGCCAATGCTTCCTCCGTGGCCAAAGCGAATAATCCCTTCCTTACCTACGAAGGACTGCAACGCGGCAATCACACCATCGAGCGAATTCTCGGTGCCAAGCCGGCCACCACCGTGCTCGCGGTCGGCTCCGGCTATGTGGATCAGCAGCTGCCCCTGCCCGCATTGGTGGCGGATAATACTTCGTGGCCCGGCCGCGCCGTGACTTTCGACGCCTCCCTGGGCGCCCTCCTCGCCCAAACCGGCTCCAAACCACAGACGGTGGGCTATTCCAACCCAGAGCTGCGCTACGATTACTCGCTCGACTCCGATCTTTCTCGTGCCATCACCGGCGGCGCCGCACTGAGCTTGGCCGCAAGCGATGACACCGTGGCGCGCTTGCCCAATTACTTGGATCCCAGCGCGGCCGAGTACGCACTCGACTCTGCCGAGGCACTCATCGCTTCCGGTAAGTCCCATCCGCGCACCGTCGGCAGCCTGAAGCAGGAGACCGCAGAGCCCGGTTCACTGCCCGGCAGCCCCTTTAGCGATCCCGCCGCCTTTGCCGAATCCGATATCGTCCGCGTGGAGCAGCAGGCTCGCTATACCGACGAGCTGATGAATATCATGGTCGATGATCCCGATATCGCGCTCACTCGCTATGAATTCGTCCTGCCTTTGCGCCGAGATCTGCTCGCCGCCCTCTCGCTGACCAACCGCGATAGCTTGGGAAGCAATGCAGAGGCGCAGCGCCGGTTCACTCATACGATGGATGTACATTCCGATACGCTGCGGGACCTGCGTTCTTCTGTGGCGCTTATCCCACCGGGCAATGTCTATACCCGCGTATCCGAGTCATCGCCGCTGCTCATCGTGGCAGAAAATGGCCTGCCACTCCCGGTGGAGGCCAAGCTGCAATACGACGCCCCCGATGGCGCGCGCCTCAACACACCCAAGAGTGTCCGTATTCCGGCCAAGGGCTCTATTACTGTATCCATGACCGCCGATATGCCTAAGGACGCCGATCGCACGGACATTGGCCTGTGGCTTGCTACCCCAGAAAAGCAAACCATCTCCGAGCCCATCAATATCGCTGTGCAAACGCGTGCCGGTATCGTAAGCGTGTATGGCGTCGGCATAGCCGGCGCCCTTGCGCTGGTCTTAGCCACGCTCTTCCGGCTAGGCCGCCATCGGCGCAAAAAATCACAAAGGCTTAAAAAGTAAGTTGAAGTTGTATCCTCTATGACTGATAAGACTGGCCGCGAGGCCGAACACGTGGAGAAGTCACCTGCGGGTGTAGTTGAGCCGAAGGATGCCGCCGTGCCGGCAGAGCACCCCGCCCCGGCGGGTGCCCGCGGCCGCATCGTCCAGGCCTCTCCTCCCGCTCCGGTACCCGAAAAGCGCCCCACCCCAGCGGTGAAGGACACCACCGTTCCTCCCGAGGAGGATAAGTCCGCGCTCACTGGACGCAACGCGGACAATGAATCATCCAATCAGGATGTCATCCGCGCAACAGGCACGATGGCCATCGCGACGCTGCTATCCCGCATCACCGGCTTCTTGCGCCAGATGCTCATCGGCGCCACGCTCGGCGCAACGGTGGGAACTGCGTTTAGTAGCGCCAACCAGATCCCCAACCTCGTCACCGAGATCGTTTTGGGTGCGGTGCTGACCTCTCTGGTCGTGCCCGTCCTCGTGCGGGCCGAAAAGGAAGACACGGACCGCGGTGAAACCTTTGTCCGGCGGCTATTTACCCTGGCCTTTTCCATCCTGGGCATAGTTACCATCGCCTCCGTAGTACTCGCTCCCTTCTTAACCAGGATGATGCTGCCGGAAGATTCCAAGGCCAATGCCGTGCAGGCAACGTCCTTGGCCTTTTTACTGCTGCCACAGATCCTTTTCTACGGCCTCTTCGCCCTCTTCCAGGCCGTCCTCAATACCAAGAATGTCTTTGGTCCGGGCGCCTGGGCGCCGGTAATCAATAACGTCATCTCCATTAGCGTGCTGCTGGCTTATCGCATCCTGCCAGGCGAGCTCGACCCGCATGATCCCACGCCGGTGGCCGATCCACACGTCATGCTACTGGGCTTGGGCACCACCACGGCGGTGATGGTGCAGTGCCTCATCCTATTGCCGTATCTGAAAAAGGCCGGCATTAACCTGCGCCCCAAATGGGGCTTGGATGCGCGCATCAAGCAATTCGGTGGCATGGCACTGGCCATTATTACCTACGTAGCCATCTCCCAGTTGGGCTACGTAATCACCTCTCGCGTGGCCGCATACGCGGATGCGGGCGCTCCGCTGGTCTATCAGAATGCCTGGCTCATGCTGCAGGTGCCTTATGGCGTTATCGGCGTGACGCTCCTGACGGCGATTATGCCTCGCCTGTCCCGCAACGCCGCCGACGGCGATGTAGATGCCGTGGTCCGCGATCTCACCCTGGGCTCCAAGCTGACTTTCATCGCACTTATCCCCATCGTCATCTTCATGACCGGCTTCGGCGTTCCTATCGCCCGTGCCCTCTTCCAATACGGTGCCTACGGCGCCGAGAGCGCCGAGCAGCTCGGCCTGACCATCAGCTTCTCCGCCTTCACACTCATCCCGTATGCCTTGGTGCTGCTGCACCTGCGCGTGTTCTATGCCCGCGAGGAAGCCTGGACGCCTACCTTCATCATCGCCGGCATCACGCTGACCAAGATCGTCCTCACGCTCTTGGCACCATTGATGACGTCCAACCCAGACCGCGTGGTGATCCTGCTCGGTACGGCCAATGGCTTTGGCTTCGTGTCCGGTGCGGTCATTGGCGGCTTCCTGCTCAAACGCAAGCTCGGCAGCCTCGGCGGCAAGGCCGTCACGCAAACCGTGTTGTGGGCTTCCGGTGCCGGCCTAGTGGGCTTGGTCGTCTCCTGGGTGCTGTACTGGGTCGTGAATCTCCTCCTCCCGGAGAATTTGCCGTCCATCGTCTCGCTGATCAAGGTCGCGGTGCTCGGTGTCATATTCCTCATCGCCACCGGCTTGGTGCTGTCCAAGTCCTCCTTGCCGGAGGTCCAGAACCTGGCCCGCGCCCTACAGCGCATTCCGGGCATGTCCCGCTTCATCAAGGTCGATTCCTCCAAGGCCATCGAGCTGGAGGAGCCCGACGTACCGGAAATCCGGCCGGTATTTACCCAGGATGCTTTCAATGCCACCCTGGTGCCGCCGCCGATGTCCGCGGGCATCGTCCGCGGACCACGCCTGGTCCCAGGCGCCCCGGTATCGGACGGTCGCTTCCGCCTGCTCCAAGATCACGGTGCGGTCACTGGTGCGCAGTTCTGGCAGGCACGCGAACAGTCCACCGGCCGACTGGTCGCCTTGACGTTCGTCGATACCAATAGCCTGGCGCCAATTGCGCCGGCGACGCCGGGAGTTGCAGCCCGTCGCTCCGCAGAGATTTCGCGCAATACCCGCCGCCTGGCCGAGCTGGAGCTCGATACCGTGGCGGATAATATCCAAGTCCTGTCCTACCGCACCGGCTGCCTGGTGGTAGCGGATTGGTTCGAGGGCACCTCCCTCAAGCAGGTAGCGGAGGCCGATAACCTCGATCCCCATTCCGTGGCACGAGCTACTGCACCGCTTTTTGCTGATGCCGCCGCTGCCCACGACGCCGGCCTCACCCTCGGCGTGGAGCACCGTGACCGTTTCCGCGTCTCTACCGATGGCGTGGTCAAGGTTGCCTTCCCCGCCGTGCTGGACGGCACCTCCGCGGCCACCGACCGCGAGGCTTTAAGCTCCGCCCTGGAACTGCTCGTAGAGTCCACGGAGCCTTCGCCGAAGAAGCTGCGCGATATTTCTGAGGACGCCAACCTTCCCGCGGACGAGGCCGCCCAGCGCGTCGAAGATGCGCACTACGCGCTCGATAGTGCCGACGAAGACAGCCGCGAGGAAAAGATGGAGGAGCTACAAGAGGCACAGGCACTCACCTTGGCCGGCATCGCCCAGCGCCTGCGCGACTTCGCACCGGATGAACCAGAAGAAGCACCTGAAGCCCTGCCGGTGAAGGCACAGGTAGAACCGGACCAAGAGGATGACCCGGCGCAAGAACCCGGCTTTGGCGGCCGCGGTTATTCCGGTTCCGGCGTCATCGTCATCGGCATCTTCGCCACCATCTTCGTCGTAGCAATGGCCGCGCTCACCACCTGGATCATGTCCTTGCTCAGCAATGTGGAGGCATCCAACCCGGTCAGCGAGACCATCCACGGCAGCACGGACATTCCGGATACCCCGCCGGTGCGTCTCCAGCCTTCCTCTGCGGTTACCGTCCCTGATAACAAGGACTATGCAGCGCTTATCGACGGCAAAACGGCCACCACTTGGTCCACCGAAAAGGAGGACACCGGCGTCCTCGTCACCTTGGATACGCCAACGCACCTTGCGGTCCTGCCGGTGGTGCAGTCCAACTCCACTGGGGCGAAGTACGCCGTCTATGGCGTAAATCAGGACAGCTTCAATCCGGAGAACCCACAAGCTGGCTCCCTGCACCAACTGGCCAGGGGCAAGTTCGAAAGCGGCAAGGAAGATATCGAGCTGGAGGAAACGACCGAGCAATTCGACGGCCTCCTCCTCATGATCACCGAGCTGCCCAAGTCCAATAAGGCAACCATCGCAGACATTGGTCTCGTCGGGCAGCCCTAGGCACAGCCCACACGGCCGAATCGAGGAAACGACCCTCGATTCGGCCTTCTTTTTTAAATTCTTCCCAATCAAACTCCTTTGACCTGCACACTCAAAAATTTTTTACTTCACGTGTTGACTATTTAGAAGTGGTACGTACACTGTGGGGTGTAACGCAAACAACAACCTTAGGAGTATTCATCATGGCCCTCGCAGCAGGTACCTACGTACTAGACCCAGCCCACACGGTGCTGTTGCAAAGTTGGGCGGAGAGCCGAGACGACCCAGTTTCTCATTTCCTGATGGCCGCTGCGTGCCGGCGTTCTCAGGCCGTCTCGAAGACCCAGTTGACGATCACCGCGTCCGGATTGGGGTGCCCATAAGCAAACATCGTGCCCTGACCTTTCCGTAATGAATGCATCGCTTCCATCCCTTTCAACGTCCGGTAGGCGGAAATTCGGTTTTTGAACGCCCCCTTCGGTCCCAGGATTCTTTTAAGTCGGCCATGATCTCCCTCGAGAACGTTGTTCAGGTATTCCACCTGCCGGTGCTCCACCGTCTGAGGGCAGATTCCCTCCGCCTTCAGCTCGGATATTGCCTTGGCCAGAGCTGGTGCCTTGTCGGTGTTGATGACCCGCGGGGACCCGGCTGTCGTATTCGATCGCAGCGTCTTGGCCAGGAAACGCTTGGCCGCAGCCACATTCCGTTTTGGTGAGAGGTAGAAGTCTAAGGTCTGCCCACCGGCGGTAATAGCCCGGTAGAGATAGCACCACGTGCCGCCGACCCGGATATAGGTCTCATCCACCCGCCAGGACTGGGCCTGCCAGTCGGGTACCTGCCGGTACCAGCGAGTGTGCTTATCCAGCTCAGGGGCGTATTTCTGCACCCAGCGGTAGATCGTGGTGTGATCGACTGGCACACCCCGCTCGGTCATCATTTCTTCGAGGTCGCGGTAGCTCACGCCGTAGCGGCAGTACCACCGCACCGCCCACAGGATGATGTCACGGGGGAAATGCCGACCGGAGAAGATGCCCATGGCTGTGATTATTTCACGCCGGTCTTTCTACTGCCCCAACTTTGCAACAGCACCAAGTAAATGATGCGCTCTACAAATTAGAGGAGGCCAACGCTTGGTCTCGAGTTGAGCAAGCTCTCGCTAAAGGGGTTCAATACTTGGCGACTGCTAACCCAGGACTCATGATTCCTGACCTCACTGTGCTTCTAGTGTTAGGTGATCCTTCCAACGAGCACTTCATGGACGAAGTTCGAGGCCTGTCGGCCTTCGGTGGGATCAGTGGTTACATTGCCATCACCATCTGGCCGACTGAGGAAGTTCTCCATCGTCTAGAAGCGATTGCCCTACACGAGTTGCGCCACAACGTCCGATATTCAGCTGACGGCATCGTATGGGACCCGCAGACAGTGACCGTCGGTGAGCACGTCGTGGCCGAGGGACTAGCCGACCTATTCGCTGCCCAGTTCTACAGTAAGCGTGGATATACGCACTTCGTCACCGACCAAACCAGATCGAGAGAAGATGTACTAAGACGAGTCGTCGAGGGCTTGGATGTGACAGGCATGCAGGACTTCGCCGCATGGGTGCTTGGAGATTCGAGCGCCCGTCTGATGGGATCGAAACCGGTCGGACTACCCACCGGAGCTGGTTACGCCGCAGGGGCTCGTATCACCAAAGCCTACATGGATAAGACAGGTCGGACGGCCGCCGAGTGTGTCACCACACCCGCCGCTGAAATCTTAAATGTTGCCTTGCCACAACTAGGCCTGACGCGACACGACAGCTGACAAGAAACACCTGGTATGTCTTGCCGTAGGGCAGGACATACCAGGTGTTTTTAGGGCTGCTGCGTGGTGAGCTTTTCGTAATTGGCAAACAACAGCTCCTGGCACTGCCGGACGGTCGTGAGCTTACGGGAAGCGCCAAATGCCTTATCCACCTCACGGTCAAGCGCGTCATGCGCCTTGATGAGTTCCGGGGCCATGGCGAGTGGGTTGTAGTGCTCGGCCAGCGAGCGCTCTGGGTGCAGCGCGCGGGCATCGAGCACCTTCTTGCCTGCCTTAATAATGCGCTGCCGTGTTTTCTCGTCGAACTCTGGCACGGGGAACGCGTACCACGTCAGAGTTGATCCGAAGCGGAGATCGGATTTAATTCGTCCTTCAATTGTTTATTACGTGGCAAAACAAACAATTGAAGGACGAAATCAAAGAGAATTGAAGACCTTCTGGGTCGAGAGTGTCTGATGGTTTGTGTGTGGGTACCTAACCCGCATGAGGAGATGGACCAGAATGACTACTGTGGCACGACGAGACTCGGCTGATAAGGCCAAAATTGATGCGATTGAAAAGAAGCTTCTTGCTAACCCTGAAATCGCGAAACTGATTGACGACCTAGGCACGTCCACAACGGATGCCAATGACCTAGTTCGCGGCATGTTGCAAGCCTCGATTACCAGGGGACTCAACGCTGAAATGGATGCCCACCTGGGCTACGAGTCTGGCGACAGGAGCGCTAAAGCTGCAGCTAGAACAGACAATCACCGCAACGGGTCATATCCAAAGACCGTGGATTCTAACTACGGGCCAGTAACCGTTGATGTCCCACGCGATCGGGCTGGAACATTCTTGCCGACTATGGTCCCTAAAGGTTCTAGGCGCTTGACTGATGTCGATGACATGATAGTCAGCTTGTACGCCGGTGGGATGACAATTAGGGACATCCAGCACC
>NZ_JAKRNE010000012.1 GCF_022347205.1 Corynebacterium sp. ACRPO | reverse complement strand
AGCAGTGGTTCGTCTACCTCGACGGTGTCGCCGACGGACTTCAGCCACTGGGTGATGGTGCCTTCGGTGACGGATTCGCCGAGTTCTGGCATTTCCACGTCGGCTGCGTCGCCGGAGCCGCTGTTGGAGGAGTCAGCCTTCGCCTCTTCCTTTTCTTCGGCCTTCGGCTCTTCCTTCTTTTCTTCCTGTGGCTCTGGCTTGGCCTCGGAGGAGGATGCGGTGGCGTTTTCGTCACCGATGCGGGCGATGACTTCGCCGACCTCGATGGTGTCGTCCTCGTCGGCGAGGATTTCTACCAGGGTGCCTGCTACTGGGGAAGGAATTTCGGTGTCGACCTTGTCGGTGGAGACCTCGAGCAGTGGTTCGTCTACCTCGACGGTGTCGCCGACGGACTTCAGCCACTGGGTGATGGTGCCTTCGGTGACGGATTCGCCGAGTTCTGGCATTTCCACGTCGGCTGCGTCGCCGGAGCCGCCGTTGGAGGAGTCAGCCTTCGGCTCTTCCTTCTTTTCTTCTGCTTCTTCCTCGCCCTTATCAGCGGAGGAGTCGTTGGATGCGGAGCCTGCCTCATCCTCGTCACCGATGATGGCGATGACCTCGCCAACCTCGATGGTGTCATCCTCGTCAGCCTTAATTTCAATAATGGTGCCGGCTACGGGGGAGGGGATTTCGGTATCGACCTTATCGGTGGAGACCTCGAGCAATGGTTCGTCTACCTCGACGGTATCGCCGACGGACTTGAGCCACTGCGTGATGGTGCCTTCGGTTACGGATTCGCCCAGCTCGGGCATCTCAACGGAGTTCGCCATGAGTTATAAGACTCCTCGAAAGTTGGAAGTGTTCTATCGCTACCCGACAATCTTACAGCGTGATGCTCACCCTCGTGCAGATGTGGGGTTAGTAACTACCCTCCTTCCGGGTAAGCTAGGCAATTATGTTCAACCCTTTCCGCCGCAATAAGTCCAGATCGTCGCTGCGACCACCCCGCGGACCGGGGGAGACCGTCCGCCCGGAAGACGCGCAGGATCTGCAACAGTGGGCCGCCGGAAAGGCTTTTGTAGAAGCCTTTGTGGAGCCGGAAACGGTAGTCAATGAGATGTCCGTTGTTGTTGTGGATGAAAACGGCGATTTTATCCGGCGCCGTATTGGCGGGCCGAAAGGCATCGATGCGGTGGCCAAACTTTTGAGCTGCGATATTTATGACGTGGAAGAAACCGGCTATCCGCAGCGCATGCGCGATCGCATGGAAAGGCAGCGCATCTTGCGCAAAAGGGAAGAGCAAAGGCAACGCCGCGCCCGATTTGAGCGCGGCGAAAATCCCGATACAGGGCGAGAGCTAAGCTAGGTCAGCATCCTCGCGTAAATAAATTTGAGACCCGTTGCGGCGGAATTCGGCGGATTTTTCCTGCATACCTTCCTCTGGTACTGAGCCGTGGGCTGCCGCGCGGACCTGGTCGCCCAGCGTCGGCATGCCCAGCTCGGCCATTTGCCCGCCGAACATCTCGCGGATGTCTTGGCTAATGCGCATGGAGCAGAACTTCGGCCCACACATGGAACAAAAGTGTGCGGTCTTTGCTGGCTCAGCAGGCAACGTTTCATCGTGATAGGCCTGCGCGGTCTCTGGGTCGAGGGAGAGCGCAAATTGGTCATTCCAGCGAAATTCAAAGCGGGCCTTGCTCATGGCATCGTCCCAAGCGCGGGCGCCTGGATGTCCCTTGGCAACGTCCGCTGAATGCGCCGCAATCTTATAAGTAATGACGCCAGTTTTTACATCATCGCGGTTGGGCAGTCCCAAGTGCTCCTTCGGCGTGACATAGCACAACATGGCTGTACCACCCATTGCGATATGGGCGGCACCGATGGCGGAAGTGATGTGATCATAGCCAGGGGCGATATCGGTAACTAGAGGGCCGAGGGTATAGAAGGGGGCATCTGAAGCCCAGTCCTGTTCGAGTTCGTTGTTTTCTTGAATCATGTTGAGCGGCACGTGTCCGGGGCCTTCCACCATGACTTGGACGTCATACTCCCAGGCGCGGCGGGTAAGCTCGCCGATAGTCTTTAGCTCTGCAAATTGGGCAGCGTCGTTGGCATCGGCAAGGCTGCCGGGGCGCAGGCCGTCGCCAAGCGAAAATGCGACATCGTATTGAGCGAAAATCTCGCATAGCTCATCGAAGTGCTCGTACAGAAATGACTCTTTGTGGTGAGCAAGGCACCATCCCGCCATGATGGAGCCACCGCGGCTGACAATGCCGGTCACGCGATTGCTTGCTAGCGGTACATACGCCAAGAGCACACCGGCGTGAATGGTCATATAGTCCACACCCTGTTCGCATTGCTCGATGACGGTATCGCGGAAGATTTCCCAGTTCAGATCCTCTGCCACACATTGACCTTTTCCAATGCTTGGTAAATAGGCACGGTGCCAATGGGAACTGGGGAATTGCGGAGGATCCACTCGCGGGTGGTGTGGATATCGTCACCAGTGGAAAGATCCATCACGGTGTCCGCGCCCCACTGGGTAGCCCAGCGCAGTTTGGACACTTCTTCCTCGATGGAGGAGGTAACCGCGGAGTTGCCAATATTGGCGTTGATTTTGGTGAGAAATTTTCGCCCAATGATCATGGGCTCAGACTCGGGGTGGTTGACATTATTAGGGATAATGGCGCGGCCGCGAGCTACCTCAGCACGAACGAATTCCGGATCGCAGTGCTCACGCAGTGCTACGAATTCCATTTCGCGGGTGATGATTCCTTGGCGGGCGTAGTGCATTTGGGTTACGCGGCGCCCGGGCTGAGCCTTTAGCGGCGTGCGCTTAGAGCCTTTCCACTCTTGGGAAGACGCCCCGCGGCGCTGTGCGGCACGTCCATCGTCGGCCAGATCGCGGCCGCGACCGGCGTATTCTTCGGTATCTCCGCGCTCGCTAATCCACTCGCTACGCAAGGCCGGTAGCCCCACTTCAGGTGCGCATTCTGGCCCACGCGTGCGGTAGACGCGGAAGGGCTCATTGGGGCCTTGCGGGGAATCATCTAGTTGGATTTCGGTCTCTGGAACTTCTAGACCGTCGTGGTGAATGGGGGAATAGGAATGCTTAGGGTGGTTTTCTGGGGCAGCCGTCATGGCAAGCGCTCCTCTCTTCCTTCGTAGGTATTAACCAAACAGGTTCGAACGGTCTATGCGCAGCTTTAGCGCACTCTCAGCCCGTGCTCGGGCACCCGTGGGGACGCAAATCACCCTATAACAATCGTCTCGCGTAGCGCAGGGCTTTCGCCGTTTGGGTGGAGACGCATTTGTCGAGGTGAGGTAGTAGGAGCCTTGGTGGCATAATCCAACAGGAAACTTTCAGGTACTTGACACCCGGATCCAATTTCGATACCCCATACTTAAATCATGCGTTTGAGAGAGCGCATGCGAGAGAGATAGAGAGAACCCCTCCCGTTTCCAGAGGGCGGCTGCTTTAGCCGATAGATGGAAATACCTTGTAGAGAGACGTCAGCGGCCCTCGGACCACATTCGGTTCGAGGGTCGTAGGCGTCTTCATGTGTTTAGCAGATGGTGGCGCCGGCAGCGGCTAACTCTTGCAACGCGGCTTCGCCGCGTGCTTCGTCCACTGGGGAGCAATACTCACGCAATACGCGGACGGTAAAGCCCTCTTTAAGGGCGTCGGCAGCCGTGGCACGCACGCAGTGATCGGTGGCAATGCCCACGATATCCACGGCGTCTATGTGGCGCTCGCGCAACCAGTCAGCGAGCAAGGTGCCGTTCGCAGCGCCCTCGAATCCGGAATAGGCGGCGGTGTATTCGCCCTTGCGGAAGTAGGCTTGCGCCGGCCCGATGGCCTCATGCATGGCTGCCCCGTGGGACTCGGCTACGCAGTGCACCGGCCAAGAATCGACAAAATCCGGGTCCGTAGAAAAGTGAGAACCCGGATCGATGTGCCAATCCTGCGTGGCTACGACGGTTTCGTAATCCCGTTGCAGGGTAGCGATTTTTACAGCGACCTCGTTGCCCCGCTCGGTGCCTAAGGCGCCGCCGGGGCAGAAGTCATGTTGCACGTCAACGATGATTAAAGCAGGCTTCATGCTTCTAGGATTCTAAACGCACTAAGCCTGTTGTGGTGCTACTTTAATTCAGCAATCTCGCGCAAGGCGGCAACCACCGTGCGGGTGGGCACGCCGGTGCCCATCTTTGGGGTGTATCCATAAGCGCCCGTGGTGTTGAAGGAAGGGCCAGCCACATCGATATGGGCCCATTCGATTCCCTCGCCCACGAAGTGCTGGAGGTAGGTGCCGGCGTATTCCATGCCGCCCTCACGCTTGGCGTTGATATTGCGGATATCGGCGCTGGCAGATTTCACTGATTCTTCGTGTTCTTCCAGGAGCGGCATGGCCCAAGCCTTCTCGCCCACCTCGCGGCCGATCTCGGCCATGCGATCGCGGAATTCTTCCGAGCCCATCACACCGGCGGTGCGCTCACCCAAGGCGACCATCTGGGCGCCGGTCAAGGTCGCCGTTTCGATGAGGAAATCGGGGTTGTCCTCGCTGGCGCGCGCAATGGCGTCGGCAAGCACAAGGCGGCCCTCGGCGTCAGTGTTGAGAACCTCGGAGGTAATGCCGCCGTAGTGGGTGATGACGTCACCCGGGCGGGTAGCATCGCTGCCCGGCATGTTTTCCGCCAGCGGCAGGGTAGCGGTGATGCCCACCTTCAGGTTCAGCTTTGCCGCAGCGATGATGGCAGCGGCCATTGCAGCGGAACCGCCCATGTCAGAAATCATGTCCCACATCTTGGCGCCCGGCTTCAGGGAAATTCCGCCGGTATCAAAGGTAATGCCCTTGCCCACCAAAGCGACGTGTCGCTTGGCTTTCTTCGGCTTCCAGCTCAAGCGGACCAAGCGCGGCGGGCGGGCGGATCCGCGGCCGACGGCCATGATGCCACCAAAGCCCTGCTTTTCCAGCGCCTTTTCATCCAAGACCTCTACCTCAAGGCCGGCCTCTGCCGCTTGGGCAGACAGGAACGCCGCGTAGGTTTCTGGATAGAGCAGATTGGAAGGGGTATTGACGAGGTCGCGGGCGATGAGGACGGACTCGGCGGTAATTTTGGCGCTGTCGAACTCCTTTTGAGCGGACTTCTCCGCCACCACGGTGTAGGTGGTGGTCTCCGTTGCCGACTCGGAGCGCAGGCCAGAATACTTATAGCCGCCGAGGATAAGGCCTTCTACCACTGGGGTGATTCCAAAATCGCCCAGGGAGGTGGCTACGGCCCCCACCTTGGTGATAGAGCGGGCGGCTTGGCCGGCAGCGCGGCGCAGCGTCTCATCGTCAACTTCTTCCGCATCGCCCAAGCCAACGGCGATGATGGATGCTACGCCCGCCTTGGATGGGGCCGGCACGCGCGTGACCTCACCGGCCTTGCCAGAGGCCCCTACGGCCACCAGTGCTTCATAAGTGGAGCGCAGCGCCGCGCCCCCAAGCAGATCGGTGCCTGGCAGCTCTAGGCCGCCTTCGCCCTCGAAAGCGGCGATAAGTAGAGCTTCCGCCTTCTTAGGAACCTTCTTTCCCAGCTTTACCTGGGGAAAGTGGCCGCGTGCTGGTAGATCGGACTGTGCCATTTGTCTCCTCCTTTGTGGAAAGGCTTATCAATCTTCCCACCACTGTACCGCGCGGCGATGAACTTATTCCTGCCTTGCTATAGATAAAGGGGTAGATTGTGGGCATGCTTGATTACACGATTACTCGTACCGATAACCCCACGTCCACGGAAGACTTGAGCGACATCCTCGCCAACCCCGGCTTTGGCAAGCACTTTACAGACCACATGGTCACCATTGACTGGACCGAAGAAAAGGGGTGGCACAATGCTCAGGTGCGTCCGTACGGTCCGATGAGTATGGACCCGGCCAGCAACGTATTCCATTATGGCCAGGCGATCTTTGAGGGCATCAAGGCCTACCGACAGCCGGATGGTTCTATCGCTACTTTCCGGCCGGACCACAATGCACAGCGCTTAATCAACTCCGCTGAGCGCCTGGCTATGCCGGAGCTTCCGCAGGAGGAGTTTATTGAGTCCCTGCGCCAATTGGTGGAGGTGGATAAGGACTGGGTACCAGAAGCCGGCGGGGAAGCAGCGCTGTACCTGCGCCCGTTTATGATCTCCACCGAGGTCTCCTTGGGCGTTCACCCCGCCAATTCCTACCGCTATGTGCTCATTGCCTCCCCAGCGGGTTCCTACTTCAGCGGCGGAATCAAGCCGGTTTCGGTGTGGCTATCCACTGACTACGTGCGCGCAGCCCCTGGCGGCACCGGCGCGGCCAAGTTTGCGGGCAACTATGCAGGCTCGCTCTTGGCGCAGGCCCAGGCAGATGAAAAGGGGTGTGACCAGGTTGTCTGGTTGGATGCCATTGAGCGCCGCTACATCGAGGAGATGGGCGGAATGAACCTGATGTTTGTGTATGGCTCTGGTGATAGCGCGGAGATTGTTACACCAGAACTATCGGGCTCTTTGCTGCCCGGCATTACCCGCGAATCCCTATTGCAGGTAGCGCAGGATTTGGGCTACGAGGTCACCGAGCGCCGCATTACTACAGAAGAGTGGCAGCGCGATGCCGAATCCGGCGCTATGTCAGAGGCCTTTGCTTGTGGCACTGCCGCGGTTATTACGCCGGTGGGTCACGTGTTGGGAGACTCTGCCGACTTCCAGGTCAATGGCAATGAAGCGGGGGAGATCACCATGGCCCTGCGCGAGCGCCTCACCGGTATCCAGCGCGGCGCAGTGGAGGATACCCACGGTTGGCTCCATACCCTAGTGAAGTAGTCCCCGGTTAGGCGTCCGCAGCGATCTCCACTCCGGTCAGCAACATTGGCAGCGCCGCGAGCGCGCCTAGTGCAGGTTGTGGCTCCATTCCCAGTTCCAGCAGGGGATGGAGCCCTAGCTTTTCCAGTGCCAACTTATGCGCAGGGGCAGTGGACAGCGTGGTGGCGAAAAGCCATTCTTTCACGCCGGGGTTATCGCGCTCGGCAAGGAGCGCGGCGGTGGCGGTCAAGGGGGCATCGATAAGCAGGGGCGTGCGGCGCTCCGCGGCTCGGGCAATGAACCCCACCGTGGCTGCCAGCACCGTGGACTGGCACGATTCAACCAGCTCCATGCCCTCGAGGTTGCGGGCGCGGAACATAGCGTCCCGGATTGCGGTGACCTCGCGCTTCCAGGTTTCTACGCTGCGCTGCTTGCCGACGATCACTACCGGTTCCGTTTGCGTCATCGTCGCCATGACCACGGCCGGTACTCGGGCGAGCTCTTCGCCGCCGGGAATCAGTAGGTCAGCCCCGGCATCAATTTCCGCATCCGCTGTTGCGGCTCCAAGGCTGTAGGCTTGGGAATAATCCGTCACGGTGACTACATTCAGCCCGGCCTCGGCGCGACGCGCGGCGGTCTCAGCGGCCGAAAGCGAGGTCTCTTGATCCGCGAAAATCACGGCCCGCACGCGCCGCGGCTCATGGGCAGGTGCCGCGCCTTGGCAAGCAGCCAGCCATTGAGCGGCGTCGGTCAGGCGCCCCCAAGGGGCGAGCTGCGCGTCCTGTGCGGTATGTGCCTGCTTATCGGGCTGCGGAATGGCCATGAGTAGTCCCCCTAAACGTCAGCACCGAGCTCCACGCGGGGGCGCGGGATGCGCCACTTGCGCGGCTGGCTGGCGCGAGAATACGCATAAAAACCAAGACTAAAGCCGGCTTCGGTGGTGCCAGGGAACTTGGCGCGCACGGCATTATTGCAGCGGCGGGCCAAAATGACGCCCTCGATGGCGAAGATTACGAGGATAACCATCGCTACCGCGTTGATGATTGTTGCAATGCTGGGTACCGCGTAGGTCAAGAACATGACCACGATGAGCACCAAGGCCATCGGCATGACCCAGTTGCTCAGGCTGCGGCGGGCATCCACCCAATCGCGCACATAGGCGCGCACTTCACCCTGGTCGCGGGCGGGGAGGAAGCGCGGATCGCCTTCTGCCATGCGGGCCTGCTGCTCGCGGTTGGCCTGCTGGCGCTCTTGGCGCTCCTTCTTCTTATATTCCTTCCACTCGTCCTTGCTCATGGACTTCTTCATGTCCTTGCGGTGCTGGTAGCGCTGCGCATCGGACATGCCATTGGGATCGCGCTTTACGCCGCGCGCAATCTCTTGCTCTGCGCGCTTTGGCGTAGGACGACCCTTCGGTGGGGTGTAGCCCTTGCGCTGGGGCTCTTCCTGAACTTTGGCCTGAGCTTTGTCCTGTACAGGGGCGGGTTCAGTGGAGGTCTTGTCATCTTTTTGCCACGGGAGTTTCACGCTCCTCACACTACAAGGTTTAGGTGTGAATAGGGGAATAGGCCCGGCCCAGATGGTGTTGTAGGTATGGGCTACCTTTTCCCACCTGAACTAACCGGGTAGGGTAGTGGCAACGAATCCAATACTTATTGAGGAGAAGTGATGACCGCTCCAGCTTCCGCAACCGGCGTCATTCTGACTGAAGCAGCAGCCGCAAAGGCAAAGGCGCTGCTTGATCAGGAAGGCCGCGACGATCTCTCTCTGCGCATTGCCGTCCAGCCTGGTGGCTGCGCTGGCCTGCGCTACCAGCTCTACTTTGATGACCGCACCTTGGATGGTGACAAGGTTGACCAGGTAGGCGGCGTAAACCTCGTTGTGGACAAGATGTCCGTTCCCTACCTGACCGGTGCCAAGATTGACTTCGCTGACACCATCGAGTCCCAGGGATTCACCATTGATAACCCGAATGCCACCGGCTCTTGCGCTTGTGGCGATTCCTTCAACTAAATAGAAGGACAGAAAAGAGGGTGGGTGCCACTGGCACCCACCCTCTTTGTATGTGTGGAAGGCTCTTAGAGCTTGACTGGGTAGTCGCGCTGCTCGATCTGCGGATCGATGCGTTTTTCCACAAAGATGCCGTGCCAGATTATAAAGGACAGCACGGTCCACAAGCGGCGGGAGTGATCGGAAACGCCGTCGCGGTGCTCCTTGAGCATCTCGAGAACTTCCTTCTTATTGAAGATGTCCTCGGTCTGGGATTCATTGATGGTGTCCTGGGCCCAGCCATAAAGCTCATCGCCGGCCAGCCAGTGGCGCATCGGCACTGGGAAACCCAGCTTCTTGCGGTGCAGAACATGCGCCGGCACGATCTGTTCCATGGCCTTGCGCAGGGCGTATTTGGTGGTGCCGTGCGAGATCTTCAGGTCATAAGGGATGGACTCGGCAACCTTGAAGACTTCCTTGTCCAAGAAGGGCACGCGCAGCTCCAGCGAGTTGGCCATATTGATCTTATCGGCCTTGACCAGGATGTCACCGCGCATCCAGGTGAATAGATCCAAGTGCTGCATGCGGGCAACCGGATCAAAGTTCTCGGACTGGGCGTAGATGGGGGCGGTAACCTCACGGTGGTCCCATTCGCGCTTTGCCCACGGGATAACGCGCTGCATCTGCTCAAAGTTGAAGGAACGAGCGTTGCCGTAGTAGCGCTCTTCCATCGTCATCGAGCCGCGATTAAGCAGGGACTTGCCCTTCATGCCCTCGGGCAGAACCTGCGAGAGCTTGCCCAGACCGCGACGCAGTGGGGACGGAATCTTCTCAAATGGGGCGAGGGACAGTGGTTCCTTGTAAATGGTGTAGCCGCCAAAGAGCTCGTCTGCGCCCTCGCCGGAAAGAACTACCTTGACGTGTTTGCGGGCCTCCTGCGCCACAAAGTAGAGCGGTACCAGCGAGGGATCAGCCACCGGATTGTCCAGGTACCACATGATCTTCGGGATGGACTCGGCATATTCTTCAGGGGATACAATCTTGACGATGTGCTCCACACCAATAGCTTCCGCAGACTCTGCCGCGACATCGACCTCAGAATATCCCTCGCGCTCGAAGCCGGTGGTAAAGGTCAGTAGATCTGGGTTGTGGCGCTTGGCCAGTGTGGCAATAGCGGTGGAGTCAATGCCGCCAGATAGGAAGGAACCCACGGTGACGTCGGCACGCATGTGCTTAGCGACGGAATCTTCGAGCGCCTCTGCAATGCGGTTAAACAGCTGCTGCTCTTCGCCTTGCTTTACCTGCTGCACAGGGAAACGGGGCTTGAAGTACCGCTCGGAGACGACATCCTCGCCCGGGCGAAGAGTGACAGTGCAGCCGGATTCAACGCGGCGAATATTCGCGTGGAGAGATTCTGGCTCCGGGACATACTGCAGGTCCACATAGTGTTCAATGGCGCGTCGGTCAAGGTTGAGTTCTAGACCAATCTCGTCTGCCATTTCAAGGATGCACTTCATCTCGGAAGCGAAGACAGTTCCTGCTGGGGTGGTGGCGTAATACAGCGGCTTGATGCCAAATTGATCACGGGCAGCAAACATCGTCTTGGTGTGGGTATCCCAGATGACGATGCCAAACATGCCGCGCAGGTGGTTAACCACATCCTTGCCCCAGTGGTGGTAGCCCACCACAATGGGCTCGCCATCACCCTCGGTGTGGAAGGTGTAGCCGAGACCGGTGAGCTCCTCGCGTAGCTCTACGTAGTTGTAGATTTCACCATTAAAGGTCATGGCGTAGCGGTCAGGCTGGTCCTTCGGGCCCCAGCGGAGGGGCTGATGGGAATGCTCCAAGTCAATAATGGACAGACGATTGAAGCCGAAGGCGGCATCGCCGTCATGCCACGTGCCGGCCGCGTCTGGACCGCGGTGGCGCATGCAGGGCAGGGATCGTTCCAGCGCATCAACGTACTTATCTACGTTGCCTGTGGCGGCGAGCATGCCAAGAAGTCCGCACATGTAAAGATTGCTCCTTATATATAAGCGTCTATTGCTAGTCACCCACTTTACGGCTAGAGAGCGTGAAACCAGAACACGCCACGGCTTAAGGAAACCTGCCGACTGCCTTGGAATTAGCTTCCCCGATAGGGGTGCGAACTTTCGGATGATGGCTCCATGAGAATCCTGTGAATTGGCGCACACGAAGTCTATGGATACTGGGGGTGCGGTTGGAACATTGTGCAGGTGGGGCGGTAACCTACCAGAAGGAGAATATGAAATGAGCACACTAGGTGCCCTTTTGTGCCTTTAAACAGGCTGGGAATCTGGCAATTATCCTCTATTCTGATTGGGTAAGAGTGCTCTGTGAGTATTCGAGAAGTTTTGTGTGGACAGAAAGGCAGAACACACGTGGGACAGCGTAATAAGCGCACCTTTGCCCGCAAGGCGGGCGTAGCTGGCGCACTTGCCCTGGGTGGACTCGCTCTGGCAGGTTGTGACGTTCAGGCGCCAACTGCTGTAGAGAACCTCCTTGGATTCGGTTGGCCGAAGGGTATTACTCCTGAGGCAGAGGCCATGTACAACTTCTGGATTTGGGTCTGGGTTGCCGCATGGATCGTTGGTTTTATTATGTGGGGCCTGTTCCTCACTGCAATCTTCCGCTGGAGCGCGAAGAAGGCGAAGAAGGATGGCAAGGGCGAGTTCCCGCGCCAGATCCAGTACAACGTTCCGCTGGAGATGGTTCTGACCATCGTCCCGATCCTTATCATTATGGGCCTGTTCTTCTTCACCGTTCAGACTCAGCAGAAGGTCACTGCCTTGGATAAGGATCCGAAGGTTGTCGTCGACGTCACCGCGTTCCAGTGGAACTGGAAGTTTGGTTACGCCGAGAACCATGTCAATGGTGAGAACTACGACGGTGCCGACAAGGAGCGTCAGGCTGAGGCAGAGAAGACTGCTCACGACCCTGAGGGTGTGGACAACCCGAACCCAATCCACGGCAAGTCCATGGGCGACCTTTCCTACCTGAACTACAACAAGATTGAGACCGTCGGTACCACCGAAGAGGTTCCGGTTCTGGTCCTTCCTTCCGATACCGCGATTGAGTTCCGTCTGGCTTCCGGCGACGTTTCCCACGCATTCTGGGTACCGGAGTTCTTGTTCAAGCGCGACGTCTACGCACACCCCGAGGCAAACGCTCAGGAGCGTAGCTTCCAGGTAGAAAAGATTGAGAAGCAGGGCGCATTCGTTGGCCGTTGTGCTGAGATGTGCGGTACCTACCACTCGATGATGAACTTCGAAATCCGCGTTGTCTCTCCGGAGGACTTCAACACCTACCTGAAGTTCCGCGAGGACAACCCAGAAGCCACCAACGCGGAAGCTCTGGAAGAAATCGGTCAGGACCCATACGCGGTAACCACCCAACCGTTCTCCGGCGAGCGTGACACCGCTAAGGGCGATAACTACGTGAACACCGCGGCATAAGAGATAAGGACACAACACAATGCGTGCAACATCGAAAGTCTTTTACTCAATCGCGACGTACCTTCTTGTCTCGCTGATTGTCTATATCTTCGGCGTCACCTTCGTTAAGGACGACGGCTACCTCTACGGTGCCGAGTGGGTTGGCATCGTCGGCATGTTCCTCGCCTTCCTGCTGTGCATGATGCTGGGTGCTTACCTTCACTTCACTGATGACCGCAGTGACGTCCTGCCAGAGGATTGGGAAGAGGCAGAAACTGAAGATGCCGCTGGTATCCTTGGTTTCTTCTCCCCAGGCTCCATCTGGCCGCTGGCTATGACTGGCGCCATTGGTCTCCTCGGCTTGGGAATCATTTTCCTCTACTTCTGGCTGATTGCCCTCGGCGCTGTCTGCCTCATCGCGGCCTGCACCGGCCTGTCCCTGCAGTACGGCCTACCGAAGGAAAAACACTAATTCCTCGATGTAAAGGAATCCCTGCCTAAAACTTCTCCGCCCTCCTAGCCATCATGGCTAGGAGGGCTTTGGCGATCCAGCGTCGTCTGTCGCGTCATAAAGTTCCCGAGATTTCTGAAAAGTTTTGCCGGTGGGGGAGTGACACCTGACTGTGTGACGTATTGTCGACTAGTCTTCTTCTGCATTCTGGCACGTAGAAGCCGATTTTAGCGGGGGTCGTTCGAAAGTTGTAAAGCTGGGCGTTTAGGGGGCTCGTGGAATGTGATTTATCTCTCTGGATGACTGGCATCGGGTGCGCTAATTGGCGCATCGACAAGTGTGGGCCGCAGGCGTCTGGGGTGCTTAGGAATTTCAAGGTAGGGCCCAGCTGGTGGTGTCACCTGCATCAATGGGGCGTCGGAAAGCGGGGCAAAAAGTTCCCGTTTGGAGGAATATTGTTTTTGGCCCTCGCGAGCTGAACGTTCGCTGGATGAAGTATCAAAAACGAATAGAGAAAGCGGGGGGAATCGAGGTGACTTTAGCGCCCAGAACAGCCATAATAGCCACTGTGACGAGCGTAGTTTCTAACCAAGGTATGACAGCACCACGTGCTGCCTCGCTGAACCGACCCAATATGGTCAGCGTGGGCACCATCGTGTTCCTGTCTCAGGAATTGATGTTCTTTGCCGGACTGTTCGCGATGTGGTTTACCTCGCGAGCAAACGGTCAGGAAGGCGATTGGGCGGAGCACACCGCCCATATCAACCTGCCCATGGGTTTCCTCATTACGGCAGTGCTGATTTCTTCTTCTGTGACCTCGCAGTTCGGCGTGTTTGCCGCAGAAAGGGGTGACGTTTACAAGCTTCGACTCTGGTACACCGTGACGCTAGTGCTAGGCGTTGTGTTCTTGGGCATCATGGCGTTCGAGTGGGCCGAGTTGATTCACGCAGGTGTGACTGTCCAGGCCAGCGTCTTTGGCTCGGTGTTCTATATCATCACCGGCTTCCACGCTGCGCACGTGACCGCGGGCCTGATTTCTTTTGCAATCATTCTCGCGCGCGTTGCTAAGTCCAAGTTCACGCCGGCACAGGCGACCGCAGCAATGGCAGTGTCCTACTACTGGCACTTCGTTGACGTTGTGTGGATCGGCGTTTTCACCGTTATTTACTTGGTTCAGTAGCACTGGCCAAGATCCCCAAACAGTCCTCCCGTGTTCGAGTTATCTAAAGGAAAATGATGGATAACAATTCGCAGTCCGTGGCAGTGGAGCAGACCACTGCGGCGGCTAAGAAGACCCGCCGTCGCCGCAAGGCGAAGCGCACCCTTGCCGGTGGCTTCGCTTTGGCGATTGGCCTGTCCGGTGCGGGCGTCTTGGCTTCTGCCTTGACCCCGGACGCACAGGTCGCCACGGCGGAAAAAGATGACCAAGCCCTCGTCCAAGAGGGTAAGGACATCTATGACACCGCTTGTATCACCTGCCACGGTGCCAATCTGCAGGGCATCGAAGGTCGCGGTCCGTCCCTCGTTGGTGTCGGTGCTGGTTCCGTGTACTTCCAGGTGCACTCCGGCCGTATGCCGATGATGTCTAACGACGCACAGGCAGAGCGTAAGGCTCCCCGCTACACTGAGCAGCAGACTCTGGCGTTGGCTGCATATGTTGCAGCCAACGGCGGCGGCGCTGACATTGTCTACAACGATGACGGAAGCGTTGCCCAAGAATCGCTGCGTGGTGCTAACTATAACGGCGAAATCCAGGCAGAAGACATAGCGAAGG
Organism: Corynebacterium sp. ACRPO; assembly: GCF_022347205.1. Taxonomy (GTDB): domain Bacteria; phylum Actinomycetota; class Actinomycetes; order Mycobacteriales; family Mycobacteriaceae; genus Corynebacterium. The sequence goes on along the minus strand of NZ_JAKRNE010000012.1, from coordinate 55,720 downwards.
GCTCCGAGCTCTTCCGCATGAACTGCGCATCCTGCCACAACTTCACCGGCCAGGGCGGCGCACTGTCTTCCGGTAAGTTCGCTCCGGAGCTGGCTCCGGCAAGTGAGCAGGAGATCTACCAGGCTATGCTGACCGGCCCGCAGAACATGCCTAAGTTCTCTGACCGCCAGCTGACCGCAGACGAGAAGAAGGACATTATTGCCTACCTCAAGTCTGCAAAGGAAACTCCTTCCCCAGCAGGTTGGGACCTTGGTGGTCTCGGCCCAGTAGCGGAAGGCCTGGCAATGTGGATCATCGGCATTAGCGCCCTGTGCGCTGCCGCTATGTGGATTGGATCGCGCTCATGAGCAATGTGAAGAAGAATTACACTAACGCTGAGCTCGACAAGATGAGCAACGATGAACTCGCTGCTCTTGGTACCGAGCTCGACGACGTCACCGTTGCGTTCCGCAAGGAGCGTTTCCCAGTCGAAGGCGACCCAGCAGAAAAGCGCGCTGGACGTAACGTTGCTATCTGGTTGTTCCTGTCCGTCATCGGCGGCCTTGGATTCCTTGGCGTTTACCTGTTCTGGCCGTGGCAGTACAAGCAGCTGGGGGAGGAGGGCCACATTTGGCACACTCTCTACACTCCGTTGCTAGGTATTACTGCAGCCCTCGCAATTTGTGGCTTGGGCATCGCCATCGTCCAGTACGTTAAGAAGATTCTCCCGGAGGAGATCTCCGTTCAGCGTCGTCACGATGGTCCTTCCGAAGAGGTTGACCGCCGTACCCTGACCGCCCTTCTGAACGATTCTTGGAAGACCTCGACTCTTGGTCGCCGCAAGACCGTTCAGGGTCTGCTGGGCGGCGCCGGCGTTCTGTTCGGTCTAACCGTGATTGCTCCGCTTGGTGGCGCAATCAAGAACCCTTGGAAGGTTCGCCACAATATGAACTATGCCGGCGACGGCACCCTGTGGACTTCCGGTTGGACCCTGCACAATGAAGGTGTCAAGCTTTACCTGGCCCGCGACACCGGTACTATTGCCGAGAAGCACTCTGGCGAAACCGGTGAGCACTACAGCACCAAGGGTGTTACCCGCTTGGTTCGTGTGCGCCCGGAGGATCTGGCGGCAGGCGGCATGGAGACCGTCTTCCCGCTGGCAGAAGAAGACGTTAACGATGGCGACAAGTACGATGCCGAGCGCGATGTCTACGAGCACCACATGCACTCGATTCACGGCAACCGCAATGCGGTCATGCTGATTCGCCTGCGTCACAACGACGCTCAGAAGGCAATCGAGCGCGAAGGTCAGGAAGACTTCCACCACGGCGATTACTACGCCTACTCCAAGATCTGTACCCACATCGGTTGCCCGACCTCTCTGTATGAGGCGCAGACCAACCGAATCCTGTGCCCGTGCCACCAGTCGCAGTTCGACGCTTTGCAGTACGGTAAGCCGGTCTTCGGCCCGGCTGCCCGCGCACTGCCACAGCTGCCTATCACGGTGGATGACGAGGGCTACCTCGTTGCACAGGGCAACTTCATTGAGCCTGTCGGCCCGGCATTCTGGGAGCGTAAGTCATAATGAGCAATAAACTCGCCCAAATGGGCAACAACATGGATGAGCGCTATAGCGCCGCCGGCGTGTTGAGGACTCAGCTGAACAAGGTCTTTCCGACCCACTGGTCCTTCATGCTTGGTGAGATGGCGCTATACAGCTTCATCATTCTTGTACTGACCGGTATCTACCTGGCGCTGTTCTTCGACCCGTCCATCACCAAGGTCATTTACGACGGCACCTATGCACCGCTTAATGGTGTAGAAATGTCCCGCGCATACGCCACCGCGCTGGATATCTCTTTTGAAGTTCGTGGTGGCTTGTTCGTGCGCCAGATGCACCACTGGGCAGCTCTGCTGTTCATGATGTCCATGGTTGCGCACATGCTGCGTATCTTCTTCACTGGCGCGTTCCGTCGTCCGCGTGAAGCAAACTGGATTATCGGTTGCGCACTTATCCTGCTGGGCATGATCGAGGGCTTCCTTGGTTACTCCCTGCCGGATGACCTGCTTTCCGGTGTTGGTCTGCGAATCATGTCCGCCATCATCCTGGGTCTGCCGATTATCGGCACCTGGCTGCACTGGGCAATCTTTAGCGGTGACTTCCCGTCCGACCTGATGCTGGATCGTTTCTACATCCTGCACGTTCTGGTTATTCCGGGCATCATCCTTGGCCTGATTGCAGCCCACCTGATTATGGTTTGGTTCCAGAAGCACACCCAGTTCCCTGGACCGGGCCGTGCGGAGAACAACGTCGTTGGCGTCCGCATTATGCCGGTCTTCGCCACCAAGGCTATTGGTATGGGCATGATGGTTGCTGGCGTACTGGCGCTGATGTCTGGTCTGCTGACCATCAACGCCATCTGGACACTTGGACCTTATAACCCATCCCAGGTTTCCGCTGGTTCTCAGCCGGATATTTACATGCTGTGGACTGATGGTGTTGCCCGTGTCATGCCGGCTTGGGAACTCTACATTGGCAACTACACCATTCCTTCCGCGTTCTGGGTAGCTCTGCTGTGTGGCCTCATGGTCGTCCTGCTAATGGCGTACCCGTTCTTGGAGAAGAAGTTCACCGGTGACGATGCACACCACAACCTGCTGCAGCGTCCGCGCGATGTTCCTACCCGCTCCGCTATCGGCGCTGCTGCCATCGTGTTCTTCCTGCTGGTCACCCTGTCCGGTGGTAACGACCACGTGGCACACTTCTTCCAGATTTCGCTGAACGCTATGACCTGGGTTGGTCGTATCGGCCTCATCGTGCTTCCTCCGATTGCGTACTTCATGACCTACCGCATTTGCGTTGGTTTGCAGCGCTCTGACCGGGAGGTTCTCGAGCACGGTATTGAAACCGGCGTTATCAAGCAGATGCCGAATGGTGCCTTCATCGAGGTTCACCAGCCGCTCGGCCCGGTTGATGCCGAAGGCCACCCGGTTCCGCTCGAGTATGCAGGCGCTCAGGTGCCGAAGCAGCTGAACCACCTCGGACTCGCTGACTCCGAGACCCAGGGCACCTTCAGCCCTGATGATTCGGCCCTCATGCACCGAGTGCACGAAATCCACTCGGATAACCACGACGAGGAAGCGGAGATGTTCCGCCGCCTCAACGAGGCTAACCGCCGTGAGGACGAGGAAAACGGCCGCATTTAGCCGCTTTTCCTGAGGATTACTCGAAACGCGCTCACAGAACCGCCCTTGCTCCTGCTGAAGGAGCAAGGGCGGTTTGCGTATGTACAGATAGATTCCGACCCCAGTCCTCATCCTTCTGGCTGCTACAGGAGTTGTTGAAGGGGAGCTGTTGCGTGCCTGTGAGTATTTATGAATCTAGAAGCATCTGAAGAACTGCTGAAGCTTGTTGTGCAGCCGGTTTAGTACATGTTCTGGTGCGCGGATTGTCGATAGTTTGCGGTTTTGTCGTGCTTTACAGTTTCAGGAGCCTAGTGCGTGGGCTCAGGTGGGTGTGCATGCCGAAAGGCTTTATTGTCTAGAGGTACGCTGCGCTCGTCGCTTGAGTGCCTTTGGGGCTTCAAGAAGCGGTTTAGCTAAAACGACCGCAAGGAAGGGTGGCAAAGCGGGGCGCCGTCGTGATGAAAGCGAGGCTCTAGACGTGCGTTAAAGGAGTGACATCGTGGGGGAGGAGGGACTGTCAAAATGGCGTAGTGTTGAAAGTCACAAATTAGAAAAGTCTTAATTGTTAAGCTTACTCTTAGTGAGGACACTTCTTGGTCGGATGTCCGGCATCCGCTGTCATTTGTGCTGCTTATGGTCTCGAGGCGGTGGATTCTGGCGGGTGCTAGCATCCATATGGAGGTTAAATCTCGGCAAGGTCAACGGAAGGTAACGAAGCGATAACAAACGTTACTTTGGTGTCGCGAATGGACATTGCTTGTAATGATTTCGTAACCTATTCGAGACATTGAGTTACCGCCCGAAAAGGTGCTCAATCTAAACAGAAGAATTACAGCGCCGCATCTGGCCCTTCCTACTGAGGGGCCGAGTGGAGGAAATCCTAAAGGAACGGATTCCCAACGAACGCTAGTCCCCCAGGGTCAGAGCTTCCTTTATTAGGGAAGTAGGCGCGCAGGAAGATTTGGAGTTTTACTCATGGCACAGCACCGTCGTCAGGGCATTAAGAACACCCGTCGCATCGCATCTACTGCAGCACTGGCTGCAACCGCAGCAGTCGTCGCACCGGGCGTCGCACAGGCAGCAGAGGTCGTCGTACCTAATACCGACTACCGCTTTGAGGTAGCAGGTCTGGAAAACGTCCCGAACATTGACCAGGTGCCGAACATTGACCGCTACGTTCCGTCCCTGGGTCAGGTTTCTAACCAGCAGAACACCAACTACGCAGCAGCTGGCCACAAGCAGGCCGCTCCGGCACAGCAGACCGTTGGCCAGAAGGCACTGGCAGCAGCCCGCTCCGTCATCGGTTCTCCGTACGTATACGGCGCCGCTGGCCCGAACGCTTTCGACTGCTCCGGTCTGACCAGCTGGGCATACGCTCAGGCTGGCAAGGAGATCCCGCGTACCTCTCAGGCACAGGCTGCCGCCGGTACCCCGGTATCCCTGGATCAGCTGCAGCCGGGTGACATCATCGCTTACTACGGTGGCGCTTCCCACGTTGGTATCTACACCGGCCACGGCACCATCATCGACGCCCTTAACTCCGGCGTGCCGGTTCAGGAGCGCGACCTGAACTACATGCCGATTCACTCCGCAGTTCGCTTCTAAGTGGCGGCGGATCTTGCCCTCCCCTTCGCGGGGAGGGCTTTGTCGTGCATCAGGGGGTAAAACCCGCTATAGTTAGTACGATTTTTAAATTTCTTAGTCTAAGGGTCCTTACGTGTCTAAACGAGTACTTCCTGCAGCTGCACTTGCAGCGGCTCTTGCTGTTACGTCGGTTTCTGGGATTTCGCAGGTTGTTGCGCAGGAGGCCGCTCCACAACAGGAGAGTGCCACCGAAAATGTAGACGCCTTGGTGGAGCGCGTAGGAGAAGTTGCGCGCAAAGTTTCTGCCAAGAACGAAGAAGTAAAAGAGCTCGAGGTCAAGCTTGAGGTGAAGCAGGCTGAGGTTGCTGAATCCGAGCAGGCCGCCGCTGAGGCACAAACGCGGGCGGACGATGCGAAGGGGGATGTTTCCACCCAGCAGGACCGTGTCAATGGCATCGCACAGTCGCGCTACCGCGGTGATTCCCGTTCGGCAGTGTCTGGAGCTTTGGCTGCAGAAGATCCTTCCGATGCCGTAGAGCGCATGGGCTACCTCGGCGCGCTTTCCCGCAAGGCCCAGCGCACTCTTGATGCAAAGGCTAATGCCGCTTCCATGGCGGAAGAGCAAAAGCATAAGGCTGCCGATGCCGCCGCGAAGGTGCGCGAGGAAAAGAAGGCGCTGGAAGAGCAGCGCGAGGAGCTTCTCAAGGAAAAGGAGGAGTTGGAAAAGCAGCAAAAGGACATCGAGAAGCAGGTGGACGCTCTCGATGAACAGCAGCGCGAGGCCTGGGAAGGCCAATTCGGCGGATCTGATAAGCCGGATATGGATCTGGGGGAGGTAGCTGATGGTGCTGTCTCGGCTGCCTTGTCGAAGCTGGGCGCCCCATATGGCTGGGGTGCGGCTGGACCCGACCAGTTCGACTGCTCTGGATTGATGTTCTGGGCGTATCAGCAGATTGGTAAGTCCATTCCGCGTACATCGCAGGCTCAGATTGCAGGTGGCACATCGGTACCGTTGGAAGACCTACAGCCGGGCGATATCGTGGGTTATTACCCTGGCGTAACTCACGTCGGCATGTATATCGGTAATGGTCAGGTAGTCCATGCCTCTACCTATGGCGTGCCCGTTCAGGTGGTGCCGTTGAAATCTATGCCGATTACCGGAACGGCGCGGTACTAAGTGGCCCGCGTTCTGCTGGTAACTAATGACTTTCCGCCCAAGATTGGCGGGATTCAGTCTTACCTGCGCGATTTCGTAGCAACCTTAGATCCGCGCGATGTCGTAGTCTTTGCCTCAACCCAGGAATCACCGGCGGAATTCGATGCCGCGGTGGACTACAAGGTCATCCGCTGGCCTCGCCGGGTGATGTTGCCGACGCTTGCCACGGTTCGTCGGATGCAGGAGATCATCCGCACAGAAAATATTGACATCGTCTGGTTTGGTGCAGCCGCGCCCCTTGCTTTGATGGGCAAGGCTGCAAAAGAGGCGGGGGCGACCCGTGTAGTAGCTACGACGCACGGGCACGAAGTGGGGTGGTCAATGGTGCCCGTTGCTCGGCAGTGCCTGCGCCGCATTGGTGACTATGCTGATGTGATTACCTATATCTCCGACTACACCCTGCGTCGGTTGCGTCGACCATTTGGACCGAACCCGTGCTGGGAGCACCTGCCTTCCGGAGTGAGTGTGGAGGGCCTTTCTCCAGCCACGCCGGAGCAACGTGCAGCGGCAAAGGCAGAGTTCGGAGTCAGCGGGCCGACCATCGTCTGCATTTCGCGGTTCGTTCCACGCAAGGGGCAGGATCAGCTTCTACGCGCTATGCCTCTCGTGCGTGAAGAATTTCCGGATGCACAGCTCCTACTTATTGGGCGCGGACGCTACCGCGCGGCTTTAGAACAATTGGCGGAAATCTACTGTCCAGACTCAGTGATTCAGGAAGCGGAAAGCATTGAGACTGCTTTGCACGCAGCGGATGTTTTTGCCATGCCGGCACGCACCCGTGGCGGAGGGCTAGACGTCGAGGGCTTGGGCATCGTCTATTTGGAGGCGCAGGCGTGCGGCTTGCCAGTTGTTGCCGGAGACTCCGGTGGTGCACCAGAGACGGTGACAGGGGAGACGGGGGTCGTCGTCAAGGGCGGATCTGTGCCGGAACTAGCTGGAGCGTTGAAAGCTCTCTTGGCCGACCCGCAGCGTAGGCTTCACATGGGGCAGGCGGGGCGTCGCCATGTAGAAGAGAATTGGACGTGGCGGATAATGGGGCAGCGATTGCGGCAGCTGATGTCTTGATGTGACCCTAACCCGGTTGTCGGTATATTCTGTTATGCATGCTTAAGAAGAACTCCGCCGATCTGACTATCGGCTTCGACGTCGGTGGCACCAACGTGCGCGGCGGAGTGATCACTCGGGAGGGTGAGATCCTCGCGAGCCGCACGGTTCCCACTTCCATGGACGTCGAGCAGCTGGAAGCGGACATTGTGGGCATCGTCGATGAGCTGCGCGCCGACTATGAGGTGGACGCCGTCGGCCTCGCCTTGGCGGGATTTTTGGATCCTACGTGTGAGGTAGTGCGCTTCGCCCCGCACCTTCCCTGGCGGCACGCCAACGTCCGAGAATCGCTTTCGCAGAAGCTCGGTATGCACGTGCGTTTGGAGCATGATGCCAATTCCGCCGCGTGGGGTGAGTGGTGCTTTGGAGCTGGCCGCGGAGCAGAGGATTGGGTTTTCTTTGCGGTAGGAACAGGAATTGGCGCGACGTTGATGACGCATGACACCATCTACCGCGGTGCGTTTGGTACCGCCCCAGAATTTGGGCATATCGTGGTGGTCCCCAATGGTCGGCAGTGCTCCTGCGGCAAGCGAGGCTGCTTGGAACGTTATGCCTCCGGTACCGCGTTGCCGGATACCTGCGCTGATCTGCGTGGAAGCTATGAGACCTCGCTGCCGGCTGATCCCACAGGCAAGGAAATTACCCAGGCGGCGCGGCGCGGAGATCCACTTGCCGTCGCGGTGATGGAAGACTTCAGCCGGTGGCTGGGCCAGGGCCTATCCATTGTCGCTGATGTATTGGATCCGGAACTTATTGTGCTCGGAGGCGGCGTATCTCAAGATGCGGACCTGTACCTCGAGGGCGCTGCCCAAGCCATGGGACAGGATGTTGTCGGGGCAGGGCACCGTCCCCTCGCACGTGTGGCCACCGCAGAATTAGGGTCGGCAGCGGGTATGATTGGCGTAGCCGATTTGGCCCGCAGCGGCCGTTAAAACTGACAAAGGACGACCTGGCGATGAAAAACAAGTGGTACTGGGCTTTTAAGCACATCTTTTTCGGACCTGCTCTGCGAGTATGGAATCGCCCGTGGAGTGAGGGCATCGAGAAAATCCCCGCTGAAGGCCCTGCGATTTTGGTGTCGAATCACCAGGCTGTCATGGATTCCTTCTTCTTTCCTTTGGTATGCCCACGTCAGATCACTTTCCCGGCTAAGTCGGAGTACTTCACCACTCCTGGCCTTGTTGGCAGCCTGCAAAAGTGGTTCTTTACCTCGGTAGGGCAAGTCCCTATCGAGCGCGATAGCGAGGACGCTGGCGACGCCATTGTGGAAACCGCAGAAGGTATTTTGTCCCGCGGCGATCTCTTCGGTATCTATCCGGAAGGAACTCGTTCCCCAGACGGCCGGGTGTACAAGGGTCGCACCGGTATGGGTCGCATCGCGATGGAGACTAATCAGCCAGTATTTCCCATCGCGATGATCAATTCGCGCAAGGCGAATCCCATTGGCTCGTGGATTCCCCGCCCCTTCAAGGTTGGCGTGCGGGTAGGAGACCCCATCTGGCCGCATGAGTGGGCCAAAGAGCGCGGGATGAATCCGGCCGAGCATGAGACTGTCCGCGCTTTCACGGATTTTGTGATGCGCAATTTGGCCGAGCTGAGCGATAAGCCTTATGTTGATGTGTACGCCTCCGATGTGAAGGCTTCGCTCAAGGCCGGCCATGGTTACCCCGCCGGCGCTGAATACAAGGGGAGGTAATCACTATTCCCAAGGCCCGCTTAGCTTGGCCAGATACCGCTAAAGGCGTATCCATTATCGGCGTTGTGCTCTTGCACGTCACGCTGGTGGTTCCGGAAGGTGAGCTAACGTGGTTGGCTGACCTAAACGTGTGGCTGGACCCGCTCCGCCTGCCCTTGTTTTTCCTCGTATCCGGCTATTTCTCTACCAAGATCTTCCGCTATTCATTCAGCGAGCTCTTTACCCGCCGCCTGTGGTTTTTCCTCGTGCCCTATACGGTGTGGATGACCGTTGAGCTGTGGACTAAGCGCATCGAGTACCACTGGGTATTTGGTGATCCCTATCTGCAGCTTACGGATCTGCTCTATAACCTGCTGTTGGGTCATACCATGGCGTGGTTCATTCACGCGCTCATCTTTTTCAACATATTTTTGTGGGCCGTACGCAAGTTGCCCGCGTGGGCAGGCATTGGCCTGAGCTTTGCGCCGCTGCTGTTTATAGCGTGGCAGCATCATTACTACTTTATTGGCAAGGCAATCATGTTCTTGCCCATCTTCGTCGGTGCGGCTTATCTCCGCGGGCCTATTACGCGGTTTGCCGACGCCGCCGAAGCACCCTTTAAAGGCACCTTCCGCAAGGGCTCTCTGTGGGCATATGGTGCGGCAATCATCAGCTACATCGCGGGACTTACCATTCGGCAAACCTGGAATGCCGTCGAAGGCGAGGTAGCGGTGCAGTGGCCACTTCCAGGCGGGGACATTCTTGGCCGAGGCGATCTAGACCTGTTGATCCGCTTTGCGGAGCAGACGCTTGAAACCCCAGCGGGCATCGTTGGTGCTGTACTTATTAGCCATGTTCCGGCTCTGTCCACTTTTGTAAAGTTCGTGGGCCGGCATACCCTGCCCATTTACTTGGCCCACCCAATCGGCATGACGCTGGGGTACGGCTTCTTCATGGCCCACCGCGACTATGTGGTGAGCCTTGCTGGCCAGTGGCCGATGGAAAATACCTGGTTCTGGATCGGAATGTGCTTCTTCTACTCCGCTGCGGCATCGGTAGCGCTCTGGGCCCTGGGAAAGGTTCCTATCCTTGGCTGGACGCTGGTTCCGCCGCGGATTGATAAGCGCCGACCCGTCGTAGAGCCAATGGTAGCGAGCAAAGAACCAGCAGAGCGGTAACGATGGCGTAGTCATTGCCCACGATGTGCTGCCACCATGCCCAGTCCAGCTCTTGGTCATTGGCATGGGGGACAAGCCAATGACCGCGGGCCAAAAGCGCCAGCCATGTCAGCGCAGCGAGTGCCCAGTGGTGCTGCGCCACTAGCAGCACGCCTGCCAATACCAGCCAGGTGAAGTGATGCGACCATGACACTGGCGAGCACAGGAGCGATACGGAAGCGGACAGCAGCATGAGTACCGCCTGGTTCTCGTGGGAGAGGCGCTCCATGGCAAACCATACGATGGCAACGACGAGGACAACGGTTACGAGCCACAGTTTTTCAGCGTGTTCAGGGGCTAGGCGGCTAAAGACACCGCGCAGAGATTGGTTGGAGCTATAGGCAAGTCCACCGATGCGGTTGGAATCGCGCAGCGTTTCGCTCCAGTACTGGATGGAGCTATGTGGATTGCAGGCGAAGGCGATGAGCCCAGCTGCCAAAAAGGAACCGAGAGCGGCGAAAAATGCGCGCCATTCGCGGCGGACGAAAAATACGGCGAGGAATACCGCGGGGGTGAGCTTGATCGCCATAGCGATACCAGTAAGCACGCCCCTGCCGCGTCCGGGGCGCAGCCAGAGAATATCGACCACAACGAGTGCGGTGAGCAGGATGTTGACCTGCCCGAAGCTAAAGGTCTCCGTAATCGGCTCAGTAAGCATCGCCGCTAGAAGCGCCCAGCCTGCCCAGCCCGGGCAGCCAAGAGAGCGCAGTACCAGGGCAACACAGACCCACAGGGCAAGAAAAGAGGCGACAGATACGAGGATGCTCGCGGCGGTGAGGGGAATCCAGCTCAGCGGGGCAAAAAGCAGCGCCGCAAAGGGTGGATAGGTGAAGGGAAGAGAGACATCGCGATTGCTGCCAACGAGGTAGTCCTTGGCGTAGAGGTCGCTGCCAAAGCCGGCCCCGCCTTCGCGGTAAACGTCCAGGTCAATGTGGTAATAGGTGGAGAAATCCCCGGAGAAAAGCTCCGGAATATCGATGAGCCACCAAAGAGCAACGAGGGCAGAGAGGCACAAGGGCAGAGCAGTAAACCACAAAGATTTCTTCACGCCAGAAGTGTACAACCGTCTCTTTAAGGGGCCAATTTATCGCCGCAGACTAGGCGGCGCTAGGCTTGGGAGACGTGCGCTACTTCTATGACACCGAATTTATCGAAGATGGACAAACCATTGAATTGGTCTCCATCGGCATCGTCGGTGAGAATGGCAGCGAGTACTACGCCGTGTCTACAGATTTCGATCCGTCCAAGGCCAATTCTTGGGTCAAAGACAATGTATTGGCCAAGCTGCCTAGCCCGCGGGACCCAGTATGGAAACCTCTGGCGACCATTCGCACGGAGGTCTTCGAGTTTCTTACCCAGAGCTCAACCCCGGTAGAGCTGTGGGCGTGGGTGGGCGCTTATGATCATGTGGTTTTGGCGCAGCTGTGGGGCGATATGGCTGGACTGCCTAAACGCATGCCCCGCTATACCCGCGAGCTGAAGCAGTACTGGGAGTTTGCGGGGCGTCCCAGCCTGCCGGCTGTCCCTAAGGGCAATCACGATGCGCTTGTCGACGCCCGCCATAACCTCGCCAAGTTCCGTGCCTGCGCCCAAGTTCTTCCGCTCTCTAAAGGCAATAGAATTAATATCTAGAATTTAACTAACGCGCGATAGGCGCTTGATGGTTAAATAGCAGTGTGAGTTGGACAGTAGATATTCCGCAAGGCGTTCTCCCAGACCTCCCGCCATTGCCCGCCGGCATCGAAGAGGTTTTCCAGGACGTCATCAAGCGTGACGCAAAGCAGCAGCCCAGCTGGGATACTTCCCAGGCCGATAACGTGCGCAAGATTCTCGAGTCCGTGCCGCCCATCGTGGTTGCGCCCGAGATCGAGGCGCTCAAGAAGAAGCTGGCAGACGTTGCCTTGGGTAACGCATTTTTGCTGCAGGGTGGCGATTGCGCGGAAACCTTTGAGTCCAATACTGAGCCGCATATCCGTGGCAATGTGAAAACGCTGCTGCAGATGGCCGTGGTGTTGACCTACGGCGCATCCGTGCCCGTGGTTAAACTCGGACGCATCGCCGGCCAGTACGCCAAGCCACGTTCTTCCGATACGGACTCCAATGGTTTGTTGAATTACCGCGGTGACATTGTCAATGGCGTGGAGCCGACCGATGAGGCTCGTCGCCACGACCCGGCCCGAATGATCCGCGCTTACGCGAACTCTTCGGCGGCAATGAACCTCGTGCGTTCTTTGACCTCTTCCGGCACTGCGGATCTTTACCGCCTGCATGAGTGGAACCGCGAGTTCGTGCGCAAGTCCCGCGCTGGTGCCCGCTACCAGGACTTGGCCCGGGAGATTGAAAACGGCTTGAACTTCATGAATGCCTGCGGCGTGCACGATGACACTCTGCGCTCGGCCGATATCTACTGCTCGCACGAGGCTTTGCTGAAGGACTATGAGCGCTCCATGCTGCGCTTGGGCCAGGACAATAACGGCGATACCAAGCTCTACGATCTCTCCGCACACCAGGTGTGGATCGGTGAGCGCACTCGTGGCATCGAAGATTTCCACGTGAACTTTGCGGCGATGATTGGTAACCCAGTGGGCATCAAGCTGGGGCCGGGCGTCACCCCGGAGCAGGCCGTGGAGTATGCGGAAAGGCTGGACCCGAATCGCGAGCCGGGGCGCCTGACCATGATCTCGCGCATGGGCCACGATAAGGTGCGCACGGTTCTGCCTGCCATTGTCAAGGCGGTGGAAGACTCCGGTCACAAGGTGGTATGGCAGTCCGATCCGATGCACGGCAATACCTTCACCGCTTCTAATGGCTACAAGACTCGCCACTTTGACAAGATCGTGGATGAGGTCCAAGGCTTCTTTGAGGTTCACCGCGAACTGGGCACCCACCCGGGTGGCGTACACCTTGAGTTCACCGGTGAAGACGTCACCGAGTGCTTGGGCGGCGCCGAGGACATTACCGACGTGGATCTGCCGGGCCGCTACGAGTCGGCCGTGGATCCGCGCCTTAATACGCAGCAGTCGCTCGAGCTCTCCTTCCTTATCGCGGAGATGCTACGTAACTAAATCCACAGGTGCGGCGTCGTGCCGTAGAGCGAGGAGCCGAACCACCACCCGCCGATAGCCACTGCGCCCACCGCAATCGCGACCACTACTAAGTACAGCACTAGTGACAGCGGATTGCGGTTGGTCAGCGGACGCTCGGCGGGTTCTTCATGCGCGCTCTGGACCGGCTGCTCGGGGGCAGGAGCAGGTACCGGTGCAGGCGCAGAGGCAGCTGCCGGCGCAAATGGTTTGAGTGGGGGCTCGGACGCGGAATACGGCTGTGCCTGGGGGCGTGACAATGATTGCGGCTCCGGTTCTGGAGCGGCCCCGGCCTGCGGCAAATCCAGTTTCGTCTCAAAGCTAAGGCGCTGCGGTGGGATGACTTCAGTCGGGCCACCGTCGAGATGCTCCGTTTCACCCTGTGGAATGCTGCGGGTGGGTTCGAAAATTTCCGTGGCTCCAGTGCCAGAAAAATCCGTGGGTGCTTGTGCCGTGCGCGCCGCGGCAGCGTTCCTTGGCACGGGGATGGTCACGTCCGGAAGATCGAGCTCTCGGCAAACATCATCGAGCGCCTCGAGGAATTCTCCGGCGTCGGCGAAGCGCTCGCGAGGGTCGCGGGCAGTGGCGGTGGCCACGAGGGCGTCGACAAGCTTGGGCACCCCAGAAATCCGCGAGGACGGCGCGGGGACGTCGGAATCCAAACGGGCCGTGGCATGCGCTAGGGGAGTATCCCCCGAGAATGGAACGGTGCCGGTAAGAAGCTCGAAGAGGACAATGCCGGCTGAATACACGTCCGAGGCCGGTGTAATTTCTTCGCCTGTGACCTGCTCCGGCGCGAGATAGGACACGGTGCCCACAATCATGTCCGAGGTAGCCTCGGCATTGGTGGCACGCACCAGCCCAAAATCGCCCACCTTTACCCGGTGGTGGGAGGTAATAAGCACATTATCGGGCTTGATGTCGCGGTGGATGAGCCCGGTTGAATGCACCTCTTCCAAGCCGCGCAGAACATTGCGCAGGGTAGAGGCGGCCGCCTGCACTGGAAAGGGGCCACCCTCAGCCAATAGCTCGCGCAGCGTACCGCCATCGATGAGCTCCATGATGAGATAAATGGGCTCGCCGTCAGCGGAAAAATCGTGAATAGCTACGAGATTGGGATGCTGCAGGCGGGCCATGGCGCGAGCCTCGCGAGAAAAACGCTTGATAAAGACCGGGTCATCGGAATAGCGCTCGTCCATGACCTTGGCCGCGACCGCTCGCCCCAGCCGCATGTCCACGCAGCGATAGACGGTAGACATGCCACCGCGGGCAATGGGGCGATCGATCCGGTAACGGTTCTCCAGAACGTCACCAATTTCCAACCTAGTCATGCTTCCCAGTATGGCTGATCATCTAGCCCGCGTTAAAGTAGAAGACGTGACTAACCAAGAAAAATCCCTCGATTCCTTGCTCGCAAACGAAGAACTGCTCAGCATGCAGCAGGTGGCAGAAAAGCTAGACCTGCCCATCACCCGCGCTTATGACCTGCTGCAGGACCGAAAGTTCATTGTCTGGGATTCCCCAGAAGGAAAGCGCGTACCGCTAGCTTTCTTTAATGACAAGGGCGTCATTGCCAAGCATGTAACCGCCGCAATTACCGTGTTGACGGACGGCGGCTATAAGGACAACGAAATCTTCAAGCATCTCTTTACCGAGGATGACTCGTTGCCGGGCCGCCCGATCGATGCTTTGCACGGTCATCTTGCCCGCGAGGTTATTCGGCGCGCGCAGGCTGCTGCTTTTTAGGCACGCCTTCAAAGATCCACTGGGTGGCAAACCATGCCACCACAATCATGCCGATGACCCAGAACCAGTTGTAGAGCTGGTGATTGCCATCGCCGGAGAAAGAGACGCCAATAAACAGGGCCACCCCGGTGGTGAATTTGATGAGCCAGAGCGGCGGCCGGAAAGTGCCCATCAGGGTAAAGATAGAGGCGTAGTACCACGGCAGGGTCACGGCATTGAAAACAAAGGCAACTTGGTATGCGGCCGCGGTGCCCATAACAGCGTCGCGGTTGTCCTTGCGGCAAAGCCACCACACCGTCACCAGCCCAATGAGCATGCAGGCCATGGCGATGCTGCGCAGTACGGCCAATATGGCGTTATAGGAGGCATCCGGCATAAATATTTGGACCGCTGGGAAGATAATATCGGTGGCCAAGGTGGGACCTGCCAGCGGGTTAATCACCTTGGAATTGCCGCTTACCTGCGATAGCCAGCCCCACGACGTGCCGGAAACCCACGTGATGAGGGCCACTGCGGCGATGATTTCTGCCACTGCGGCGATGCCAGATAGCACAAAGACAGCAAGTTGTCGCCACTTACTGGAGCCCTTGGGAGCGTAGTGGTGGAGCATCATCCATACGATAAACGGTGCCGCAATAACCGCAGTTGCCTTCATAGCCACGGCCGTGCCCACGAGGATGAGGGCGGCGTGGAAGCGCTGATGCAATGCCGCTAGCAGGCCGATAGACACGAGCCCCACCATGAGTGATTCATTATGCATGCCGCCGATAAGGTGCAAGATAATAACTGGATTAGCTACACCAAGCCACAGTGCTACCGCAGGATCCGCGCCGAGTTTGCGGGCGATGCGGGGGATTGACCAGGCGATGGTAACAAACCCGAGCAGAGAAAAAACCTTATAGATCACCACGCCTGCAGTGACGTTATCGCCTACCAGGCTGGTGACCAGTTCTCCTATCCACAGGTGAAGGGGACCATAAGGCGTGGTGGTATTGCGCCAATCTTGAGATACCTCAAGGAGGAAGGGTCCGGGGTTAACGGCGGCACCTTCGGTATACGGGTCGAAGCCATCGCGAACCATAGCACCTTGCATGAGGTAGGAATACACATCGCGTGAGGCCAATGGCCCGGCTAATAAAAGGGGAGCTACCCAGGCGATGAGGATGCGCTGGATGTCGCGCAAGCCGCCCTCAGGCAGAGGATTTTTGAGCTGCGGGCGAATGATGGTGCGCCCAGCTAGCACCCACGCTGCGGCTAAGAGGAAAATACCCACCCAGTACAGCGCGAGGCCGAGATTGCGCCCGTGCCCATAGGACAAGAAGCCAATATTTAATGCTTCGAGGAGTCCTCCACGGTTGCGGGTGGCACCGCCAGAGAAGGACGCGAGCAGTAAAATGCAGGAGGCAGATAGCCCTAGCGGCAGCGCGCGCGGAATGGGAAAAGAGTACGTCTTTGCCACGGCACAACCTACTTGCGGCGAGCAGTAGCCTTGATAGCCAACTGCTCTAGGGTTTCGGTGACCGCGGGATCTACCTGTGCGGAGTGCAGGTGTTGCAGTCCCGATTGTGTTAGGGAATCGATGCGGCGCTCAATTTCTTCTGGTGCGCCCGAATCAGCGATGATCTGGGCCAAGCGCGATAGCTCCTGGGGATCTGAGGTGCGGCCAATGAGCTTGCGCAAGGTAGCAGCAGCTTGTGGATCAGACTCATCCGCGCGCTGGAGCGCTAGCGCTAGAAGTTCGGTTCGCTTGCCTTCGCGCAGGTCATCACCGGCAGGTTTGCCGGTCACCGCGGGATCGCCAAAAACACCCAGCTGATCGTCACGCAACTGGTAGGCAATGCCAATATCGTGCCCATAGCCGCGGAAGGCAGCGATAAGTTCCTCGCTTGCCCCGGCGATAGCGGCGCCCAAGTGCAGCGGGCGTTCAATGGTATAAGCGGCCGTCTTATAACGGTTGACCGAATTGGCAAGCTCTACCGATTCGGAACCTGCCGCCTCCAAAGAGATATCCAAGAGCTGCCCGCCGATAACCTCAGTGCGCATGCCGCGCCAGGGGCCGCGAGCACGGTGCAAAGCGGCCGCACTCAGGCCGGAATCTTGGAACATGTCCTCTGCATACACCAGTGCTAAATCGCCTACCAAGATTGCCACGGAGGTGCCGAAGAACTCTGGATCCCCTAGGTACTCCGATTCGCGGTGCAGCTTTTCGACGCCCCGGTGCACCGTAGGATTGCCGCGACGGGTATTGGAAGCATCGATAATGTCATCGTGGATAAGGGCGCAGGCCTGGATAAATTCCAAAGAGGCGGCCGCGCGGAGCATGGCCGCGGGATCTTCTTCTCCTCGACCTGCGGCCAGGTAACCCGCCCAGGCATAGGTAGGTCGTACTCGCTTGCCACCGTCAAGCACGAAGGATTCCAAAAAGCTCACGGCCTTGGTCACAGGGGCGCCGATTTCGGCCACCTGCTCTCGGCGTTGATCGAGAAAGGTGGCGAGTTCCTCGCGCACCGCACCGGGGATGTCCGCAAGCTCAGGAATATTCTGCATAGTCACACCCCACACGATACCGGCTAGGCTGCGCAAGAAATAACAGAGGTTTACAGCGGCAGGCTTGCGCCCAATATGGCAAAGGGGCGAGCATCGGCGGGGTAGAGATGATCACGGAGGACATCGAAGAAGCCGACGGCTCTATAAAGACGGAAGGCACCGTTATCCTCGTTCGGCACCTCGGGTGTGGACAACAGCGCATAGCGCGCCGGGGCATTCCACAGCAATCCTTCCAAAAGCTTTCTGCCTAGGCCGTGCCCCTGGTACTGCGGCAAGACGTGGATCTCAGCCAGCTCAAAGTAGTTGCGCACAATGTCCCACTGCTCTTCGGTGGGCCCGCCTTGTAGGCGGAGCCCGCGGCGAAGTTCAGCGTCCCACCAGCTATCTGGGGAGCCTAAGAACCCATAGGCCACGCCGACGATGCCATTTTCATGGGTGACAATCTGCGCGCCGAATCCGGGGCGGGTCACGTCATTTCGCCAGCTTGAAATGCGGCTATGCAAGATTGCGGGATTGTAGTGCATTGCCTCGATGTAAATCTCAACCAACTGTGGGGCTAGCAGGGAGAATTCCGGCGGGGTTAGGCGGCGAATTTCAAAGCTCACTCTTCCTATGACACCAGAAGTCTGTGGCGGAGGGAAAGCAGGGCTCGCTATGTTCTTCGAAATTCACAAAATTGAATCGAACAAGAAGGCTGGAAAAAGCGTGTGGCCAGCTATTAACGTTGCTTAAATCGAACAGGTGAACTATGCTCGGGGGTGAAATGTCTAGCGGCTTGCTTAGGGTCAGGGGCAGTTCAACGACGTTATTTATTTAGTTAAGGACAGAGGCAATGGCACAGATTATTTCGGCAACGCGTACCCATTCTCTTGGGCGAGAAGGTGGTAAGCGGGCACGGTTCCTCTTTCAGGCACGAGAATTATTAGACGCCGCGCGAGGTTATGCGGCTGAGGGGCGATTCGATCAAGCCTTAGAGGTGGCGTACCAATCGGCTCTCCGTACTGCTGGCGCACGTGTAGCTGCATCTGTAGTGGCTCGGCGCCGCCGCCTTCCCTCCAGTGCATGGGATCGGTTAGCGCTCGTCGGTGTGGAAGGCAAACGGTGGGCTGAATCCTTTAAGGGATATTCGCGGACTCGTGCGCGCGTGTCTTCGGGGCTGGATGAAGCGCCGAGCGAGGAATATGTTTATGGTCTCATGCAGCATGCCGCACAATTTTTGGATGAAAGTGAGACAGGGACTACTTTCGGCGCTTTTGCTGCGTAGTCACTCCGTGGGGGCGCTCACTACCTTTTGGGGAACATACTGATTATTCTGGGCGTTAGTATAGGTAGAACCATTACCGCCCGAAGCTCAATCCCTAGTTGGAGGAACAGTGTCCCTTTCTGAGCAGGAGCAGCGTACGCTCCGTGAAATTGAGGAATCGTTACTTGCTGACGATCCTAAGTTTGGCGCTTCCGTTTCTGAGCCTACGTCGTTCGGCGGATCCGGCGGTGCGGTAACCCTCCGAGGTGTAGCGCTCGTTGTCGTTGGCCTTTGCATGCTTGTCGGCGGTGTTGCTCTCGCGCAGCAAAGCCTGTGGTTTATCGTGCTTTCTATCGCGGGCTTTTTGGTGATGTTTGCCGCAGGTGTGTGGATGCTGCGCGGAGATGGATCTGGGCATTCCGCCCAGGGCCATTATTCCAGCGCTCGTGCAAAGAAATCCGCGTCCCGCAGTGGTGGAGTCAGTGGCAAGTTGGAGGAAAACTTCCGTCGCCGCTTTGAGGAGCGTTAGCGCTTTTTAATTTAGTTCGCCCCGGTTGACCCAGTGAGGGTCAACCGGGGCACTTTTGTATCTCGCCAAAATTCCCCACTTTGCCCCACGGATGAGGCGCTGGGTGGGCAATCGTGGGGTAGTTGCCCCATGGGCTTAGGTAAAAGTCCTCGATAACACAGCATATGGGGTCGGTGGGTGGAGTGGGGCGCATTATATTGGTGTTACGGGTGGGGTGAGTGGGGTGATTGTAGTGAGCTGTCAAGGCCTTTCGCGGGATTTCTTCCCACTGGAAAAACCATTATCTAGCTGCACGTAATCGAGAGCTATCTGAGGGACACGCCGCTTTAAGTGGGTTAGGTGGGGGAAAGTGGGGTAGAGTGGGGCGCAGCGGAGGAAAGAGGGGCTTAAGGGCCTCGATTCTGAAGTAAGAGAATCCGGAGTTTTCGAGTAAGGAAGGTGGACGCCGGGATGTTTCTCGGAACCTACACTCCGAAGCTCGATGACAAGGGACGTCTTACGCTTCCGGCAAAGTTTCGCGATGAACTCGCGGGTGGCCTCATGGTCACCAAGGGGCAGGACCACTCGCTGGCCGTGTACCCGCGGGAGGAATTTGCGGCACGCGCGCGGAAGGCTGCGGCAGTTTCTCGAACCAACCCAGAAGCACGTGCTTTCATCCGTAACTTGGCAGCAAGTGCGGACGAACAGCGGCCGGACGGGCATGGGCGCATTACGTTGTCCGCGGGGCATCGGGAATATGCGAACTTGTCTAAGGAGTGCGTTGTGGTTGGCTCTGTGGACTTTCTCGAAATTTGGGACGCAGCCGCGTGGGCTGAGTACCAGTCGCAAACTGAAGATGCTTATTCGGCAGCAGATGCCGATGACGTACTGGCGGGCTTGCTCTAAGCCTGCACAAGAGTGCGTGTAAGGACTCTGTCCGAGGCGGATGATTCTGGTGTACTTCCCCGATATCAGAAACCTGCCTCGGACAGGGCCCTATACGCACTCGCATGCTTTCCACCACTGGAAGTCAGGAAATTTGAGAAAGGGGGTTGCGGGGAGACATGGCTACCAAAGACCTAAATTATGACGTGTCGGATAACCACGGCCACGTGCCAGTCATGCGCGAGCGCATGTCCGATCTCCTGCGCCCCCAGGTAGAAGCGGCGGGGGATAAGGCAGTGCTTGTCGACGCCACCTTGGGTGCCGGCGGCCATACCCGCTACTTCCTGGAATCTTTCCCCAAAGCTCGAGTCATTGGCGTTGACCGCGATAAGCAGGCGTTGCGCAATGCATCCGAACGTCTTGCGCCCTACGGCGATCGCTTCGTCGGCGTTAATGCACGATTCGATGAGCTGGGCAGCGCCATCGCGGAAGGGGAGGGCGATATCTTTGATTCGGCCCGCACCGTAGGCATTGCCGGCGCGCTCTTTGACCTTGGTGTTTCCTCGATGCAGCTAGACCAAGCTGACCGCGGATTCGCTTATAAAGCGGATGCGCCGCTAGATATGCGCATGGATCCTTCGCAGGGGATCACTGCGGCGGATGTACTCAATACCTATTCGCACGGTGACTTGGCTCGCGTCCTCAAAACCTACGGTGATGAGCGTTTCGCGGGAAAAATTGCCTCCGCCGTGTTGAAAGAGCGCGACAAGGAGCCTTTCGAGAACTCCGCGCGGCTCGTTGAGCTGCTATATGATGTCATTCCCGCTGCGACCCGCCGTACCGGAGGGCACCCCGCCAAGCGCACCTTCCAGGCGCTGCGGGTTGAGGTCAATCGCGAGTTGGAGGCTATCGAAAATGTCCTGCCGGTCATAACCCAGGCACTTTCGGAAGGCGGCCGTGCCGTATTCATGAGCTACCAATCTTTGGAAGACCGCATCGTTAAAGCAGCCTTCAAAGAACTGACCACTTCCAAGACGCCGGCTGGATTGCCGATGGATCTGCCGGGCACCGCGCCGAAGTTCAAGATCGTTACGCGCGGGGCGGAAAACGCCTCTGAAGAGGAAGTTACGGAAAATTCGCGAGCCGCGTCGGTGCGTGTTCGTGCCATCGAAAGGCTCGAGGGAATGCCAGAATTTCTACCGCCGGGAGGCAGGCAATGAGCACCATCCCACGCCGCAACCACCTAAAGACTGACAGCCGCGACAGAGAGGCCACTCGCACCATGGGCGCCAGCCGAGACTTCACCACCGGAATCGATACCGGAGCCCCGACGGCGCTGCGCGAGCGTCCCAGCACCAAGCGTGCTCCGAGCCGCACTCGCGTGCCGCACCGCAGCACGAAGCGCCTAGGTTCGAAGCAAGTAGTGAGCTTCCGCGGACGCCAGCTGCAGCCGCAAACGAAGAAGAACGGGCTCCTTACCCGGTTGGGCGTCATTTCCCTCACCCTGCTTATCGTCGGTGTGGCCTTGGCCATGTGGCTGTCTGGTCTGTCTACCAAGCAAACCTTTGCCATCCAGCAGCTCACCGTGCAGGAATCCCAACTGGATAACCAGATTGAGACCCTCAACCGCGATGCGGAGAATCTCAGCTCCTCGGCTGATATTGCGCGCCGCGCGGACGAAATGGGAATGGCCATTCCTAAGCAGCCGGGTATTGCGGAAGTTGGCGGCGATGGAAAGATCGTCGACAAGCGCGAAGGCACCCCGGATACCGAAAAGCTCATTGATGTCAACGGTGAACCAATCCGCCCGGGCCAGGCTTCCAGCGACCCAAAGGATACGGAGGGGATGTCGGATTCCCTCAATGCCGTGCCGCAGGGGCAGCAGCGCACCAGCAACGGTGGCGATGCCGACCGTAATTCGGATCGTGAGTCCGGCGAAGCTAATGCCGCCCAGAACAATGCGCGACCCAACCTTCCGGCCCGTGCGCCGTATGCCAGCCGCGCCGAGTAGCTAGGAAAGAATAATCGGTGAAAAAGATGATGCTCGCGCGTGGTGGCGCGGGCATTCTCACTTTTGTAGGGCACAATCAATACACGCAAGAAATTGTGGCGGAAATAGGGAAGGTGACACTGGACTGTGACTACGCCAAGTAAGGCTAGGCGCCGCCCGCGCCGCTCTGCCAGCTCCGCGGTGCCGCAAAAGAAGATGATGCGCAAACGCCTGCGCATCATCGTATCCGTGGTGCTCGTGGCGATGGTCGTCCTTGCCGGCCGCTTGGCCTGGGTACAGCTTGTGTGGGGCCCGGATCTTTCCGCCAAAGCCGTCACCCAGCGTGAGCGCGTCTATATTGAGCCGGCCCGGAGGGGAGAGATCTTAGACCGCGATGGCCAGCGCTTGGCCTACACGATGAAGTCTCGTTCCTTGACCGTCTCGCCGACCCGCCTGCGCGATGAGCTAAAAGACAAGGCCGAGATCGAGGCCCAAAAAGATGGCTCGACCGAGGGCATGGATGATAAAAAGCTGGATAGCTTCCTCACCAAGAAGATGGAGGAGACCCTCAAGGACATGTCTGAGGGAATCCCGAAGCTGATTGAGGATTCCGGCGCCTCGACCTCCAAGGTGGATAAGGACGACATCCTCAATAAGCTCAAAGCCGATACCCAGTATGAGGTACTGGTGCGCAATGTCGATCCGGATGTTGCCGTAGAGATCGCCAATAAGTACCACGGAGTGGCAGCGGACCGCCAAGACATCCGCCAATATCCCAACGGTGCCATTGGTGAAAACGTTGTGGGCAAGGTGTCGATGGATGGCCATGGACAGTTCGGTTTCGAGGCCGCGCGCGATACGGAACTTACCGGCATTGACGGCCAGTCCACCGAGGACGTATCCGCGGATGGCCAGGTAATTCCAGGCACGCTGCGTGACGTCGTGGATACCGTTGATGGTCGCGACGTCACCCTCACTTTGGATCTGGACCTGCAGACTTACGTTCAGCAAAAGTTGGAGAAGGCTAAGGCCAACTCCAAGGCTTCTGGTGCGGAAGCAGTGGTCCTCGATGCTGCCACCGGCCAGGTGCTTGCCATGGCCAATACCGATACCGTGGATCCCAATAAGAATGTTGAGGATCAGCTCGATGAAGGCAAGGACTTTGAAAACCGCAGCGTCTCCCATCCTTATGAGCCGGGTTCTGTAGCCAAGGTGGTTACCGCGGCTGCTGCACTGCAGGAGGGTGTGACCACCCCGGATGAGGTGCATCAGGTCCCCGGCTCCATCGATATGGCGGGCGTGACGGTCAACGATGCATGGGAGCACGGCACCGAGCCGTATACGACCACCGGCATCTTTGGTAAATCCTCCAACGTCGGCACCTTGATGATCGCCGATAAATTGGGCCAGGAAAAGTACGCCGAGTACCTCAAGAAGTTTGGGTTGGGCAATACCACCGGCGTTGAGCTGCCGAATGAATCGGCCGGTAGCGTGCCGGACTTGGAGCAATGGTCCGGCGGCACCTTCGCTAACCTGCCTATTGGTCAGGGCCAGTCGTGGACCACCTTGCAGATGGCCAGCGTGTATCAAGCGTTGGCCAATGGTGGCGAGCGTATCGAGCCGCGCATCATTGACTCGGTCAAGGGGCCGGATGGCAAGGACGAAAAGCTAGAGGAACCGGAAAAGAACCAGGTGGTAAGCCCGGAGACCGCCAAGACTACGGTGGATATGTTCCGCGCCGTCTTCCAAGACGATGATGCAGGCCTGCAAAACGGTACGGCCGGCAATGCGCAGCTTAAGGGTTATCAGCTTTCTGGCAAGACCGGTACGGCCCAGAAGGTGGACCCAAATACCGGGGCGTATTCGAATTCCGCCTATTGGATCACCTTTGCCGGCATTGCACCGGCCGATGATCCGCGCTTCGTTGTTGCAGTCATGCTGGATGAGCCCAAGTCCGGCGTGGAGGACAATGGAGGCGGCGGCCAGTCGGCGGCACCTATCTTCCGCGATATCGCCTCGTGGCTACTTAATCGTGACAATATTCCGACATCGAAACCAGCACCGCGGCTGACCCTGCGGGCACAATAGGAGCTTAGTATGACCGTTTCTTTGGATACTCTCGCCCAGCTTTCTGGCGGCCGCGTCATTGGTGATGCCTCCGTGGAGGTCGCCGCGTGCGGGCTGGATTCTTCCCGTTTGCCGGAAGGCGCGCTCTTTGCTGCCTTGCCGGGCACGCGCGTACACGGCGCGCAGTTCGCTCGCGATACCAAGGCTGCAGCTGTGCTTACCGACGCCGCTGGGCTCGCCCTGCTTACCGAGGCCCAGGAAACCCGCCCCATCTTAGTAGTAGAGGATATTCGTGCCGTGCTCGGCCCAATCTCCGCCGAGATTTATGGCCACCCCACCCGTGACCTGACGGTCATCGGCGTTACCGGCACCTCCGGCAAGACCACCACCAGCTACCTGCTGGAGGCTGGACTGCTGCACGCAGGGCATTCAGTGGGCCTTATCGGAACCACCGGTACCCGTATTAACCGCACGCCGGTTCCCACCTCGCTCACCACGCCTGAGGCGCCGACCTTGCAAGAGCTTTTCGCACGCATGAAGAACGAGGGCGTTACCCATGTGGTGATGGAAGTATCCTCGCATGCGCTGGAGCTGGGACGCGTGCGCGGAACTCGGTTTGCGGTAGGTGGGTTTACGAACCTGAGCCAAGACCACCTCGATTTTCACCCCACCATGGAGGACTACTTCCAGGCTAAGGCGAAGCTCTTCGCTGGGGAACAGGCGGCCGAGCGTGCCGTCCTCTGCATCGACGATGAGTGGGGCGAGCGCATGCGCGGCGTCGCCAAGAGCGCGGGCCACAAAGTCACTACGGTTGCCACCCAGGGCGCTTCGGCCACGATCAGCGCACGCCAAACCGCCACTGAGGCCACCGGTGCCCAGGAAGTAGCCCTGAATTATGACGGCGCCGAATTCACCTTCCGGCTGCCGCTGCCTGGCGAGTTCAATATCGCCAATGCTTGCTTGGCGCTCGGCATGGCCGCCGCGGTAGGAGAGGACCCAGCGGAGTTCCTGTCGGGCGTGGAGAAGGTCGCAGTCCCTGGCCGTATGGAGCGCATCGACCGCGGCCAAGACTTTGTGGCCGTGGTGGACTACGCGCATAAGCCGGCGGCCATCGCTGCGGTGCTCGACACCCTGCGCGGCCAGCTGGAGGGAACCAAAGGCCGCGTCGGCATTGTCGTCGGCGCCGGCGGAGACCGTGATAGCTCCAAGCGCCCCATCATGGGCGCAGCCGCAGCCAGCCGCGCTGACCTTACCGTGGTTACCGATGACAACCCGCGCTCCGAAGACCCTGCCACCATTCGCGCGGCGGTGATGGCGGGCGCACGTGACGCCTCCCCGGAGGGCGATATCCGCGAGGTAGGCTCCCGCGCCCGTGCCATCGATGAGGTCGTCGATTGGGCCGAGCCGGGCGATGCCGTCATCGTCGTAGGCAAGGGCCACGAAGTGGGACAGCTCGTGAACGGCACAACCTTGCACTTTGATGACCGCGAGGAAATGGCCCGCGCCATCGAGGAAAAGCTGGCCGGAACCCCGCACCGCGATACCCTTGGGAATGCGAAGGAGTAGACATGATTCCACTTTCTATTGCCGATATTGCCGAAATCACCGGGGGCAGCCTCGATTGCGTGTCTGACCCAGACCAGCGCGTTACCGGGTTCATCGAATTCGATTCCCGAAAGGTAACAAAAGGCGGGCTTTTCCTTGCCTTGCCCGGTGCCCGTGTGGATGGCCACGACTATGCAGCAAAGGCCATCGAGCAGGGCGCAGTGGCGGTGCTAGCTGCGCGGCCGGTGGGGGTTCCGGCGGTCGTCGTCAAGCCCCAAGGCCGCGTTACCGGTGATGCCGCCAACGCGGATATCTATGCCCACGACGAGGACGGCTCGGCCGCCGCGGTGGTGCAGGCGTTATCCGATATTGCGCGGGAGGTCACCCGCCGCTTGACCGCCGAGCAAGGCCTAGACATCGTGGGCGTAACCGGCTCGGCCGGAAAGACCTCCACCAAGGACCTACTGGCCACGATTTTCCGCGCTGAGGGTGACACCGTCGCTCCTCCCGGCTCCTTTAATAACGAGGTCGGCCTGCCGTATACCGCGTTGCGCTGCGATGAACACACTCGCTTCCTGGTTGCCGAAATGTCTGCCCGCGGCATCGGACATATTCGCCACCTGACCACCATTACCGCGCCCACCGTCGGCGTGGTACTCAACGTTGGTACCGCTCACCTGGGTGAGTTCGGCTCACGCGAGAATATCGCCCAAGCCAAAGGCGAGCTCGTGGAAGCATTGCCCTCGGCCGCTGAGGGCGGCGTCGCCGTACTCAATGCCGATGATCCCTTCGTCGCCGGCATGGCGCCGCGCACTTCGGCCAAGGTCGTCTACTACTCGGCCAATAAGCCGCCAGCTTCCGACGCCCAGTACTACGCCAGCGATATCCAGCTCGATGACGTCGCCCGCCCCTCGTTTGTGCTGCATGCGCCGGGAACGGACCCGCTTCCGGTAAAGCTGCAGGTCTTTGGCAAGCACCAGGTCTCTAACGCTTTGGCAGCGGCCGCGGCTGCCATCGAATCGGGCATGGACCCGCAGGTGGTAGCTAACGCGCTATCCGGACACCAGAATGCCTCGGAACACCGCATGGACGTGCGTACCCGCCGCGATGGAGTAACCACCATCGACGATTCCTATAACGCCAACCCCGATTCCATGCACGCGGCCATTGCGGCGCTGGCCTATACCTCGGCCGCCCGACCGGATGCCCGCGCCATCGCCGTGCTCGGTGAGATGGGCGAGCTCGGAGGAGAAGCAGTGGCCGCCCACCGTGCATTGGGAGAAGTGCTTTCCAAATACCACGTTGACCACCTCGTGGCCGTGGGAGACAACGATAATATGAGGGCCATGGTTGAGGCCGCACAGGCGCGGGGTATAAATACTACTATCAGCCCGGATGTTGACGCCGCTGCGGCGGCGGTCGAAGACATCATTAGGGTAGCGCCTGCCGGCATCGAAGATTGGACGGGGCGCGAGGCCAAAGATGTAGTCCTTATCAAGTCATCGAATGCCCAGCGCCTGTGGCGCGTGGCAGAACAGCTCAATCGCCGTTAGTCCTCAGTACAAGGAGAAAGACCTTTAGCAATGACTCAGATCATTATCGCGGGCATCCTCAGCTTCCTCGTCGCGATCTTTACCACTCCCATGTTGGTGCGCTACTTTTCCGGGGTAGGCAAGGGACAAGAAATCCGCGAGGACGGACCGCAGCTGCACCTGCGCAAGCGCGGCACCCCCACCATGGGCGGACTGGCGATTTTGCTGGCCATCACCGTGGCCTACCTCGTGGTGGGAATTTACGCCCGCGTGACCGGTAACGGTGGTTTTAGCCCCTCCGGTCTCTTGGTCTACTTCCTCACGATGGGCCTTGGCGGTCTGGGGTTTGCCGATGACTTCATCAAGCTATTCAAAAAGCGCAACCTCGGCCTGAACAAGACCGCCAAGCTGGTAGGTCAGCTGGCCGTGGCGCTCATCTTCGGCATCCTGGCGCTGCAGTTCCCAGATGCACATGGATTGACCCCAGCGTCTACCAACCTTTCCTTCGTCCGCGATTTTGATACCTTCGACATCGCCGTGGGCGGCGCGGTCATCGGGACCATTGTTTTCTTGGTCTTTCTCTACCTACTCATTGCTGCGTGGTCAAACGCCGTAAACCTCACCGACGGACTCGACGGCTTGGCCGCGGGCACTACCGCGATGGTGATGGGCGCCTATGCTCTGATTTCCTTCTGGCAGTTCCGCAACTCTTGCGCCGTGTCGCCAGCGGCAGGGTGCTATGAGGTTCGCGATCCGCTCGACTTGGCCGTGCTGGCTGCAGCTGGTCTGGGCGGTTGCTTGGGCTTTTTGTGGTGGAATGCCGCACCGGCAAAGATCTTCATGGGCGATACCGGTTCGCTAGCACTCGGTGGCCTCGTCGCCGGCCTATCGGTGACCACTCGCACCGAGCTGCTCATGATCATCATCGGCGCTATCTTCGTGATTGAGACGGTCTCCGTGGTTATCCAGATCATCGTCTTCCGCAGCACCGGTAAGCGCTTCTTCCGTATGGCGCCCATCCACCACCACTTTGAAAATGGTGGCTGGGCCGAGACCGCCGTAGTCACCCGCTTCTGGCTGCTGAGCGCCATGGCCGCTATTGCCGGCGTATGCATCTTCTACGGCGACTGGCTGTCTGCCGTCGGCTTTGCCTCCTAAGACTCACGCCTTTTAGCTTTATCGAGGAAAGAGGAATAGAGATGACCGAGTTGCCATCCTCGTTGCGCGGGCGAGTGCTCGTGGCCGGGGCGGGAGTATCGGGGCGCGGTTGCGTCGCTATGCTGGCAAGCCTCGGGGTGGATACCACCGTGGCAGATTCCAACCAGACCGCGCTGGCGGAATTGGCGGAGGAATTCGGGGTAGCAACCGTCTCCGTCGATTCTGCCGCCCAAGGCGATTTTGACCTTGCGGTTACTTCGCCGGGCTGGCGTCCCGATTCGCCCTTGTTGGTCGCCCTCCAGGACGCTGGGGTAGAGGTCATCGGCGACGTGGAGCTCGCGTATCGCCTGGATCGTGCGGGTGTCTTCGGCGCGCCGCGTACCTGGCTGGTAGTTACCGGAACCAACGGCAAAACCACCACTACGGGTATGTTGGCCCAGATTATGCAGGCAGATGCCAAGCGCACCGGCAAGCGCGCACTGGCGGTGGGCAATATCGGCGTTTCGCTTTTCGACGCCCTCACTGCCACCCCTCGCGTCGACGTTCTCTGCGCCGAGCTATCTTCTTTCCAGTTGCATTGGTCCAGCCACCTGCGCCCGGATGTGGGCGTGCTACTGAATTTGGCTGATGACCACCTGGATTGGCATGGATCGTTCGATGCCTATGCCCGAGCGAAGGCCAAGGTGCTCTCTGGTGAGGTTGCCGTGGTGGGCAAGGATGACTCCGAGGCGGTCCGCTACGCCGCGGATACCGCAGACCTCTTCCGTTTTACTGCCGCTGAACCTACACAGGGAGAGGTGGGCGTAAGTGCCGGCCGTCTTGTCTCGCGGCTTGACGGGAAGCGTGAGGATCTCGCGTCCGCAGAGGGCATTGAGCCCGCCGGCCTGGCAGGAGTTCTGGACGCTGCGGCCGCAGCCAGCGTCGCGCGTCTGGCAGGCGCCACCCCGGAATCCATTGCGCAGGGGTTGGCCGCATATACCGTCGCCGGGCACCGCGGCGCTGTGGTCCATGAGCATTCCGGCATCACGTTCATCGATAATTCCAAGGCCACCAACCCGCACGCGGCGGATGCGGCGCTCAAGGGGCTCAATTCCGTGGTCTGGATTGCCGGCGGGCAGTTGAAGGGCGCGGAGGTAGACGGGCTCGTCGCCAAGCACGCCGCCCACATCAAGGCCGCGGTAGTCCTAGGCGTGGATAGGGAAGAGGTAGCCCGGGCCCTCGCGGCGCACGCGCCGCATGCCCCGGTGGACGTCATCGAGACGCAGGAGCCTTGTGCAGCCATGAATGCTGCGGTGGAGGCTGCACTGCAACACGCCGACGCCGGGGATACCGTTCTTTTGGCGCCAGCTGCGGCATCGTTGGATATGTATACCGGCATGGCTCAACGCGGTGATGTATTCGCCGCGGCCGCGCGGGAACTTACCCGTAACTAGAGCTATAGATTTAAGGATCAGGAGAACACATGACGGCCACCTCCCAGCAGCGCCCGCGCTCCAAGAGTTTTGGCGACCGCGTTCGCGAGCTGCGCGAGCGCGCCCGCCAGGAAGCAGGCCTTGATTACCAGCTGCTGCGCCTAATCATCTTTTTCCTCGTGGGCATCGGCGTGCTCATGGTCTTTTCTTCCTCCATGGCTACCTCCCTGACCGAGGACGGCGGAGTATGGAACCAGGCATTGCGCCAGTGCGTGATGGTGTTCTTGGGCCTCGTTGCCTTTTGGTTTGGTCTCAAGGTGTCGCCGCATACCCTGCGCAAATGCGTGCCGTGGATTGTGGGCTTGTCCATCATTTTGCTCATCGCCGTGCTGATCCCCGGCGTGGGCACCGGCCGCGAGGAGGTAGGTTCCCAGTCCTGGATTTACTTGGGACCGTTCTCCCTGCAGCCCTCGGAGCTTGCCCGCGTCGCCGTAGGCATGTTTGGTGCCACCGTGTTGGCGGATAAGGAGCACAAATCCATGAAGGTGACGGATCCCTTCATGATGTACTCCCTCATTGCCGGCGTTATGTTCTTGCTCATCGTCCTTCAGGGCGATTTGGGCATGGCTTTGTCCTTTGCCCTCGTGGTTGTCTTCACCCTGATTTTCGCGGGCGTCGACTGGCGCGTCCCCGCGACCATCGGCGTCGCAGCCGTGTGTGGTTTGCTGTTTATCTTCCTTTCTGGCGGCTTCCGCTCCAACCGCTTCCACACCTATTTCGACGCCCTAGTGGGCAATATCTCCGATACTCAAGGTACGGGTTTCCAGTCCTATCAGGGCTTTCTCTCGCTTGCCGACGGCGGCTTCTGGGGCGTAGGCATCGGCCAATCCCGTGCCAAGTGGTTCTACCTTCCCGAGGCGAAGAATGACTTTATTTTCGCCATCGTGGGCGAGGAACTCGGCTGGTGGGGCGGTGCGCTCGTCATCGTGCTATTCGCCGCGTTGGGCTATGTGGGCCTGCGCACCGCAATGCGGGCGCAGAACCAGTTCCAGTCCCTGCTCGCCGCAACGCTGACCATCGGTGTGGTTACGCAGGCCTTCGTGAATATCGGCTACGTCATTGGTTTGCTGCCGGTGACCGGTATTCAGCTGCCCATGATTTCTGCCGGCGGTACCGCGGCTATCATCACGATTGGCTCGATGGGCATTCTGTGCAATGTGGCGCGTCATGAGCCGATGCAGATTTCCGCCATGCAGAACTTTGGCCGCCCGCTGTTCGACCGCCTCCTTTTCATCGGCGAGCCGCAACCGGTGCCGAAGCCGAAGAAGAAGGGCCGTCACGCTCGTCCGCAGGAGCCGCGATCCCGCGTGCGCGAGGAGCGCTTTGGCCGCCCCGTGACCGGAAGCGGCCGCCGCTATCCGCGCGCCGAGCGCCGCTATCGCTAGGTGGCGCTGGTAGCCTTTAGGCTATGAATTCCACGCCTATTTCCGTCGTCATCGCAGGTGGCGGCACCGCCGGACACATTGAACCCGCCCTCGCCGTGGGCGAAGCTTTGCGCGAGCGCCACGGCGCACGCATCACCGCTCTCGGTACCGAAAAGGGCCTCGAGCGCGATATCATTCCCGCACGCGGCGTGGACCTTAGCCTGATAACCCCCGTGCCAATCCCGCGCAAGGTCAACGCGCAGCTCTTCAAGCTACCGTTCAACCTCTCCCGCGCGGTGGGAGAGGCCAAGCAGATACTCAAGGACGTCGAGGCGGATGTCGTCTTCGGCACCGGCGGCTACGTGGCCGGGCCGGCTTATATTGCTGCGCGGTCCCTCGGTATCCCGTTCTATGTTCTTGAGACCAATGCCTTGGCTGGAATGGCCAATAAGCTCGGCGTGAAGATGGGTGGCATTGGGCTCAACGCCCACCCGGATTCTGGCATGCCGGGCGAGGTCGTTGGCATCCCCGTTCGCCCGAGCCTGGCGGAGGACCCGAATGGCAACCTGGCCGCAGACGCGCGCACCAAGTGGAACTTGGCCGAGCTTCCCACCATTCTCATCACCGGCGGCTCCCAAGGCGCGGCCAGCATCAACCGCGCCGTTGCTGGAGCGGTGGAGGACTTGGCGCAGGACTTCCAGCTCCTGCACGCCTATGGCAAGAAGAATGACCCGCCCGCAGAACACCCGAACTACGCCGCACTGCCGTATATCGAGGACATGGGCTCCGCACTTGCGGTAGCCGACCTCGTCGTGTGCCGCTCCGGCGCGATGACCGTTGCCGAAGTATCCGCCGCAGGCCTGCCGGCCATCTACGTTCCGCTGCCGCACGGCAATGGCGAACAGGCGCTCAATTCCCGCGAGGTGGTCGAGGCAGGCGCCGCCATCCAGATTCCGGATGCGGAGCTGACCGCAGAGCGACTCATCTCCGAGGTACGCGGCATTCTCGATGACCCGCAACGCCTCGAGTCGATGACGCACGCCGCCGCCCATGCCAGCTCCGGAGACGTGGCAAATTCCATCGCAGACCGCATCGCCGCCCGCGTATCCGAGGCCGAAGACGCGGCTGGAAGGAAGGATAAGTAAATGACTGATCCCGCACACTACGATCTGCGCCGCGTCCACCTCATCGGCATTGGTGGTTCCGGCATGTCAGGGCTCGCGCGAATCCTCGCCGCTCGCGGCGGAGTGGTCACAGGTTCCGATGTCAAAGACTCCACCCCGGTTGAGGTGTTGCGCACCATGGGCGCCAAGGTCGCCATCGGTCACGCCGCGGATAACCTGCGACTGTCTGGTGAACTGCCCACCGTCGTGGTTACTTCTTTTGCCGCCATTCCCCAAGACAACCCGGAGCTAGTGGCCGCAAAGGATAACGAAATCCCGGTAATTCGCCGCTCCGATCTGCTCGCCGCCTTGATGGAAGGCCACAAGCAGGTGTTGCTGGCTGGCACCCATGGCAAAACCTCCACCACGTCGATGACCGTGAGCGCGATGCAGCACGCTGGTCTCGATCCTTCCTTTGCCATCGGCGGCCAGCTCAATCGCGCGGGTACCAATGCCCACGGTGGCACCGGGGAAGCTTTCGTTGCCGAGGCCGATGAATCCGATGCCTCCCTGCTGCGCTATAGCCCCGACGTTGCGGTCCTCACCACCATCGAGCCCGATCACCTCGACTTCTTCCACAGCGAGGAAGCGTATATCCAAGTCTTCGATGACTTTGCTGATTTGGTCACCCCGGAGACCGGCTACCTCGTTGTGTGCGCCGAAGACGAGCACGCTGCCCGGGCTGGCGAGCGGGCGCTGGAGCGCGGGATCAACGTCGTGGCCTACGGCTCGCCGGAGAAGTCTTTTACCTCTACCGTGCCGCTGGCCGCCGAGCTGGTCCGCGAAGAGACCACCGCGGAAGGCATGGACACCACCGTCAAGCTCGACCTTCCTGGCGTTTCTGAAACCGTGCGCTACGAGCTGCAGATCCCAGGCCACCACATGGTGCTCAATTCCATGGGTGCCTTGATCGCCGGTGTGCTCTCCGGCGGCGCCCCGGCTGCCATCGCCGAGGGATTGGCTGTCTTTAGCGGTGTGCGCCGGCGCTTTGAGTACCGGGGGAGCGTCGACAAGCAGGGCAAACCCGTGCGGGTCTTTGATGACTATGCCCACCATCCCACCGAGGTTGCGGCAGTGCTGCGGGCCGCACGCGCCAAGGTCGAGGCTGAAGGCCACGGCGGGCGCGTCATCGCGTGTTTCCAGCCGCACCTGTACTCGCGTACCATGGAATTCGACGCCGAGTTTGCCCAGGCACTCTCGCTTGCCGACGCCGCCGTGGTACTCGACATCTACGGCGCTCGCGAACAGCCCGTGGAGGGAATTACCTCTCGCATCATTACCGATAAGATGCCCGCTGATATGCAGGTCATCTTCGAGCCGGATTTTTCCGCCGCTGCCCGCGACGTCGTGTCGGTGGTGGAGCCGGGCGATGTGGTGCTGACCATTGGTGCTGGCTCGGTAACCATGGTGGCAGCAGAAATCCTCGATGAATTGCGGGCAAGCTAGTGCGTGTATCCGCAAAGCTCATCGCTGGGGTCATCGCCGCAATTGTCGCTGTGGCCCTCATAGCGGCCGCCGTGATGTGGACAGTTCCCGTCCTGAAGGTACGCAATTTTCAGGTGGAAGGTGTCCACCAGCTTGATCCCGCACAGGTGGAGGAGGCCTCTGGGGTTCCCAAGGGCGAAAATTTGCTACGCGTGAACGCGCGTGAGGCAGCTTCCGGCGTTGCTGGATTGGACTGGGTCGATTCGGCGACAGTCTCCCGCGATTTCCCTTCGACCTTGACCATCAACGTGTCCGAGCACAAGGCCGTGGCGTTTGTAAAGCGCGATAATAAGCCCTACCTGATCGATGATAAGGGCGAGGAATTTACCTCCGCTGAGCCTCCGGCGGGCGCGGTTGAGGTGACCGGCTCCGTCGATAGTGGCTCCCCGCAAACTCAGGATGCCGTGCGGGCGATCGCAGCGCTTTCCGACGATGTCCGCAACCAAGTAGCAAAGCTCGAAGTAGCGGGCGAGTACTCGCTGACTTTCACCACTAAAGATGGCCGGCGCGTCTTCTGGGGTGCCAGCGATTCCAACGATGAGGACAAGGCGCATGCCTTTGCCACAGTATTGAAGATGGAAGGCCGCGAGTGGAATATTTCCAACCCTGAGTTGGTCACCACACGCGGATAGGGCGACGGGTGCCCCCGCAGGTGCTTTTTATCGCTCTTGTGGGCCCGTGCAGCACCGCTTAGGCGTGTGCGCTGCACGGGCTCTTTTTAGTACCTGAACCATGGGGCGGATGATACGGGTGTGACTTATAAAACCGCAGGTGAGAAACCCTAAAGTGGAACTTGAGGGTCTCGACACGCGGAAAATGTGCGTGAAAATTACACCGCTGTCGTTAAAGATGGAAAGGAACGCGATTCGCCTTCGGCGGAGCGCATTACATTCCTCGTTTAATGCACGTGCAGACTTAAAGTAGCGAAAGGTGAGACCTACTCACATGATCTCTTCCAATAACAATCTCGCGGATATCAAGGTCGTCGGCGTCGGCGGCGGCGGCGTCAACGCCGTCAACCGCATGATCGAAGAAGGCCTCAAGGGTGTTCAGTTCGTCGCCATCAACACCGACTCCCAGGCCCTTATCTTCTCCGATGCAGACACCAAGCTCGACATTGGCCGTGAGGCCACCCGCGGCCTCGGTGCCGGCGCTAACCCTGAGGTAGGAAAGACCTCCGCAGAAGATCACAAGTCCGAAATTGAAGACGCCCTAGAGGGCTCCGATATGGTCTTCGTGACTGCCGGCGAGGGTGGCGGCACCGGCACCGGTGCTGCTCCAGTCGTGGCGTCTATCGCGAAGAAGATGGGTGCGCTGACCGTCGGTGTTGTCACCCGTCCGTTTAAGTTTGAAGGCGCTCGCCGTACCCGCCAGGCCATGGCCGGCATTGAGGAGCTGCGCGAGGTCTGCGATACCCTCATCGTCATCCCGAATGACCGCCTGATGCAGCTCGGTGGGGAAGAGCTTTCCATCGTCGAGGCTTTCCGCGCTGCCGATGAGGTGCTGCACAATGGTGTGCAGGGTATTACCAACCTGATCACCATTCCGGGCATGATCAACGTCGACTTTGCGGACGTTCGCTCCGTCATGTCTGACGCTGGCTCCGCGCTGATGGGCATCGGTTCCGCCCGCGGTGATAACCGCGCCATGACCGCTGCTGAGCAAGCCATTAACTCCCCGCTGTTGGAATCCACGATGGAAGGCGCCAAGGGCGTGCTGCTGTCCATCGCCGGCGGCTCCGATCTTGGCCTGCACGAGGTTAATGCCGCCGCCTCCATGGTGGAAGAGCGCGCTGACGAAGACGTCAACCTCATCTTCGGTACCATCATCGATGACACCCTGGGCGATGAAATCCGCATCACCATCATTGCCACCGGTTTCGATGCCGAGGCGAATATGACCCAGGCCGCTGCGCAGCAGCAGCCTGAGCAGGAACAGCGCAAGCCGGGCTCCCTTTTTGACAGTCGCCAGCGCGAGGCCGCAGAGCCCGTCACCCCGGCACCGGCGCAGCCCGCTGCCGCTCAGCCGGTACAGGATGACTACTCCCCGCGCCACTCCTACGAGCCGCGCGCCGGCCAGGAGCGAGAGCGCTACACCCCGCAGCGCCCTGCCGAGGAGCGTCGCCCAGAATCTAGCGGTCTGTTCACCAACTCTGACCGTTTCTCCCGCGAGGAGCGCCGCGATGACTACCGCCTGTCCCGCCCATCCCAGCGTCGTGATGATGACGGCGACGACGATCTGGACGTGCCTTCCTTCATGCGCTAAGCGCAAAGCGCTACGCTGGTGTGCATGCCAGTAAACGAGGAACATCGCACCACCCGCCCCGTCCGCATGGTTTTTACTAGCCGTGCTGGCGGGGCGTCTGCTATTCCATACGATTCCTTTAACTTGGGGCACCACGTCGGCGATGACCCCGACGCGGTTGCCGCTAACCGCGAGCGCCTGAAGCGCGTGACCGGTCTGGACAATATCGTGTGGATGGAACAGCTTCACACCAATACCGTCACCGTCGTTGATGGTCCACAGGACGAGCCCGTGCCAGCCACAGACGCAATTGTCACCACCCAGCGCCGCTTGGGCTTGGGCGTCCTTGTTGCGGATTGCACGCCGGTACTGCTTGTCGACGTCGCCGCTGGTGTCATCGCCGCCGCCCACGCCGGCCGCCTTGGCGCCCGCAACGGCATTGTGGTCAATACCGTGCGCGAAATGCAGAAGCTTGGCGCACAGCCCGAGCGCATTCAGGTGGTTATGGGGCCGGCTGCTTCGGGAAAGAACTATGAAGTGCCCGAGGAAATGGCCACTGACGTCGAGCGTCGTTTGCCCGGCTCCAAGACACAGACGTCGAAGGGCACGTGGGGCATCGATGTGCGCGCAGGGCTGATTCGCCAGCTTATGGGGCTAGGTATCACCGCGATTGAATCCGACCCGCGCTGCACCATCGAAGACGAAGACTTCTTTTCCTATCGACGCGAAGGCGTCACCGGCCGCCAGGCTGGACTAATTTGGTTGGAGGCTAAGTAATGTCAGACCGAAAGGCACAGCTAGAACAAAACCTAGCGGCCACCCGTGCCGAGATTGAACGGCTAGCAGCGCAGTCAGAGCGAAAACCACCGCAGCTGTTGCCGGTGACGAAGTTTCACCCAGCTGCCGATATTGCCCTGCTGGCAGATTTAGGGGTTACCGATGTCGCCGAAAACCGGGAACAAGAGGCCCGTGCCAAGGCCGCTGAGCTGCCGCAGCTGCGTTTCCACATGATTGGCCAAATCCAAACCAAGAAGGCCAACCACGTAGCCCGATGGGCAGCCAGCGTGCATTCGCTTGATTCCCTCAAGCTCGCCCACGCGCTGGAGCGGGGAGTTTCCTTAGCCAAGGAACGAGGCGAGCGTGAAAGCAATTTGCCGGTATTTATTCAAGTCTCCGCCGACGGTGATGGTGCTCGCGGCGGTGTTTCTCCTGAGGCGCTCGATGAGCTCGTGCGTGCCGTAGAAGACGCGCAGCACCTAGAACTCGCCGGACTCATGGTGGTTCCGCCACTTGATGCCGATGCTGGCGAGGTATTTCGAAACGTCCGCGGAGAGGTAGATCGTCTATCCTCTGAGCTTAACCGACCGCTGAAAATGTCTGCTGGAATGAGCGCGGACCTGGCCGAGGCAATTGTTGCGGGCAGCGATATCGTGCGTGTCGGAACCAGTATCATGGGACCGCGACCAGTAGGTTAAAAATATCGCAAAAGCGCATTTCACAGCGTAAATCACATGAGTCACACCAGACACATTTTACGCGTTTAGACTTGTACAAATTTAGGTCAGAGGGAGACCCAAAAATGTCATTCATTGATAAGACGAAGGATTTCTTCGGGCTGGGCCCGGTGGACATCGAAGAGGACGATGCCTACTACAACGAGGAGCCGCGTTACTCCGAAAATAGCTCCTCGGCCTACGCGCCTCGCCGCGCCCCGCAGTCCTATGAGCCGGCCCCAGTGCAGGAGGAATTCGTTCCGACCATCGTGGCTATTTCGCTGACGTCTTTCAATGATGCAGCCAAGGTGGGCGAACCTTTCCGTGACGGTGATGCCGTTGTCTTCGAGCTGACTGACGCAGAAAAGGCCACCGCCAAGCGCTTCATCGACTTCGCTGCCGGCCTCTGCTTCGGCCTGGAGGGTCGTATGCTCAACCTCACCAAGGGCATGGACACCGAGCGCAAGGTCTTTTCTATCGTGCCTAAGTCTGCGGACATTGCAAAGCACGAGCTCGAGCGCGCCGCAGGCTTGCGCTAAAGCAGCAGGTCTCACTTAGCCCCCGTGGGGTGCCGATTGGGCATCTGCGGGGGTTTATTCGATAGGCTCGGTTATTGTGACACAACTCGGAATTATTCTTATCCTGCTCGTGCGGATCTATACGTGGGTGCTCATCGCTCGCATAATTATTGAAATGATCCAGTCCTTCTCGCGGCAGTTCAACCCTCCACGCTGGTTCATGGTTGTAGCGGAGCCTCTGTTTGTAATTACGGATCCGCCGGTCAAAGCGTTGCGCCGCCTGATCCCGCCTCTGCAAATGGGTGGCGTAGCGCTTGATGTATCGGTGCTTGTGCTGTTCGTCTTGCTCTCGATACTCACAATGATTTTGCGGATAATTTTCCTGAGTTAGCACCCCCGTCGCCTCGAAACCTGTGGTAAACGTTGAGACTCGGCGGGGCGTCGATTATTGTGGGCGTTTGGTTACGATAAATCGCGATAACCCGTATTATGAACCACATGTACCTTTGTGGGGAAGGTTTAGTTAGACCTGAACCGCACTCCTAAGGCCCTGGAAGCTCCGGGGTTGTACCAACCTGAAGGGGAAGAGAAGACATGCCACTGTCACCAGCTGATGTTCACAACGTCGCGTTCAGCAAGCCGCCAATTGGCAAGCGCGGCTACAACGAAGACGAGGTGGATCAGTTCCTCGACCTCGTAGAGGACGCCCTTGCCCAGCTGCAGGATGAGAACGAAGACCTGCAGGCGCAGGTTAGCGATCTGAACTCCCAGGCCAAGGCGGGTGCTGGCGCCGGTGCTGCTGGTACCGCAACTGCGGCTTCCACCCGTACCGATGAGGCTGCGCTGCGCAAGGAGATTGAGGCCAAGCTGCGCGCCGAGTACGAAACCAAGCTGGCGGACTCCAAGTCCGAGGTTTCCCGTGCCAAGGAAGAAACCAAGAAGGCACAGGAGCAGGTTAAGGCTGCCCAGGCTGAGGCTTCTAAGGCGCAGGCGTCTGGCTCCGCTGCTGCTTCCTCTTCTGCAGACCTGAAGGCAGCCCGCGAGGAGGCTGCTCAGGCGAAGAAGGATGCAGAGGCAGCCCGCGCGGAGGCAGCACAGGCTAAGAAGGAACTCGAGGCCTCCAAGAAGGAAAACGACGAGCTGAAGAAGTCCGCTTCTGCAGCTGGTTCTTCCAAGGCTGGTGCAGCGGCTGCGGGTATCGCAGGCGCTGGTGCTGCTCAGACCGCCGATGGCCTGGCTACCCCAGAAACCCACATGCAGGCTGCCCGCGTTCTGGGTCTGGCACAGGAGATGGCAGATCGCCTGACCTCTGAGGCTCGTGCAGAGTCCGAGTCCATGCTGTCCGAAGCACGCACTGCCGCCGAGAAGCAGCTGACCGATGCTGATTCTCGCTCCAAGGCGCAGCTTGCCGACGCCCAGAAGAAGTACGACGCCCAGCTGCAGGATGCAGATTCCCGCTCCAAGAAGCTGGTATCTGACGCTGAGGCTAAGGCAAAGCAGACCGAGTCCGATGCTTCTTCCCGTGCCGAAGCACAAATCCGTCAGGCCGAGGAGAAGGCTGCTTCGCTGCAGGCCGATGCCGAGCGCAAGCACACCGAGGTTATGAACACCGTCAAGCAGCAGCAGACCGCACTGGAGGCTCGCATCTCCGAGCTGCGCACCTTCGAGCGTGAGTACCGTACTCGCCTGAAGACCCTGCTGGAGTCTCAGCTGGAAGAGCTGGCTACCCGCGGCACCGCCGCACCGAACGGCGAAGCTGGCAACAACTAAGCCACTCTGTTCTTCTTAGCGCCCCCGCCACCGCAGCGGGGGCGCTATTGTTGTTTTAGACCGTAGTGTCTTAGCCCGCTCCTACCGAAAGGAACCATTGTGCTCGTTGCCGCTTTAGTTCTCGCCCTCGTGGCATTCGTGGCCTTGGTCAACTTCGTTATCTCGGGAGCCGATTGGTCGTTGTATATCGTTTTTGCCGCTGCTGGACTCGGACTTGTGTGTTTCATCCTGGACTGGGCGCATAAGCATCGCGCTGACAAAGCCCAGGCAACTGAATCACCTGAGCAGGAGGCTCTGCGCGCAGCCTTTCGCGAGGACTAACGCCGCGAGACCCCAAGCCTCCGGTAGCAGGCATGCCAATAAGGCGCACTAGGCGCCTCATTTCGCGGTCGGGCTCTAGCAATCGGGCGGTTGCCACCGAATCTGTCCATTCGTTCGGGTCAGCCGCCCGCGCAGCGGAGGGGCATTGGGATCGTCATCGTTGGCGCCATTGTGGTACGCGCAAGCTGTGGATAAGTTCGCGATATTGGTCAATCCACCGTGCAACCACGGCTCCAGATGGTGAATTTGGCATTCATCGGCAGGCTTAGCGCACCGCGGCCATGGGCATACCGGATTTTCCGCGCCCGCCATCAACCGCTGCTTGGCATTGGCGAAGCGCTCCGTGCGGTACAGGTTCACCGCGCCTTCATAGGGGCTCATTAGGGTTATGAGCCCATGCTCCTTGAGCGTGCGTTGCAAGTATTGCGCCCCCGTAAGCGTCGCTCCGTTGGTCATCTGCAAAGTGATTTCTTCACCATCACCGTTGACGATGCGCACGTAGTCTTCCAGCCGCACGATGACATTGGTTACCACCGTGCTTCGTTGCGCCGTATCTCCTCCGAAAAACGTATCTTCCACTACATCTAACGGCTTCCTATCCTGGTTTTCCACCGCCGCGTGAAGATCCGCAATAAACGAAGACGAGCCGTCGATCGCTAGCGTCCACGGCGCATCCTTGCGTCTGATGATGCGTATACCAGGCTTCACCTTGCGCTTTTTCTTCGGAACCTTGGATTGCGCCAGCTTTTCTAGTGCCGCTGCTGTGGCCTTGGTGGTGCATAGTTGTTCGCGGAGAACCCAGGCGTCGAAAAGCGTGGGCATCTTGCGCGCATACTTTTCAATGATGGATAGAGCAACAATGGAATGCCCATTGTGCTGAGCACCTTCGATAGCACGACGACGCTTCCTCGTGAACTTGGTCGTGCCGCAGTACGCCTCTTTTAGCAATGCCAACTCGCGGGCCGTCTTTTCAGCGGCACCTCGCGCGCAGAGGTCCTCCTCGGACATGCCTGCGCACCCGAGGACGATGTCCATCCCGGGTGCCATGGCTGCGAGGTAAGTATCTAGCGCGTTCACGACTCACAATTTATTTCCCCGCGCAAGCCCTCACAAGGGAAAATTTTTAGCCTGTGGATAACTTATTGTGCACGAAGATTCAGGGGCGCTATACTGTGGCCTACACGCAGTGATCCGGCCATCACCGGGGAGCAATTCAGAAGAACAGCCAGTGTGGCCCAGTAGAACTGAACGGGTGGGACCGTCAACTCCTTCACCGAAACGAAGCGGAGCCTGCGGGCTCAAGCAGGGTGGTACCGCGAGCCATATTGGCGCGTCCCTGCACCGTGTTAAGAGTGAAGGATAATTATGGCGAAAAAGATTTACCCCAAGGTCGACATGACGGGTGGCTCCAGCCGCTTCCCAGATATGGAAGAGGAAGTCCAGAAGTACTGGAAGCAGGATGATACCTTCCAGGCTTCGCTAGAAAAGACCAAGGACTGCCCAGAGTACATCTTCTATGATGGTCCTCCATTTGCCAATGGTTTGCCGCACTATGGCCACCTGCTGACCGGTTATGTGAAGGATATCGTCCCGCGCTACCGCACGATGGCTGGCAATTTCGTTCCTCGCGTCTTCGGCTGGGATACCCACGGTCTGCCCGCTGAGCTGGAGGCGGAAAAGCAGCTGGGTATCACTGAAAAGGCGCAGATCGAGGACATGGGCTTGGAAAAGTTCAATGAATACTGCGCTAAATCCGTGCTGGAGTACACCGACGAGTGGGAAGAGTACGTCAACCGCCAGGCCCGCTGGGTGGACTTTGAAAACGGCTACAAGACCATGGATATCAACTACATGGAATCGGTCATGTGGGCGTTCAAGGAGCTTTATGACAAGGGCCTCATCTACAAGGGCTTCCGAGTTCTTCCGTACTCCTGGGCGGAGCACACTTCTTTGTCCAACCAGGAGACCCGCCTGGATGATTCTTATAAGATGCGCCAGGATCCGACGCTGACGGTTACCTTCCCAGTGGAGGGCGCGCGCGAGGGAAGCGCGGCAGAAAAGACGTTGGCGGAGCACCCTGCGCTTGCCGACGCCTCCTTCCTCGCCTGGACCACCACCCCCTGGACCTTGCCTTCGAACGAGGCCTTGGCGGTTCATCCAGAGGTTTCTTACGTGCTTTTTAAGGCTACGGAGGGCGATTTCGCTGGCCGTACCTTCATCATGGCGGAAAACCTGCTGTCCACCTTGGAGAAGGAACTGGGTGAGGCCGAGGTACTGGAGTCCTTTACCGGCGCGCAACTCGAGGGCTTTACCTATGAGCCTATCTTCGGCTTCTTCCCGGATCTGCGCAATGCCTACCAGGTCTTGATCGCTGATTACGTCACCACAGAGGACGGCACCGGTGTGGTACACCAGGCTCCTGCGTTTGGTGAAGACGATATGAATACCACCAACCAGTACGACATCGAGCTGGTTATCCCGGTGGATGAGGATGGCAAGTTCACCTCGCAGGTTCCGCCGTATGAAGGCCAGCTGGTCTTTGATGCAAATAAGGACATCATCAAGGACTTGAAAGCCGCTGGGCGAGTGGTGCGACACGTAACCATCGAGCACTCTTATCCGCACTCATGGCGCTCGGGCGAGCCACTTATCTACATGGCACTGCCGGCCTGGTTTGTGAAGGTAACCGAGTTCCGCGATCGCATGGTGGAGCTTAACCACAAGGAGATTGAGTGGCTGCCGGAGCATATCCGGGATGGCCAGTTTGGCAAGTGGCTCGAGGGTGCACGCGATTGGAATATCTCTCGTACCCGCTACTGGGGTGCGCCTATCCCGGTGTGGATGTCTGATGATGACAATTACCCGCGCATGGATGTCTACGGCTCCTTGGATGAGCTGGAGCGCGATTTCGGAGTTCGTCCGGAGTCGCTGCACCGTCCGCACATCGACGAGTTGGTGCGCCCGAACCCGGATGATCCGACTGGTAAGTCGATGATGCGCCGCGTGCCAGACGTGCTGGATTGCTGGTTTGAGTCCGGCTCGATGCCGTTTGCGCAAAAGCACTACCCATTCGAGAATAAGGAATGGTTTGAAACCCATTCGCCGTCCGACTTCATTGTGGAGTACTCCGGTCAGACGCGTGGTTGGTTCTATGTGATGCACGCACTGTCCACCGCGCTTTTTGATCGCCCGGCGTATAAGAAGGTCGTGGCCCATGGCATCGTGCTGGGCAACGATGGCCTTAAGATGTCTAAGTCCAAGGGCAACTATCCAAACGTCAACGAGGTCTTTGATCGCGATGGTTCGGATGCCATGCGCTGGTTCCTGATGTCTTCGCCTATCCTGCGCGGAGGCAACCTCATCGTGACCGAGCAGGGCATTCGCGAGGGCGTGCGCCAGGCTATCCTGCCTATCTGGAATGCCTATACCTTCCTGCAGCTCTACGCAGAGAAGGAAGCAAAGTTCGATACCAGCTCCACGCATGTTCTGGACCGCTATATCTTGGCCAAGACCCACGATGTGGTGGCCAATGTCAACGCGGCGCTTGCCGATACCGATATCGCCACGGCAACCGAAGAGGTGCGCCTGTTTGCCGACGTCCTGACCAACTGGTACGTCCGTCGCTCGCGCGATCGTTTCTGGGAGGGCGAGGACGCCCATCCTGAGGCGTTTAATACCTTGTACACCGTGCTGGAGACCGTGACTCGCGTGGTGGCACCGCTGCTACCGCACGTGGCGGAGGTAATCTACCGCGGGCTTACCGGTGAGCGTTCGGTGCACCTGGCAGACTACCCGCAGGCCGCGGATTACCCGTCTGATG
Organism: Corynebacterium sp. ACRPO; assembly: GCF_022347205.1. Lineage (GTDB taxonomy): Bacteria > Actinomycetota > Actinomycetes > Mycobacteriales > Mycobacteriaceae > Corynebacterium. The sequence goes on along the minus strand of NZ_JAKRNE010000012.1, from coordinate 11,805 downwards.
CAGGTCTCGTCTCTGCGATGGATGCGACTCGCGCGGTGGCCTCGGCAGCGTCTTCGGTGCGCAAGTCCAATAAGCTGCGCAATCGCTTGCCGCTGCCGAAGCTGACGGTGGCCCTCGATGGGGCGCAGCGCCTGGCGGACTTTGCCGATATCATCCGCGACGAGGTCAATGTCAAGGAAGTTGAGCTTACTGACGACGTCGATTCGGTAGGTACCTTCCAGGTGGTCTGCAACGCGAAGGTCGCCGGCCCGCGCTTGGGCAAGGACGTGCAGCGCGCCATCAAGAACCTCAAGGCTGGCAACTATGAGCGCCGCGGCGACGAGGTTGTAGTGGACGGCGATATTGTGCTTGGCCCGGATGAGTACACCGAGCGCCTGCAGGCAGCGAATCCGAAGTCGACCGCGCGTATCGAAGGCCTTGACGGCCTGGTAGTACTCGATACCGAGGTGACCGAAGAGCTTGAAGCCGAAGGTTGGGCGGCGGACGTGATCCGCGGTCTTCAGGATGCCCGCAAGGCTTCTGGGTTCGAGGTTTCCGACCGCATCGCGGCCGTACTTTCTGTCCCTGAGGAGAAGAAGGCCTGGGCGGAGCGTCACGCCGACCACATCGCCGGTGAAGTGCTCGCCACCGATTTCCAGGTGACCACCGAGGCGCTCGATGGTGCGGAAGTGCACGAGGTGGTCAAGGGGGTTAGCGCTACCGTCGTCAAGCAGTAGCGCGTACGTTGCCACCTAAAAGAATGATTGCCCAGCCAGTGCGGCTGGGCAATTTTTTATGAGTGATAGGACTTAACGGACCGGGCCGGGCAGGTGAGAGCGCCAACCGAGGACCACGTTAACGAGGCAGCACAGTGCGAGCACGGCGCCAATGAGGAATAGGGTGGTAAAGCCGAGCAGCGGGGCAAGTGCGCTGAAGGCCATGGGGATAAAGAAGCCGGTATAGGACACCGAGTAGTAGACGGCGGTGAGGCCGGCGAGTTCTTCGGCACGGGCGATGCGCTGGACCTCGGAGAGACCGGCGACAAGGGCGAGGCCGTAGCCTGCGCCCATGACCGCTGCGCCGGCGATTCCGAGCGGCAGGGAGCGAGTATGGGAGGCAACCGCGCCGAGGATGGTGCCCACAGTGATAACGCCCATGGCAACTGCGGAAGCGCGGGCGGAGCGGCTGGTATCGATGACCTTGCCGAGCATCTGGATGCCAACGCCGCAGCCCAAGGTGATAACTGTCATGAGGCCCGAGAAAGCGATGGGGGCATCGCCGGCGGACTTGGACAAAAGCTGGGGCAGGAGGGCATAGGCGGCGCCAGCGCAGCCGAAGACCCACGGTGCGACCGGCAGGACAATGCGCACGAAGCGGCGGTGCGCTGCGGAGGGAATGTGCAGCATGCGCAGCATGTCGCGGATGCTCAAATCAAGGAAGGTGTCTTTTACCGTAGCGCCCCGCGGTGGGCGGGTTTCCGGGGTCTTCATCAGCCAGATAGCGGTGGCGACGGTGAGGAGGATGTGCAGGATATACGCCAAGTGGGTCGGCCACGGACCCCATTGGGCCAGCACCGAAGCGAGGCCGGCACCGATGAGGAAGCCTAAGGTCAGGCACAGGGAAGCGTGGCGCGGGCCGGCAGCAGGATCACCGCCAGCGCGGGTAATGAGCTCTGCCACCCACGTGGAGCCGACCGCCATGACGATGCCTAATGCCAAGCCACACATGATGCGGCCCACGGCGATGACGAGCGGCTCGTTCGGCGCGATGGATAAGAGGAACGAACCCAACAGTGACAGCGGTGCGGCAGGCAGCATAGTGGGGCGGCGGCCAATGTAGTCCGAAAGCGGGCCAGAAATGAGCAACGCCGGCACGATGCCGAGCACATAGGCGGCCAAGAGACCATTGACGGTAACCTGCGAGAAGTGCGACTCCTCGCGGTACATCACTAGGAGAGGGGTGAACTCATTGCCGCCCCACGCGACAGCGACCATGCTGCCAGCGACGGGAAACCATGAGTGTTTGGCAAACTTTTCGGTCATAGTTGATTCCTCGAGTTGGTTAGGTGGGTGTCCAATGCGGAAAGGTAGGCGTCGAGGTCGCCGGTGCGGAGGGCATCGGCAAGCGTGCGGTGCTGATCTACGAAGGTGCGGGCGCGGGCTACGTTGCGGCCAATGGCCGTGGCGGTAAAACGCTGCTGGCGTTCGCGCAGCTGGTGTCCCAGCCCGGCCAGCAGGGTATTGGCACCGCCATCCATGATGATCTGGTGGAAACGCGCATCAAGATGTGTATAGGTATGCAGGTCCGCGCTATCCAACGCAGTATCTTGCTCCGCGATGGTCGCATCTAGCTGATCAGCGATGTCCGCGCGCTCGGCATCAGACATTGCGCAGATCTTTTCAGCGCAGTGCCTATCTACAAGCAAGCGTGCCTCATAGACCTCGCGGATTTCTTGCGGGCTGATCGGCACGATGAGCGCACCCCGCCTGGGGTAGAGCTGTAGAAAGCCTTCGACCTCTAGGCGCAGGAAAGCCTCGTGCATTGGGGTGCGGCTAATTCCCATTTCGGTAGCCAGGGAGGCCTCGGAAAGCATCTGCGAGGGCTCGAAGGAGCCGTCAATGATCTTCTCTTTGACGAAGTCATAGGCGCGCTCCGCGGCGGGCTGCATTCGTTCATTGGACATGCATCCATCTTGCATACAAGCTTGCATGCAAGCAAGAATATGAGGGGGATTTGTGGGGAACGAATCTAGTCATGCGAACGTGTGACGTGGCACGTATCAGGGTCGAAGAGTAAGCCGTGGCCCATGCCGACCCAGCCGATGAAGGGGGCGTCGGCAAGCGTGTGCGGGGTGTGGACGTGCCCAAGGATCCAGGCATCGGCCTCGCAGGCCTGTAGCTCAGCCACGGAAAGCGGCAGGCAGGTGCCTTTAGAAAACTCACCGGTGACGGAAGAATGTAGGAGGCCGAGGACCGGGCCGTCGCTGCGGCGGGGAGGAAACTGGAGGCGGCGCGGGTCCGGATCGGTGGCCACCGCTGCGGTTAGAACCGTGGTGTTTCCTATATGAAAGGTATGCACCTGCGTGCCGTGGACCGTGACCTCGGGCGGGAAGTCCAGGTTGTGGTGGGTATCGTGGTTGCCGGAAATGAAGTGGACTTCGTTGAACAGGGTGACAGCATGGGCCATAATGGTGCGGATCTGAGGCACGAACTCGGCCGAGTCCGCGTTGCGGTCAATGATATCGCCCAAGCACACGCACGCCGTGGCCCCACTATTGGCGGCAACCTCGAGTGCTTGCAGGGCCCAGTCCAAGCCGGGGGCGCCAGGGAGACCCAAGTGGAGATCTGAAAAGACGAAGATGCTAGCGGGCATGTGCGGCCTTTCGATTGTGCTACCAAGACGAAGGGGATACATGCAATTGCGATTGTTTCCGCAGGGCTGTGGGGTCGATATGTTCGGCTCGGGCAGTAGGGAGTGAGGAGAGTTGTGGACTCCGTGTGCAACTATGGAGGCTTCATAGGCTGAGGGGTGTTTTCTGGAGAAAGTGTCCTTGAAAACCTAAATAGATGACTTTGCGAGCGGGTGGCGATGAGATGGAAAGAAATAAAAGCTTTAATTAACGGCGCACAAACACCCAGGAGTGCATGTGGAGGTGTGCCTATTAGACTGGGCCGCATGCAACGCTGGGTTTTACATATCGACATGGACGCGTTTTTCGCCTCCGTCGAGCAGCTGACCCGGCCTACGCTGCAGGGGCGTCCCGTTTTGGTGGGAGGCACCAGTGGGCGCGGCGTGGTGGCCGGCGCCTCCTATGAGGCGCGCGTGTACGGTGCGCATTCGGCCATGCCGATGTACCGCGCACAGCAGCTAGTTGGACTTCGCGCGGTGGTAGTGCAGCCGCGCCGGGCGGTGTATTCGGCGGCGTCGCGGCGCGTCTTCGGCATCATCGCGCAACACGTGGAGGTAATCGAGCAGCTTTCTATCGATGAGGCCTTTATGGAACCCGCCTCCTTGGAGGGGGCGAGCGCGGAGGAGGTCAAGCGCTGGGCGGATGAGCTGCGCGCGCTCATTCGGGAAGAGACGGGTCTGCCGTGCTCCATTGGGGCGGGATCGGGCAAGCAATTTGCCAAGATCGGATCGGGCGAAGCGAAGCCTGATGGCACCTTTGTTATCCCAGCGGAGCGCCAGCTAGATATGCTGCACCCCCTTGCGGTGAACAAGTTGTGGGGAGTCGGCCCGGTGACCGGCGCGAAGCTCAAGTCCATCGGCGTCGAGACCATTGGGCAGCTGGCGGCGATGACGCGCAAGGAAGTAGAAATTTCCATCGGCAGTGTGGTGGGGCTGCAACTGTGGCAGCTAGCCCGTGGCATCGATGACCGTGAGGTGGCGCCGCGTGCTATTTCTAAGCAGATTTCTACTGAGCACACCTACCCGAAAGACCTGCAGACCGCCCCCGAAGTCGATGCAGCCATCACTCGCGCGGCGGAGGGCGCTCACCGCCGGTTGCTTAAGGATGGGCGCGGCGCGCGCACCGTAACGGTGAAGCTGCGCATGGCGGATTTTCATATCGAATCGCGCTCGACCACCTTGCCCTACGCGACTGACGACGCCGCCGTGCTTACCGCTGCCGCCTTCAAGCTTGCCCGCTACCCCGATGAGCTGGGGCCCATCCGCTTGGTGGGGGTGAGCTATTCCGGGCTAGAGGCCGCTCGCCAAGACGTGCTTTTTCCAGAGCTCGACCGCGAGATCGTGCGTCCTGCTCCGGCGGATACGGACTATGAAACTGGGGTAAGCGACGACGCAACGCCGACCATTCCAGCGCCTACAGTGACGGTGGAAGAAGAAACCGATAACCAGTGGCACGCCACGCAGGATGTTTTCCACCCTGATTACGGCCACGGTTGGATTCAAGGCGCCGGCCACGGGGTGGTGAGCGTGCGCTTTGAAACGCGCGCCACGGGGCCCGGGCGCACCACATCCTTCGCGGCCGACGATCCCGCGCTCGTGCCGGCAGACCCGCTCGACTCGCTGGATTGGCAGGACTGGCTGACCAGCGAGGACTAGCCCTCCTGAGCGAAAAGATCCGCCGGATCGGTGCCGGTGGCCAGCGCCGCCGCGAGCAGGATTCGCGCTTGGCTCGGGCGGAACCATCCGGCGTTGATGGCGCCACGCTTCCCCAGGCTCGCGCCACCGCCGTCGCCACCGTAAGCCAGCGCCGTCGGGCCATAGGGTGTGCGGGTAGAAATGATGACGGGGAGGCCGGCGCGGAGGGCGTCGGCAAGCGCGCGGCCCATCTCCTCGCCCATATTTCCCGAGCCCATGGCCTCCACAATGAGACCGGTGGTGGGGGAGTTTACGGCGGCGTCGACCAGCAGGCGCCCCGCTCCCGGATAGGCGGGGATGATCTCGATACGCTGCGACGCCAGCGGGGCAGGATTCAAACGCGGGGTGGTGCCAGGAACGGGCAGCGACTCAAACCCGCGCAGGTCACTGGTGTGCCGCTTGCGCGCACCGCGCGCCGGGATGGTCTCCCCGCCAAAGCAGAGGAAAACCCCAGGGCGCCCGCTGGCCGCAAGCTCGCGGGCAGCGCGCAGATTGGTGGGGCCGTCGGCCGCGGGGTGATCGTAGGCGCGCTGCGCGCCCGTAAGCACGATGGGTTTTGCCCCTGCACAGAAAGTCTCCAACGCCAGCGCGGTTTCCTCCATGGAGTCGGTGCCATGGGTGATGATCACGCCACCGATATCCTCGCGCGCGGTGTGCTCGTTGACTACTGCAATGAGCTCATCGAGGTCCGCCAAAGTAATAGAGGACGAATCGAGCTGGCGAAACTCCACTACCTCGGCGTCGATTTCAGCGGCAAGGTCTGCGCCGGAGATGGTGGGAACCAGGGAACCATCGGCCACGGTGGTGCACGCGATCGTGCCGCCGGTGGCGATCAAAGCAAGTTGGGTCATGCACTCAAGGTTAAAGAAATCTCCGCCCACGCGGCGGGCGCAGCCCGGAAAAAGCTGGTGCAGCTGTAAACTGATGGGAGTTTAGAACCCAGACGTGAGGAGTTAGAAGTGAAATTCCGCAAGTTTAGCGCCGCGTGCCTCGCACTGACCGCGGCCACCGCCCTGGCCGCCTGCTCTTCCGATGACGAGCAGGACGATACCGCCGCCGCCAACACCGAGGCGCAGGAATCTGCCTCTTCTGACGGCGATTCCGCTGCCCCAGCGCTGCCGTCCCCGGCGGATCTCAACGCCATCTTGGCCAAGGCCACGGATCCGAACGCTTCTGAGCAGGAAAAGACCGCCACCGTGCAGGGCGGCGAGACCGCACCGGAAATCTTTGACACCATGGCACAGTCCAAGCAGGAATCCGGCGCCGAGTTCGAGGTCGTTGATCCTGTGCTTCCGGGCTATGACCCGCAGTCCGTGCTGACCACCGTGAACTTCACCACCGCTGACGGCCAGCAGCAGACCGCTGACCAGGTGGAATTCGTCTACGAAGACGGCACCTGGAAGCTTTCCAAAGCCTGGGCTTGCACGCTCATCCAAAACACCGTGCCGCCGGAGCAGGTTCCGGAGATGTGCGCGGATACCGGCGCCGGTGCCTCCGCACCTGCCCCGGCACCGGCCGAGGGCGACGCTGCCCCGGCTGAAGGCGACGCCCCCGCGGCCGGCGCCGAGCAGGCCCCAGCTGAGGCCCCAGTAGAAGCCCCGGCCGAGTAACTAGGAAAAGTTCAGCTCCGTCAGGCTCGACTGCACCACGCGCAGCTCCGAGCCGGCGGCGCCATAAATGACCTTCGTGTCGAAAGACACGTTACCGCCCACGGGCAGCGGCTTGCTCAGGTCTACCGTGATGTTGCCCTTGGACTGGGTGCTGGAGTCCACAACCTTGAGCTCCTTGTCCTCCAACTCCGTGCCCTGGGCCTGACCCTCAAAGGACAGTGCGCCTAGCGACGGCCGCTGCTCTACCTCCACGTTGAGCTTGACCTGGTCGCCTTCGATGGAAGCGACCGTATAGCGCGTGGTCTGCAGCAGGGTGGACTCGCCGGTAACGCGCGAATCCACCGTCCAGCTCGCTCCCTTGCCTACCTCCTCGGTGGGGAAAACCACGGGTAGGGCCGTCAGCTTCATAATCGCCTGTTCCACGGAGCCACGGGCTTCATCCGTGGCGTCTTGGGGTGCGGCCAAGCGCAGCGAATTCATCTGGCCATTGTCTTGGCCACGCCAGCCAAATTGGAATCCCTCGGCCGAGGAGACGTCGGTGTCGCCAGAAGTTTCCGGCGCACCGGCCGTGACGAAGGCATTGCGGGTAGCGGGCAGCTGATCTTCGACGTCCTCGCTGGCCTTATCTACCTTGGCCGATAGCGGCAGGGTAGTGGTGGTGGATTCGACGTCGGAGGCCTGAAACTTCTCGGCCGCGGACCTTTTGAGCAAGTCCTGCGAAAACCCCTCGGTAACGCGGTAGTTCACGTCCTGCGTGGAGTCGATATCGCGGTATTCCAGGAGTTTTTTCTCCCCGGTGCCGGGATTGTCCACGGTGACGCGTGGGGCGTCGATAGTCAGGCCCACGGGCTGTTCTACCGCGGGTCCCGGCTTTTCATAGGAACACGCCGTAAGCGCTACGGCGGCTGTGGTCAGGGCTGCAAAAACTTTGACTCGAAACACGCTTACCAAAATACCGGACGCTCCCGTTTAGAATAGAGCGGGTGAGTCAAAAACGAAGGAGCAAGACAGGACTTATCGCCGCGGTTGTCATCGCCGTGGCGCTGGTGGACCAAGCCGTGAAACAACTAATGCTCTCCATCCTTACAGAGGGCGAGCCCCTGCCGGTCATGGGGGATTGGTTCCGGTTTACCCTGCTTTTTAACCCTGGCGCCGCCTTTTCCATGGGCGGGGAGGGATCGACGTGGCTTTTTACCACTATTCAGCTGGTCTTTGTGCTCGGCGTGGCCATTGCCGCCCCGCGCATTACCCATTCCGGCCAGGCGGTGGCCCTAGCGCTCATCGCCGGTGGCGCGTTGGGTAATTTCGCTGACCGCATCTTCCGTGCCCCCGGCTTCTGGTTTGGGCACGTGGTGGACTATATTTCGGTCGGCTCTTTCGCCGTGTTCAATATTGCGGACGCGGCCATTACCTGCGGCGTGGTGATCTTCATCATCGCCATGGTGCTGGAGGAAAGGAAGGCCGAGCATGAATAGGCAGATGCGCAGCTTCCCCATTCCTGAAGGCCTAGAAGGCATGCGTGCCGACGCCGCCCTGGCCAAGCTCCTTGGCCTTTCCCGGAGCGCCACCGCGCAGCTGTGCGCCGAGGGCAACGTGACCATCGATTCCCAGGAGCTGGGCAAGTCCGAGCGGTTGACCTCCGGCAACGTGGTTTCGGTGCTTTTGCCGGAGCCAGAAAAGCCGTTGCTGCCGCGCGAAGAGCTGGTCGAGGGCATGGACGTGCTCTACAGCGATGCCGATATTATCTGCGTGCATAAGCCGGTGGGTGTGGCCGCGCACCCCAGTGTGGGCTGGGACGGACCGACGGTGATTGGCGGGCTGCGCGCGGCCGGTTATACAGTCGCTTCGTCCGGGCCGACCGAGCGCCAGGGCATCGTGCACCGCCTCGATGTGGGCACCTCTGGCGTGATGGTCGTGGCTTCCTCGGAGCGCGCTTATTCCGCGCTCAAGCATGCTTTTAAGTACCGCAGCGTAAAAAAGACCTACCACGCCGTGGTGCAGGGGCTGCCGGATCCCATCGAGGGCACCGTTGATGCGCCTATCGGCCGTCACCCCAAGTCGGGCTGGAAATTCGCCGTGCTTGACGACGGCAAAGCGGCCGTCACCCATTACAGCCTCATCGAGGCCTTCCGCGAGGCCAGCCTCATCGAGGTGCACCTAGAGACCGGCCGCACCCACCAGATCCGCGTGCACATGTCCGCCACCGGCCACCCGTGCGTGGGCGATCCGATGTACGGCTCGGATCCCAACCTGGCTAAGCGCCTTGGGCTTAAGCGCCAGTGGCTGCACGCGGTAAAGCTCGGCTTTACTCACCCCGGCACCGGCAAGTGGTTCGAGATTGAAGCGCCGTACCCGGCCGATCTCGAGCACGCCTTGGAGGTTCTGCGGGGATGAGGAAGGTCTACCGGCGGCGTCGGCTAGCGGCCTTGGCGGTGCTTGCGGTGCTTTTCTTGGCCGCGCTCGCGCTTTTTGGCGCCCTAGGGACCCAGGCTTCTTCGCAGGTACAAGGAGACCAGCTCGGCCCGGATGGCGAATCGCGCGCGGAGTATATTGCGCGCGTGTCCGGCAGCGACATTCCAGACGCGCCTGCCTACGCCCTTGTCACCTTTGACGAGGACCTGCCGCCCGTAGCCGCCGCGGCCGCCGTTGCCGCAGCCCCGCGCATGGACGCCATCCTTATCGGTTCCACCGCCCCCATCGACGTGCCCGAACCCACCGCCGGCGAGGATCGCGCCGCCGTCATCCAACGCGCCTTCGACCGCATCGATGCCTCCTATGGGCAGCGCCCCTCCGCGGTGAGCGCCGCTGTGGTGTGGGGGTCGGGTGCCCAGCTTGCCGACGTCGCCTCCACCCCCTCCGTCGCCGCCGTCGAACCCGCGCCTGCCGACGCCGCCTGGGGCAGCTTCGCCATCCGCCCTCCCAGCTAATATCGCCCTCCTGGTCCCTATGGCGCGCGGTGGCCGCCCAGTGCTTTTAGCATCTAAGGCATGGAACACATTCGGGCTTATATCGCGGCGCTCAACTCGGCGATGGACATCCTCGCCGAGGCCGCCGATGCCTCCGTCGCGGACCTTACTGCCGCCGGCATGCCCGATGCCACGGCTGACACTATTGCGCAGCTCGCGCAGGTCTACTTGGGGACCACCAGCTTTCGCCGCCGCCAACGCCGCGCGGTGGACGGGGCCCGCCGCAACCGGCATTCGCTGCCGACGCTGGAGGTCATCGAAAAGCATGCGCGGCGCGCGCCCACCCAAGCCCGCGCCTGGGCCCTGCGCGCCGAGCTCACCCATATCGCGTGTGATACGCGGGAGATGGAAAGGCGTGCTCGCAAGAAGCTGCGCGAGATGCGCGCGCCGCGCGAACCCAAGCCGGGGGTGCGGCTGCGGCGCCGCGCCGCCGGAAAGCCGTGGACTCTGTCTATCACTGGCCCTTCCGCGCTGATTGCAGAACTTCACCAGCATGCCGGCTCGCTTGCCGACGTCGCCTCCTTCTTCCGCACCGGTACCAGTGCCGCCACCTCCACCGTGCGCACCAACGTTGTGGTGCCGCTGGATAAGTTGGTTGGCGTGGCCCATGGCAGCGACGATGTAGTGCTGACCATGACCAATGGCGCGCAGATTACGGGCTCCGAATTGGCCCAGCGCGCGCTTGCCGAGGAGGGATTTGTCACCCTGCTCCACCCCGTAGAGGGCCCAGTGAACCTGTACCGCATGCGCCGTGGGGCCACCTGGAAGCAGTTCATGATGGCTGCGGCGGAAAATCCCACATGCCCGGTCAGGGGCTGCCATAAGCCTGCCGATGAGTGCCAGGTCCACCACATCTTCAGCTGGGCTGGTGGTGGGTGGACCAATGCGAAGAACCTCACCACCGCCTGCGCCTATCACAACGGCCGCAATGATGACCATCGCACCGGCCTGCCGCGCAATGGCCGCTTCGAGCGCACGGCCCGCGGCGTGCGCTGGGTCAACCCTTGGGATCCGCCCCCACCGGACCTCGTCGATACCGGGCCTGCGAATACGACTACCGCGTAGGCTAGACCTATGTCCTCACAGCAGCCCTTTTCGCAGTGGATGCCCAACTACAAATTTGGCTATATCGCCGCGTGGGTCGCGGTGGTGGTTTCCGGCATCGCGCTTCTTATCAGCCTTGTCACCGGCGGCACCTCGATGACGCTGGTGTTTTCCGGGATCGTATGTGCCTATGGCATCTTTCTCGTCGTGGTGATGCCGCGCTGGGCGCTGCGGGCAGAAGAGGAACAGGCGGCGCGTCGCCGGGCCCGCGCTGCCCGCGAGGAACTTAGGCGCTCCTAGCCATGCGCACCAAGTCGGCGACGTAAATCGCCACCGCCACGCCGATGATGCCGAAGCCGATCCAGCGGTGCGTCGAAAAGTGCTCGTGGGTGACAAAGAGCGCCCACAGCATCTGCATGATGGGGGTGAGGTATTGGAGCATGCCGATCGTCGATAAGCGCAGCGTCCGTGCGCCCTCTGCAAAGCAGAGTAGCGGCAGCGCGGTAATCAAGCCGGCGCTGACTAAAAGCAGCGCGTGGCCGACGCCCTCGCTGGCGAACGTGCCCTGGCCGCTTGTTTCTAGCCACAGGATGTATCCCACCGCCAACGGTGACATCACGAGCGCCTCCGCTGCGACCGAGACGGCCGAGGACACTCGAACCTGCTTTTTGAGCAGCCCATAAAAGCCGAAGCTGAACGCCAGCAGCAGCGAAATGTATGGCGCCTGGCCGGTAAAGAACGTCAAATACAGCACCGCGATGGCCGCAACGCCCGAGCGTGTCAAGTTGTTTGTGTGTGGGGTTAGGTTTATAGGTATTTGTCGAAGCGGTCGGGGTAGGCCACGGCCATTTGGTTGATGGCTTGTTTCCAGCCGGAAACTCGGGCTCCTTCCATGAGTCTGCCGGCTGTCGCTGAGACTCGTTTGCCCTGCTTCGCTCTCTTTGCAGCTCGTTTGTCTTCGATATTGCAGATCATCAGCCACAGCGTCTTGAGCGCTGATTCATCGTTGGTGAACTGTACCCTGTTGCGGGTAGCTTTACGCAGTTCATTGTTGAATGATTCAATCGAGTTCGTCGTATAGATTACTTTTCTGGCCGCTGGTG
>NZ_JAKRNE010000011.1 GCF_022347205.1 Corynebacterium sp. ACRPO | reverse complement strand
TAAGCGACTTCACGAAGCATTGGACTACGCCACCCCACAGGAAGTAGAAACCGAGTACTATCTCACCCAGCCCATCAACACAGGGCCGTAAAAGAAGCGGAACTAAACCCAGGACGCTTCAGACCACCTGATCCCTTCCCAAATTCCTATATTCGACTATCTCGTAACGGTACTATCCCAGGTACGCTCCGAAATAAACTCCAAGGCCTCTGAACGGACGGTGGTCATAGCACGAGGCTCCGCAGCAAAAACCGCCATGTTTAGGCAAGCCGTATTGAAAGCGGGAGGAGATGGCGTATCGGATTTGAAGAAAAGCGTTTACCAACTCAGTGGTCAAAATTCTTCACTCACCTTGAAGAACCTCAAGTCTCTTGATGAAGATAAAGTCATAAAAGCTAACAAGCCCACTGAGGCGTACTACCAAAAGGCAGCAAATGAACTTCTTGGTAGTAACGCAGTCCAATTAAACGGTAAGGAGAGCTAGGGGTTCTTACTCCGATAGGTTATAAAGCAGCCACGTTCTGGCATCAATCCGAGCATTGGAAGGCTAGAACGTGGCTGAAAGTTGGGCGGCTCGCGGCGGGTGTCTTAGGCGAGGTTTTTGAGGGCATCGGTGACGAGCCGCCAGAAGCCAGCGTGGTCGAGGGCGGTGGCGACTTGGGTGTGGCAGGAGGCGTCGGCAGGCTCGCGCAGATCGGTGACGGTCATGCCGGTGGTCAGTGCGCCGGCGAGCTCGACGTGGACGGGGGCCTTGCGGGTCTGAACGATGTCCGGATCGATGAGGTAGGCGATGGTGCACGGGTCGTGGACCGGTGGGTTATCAAAGCCCTGGTTGGCCTGGTAGGCCTTGCGGAAGAAACCGAAGAGACCCACAACGAACTCGGAGACCGGAGTATTTAGCGCCTTGATCTCGGCTTCGACCTCTGGGGTGGCAAGCGCCTGGTGGGTGAGGTCGAGGCCGACCATGGTGACGGGCCAAGGCTCTTCGAAGACGATGTGGGCGGCCTCGGGATCGATCTTGATATTGAACTCGGCAACTGGGGACCAATTGCCCTCGTGGTAGCCACCCCCCATGAGGACTACTTCCTTAACGCGCTCGACGATGCGCGGCTCCTTGCGCGCGGCCATCGCGATATTGGTAAGCGGGCCGGTGGGCACCAGGGTGATGGTGCCGGGCTCGTGGGACATGATGGTGTCGATGATGAAGTCGATGGCGTGGGCGTCGGCAAGCGCGGTGCTTGGGTCCGGAAGTTGGACGCCTTCCACGTCCATGCCGGTGGAGCCGTGGATCGCCTCGGCGACCTCAACGGGGCGCACGAGCGGGCGATCGCAGCCGGCAAAGACCGGAACCTCCGGGTGGCCGGCAATTTCCTTAACCACCAATGCATTGCGGGAGACCTTATCCAAGGTCTGGTTGCCGCCTACGGTGGTAATGCCGAGCAGCTCGATAGAAGGGTTACCCAAGGCTAGGAGCAAGGCCACCGCATCATCGTGGCCGGGGTCGCAGTCCAAAATGATTTTTCGCGTCATGCCACGAGCCTACTTTCGAGCGTTGACGGCCGCCACGGTGTCATCGATGGACTCCGGGCGAGGAATGAGGAAGGACAGGGCAAGGGCCGCAAGCAGAATGATGACGCCGGCGATCATGCCCGCGCGGTAGCCGTGTTCGAAGGAACCAGAAACCGCAAACAGCACCGCGAAAGACAGGCCCGCGCCGAGGTTGAAGGCGCCGGCGTTCATGCCGGGCAGGTAGCCCTGGTTATCGGCCGGCGAGAGCACAATTCCTAAGCCGTTGAGCATGATATTGGCAATGCCCGCGTAGGTCACGCCCAAGAAAATGGAAACGAAAAGCAGGGTCCACGCGTTCGGAACGCCCACCACGAAAATAGAGATAATTAGGCCAGCGACGGTACCTACGAGGCCGGTTTGTAAGACGTACTTATAGCCCAGCTTGGAGGCCATCCAGCCGGCAATCGGGCCGAAGACCAAGCCGGCGAGGGCGTACGGGGTAAGGGTGACCCAAGAAATGGTGCTGGCGGAAATGCCAGCACCGGCGTCTGGGTCCTGGCCGAGGTTTGGAATGAGGCCGTTCATTACTGCAAAGACACCGGTCATGGTGAGCAGCGTGGTAGAAAGCAGCGCCCACGTACGGCGTTGTTTGAGGTAAGCCACCGGCACAAGCGGATCGGCGACCTTCTTCTCCACATTCCAGAAGGCCCAGAAGCCGGCGGCGCCGATGAGGATGAGGATGACTACGAGGAACCAATTGGCCTCGGCAAGCTTGCCCGCCTCGTTGAATGCGGTGAGAACGCACCCCAGCGCCACGGCCAGGGGCAACACGCCCGCCCAGTCCATGCGCGGGGTTTCGGTGGCCGTGGATTCCTTAGTGAATACCTGCACTGCTACTACCGCGGTGGCGCATAGTACTGCCATGGTCCAGAACACCGAGCGATAGCCAAAGTTTCCGGCCAGCCAGCCACCGGCCAAGGCGTCCACGCCTGCAATACCACCGTTTACCGAGGTCACAATGCCCAGCAGCAGTGCGTATTGCTTCTCATTGAGCACCTGCTGGCGCAACATGATGAGGCAGAGCGGGACGGTCGGCCCGGCCACGCCCTGAATGATGCGGCCGATAAGCAACACAGCGACGTTGGGCGCGACGGCGGAAGCCACGCAGCCCAGCGCAGCTACCGCCATCATGCCAACGAGGACCTTCCTGCGCCCGATGAGGTCACCCCAGCGCGGCAGGAACAGCGAGAACAATGCCGCGGCCGTAAAGAACGCCGTCTGCGTTAGGCCAATCTGTGCGGTGGTGGCACTCAGCTCATCTTCCATCGTCGCCAAGGCAGGCGAGAGCATCGACGCATTGAGCTGGAAAGCGAACACTGCCGTCAGCAGTGCGAACATCAACGGAACATAGGAGCTGGGCTGGAGCTTTGGGGGCTCGGAGGTGGCGGAAGTCATGGCTATAAATGTAGTTGATGAATCCTGCGCTCCATAGTGGTGAGCGTGACTCAATTCCTTGGTGTTGCGCAGGAAAACCCCTCTTAGCGCCACCCGCTATTTTCTCGTTGTCTACTATCCATAGATTATGAAGACTCTCTCCTACATCGCCGCTGTCGCAACGGTGATGCTTTCTTTAGCCTCCTGTTCCTCGCCGGATTCACAGTCGGAAGAAACAACGACTCCTAGCACCTCCAGCACGGCCGATAGTTCAACTATCAGCTCTAGTTCCACAAGTTCTGCCCCGGAAACGTCCTCTTCGGAGCCGCAACCGACAGCGGAAGCTGAGCCTTCGCTTGCCGACGCTCCCCTAACGAACACTGCCGAATCCACCGCAGAACCCACCCTTACCGAGTGCGTCTATGGCGGCGGTAGCTGGACCACCAACGGCTTGTACAGCGATGGAACTATCCGCTGGGCGCAAGAATGCCAAAACCTCCACGACGAGCAGATGGCAAAATACCCCTACCGGTGCCCGCAAACGGATCACTACGTCTCCGATCCATCTCAGTGTTCCTCACCTATGGGCAGCGGGACCAGTGATTCTGATTATGATCCCAGCATCCCTGCGTACATGACTCGATCTGCTGAGGTCGAGCAGATGCGGGCTGAAAACCAGAAGTGGTGGTTTGACTGTCAGGCAGAACATTCGGCGGAGTTCTGCCTTGCGAATGATCCATGGGCTCAATAGATTTCACGCTGATTTAACCAGCGATTCACCGCGGCTACTTAGGCTGGAAAAGTTCCTTTTAAACCTTTTGTGGAGCTTTGTATGTCTGATTCAAATAGTCGTCCTTCTTTTAATCGTCGTAATTTCCTGCAGATTGCTGGTGTTTCTGCAGCAGCAGTGGCTGCGGGAATTAATGCACCGGCCAAGGCGGGTGCACAGTCGAGTCTGAGTTCATGGGGTTCCTCGCAAGGTGGGGATCATCCGCAGGATTCGGATCTTTTTGGCCTAGGTGTAGCGGCGGGCACGCCGCGGCACGATTCGATGATCTTGTGGACGCGCCTGGCCCCAGAACCGCTGGCCGAGGATGGCCACGGTGGAATGACCGGCGGCGATGTCCGCGTGGGTTGGGAAGTTGCGAAGGATGAGGGGTTTGGGGACGTCGTCAAGCAAGGCGAAGCACTAGCCCAACGCGAGCTGGCGCACTCGGTGCACCCGCAGGTAACTGGGTTGGAGCCTGCAACCGAGTATTTTTATCGCTTCCGCGTGGATGGCAAGGTGAGCCCAGTAGGTCAGTTTAAGACTCTGCCGGCGCCGGATGCGGAGGTGGATGATTTCACCTTCACCGTGGCTTCGTGTCAGGCGTGGTACCACGGCTATTTCACCCCGTGGAAGCACATTGCGCAGGAACCAGACCTGGATATGACGATTTTCGTGGGCGACTACATCTACGAATACGGCATTGTGGAAGGCGATAATCTCTGGCGCCAAGACGCAAGCGTGCCCGATGTTTTCAAGGCAAAGGTGGAAACGCTGGAGCAGTATCGCCTGCGCTACTCGCTCTTTAAATCCGATGAGCACCTGCAGGCCGCGCACGCACGCGCCGCAATGGCGATTGTGTGGGATGACCACGAGGTAGAAAATAATTACGCCGGTAATTGGTCCGAGATTGGCACCAATGCCGAGCACTTCCTCTACCAGCGCGCGGCTGCTTACCGTGCCTTTTACGAGAATCTTCCGGTTGCTCCGCCCGCGCTTCCCGATGGCCCCAATAACCGCATCTATGATTCTTTCGACGTGGGCACGCTTATGCGTTTCAATCTGGTCGATACCCGCCAATACCGCGAAGAGGCTGCAGAAGATGCCAGCATCTTGGGCGCGGAGCAGGAGCAGTGGCTCAACGATAAGCTCGCCACTTCCCCGGCTCAGTGGAACGTGGTGGTCAACAGCGTGGTCGTCGTACCGATCGCCGATAGCACCGACCAATGGGACGGGTTCCCCGCGGCGCGCCGCCGCCTAATCGAATCTCTATCCAACGTCAGCGACCCGATTGTTTTCACCGGCGATATTCATCAGCACTGTGCTGCTGAAATCCAATCCGAATCCGGCCAGCCCGTAGGCGTGGAATTGGTCGCCACCTCCATTGCTTCCGATGGCGATGGCTTCGCCGGCTCCAAGAGCACCGAGTGGCTGGAAAAGCCGTATGTGAAGGCCATGGATAAACGCCGCGGCTACATCAAGGTTCGTGCCGCCCGCGAGCACCTCGATTCCGAATTCGTCGTCGTGCCCTGGATCGAGCGCGATGATACTGCCCCGCGTGAGACCGCTTTCTCTTTCCGCACCAATGCCGGCGAGCACACGCTGCGCTCCCTCTAAACCCCGAAAGGACAATTCATCATGGGACTTTTTAGCTCGCTTTCCTCTTCTTCCTCCCGCCGCGGTTCTTCCCGCAAGAACTCTTCTGACCAGGATTCTTCTGCCCCAGCTCCTGGTGCGGTTGCTGCTCCGCCGGCCGTAACCGGTGTTCAGGCAGAACCGCAGCTCATGGAAAATTACGTCACCTGGGAGCCTGCCTCCTGGGACGTCGTTTTGGATCACTATCGCGTCATCGGCACTGATCCCAATGGTGTAGACGTGCTGTTGGGCAAGACGATCTTCCCCTTCTTCCGCCACTCCCGGCGCGATGTTGCCGGTGAACAGTGGTCTTATTATGTCAAAGTGGTTGATGCTGCCGGTGCTGAGTCCTCTCCTTCTGGCAAGGCGACGTCTACCTCCCTGCCTTCGGTCACTGCTGGCACAGCGCTAGCCACGATTGGTTCCTTTGACCGAAAGGGCACGGAGTTTCAGTACTCCCCAAAGGACTACAAGAAGATCGTCACCGCGCACCCAGACCAGACAATCACCGTTGGACCGGATGCTAAGCCTGCCGACGTCCCCTATCTCCTCCCCGGCCCCGGGGATAAGTGGGCGGGGAGCAAGGCTTACACGCTGAAGTGGACGGTGAAATTGGATAAGCCCACCGAGAAGGCGGCACTGGCACTGTGGCTCATTGATACCACCAAGCTCGGCGGCATTCTCGACGTCACTGTTAATGACTTTCATAAGCAAGTGGAGCTCCCACAGGGCGCAACGAAGGGTTCGCGCCAAGGCGATGCCAGCGGCGAACCAACCCCGCTGCGCCCCGCAGCTATCGAGTTTGCGCTCCCAGAGAACACCTTGCAGGAAGGTGAAAATCAGCTGGTCTTCACCCTGCGCGAAGGCGGCTGGCTAGCTTGGGATGCGCTGGGGATTTTTGCTAGGTAACACTTTAAAATCAGCGCTTTGCCCAGAAACGGGAAATTGTTCACCAAACCCTGATGTACGGTAGTAACATCTGCCCCCTTCTATTACATCGTTGGCATCAAACGACGCCGACGTTGAAAGGACTTAGCACCCGATATGCCTACTGTTTCTGATCGCCTAAACCGTGCCCAGCAGAATCATAATGCGGTGATTTCCGTTATCCCGTTTGATGAGCACGCGGTGGATGAATCGCCCACGCTTAAGGGGCAGCCGGTAGCGTTCAAGGACATCGTGGATATTGCTGGGGTGTCGACTACCTGCGGCACCGAGGTGAATGTGGGCCGCACTCCGGTTAAGGATGCACCGGTGGTGCAGCGTTTGACGGCGAAGGGTGCCCTGCCGGTGGCGAAGGCGAACCTGCAGGAGTTTTCCTATGGCATTTTGGGCGATGCCTCGGCTTATGGTCGCGTGATTAACCCGCGTGATCCGGAGGTGTGCGGCGGCGGATCGAGCTCCGGTTCAGCCGCGCTGGTAGCTTGCGGAGCACTGCAGCTTACAGTGGGCTCCGATAGTGCCGGGTCGGTGCGCGTGCCAGCCGCATGCCAGGGCGTGCTGGGGTACAAGCCCACCTTTGGGGTGATTCCGGTCGAAGGAGTCTTCCCCTTTTCCCCGAGCTTTGATTGCATTGGTTTCTTTGCCAGCTCGATTGACCTGATTGAGCAGGCTTTTGTTGCCACTGCGGATGAGGAGCCGGCCGCGGCGCAGGACGTTTCTACTGTTGATGTCGCGGCGCTTAAAGCCAAGGGCGAGCGTTTCGCTGAACTGCTAGCGGCGCTGGAACGATCGGACTTTGAACTCACCGAGGGTGCGGACCTGGAAGACACCATCGCCGCCACGGCTGAGCTCTACGAGCCGATGCGCTTGAAGGAGGTCTATGACGTCCACCGGCCGCTGCTGGACCAGCGCGATAAGTACCAGGACGTCATCCTGCAGCGCGTTCTGGGTGGAGAAAATATCAGCCAAGAAGATTATGACGCGGCCGCACAGGGCGTAGAGAAGCTGCGCGAAGAAGCCCTTGCCCTGCTTGGCGACGCCCCCATTATCCTCACCCCTACCCTCGATTCCGGCCCCCTCAAGTGGTCCGATATCACCCCGGACAATACCGCGGAATCGGCCGCGAGCCTGCGGCGGTGGACCGAGCCGTTCAATGTGCTCGGCTGGCCGGCCATTACGGTGCCGCTGCGCGGCGAAGGGGAAGAAGGCGTGGGTGATGCGGTGCAGGTCGTCGGCAAGCCGGGCGAGGACCTGACCGTCCTGCGCGTTGCCCGCGCCCTACAGGCCCTGCTCTAAGCCCCTGCTAGAAGGGTCTTTTCCTGCGTGCGCGGACGCCAATAGGCGGCCTCGACGGCGGTGAGCTCCTTAAAGTGCGATGAGGTGAGCTCGTCCATCGCTTGGATATAGCCGGGGACCTCCTCGCGCGGCAGGCGCAACCCCATGGTCAGGTGCGGAGTCCAGCGCGGCCCGCGCCCGTCCGGGTTTGCGGCACTGATTTTGCGCGCGGCGATTTCTAACTCGTCGGTAGTCTCCAGCAGCCAGGCCACCGTCTGTTTACGCTTGGTGCCAAAAATGACGTTTCCTACCCGCCGGAAATCCGCGGGGATGACGGCCGGCAGCAGCTGGGCCGCCAAGTCCACCGCTTCCGGCTGCATCTGCGGCGAAAAGGTGACCGTAATGTGCGGGCGTTGCTGCTGGACGGGAAAGCCGCGCTCAGCAAGGCCGGCAAAGATGTCGCGCACCTGATCTTCCTGCTTTTGCGGCAGGTAGAGCAAAATATTATCCGGCGATGCTTTACTCACGAGCGAGCGTTCCCTTTCTATAGCGGAGTGTCTCCAGCGTACCGGCCATCGAGTAGGAAACCCCCTCTTGTGCCAACGCAAACGATTGCCGTTTAATGAGAGCCATGAGCACTTCAGAGTCATCGCCCCTCATCCTCGCCATCACGGCGTGTCCGACGGGCATCGCGCATACCTATATGGCGGCCGAGAACCTCGAGGCCGCAGCCCAAGAACTGGGCTACCGCATCAAGATTGAAACTCATGGTTCCATCGGCGTAGAGGGAACCTTTAGCAAGCAAGACATCGAGGAAGCCGACGCCATTGTCATTGGTGCCGATACGGTCATTTCCAAGGACCGCTTCCACGGCAAGCGTCTCGAGGCCACCGGCGTGGACGAGGCCATCAAACACCCGAAGGAACTGCTCAGCAGGTCCTTGAGCGCCACGCGCTGGGAGGGCTCTTCCGACAAGACGGAGGAAGAGACGCCTCGCAAAAATAGCGTGGGTCAAACCTTGTACAAGGCACTGATGAACGGTGTCTCGCACATGATCCCGTTCGTGGTGACCGGTGGTCTGCTCATTGCGGTCGCCCTCTCCATCGGCGGCACGCCCACGCCTGAGGGCATGGCGATTCCGGAAGATAGCTTCTGGAACACGGTCAATGAGCTTGGCGCCCTGGCGTTCTCACTGATGGTCCCGGTGCTCTCCGGCTACATTGCGGTGGGCATCGCGGATCGCCCGGGCCTTGCCCCTGGCCTTATTACCGGACTCATCGCCACCACCGGCTCGCTTTACGGTTCTGAGGCAGGTGCCGGATTCTTGGGTGGCATTGTCACCGGTATTTTGTCCGGTTATGTGGCTCTTGCCATTAAGAAGATTCCGGTGCACAAGTTCATCGCACCGATTTGGCCCATCATCGTCATCCCGATTTTCACCACGCTCATCGTGGGCCTCATCTTCATCTTGCTCATTGGCGCACCGGTCTCCGCCGCGTTCGAGGCAATGACCAACTATCTCGCTGGAATGCAGGGCTCCTCCGTCATCGTGCTGGGCCTTATCCTGGGCGCCATGATCGCCTTCGATATGGGTGGCCCCTTCAATAAAACGGCCTTCCTCTTTGGCGGCGGCATGATCGCGGCCGGCAATGCTGCACCAATGGGCATGGCGGCATGTGCGATTGCCGTACCTCCCCTCGCCGTGGGCGTAGCTACGCTCCTGCGCCGTCGCTGGTTTACCAAGGCCGAAAATGATGCGGGCATCGCCGCGTTGTTCATGGGATTCTTCGGCATCACCGAGGGCGCCATTCCACTTGCGGCCGCACGCCCGCTACAGGTCATCCCCGCCAATGTTGCCGGTGGTGCCGTAGCCGGTGCGCTCGCCGGTCTTTTCGGTGCACAAGACCACGTCATGCACGGCGGCCCGATCGTCGCGGTACTCGGCGCGGTAGATAACGTCGTTGGATTCTTTATCGCCATGCTTGCCGGCATCGCTGTCTGTGCTGGCCTTATTCTCCTGCTGGTGGGATTGACGCAGCGCAAGGATAAGCCGCTTGTTGCTGTCGATACGATTAGCCTTGATAAAGATCTGGGTTCATCTAGCGAAGAGGTCATTCGCTCCATGGTGAAGCTTACTTCCTCCCGCATGTCCGATATGGAGGCGGTAGCTGGGGCTGCCTTAAAGCGCGAGTCAACCCGCTCTACCGGGGTAGGCCACGGCGTGGCCATTCCACACGCACGCTCGGCCGGCGTGAAAGTGCCCACCCTTGCCTTTGCCCGCCTACCCGAAGGTATTACATGGGGAGAAGGCGAAGAACCGACTAACCTTGCCTTCCTTATCGCTGTGCCTGATAATGCCGGCAAGCAACACCTCAAGCTGCTGTCCAAGCTGGCGCGCAGCATCATGAAAGAAGACTTCCGCAACCAGCTTTATGGCGCACAAACCCGCAAGGAAGCAGCCGAGATCATTTCCTCGGCTCTTTCTCCTGCCCCAGCTTCTCAAGGGACAGAAGTGCCCGCAAAGGCATAATACTTCGTTCAATGTGGCGCTCGGCGATTCATCGCCGGGCGCTTTTCTTATTCCTTTCTAAACCCCGTTCACCGAGCGCACAACGACGCCGAGAGACAACTGCCGGGCAACACCCATAGAAGCAAAGGACAGGTAGAGGTTAAGAAACCTAGTAAATCTCACGATCTTTATAGGTTCTACCAAGAAACGGACGCGTTTGCCTATGCCTGACTTAAAACTCCACCCTCATGACTCAAGCACTTACTGCTTCTCCGAGAATCTAAGACACTGACTAGAAACCACCCCCGTTGGGGAGGAGAAATACGCAACCGACTGAGGGATTTCAGGAGTTTCCTAGCTCAATTCGAGAAATAACTAAGAAGCAATTAGTTATACGGAACATCAACTTCAAATATTCTAATAATTGCTGTTCAAGTCGATTTTATCTGCTGGAATTGATTAACTTTTAAACAAAGGGGAACGGATTTTTCTGTTGATTCTCCCAGTTTCCCGCCTGATTCTCCGCCAGGTTACAGAAGAAAGGTTCCGCTCATGTTCACCCCTACTATTCGCTTCTCCACCAAAAAATTTATAGCCCCTGCCCTTGCAGCAGCCATCGCATTGGGAATGTGCGTTGCACCCGCTGAAGCCTCCAGCTCCCTAAGTTCCTCGGGCAACTTTAATGGCGCGAACCTTCCGGTGCCGACGCTAAACCTTCCCGCCGCGCCGGCTACAGCAGCAAAGCCCGCCGCTCCGGCTTCCAATCGCGTGCAGAGCATCATCAACCACACCAACGAATACCGCCAGGCTCACGGCCTGCGCCCGGTTCGCGCTAATGCCGCACTCAATGGGCTGGCTCAAGATTGGGCCGACCAGCTGGTGCGCGCTGATAAGCTCAGCCACCGCCCGCAGCACTGGAACTACTACCCTTCCAATATCCCGGCCGGCGGCGAGAATGTCTTGCAGGCGTGGAGCGACTATTCCGATGCCCTTCTGGTCAAGCTTTGGTACGAATCCCCGGGGCACCGCAAGATTATGCTGGACCCACGCGCCAAGACCATCGGAGTCGGCGTTGCCATTAACTCTGAAGGCAAGCTCTACGCTGTCCAAAACTACGGCCGCTAAAGATTTCACAAGCTAGAACCTTCGAACCTTTGGGCTCTAGCAGGCCATGCCGCCTCCTCCCGGACCTCTTACCCGGGACGGGGCGGTTTTCTCGCGCCTAGGTGGGGGTGCGCACGCGGGTAAACGAAACGTAACCTTCTTCACAAATGACAGTGGCGAGGGTTACACTTAATGACATTCGAATTGTTCAACAATCTTAAGGACGGTGTTGAATGTCCTCGCTCCATATCGATCTCAATGCGGATTTGGGAGAAACCACTGCGGGCAATCCGGTCGCAGATGACGCGGCAATGCTGGAGATGGTGTCCTCCGCAAACGTGGCCACCGGCTTCCATGCGGGCGACCCACACTCGATTGCCGGCACGCTCAAGGCGGCAGCAGAAGCAGGCGTGACCGTAGGCGCACACGTAGGTTATAACGACGCCGCAGGTTTCGGCCGCCGTTTTATCGATTACAACCCGGACGAGCTAGCAGACGAGGTGACCTACCAAATTGGCGCTCTCGACGCTTTGGCCCGCGCCAATGGCACCAAGGTCTCCTATGTAAAGCCGCACGGGGCGATGTATAACGCAATCGTGAAAGATGAGGCGCAGGCAGAAGCCGTCATCAAGGGCATTAAGGCCTTTGGAGACTTGCCGGTGATGTTGCTGCCTGGGGGTGTAGCGGTGGACGTCGCCAAGCGCAGCGGGCTTAACGTCATCCGTGAGGCCTTTGCGGACCGCAACTACAACCCCGATGGCACGCTGGTCTCGCGCAAGGAAGCCAATGCGGTGCTCGGCAGCGCCGATGAGGTGGTGCAGCGAGTGCTTGAGGTGGCGCAGACCGGGTCGATTACAGCCGTGGATGGCACGAAGCTCGAGGTGGATGCGCAATCCGTATGCACCCACGGTGATTCGCCCGGCGCGGTGAAGCTGCTGCGCGGCGTGGCTGAGCGCCTGCGGGAAGAAGGCATCGAGATTCGGAGCTTTATCTAATGCACATTAATTTTGTGGGCACACGCGCGTTGCTCATTGACCTGGATGGATTAAACCAGGTCATGGACTGGCACGCGGCGCTTTCTGCCAAGCCGTTGAAGAATCAGGTGGACTGCATCGCGGCCGCCACCACCCTGCTGCTGACGTTTGAAGCGCCGGATTCGGCGCGCGATGCGGCCGAATTCCTGCAGGACTTCTCCCCTGCCGCCGCGACGGCCGCGGAGGCCCGAACGGTAGAAATCGATGTGCTCTATGACGGCGAGGATGTGGACGAGGCCGCAGACCTGCTGGGGCTTTCGCGCGAGGCGCTCATTGACTGGCATACCTCTACCGAGTGGACCGCGGCATTCGGTGGCTTTGCCCCGGGCTTTACCTACTGCGCTCCGTCGGATCCCTCCCAGGCGCGTGCTGTGCCACGCCGCTCCAGTCCCCGCACCGCCGTGCCGGCCGGTGCCGTAGGCATTGCGGGCGAATTTTCCGCGGTGTACCCGCGCGTTTCCCCGGGCGGCTGGCAGCTTTTGGGTACCACCAATACGCCGATGTGGGATTCCAATGCCAACCCGCCGGCGCTGGTACAGCCGGGCGACCGCGTGCGCTATCGCAGCGTGGATAAGCTGCCGGAGCTTGTTGATCACTCTGCCCGCTCGAAGCGCGCCCCTGCCCGCTTGCCGCGCATGGAGGTTATCGATGCCGGCCTGCTCACCCTCTACCAGGACTTGGGACGCCCCGGTGTGGGCGATCTCGGCGTGACCCCCTCCGGGGCCGCCGACCGCGCCGCCGCCGCGACCGCCAACGTGGCCGTGGGCAACCCGCGCGGGGCAACAGTGCTGGAGAATATCGGCGGCATTAAGCTCCACGCGCTCACCGATACCGTCATTTGCGTCACCGGCGCGACCGCGCGTGTGCGCCTCGGCGAGATGCCGGTTCACCTTGCTCGCCCCGTGCTGGTCACGGCCGGGCAAACCGTCACGGTAGACCCTGCGACGGTAGGCATGCGCAATTACGTTGCCATCCGCGGCGGCATCATCGCCGAATCCGAGCTCGGCTCGGCGGCCACCGACGTCCTTTCTGGCCTTGGCCCGGACCCGGTCACCACCGGCGATGTCATCGGCGTGCTGCCGCGCTCTACCGGCATGACCGACGCCCAGCTGGTTAACCCACTGCGCGTGCGTGAAAGCTCCGATGGAAAAACCCGCGCCACCCTGCGCTGCGTACTCGGACCGCGCGATGACTGGTTTGGTGATAATGTTTCCGCCTTCCTGGATACCGAGTGGACCGTCACCTCGGATTCCAACCGCGTGGGCCTGCGCCTCGATGGCGAAGAACCAATTGAACGCGTTAAAGACGGCGAGCTCCCCTCCGAGGGCATGGTCGCCGGCTCCATCCAAATTCCGCCCAATGGCAAGCCCGTGGTCTTCCTGCGCGATCATGCCGTGACCGGCGGTTACCCGGTCATCGCCACCGTATTGGAAGAAGATATTGATATCGCCGCGCAGCTGCCACCCGGCGCGCGCGTGAACTTTGAACTCGTAGCACCCCAAGCCTTGAACACTGGAGATAAGAATGCAGATTAAGACCGTCCTCATTGCTAACCGCGGCGAGATTGCCGTGCGTATCGCCCGCGTCGCCCGCGACCTGGGCATTAAGTCCATCGCCATTTACTCCGAAGCAGACGCAGGTGCCCTGCATACCCAGGTAGCGGATGAAGCTTATGCGCTGCCGGGCAATACCGCGGCCGATACCTACATGAACGTGCCCGCGCTGCTCGATATCGCGGTGCGTGCCGGTGCCGATGCCATCCACCCGGGCTACGGCTTCTTGTCCGAGAACGCCGACTTTGCCCGCACGGTTACCGAGGCCGGCATGATCTGGATTGGCCCTTCCCCGGAGTCCATCGAGTTGCTCGGTGACAAGATCGCTGCGCGCCGCGTGGCCGAGGAGGTCGGCGCGCCGCTGGCACCGGGTACCTCCGATCCCATCGATGACTGGCAGGAGGCCCGCGCCTTTGCCGAAGAGCACGGCCTGCCCATTGCCATCAAGGCTGCTTATGGCGGCGGCGGACGCGGCTTGAAGGTCGTGGACAATATGGAAGAGATTGAGGGTGCGTTCAATTCCGCCGGGCGCGAGGCCATGGAGGCTTTCGGCCGCGCGGAGTGCTACGTGGAGAAGTTCCTCACCCACCCGCGCCACGTCGAGGCCCAGGTGCTGGCCGATACGCACGGCAATGTGCGAGTGCTCGGCACCCGCGATTGCTCCACCCAGCGCCGCTTCCAGAAGCTCATTGAGGAGGCTCCGGCGCCCGCGCTTTCCGACGCCCAACGCAACGGCATCATCGAAGGCGCGCGCTCCATTTGCTCCAAGGTGGGCTACACCGGTGCCGGCACCGTGGAATACATTGTCTCCGAGGACGGCACCATTTCCTTCCTCGAGGTCAATACCCGCGTCCAGGTCGAGCACCCAGTTACCGAGGTAGTCACCGGCACCGATATCATCGCCGAGCAATTCCGCATCGCGGCCGGCGAGCCGCTGTCCTTCGATGAGGATCCGCAGTCCCACGGTCACGCTTTTGAGTTCCGTATCAATGCCGAGGACATCCTCAATGGCTTTGCGCCGTGCCCCGGCACCATCGTCTCCTTCGAGCCGCCGACCGGCCCGGGCATCCGCGTGGATTCCGCGGTACGCTCTGGCTCTATCATCCCGCCGTACTATGACTCCCTGATTGCCAAGCTGGTGGTGTGGGGACCGACCCGCGAGATCGCTCTGGCTCGCGCCCGCTTTGCCCTGCGCGAGTTCACCGTCACCGGCGTGCGCACCGTGCTGCCGTTCCACCGCGACATGATGGATGAGTCGGCACTCATCGGCACTGCCGCGCCGGCCGAGGATACCGCTGCCGCTGGTGCCTCCGAGATTGGCGTGTTTACGGACTGGGTGGATCACAACTACCGTCCGTCTGCCGCCAACCAGGTGGAAAAGGTAGAAGCCATCTATACCCAGCGCCGCAATGTGGCCGTAGAAATCGACGGCAAGCTGGTCAACGTCGGCGTGCCCGTGGACTTCCTCGCCGCGCCGGGCGCCGCCTCGGCCGGTGGTTCTGCCTCCACCGCACCGTCTTCGGCCGGCGCACAGTCTACCGATGACAATGCGGTCACCTCCCCGTTCGAGGCCAACCTCGTGGCCTGGAACGTTGCGGACGGCGATACCGTGGCCGAGGGCGATGCCATCGCCACCGTCGAGGCCATGAAGATGGAATCGGCCATCAAGGCTCCGCGCGGCGGCACCATCAAGCTCCTGGCCGCAGAAGGTGACCGTCTGGATTCCTCCAAGGTCATCGCGACCATCGATTAGCGCTCACATCATCGTTATGCACCTCATCTCAATGTGAGGTGCATAACTTTTTAGTACAGTTGTGGTCATGCTTTCCCAGTCTGTCGCCTCCGAGTTGCGCGAGGCCATCTCCGCCGGCGAGTTCCAGCCGGGCGAGCAGCTTAGCGAGGTCAAGGCGGCCGAGCGCTTTAACTGCTCGCGCAATACCCTCCGCGAGTCATTTACTAGGCTCGCCGCGGAGCGCATTGTCGAGCGCATCCCTAACCGGGGTGTTTTCCTCGCGACGCCCGATGCAGACTATATCCGCGACCTCTTCGCCGCCCGCGCGGCCATCGAGCCTGCCGCGGTACGCTGGGGAGCTTTTGCCGACGCCTCCTCACTCGTCACCCTGACTTCCTCTGCCTTCGACTACGCGGCACGCGGCGAGCACCAGGAAGTCTCCGCCATCAATCAGCGCTTCCACCGCGCGCTGGTGGCCGCGCTAGGCTCCCCTACCTTGAATGAGCAGATGGATAACCTGCTCGCCCGCATGCGGCTAACCTTCCTGCTAGCCATCCCGCGCTACCCGCAGCTACACGCGGACCATATCCAAGGCAATATCACCTTGGCCACGCTTATCGCAGATGGAAAACGCCACGAGGCCGCCACGCTTTCGCATGACAGCCTGATGAATACCTGCGAGAAGATCCTCGCCGTGCTGAACGATTAAGGAATGAGAAAATCTTGATCGCGGGCGTTGGTCACGAGCATCTGGCCAGGTGCGTGCGTAATAGCTAAGCGCGGCTTAGATTCCATCACGATGGCCTGCGGGGTTACACCACAGGCCCAAAAGACCGGCAGGCAGCCCTCCGGCACTTCGCCCGGATCACCAAAGTCCGGGCGGGACAGATCCTCAATACCAATGGCCGCCGGGTCACCCACGTGAACCGGGGCGCCGTGAACCGATGGGTAGCGGGAGGTAATCCGCACGGCATCGGAGACTTGCGCGGCCGGAATCGGGCGCATGGAGACCACCATGGGGCCGGAAAAGACTCCGGCCGGGGTGGTGGGAATCGTGGTTTTAAACATCGGCACGTTGCGCTGCTGAGCAATGTGCGCAACCTCAATGCCGTTATCCTGCAGCGCAGTCTCGAAGGTAAAAGAGCAACCAATAAGGAAGCTGACCATGTCTGGGGTGTAGTACGAGGTGGCGTCGGCAAGCGTAGCTGTATGCTCGCCGTTTTCAAAGACGCGGTAGGCCGGAATATCGGTGCGGATGTCCCCGCCCGGCAACAGCTCGGAGGTGTACTGACCGGCTTCCAGCACGCCCACAATCGGGCACGGTTTGGGATTTCGCTGGGCAAAGAGCAAGAAATCGAAGGCATATTCCTGCGGCACGGCCAGCAGGTTAGCCTGCATGAAGCCGCGGGCATGCCCGGCGGTGGTGGCCATGTCATGGCTGCGCGCATACTCGCGCACCTGCTCTGGGGTCTGCATTATGCCCACAGCTCGGTAATGCCGGAGAAAGCCTTGAAGCCGATGAAGATGGTGAGTACCCACGCCAGGGCGCCGATAATCAGCAACCACTTGGGATACTTATAGCCCTGCAGGAGGTCGCGGCGGCGCCAGGCCACCCACATCACGAGGGCGAAACCGATGGGCAGGATCAGGCCGTTGATGGCGCCGGCGAAGATGAGCAACTTCTGTGGCGCGGAGTTGATGGCCACAAAGACTACCGTGCACACCGCAATGAAGACGATGGTGAGGATATTGCGGGTGCGCGTCGAGGTGTCCTGGGAGGTCACGAAAGATACCGAGGTATAGGCGGCGCCGATAACCGAGGACAAACCGGCCGCGAAGAGGACCACGCCGAAGGCACGCAGGCCAAACTCGCCGGCGGCATTGTAGAAGGCATCCGCCGCGGTGTTGTCGTCCGAAAGCGCCACGCCGGTGGCCACCACACCGAGAACCGCCAAGAAGAGGAGCATGCGCATGATGCCGGTGACCACGATGCCGCTTACCGAGGTATAGGTAATGTTCTTGACGTTTTCCACGCCGGTGTGGCCGGAATCGATGAGGCGGTGCGCCCCGGCAAAGGTGATATAGCCGCCCACGGTGCCGCCAATGATGGTGGTGATGACGAAGAAGTCGATCTCGCCCGGTGCGACGGTATTCTTTAGCGCCTCCCCTACCGGTGGCTGGCTGACCACCGCAACGTAGAGCATCAGCAAGATCATGACCGCGCCCAGGACCGCAACGAGGCGGTCAAGCGCCATGCCCGCCTTCTTGGAGAGGAAGATGAAGATGGCGATGGCCGCCGCGATGACGCCGCCGATGCGCGAATCGATGCCCAGCATCGCGTTAATACCCAGGCCAGAACCGGCGATATTGCCGATATTAAAGACCGCGCCGCCGATGAACACGAATACGGCAAGCACCCAGCCCAGGCCGGGGAGCACGGTATTGCCCAGAGTGTTGGCGCGCATGCCGGTCACGCACAAAACGCGCCACACATTGAGCTGGATAGCGATGTCAACGAGGATGGACAGCATGATCGCAAATGCGAAGGACGCGCCCATCTGCACGGTAAAGACCGAGGTCTGGGTCAAAAATCCCGGACCGATGGCGGAGGTGGCCATAAGGAACATGGCACCAGCCATGGCGCCGAGGCCTTTGGGCGGGGTCTTGTCCCCCGCCTGCGCCGGAGCGGCGTGTGATGTCTCAGCACTCACTAGATTTCACCTTTCGTGATGCAGGTCGCATTAATTTGTGATGCGCATCATCTTAAAGGTAGCTATGCCTTTTGTTCAACAACTTTTATGTGTTACGGGGTGGCGCGGGGGTGATCTAGGCTACTTTCCTGCCGCGTTTTCCCAGGTGGCTGGCGATTATCTGCAAAGCCTCGTCCGGCACTTTCATTTCGCTGGGGCCAAAGCGCAGCACCACGTATCCGCGGTTTTCTAGCGCTCGCTGCCTCTTTATCTGCTGCTTGACCACGTGGGCGGGCGCCTCGCCATAGGTACCGTCATATTTGGCATCACCATCGACCTCGACCACCAGCCATCCATCGAGACAGAGATCCGCCCGATACTTCCCGAGCAGCGGTTTCTGTGGCTCAATTTTCACCTGCGGGAACCGCTCAATAATGAGTGCTCGCAGATAGGACTCATAGGGCGATTCCGATCCGCCATACGCGTGCTCGATAACCTTCCGCATGGCTGCTTGTCTCCTCGTGCGCCGCATCTTTGCTAGTTCTTCGTGCAAGTCATATGTGGTGACGTCGTGTTGTCTGAGGGCAGAATCGGTAGCTACCAGGCCATCTGGGAATCCGTGTAGCCGGGCGATTTCGAGGCAGGTGCGGGCGGGATTCGTGGCGCGCACACCCGCTATCGACACCGTGGATTCCTGGAGGGACTTTACCCGGCGGTACCGATAGCCTTTCGCGGTGAGCCTTCGTGGGGGCACGCTTCCCGAAGGCACCGCTAACTCCACCTCCTCCCCTTCCCTGGAAATTACCCACATTCCCCACAGCCGCGCGGCCGATTTACCGATGAGGACGGCGCGGTGGGTGCTCCACCCGGCAGCGACTACTTTGGCGAATTGTTGTTTATGGCGCACCCATTGCCTCCAGGTGGCCGTAGGAACGGCGACCCAGGGCGCTATCTGGGTGAGCTCACCGCGCTGGAGGGCTAAATGGTGCGGACTTTCGGCTCCGGCGTAACGAAGGTTGATGAAGTGATCTGTAATCATGGTTTCATCTTCGCGGCTGGCGGGGCGGGGCACGCATCATGCGGCTCAGGAAGGTGAATTTCCGAGGGCCTTGAGTGAGAGGCGGAACGTTAGGTCCAAGGTGATCGGGCCGAGTTGAAGGCGTTGAGGCTGATTTGAGGGCGGGTTGTGCTCAGATCGGCTCGATCACCTTCGACCTAAGGGGAAGTAGTTCACAGCGGCGGTGTGGGGGATAATTCAGCAGCGCGGTTAACCGTGCTTTACTAGAGATAATGGAACCCATCGAGCTCTCAGAACTAACCGGTACGCAATCGCGCACCTACGGCACCCGCAAGATCACCTCGGACATGGTCTCAGCACCAATCCATGTTGCGGTCGCGCTCTGGGACGAGCGTTGGGATTCCGCCCCCAACGGCACCATCGAAGGCTGGGTCATCGCAGTCAATACCAAGCAGACGCGTTTTGTGCGCCGCGGCCAAACGAAGAAGGGCGATATCGTCGATATCGCCGTGCGCGAGGTCAAACGCGCGCTCAAGGGACTCGACGGGCGGGTATGGATTGTCACTGGTCGCAGGCAGAATACGTTGCGATCGGCACTCACGGCCGACGGTTTCACGGTGACGGGAAGCTTTGCGGGAGAAAATAGGGCTTCGAAAAGCGCGAGCTCCGTGCGCAGAAAACAAGCCGGCCTGACCGCACGGAAGGCGCGCAAGATGGGTGAGGCACCGAAAAAGAAGCAAGCGGCACAGGTAGAGACGCCGAAAGCGCACTGGTGGCCGAACTTCTCGCGCGCCTCCTCATGGCCCAAGGGCGACGTGGTGCGCATAGCTACCGATGCTTCCTCGGATACCGTATTCAAGGGGTCGATGTGCTTCGTTGCGGGCAACGGCGACTACCGGTTACGGACTCGAGAAACCAAGGCGAGCACCGATGAGCTCGAGCTCGAAGCACTGACGCTCGCGCTGAAATACCTGCTCAAGGTGGGTGCGCGCAAGGCGGTTATTGAGTCCGATTCCGTAGCCGCTTTGGAGGCGGTCGAGCAGATTGTGCATAAGCGCGGCTCTAAAGCATCACGGCCGGGGCGCACGTGGCGAGGGGTGTCTTCGGGTGCGCGATCCCGATTCCAGCAAGCTTGGGGTGATATCCAAGGCCAATGCGAGGTCGACATCCGGCGCGTGCTCGGGCATGCAGGCGATCCGCTGAATCGGGCGGCCGACCAAATTGCGTACATGGGGTTGCGCGCGATTGCGCATCCGATGAAGCAGTCTCGCGAGACGCTGCGCGAGGGGATTCAAAAAGCTCTCTCGGCGTTGTGATCCAATTGCTTAGGGCTTAGGGCTGATCTGATCAGGCCGAATTGAGGGAGTTAAGGCCGATCTGAGGCGGCCCAGCCTTCAGATCAGCCTGATCAGTATGGACCTAACGACAATGGGCGCGCTGGGAGGGTCGCGGCTGAGCCGAGCCGGCCCGCGGAGTTAGGCCAGGCGACGGGCGCCATCTCCCGGGCGGGCCACCAAGAAGGTAGGTTCTGGGAAGCTGCGGGATGCTGCGGCATCATAAATGGCCTGGGCGGTGGACTCGACGTCCGAGCGCGGGATGAGCGCGATGACGGCGCCGCCGAAGCCGCCACCAGTCATGCGAGCGCCGATTTCGCCGGCCGCGGTGAAAGCGGAGTCAAGCTCGGGGGTCGTGACCTCGTAAAGGTCGCGCAGGGAAATGTGGCTTTCGCGCATGAGGCGGCGGAACTCTGCCGGGTCGGACGAGTTGAGCGCGGTGGCGGCGGCCAGGGTGCGGTCGGTTTCGTCCACCACGTGGCGCACGCGACGGCGGTAGAGTTCAGCCTCCTGGGGGTTGACGGTCGCGGCGAAGGCAACGGCATCTGGGATTTCGCGGATGGAGCGGCCGGCGGCAGCCTGGACGGCGTCGATGATGCCGCGGCGGGAGGCATATTGGCCGTCGGAAAGCGTGTGCGGCGCATTGGTGTCCGCGATGAGCAGCACCATGTCCTGGGCCTCGATATTAAACGGCACGCGCTCGACGGCGCCGGTGAAAAAGTCCAGGAATAGCGCCTTGCCGCGCTGGCCGAACAGGCTGGCATTCTGGTCCAAGCCGCCGGTAGAGGCGCCAACCACTTCGTTCTCGGCGCGGATGCAAGCCTGGGCTAGCTGCGCGCGGGCGGCGTCATCGGGAGCGTGACCGTGGCAGAGCTCGTAGGCGGCCACTGCCACGGAGCACTCAAGGGCGGCGGAGCTGGACAGGCCAGAGCCGACGGGGACATCAGAGACGATGGCAATATCGAGGCCGGTGCAGGTCAGGACATCCGCCGCAGTGGCGGCCCAGATGGTGCCGACAACGTAGCCGGACCAGTTGGAAGGGTGTCCGGGGCGGACTTCGGAGAGTGGGAGGCTGGCCTGGGCAACGCTGCCGTCGAACTCGGAGGCTATCCGGAGAAGGCCATCGGTGCGGGGTGCGACGGCGACGGCGGTGTTTTGTTCCAGCGCAAAGGGAATGGAGGCGCCGCCGGCGTAATCGATGTGCTCGCCGATGAGGTTGACGCGGCCGGGAGCGGCCCACACGCCGGCGGGCTCGGGCGCGTCCGGGAAGGCAGCGGCGAAGAGGTCGCGGGCTGCGGCTGCTAGCTCCGCCTCGCTGCGGGTGTTAATCCAGTTAAGCATCCCAGATCTCCTTAAAGCGGGCGGCGATGCGCTCCGGGGTGGTGTCATTGATCCACACGGCCTGCGAGGACTCGGAACCGGCGAGGTACTTCATGCGGCCGGGCGAGCGCATGAGCGAAAAGAGCTGCAGGTGCATGCGGATTCCGGGACGCAAGTCCGGGTCCACCGGGGCTTGGGTCCAGCCGGCGATATACGGGGTCTTCTCCACACCATCGAAGAAACGGTCCACCGCCGAGTACAGCTTTTTGAGCAGGGGCGCGAGGTCGGCGCGTTGGGCGTCGGTAAGTGCGGCGAAATCGGGGACTTCCTCGTTGGGCAGGACCATGGCTTCCAGCGGCCATTTGGCGGCGGCGGGAACGAAGACGGTGAAGTGATCGGTTTCGGCGATGATGCGGGTGCCGGCGGCGCGCTCGCGATCGAGGAGATCCTGGAAGAGATCGCCGTCATAGGCGCGGGCGGATTCCACGATGGAGCGCAGGCGCGGCGAAAGGAACGGATAAGAGTAGATCTGGCCGTGCGGGTGTTGGAGGGTCACGCCGATTTCCTCGCCGCGGTTTTCAAAGGGGAATACCTGCTCCACGCCGTCGATCTGGGATAGCGCGGCGGTGCGGTGAGCCCAGGCCTCGATGACGGTGCGGATGCGCGATTCCGGCAGGTCCTTGAAGGATAGGGCTGGGTCCTCGGTAAAGCAGACCACCTCGCAGCGGGCGCGGGCGGGAAGGCGCGGCACCATGCCGAGCAGGTTATCGTTCTCCGGATGCTCGATGTCTGCGGCAGTAGCAAAGGACGGGAAGCGGTTTTCAAAGACCACCACGTCATAGCTGGGGCTCGGGATCTCCGTGGGCAGCTGGCCTTCGCGCGTGGGTGCCAGCGGGTTCTCGTTGGCCGGTGGCAAGAAGGTGCGGTTCATGCGGTGGGCGGCAAAGGCCACCCAATCCCCCGTTAGGGGATCCCGGCGCATTTCGGAAGCGGGGGCGACGGTGGGGATGTCGCGGGCGTCGACAAGCACGCGGTCGGGGTGGGGTTGATCGTCGAAGTAGAGGATCTCGCGGCCGTCGGCAAGCGTGGCAGAGGTAATCTCAACCATTAGTTTTCTCCTGGGATGGTGATGGGCTTCAGGCGCGCCCACAGCACAAAGGCGGCGGCCACGGCCAGCAAAGCAAGGCTTGCCCATAGGTTATCGCTGGCGTTCTTAGCCTGCCCGGTATCCGGGTTGATGCCTGGGTCAAGGAAGAAATAGCAGCCGAGCAAAATCAGGCCGTAGAGGCCGAGGAGTGCGGCGATGACGTTGCGCAGGTCGAATGCACCCGCGCGCTTTTTCTCAGACATGTTGGGCTCCTTAGGCGAAGATGACGTTGAGGGCTACGGCCATCACCAGGCAAATGATGCCCAGCGGGACGGTCTGCTGGTACCACGGCAAGGACTTTTCGGTGTAGTCCTCAAAGTGGTCCTTGGGGGTTACGGAGGAGACGAAGCCAACTAGCTCGCTATCCGGCTTAGGCTGGGTGAATAGGGTGACCACGATGGACACCAGGATATCCACCACGAAGGCCACGCCGGCCGCCACAAAGGCCGTGCCTTGGCCCGGCAGGTTGATGAGGTCTGTGAAGGACGCGACGTACCAGAAAGCGATGGCGGAAGCGGTACCGGCCACAAGACCGGACCAACCGGCGTGCGGGGTCATGCGCTTCCAGAACATGCCCAGAATGAAGGTGGCAAACAGCGGCGCATTGAAGAAACCGAACAGGGTTTGCAGGTAGTCCATGATATTGCCAAAGTTTTGCGCAAGCAGCGCGGTAAAGATGGCAATAGCGGTGGCGATAATCGTGGCGATGCGGCCGAACTTCAGGTAGTAGTCATCCTCGCGGTCCTTGACCACGTAGGTCTGCCAGATGTCATAGGAGATGACGGTATTAAAGGCCGAGATATTCGCGGCCATGCCGGCCATGAAGGAAGCGAGCAGGCCGGCGATCGCCACGCCCAGCAGGCCATTGGGCAGAAGGTCGCGCATGAGCAGCAAGATGGCGTCGTTGGGCTCCGCGCGCTCCTCCATCAAATCAGCCACGGATACAGAGGCAACCATGCCCGGAATGACCACGAGGAAGGGCACGAACATCTTGGGGAAGGCGCCGATGATCGGGGTCTTGCGGGCGGCCGAAATGGAATCGGAAGCCATGGCGCGCTGTACCTCTACGAAGTTGGTGGTCCAGTAACCGAAGGAAAGCACAAAGCCGAGGCCCAGCACGATGCCGATGACGGACCACACTGGGTTCTCAAAACCGGAGATATCCGTGCCCGGCCACGTGTGGAAGTGCGAGTCCTGAGCCACCGCGTCCTTCAGCCCATTCCAACCACCAACGCGGTTCAAACCAATGATGGTCAGCGGGGCAAGTGCGGCGATAATGACGAAGAACTGGAGGACCTCGTTATAAATGGCGGCCGAAAGGCCACCCAGGGTGATATAGGACAGCACGATGAGGCCGGCCACGAGGAGCGATACCCACATCTGCCAGCCCAGCAAGGCCTCCACAATGGTGGCCAGCAAGTACAGGTTCACGCCGGCAATCAGCAGCTGGGCCACGGCGAAGGAAATCGCGTTCACCAGGTGTGCGGCATTGCCAAAGCGCTTGCGCATAAACTCCGGCACCGAGCGCACCTTGGAGCCGTAGTAGAACGGCATCATCACAATGCCCAAAAAGACCATTGCCGGGATGGCGCCGATCCAGAAGTAGTGCATGGTTTGGAAGCCATACTCCACGCCATTGGCGGACATACCGATGATCTCCACCGCACCCAGGTTGGCCGAGACGAAGGCTAGGCCGGTCACCCAGGCGGGCAATCCCCGGCCGGAGAGGAAGAAGTCGATGGAGCTAGACACTCGGGCCTTAGCGGCCCAGCCGATGCCTAGCACGAAGAGGAAGTAGATGGCTACCAAGAAGTAGTCCACCCAGGAGGCATCGAGCCTCAATACGGATTCAGCAGTCTCCATGGCTGACCTTTCTAGTTATTGTTCTCTGCTGCAAGGCGCAGCGTGAATCTCTGCGGGTTCTGAGCGCTCAGGCGCACGAGGTCTTCCCCGCTGCGCAGCGCATTCGGCGGCGCGCTCATCGGCTCCACGGCCAATGCCTTGCCGGGGCCGCCTGCCCGCGGGAAATCGGCCGGGGTAAACATCTGCACCCAGTTCAGGCCTTCGCCCATCTCCAAGCGCACGCCCTTTCCACCGGCCGAATACACGGCCATCAGTGGGCCTTCGCCGTGGAAGCAATCGTCCCAGTCCACCTCGGCGATAGGTTGATTAACAATGCGCA
This sequence comes from Corynebacterium sp. ACRPO, assembly GCF_022347205.1. Taxonomy (GTDB): domain Bacteria; phylum Actinomycetota; class Actinomycetes; order Mycobacteriales; family Mycobacteriaceae; genus Corynebacterium. The sequence continues at coordinate 48,320 of NZ_JAKRNE010000011.1, read as the reverse complement.
CCTGCTCCGTCTTTCCCGTAGGCAGGTTGCGGGCGTCGAGCAGATAGCGCTTGCCGACGTCCACACTGAGCACCGCTTCCTCCGCCCCAGCTCCCTGTGGGGAGAGGTAAAGGTGCAGCCCATAGGCGAAGGGAACCTCGCCGGGTTCCGCGGTGCGGGCGGTGAGCTGGTGGTGCAATCCCTGCTCATCGAGGGTATAGGTGGCCTCTAGTTGAATCGCCCACGGCCAGCCCTGGCGCGGCTCAATATCAAAGGCAAGAGCCACCCGGTTGTCCGAGCGTTCCTTGACGTGCCACCAATCCACCGCGAATCCATGGATGGCGTTATTGCGCTCCGGTTCGTCGATCTCCAACTGGTGTCCGGTCCCCTGCCATTCAAACCAGCCATCCTCGGTGCGATTCGGCCACGGCGCCAGCACCACTCCGGCCATCAGCGGCGGCTTGCCTTCGTAGCTTTCTACCAAGGGCGCGCCGCGATAGGTCAGCGCTTTGAGTGCACCGCCGAATAGACCAATCTCGGCCGCATAATCGCCATGGGCAAGTGCGACGCTGGGGTAGTCAGCGTCAGGACCAAGCGCTGCTCCACTGGTCATAACAAAGACCTTTCTGGCTATAACTTTCGTTGGAATTAGCCTAGGAGTACGGCAAAGCACAGGTCAATCGTTTGCATAACTACCCGCGAATACCTTCTATTTCTGCTGCTCACCGCGGTAGAGTTAACCGCTTGTTAACCTCTTTCGGGGCTGGAGACACCTATGGGCCGCGAGCCGCCACACCGGGGCAGGAGCGCTATCCCCGCATCCGCCGCCACACTATTCGCGCTGCGGAGTGTGGTGTGGCTAGGACTTCGCGCAGGTAATTGCGCGGCATCAACCGCCACGGGGTGCGCGCGGGATGCAGGCGCACGGCAATGCCGAGGTGCCAGGCCCACAACGCGGTGCGCAGGATATGAAAATCACTGGTCACCACGTGCAATACAGCATCCGGGGCCAAGCGGTGGGCATTCTCTAGATTTTCATTAGTGCTCGTTGCTTCCGGCTCCACCACTACCCGCTCGGCCGGCACACCGCGCTCACTGAGGTATGTAGCCATGGGCCCCGCCTCACCACGGCCCGAGACAATAATCTGCTGCCCGCTATAGAGCGCCAATGCCTTGTCTAGGCGCGAGCGCAGCATGGCGCCGGGGTAGCCGTGGGTTACGCGGGAGCCCAAAACAAGGAGCGGGTCAGACATGGATACCAGCATAGACTTGCCAGCTCTTGACAGGAAGATGGAAATAGCCGTACCTTTATCTCAAATGTGCAATCGATTGCACTCAGGAGGGCCGGAAGCCGGCTCACTAGCCTAAACCAAGGAGGACAGCATGGCCGGAACCACCCTCAAGGACGTGGCCGCTGCTGCTGGAGTATCCATTTCCACCGCGTCCCGTTCGCTCTCGGGCAACCCAGCCATCTCGGAGTCCACGCGCCAACGCGTCAAGGACACGGCCATCAAGCTCAACTATAGGCCCAATGCCCAAGCCCGAGCTTTGCGCAGCTCCCGATCTAACGCCATCGGCTTGGTCATCCCCAGCCTAGACAATGCCTACTTCGCCGCAATGGCCGCAGCCATTGAAGAAGCCGCCGATAAGCAGGGACTCGCTACGATGATTACCAGTTGTGGCGAGGATCCGCAGCGCTTAGTCAAAGCCCTCGATGCCCTGATGGAACGCCAGGTAGACGGCATTATCGCGGTACCTCTCGAAGGCGCCGAAGAAGCGCTCGAGCAGGCGCGCGCTTACCGCCCGCTCGTGCTCATTGACCGCGCCCTGGGCCAGATTCCAGCAGTCCTATCAGACCCCCACACGGGTATGAAACAAGCCGTGGAACAGCTCAAAGAGAAGGGGCACACGCACATCGGCTATCTTTCCGGGCCGCAGGAAACCTCCACCGGCCGCCAGCGCCTGCAAGCTTTCAAGACCGCCACCCGCGGCATGCCTACCCATATCCACCACGGCAGCTACCGCCACCGTGAGGGCTATAAAGGAGCCCTCGCACTCCTGCAAGAAGGCGTCACCGCGCTCATTGCCGGCGATTCCATGATGACGGCCGGCGCGCTGGAGGCCTGCCATAATGCGGGCAAGCGCATCGGAGAAGAAATCGCGCTCGTCGGCTTCGATGATTTCATCTACCTGCGCTTCCAGCCCTCCCCTATCTCGGTGGTTGACCAGGACGTGGCCAGAATGGGCGAGACCGCCACGGCCAAGCTCATCGCGGCCATCAATGATAAGCACCAACCGGAAGGCGAGGTGCTAGAAACCCGCTACATCCCACGCATGTCCACCGCCCACCAACTCGATGGAGCCACGCCATGAGTGATTGCGTTTTGCGCCTGGACAATGTCACCAAATCCTTCGGCCCGGTGGAGGTCATTAAGGGTGTAGACCTCACCGTCCGCCGCGGCCAGGTCCAGGCCTTGCTGGGTGAAAACGGCGCCGGCAAGTCCACCCTCATCAAGATGATTGCCGGCGTTCACGAACCAGATTTCGGCCGCATCCTGGTAGATGGCACAGAGGTGAAGATCCCAGATACCAAGGCCTCTGAGGCACTGGGCATCGCCACCATTCACCAGGAGCTCAACCTTGTGCCCACCATGTCGGTGGCCGAGAACATCATGCTCGGGCGCACCCCACGCCGCTTCGGGTTGGTCAATCGCAAGCATCTCAAGGCACAAGCCCAAGCGGCACTGCACCTTATCGGCTTGGACGTGGACCTAGACATGCCGGTGGGTGAGCTGGGCGTGGCCAAACAGCAGCTCGTGGAAATCGCCAAGGCGCTGTCTATGAACGCGCGCATTCTCATCTTGGATGAGCCCACGGCCGCGCTCACCGGCAAGGAGGTTGATGCGCTCTTTGCCGTGCTCGAGGAACTCAAGGCCAAGGGCGTGGCCATGGTCTTTATCAGCCACCACCTGGAGGAGCTGGCGCGCATCGCGGAGACCATCAGCGTGCTGCGCGATGGCTCTTTCATCGCCGAGGTCCCAGCCGATACGGACGAAGACGAGCTGGTGCGCCTCATGGTCGGCCGCGAGATTGAAAACCAGTACCCGCGCGAGGTTCCTCCTGAGCGCGGTGAGGCCCTGCTGGAGGTCTCCGAGCTGACTGCCGACGGCGCCTTTCACGACGTCACCTTCACCGTCCATGCCGGCGAAGTCGTCGGCCTGGCCGGGCTCGTGGGCGCCGGCCGCACCGAAATCATTCGCGCCATCGCAGGCGCCGACCCCTACGATTCCGGCACCATCCGTGTCGGCGGCACGCAGCTGCGCAGCGGCGATATTCGTGCTGCCATCCGCGCCGGCGTGGGCCATATCCCCGAAGACCGCAAATCCCAAGCGCTAGTTCTAGATGCCTCCGTGGGCGATAACCTCGGATTCGCCACCCTCTACCCCACCGCTAAGGCGGGGCTTGCAGACCGCAGCGGCCAACGCCGCCGCGCCGGTGACGTAGCGGAGAAGCTGCGCATCCGCATGGCTGATCTCTCCCAGCCCATCCGGAACCTATCCGGCGGCAACCAACAAAAGGCTGTCTTTGGCCGCTGGGTACTGGCCGGTTCCAAGGTCCTCCTCCTCGATGAGCCCACCCGCGGCGTCGACGTCGGCGCCAAGGTGGAGATTTACAACATCATCAATGAAGTCACCGCTGCCGGCGGCGCCGTGCTCATGGCCTCCTCCGATCTACCTGAGGTGCTCGGTATGTCCGACCGCATCCTCGTCATGTCCGGCGGCCAACTCGCCGGCCAGCTACCTAAGGACTCCACCCAGGACGAGGTCATGGCCTTTGCCGTATCCAATGTGACCTCTTCTACCTCTGCCTCTGCTGCCGCGCCTGCCGGCACTAACCCCAAGGATGAAGCATGACCAAGAATCGAGTAGTTAACTGGGCGATGAATAATGGCGCGCTCGTCGGCCTCATTGCCCTGTGCATCGCGCTGTTTATCGCTACGCCGTATTTCCTTACCGTGGCGAACCTGCTCAATATCGGCATCCAAGCCGCGACGGTGGCCATCTTGGCCTTCGGCATGACCTTTGTCATTGTCACCGCCGGCATCGACCTCTCGGTGGGCTCAGTCGCCGCGCTCGGCGCCATGGTCTCCGCCTATATGTTCTCCACCGCGGGACTGCCTGGCTGGCTCACTCTGCTCCTGGGCCTTTTCGTGGGCGCGCTGGCCGGCGCCATCTGCGGAATGGCCACCGCGTGGGGCAAGATCCCTTCCTTCATCGCGACGCTGGCCATGATGTCCATCGCCCGCGGCCTCACCCTGGTGATCTCCCAGGGCTCGCCAATTGAGACTGCCCCGTCCGTCAATGCCTTTGGCGGCGATATCGCCGGCTTCCCCGTGCCCATCATCATGATGGTCATCGCCGGGCTCATCTGTTGGTTCATTCTGGAGCGCACGGTGCTCGGCCGTTCCATGTACGCCATCGGCGGCAATCTGGAGGCCGCCCGCCTCTCGGGCCTGCCGGTCAAGCGTATTCAGATCGCTGTCTTCGCACTCTCCGGTTTCTTCGCCGCCTGGGCCGGCATGGTCATGGCCGGCCGCCTCGAATCCGCACAGCCACAGGCCGGCACCGGCTATGAGCTCGATGCTATTGCGGCCGTCGTCATCGGTGGCGCCTCGCTCTCCGGTGGCCAAGGCAAGGCCACCGGCACGCTGGTCGGCGCGATCTTGCTAGCGGTCATCCGCAATGGCTTGAACCTGCTCAACGTCTCCTCCTTCTGGCAGCAAATCGTTATCGGCCTGGTCATCGCGCTGGCCGTCGGCTTCGACGTCATCCGCAATAAGACGGCCAACTAAGGAGCACCCGCCATGAAAAAACTCATCGCCACCCTCCTCGTACCCGCCCTCGCGCTAGGCCTTGCCTCCTGCAACCGCTCGGAGGAAGACCGCAACCGCATCACGCTAGCGCTCTCCACGCAGACCAACCCCTTCTTCGTCGAACTGCGCCACGGCGCACAGGATAAGGCCAAGGAACTCGGCGTTCCGCTAGACATCCAAGACGCCTCCGATGACCCCGCCCAGCAGGTCAATCAGCTGGGCAATGCCACCTCCATGGGCGCCAAGGTAGTCGTGGTCAACCCCACCGATTCCGATGCCGTTGCCCCAGCGGTTCGCGGCATCAAAAATGACGGCGTGCCCGTCATCGGCGTGGATCGCGATGTCAACGGCGTAGAGCTGGATTCCATGGTGGCGTCCGATAACGTCGCCGGTGGCGCGCAAGCGGCGGATAAGCTCGCTGAAGCCATCGGGGAAAAGGGCGATATCCTCATCCTGCAGGGCACCGCTGGTACCTCCGCCTCGCGCGAGCGCGGCAAGGGCTTTGAAGAGCAGATTGCGAAGTACGGGGACATTCGGGTCGTCGGCAAGCAATCGGCGAATTTCGACCGCACGGAAGGACTCAACGTCGCCACCAACTTGCTGCAGGCCAACCCGGATATCAAGGCCATCTTTGCAGAGAACGATGAAATGGCGCTCGGCGCGGTCGAAGCTTTGGGCTCGCGCGCTGGATCTGAGGTCAAGGTGGTGGCATTTGATGGCACCTTCGATGGCCTCAAAGCGGTCAAAGATGGCAAGCTGGAAGCTACCATCGCCCAGCAGCCCGCAGAGCTCGGTGCCCGCGCCATCGAACAAGCCGCAGCGCTCCTGCACGGTGGCGCGGCGGAGAAAAGCGTTCCCGTCGAGGTCATCACCGTCACCCGCGACAATGTGGAGGATTTCCAATGAGCAAGCTAACCGTCGTCGGTTCCATCAATGCCGATCTCATCGTGCACGCCGAGCGCCACCCACAGCCCGGCGAGACCCTCCTGGGCTCTGGCGGCGACATCTTGGCCGGGGGCAAGGGCGCTAACCAGGCTGTCGCGGCCGCACAGCTGGGCGCTACCGTGGCCTTCGTGGGCGCGGTCGGCTCAGATCCCTATGCCGAGCCCGCCATGCACTACATGCGCACCTCCGGCATCGATCTGAGCGCCGTGGAGCAGGCCGATACCAACACCGGCCTCGCCGTCATTACTGTCTCAGCCGATGGCGAGAACACCATCGTCATCTCCCCCGGTGCCAACGCGCTTGTCGACGCCCCCTTTGTCTCCTCCCGCGCCTCCACCATCGCCGACGCCGACGTGGTCCTCCTCCAAGGTGAAATCCCCGCCTCCGGTTTCCAGGCCGCGGTCGAGGCGGCCCAAGGCCGAGTGGTGGTTAACCTCGCGCCCGTGGTCGAGGTCGACCGCGATTCGCTCCTGCAAGCCAATCCTTTGCTGGCCAATGAACACGAGGCCGGGCTCATCTTGGACCAGCTCGGTCTACCGTCTGAAGGCGCCCCGCGCGAGCTCGCCCACCGCCTAGTAGAGGCCGGCTTCCGGTCCGTCGTGCTGACCCTCGGCGCCCACGGCGCCTACGTGGCCACCCCGGAGAGCGGCACGGATATCCCCACCCCGCGCGTGACCGCCGTGGATACCACCGGCGCCGGCGATGCCTTCGCGGGTGCCTTCTGCGCCCAGCTGCTCACCGGTGCCTCGCTTGTCGATGCCGCCACTTTCGCCGCCCGCGTCGGCGCCTTCGCCGCCACCGGCAACGGCGCACAGCCGTCCTACCCCACCACCGAATCCGCCCTGCCGGAGGTCACCGATGCGTAGGTCCGGCCTGCTCAATCCCGCGCTCACCAGCGCCGTCGCCCGCTTGGGCCACACCGATACCTTCGTTATCGCCGATTGCGGCCTGCCCATCCCCCACGCTGTGCCCGTCATCGACCTCACGCTGACCTTCGGCATCCCCACCTTTGCCGATACCCTGGCGGCCCTCCTCGATGAGGTCGTGGTCGAAGCCGCCACCATCGCCGATACCACCCCGCCCGAGGTGCGCTCCCTGCTTCCCGCGGTCCCGGTCACCGAGGTCTCCCACGACGACCTCAAGCGCGAGGTCGCCCGCGCCTCCTTTGTCGTGCGCACCGGTTCCACCACGCCGTTTGCCAATGTCATCCTGCGCTCCGGCGTGCCCTTCTAGCGCTTATAGACGTTTCCGCGTGCCCCTACGGTAAACACTTCCACCAGCACTTCTTGCTCCTCAACGGAGTACAGCACGCGGTAATTTCCCACCCTTATTCTTCGGCCACTCCTGCCGGACAAAGCGATAGATCCCGGTGGATATGGGTCTTTAGCCAGTCCACCGATCGCGCGCTTAATCCGTTGATATTGCTTTCGGTTTCCCTGATGGATTTTTTGTAACTCTCGCTTAGCCTGCCGCGTAAACGCGATGTTGTAGTCCATGACCTCTTAAAAAGTTGTACTCTTTGCTAACTTAGTACTAGTAGTACTTTGATGTATTAGGAGCTTTCATTGTCTTTGCCACTTTCCGAACTCCGCACCCGCTTAGGCCAGGTCATTGACCAAGCCCACTACGCAGGCACCCGCACCGTTGTCACCCGCAACGGTAAGGAAGCCGCAGTTATCATTTCGCCTCAGGAACTAGCTTTCCTTGACCGCCTCGAAGCCGCCGCAGATGCTGAAGCCCTCCGCCAAGCCCGCGCCGCCGATACCGGCGAACGCTTCTCTTTTGAGCAGGTCACGGAAGAAATTGAAGGGCGCTAGCCGTAAATTGGCTCGGCTTCAAACCACTGCGAACCACTCACGACATGCTTGTAGGCAAATTTCAGAGGAAAGGTCATCGCCTTCTTGGAGTACAGCTGCACCGCAGAGCTTCCTGCAAGCATGATTCCAGGCCACCGCTTGTGCAGGATGCGAGCTACCTCCATGGGAGTCGGTTCCCGCCACGTATAAATCCCGCGGCCGATTCGGATTATCTTTCCATTCGCTACATGAGTATTAAGCTCTCCCCTGCTTAGGCCTGAAACCAGTACTTCTTCCATGCTTCCCCCTTTGAGCATTATTCCCCTGCCCGAAAGCTTAAAGCACGCTTCCTCACGCCGCAGGCTACAACGATGCAAAGCAAGCACGTTTTATCCTTTTCCTCCGCAAATTTTGCCCGATCGTGCTTGTTTTGCATGTTGGCGAAGAGCGACGAGAACTTCGCTAGAGAATAGGAGACAAAAACAAACACGTTCTGCCGAAAAACTACGTAGTTTTGGCTAAAACGTGCTTGTTTTGTTTGGCCTTAGACCGGAGAGCTACTCTCCTAGCAGCTTGTCGCGCAGGTTCTTATCCTTCTGCTCGACTTCCTCGGCCATCTGCTTTTGGTAGTCCACCATCTTGTCTTGGATGGCGGGGTCGCCAGCGCCGAGGATGCGGGCGGCGAGCAGGCCGGCGTTCTTCGCACCGCCGATGGAGACGGTGGCTACCGGCACGCCGCTGGGCATCTGCACGATGGACAGGAGGGAGTCGAGGCCATCGAGATCCTTTAGTGCGCGGGGGATACCGATGACCGGCAGCGGCGTGGCCGCGGCGACCATGCCGGGAAGGTGCGCGGCACCGCCGGCGCAAGCGATAATCGCCTTCAACCCGCGGGTATGGGCTTCCTTGGCATAGGCCAGCATCTTTTCCGGGGTGCGGTGGGCGCTGACCACGCCGACCTCGAAGGGGATGCCAAAGTCCGCGAGGACCTGAGCGGCGGGTTCAACGGTGGACCAATCGGAATCGGAGCCCATGATGATGCCTACGTGCGGTTGCATAGTGTCCTTTCTACAGGAAGGAATTTAAGCCCATTCGGCGTGCACGAGGAAGTGCGCGGCCTGGCGGGCGATGGTCAGGGTCTCGTCGGTATCTTCACCGGTGACGTTGACGTGGCCAATCTTGCGGCCAGGGCGGTGATCCTTGCCGTAGAGGTGAATCTTGGCCTGCGGGTAGCGCTGCATGACCTCGCGTACGCGCTCCGGCATAGGCATGGCGGGATCTTCGTCAGCGCCCAAAACATTGGCCATCACGGTGACGGGGGCAAGCACGTCGACTGCGCCCAAGGAGAGGTCGAGCACGGCGCGCAGGTGCTGCTCAAATTGAGAGGTCACGCAGCCATCCTGGGTCCAGTGGCCGGTGTTATGCGGGCGCATGGCCAGTTCGTTGACGGAGATATCCTCGCCTTCGGGGCCGTCGAAAGCAAAGAGTTCGACGGCCAGCATGCCGGTCACGCCGAGGGACTCGGCGATGGCCAGGCCCAGCTCGGACGCGCGCTGGGAAAGTTCCGGTGTAAGGCCAGGGGCGGGGGCAATGGCCTCGGCGCAGATGCCGTTTTCCTGGCGGGACTGGGTAATCGGCCACACCTTGGCCTCGCCGGAAGGACGGCGGGCGACCAAGATGGAAAGCTCGCGGGTAAGTTCCACCTTTTCCTCTGCCATCAGCGGGGTTCCGGCCTCGAGCAGCTCGGCGACCAGCTCAAAGCAATTATCAGCGGTGGGGAACCATACGCCCTTGCCGTCATAACCACCGCGGCGGGCCTTGAGACACACGCGGCCATCGACGGCGTCGAAAAAGGCGCGGGCATCGGCCACCGAGTCGATGGCGGCAAAGCGCGGCACGGGAGCGCCCAGCGCGGCGAGCTTTTCGCGCATCTTGAGCTTATCCTGCGCATAGATAAGGGCGGTGGGCTGGGGCTGGACGTTAAATCCGGCGTCGATAAGCGCGGCAGAGTGCTCGTTGGGCACATGCTCATGCTCGAAGGTAATGGCATCCGCGCCCTCTGCCACGCCGCGCAGCTCCTCCAAGGAGGTGTAATCCCCCAGCACCACGTCTGGGGTGACCTGCGCGGCGGAGGAGTCCGGCTTGCTGGCCAGAATCCGCAGGTGAATATCGAGTTCCGCGGCGGCCGGCTGCATCATGCGAGCCAGCTGACCGTCGCCACAAACAGTTACAATAGGCTTTAAGTCACTCACGCCCCCAATACTAGCCTGGATACTATGTTCACTCGTCATACCATCTTCCAAAATTCCCTCATGACCGCTTTGCTGGACGGCATTTATGACGGTGAAATGACCATTTCGGAACTGCTAGGTAAAGGCAATTTTGGCCTCGGCACCTTTGATGGCCTCGACGGAGAGATGATCATTTTGGATGGCACCTGCTACCAGCTGCGTGGCGATGGCTCCGCGCAGATTGCAGACTTGGACCAGCGCACCCCCTACGCGGTGGCCACGAACTTTGTCCCGCGCATTACTGCCGACGCCCCCGCGGGCCTGCGCCGCGATCAGCTCTCCGCGTTCATCGATAAGCTCGAGCCTTCCGCTAACTACATGTACGCGGTGCGCATCCTGGGCACGTTCAAAGAGGTCACCACCCGCACGGTGGTCAAACAAGAAAAGCCCTACCCGCCAATGTCTGAGGCCGTGGGCGGCGATAAGGAGCTGCACTTTAAGGACGTCGAGGGCGTCATCGGCGGCTTCCGCACCCCCGTCTATGAAAAGGGAATCTCGGTACCCGGCTGCCACGTGCACTTTATCGACGCCGCCCGCACCTCCGGCGGCCACGTGCTGGACTACGTAGTGGATAAGGCAACGGTTGAGCTCTGCCCCGCCTCCGACCTAGAGCTGCGACTGCCGCTGACGCAAGAATTCAGCCGCGCCAACCTCTCCCCCGAGGATCTGGATAGCCAGCTGCACACCACCGAGGTTAAAACCAAGGGCGATCATTAATAATCTCGGCCACGCGCTTGGGCTTGGCCACGTTGGGAAAATACATGGCCCGGTCCCAGCCGTGAATTGCTAGGGATACCCCGCCCCGGCGCTTGCGGGCGCCGCGGATATCCTGCAGCGGAATCGAATCGATATTGCGGCCCTCGCGCGCGATGACGCGCCTATTAGTCACGATGAAGCGCTTCCGGCGGGCCTTATAAAGAGGAATGACAAAGCGCCAGATTCCCAGCAGCGCCCATACCGCGACGAGGCCGTTGCGCAGCATCGGGTCTACTGCTTGGACATCGCACCAGCCGATGGCGATCCACAGCAGGCCGGTGATGAGGATGAGCTCGAGGAAGGGGAAAATCAGCGCGCGAAACGGCGCGGAGACATCCGCGCGCTTGACCTCACCTTGGCCCATCTTCATTAGTCCCATAACTATGGATGCTACCTCGCGTGTCTACTGTGGTGATTTACTGCTGTGGGCGCAGGTGCGTGACATCACCTGCGGAATAGTACTCGCCGGCGACCATGATGCGGCCGTCTTCGCCGATTTCATCAACGTGCCCGGTGACATCGCCGGACGGGGTCTCTAAGCGTACCTCCTGGCCGAGCGAGGAGCAGACCGCACGGTAGTCACGAAGAAGCTGCGGATCTTGGTTCTCCCACTGCACGATGCGACGGCGCAGGTTCTTCAGCACGGTAATGGCCAGCTCGGTGCGGTCCGTATCGCGGCCCTCGAGTGCGAGCGAGGTGGCCTTTTCAATCGGTAGTTCCTCACGAGTCAGGGTGACGTTGATGCCCATGCCCACGACGACGCGCGCGGATGGTGCGGCGCCACCTACTGCCTTATTTACTTCGGCCTTATTAACCTCCGCCTTGTTAACTTCAGCCTTGCCTACCTCCACCTTGGTGAGCTCGGTCTTTGGCGCGGCCTTGAAGGCTTGGCCCACGGGACCGGCCTCGGCAAGGATGCCACACAGCTTATTGCCGTCGATATGCACGTCGTTTGGCCACTTCAGCACGGTGCCCTCGATCGAATCGGTCACCGCGAGGCCCGCGGCCAGCGGCAGTGTGCCCAGGTGCTCGAGGGATTCCGGCAGCAAGAGCACGGAGAAGATGACCTGGGAGCCGGCCGGCGCGGTCCAAGTGCGGCCGAGGCGACCCTTGCCGGAAAGTTGTTCGTCGGCAAGCAGCACGGTGCCATCCGCAACGTTGGTGGCCTGCATCAAATCGGTATTGGTGGAGCCGGTCTTTTCCACGAAATCGATGGTGGTGAAATCGTCCGCCAGCGCGGTGCGAATGCGTTCCAAATCAAGTGCTGTCATAAGCTTCAAGGATACCGGCCGCCAATGGTGCTAGTGTGTTGCGCATGGCAAAGGTCACTTTTGAAAAGGTCAACATCACCTACCCCGGCGCGAGCGCGCCCACGGTAAAAGACTTGGACCTCGATATCGCGGACGGCGAATTCCTAGTCCTCGTTGGTCCATCGGGCTGCGGCAAGTCCACAACGCTACGCGCGCTGGCGGGCCTGGAACCTACCTCCAGCGGCCGCATCACCATCGACGGCAAGGACGTGACCAACCTGGAACCAGGCGATCGCGATATCGCCATGGTCTTCCAGAACTATGCCCTCTACCCGCACCTGACGGTGGAAGAAAACATGGGCTTTGCCCTGAAGCTGGCAAAGCTTCCCAAATCCGAGATCAAAGCCAAGGTGCACGAGGCGGCAGAAACGCTCGGCCTGACCGAGTATCTCAAGCGCAAACCCAAGGATCTGTCCGGCGGTCAGCGCCAGCGCGTGGCCATGGGCCGGGCCATTGTCCGCGAGCCGAAGGCCTTTCTTATGGATGAGCCGCTGTCCAACCTGGATGCCAAGTTGCGCGTACAGACCCGCGCGGAGCTGGCCAGCCTCCAGCAGCGCCTGGGCACGACGACGGTGTATGTCACCCACGACCAGGTGGAGGCTATGACCATGGGCGACCGCGTGGCGGTGCTCAAGGACGGCGAGCTGCAGCAGGTAGCCCCGCCGCGCGAGCTTTACGACGCCCCCGCGAACGAATTCGTCGCCGGGTTCATCGGCTCGCCGGCGATGAATATCTTTGATTACAACGGCTCCCGCGTGGGCGTGCGCCCGGAAAAGATGTTCATCAATAAGGGCCCAGTGGGCTTCCAGGGCGTCGTAGACATCGTGGAAGAACTCGGCGCGGAGTCTTATGTCTACGTCACCGTTGGCGACAATCGTCTAGTTGCCCGCGCCGAAGGTACCCCACCGCAGCGGGGTGAAGCGGTGGTACTGACCTTCAACCCACGCGAGGCGCACCGCTTCGATCCAGAAACGGGCCGTCGCATCGCCTAGGACTAGCTGAACTAACCGGAGCGGTAAGTCAAACGTGAAAACGGCGGCTGGTCTCCACACGCAGTGTGGGGACGATGCCGGTTGTAGTAATGCAGCCAGGCGTCGAGCTCACCGCGGCGTTCGGCTTCGGAAGTATACCGGTGGGCGTTGAATCACTCGCCAACCCCACCAGGACCGCGGTGGCGGTGATTGCGGTTTCGCCATCGTGAATCTCGGCGTAGACGAGGCAGAAGTAGTCGTCGATGACGGCGTGGACGTAGACCGTGCCTATCCACGGGTCGTAGGGCTTGCTCCGGGGTGGTCATGCTCGTAGCGCGGCCGACGCGAGTCAGCCGGTTGAAATGGCAAGACGAGAGGATACGGTCGGCCATGAGACCTGGAAGCGGGCAGCGACCTCGCTAATCGGCCATCCGTCGTCGACGAGGAGTTGGGCGACCTCCGAGCGGTGGCGAGGTGTGAGGATGGCGTTGGCATGCATTAATCCTCTCCTGCCTCGACAAGCGTCTTCTGCGGCATCTTGAGTTGTCCCAGGGCTGCGAGGAGTGCTCCCGTGGCCAGTGGCACTAGTCCGGCGGCGATAAACAGAGTTCTGATGTCGATGTGGCGGCTGAGGAGTCCGGTGAGAGCGATGGACAGAGGCATGAAGGCGATGGATATAAAGAAGTCGAGGCTGGCGACCCGGCCGAGCATCTCCAAGGGGACGTGTTCTTGGAGTACTGCTCCCCAGATGACCATTCCGATCCCGATCAGCGCCCCGTAGAACGCGAGGCCTGCGCCGATGGCCCACGAATTGCTGGTGAGCGCCGGGATGGACAGGGGCAGGCATCCGATCACCCAGGCACCGACCATGGCCGGCAGGAAGCGTTCCGGTGTGCGCCACGACCCAGCTAGCAGAGAACCCACCACCCCGCCCGCGCCGAGGGCAGCCAGGACGGTGCCGTAGAGTGCAGGTCCGTTGTCATGCGATGAGCGCATGAGGGCAGGTAGGAGGACTTCGAGTGGTCCAGTCACTACCAGTCCCATTACGGCCGCGAACAGGACACTGGAGCGGACCCAACGTGTGCGGGAAACGTAGCGGAAGCCGTCGAGCAGGTCGGTGATCAGTGAGTCTTCCGCACCGTCGGTCTCGGGCTCGGCGCGGGTGGGGGCGGGAAGCTGCAGAGCCGCAAGCAGGGCAAGTCCGAGTGCTGCTGCGATGAGGTATCCGCCAGCGGCGGGCATGCTGGCACCGATGACCGCTCCGACGGCGGCGGGCGCAATTGCCTGTCCGACCAACGGGCGGGCGGCACCTTCGAGGCCGTTGACGGCCATTAAGTCGTCACCGTCCACCAGGACTGGCACCAGCGCCGTGTAGGCGGGGAAGAAGAAGGCGGTTGAAGTGCCAATAATGAACGCGGAAACCGCGAGCATCCAGAAGGTAACAATGTCGAGGATTGCTGCCGTGGACGTAGCGGTCGCGATAGCGAGGTTCAGGGTGAGCACGCCCACGATGACGGACTTATTGGGGATCCGGTCTGCAATTACGCCAGCTGGGAGGGATCCTGCAAGCAGGCCAATGCCGCTCCAGACTACGACACCCGACAGGGTGGCTGGCGTGGCGCCCAGGTCGAGGGTCTGCATGGCAAGGTAGAGGGCCCAGGCACCCTGGGCGAAGATGGTCAGCACCATCGCTGCGAACAGCTGACGGTACGTGGTGATGGTCAAGGGGTGAAGCGGGTTCATGGCATGTCCTTCAGGTCAAGGTTCAGGTGGGGCCAGTCGGCCAGGTCGTGGAGCATCTGCCGGTCATGCGTGGCAACGATCACCGCGCAGGAGGTCTGCAGCAGCTCGGTGGTGATGTCATCAACGAGGATCGAGGACAGATGATTGGTGGGCTCGTCCAGGAGCAGCAGGTCTGGATCCTGGGCCAGACACATGGCCAGGTGGAGACGGCGTTGCTGTCCTTGCGACAAGCGCCCCACCGGCGTGCCGGTTGCGGAGGCTTCCAGCAGCCCGAGCGAGCCGAGGGACGGCGCCTGAGCTCGACGGCCTAGCTTCGTCAGGTACGCCTCATAGACCTCGTGTGCGGGGCTGGAGCGGTCCCAGTCGGGGACCTCTTGGGACAGCAGAGCGATGCGCGCTCTCGGATTAACTCGCACATGTCCCGTGGTGGGGGCCAGCCGCCCTGCGACAAGTGCCAACAGGGTGGATTTTCCCGTGCCGTTCGGTCCGGTGACCACCAACCGGTCACCGCCGTTCACGTCGACCGAAACCGGAGCGTCCAATCGGTCCTTCACAGTAACCTGGGTGGCGTTCATGATGCTCTGTCCGGCACGGGTTGCCGAGGCGGGCCACGCAAGACGCAGTGGCGGCGCCGGGACGCCGATTTCATGACTTTTCAGGTCTTCGATACGTCGGTTGAAGGCTTGGACCACTCCAGCAGCGCGTGTGGCGCGTTGGTGCTTGCCTGTGCCCTTTTCAGGTCTCCATCCACCCTGGGACAGGCGGGAGCGCGCCTCGGCTGCAGCGCGTGTCAGTTCCTCGTGTCGGGCAACCTGGGCGGCGTGATCCTGTTCCCACTTGAGGCGTTCTCGTCGGCGGCCTTCAATCCAGCCTTTGTAGCCGCCCGAGTAGGTTCGCGGGACACCATCTCGGGTCGGGTCGAGATCCAGGAAGGTCGTCGCCACATCATGCAGCAGCGCGCGGTCGTGACTGACCAGAGCCAGGCCACCAGGGTGGTCACGCAGTTGCTCGGTTAGAAAAGACAGTCCTTCAGCATCCAGGTGGTTGGTGGGCTCATCCAACAGGAGCAGGTCGGGGGTCGATCCAAGTGCGACGGCGAGCCGGACCCGGTAACGTTGTCCGACCGACAAGGTCGACAGGATGCGAGCGCGGTCGCTGCAGGCGTCAAGGCCTGCCAGTGCGATGTCCACCCGCCTTTCTGCGTCCCAGGCGTCCAGTAGCGTGGCGGTCTCGAGCGCTGCGGAATAGGCATCGGCCGCGTCGTCACCCGCGGCGAGTGCAGCGCTCGCGACGTCAAGGGCCTCGAGCGCAGACCTAGAGGGAGCAGTCGCTTCGGCGATGAGGTCGCCGACGGTGCGGTTACCCTCGGCAGACATGTCCTGCTTAACCAAGACGCGGGAACCCATCTGGGTCACTACTCCCGAGTCAGGGGTCAGGAGCCCGGCCAAAATGTGAAGCAAGGTGGTCTTGCCACGACCGTTGTCCCCGACGATCGCCAGACGTGAGCCGGCGGAGACGGTGACGTCCAGCCCGTTCAGGAGGTGCCTGTCCCCCAAGGTGATGTGGATTGATTCAGCGCGGATGTGTGCGGCGAGCCCTTGGGGCGTTCCACTCCACACACATGACCGCAAGGTTGGTGTGTTTGGCATTGCATACTCTCAGCTCGTCATGGAGCCGGGCAGCACAAGATGGCCGCCCGGCAGATGGCCAGGACGGCAGACGAAAGATCAGAAGGGGTCCCGCCGCCGTCAGCGGGCGGAACGCAGCTTCATGAAAGCGATGCCTGAGTACATGCGGCAGAGTCTACCCAGCGGGGCGGATCTCGGCAAACCAATTAACATCTAAGGTCAATACAACTAGCACCCACGATTCCCCACGGAGGAGACTTAGCCGCGAAGGCAGCTAGGCCGTCGTAGAACAGGTACACGGCCAAGCCAGCCACATCCCCCTTTACTACCCCCATTTAGAGTTAAATAGGCCAAAATTATCCACCTTTTGGTTTCCGTATTTTAGGTTTAAAGAACCGAAAGTTTCCGAAAGGTGAATTCCATGAAGAAATTCCTGCTTCGCACCACCGTTGCGACAACCGCAGTTTTGGCACTGGCCGGCTGCTCTTCTTCCTCCTCCGATTCCGCGGCGGGCGGCTCCTCTGAGGGCGGTGCGGATGCGCGCGGCCCCATCACCTTTGCCATGGGCAAAAATGACACGGACAAGGTGACCCCCATCATCGAGAAGTGGAACGAGCAGCACCCAGACGAGAAGGTCACGCTCAAGGAGCTGGCCGGCGAGGCCGACGCCCAGCGCGAAACCCTGGTGCAGTCCCTGCAGGCGGGCAGCGATGACTACGATGTCATGGCCCTCGACGTGGTGTGGACCGCGGAGTTCGCCGCCAACCAGTGGCTCCAACCGCTCAATGGTGACTTTGAAACCGATACGGATGAGCTTTTGCCGGCCACCGTGGAGTCCGCCACCTATAACGACGTGCTCTACGCCCTGCCACAAAACACCAACGGACAGCTGCTTTTCCGCAATACCGAGCTCGCGGATAAGGCACCGGAGAAGTTCGCGGACCTTAAGTCCGCCTGCAAGGCACTGGACAAGGGCAAGGACTGCCTGACCACCCAGTTCAAGCAGTACGAGGGCTTGGCACTCAACACCGCCGGCTTTATGGAAGGTTGGGGTGGTTCTGTCCTGGATAAGGACGGCAACGTCACCGTTGATTCCAAGGAAGCCAAGGACGGCCTGCAGGCCATGGTGGATGCCTACAAGGAGGAGACCATTTCCAAGGACTCCACCGCCGCCACCGAGGAAGAAACCAATATGGCCTTTACTGAGGGCAAGACCGCCTTCGCCATGAACTGGCCATATATGTACTCCAACGCGGTGGATGCCGGCGTCGACGTCGAGGTTCAGGCCCCGCTGGGCAAGGACGGTGTAGGCGTGTCCACGCTGGGCGGCTATAACAACGGCATCAATATCAACTCCAAGAATAAGGGCACCGCGCTCGACTTCATGAAGTTCATCATCAACGAGGACAACCAGAAGTCCTTCGCGGAGCAGTCCTTCCCGCCGGTCTTGGCTTCCATCTACGATGACCCGCAGCTGCAGCAAGAATTCCCGTACCTGCCGGCGCTGAAGGAATCTCTGGAGAACGCGGCACCGCGCCCGGTTTCCCCGTTCTACTCGGCGATTTCCAAGGCCATCCAAGACAATGCCTACGCCGCATTGACGGATGGCAAGTCGGTGGATGATGCCACCGCCGATATGAAGGCGGCCATCGAATCAGCCTCCCAGGGCTAAACGCCCAATCCGGGTGAGGTAGGCGGACACACCGCCGCCTCACCCTTTGTGGTTTTCACTCCCCTAATGGGGATAGAATCTAGCCAATACTTAGCATTTCTTGAACAGAAAGGCGGTCCAGCGTGGCTATAGCTTCGCCGACTGCGTCCAAGGGGGCGCCGAAGGGGGCGTCGGCAAGCGCGCCGAAGCCCCAGCGCAAGAATTATGGGCGCGTGGCCGGGCTGATTGCTCCGGCGCTCATCGTGCTTGCCGTCATTATCGGCTACCCCATCATCCGCGCCATTGTCCTGTCCTTCCAAGGCAATAGGCAGCTCAACCCGCAAACGGGGCTTTTTGAGGAGGGCGGCTTTGCCGGGCTGGAAAATTACCTGTACTGGATTAATAACCGGTGTGTTTCCGGCACTGGTCAGATTTCTACCTGCCCGCCGGGCGTTATCGCCACGGACTTTTGGCCGGCGGTAAAGATTACGCTCTTTTTCACCATCGTTACCGTGCTACTGGAGACCATCCTGGGCATGCTGATGGCGCTCATTATGAATGGCGAGTACCGCGGCCGCGGCCTGGTGCGCGCTGCGGTACTTATCCCCTGGGCTATTCCTACGGCCGTTACGGCCAAGCTATGGCAGTTCATGTTCGCCCCGGAGGGCATCGTTAACTCGCTGCTTGGTGCGAACATTGCCTGGACCACGGACCCGTTCTACGCTCGCCTGGCTGTCATCATCGCGGACGTGTGGAAGACCGCACCGTTCATGGCGCTGCTCATCCTGGCCGGCCTGCAGATGATTCCCAAGGACGTTTACGATGCCGCCCGCGTGGACGGCGCCAACCGTATTCAGACTTTCTTCCGCATCACGCTCCCGCTGGTGCGCCCGGCGCTCATGGTGGCCGTGCTCTTCCGCACCCTGGATGCGCTGCGCATGTATGACCTACCGGTCATCATGATTTCTAGCTCCTCCAACTCCCCCACCGCGACCATCTCCCAGCTGGTGGTAGAGGATATGCGCCAGGGTAACTTCAACTCCGCCTCCGCGCTCTCCACCCTTATTTTCCTTCTCATCTTCGTCGTCGCCTTTATCCTCATCCGCTTCCTTGGCGCGGATGTCTCCGGCAGGAAGGCAGCTAAATAATGCGTAAATTCGGACACTACGCCGGCATCGTCTTCATCATGTTCTGGGGTCTGGCGCCCTTTTACTGGATGCTGGTGACTGCGCTGCGGGATCAGCGTTTCACCTTCGATACGACCCCGTGGCCCACCCACGTCACGCTGGATAATTTCCGCGATGCCTTGGCTACCGATAAGGGAAATGACTTCCTAGCCGCGCTGGGAAACTCGCTGCTTATCTCCCTGGTTACCACCGCTGTGGCCGTGCTCATCGGCGTCTTTACCGCCTATGCACTCTCCCGTTATGACTTCCCGGGCAAGGGAATCGTGACCGGCATTATCCTGGCCGCCTCGATGTTCCCGGCCATTGCCTTGGTCACCCCACTCTTCCAGCTCTTTGGCAACCTGGAATGGATTGGTACTTACCGCGCGATGATCATCCCCAATATTTCCTTCGCACTTCCGCTGACGGTTTATACGCTGCTGAGCTTCTTCCGCCAGCTGCCCTGGGAACTAGAAGAAGCAGCCCGGGTGGATGGCGCCTCGCGCTCCCAGGCCTTCCGCCTAGTGCTTCTGCCTCTTGCGGCGCCGGCGCTATTTACCACCGCGATCATCGCCTTTATCACCACCTGGAATGAGTTCATGCTGGCCAAGCAGCTGTCCACCACCGATACCGAGCCGGTGACCGTAGCCATTGCACGCTTTTCCGGCCCGTCCGCTTTCGAGTACCCCTATGCCGCCACCATGGCTGCTGGCGCGTTGGTGACCATCCCGTTGGTCATCATGGTGCTCATCTTCCAGCACCGCATCGTCGCCGGCCTGACCGCAGGCGGTGTCAAGGCCTAATGCGCCGGGCCATGCTGTGGGATACCGCCTTAGGCTTCCTCGGTTTCTTTAGCCTCCTCGCGGTTATCCAAGCTGTACTCAATCTCTTCCATGACTCCCCCGCCCTATGGCCCGGCCTCCTAGCCGGCGCCCTGTGTCTCCTTACCTACCTGACCTGGCGGGCAAAAAGAAAGGACCTTTCATGAGCTGGTACCACAATGCCGTCTTCTACCAGGCCCTCGTCGGTTCCTTCAAAGCCGACGGCGATAAGGAGGTAGGCACGCTGCGCGGGGTCATCGATAAGCTGGATTACCTCCAGTGGCTAGGCGTGGACTGCCTGTGGCTCTCGCCGTTTTATGCCAGCCCCTTGCGCGATGATGGCTACGATATCGCGGACTACTACTCCATCCATCCGGATTACGGAACGATGGAGGACTTTGAAGAGCTCATTGCGCAGCTGCACCGCCGCGGCATGCGCATTATGACGGATTTGGCGCTCAATCACACCAGCTCCGATCACCCGTGGTTCCAGGCCTCCCGCACGGATCCCACCGGCCCGTATGGCGATTTCTATGTTTGGGGCGATGACCCCGAGCGCTATCCCGAAATCCGTGTCATTTTCACCGACGTGGAAACATCCAACTGGACCTGGGATGACCAGCGCGGCCAGTACTACTTCCACCGCTTCTACTCCCACCAGCCGGATTTAAATTACGATAACCCGGCCGTGCAGGAGGAAGTGTTCAAGATCTTGTCCTTCTGGATGGACAAGGGTTTGGACGGCCTGCGCCTTGATGCCATTGCTTACCTCTTTGAACGCGATGGTTTAGGTGGCGAGTCCCTGCCGGAGACCATCGAGTTTGTGGAGAAGATTCGCTCCTTCATGGACACCCACTACCCAGATGCGGTGCTCATCGCGGAGGCCAATCAGCCTCCGGCAGAGACCATGCAGTTCTATGGCAAGGGCGAGCGCTTCCACATGGTCTTCAACTTCCCGGTTATGCCACGGTTGTACCAAGCATTGGCGCTTGGCGACGCCACCCCGGTCTACTCCATCCTTGATGAGCTGCCCGCCCTGCCGGATGGTTGCCAGTGGGGTACCTTCCTGCGCAACCACGATGAGCTCACTCTGGAGATGGTGGACGATGACGTGCGCGAGCTGATGTATGAAGCCTTCCTCCCCGATGATGAAATGCGCGCTCATGTGGGCATTGCCCGCCGGCTGATGCCGCTGATGAACGGCGATCGCCGCAAGGTGGAGCTCATGTTCTCGCTGCTGATGACCCTGCCGGGCGCACCGTTTATCTACTACGGCGATGAGATTGGCATGCTCGATGACACCACGCTCCCGGACCGCTATGCGGTGCGCACCCCAATGCAGTGGGACGATTCCGAGCACTCTGGTTTTAGTACCAACGCACCTTCCCGCCTTCCGGTTGTGGGAGGTACCTCCGTGGCCGCCCAGCTTGATGACGCCACCTCGTTGCTCAACACCGTCCGCGCCATGATTGCCGAGCGCCATGCCCATCCGGATCTCGGCACCGCTCCGTGCGAACCAGTAGAGACGGGCGAGGAAGCCGTCCTTGGCTACCAACGCGGCGATCTGCTGTGCTTGCACAACTTCAGCGATCGCTCCATCGACCTAGGCCCAGTAGAGCTCGGGCCGTACGGCTACGCCTGGCTGCCGGCCTAGGCCATAGCGCATGCCGCATCCACGCACTCCCCGCTGCACTGCGACGCGCAGATAAAAGCGCCCTCTCGGTTCATATGAACCGAGAGGGCGCTTAATAGTTGTGGTGGACTAGTTCCACTCAGGCGCGTCTTCGAGGCGCAGCTCGGAGTAGCGCGCTTCTGGCACAGAAGCCGAGTATGGCTTTCCTTGGGCTTCCCACTGCTGGTCGGAGTTGCAGCGCACATCCTGACCATCAGTGTCGAGCATGGTAAAGCCCCACACCAGCTTGCCCTGCGAGTTCGCAGGCAAGGTGTACGGGCCAACCACCTGGTTTAGCTTCCAGTGCTGCTCGCTGACGTAGTTGAAGCCATAGGTCTTGGTCAGCACCTTGGCCAGCTCGCCGGTGCCCTCAACGGATCCGGAGACCTCGATGGTCTGGGTGCGAGCTTGGGTGACGGTGTGCTTGACCGGTACTTCCTCGGCGTTGCGGTTAGCCACGCTGGTGGCGTCGGTCTGCTTGAACCAGCGGCGCTTTGCGGTGACGTAGGTGCCGTTTTCACCTGGCGTCGAGCAATGCGTGCCCGGCTTGTAGTCGTCGTTCCAGCGCTGGGGCAGCTCAAAGTCCCCACCGAAATCAGCGGCGTGGGCAACAGGAGCGGCCACCAGGCTCAGCGCCGCGAGGGCGCTAGCGATGGACGTCTTGCTCACGTTTAGCCCCAATCGTTGTTATCGCGGGTGGAGACCTCGATGTGGCGCTCCTTTGGAAGGGTGGCGGTGAAGGTGCCACCGTTGGCCTGCCACTTGTGGTCGGAACCGCACACGGTCTTCTGACCCTCGAAGTCAGAGACAACCCAGCCTGCGCGCAGGACGGCGGTCTTGCCCGGAGCAATGTTGTACGGACCAACCTGCTCGCCTACCTCGTAGGACTGGCTATCGGTGTAGCTGGAGGAGAAGGTGAAGTTGATGAGGTCCATCAGCTTGAAGTCAATGCCAGCGGACACATTCCAGGTCTTGGTCTTGGTCTCGGTGATGGAACGGGTTACTGGCAACGGCTCATCGTTGTAGTTGGACACGGTCCAGGAACCGGCGGAGCCATCGAAGTAGGTGCGCTTGATGTCAACGGTCTGGCCGGTATCGCCCGGGTTGGAGCAACGCTCACCGATGGTGGTCGGGTTAGCCGGGCCGAGGTCACGCTGCGGCAGGGCGTTAGCGGCCGGAGCGAAGATGAGGCCGGAAGCAACGGCAAGAGCCGCGGTGGTAGAAGCAATCTTGGACTTGAACATGGAACTTTCTCCTTGTGTAGGTGTGGTGGGGTTTAGTAGATGGTCTGGGTCGGAACCGGCAGGTCGCGGAATTCGTCAGGAGTGACGTCCTCGGTGCGGGTATTGCCGGCTTTGTCGGTGATCTTGGCCTCGGCCCAGAAGCCGCTCGGGGCGGAGGTCTGCTTGTAGTTAGAGGTGAGGTCGTAGTTTCCGCTCTTGCCGCAGTGAATCTCGCGGTAGTTAATGCGGGTCATGGTGGTGCCGTACTCCACACGCACGCGCTCGCCTGGCTTGAGGTCGACGTGCTTGAGCTCGGTGCCGACCGGCATGTAGGCACGCTTTACGGCACCGACGGACTCCAGCCAGCCCTTCGGAATATCGCCGCGGTTGCCCTGCCAGTTGGTGTACGGGGCGTGCTCCGCGCCAACGACGAAGTCAGTTACTGGTGCAAACTCGTAGTCACCCTTGGACCAGTTGAGGAAGTCGGTGGAGTAACCAGCCTTGCGGTAGGTCGGCTTTACCGCGGTGATGTCCAGCGGGTACCAGGAGGTATCGCCGGATTCACACTTATCGCCTTCCTTAGGCCAGGAGGGATCGCGCTGCAGCTCGGCGGCCGGCTGCATGATCTCATCCTTCTTCGGATCGGCGATCTTCTCTAGGCTCGGGCCGGATACAGAGGTGTAGTTGCCCTCGATCGGCTTGGAGTTTGCACCCGGGGAACGGGATGGAATTTCCATGGCCAGATCGGACACGGAGCCGTCTGCCTTGATGATGTAGGCAAAGGCGTAGCGCTCGGCCGGGCCCTTACCGCGGATGACATTTGCGCCTGGGATGTTTTCCAAGCGGTCATCGTTGCAGCCTACGAACATGGAGATGAAGTCCTTTTCAATGACGCCGTATTCGACGCGGAAGGACTCACCCGGCTTCAGCTTCACAGGGCCGAAGGTTTCTTTATCGCGCCAGCCGTTGGTCATCTTCAGACCGATATCGGACTTAGCGGTGGTGTCCCAACCGGAAGGCAGCTTGGCCTTGGAATTGGCTTCAATCTCGTGATTGGTACCAGTTTCTACCTCGGCGGTGTAGGGCACTTCTTGGTTGGTGGTGTTTTTGAACTGCAGGGTGCCGTCGCTCATGTAGCGGCGGCCGGTTTCTGCAAAGCGCCATTCGCGCTCTGCATTATCGCCGGCGGCACTGCAGCTCTTGTAGAGGTTGGAAATGGGATATGCCTGCGGCATCGGGGGAACATCTCCCGCGTGTGCCACTGGCGTGAAGAGAGCCGCTACGGCGAGCGGTGCGAGCAAACGCAGTCCCTTTTTAATCACCAGAAGACCGTCCTTTATAGATCGTTAAAAATCAGGGGAAACATTCATGAAGACTCAGGCAATCATAAGGGCTTACAGGGCTCACATCAATAGTTGAATGAAATTCTTTCTAATACTTTTACCTACCTTGAGGTGCAATAATGGGCGCTCACCTGCCCAGCACCGTTAAATGTTTACAGTAGACCCTACCCCCAGATTAGGGCTCTTCAGACTGGTGTTACCCAGGGAATTCCCAGGTTCTATGCACTGCCCACGTTGCAGTGGCATTTACCACACAATCGTTTTCCACTCCGCGTCCCCGCAGCGTTCCATTCCGCATTGACCGGGGTGCCCTAGTAGTGTGGGGGCCTATGACTGACCTGAAAACCACCGCCGGCAAGATCGAGGACCTGGACGCCAAGCTCGCCGAGTCCCGCGCGCCGCTGGGAGAAGGCGAGCCGGCCGCCCGCACCCGCGTGACGCAGCTGCTCGATGAGGGCTCCTTCGTGGAAACGGACGCGCTAGCCCGCCACCGCTCTACCGACTTTGGTCGTGAGCATGACCGCCCCTATACCGATGGCGTGGTCACCGGCTACGGCACTATCGACGGCCGCCGCGTGTGCGTCTTTAGCCAGGACGGCGAAATCTTCGACGGCACGATGGGTGAGGTTTATGCCGAAAAGCTCACCAAGGTATATGACCTCGCCATCAAGACCGGCGTGCCCATCATCGGCATCTATGAATCCACCGGCCCGCGTGTGCAAGAGGGCATCGTCACCATGGCCGGATACGCCCGCCTCATGGCGCGTGTCTCCCAGGCTTCGGGCCTCATTCCGCAGATTTCCGTTGTCGCGGGCAATACCAGCGGCATTGCGGCGTTCGCGCCGACGTTTGCCGATGTCCTCGTAGTTACCCAAGGCACCGCCCTCCACCAGGCCGCCAGCCACGTGGCCGGCGCTGAGCCAGAGACCTTCGGCGGTGCCGCAGCCCACGCAGAGTCTGGCACTGCTCACCTGGTGGCCAGCGACGACAAGCAGGCCCTGTCCCTCGTGCGCGACGTTTTGGCCTACTTCCCCGCCAATAACCGCGCCGCGGCGCCGCGCGTGGATGCCGGTAGCGTCGCGGACTTTGATCTCAATAGCGTCATCCCGGATACCGCCGCGCAGGCCTATGACATGAGCGAGGTCATCAAGGCTGTCGTCGATGAAGGCTCCTTCTTCGAGCTTTCTGCCGAGGCGGCACAAAACATCGTTACCGGCTTTGCCTACATCGATGGCCGCGCCGTCGGCATCGTTGCCAACCAGCCGCTGGCGCTGGCCGGCGCCTTGGACTCCGCCGCCACAGAGAAGGCCGCACGTTTCGTGCGTACCTGCGATGCCTTCAATACTCCCATCGTGGAATTCGTGGACTCCCCAGGCTTTGTGCCTACCCCGGAGGAGGAAAAGGCCGGCCTGCTGCGCAGGGCGTCGAAGTTTGCCTACGCGCAGGCTGAAGCGAGCGTCGGCAAGCTCACTG
This sequence comes from Corynebacterium sp. ACRPO, assembly GCF_022347205.1. Lineage (GTDB taxonomy): Bacteria > Actinomycetota > Actinomycetes > Mycobacteriales > Mycobacteriaceae > Corynebacterium. The sequence goes on along the minus strand of NZ_JAKRNE010000011.1, from coordinate 22,679 downwards.
TGATCACCCGCAAGGCCATTGGCCCGGCCTATGTATTTATGGGCGCCAAGGACCTCGGCGCGGACCTGGTCTACGCATGGCCCACCGCGGAAATTGCCGTCACCCAGGCCTCCCAAGCTTCCCTGGCCATTTATGGCTCGGAGGACAAGGAAGAGGAGATGGACGAGCTCTTCTTGCACCCGTATGCCGCAGCAGAGCGCGGGCTGGCAGATAATGTTATCGAGCCAACTGCAACCCGCCACTACCTGGTAGAAGGCCTTCGCTTGCTCGAGCGCAAGGCCGTGGCCCAGGTACCGAAGAAGCACGGAACCGTTTAGGAGGGGAAATGTCTACGCCGGAAATCAAGGTAGTCAAGGGCAATCCCACCGAGGATGAGCTCGCGGCCCTGCGCACCGTATTGGCGCAGATGAGCGCCAAGCGCTCGGGCGTTGCCGGAGAACGCAATGAATGGGGCAACCCGGCCGAGCGCTTCGAGCGCTTTGGCGCGCAGCGCGTCTACAACCCCTCCGCCTTCCATACCGTGCGGTACTTCTAATGCGGCTTATCCTTGCCTCCCAATCACCCTCGCGCGCGTCTATTCTGCGCGGCGCGGGCGTGGAGCCCGTATTGGAGCCGGCCGATATTGACGAGCGCTCCCTCGAAGCCTCGCTCGCAGGCCAACCGCCGGCCGATATCGTGGCGGCCCTCGCCACCGCCAAAGCCGAAAAGGTGGCGGAACGCTACCCCACCGAGCCCGTCATCGGCGGCGATTCCATGCTGCTGCTCGACGGCGAACTCCAAGGAAAGCCCCATACCGAAGAAGCCACCATTGAACGCTGGCACCAGCAAGCCGGCCGCACAGCCGAGCTGCTTACCGGCCACTGCCTCATCTTTGGCGATGAGCGCCATGTGGAAACGTCCACCACCACGGTGCACTTTGCTCAGGCCAGCGAGTCCGATATCGCCGCCTATGCCCACTCCGGCGAGCCTCTCCACTGCGCCGGTGCCTTCACCTTGGAAGCAATGGGCGGCTGGTTCATTGACCGCATCGAAGGCGATCCTTCCTCCGTTATCGGGCTATCGCTGCCGGTGGTGCGCCGCGCGCTCTATACCTTTGAGCTGAACGTCTCCGATTTCTGGTAGCAGCGCGCCGGCGTCGCTACAGTGGGGTGGCATGGAAATGAAAGACATGCTTGCCCCGAAACCCATTGAGCTGCCAGCCGATCCCGGCGCGGAGTCCACCTCGGATCTCGCCGCCGGCATTATTGCCCACCCCGATTCCCCGCTGCTGTGGGCGCTCCTAGCGGAGCAGGAACTCAAGGAGCAGGAAGGCTCTGAACCGTCCACTTTCATCACCGCCTACGCCTACGCGCGCACGGGTTACCACCGCAGCCTCGACCGACTGCGCGGCAATGGTTGGAAGGGTTGGGGCCCTGTCCCCTTCTCCCACGAGCCGAACCAGGGAGTCCTGCGCGCCATCGCCGCGCTCGGCCACGCCGCCAAGGCCATCGGCGAGGACGACGAGTACGACCGCATTCGCCAGATGCTTTCCGACGCCGGCCCGGACTCCGTCGCCACCCTCCTCGACTAATCCTGGAGTTCCCGCATGCCTGCCATGACACCGCGCTGCCTACGCCGCTTCTCCGCCGTCGCACTACTCACCGCTGCCATGCCGCTCGCGCTGAGCGCCTGCGGTGCTCAGGAGGATTCTTCTTCCTCCCCAGAGCCGGTCTTTTCCAGCCAAGCACCTGCCGAGGATGAATCCTCCGGCGGGAACGACACGGCTTCCGCTGCAGCACCCTCCCCGTCTGAGTCCACCGACGGGGGCGATGAAACGACCACGCAGCAGCAGGAGAAGGGCAAGGACAGCGAGTGCATGGAGCTGCCCAACGACCCACGCAAGGTCTACGCCTCTGGCACGGCCCCCGGGCGCATGCCCGCCGATGACGGCAGCGATTTCAACTACTGGATCGCCGATATTGAGAACTCCTATGACCCGTGCGCCACGATTAGCTGGATCATCTTCCGCGGCTCAATGGGCGATGTGAACGGCCCGGCAGGCACCGGCGCCTCGATTGCTGATGGCATAGCCTTCTACGTCAATGGTGCTCCGGCCAAGGACATGTCCGTCTTCGATAAGGTAGAGAGCGTCACCTCGGTCTCAGACACCGAGGTCGATTTCACGTGGGGAGAACGCAGCCGCTCCACCGCAGAGGGCATTACCGCCCACCACACTGTGCGCCTGCGGGCACAGGACGATTCCCTCGAGCCGGTATCCGGCGAAGTCGAGGAATTTAACAAGATGTGGGTTGACCTTCCCAGCTACCAGCTTGGCACCTACGACTAACTTTTAGGCCGGATCGCTTATGCCGGCAAGACAATGCGCCCCAGCGGAATCCCGCTGGGGCGCATGTCGTTGCTCGCTTAATTGCGCAAGCGGCTCATGACAGTGCTAGTCCATCTTGTCCAGGATATCGCCGGTGTTTTGCGCAATGCGTACGTTAGCCACCATGGCTTCCAGGAATAGCCTGATGGCGACCATGATTGCGTAGTAAATGACAGTGCTCAGTACCGCCAGGAAGATGAAAGCAAAGATGCTTCCGAAGATCGCTGACGCGGAATCTTCCTGAATGCCATAAATGCCCATGCCGGTGGCGAACAAGAAGGCACCGAGGAGGTGAAGGATCCACATGATGCCACCAAGAATCATGGCAACCTTGTAGATTTCCTTCACGTGGGTAAGTGTCAGGAAGTGCTTGAATTCGAACTCAAAGAGCCCACCCAATAGACCGTCTTTCTTGCCCAAGCCTTTGAGGGCGTCACTCATCTGGCTCTTCTTATCGCCAAGCGTCTGGCCGGAATCGGCAGGAGCATCGCCTGCTTGCGGGAACTGTCCGAATCCCTGGCTCGTGCCCTGCTGTTGGGTGTAACCGCCGAAAACCGGCTGATCGCTAGCGGACTGGGCAGACCCGAATTGGTTGCCGTTCGCAGCAGCGTCCGACGGTGCCGAATCCGTAAATGGATTATGCGCACGGGAGGCAGCGCCCTCGCTTGGGGTGGAGGACTTCGAGGAGGCCCAGAAGTCAGAGGAGTTGCCCTCCGCGCTCGGCTGCGGGGAGGAAAGAGCACTCGAATGCCCAGACTCACCAGGCTTATCGGTGTGGCCGAAAGACTTCGTCTCCTTGGCATCGGTAGAGCCGAATTCCTTGGTCTCATTCACCTCGGAGGCACCGGTGCCTTCGGTGCTCTTCGCAGCGTCCTCGGCGTGGTGACGCGGGGTCTCGGAAAAATCGCGCGGAGAAAAATCCTTCGGAAACCCGTCGGAGTTGAAATCATTATCAGCCATAATCTGGTCCTTAGAAAATGCTTTAGGGGATGGTAGGAAAATGCCCCACGGTCACCCGTGGGGCCACTTGGCAGAATACAGCGTGCGCTAGGCGTTCGCGTCCTGAACGCGACGAATCGCCTCGGCGGCAACCTTTTCTTGGATGCCCATGTCTAGCTCGGAAGTGAAGCCAACACAGGAACAGTTGATCTCACCGAGGACATAGGTGTCGGTGCCATCGGGGGCATCGTCAAGCATGAAGTCCGCGGTCCAAATCAGCGGAACGTCCTTGGTATCGCCGAGCTTTTCTGCGATAACGGGGCGAGCCTCGTCGAACATCTCGAGCAACTCGGGCCAAGATTCCGGCTTATCGTAGGTGTACTTTGCGCCGGAGAAGAGCGTGGCAGAGAAGTTGTCGCCGCCTTCCGCTGGCTTCTTGTGCACGATGAATACCGGCTCATCGCCCACGAGGAGAATACGGATTTCACCTTCCACAATGCGCGGCATAAAGCGCATGTCCACCAGCATGCCGTTATCGCCCTCAATGTACTGGTCGCAGAAGTCCATGAAGGCGCCCAGCTTGTAGTCATGGGTCTGATTGTCTACTGCCTCGGTGCACTTCAGGGCGGTGTCGAGCGGGAGCGCGGTGCCCGGTTCTACGGACTGGGCAAGCTCCTGGTCCGCGAGGCGCACGCGCCAGATGCCCTCACCGGTGGAACCGCGGTTTTGCTTGAGCACCCGCTCACCATAAGACAGCGAGGTAGGGAAAGTATTATGCAGCTCTTCTACCTCGTAGTACGCGGCGGTATCGTCCGGCACCAGCGGGGTGTCATTGAGCTTGACCAGTGCATCTTTGGCACCGTAGGCCATCATGTCCGCCGGAGTGGACATGCCTACCAGGCCGGCATCGGCCAACTTGGTGAGCAATTCGAAATAGCCCTTCTCTCCACCGGGGATATTGCCTGGGTTCACGCGAGAGATATAAGCATCAAAGTTTTCAGAAACCTGGGCGTAGATCTCTTCCGCGTTATCTGGGTGGAAGTAGATAACCTCCGCATCCCAGCCCTGTTCCTTGATCGCGTTGACGATCGGCATGGTGTCCTTACGGTGACCATCTGCGCCTTTATCGGAGCCGCCCTCTACCTCAAATACAACGATTGCCTTGTGCACTAGCAGTTCCCTTCTTAGGTGGTGTTCATAGCACGTTGTCGCACCATATCCTGAGTTTATCCCAGCTTTTCCTCCCCCGCGCGGCCAACTGCCCCCTCTGCCTAACCCCGTCGGCCGGCGCCCCTATTTCCCCGGCCGAGCCCTGTATCGCACACCACAGGAATGATCCCCGAGTGATCACCACGGGAAAATTCGGGTTAAAGTGGTGGGAGCAAATTACTAACCCTTATAGGAAAGGCAGGCGGACAGTGGCTGACGTTGATCCCTATCCCCCATTTCAGGAATACGCACACCCCGAGCGCCTCGTGTCTGCACCGTGGCTGTCCGCACGCCTAGGCATCAAGGGCCTGCGCGTCATTGAGGTCGATGAAGACTCGCTCCTCTATGACATTGGCCATATCCCCACCGCCACCCGCATCAACTTCCGCACGGAGCTACTGAGCCCACTTACTCGCGATTTCATCGATGGCAAAGAGTTCACTGCCTTGATGCGGGACAAGGGCATCAATGCCGACGATACGATTGTCCTTTATGGCGATAAGTCCAACTGGTGGGCCGCCTACGCCCTGTGGGTATTTACCCTCTTTGGCCACAAGGATGTTCGCCTGCTCGATGGTGGCCGCAATGCCTGGATGGCCGAGGAACGCGATACTTCCTTCATGGTGCCGGACTTCCCCGAATCCGAATACCCCGAGGTAAGCCGCGATGATTCCGTCCTGCGTGCCTTCGTAGACCAGGTGCGAGAGTCCGAAGGAGCGCTCGTGGATACCCGCTCCCCAGAGGAGTTTGCGGGCGAGGCCACCGAGCACGATCCCAATGGCGATTCCGCCTACGGCACCACCATGCGCCACGGCCACATCCCCGGCGCCATCAACCTCGAATGGGACCGTTCCAACTATCCCAACTCCTGCTTCCGCTCGGCCGAGGAGCTCAAGGTTAATTACGGAATGCTGGAGCCTGAATCTGCAACGATTCTCTACTCCCACGTAGGCGCGCAGGCCGCGCACACCTGGTTTGTGTTGACGCATCTTTTGGGATTCACAAAGACGCAGGTCTACGATGGTTCGTGGTCTGAGTGGGGCAATATGGTGAAAATGCCGATTGAGCGTTAACTTTTCGGTTTCGCCACATAAACCCATATCCGGCATGGATGTGGGTTTATTTTTGTTCAGAAACATCCCCACTCGCGTGCGTGAAAATTAACTCATGCTTTCGTGTGCAAGAATAGATTGCGTATTCAACCTAATGTGTTCAGGAGGTTGCTGCCGTGGCAGTAGAAACCAAAAAGATCTCTAAGGTTCTCGTGGCGAACCGCGGTGAGATCGCCGTTCGCGTGATCCGCGCGGCCCGCGACGCTGGCATTGCCTCCGTCGCCGTCTACGCCGAGCCAGACGCCCAGGCACCTTTTGCCTCGCTTGCCGACGAAGCCTTTGCCCTCGGCGGCACCACTTCTGCCGAGTCCTACCTCGTCTTTGACAAGATTCTGGACGCCGCAGAAAAGTCCGGCGCCGATGCCATCCACCCCGGCTATGGCTTCTTGTCTGAAAACGCCGACTTTGCCCAGGCCGTCATCGACGCCGGCCTGACCTGGATCGGCCCCTCCCCCGAGTCCATCCGTGATTTGGGCGATAAGGTCACCGCACGGCACATCGCCGAGCGCGCCGAAGCCCCCATGGCCCCAGGCACCAAGGATCCGGTAGCCGGCGCCGATGAGGTGCAGTCCTTCGCCATGGAATATGGCCTGCCTGTGGCCATCAAGGCTGCCTTTGGCGGCGGCGGCCGCGGCATGAAGGTGGCGTACTCCGCAGAGGAAATCCCGGAGCTCTTTGAATCCGCTACCCGTGAGGCAACCTCCGCCTTTGGTCGCGGCGAGTGCTTCGTAGAGCGCTACCTGGATCGGGCGCGCCACGTCGAGGCCCAGGTACTGGCGGATAAGCACGGCAACGTAGTGGTCGTCGGCACGCGCGATTGCTCCTTGCAGCGCCGCTTCCAAAAGCTGGTGGAGGAGGCCCCAGCTCCTTTCCTCACCGATGAGCAGCGCGCCTCCATCCACGAATCCGCCAAGCGCATCTGCCGCGAGGCCGGCTACTACGGCGCCGGCACCGTGGAATACCTGGTGGGCGCCGATGGCCTCATTTCCTTCCTAGAGGTCAATACCCGCCTGCAGGTGGAGCACCCAGTTTCCGAGGAAACCACCGGCCTCGATCTCGTACGCGAGCAGTTCCGTATTGCTGAGGGCCACGAGCTCTCGTTGAAGGAAGACCCCACCCCGCGTGGCCATGCCTTCGAGTTCCGCATCAACGGCGAGGATGCCGCGGCAAACTTCATGCCGGCCCCTGGCACCATCGTGAAGTACTCCGAGCCAGCGGGTCCGGGCGTGCGCGTTGATTCCGGCGTCGTCCAGGGCTCCGTCATTGGCGGCCAATTCGATTCCATGCTGGCCAAGCTCATCGTCTGGGGCCCAGACCGCGAGACCGCGCTGCGCCGCTCCGCCCGCGCCCTGTCCGAGTACACGGTGGAGGGCCTGCCCACCGTCATCCCGTTTGACCAGGCTGTCGTTGCTGACCCCGCCTTCGCTGCAGAAGACGGCAACTTCGGCGTCTACACCAAGTGGATCGAAGAGGAATGGGATAACCAGCTGCCCGCCCACGATGAGTCCACCGATGCCGAAGCCGCCGAGGCAGAGCCTTCCCAGGTGCACACCGTGGAAATCGACGGCCGCCGCATCGAGGTTGCCCTCCCCGCCTCCTTCGGCGCCAACGGCACCCCACGCAAAAAGAAGAAGCGTAAGGGCTCTGGTGCCAAGGCCGCCGTATCCGGCGATGCCGTGACCTCCCCAATGCAAGGCACGGTCATCAAGGTCAACGTCGAAGAAGGCCAAGAGGTCACCGAGGGCGAGGTTCTCCTCGTGCTCGAGGCCATGAAGATGGAAAACCCCGTCAAGGCACATAAGGCCGGAACCGTAACCGGTCTTGCCGTGGAAGCAGGCGCTTCTACCACTAAGGGCAGCGTACTGCTGGAAATCAAGTAGCCTGCCCCGCTAGCCTTGGAAGAATGACTGATTCTTCCCTCGGCGTGCGCTTGGCCAAGGAAGAGGACCGCGATTATCTTGCGGGCCTCTTCCCTTCTTCTATCGCGGACTGGTCCCCCATTGTGGACGGCGGGGTCATCGCCCTGCCCATGGCCGCCAACGAGGACCCTACCGTGGCTCCCCGCGGCGCCGCGCTCCTGCGCTACTACCCCGCCGCCGACAAAGGCCCAGCTTTCTTGGGCGATCCCTCGGCGCACCCGCTTGACGACGCCACCTGGCTCACCCCCTTCGATCCCGAAGACATTCCCGAGCTCATCGTCTCCAGCGATGACCCCGCCGCCCGCGAATTGCTTATTGCCAACGCCATCGACCTCGCGGCCGAGCAGACTGCCCCCGGCATCTCTTCTGCCACGGCCCTGCCCGGATTCGAGGAACTCGCACCCGGCAAGTTCTTCCGCCGCTTCTAGCTCGCCCCTAGGTCCGTCCGCCCTCCTGCTAACCTAGCTACGATGCTGAAAATAGATGCAACTTACGGACATTCCACCGCTTTGGGGCACCTGAATCGCACCTTCGACGCCGGGCGCGTATACGGCTTGAAGGGTCCCAATGGTGCGGGTAAATCTACGCTGCTGCAGACCTTGAGCGGCGAAATTGCCCCACTGAAAGGCACCGTCTCCATCGACGGTGCCGCACCCGGCAGCGCTGAGGCCGCCGGATCCGTCATCGCAGTCGCGGACCCGGTCTTCTTGCCCGACCTCACCGTCGGCGAGCACTTCACCCTGCTTTCGCGCCGCTCCGGCGTAGACTTTGCCGAGGTCCATGAGCTCTGGGCCATCGACGACGACATCCTAAACTCCGCGGTCAGCGACCTTTCTTCGGGCCAGCGTCAGCGCGTCTACCTCGCCGCCCAGCTCTATCAGCCGGCCAAGGCCCTGCTTATCGACGAACCCGAGCGCCACCTTGACCACACCTGGACCGCCTTCTTGGCCGAGGAGCTGCGCCACCTCGCCGACGAGGGCCGTTGTGTAGTGCTGGCCTCCCACTCCCCGGCCATCTTCGATGCCTGTGATGAAGTGGTGGAGATTTCATGAAGCTTTTATCCCACGCCTCTTCAGCTATCTATTACGCCTTCATCGCGGCGCTCATCGCGAGCGTCAGTGTCTACGCTTGGCAGAATGCCGCCGAGGTTTTACCCTCGCTCGCGCAGCGCACCGCCGCGTCCCTGCCCGCCACCGCGACCATCGGCGCTGCGTTCGGCTCCCTCGCCCTCATCGTTCTCCTCGAGGCGCTCTATCCGCTGCGCAGCCTTTCCCTGAGCCGGTGGGTCTATGTGGATAGGCCGCGGGGGCGTATGCGGGGCGTCGATAAGCTGTCCATTGCCCAGCTCGCCGGCGTGAGCCTCCTCGGCCTAGCCCTGTGCACGTCGCTGCACCTTCCGCTCTATGCGGCGATGGCCCTCCCCTTGCTGCGCCTAGCGCTCGGCTGGCGTTCTTTCAACCTCGCCTCGCTTCTTCGCGCGGGCCGCACCCGTGCCGTCGGCTCGTCCTCCTTTGGGCTTTTGGATTCTGAGGTTTCTGCCGATGCCATCGCCTCCCAATCGGCCCGCCTGCGCCCCAGCTCGCGCGCCACAGCGTCGCCCAGCCATCTCTTTATCCGGCGCCTGTACCGCCGCTGGTACATCCCGCTCGGCGCGGTCGCCGTGGTGGGCCTAACCCTAGGACTAGCACCACAGCTTGGCAGCCTTGCGCTCATTGGATTCTCTGGCGCATGGACCATCGTCGGCGCCGCCACCGGCCGCGCCGCATCCTTCGGCCGCATCATCGACGGAGCCTGGCCCGACTGGGGACTTCCCCTGACCGCGACAGCCGGTGCCGCCGTTCTCGGTACCGCCTTCATCGCCGCCGTGTGGAAGCTGCCTGTACTCGTACTCGCCGCGTGCTGTTTAGGACTTACCTACGCCGCTTTTAAGCGCTCCCGCCCAGCGCGCGTAACCACGATGAATATCATCGACACCGGTGGCTTCGGCGCTTCATTCTCCCCCGAAGTCTTCGGTTACTTCCTGCGCGGTGGCTACGGCATTGCGGCCATAGCTGTGGCCCTCTTCATCTAGTCACCCTGCACTTTCCCCAGGTACGTCACTGCATTACATGCACATACCTGGGGATTTCTTTTTGACATTATTCTGTATTACTTCACATAACACAGTTTGTGTTACTATAAGTAATACAGAACAAAGATAGGAGGTGACAGATGTTTATTAACCTCAACCCCGATTCGGATGTCCCTGTCTTCCAACAAATCCACGATGAATTAGTACTGGCCATAGCTCGCGGCCAGCTCTCTGATGGCGACAAGCTAGACCCCGTCCGCCGCGTCGCCAAAGACATAGGCATCAACCCGGCCACCGTGAAGAAGGCGTACGACCTCTTGGTTTCTGACGGCCTCGTAGAAACCGCCGGCCGCTCCGGCTCCATCGTCAGACCCGGCGCTCACACCGAGGCTCAAGAAAGACAACTAGCTGAGCAATTAGGCCGCGTAGTCGCGCTCGCTCGTGCCCAAGGCTTTAGCCCAGATGAGCTCCACACCCACCTCAGCTCCACTCTTAAACACTTGGAAGTATCGTCATGATTTTCGCCCTCTTAATGGCCGTCACAACTCTCGCTATTACCTGGATTATGGCCCAAACGCCCTCCCTTGCCTCGCCCGGCACACCGCTCGGTGTGCGCGTGCCAAAGGCCTACCTTTCCGATAGTGCAGTTACCTCCGCCCTTGCTGGATACAAGGTCCGTACTTGGGGCTCCGGCATCGCGGCAACAATTCTGTCCCTCTTTGCCTGGAAATTGCCACTACTCGCCGCCGTACCGTCCCTCTTGGTGACGCTCGGCGGCTTGTGGGCTTACATCTCTCAACGCCGCCGCATCATCGCGGCGAAAAAGGCCGGCGATTGGTTCGACGAGGTCGAAACCACCATCGCTGCTCGTGTTTCCACCAACGCCTATGGCACACCCGAATTCGAAGGCATCCCCACGCCGACTTTTCCGTGGGTAACAATGCTCGCCTCCCTATTGTGCATCGCGGCCGGTGCCATCATCGTCGCTTCCCACTGGTCGGATATTCCTGACCCCGTTCCAGTGCACTGGAATTCTTCCATGGAGGCGGATAATTGGAGCGAAAAGAATATCGGCAGCGTATTTTCTATCTCCTTCATCGCCTTAGGAATGCTCTTGCTTTTCGCCATCATCTGCTCTTTTATCGCACATAGTGAGGTATCCCCACGTTCAGAACGCAGCATTAAAGCTCGACTGCGCAATGAAGCCAACCTCGCCTTCACAAACACCGGAATGGGAGTTCTCACCCTGCTCGTGTGTGCCGGCATGGCCTTCCTGCAAGTAACCGGCCCTGTACCGCAATTTCAGCGGTTTAACGGCGCCGCCGTTATCACGATGTTGGTTCTTACCATCGGTGGCAGCATCGGACTGGTTGCATTTCTTCTCTCCAAACAATCTCAATTATCCGAGCAACTGCGTGGAATCCGCTTTCCCGATGAAGACAAAGAATCACCGGACAATGACCATCTCTATAAATGGGGCGTGATGTACTACAACCCAGAGGATCCGGCGGTACTAGTGGATAAGCGCTTCGGCACCGGCGTGTCGTTTAACTTCGCCCGCTGGCAGGCCAAGGCATTCCTCGCCATCACACTTCTGGTTCTAGTCGGCTCAATAGCGCTGCCTTCCCTACTAGGCTGAAAATTTTAGCACTCCACACTGAATCACGATTTTTGTCCATATAAACCGCCGATTTCGTCGACGGTTTTGGTGGTTTATATGGACGAAAATCGCGAAAAGCCACCCGCAGATAGCACAGCGCCCCGCTTCCTAGAGGATTGAGCGAAGGAAGCGGGGCGCTGGCGTGCGTCAGTTAGTTGATTACGGCAATCAGGTCGCCGCCTTCAACCTTGGTGGCCTGGCCGATGGCCACGCGCTCGACCACACCATCCTTAGTAGCGGAGATGGAAGCTTCCATCTTCATCGCCTCGATGACCGCGATCTGGTCGCCGGCCTTAACCTCGTCGCCAGGCTTGGCGGTCGGGTTGACCACACCAGCAAATGGTGCGGCGACGTGGCCCTCGTTGGAGGGGTCGGCCTTTTCTACGGTAGCGACCGTGGATTCGGCGTTCTCATCGCGGACCTTCATCGGGCGGATCTGGCCGTTGACGTTGAGAACCACGTTACGCATGCCCTTTTCGTCCGGCTCACCCACGGCGTCGAGACGCACTACGACCTGCTTGAGGTCAGCGCGATCGGTGGAGTCCTCTGGGAAGTAGTGGACGACCTTTTCTTCGCCTTCGGTAAGACCATAGAAGAAGGTGGTATCCGTCAGTGCCTCGGTGTTGCCGTACTTGCGGCGGAACTCGTTGAATTCCTCGAACTGCTTCGGGAATAGCAGGCGATTCAGGCTGGCACGGCGTTCATCCGAGTTATCGGATTCCAGATGCGGTTGCTCTTCCGCAGGAACCTCGCTCACCTTGGCGCCGGTTTCCTCGCGGCCATCGAGCACCTTATCGCGCAGCTCCGGCCAACCGCCTGGAGGGGTACCGAGCTGGCCGCGGAGGAACTGGTTGACCGAGTCCGGAATATCGAACTTGGTCGGGTTGGCAGCGAAGTCCGCAGGGTCTACACCTGCACCGACAAGGTGAAGGGCGAGGTCGCCCACAACCTTGGAGGATGGGGTGACCTTGGTCGGGCGGCCCAGCATCTCGTTGACTGCTGCGTAGGTGTCCTCGATGACCTCGAAGCGGTCCGCCAAGCCAAGGGCAACGGCTTGGGCACGCAGGTTGGACAGCTGGCCGCCCGGAATTTCGTGCTTATACACGCGACCGGTCGGGCCAGGGATACCGTTCTCAAACGGGGCGTAGAGCTGGCGGACGGCCTCCCAATACGGCTCGAGATCGGAAACCGCCTGCAGGTCGATGCCGGTATCGCGCTTGGACTGGGAGAAAGCCGCAATAAGCGCCGACAGCGATGGCTGCGAGGTGGTTCCTGCCAGCGGCGCGGAGGCACCGTCGACAATATCGGCACCGGACAATGCGGCCGCATAGTAAGTAGCCATCTGGCCACCGGCGGTATCGTGCGTGTGCACGTGGACCGGCAAATCGAATTCCTTGCGCAGCGCCATGACCAGCTTGGAGGCGGCCTCTGGGCGGAGCAGACCGGCCATATCCTTGATGGCAAGGATATGGGCTCCGGACTCTACAATCTGCTCGGCCAGCTTGAGGTAGTAATCCAGCGTGTACAGGTTCTCCTTCGGCGACGAAAGGTCACCGGAGTACGCCATGGCCACCTCAGCAACGGTGGTATTGGTCTCGAGGACGGCATCGATGGCGGGGCGCATCTGGGAGACGTCGTTAAGAGCATCGAAGATGCGGAAGACGTCCACGCCGGACTTTGCTGCTTCCTGGACAAAGCCGCGGCAGACCGAATCCGGGTACGGGGTATAGCCCACGGTATTGCGACCGCGCAGGAGCATCTGGATGTTCTGGTTCGGCATAGCCTCGCGCAGCATGTCCAGGCGGACCCATGGGTCCTCGTGGAGGAAGCGCATGGCGACGTCATAAGTTGCACCACCCCATGCCTCGACCGAGAACAGGTTCGGGGTCATGCGGGCTACGGCTTCGGCTGCAGAAACCAGGGCGGTACTACGCACGCGGGTAGCCAGCAGGGACTGGTGGGCGTCGCGGAAGGTGGTATCCGTAACCATCAGCGCATTCTGCTGACGGATCTTCTCCGCCCACTTTTGCGGACCAAACTCGAGCAGATCATCACGGGAACCGCGCGGCAGCGGCTCGGAAAGGTCCAGCTCGGGAAGCTTATCAAACGGACGCAGAGCCGTCGGACGCTTACCGTTGGGCTTATTAACGGTGGTCTCCGCGATGTACTCGAGGATTCGACCAGACTCATCGACTGCCGGCGGAGCCTTGAGCAGATGCGGGTGTGCATTGATGAATCCGGTGTCCACGCGGGTCTGGGTGAAGTCCGGCTCGCGCAGCAGGGCGCGCAGGAAGCCGATATTGGTGGCCACGCCGGAGACGGTGAACTCGTTGAGCGCACGCTGGGCGCGCTGCACGGCCTGCTCGAAAGTGACGCCGCGGCAGGTCATCTTCACCAGCAGGGAGTCGAAGTTCGGCGATACTTCTGCGCCCACGGAGGTTGCACCATCCAAGCGCACGCCAGCGCCGCCCGGCGAACGATACGCAGTCAGCGTGCCGGTATCCGGACGGAAACCGTTATTAGGGTCCTCGGTGGTAATGCGGCACTGCAGAGCAGACCCGGTGATGGAAATCTTGTCCTGAGCGAGGTGAATATCTTCCAGCGAAGCGCCGGCCGCGATATTCATCTGGGCCTTGACGATATCTACGCCGGTAATTTCCTCGGTCACGGTGTGCTCCACCTGCACACGCGGGTTCATCTCAATGAAGACGTGATTGCCGCGCTCATCGACGAGGAATTCCACGGTGCCCGCGCCCTCGTAATTGATGTGCTCACAGAACTTCACCGCATCCTGGCAGATGCGGTCACGCAGCTCGGAATCCAGCGACGGCGCCGGCGCAATCTCTACCACCTTCTGGTGGCGGCGCTGCACCGAGCAGTCACGCTCGAAGAGGTGCACCACATTGCCCTGGCTATCAGCCAGAATCTGCACCTCGATGTGCTGCGGTTTGATGACCGCGGTCTCTAGGTACACGCTGCCGTCACCGAACGCCGCCTCCGCCTCGCGCGAAGCCTCGGCCGCCTTTTCGCGCAGCTGATCCTCAGATTCCACGAAGCGCATGCCGCGCCCGCCGCCACCGGCGACAGCCTTAACGAAGACAGGGAAGTTAAAGTCCTTGGAGTATTCGACCAGCTTATCGACGTCCGTCGATGGCTCCGAGTCCTGCAACGTCGGCAGCCCGGCTTCCTTTGCCGCACTAACTGCAGCAGCCTTATCACCGGTGAGGTCCAACGTGCTTGGGGTCGGACCAATGAACTTAATGCCATTGTCCTCACACGCACGGGCTAAATCTGCGCGCTCCGAAAGGAATCCGTAGCCGGGGTAAATGGCATCCGCTTCGGCCTTCTTGGCGGCGCGGATAATCTCATCAATGTCCAAGTATGCCTTGACCGGCTGCCCCTCGGCGCCGATGCGCACGGCCTCATCCGCGAAGGCGCGGTGGAAGGAGTTGCGGTCTTCGCGAGGATAGACCGCGACGGTCTTTGCCCCGGTCTCAAAGGCAGCGCGGAATGCACGCACGGCGATTTCGCCACGGTTGGCTACCAGAATCTTTTTGAACGATGGAAGCGCGGGATTAGCCACTTCTGTGTTCCTTTCAACTCGGAAGGTACTGCGATACAGCACCTCCTCTTGGGTGATCCGTATCTCAGTTTAGAGATCGAAACCTTCCTTGTCTGCCCATTTTCAAGCGGAGTTTGCCACACTATCCAGCGCTTAAACCGTTGAACGGGTGGTTTCTGCAGTCCGACCAGTAATAACAGGGTTAGCTATTCTGTAAATCTTGCAAATTTTTACCTCAACAAAATATGCAGCGGGGACACCTGTGCACCCAAGTAAACCGTTGTTGACCAAACGCCTCCCCGGCTATATGGTTACCCACATAGGTGGTAAACCCATACACCAGGGAAGGAATCACATGTCGCATGCACGAGAGGCCGCACTATGAGCGATACTCGGCCTATTTATCAACAGCTGGCAGGAGGAATCAGGGACATGATTATTTCCGGCGAACTCCCAGAGGGAGAACGCGCCCCCAGCACCAATGAGCTTTCGGCTTTCCACTCCGTCAACCCCACTACCTCTGCAAAGGCACTGACCGTCCTCTTTGAGGAAGGGCTGCTAGAAAAACGTCGCGGCTTGGGCATGTTTGTGCGCGAAGGCGCGCGCGACAAGGTCCGCCACCAACGCCAAGAAGCCCTGAGAGAAGACTTCATCCTTCCTCTTCTCAAAGAAGGAGCCGCGCTGGGCTTAAGCGCCAGCGACATCGCCGACCTCATCGAAGCCGAAGGAGACCATCATGACGCACCTTAAGTTGCAGAACGTTACCTGCAAGCACCGCCTGCATGTGCCGCACCTCGATCTCACCGCCGGTATGTACGGGCTGATCGGCCCCAATGGCGCCGGCAAGACCACGCTCCTCCGCACAGTGGCCGGCTTCCTGCCCGCCAAGGGCAGCATCGATACCTCGCAGGTGGCGATAGCGCGCACCGGCGCCGATATCTTGCTTTCCGGTTCCACCGTGCGCCAGCACCTGCGCGCCGCAGAGCACGTACGTGAGGGATTCGACGTGGGGTATGCGGAGGAACTGTTGGATAAGATGGGCGTCGATAAGCGCAGCAAGAACCGCTCTTTAAGCACCGGCCAGCGCCAACTGGTTGCCTGTGCCACTGCCCTGGCGGCGCGCACACCGGTCACCCTCCTCGATGAGCCCTTCAATGGCTTGGATGCGCCGACGCGCACGCGCCTGCGTGAGCTCATCATCGCCCATGCCGCGGCCACCCCGGATTGGCTACTCGTGCTCTCTTCGCACCGGGCGGAAGATCTCGTGGGTTTAATTGACCAGGTCATTACCGTGCACGACGGCACAGTCAATAAGCCCACCGATCTTGAATCCCAACGGCCGCACTACCCAGTGCTCACGGGCAGCACCAAAGACGTCGAGCAAGCACTCGCGCTTGCCGACGCCCTCCCACTCCACCAATCCTCGCTTGGCTCGACCACCAAAGTTAATGCTTGGTCCCCGGTGCCGTTTCCGGACGATACCGTGGACGCCACCCAAATCACCGTCTCCTACCTTGACGACGGCCAGCTCATTGATTCCCTTGTTTCCCGCGCCCATGAATCCACCCGCACCTCACAAGAGGAGTCCTAGCCATGAAACTGCTTAAGACCTTTAATCTCAACGCCACAAAGACCTTTATCGCCGTTTGCATTATCGTCGCATTGCTGTGGAGCGTGCCTTATTTCCTGCCCACCGACCCAACAACGATTAGCGCTAACCCTGCTGGCTGGGGAATTCTCGCCGTATTCATTTGGGGCCTCTACTGCGCCTTCACCGCAACTGAATACCGGGCCCTTCGTGGACTGGGAATGCGCCCACAGCAGTGGCTGATGAGCATGCACGCGACCCTATGGCTAGCCGCGTTCGTATTCGGCGCCATTGCTTGGCTGACATTTTATGTCGCGCTACGCGCTGGCGTAGACATGTACTCGTCGTGGGTTATCTCTCCTGGCAGTTCCGGTCTCAGGCCTCTCTTCGCTCGAGTCGCGACCTTGGGAAGCTTTATTTGTGGCCACCTACTTACCGGATACATCGGCACTTTCATCGGCTTAGTGGTCAGTAGCGCCAAACAACGTTCTCTGTTCACCCGGTTCTTGCTTATTGTTGGCATCCTTGTCGGCTTCTATGCAGCAGCACTCCTGCTGGCAATTCTTATTGATAGCCTAGGGACTGTCCACATCGGCGCCCCTTGGCCAGGTTTATTCTTCTTCTCGGCTTTGACTGTCATCGTTTTCTCACTGGTGATGCATCAGTTAGCGCGGCGAGTCCAGCCTTAGACTATCCGTGGAAAACGGCTACTCCCCCACCCCGAGAATGAAAATTGTCTCTGGAGGAGGGGGAGCTTGTGAGTTTTAGAAGGACTTCGGCGGAACCGAACGCTGCTCCTCGCCGTTATAAGCGGATAGCGGGCGGATAAGCGAGTTATTCTCGTTCTGCTCTACGATGTGCGCAGTCCAACCGGTAATGCGGGCCATCACAAAGATTGGCGTGAAGAATTCAATGTCGAAACCCAAGATGTGATAGGCAGGGCCAGCGGGAAAATCGAGGTTAGGCTTGATCTTGATCGAGGTATTTTCCTCCATCGTCTTGGCCATGATGTCGTACATCTCAATCCATTGGGTCTGGTCATGTTGTTCGGCCAGCTCCTTAAAGGCGGCCTCCATGGTGGGAACTCGGGAGTCGCCGTTTTTGTAGACGCGGTGACCAAATCCCATGACCAATTCCTTGTTCGCCAGCTTCTTTTTGGTCCACTCTTCTGCCTTGGCAGGATCGGCAATCTCCAGGAAGTTTTTCATCACGGCCTCGTTGGCACCGCCATGCAGAGGCCCCTTGAGCGCGCCGATGGCCGCGACGATGGCGGAATAAGTATCGGACATGGTGGAGGTCACCACGCGGGCAGCGAAGGTGGAGGCGTTAAATGAGTGCTCGGCGTAGAGAATGAGGGACTTATCAAAGGCCTCGATATCGGCGCGGTTGGTAGCTGGGGAGCCTTCCTCATCACCGAAGACCATCCACAGGAAGTTCTCCGCAAAGCCCTTCTTGCGAGAAGGTTGGATGTAGCCCTCGCCGCGGCGGCGTCGGATATCGAGAGCAATGATCGTGGGAATCTTGGCCATTAGCTCAAGCGCGGTGCGACGGATATGTTCAGAGTCTTTGGTGTATTCCTCTGGGTCTTGGGAACCGATATAGGAAATGGCGGTACGCAGGACGTCCATTGGGTGGCACGACAGCGGCATGGACATAATGAGGTCAATGACATGGCGCTCCAAGTGGCGCAGGGCTTTCTCGCGGGCAGAGAAACGGATGAGGGATTCCTGCCCCGGTAGCTTGCCGTTCCACAGCAGATAAGCCACTTCCTCGAAGGAGCAATAGCGGGCAAGCTCTTGGACGGGATAGCCGCGGTAGGTCAGCGAGTTGGTCTCAGGGACGACCTTGGACACGGCAGTCTCATCGACGACGACGCCATACAGGCCCTTGCGGATTTCGGGGGTCTGGTTCTTATCGGACATGGTGGGAATTCTCCTTAGCTTTCGAAGGTTGGTCGGTAGGTGTCTTTGGAATAGGTGAAAACGGATTGGTCGAAGTCGTTGTATTCCTCGTAGCGCACCAGCTCATAAAGGCGGGAACGGTGTTGCATGCGCTCGAGCCAGTCAGTTTGTAAGCCGGTTTCATGCATATCCCGCAGGAAATCCTCGGTGGCGCCCATAGCCACGCGGAAGGTGGAGACAGGCCAGATGACTGCGTTATAGCCGAGGTCTTCTAGCTGTTGCGCCGAAAGCAACTCGGTCTTGCCGAATTCGGTCATATTTGCCAGCAACGGGGTGTCGACAGCGGCGCGGAATTTTTCAAAGTCTGCTGGCTGATACAACGCCTCAGTGAAGATAAGGTCCGCACCAGCATCGGCGTAAGCCTTTGCACGGTCGATGGCGTCATCGATGCCATTGACTCCTGCGGCATCGGTGCGGGCACAAACAATGAAGTTCGGGTCGCGCCGCTCGTTGACCGCGGCACTAATACGGCGGAGCATAATATCTGTGTCCACCACTTCTTTGCCATCGAGGTGGCCGCAGCGCTTCGGGTTGACCTGGTCTTCAAGGTGGCATCCGGCTAGGCCTGCGTCTTCGAGTGCGGCTATGGTGCGGGCGGCGGACATGGGTTCGCCGAAGCCAGTGTCGGCGTCGACAAGCACGGGCAGGTCCGTCGCGCGGGCAATCTGGCCCGAACGCTGCGCCACCTCAGTCAAGGTGGTCAGGCCAATATCGGGAAGGCCCAAATCATTGGCCAGCACCGCGCCGGAGACATAAACTCCGCCGAAACCACCGATATCCTGAATTAGGCGCGCGGTCAGGGGATTGAACGCGCCCGGCAATCGGGTAATGGTGCCAGATTCAAGGTCGGCGCGGAATTGCTGGCGCTTTTCCGCGGGAGTTTTCATAGAGCCAAATAGTCCAGCCATTAGAAGAGTCCTTCCGGTTTCTGGGGTGCGGCGGCGAGGTGAGCATCGGTCACCCGCACGTTTATCTCGGTAAGGTCAGTGAGATTTTCCAAGTTTTGGACGGCGTTGAGGAAGCGCTCTTGTTCGGCTTCATCCACGATGCCGTTTGCGAGTTTTCTGAACTTCTCTATGTATTGCTCGCGTGCAAAGGGTCGGGCACCAAGCGGGTGGGCGTCAGCAACGGCGCGCTCATCTTCTACCACCGTGCCGTCTTTGAAAGTGATCACAGCCTTGCCGCCAAAGGCCTTTTCAGAAAGGTCGTTGGAGTGATAACGGCGGGTCCACTCGGGGTCCTCGACGGTGGAAATCTTGTGCCAAAGTTCGATGGTCTCCGGGCGGTTGGCACGCTCGGGAGCATAAGAAGCCTCGTGGTCCCACTCGCCGTCCTCAAGGGCGACGGCAAAGATGTACATGATGGAATGATCCAGCGTCTCCCGGGAAGCAGAGGGATCCATCTTTTGCGGATCATTGGCACCGGTACCGATGACATAGTGCGTGTGGTGCGAGGTATGCAGAACGATGGACTCGATATCCGCTGTCCTCAGTCCCCTTTCTGCCAGGGTTTTCTTCAATGCAAAGGCCATATCAATGGGCGCTTGGGCCTGGTATTCGGCCGAGTGTTCCTTGGTGTAGGTATCCAAGATGGCTCGTTTTGGCTCGCCGTCCTCCGGCAGCGGGACGGAGTAAGTGCGCTCCGGCGAGTGCAGCATCCACGCGATGAACCCATCCTCGCCTTCCCAGATGGGCGCCGGTGCGCCCTCGCCACGCATCGCCCGGTCGACGGCCTCAATGGCCATTTTTCCCGCGAAGGCTGGGGCATAGGCCTTCCAGGAAGAAATCAGTCCCTTGCGGGATTGGCGGGTGGCGGTCGTGGTGTGCAACGCCTGACCCACCGCCTGGTAGATCGTGTCCCTATCCAAACCGAGCATGGTACCGATGCCGGCGGCCACGGAGGGCCCGAGGTGCGCTACATGGTCAATCTTGTGCTCGTGCAGGCAAATTCCCTTAACGAGGTTGACCTGGATTTCATAGCCGGTAGCGATGCCGCGGATAAGATCACGGCCGCTAAGGCCCTTGTGCTGCGCGGTAGCAAGAAGCGGCGGAATATTGTCCCCTGGGTGCGAGTATTCAGCGGCGAGGAAGGTGTCGTGATAGTCCAGCTCACGGACCGCTGTGCCGTTGGCTAGGGCGGCCCATTCGGCCGAGTAGGCTCCATCCACACCAAATACAGTGGAACCTCCCTCGCTTACCGGGTGTGCCTGCGCCATGGTGCGGGCGGAGGTTACAGGCCCCCGTGCCACGGAGGCCATAGCCACAGCTGCGTTGTCGATAATGCGGTTAATAATCATGTCGGTGGTCTCAGCTGGGACCTCTACGGGGTCCGCGGCCACTTCTGCCACCTTGTATGCCAAGTGTTCCTCATAGGGAAATTCCTCGGCGGATTTATGGGTGCGTACCTCGTGCTTCTTCACTAGATGGGTCCTCCTTCACTCTGCGGTGCGTCTCACATCACACTAAATGCTTGAATGTGCTCTGCGCTATAAGTAGGGTGTGTGTAATCTAGCGGAACGATTCAGTGGAATCTGCAAACCTTGTGGTTTCTTCTGTTCACGGCGGCGAAAGGTGGCCGAACTAGCGATGACCAAGCATTATGCGGGGGCACGAATCCATGCACTGCGCAAGCAGCGGGGGCTAACACAGGTAGCGATGGCCAAACAGTTGGGACTATCAACCAGCTACCTCAACCAGCTCGAAAACGATCAACGCCCGCTTACCGTCACCGTGCTCATGCAGCTGACCCAGCGCTTCAATGTGGATCCCGGATATTTCGCAGACGACCGCGATACGCGCACCATCACCGACCTGCGCCGCATCTTTCCCGACGCCGCCGAAGAGTCCTTGGCCGACCTAGCCTCGCGCTTTCCGGAGCTCATGCCCCGCTTCGTCGACGTCGCCACCCGCGCCCCAGCGCGGGAGCGCTCCCCTTTTGAGCTTGTCCGTGATTTTTTCTACGACGCCCATAACTACATCCATGAGCTCGATGTCCTAGCTGAAGAGCTCGCCGGCCAGCTCGGTGACCGGGTGCTACGCCGCGGCCGTTTAGCGTCCCGCATGCACGAGGACCTCGGCGTTACCGTCCGCTTTTCCCGGCCGGGGCCACGCCGCGACTTCGATCCAGACACCCGGGAGCTTGCGCTTCGTGACGGCCTTTCCGAAGCCCAATTGGTCTTTGAAATGGCGCTCCAATACTGCCTGCTCGCCTACCGCGATGTCTGCGATAACCTCGTCTCCGAGCTTCCTGCCGGCGAGGCGCAAGAACTAGCTACCTTAGGGCTTGCACAGTACTTCGCGGCCGCGGTCACCATGCCCTATCAACCGTTCCTGTCGATGGCTGAGAAGACCCGCTACGATATCGACCTTTTGTGCAACTACTTTGGCACCGGTTTCGAAACCACCGCACAACGCCTGGCCACCCTCCAGCGCCCAGGCCTTACCGGCGTGCCCTTTTCCTTCATCCGCACCGACCGCGCTGGGAATATCTCCAAGCGCCAATCCTCCACCGCCTTCCACTTCGCCCGCTCGGGCGGGTCATGCCCATTATGGATAGTCCACCGCGCCTTTGAGACGCCCAATCGCATCACCCGCCAGGTAGCCGCCATGCCAGACGGTCACGCCTACCTGTGGATAGGTCGCTTTGTGCAAGGAACCGCACAATCTTGGGGAACCCCTCGCAAAGAGTTCGCCGTGGGCTTAGGCTGCGATATCTCTGAGGCCGACCGCATTGTCTACGCCGATGCGCTTAATTTAGACGTATCCGCCGCCACCCCTATCGGCCCTGGTTGTACCGCTTGCCCGCGCGAGCATTGCCCCCAGCGCGCTCTTCCTCAAGCGGATCGCGCCATCCAGGTTTCACTCAATCGCACCGCCGAGCATTCTTACTCCACCTTTTAACACCCAGATAAGCGCAGTTCACCTTGTGGTGGGTGAAGTCTTAGTTAGCAGTAAAAAGATCGGCGCTTTCGCGAGGTTCCTTTACTCCGCAAGATTTCCTCGAGTCTTCAAATTTTCAATGAAGTCAGCATTCAGCCAAAAATCATCACTGTTCTTGGCTTGTTGGCTGTACTCGAGTAATTCTTCCAACGTATGGAGATAGACCTCGTGTTTTTCAAGAGTCGGCCAAGTAATTTTATCAGGAGTCGTGAAGTCGATTTGTCCGATTGGATAGAGCGTGTCAAGTTGTTTGTGTGTGGGGTTAGGTTTATAGGTATTTGTCGAAGCGGTCGGGGTAGGCCACGGCCATTTGGTTGATGGCTTGTTTCCAGCCGGAAACTCGGGCTCCTTCCAT
>NZ_JAKRNE010000010.1 GCF_022347205.1 Corynebacterium sp. ACRPO | reverse complement strand
AAACGCCCGGTCCCATTCCGAACCCGGAAGCTAAGCCTGCACACGCTGATGGTACTGCAACCGGGAGGTTGTGGGAGAGTAAGTCACCGCCGACACCAAACAACAAAACACAACAAAATACCGTAATGATGAAGCCGTAGAAGACACACGCACCATAAAGTGCCAACCTCTTCTAGGGCTTCATTCGGCGTTTTAGCGCGTTTGTCCGTGAAGCCAGCTTTAGGGCTATTCCGACCTGATCGGACTTCATAGATAAACTATCCTGAATGGTAGTTTGTCCTGGACGTCAGTTCATTATGATGTCCCGAACGGCGCATTTTTTCATTGCATCTTCGCTACACTTATCCACTCAATAGTTTGGGAGGAAGCTCATGTGGTTCGATGGCTATCATCGGCAATTTGGAAAACGCCTGGAAGAGTTTCACGCGATTGCGATTCCTGAGATGCTCGCGGAGCTATCGCCGGTGCAGGTAGAACAAGTCACCCAGGGTTCCAAAGAATTTCCCTTCGACGCGGTGCTAGACGTCTTAAACTCCAAGCACAGCTACGAAGACAAGGTTTCCCGAATACTGGCCATCAGCGGTACATGGATGAATGCTTCTTCCGGTAGCCAGTGGGCTCTAGGCCCATTGAGCAGCACAGCATACTCTGAACGGGTAGGCATAGGCGTTAGATGGGGTGAGATTGCATTCTCACCACTATTGAACGTCGCAGAAAACCTTATTGATGCGTATCCGACTTGGCCAGGCGTGCTCAGGGAATTCGCTGAGAACCAAGAGTTTAACCGTGATTATTTCTCGCAACGGCTTAAGGAGATTTAGCGGTGGCTGACTTCTCTTCTGAAAGACCGCTAGTTGCTTCTGGATTTAGGGTCTTATTCGGTATCGGCACTGCGCTGCCGGGCTCTTTGCTCTTGTCTATTTCGTGTGAAGGTGACAGTGAGGGCTGGTGGGACGCTGCGACTGGCGCGGTCTTGATTCTGCTCGCAGTGATTCTTCTCGGTTGGGCTGCAGTGAGGAAGGAGGTGCGTCGTCAAGCGCTGTGGGGCCTGCTATTTGTTGTCTACGGTATTCTGGGCGCGCTACTTGTTCCTGGTGGCAGCATCCGTTTCGTCACGGTGTGTCTCTGGGTTGGTTTGATGAGTAATGTTTGGCTAACGCTGCGGCAGCCCGTCAGGATCTAAATTCCGGCTTTTTGTTTGCGGGTTGTAGAATAGGGCCGGTATTTCTGTGCTAGTTCGAACCAAGAAAGGGTAGGGCTGAATGTCGGAGCGCAATCACAACGGGCGCGGCGGACGAGACCGCAAGCCACGCAATAACAAGGGCCGTGATTTTAAGGGCGATTCCCGGAAGAAGAAGTCTTTTTCGCCGCAGCGCTCCGGTTACCGTGAGGAACGCATTAATCGTCGTATGAGTGACCCAGACATCCCAGCTGAGGTAGATGTCAACGACCTGGACCCGATGGTGCTGCAGGACCTGAAGTCGCTATCGAAGGAGAACTCCGAGGCCGTCGCTAAGCATATGATCATGGCTGCGACCTGGATGGAAGATGATCCTAAGCTGGCCCTGCGCCACGCTCGCGCTGCCAAGGATCGTGCAGGGCGCGTTGCTATCGCCCGTGAGGTCAATGGCATTGCTGCGTATCGTGCGGGCGAGTGGAAGGAATCCCTTGCTGAGCTGCGTGCCGCACGCCGCATTTCTGGAGGCCCCGGAATGCTTGCAGTCATGGCTGATTGCGAACGCGGTTTGGGCCGCCCGGAAAAGGCGCTCGAGCTAGGCCGTGCGGAGGAAGCATCAGAACTTGATGAAGAGTCCACGATTGAGCTGGCAATTGTTTTGGCCGGCGCCCGCCTAGACATGGGGCAAGCTGAGTCCGCGGTTGTCACCATTCAGCGCGCACATCCTAACCGCGATGCCCGCGGGGTAAGCGCATGCCGTCTCGCTTATGCCTATGGTAATGCTCTGCTTGAAGCAGGCCGGAAGGACGAGGCTCGGGACTGGTTTGAGCACGCAGTTTCTATTGATGAAGGCGACTGGACTGATGCTGCCGAGCGCCTAGAGGAGTGCAAGTAGTGACGGTTCTCAGCAAGCACGATGCTCTTCTCCTTGATCTCGATGGCACCGTGTGGGAAGGCGGCCGTCCACTCTCAAACGTAGTGGACGTCATCAACACCTGCGGAGTGCCGGCAGTGTATGTGACCAACAATGCTTCGCGCAGCCCGCATGCAGTGGCGAAGATGCTCGCGGACATCGGGCTCACTGCGGGTACAGAACAGATCGTTACCTCTGCGCAAGCGGTTCTCCAACTAGCAGCAGAAGAGGTCCCAGCTGGGGCGAAGCTCCTTATCATCGGTGCCGATTCTCTCCGTGACTTGGCCCGAGAGATGGGCTTCAAGGTAGTTTCCAGCGCCGATGACAAGCCTGCTGCCGTAGTGCAAGGCTTTGACCGCTCTGTTGGCTGGGAACACTTGACTGAAGGTGCCTTGGCCATCCGCCAGGGAGCCAAGTTCTTTGCTTCGAATCTCGATACCTCTCTGCCGATTGAGAGAGGTCTTGCTGTGGGAAATGGTTCTCTGGTTGCCGCCATCCAGTCAGCCACCGGGGTAGAGCCGGTATCTGCTGGCAAGCCTGAGCCGGCCATGTTTACTTTTGCGGCAAAGCAAATCGGCGCGAAAAAGCCACTTGCTGTGGGAGACCGTCTGGATACTGATATTGCAGGTGGTAACTCTGCTGCAATGGATACCTTCCATGTGCTCACCGGCGTTTCTGGTGAGTTAGAGCTGATTGAGGCTCCTGTGGAGGCACGCCCTAACTTTATTGGCGCAGGAATGCACGAGCTGGCCCTTCCTGTCTCTGTCGCTCGTCCCGGGGCACAGGGTGGATTTACGGCGCGGTGCGATGGCCATGACCTTTTGCTCGAGGGCGGCGACGAAAAGTCTACCTCCGTTCAGGCGTTGCGCACGGTGTTGGAAGTTGCATGGGCCATGCCGTCGCCGCCGCGCTATATTCAGCCGCGTAGCGAGCGTGCGGAAAAGGTTGTTGCGCAATGGCGGTAAAGCCGCACGATTTTCGAGCCGTCAAGGAACCGGCAGAGATCGATGCGGAAGTAGCAGAGATCCTTGGAGAAGACGCAGCGGATTTGGCCGCTGAAGTAGATCAGCTTGATCGCGCTCACAATGTGTTGCGCGATGCATTGCAGGAGAATTGATGCCCCCACAACGTCGTAGGTTAGATGCGGAGCTGGTGCGCCGAAAGATTGCGCGGTCACGTGAGCAGGCACGGGAGATGATTAAGTCCGGCCGTGTCACGGTTGGTGGCTTCAAGGCGCAGAAGCCGGCGTCGATTGTAGAGCCCGAGGTTTCCATCAAGGTAGAGGAAGCCGAAGAAGACAAGTGGGCTTCACGTGGCGCTCACAAGCTATTGGGTGCTTTGGCGGCGTTCGACGTCGACATGAACGGCCGCATCCTCGATGCCGGCGCTTCTACCGGTGGCTTTACGGACGTGTGCTTGGAACACGGTGCGCAGGAAGTGCTGTCTGTCGACGTGGGCTATGGGCAGCTGCTCTGGCGCTTGCAAAACGATGATCGCGTAACCGTTTTGGACCGCACGAATATCCGGAATTTGACGCTGGAGCTTACCGACGGCCCCTGCGACGGCATGGTAGGCGACTTGTCCTTCATTTCCCTCCGCTTGGTATTGCCGGCCATTGTGGATTGTCTGAAGGACGGTGCTTGGTTGTTGCCCATGGTGAAGCCCCAGTTTGAAGTGGGCAAGGAGCGCCTCGGTAGCGGTGGCGTGGTTCGTTCGCCGGAGTTACGCAAAGAAGTAACCAAGGAAGTCGCTGAATTTGCGTTGTCGCTGGGGCTTAGTATGCATGGGGCTGTTGCATCACCGCTGCCTGGGCCAAGCGGCAATGTGGAGTACTTCCTGTGGCTGAAGAAGGACGGCCAGCCCACAGATCTGGCTACAGTGGAAGAAATGATTGACCGCGCAGTCGAGGAAGGCCCGCAATGACACGTGAGATCCTGTTGGTACCTCATGCCAACCGCCAGCAGAACCTGGAGGCGACGTCGCGTGCAGCGGAGCTTTTGCAAGGTGCGGGAATTACTGTTCGAGTGTGCGCGGACGAAAAGGTACTGCCGGGATTAAAGCATGTACCCCACACTGAAGATGCGGCCGCAGGGTGCGAATTGGTGTTGGTTTTAGGCGGCGATGGAACCTTCCTCCGTGCCGCCGACATGGCGCGGGCCGTAGATATTCCAGTGCTGGGCATCAACCTAGGACACGTGGGATTTCTGGCCGAGTGGGAGGTTGAATCCCTCGACCAGGCCTTGGTGCGGGTCATTGAAAAGCGCTACCGCATTGAAGACCGCCTCACCATTGATGTGTCCATCTTTGATGAGGAAGGAACCCTTCTTAGCCGCAGCTGGGCTTTGAACGAGGCTTCGGTAGAAAACCAAAACCGCTCCGGCGTCCTGGATGCAATCTTGGAAGTTGACCGCC
The DNA here is from genome assembly GCF_022347205.1 of Corynebacterium sp. ACRPO. GTDB lineage: Bacteria > Actinomycetota > Actinomycetes > Mycobacteriales > Mycobacteriaceae > Corynebacterium. The sequence goes on along the minus strand of NZ_JAKRNE010000010.1, from coordinate 85,592 downwards.
GGCCGGTGTCGTCCTTTGGCTGCGATGGCGTGCTGATTTCCACGCCTACCGGCTCCACCGCCTATGCGTTTTCCGCAGGTGGTCCTGTGTTGTGGCCCTCTCTGGATGCAATTTTGGTGGTACCTAATAATGCGCATGCGCTGTTTACCAAGCCATTGGTTGTATCGCCCAATTCTTTAGTGGCCGTCGAATCGACGATGCGCACGACTCCAGCCACCGTGATATTAGACGGCTTCCGCGAATTTGCGATGCCACCAGGGGCACGAGTGGAAGTAGTGCGAGGCGAGCGTCCGGTGCGGTGGGTACGCTTGGATGACCAACCTTTTACTGACCGTTTAGTCTCGAAGCTGCGCCTGCCCGTGGAAGGGTGGCGCGGGCCGAAGGAGAAATAGTGCTCGTCGATATTTCCATCAATGATCTGGGCGTTATTAGCCAGAGCTCCGCGGAACTATCCGCGGGCCTTACCGTGCTTACCGGTGAAACCGGTGCGGGTAAGACCATGGTGGTTACTGGTTTAAGGCTCTTAGCCGGTGGTCGCGCGGACGCCTCCCGGGTGCGCGATGGCGCGAAAAAGGCTGCAGTGGAGGGACATTTTTCCTCTGCAAAGGACTCGATCCGTGAGCTGGTGGATTCGGTAGGCGGAGAGCCCGACGAAAATGGCGAGTATATCGTTTCACGCACAGTCTCTGCCGCGGGAAGATCGCGGGCCTATTTAGGCGGCCGGGCGGTACCGGCTGCAACCTTGGGCGAGTTCGCGCGCGAGCTCATTACGGTGCATGGGCAAAATGATCAGCTGCGTTTGCTTGCGCCCGAGGAGCAACTGGGTGCGGTAGACCGTGCGGATCCGAAATTGGCCCGTGTGCGGGAGCGCTATACCGAGGCCTTTAAAGAGTGGCGCAGCCTAGCGAAGGACTATAAGCGGCGCACGGAGCAGCGCCGCGAGCTGGCGCAGGAAGTTGACCGTCTGCAATTCGCCGTCGATGAGATCGATGGCATCTCCCCAGAACCCGGCGAGGATGAAGAACTGGTGCAGTTGGTTCGCAAGCTGCAAGACGTCGATGGGCTGCGAGAGTCCGCGGAAGTTGCGCTGGCTGCCATCGACGGCACCGAGGAGCTGGAGGAGGCTGCCTCGGCCTTGCTGGGCCGGGCGGTTTCGGCATTGGCGGGTTCCACCGATAAAGAGCTGGCAGCCTTGGGCGAACGGCTCAGCGAGATCTCGTCGCAACTGGGCGATATCTCCGGCGAGCTCGGTGGATATCTGGCGGGGCTGCCGGCGGATCCACACCTATTGGAAAAGTCCCTCCAGCGGCAGCAGGAATTGCGCACGTTGACCAGGAAGTACGCAGGGGATATTGATGGCGTCGTGGCCTGGCGCAATGAGGCGGCGGCAAAGCTCGAGTCTATGGATACCTCTACTGAAGCCCTGGAGGAGCTGAAAAAGCAGGTCAAAGACGCTGAATCGGTGATGATTGAGCGGGCAGGGGAGCTGACAAGGGGGCGTCGGAAAGCGGCGAAAGCTTTGGGGGAGCAGGTAACGCAGGAGCTCCACGGCTTGGCCATGCCAAATTCGACCTTGACGGTCGAGCTTACGCAGGCGAAATATTCTAAGTCCGGTGCAGACGCGGCCGAGCTGCAGTTGAATGGTAAGCCGATTGCCTCTGCCGCCTCGGGCGGCGAGCTTTCCCGTGTCATGCTGGCCTTGGAGGTCGTGCTGGCAGACGAGGACGGCGCCACCTTAGTCTTCGATGAGGTAGATGCCGGTGTGGGCGGGCGCGCAGCGGTAGAGATCGGCCGCCGCCTGGCGCGCTTGGCGGTGCATAACCAAGTGATTGTGGTAACGCACCTGCCACAGGTCGCAGCGTACGCGGATGCGCACCTGCATGTATCGAAGGAGAAATTTACCTCTGGCGTGGCCGAGCTATCACAGGAGGAACGCGTGGAGGAGTTGGCCCGCATGCTGGCGGGGTTGGACGATACCGAGACCGGCCGAGCGCACGCGCAGGAGCTTTTTGACCGCGCACAGGAAGAAGCTTCCGCGCGCCTCGCCCACTCGAAACCATAATCACGCCACAATAGGGTCCATGGCTCTGTTTTCCCGTAACCCCGAGCAGCCTGGTGCACTGCGCGATTGCACTCCAGGCGCTAAGGGGATGAAAAAGTTTAGTGAAGGCGATGTCGCCGTAATTGATGCGGCCAATATCTCTCGCCACGAGGCTCAAACTCTCGTAGACCTTAAGCCCTCCGCCGTCATTAACGTGGCGGAATTTTCTACCGGCACTGTCCCAAATTATGGCCCGCACATGTTGCTTGACGCCGACATTACCCTCCTTGAAGGCGTGGGGCAGTCCTTTGTTTCCGAGTTCAAAGAGGGCAAAAAGGCGCGCATCGGGGAAGACGGCACGGTCTTTAGCGGCGATAAAGCGCTCGGCACCGGCCGCGTGGTAACCCGCGAGCGAGCAGAAAAGAACTTCACTGCGGCGCAGGGCGCGCTGATCGACCACATGGAATCCTTCTTTGGCAATTCCATCGATTTTATTAACTCGGAAGGCCCACTGCTTATCGACGGCCTCGGCGTCCCCGCCTCCGGCTCCGAAATCGCCGGCCGCAAGGTTGTCCTCTTTTCGCCTACCGATAGGCACCGCGAACAGCTCAAGCAGCTGCGCAACTTTATCCGCGAGTATGAGCCGCTGCTGATCGCAGTGGGATCGGCGGCAGATTCCTTGCTGGCCCAAGGATATAAGCCAGATTTCATTATTGGGGATCCCAATGGCGTGAGTGATGAAGCTCTGCGTTGCGGTGCCCGCGTAATCGTTCCTGCGGACCCGGAAGGGGAGGTAGAAGGCCTCGACCGCATCCAGGACCTCGGCATCGGCGCGATGACCTTCCCCGCAGCAACACACTCAGGTACCGACCTGGGCCTACTCTTTGCTGATTACCACGGCGCGGATCTCATCGTGCAGGCCGGCGGTGGGGTAGACCTCGATGATATCTTTGCTGACCGCACCAACCCCTCGGCCGTGCTGTCCCGCCTCAAGGCCGGTACCAAGGTGGTTGACGCTGATGCGGTAATCAATCTCTACAGTGCGCCTTCCTCCAACCTCGGCTGGCTGTGGGCAGTGCTGGGAATCTTGGTTGCCATTGCGGCGGTCATCCTCATCGTCGGCTTTGGCGGCAGCCAGGACTTTGCTAGCAACCTTAGCGAAACCTGGTCCAGCCTCTTTGGGGGCGCATAGGGCATGGCAAAGACTGAGCTTGTAGCAGGCTTGGGCTTCGGCGCCGCGGTTGGCGTAGCCTTGGGCGCCCTAGTGATTGCGCCGAACTTGACCACCAGCATGGCGGACGACGATCCCATCCGCGAGGAGCACCGCAAGGTGGTCCAAGACAATAAGATTCTGCAGACCCAGAATGAGGCTAGCGACAAGATCGTGGCCGATTCTGGTGCGGAAATGGTTGACGGGACATTGTCGCAGCGCCCAGTACTCATCGTGACCACCGATGACGCCAATGGCGGAGACGTGGACGCGATTCGGAAGCTCTTGGAGTCTTCCGATGCCACGGAGGCCGGCGAGATTAAGCTGACCAAGGACTTCTTGCGCCCCGAAACTAAGGACAAGCTGCTTCCCATCTTGAAAGATACTGCGCCTAAGAAGGCAGATATCAAGGACTTGGATTCGGCCGGAGCCCTTGGGGGTGAGGTGCTAGGCACTGCGCTGTCTTTGGATCCTGAGAGCACGAAGCCGTTGGCCTCAGTAGAAGAGCGTGCAGACGTGCTCCAGAAGCTGCGCGACGAGGGCTTTATTGATTACGAGGACGGCACCATCGTGCCTGCCCAGGCCATCATCGTGGTCTCTGGCAATGGCCTGCGAGGCTACCCGTCCAGCGCGCTGGCAGAATTTGCCACCGGTTTAGTTGATGTCAATGGGTCCGTGGTGTTGAGCGGGCGCACCAAGCAGACCCAGGATGATAAGGCGCTAGCCCAGGTGCGGGATCAGGACGCGGAGCTGTCTACAGTCGATAGCACCGAACGGGCAGTGGAGCGCATTGCGGTCATTCTGGCCACCCAGGAACAACTTGATGGTGGCCAAGGTGACTATGGCGCCACCGATACTGCAGACTCCGCCTTGCCGGGAAAGGAATAGCCCATGGCGCATGATTTCAAGGTGCTCGATTCGCAGCTGCTTGTCGAAGCCCCCATTATTGCCCTGCGCCGCGACGAGGTAGTCATGCCCGGTGGCGTTTCTGCCTCCCGGGAAGTAGTCGAGCACCTAGGTGCAGTGGCCGTCGTGGCAGTGGACTCAGACGAGCGTATTGCGATGGTGTATCAGTACCGCCACAGCGTGGGAAAACGCCTGTGGGAACTGCCGGCGGGATTGCTCGACGTTCGCGGTGAGGATGAGCTGACGGGCGCCCAGCGTGAACTGCAGGAGGAGGCTGGCCTAAGCGCGCAGACGTGGTCCGTGTTGACGGACCTTGTGACTTCGCCGGGTTTCTGCGAAGAGGCGGTTCGCGTATTTCTTGCCTCGGAGCTTTCCGACGTCCCCCGTATGGAGGCTACCGGTGACGAAGAAGCCGATATGGAAGTCGCCTGGGTGGGCCTCGATGAGGCCGTTGACAAGGTACTGCGCGGTGACATCGTCAATTCCATCGCCTGCAGCGGTATCTTGGCGGCCTACGCGGTGCTGCGTGGCGGCAAGAGAACCCGCAGCGTGGAGGAGCCGTTCGACCTTCGACCGACCTCGATGAGCTCCCGCCGCACGGGCGCGGACCTAAAGCAGCTGTGAGTGCGCTCGAAAACATAGCGCAGACGTGGCTTGATCATCTAGCAGTCGAGCGCGGCGTTTCTGCCAATACGTTGAGCAACTATCGCCGCGATGTCCGCCGCTACCTTGCCTGGCTGAGGGATAACGGGGTAGATGATCTGCGGTTGGTGACACGACCGATGGTGGAGGCTTATCTCAAAGACCTGCGCTCACACATGGCGGTGTCCTCAGCCAACCGAGCGCTCATCGTTGCTCGCGGACTGCATAAATTTGCCGTGTCAGAAGGCGTAGTGGACGTCGATGTCGCGGTTGAGGTAACCCCTCCGTCAACTGGGCAGCATTTGCCTGAGACATTATCGGTTGACGAGGTCACCGCTCTCATTGAAGCGACCCCTACTGAGACCCCAGTAGATGTGCGCGACCGTGCCCTGCTGGAGATGCTCTATGGCACCGGCGCGCGCATCTCAGAAATTATCTCCCTTACCGTTGATGACGTTTCCTCCGCGCAGGAGGTAATACGCCTGCGGGGCAAGGGAGACAAAGAGCGGGTTGTGCCAGTGGGCTCGCATGCCCGCCAGGCTCTCGATGCCTACTTGGTGCGAGCTCGTCCAGCGCTGAGCAAAGGTAAGACGCCGGCGCTGTTTCTCAATACCCGCGGTGGGGCTTTATCGCGGCAAAGTGCATGGACTGTGTTGAAGACGGCAGCGCAGCGGGCGCAAGTGGGGAAGTCCATTTCTCCGCATACCATGCGGCATTCTTTTGCGACGCACCTGCTTGAAGGCGGCGCTGATGTGCGCACCGTGCAAGAATTGCTGGGACATTCCTCGGTGACGACAACGCAAATATATACTCACGTCACTGCCGATTCCTTGCGCGAGGTTTGGCGCACTGCTCATCCTCGTGCTTAAGAAAGGACCACTATGTTTTCAACTCGTATAGCTGGTGCGGTGCTATCTTCCGCATTGCTTTTCCCAGCGGTGGCACACGCGCAGCTGCCGCCGGAAGTAGAAGCTGCTATTGCTGCTCCCATTTCGGTTCCTGCCGGTCAGACCACGACTGTAAGCTTGCCCGTGCCGGCCGAAGCTAGCTACTCCGGCGACGGGTGGAATGTATCTGCCTCTGGTACCTCCGCTACCATCACCGCCCCAGCTGAAGGCGGCCAAGTCTCGGTTCCTGTTTCTGCCCAAGGTATGAATGCGACCCTGACGCTAGTAGCCGATGGGTCGGTTGCACAGGAGGACATTCAGGAAGAAATTGATGGCGCGGAAGGCGGACCGGCCCCAGCTCCAGCGCCGGATCCGGGCTCGAATAAGCCGGCTGGGGGTGACAATGCTCCAGCCGGAAAAGATGCCGAGGGCGGAGATGACAAGCCTGCGCCGTCGAAAGAAAATAGCAACTTGCCGGTTGTTCCAGGTGAAAAGCCGGAGCGCAAGCCTGCCGGGGAAGCCAACCTGGAAGGCGCGGAATACGTCAACCTTGAATCCACAATTGAAGGCAATACTATTACCGCGAAGATGGGCCTCAAGCAGGCCTATGACCTTTACCAGCAGTTCAAGGACACGCAAGAAAACGACGTCACGCTGCGCTACCTTGACGGCGAGGGCAATATCATCCAAGGCGTAAAACGCGACGTGGACGCCTCTTCTCGAACCCTCACCTTGACCTATCCGGAGGGCGAGGCGCCTGATAATCCCTTTATCATGCAGTTGCTTCGCAATGACGGTTCTGGGGCCGCACTCATCGTCACCCTACAGGACCCTAACTATCAATCCGCCGCGGAAAATCTCGATGAGCGCCAGCAAAAGGAACCCAAAGAAGAAGACGGCGGCTCATATCTAGGGTGGATTATAGGAGGGGTAGCCGCAGCGGTGCTCATCGCACTCATAGCTCTAGTGGCAATCCTCAAACGCCGTTCTAGTCAACGCTAAACACTTGATATACACTAAGTCTCGGTACTTTTGGGCTGTAGCGGGTACGCTTTAATGACAACGTTGTAATCAACCCTAAGCCAAGTGTCATGGTCCGGAACTTGGCGTCAAGGAAGCAGGTGTGACTGTGAGCGAAGAGGGTCTCTTTTCTGCCTCTGACGTAGAGGTGGGGCTGACCGGTCGTCCTATCCGTGAGCTACCGGAACCCGCACCCTTGGAGAAGCATGGGCCGGCCACCATTATTTCGATGTGTAACCAAAAGGGTGGTGTCGGCAAAACCACCTCTACCATCAATATGGGCGCCTGCTTGGCGGAGTATGGCCGTAAAGTCCTCTTGGTTGACCTTGACCCCCAGGGAGCGCTGTCGGCAGGCCTTGGTCTCACGCATGACGATATCGAGGACACCATTTATGACGTGATGCTCGATAGTCACACCTCTATTCATTCCGCTATCCAGCACACCGGTGTACCGGGCTTGGATCTGGTGCCGGCAAATATCGACCTTTCCGCCGCAGAAATTCAGATGGTCAATGAAGTCGGTCGCGAGCACACCCTTGCCCGGGCTCTGCGTCCGGTGCGCCGCGATTATGATTTCATCATTATTGATTGCCAGCCTTCCTTGGGCTTGCTTACCGTCAACGCCCTGGCTTGCTCACAGGGTGTGATCATCCCTATGGAGTGCGAGTTCTTCTCCCTGCGCGGTTTGGCGCTGTTGACCGATACCGTGGAAAAGGTTTCTGATCGCATTAACTTTGACCTCGAGGTCATGGGAATCCTAGTGACCATGTTTGACCGCCGGACCAAGCACGCCCGGGAAGTTATGTCCCGAGTGGTGGATTACTTTGGCGATAAGGTCTTTGACACCGTCATTACCCGGACCGTTCGATTCCCAGAGACTTCGGTAGCCGGCGAGCCGATTACTACTTGGGCACCAAACTCCCCGGCCACACAGCAGTACCGGAACTTGGCCAAAGAGGTCATCGAGCGCTCGACCGTTTAAGGTATCGTGACCCAGCCGGAGATTACGGGCTTTCGCATTGCACTGCGGAATTTTGAAGGCCCATTTGACCTGCTATTGCAGCTCATTCAGTCCAAGAAGATGGACGTGACTGACGTTGCGCTGTCAGAAGTGACGGACGAATTCGTGGCGTATACACGCCAGCTGGGAGAGTCCGCTGATCTGGATGAGACCACTGATTTTTTGCTAGTGGCAGCTACGCTCTTGGATTTGAAGGCGGCGCGGCTACTGCCGCGCGGTGACGTCGACGATATTGAAGACTTAGAACTGCTGGAGTCGCGCGACCTTCTTTTTGCCCGTCTGTTGCAGTACAAGGCTTATAAGCAAGCAGCGGACCAATTCGCCGTGTGGCAGCGCGAGGCGCAGCGCAGCTATCCGCGCGCGGTTTCCATCGAGGAGAAGTTTGCTGAACTTTTGCCTCCAGTTTCGCTCGGCCATACGCCGGCCAGTTTTGCCGAGTTAGCTGCGGGCGTGTTCCGTCCCAAACCGCCGGAGGAGGTGGCAACCGGTCACGTGCACGCCGTAGCAGTATCGGTACCAGAGCAGGCCGGCAAGATCTTGGAAACACTCAAGCTACTCGGCGCAGGTCAATGGACCAGCTTTGGTGCGCTAACCCGCGACTGTACGGTTTCTATGCAGGTAGTGGGGCGTTTCTTGGCCCTGTTGGAGTTGTACAAAGCCAAGGCGGTTGATGCACAACAAGAAGAAGCGCTGGGTCAGCTGGACCTATCGTGGACAGGCCTGGATGTTGACCCAGCGGTAGTTGCCGCAGCGAACTGGGACTAAGGCCGTTGCTGGATGAATTCTAGCGTCTCGGGGGAGAGCTCCCGGTCGGAGTAGACGCGTACGTCTGGTTCCTCGGGGTTGTCCTCGGTGCCTATGCGGCGCCCTTCCCATACTTGTTGGAGCCCTTGCTTTTCGATGACCCGGATGGCCGCCGGGTGGTTTGTCGTGACGCGGGCCGTGATCGGTGAGTCGGGGTCCACTTGGCGGATGCACTTGATTGCTGCTGAGGTGATCTCTGTGGCAAAACCGGCACCCCAATGGGCGGGGCGCAGGCGGTATTTGATGTCCCAGAAGTTTGCCTCGTCGACGAAGATGGCACCACCGACACCGACGAATTCCGAAGGGTTGTGGCGCATATACGCGGCCCAAGGCCCGAAGTGGTGGGCGTCCCACGACTGAGAGGATGCTTGTGCGAGTGCACGCGTGGTGCGGATGTCAGCAAAACGCCCATTGGGGCGGTGGTTCCAGATACGTCCGTCGCTGTAGACCTTGTGGGTCTCTTCGGTATTAGCGGCGGACAGCGGGATAAGGATGAGTCTGTCAGTGCGAGTGATAGTTTCCATGACAATATGTTAGCCGAGTCACAGTAGGGAGCGAAAGTGATTTGGAAAATTTTCAGCGACTTTTTCTTCTCCAGTAAACTCGGGCGCTATGGATCTTCCCCTCATCTCGCAGTTGCGTTCCCGTCTTGAGTCCATACTGCTCGTGCTCGACTCCCCAGCCTCTGTGGAGTCATTGGCGCGTGCGCTGGGGGCGGAAACGGACGTCGTTAGTGATTGCTTGCGTTCCATTCAGCGCGAGTTGGATAGTCGCGGTTCCGGTATTGACCTGCGCGAGACCCAAGAGGGGTGGCGCTTTTATACGCGCACCGACAATGCGGGGCCGGTAGAAGAATTCCTCTTGGATGGTGCCCAAACCAAACTCTCCCGTGCTGCTCTGGAGACTTTGGCGGTAGTGGCTTATCGCCAGCCCGTCACCCGCCAGCAGGTGGCGGCGGTTCGCGGTGTCAACGTTGATGGCGTGATGCGTACCCTTAACCTGCGCGGGTTGGTCCGGGAGCTGCCGCAGGATGATTTTGAAGGCGCTGCGCACCGGTACGAGACGACAGAATTGTTCCTCGAGTTATTGGGGATCGATTCTTTGGAGCGCCTGCCAGACTTGGCACCGCTGTTGCCTGACGTAGAGGCGATCGACGAAGAGTACTAGCGTGGGGTAGGATTGCCCAGGTAATTTCATATCTTCGAGAGAAAAGGACACGTACGTGACTCCTCCCGCTCGCCGTGACGGCACACCGGATAAGAAGCAGCGAGACAGTGACATCATTGTCTCCAATGCTAAGCCGGCCCGTCACCAGCATGTGTCAAAGAAAAAGCAGAAGGCTACCGCAGAATCCGTAGCCCGCGAATTGGGCGCCGATTGGCTGGTCGATGAAGACAAGCCCAAGGGAGAGCGCCTCCAAAAGGTGCTCGCCAAGGCGGGCGTCGCTTCCCGCCGCCACGCAGAAATCCTCATCGATGCCGGCCGAGTTGAGGTCAACGGCAAGATCATCGCCAAGCAAGGCGTCAAGGTAAACCCCTCCGTTGACGTCATCCGAGTAGACGGCGTGCGCGTCAACGTCAATGAGGAGCACGAATATTTTGTGCTCAATAAGCCGCGCGGCATGCAGTCCACCATGTCTGATGACCTGGGGCGCCCGTGCGTGGGCGACGTGGTGTCAGAAAAGGTCGCAGCTGGCCAGCGACTCTTTCACGTCGGCCGCCTCGACGCCGATACGGAAGGCCTGCTTATCCTCACCAATGATGGCGAGTTGGCCAACCGCTTGATGCACCCCAAGTACGAGGTGACCAAGACCTACCTCGCCACCGTTTTGGGCGAGGCCGATAGGAAGCTCGTGCGCCAGCTCAAGGAAGGCATCGAGCTGGAAGACGGACTGGCAAAGGCCGACTTTGCACAGGTAGTTGATACCAACCAGGGTTATTCCCTGGTGCGTCTTGAGCTGCATGAAGGCCGTAAACATATCGTGCGCCGCATGTTGAAGGAGGCCGGCTTCCCCGTGCAGCGCCTGGTGCGCACCAAGCTGCATACGGTTCAGCTGGGCGATATGAAGCCGGGCGGTCTGCGTGCCCTTAATTCCAGCGAGCTGACTAGCCTGTACAAGGCGGTGGAGATGTAATGATTTCTAATATGCCGAATGAGGGTCTCATCCTAGCCGTGGATGGCCCATCTGGAACTGGAAAGTCGACCACGTGCCGTGCGCTGGCCAAGCAGCTGGATGCAAAGTACGTCGACACTGGTGCTATGTACCGAGTGGCAACGCTTGCGGTGCTGCGTGAAGGCGTCGACCCTGCTGACACCGCCGCGGTTATTGCGGCTACGGCCAATCTGCCCTTAGGGGTATCCGATGACCCGGACTCCACCGAGGTTCTCCTCGGCGGTGAGGACGTCTCGCGCGTTATTCGAGAAGACGAAGTCACCCGTAACGTGTCCGCCGTATCTGCCATTCCGGAGGTGCGCGAGAATCTGGTCGCGCTGCAGCGCAAGCTTGCCCGCGAGGCTCACCGCGCGATTGTAGAAGGACGCGATATTGGCACTGTGGTGCTTGCCGACGCCCCCGCAAAGGCATTCATGACTGCCTCTGCCGAGGTCCGCGCGCAGCGCCGCCAAGCCCAGAATGAAAAGGCGGGCATCGCTTCGGATTACGAGACGGTACTTGCAGATGTCCAGCGCCGTGATGCGGCGGATTCTTCCCGCAAGACCTCACCACTGCGCCCAGCGGAAGACGCAACCCTAGTCGATACTTCCAATATGAGCCCAGAGGATGTGCTGGAAGCTCTAATTAACGTGGTAAAGGAGTCTGTCAATGACTAATCACGATCCCCAGGAAGAGTCGGAGACTCAGTTCCATTACCCAGCCGGAAAGTTCGATGATGAGGTGGTAGAAGCCTCTCCTGGTTGGGCCGCCGATGATTTCAATACCGAGGAATTCGACTATGACTTCGATGACTCGGAATTCGGAGAGGCCGATTATGGCGACGATGCGCACACAGAAGAACCCCTGAGCGAAGAGGAGTGGGAAGAACTCTCCCGTGCCTTTGGCGTGGAGTCCGATGATCACACCGAAGAAGCTTTGTGCACGGTGGCCGTAGTCGGTCGCCCAAATGTGGGCAAGTCCTCTTTGGTCAACCGTTTCCTTGGCCGCCGCGAAGCGGTGGTAGAGGACCACCCAGGCGTTACTCGTGACCGAATTTCCTACGTAGCAGACTGGAATGGCCAGCGCTTTTTGGTGCAGGACACCGGTGGCTGGGATCCCAACGTGAAGGGTATCCATGCGGCGATTGCCCGCCAGGCAGAAGTCGCCATGGAAACTGCCGATGTCATCGTTATGGTGGTGGACACCAAGGTGGGCATCACGGAGACGGATGAGGTTATGGCCCGCCGCCTGCAGAAATCGCCTGTGCCAGTGATTTTGGTATCGAATAAGTTCGATTCCGATAATCAGTACGCGGATATGGCGGAATTTTATGCCTTGGGTTTGGGCGATCCGTGGCCCGTATCCGCCCAGCATGGCCGCGGCGGTGCGGACGTGCTCGATGAGATTCTGCGGGTCTTCCCTGAAGAACCTCGGCAGACCGCGATTACCTCTGGACCTCGCCGCGTCGCATTGGTGGGCAAGCCTAACGTCGGCAAGTCCTCGCTGCTGAATAAGCTCACCAGCGAGGAGCGCTCCGTGGTCGACAACGTCGCGGGAACCACCGTGGATCCGGTGGACTCTCTAGTGCAGCTAGATGAGCAGCTGTGGAAGTTCATTGATACCGCGGGCCTGCGCAAGAAGGTAAAGAATGCGCAGGGGCATGAGTACTATGCGTCCTTGCGCACCCGCGGCGTAATCGATGCTGCTGAGGTCTGCATCATGCTTATCGACGCCTCTGAGGAGATCTCCGAGCAAGACCAGCGCGTGCTCAATATGGTGCTCGAGGCGGGTAAGGCACTGGTGATTGCGTTTAATAAGTGGGACCTCATGGATGAGGATCGCCGCTACTACCTGGACCGCGAGATTGATCAGCAGCTGAGCCACTTGCCGTGGGTTACGCGTGTGAATATCTCTGCGGAAACGGGCCGCGCGCTGCAGAAGCTGGAGCCGGCCATGATTGAGGCACTGGAAAGCTGGGATCAGCGTGTGTCCACGGGCCAGCTGAATAACTGGCTGCGTGAGGCTATCGCGGCTAACCCGCCGCCGATGAAGAATAACCGCCTGCCGCGCGTATTGTTCGCCACGCAGGCCTCGACTCAGCCGCCGACCATCGTCTTGTTTACGACGGGCTTCTTGGATGCGGCGTATCGCCGCTACCTTGAGCGCAAGTTCCGCGAGCGGTTCGGTTTCCACGGAACGCCTATCCGCATCGCAGTGCGCGTGAGGGAAAAGCGCGGCAAGAAGCGCTAGCAGTATGCCCGTTACGCTGGGATTATAGCATTCAGGCGAGCGATTATTGCACCGGACACGGTGTGAGACTTCGCTCGCCTTTCCGTTTATATCCGTTCATGTGGGTCTGGATAGGATATAACCAGTCAAAGATTCTCTCGTGATGGAAGGCTCAGCATGCTAGCCAGCGTAATTGCGCCAGATTCAATTCTGGCCATCGTGCTTCAGGTCATCATCATCCTCAGTGCCCTGCTTCTGGGCACTCGCTATGGTGGTATCGGACTTGGTCTTATTTCCGGCATCGGTTTGATGCTCATGGTCTTTGTCTTCGGCCTCGCCCCGGGTGAGCCGCCGGTGTCCGTGATGCTGACCATCATTGCGGTCATCGGTTGCGCGGCCACCTTGCAACAGGCGCGCGGCTTGGAAGTGATGATGCAATTTGCCGAGAAGTTTCTCCGCGCCCACCCAGAGCGCATTACCATCCTCGCGCCGCTGACCACTTGGTTCCTGACGGTTCTATGCGGTACGGGTCACGTCGTGTACACGATGTTTCCGATCATCGAGGATATTGCCCTGAAGAAAGGCATCCGCCCAGAGCGCCCCATGGCCGTGGCATCGACGTCGGCTCAAATGGGTATTACGGCCTCTCCAGTGTCTGTGGCCACCGTATCCCTAGCGTCCATCATCGCGGAAAATGCCGGCGCTATCGATCACGCCTATTCCATTCCGCAGATCCTCATGGTGGCTATGCCCGCCTCGCTTGCCGGCGTTATCCTCGCTGCGCTGTGGTCGCTGCGCCGCGGCAAGGATTTGGACGAGGACCCGGCATTCCAGGAGCGCATGAAGGATCCGGAGTTCGCAGAAAGCATTCACCAGTCCACCGGGTCGCTCATGGATGAGGAATTTTCGCCAGAAGCAAAACGAGCGGTAGTTATCTTCCTCGTGGCTATCGCCAGCGTGGTGGCACTCGGTGCGTTCGAGTTCCTGCGCCCCCTCGTCCCAGGCGATGATGGCGAGTTGAGCCCGCTTTCGATGAACCTGGTTATCCAAATGGTCATGCTTGTTGCCGGCGCAATCATCCTGCTTAGCTGCAAGGCTGACCCGAAGAAGATCGCGTCCACGCCAGTCTTTAAGGCTGGTATGACCGCAGTATTCTCGGTCTTTGGTGTGGCATGGATGGCAGATACCTTCTTCGAAGCCCATATCGATGCCCTGGAGTCCAACCTCGGGTCCGTAGTGGAGGCCGCCCCGTGGGCCTACGCGGTGGTACTGGTCATCGTGTCCAAGCTGGTCAACTCCCAGGCCGCCGCCCTGGTTGCCATCGCTCCGATTGGCCTGCAGCTCGGCATCGATCCCGCCATTATCGTTGGTTTCTACGGCGCAGCATACGGCTACTTCATTTTGCCAACCTACCCTTCGGACCTAGCCTGCATCGGCTTCGACCGCACGGGCACTACCCACATTGGCAAGTTCGTCATCAACCACTCCTTCCTTGTCCCTGGCGCCATCTCGGTGTTCACCTCCTGCGTGGTGGGCTCGCTACTGGCGCAGGTCCTGCTCTAATCCGAATCCCGTACCAGCACGAAGGCATCCGTGCGGTACGGGATGCGTAGTTTTTGCCCCGGCTTAAATCCCATGTGCTCGTAGAGGTACCAATCCAGGTTGTGGGTCATACGTTCATGGATGTCTTCGCCATTGCGCAGCCAATAGGATCGGGTGTGCATCAGCTGGTGAAGCTGCTCCGGGGTAAGCTCGTTCTCCCAGGTCAAGCGCAGCTCGTGGTCTAAAGACCACGGCTCCGTGTAGTTCGGATAAAAGCCTGGTTTATGTACATCCCCGGAGTGCATGATCCGAGACAGCCGCAGGATCCAGGGGTCCGCGTTGACATCAAGCGTGTTCCACACCAGGAGAATCTTCCCGCCCGGCGCGAGGACGCGGTCAAGCTCTGCACAGGCGGCTGGTACGTCGACCCAGTGCCAGGTTTGGGCGAGGCAGACGGCGTCAAAGGAGGCGTCGGCAAGCGCGGTGTTTTCGGCCGTAGCACGAAGGACTGGCAGGTGGAGGCGTGCTGCGAGAATTCCAGCCATATCTGCGGAGGGCTCCAGAGCCACAACCCGAGGATTGGGTAGGGACTCGGTGAGTTTTCCAGTACCGGCACCAATATCGGCAACGGTATGGGCGTCAGCGATAAGGGCAGAAACCTCGTCCGGATAACCGGGGCGCACATCGTGGTAGGTGCTCGCGCCGCGGCGGAAGGCCTGGGCGGAAGCGGTACGTTGCGCGGCATTGCGGAAGCCGGGGCCTTGTCTAGTGGAGGCCTTGCGGTAGCTAGGGAAGTGGCTGGGATCGGGGCGGCGAGTCGTCATAGCCCATCTAACCTACCGCGAATTAGAATGGCTGCCTATGAGGACACTTCCTGCACCATCAGATCCCAGGTGGCTGCTAAAGACTGTCTTTTCTCGTCCATCCCTCACTGTGCCGGCCGCACTCTGCATGGCTGTATCTTTTCTGCTTAACGGATCGACTCCAGTGATCGTGGGACATGCCATTGATGAAGCTGTGTCGAAAGGATCCGTTGACCGATTAGGCATGTGGCTGGTGGTATTGGGGGCAGCTTTTGGTCTTAATGCCATAGCCGCATGGTTCGGACGCGGCCTTAACGCGCGAGCCATGCTAGTAATTGGGCACGATGTTCGCATGTCCATCACGGATAGGATTCAGGATCCGCGGGGCATCGCAGGCGAGCCCCGCACCGCCGGCGAGCTGCTGGCCATCGCCTCCACGGACGCACGGCGCGTGCAGAATGCGGTGATGATGACGGTTTTCCCCGTCGCTGAGATCACCGCCATTGTGTATGTGGCGGTCATGGCTAGCCGTATTAACCTGCCTTTAGGCATCGCTATTTTGTGTGGCGGGCCGTTAATGGTGTGGGGCTCTGTGCGGGCGGCAAAGCCTCTGCGTACGCGTTCCGGAATCCGCCAAGCGGCGTTGGCCAAAGCCAGCTCCATGGCCACCGATGTGGTCCAGGGCCTGCGGATCCTTAAGGGCCTGGGCGCTGTAGCCACAGTGAGTAGGCGTTATTCCGCGGTGTCTGGTGCCGCCTATGCGCGAACGGTGGAAGCCAATGCTGCCCAAGCGCGACTTAATGCGACTACGGAGATTTTGGGGTCGGTATATGTCATTGCAGTGGGTATTGGTGCAGGAATGATGGCCATGCGTTCCATGATGAGCGTAGGTGAACTCATTACGGTCATTGGCCTCACGCAGTTCATTATCACCCCGATGACGATGCTGGGCCGAAATATCGCCTCGCGGTGGGCGGCAGCACAGGCAAGCGCTGAGCGCATTACCGCCCTTCTTGCCGCCCCCGGGGTGGAAAAGAGCGAACCGCAGGTTCCAGACCTCGCTCCTGGGGTCAACGTGGTACCCGAACCTGTTCCAGAGGATCTCGAATTCTTGCCGCGCGAGCGATTCCTGGTTGTTCCACACGAAACTATGCTTTTCGAGGGGACCGTGCGGGACAATATTCATCCGGATAGCGCGAGTGCACAACGAGCCCTCTTCGTAGCTGCAGGGGAAGATATCCCGGGCGGGTTGGACCGTGAGGTGGGAGAAGGCGGCCGAAACCTTTCGGGTGGACAGCAACAGCGCGTGGCGCTTGCACGAGCCATAGCTGCGGACGCAGAGATCTTAATTTTGGCCGATCCAACTACCGCGGTGGATTCGGTGACCGAGCAGGAAATTGCGCAGCGAGTGGCGCATCACCGCGGGCCTAAGCCCACGCTTGTCTTCACCACTTCGCCGGCGTGGGCAGCAGTGGGGGCGCAGCTATGATGCGGTTTCCTACGGCCTCCTGGCCCCGAGTGCGTAAGGAAGTGGGACGCCAGCTTTCCGACGTCCCCGGTGCCCGCCCCCAAGCAGCAGCGGCCTTGGCCTTGCTTACCGCAGGCGCCGGCAGCAATGTAGCGATCCCCATCCTATTGGGAAAGATCGTTGACGCTGTCATTGATCAAGGCGACATTGTGCCCATCGGTATCTCGTTGGTGCTGGTGGCTGTGGTCTCCGCTCTGTTTTCCGCGACGGGGTTCTATGTTCTTTCGCGCCTGAGCGAGCGCGTAATCTCCTCATTGCGCGAGGATATGGTTTCTACCGCTCTCCGCCTGCCTACCCACCGTGTGGAGGAAGCCGGCACTGGGGATTTGGTCTCTCGCTCGACCGACGACGTAGCAGAACTATCGGCAGCCGTAACTGAGACCGTCCCCGTGCTGGCGAAATCTGCCTTCGCCATCGCAACCACCGGGGTGGCACTAGTTAGCCTCAATTGGCAATACCTACTGGTAGTAGGCGCAGTTACGCCGCTATATTTCATTGCTGCGCGCCAGTACCTGCAGCGCGCTCCACAACGCTATACCGACGAACGCGCTGCCATGGCGGAACGGGCACGCAGGCTCCTGGAGGCAATTCGAGGGCGAAAGACTGTGCGCGCCTTTGGCATGGAAGACCAGATGCATGCCGGTATTGAACGTGCCTCCGCACAGGTGGTGGACAAAGGGTACGCCGCGCGAAGGACAATGATGGTCCTACAGCTATGGATGACGGTCATTGAGCTAGTCATGTTGGTATGCGGTCTGGTCATCAGCTTTTGGGTGGTGCAGGCTGGGGCGCTCACGGTTGGCGCCGTCACCGCGGCCATGCTCCTTCTCATTCGCTTGCGGGGTCCGCTCATGGGATTGATGCGAGTAGTCGATACCGTTCAATCCGGCTATGCCTCCCTGTCTCGGATAGTTGGGGTGGTTATGGATCCACCACGGGCGGTACCAGACTTCGGCGCCCCGGCCTCAGGTGGAGTTGCCGAATTGAAAGAAGTGAGCTTCAGCTACGATGACGGCGGCTGGGCTGTGCAAGACGTGAACCTTAAGCTTCCCGCTGGGCACACCGTAGCTCTGGTGGGAGCTTCTGGTGCAGGAAAGACCACGGTCGCTGCTCTTTTGGCCGGACTGCGAGTCCCGGCTACCGGAACAGTCTTGGTGGACGGAGTAGAGGTCTCGGCCCTTTCTGATTCCGAAAGGGTGGCGCGTTTAGCGATGATTTCCCAAGAGGTTCACGTATTCTCAGGAACCCTGCGCGAAGATTTGTCCTTGGCCGCCCCGCAAGCCTCAGACGCACAAATGGAAGACGCACTACAGCGCGTCGGCGCACAGTGGTATGCGCAGTTAGAGGAGGGTCTAGATACGGTCATTGGCGCTCAGGGAATCCACCTTGACCCAGTAGCAGCGCAGCAGCTTGCCCTGGTGCGAATATTGCTTTTAGATCCCAAGATCGTCATCATGGATGAGGCCACCGCAGAGGCCGGATCGGTGGGGGCGGAAGCTCTGGAAGAAGCCGCGACAGCGGTTACGCGTGGGCGAACTGCATTGGTAGTGGCCCACCGACTAGACCAAGCCGCACGAGCCGATAACATCGCCGTGATGGATAACGGGCGGGTGGTGGAGCAAGGCAGTCACCACGAATTGTTAGATTATGGTGGCCGCTATAAGCAACTATGGACCGCATGGCAGAAGGGACGACAAAGATGAACGCGAGGTCGCTACGGGCCCTGGTTGGTGCGGTAGCAGTGATTTTCCTTGCGGTTGCCGGCGCATCATGTTCGGCCGATTCGCCTGACTCCGTGCCCCAAGCAGTCCCAACCGAGACGAAAAACCTAGGGATCCCAACCTCCGCACCGCTGAGCGGACCCGAGCCAGGAAGCTATACCACCGTTAATCTTCCCTCGGGCCGTTCCTTCATCCTCAGCGTGCCCAAAGACTACACCGGGGAGAAAAAGTGGCCCATGGTCCTGGCCTTTCCAGGCTGGGGACAATCTGCCGAGAATCTCCGCGGCTATTCCCGCCTCGATGCCGCTGATGCCATCACCGTTTTCGCAGAAGGTAAAAAGAAGGCTTGGAGCCCTGCTCCCTATGCCAAGACATCAACGGCAGAAGACAAGAAATTTGTTCGCGACATCATTGATGCCGTGCGAGCAACGTATCGGGTAGATGACTCCCGGATTTTTGCTACCGGCATGTCAAACGGCGGCGGGTTTGCCGCCTACCTGGCCTGTCAGATGCCCGATGTCTTCAAGTCCGTAGCTACCGTTTCCGCTGCCTACTACAAAGATATTCTTAAAGACTGCGCTCATTCGCCCGTGGGGCGATTGGACATGCATGGCACAGTGGACCCCGTGGTGGGCTATTACGGAGGAACGCGCCACAAGACCAAGTACTACTCCGTGGAATCCGTGCTGGAACAGGACCGTAAACGTAATGGTTGCTCTACCAAGGTCGACACGACCCGCCTAGTCAACAATGCACTCGATATGAAGTGGAGCGGCTGTACCGCACCACTTGAACACATCCGTATCGCCGGAGGCTCACACGTATGGCCAGGTGGTACAGCAGACACGCACAATGAGGTTGGCAAATTCTTCGCTACCGACCGCGTCCTAGACTTCTTCGGCATTCCCGGGCGCCCGTCCGGTACCGCACAGACTTAGTCCGGTCTGTAGACATGAAAGGTAGCGCCTGGGACCTTGCGCACCCTTTCAATGCAAATATCTGCAACGGTAGAAAAGCCCGCGCGATGAGCAGCGCTACGCGGGGAGGTTGGCTCTGGTATTTGCACAAGGTGAAAAGACCGAGTGCCCCCATCGTCGCTATTGAGTTCCACCACCGCCTGGGCAGTGGTGCCAGAGCCCGCGAAAAAGTCGAGGACGCGCGCATCCTTTCCACCTGCAATGGAAATGAGGTGCTTAATCAAGCGCACCGGTTTGGGAAACTCGAAAATGCCCTCTAGCCCCATGACGTCTTCAGCATCGCGCCGGCCAGTGCGGGTCACCCCAAATCGCTCGCCGTCCAAGATGGAGCGTGGGCGCGCTCCCACCTTCTGATAGTTCTTGGTATAAACAAACCCTCGGCGGAAGACGAGCTCATCGAAGCGCTGTTCAACCATATCTCGGCCCCAGCGCCAACGGGCGACTTTTTCTTTTCCCACCGGCTGGTCCGGCCAATATTCCTTGCCATCGGGCCCGGAGATAGGGAAGTCGAGGGAGGGAAGGTACCCAAGGGTTTTAGAGTCCAACCGCACCAAGGAGTATTTCCCCTTGTCATCCTCATGGTTGTATTTGGTGGAAGTGTGGCCAAGGAGATCGACATTGAATCCAGGGTTATCAGGAGTACGGGCGTAGCACAGAATATATTCGTGCTCTACCACCGCGTACTTAGAATCATTCTTTCCGGTTCCTGCCTTTTTCCAAATCAATTGGCCGGCAAAGCACTCCTCTCCAAAAACTTCATCGAGTACCTTGCGGGTATTGGCTACTTCGTCCTCTCCAATGGATACGAAAATAAAACCATTTGTTGACAATACTTGCCGGGCCAAGATGAGCCGGGGAAGCATCATAGACAACCATTGCGAGTGCCACTCTGCATAGCTCCCCGAGCGCATCTGCCGGCGCAAACGGTAATTGTCGCGGTAGACAAAGTCTTTTCCGGTGTTATAGGGAGGATCTATGTAAATGACGTCAAAGAGCTCTCCGCGGCTGGCAAGTTCCTGAAGTACTGGAAGATTATCTGCGGCAATAATCGCGTTGTCAGCGCCGACAGCTGTACTGAGTGCAGAATCACGCGTGAAATGGCGTGGCAGAGGGGTGCTAGCAGCTGCTCGAGCTGCCTCCTTGCCCGGCCATACTAAGCCAAAGAATTCCATGCCCGTCTCTGGAGTAGATGGTCGTGCTGGGTTAGTGGAAGCCATGGTGCAGTGCCTTCGTCGGAGAATCGTCGATACCGTCTAACGCTATCATTTGCAAGACTTAGGAAAATTGGCCTTTGGCTAAAATACTTCACTGCTTTTCCTTAAGCATGGCTAGGGCCGGGCTAAAGCAGTAGGCCCTATTGGGGGGTCGTTAGGCTGCGGGGGTGTCCACATACCCCTGAGGGCAACTTGGATATGGAGTAGTAGAACTTATTTGGTCTAGTGACCTAAAGAACTTTTCGGTGGCATGTTGGCTCAAGTGTCGGTACGTTGGGGCGTGTTGCCGGACACGGCAGCTATTAGATAAAGCTAGAACTAGAAGAAAGGATAGCCACATGGGTATCTTCGATAAGGCAAAGGACGCGCTGAACTCCGACAAGGGCGAAGAGCTCAGCGACAAGGGCTTGGACAAGGCAGCTGAGGCAGCTAAGGGCAAGCTGGGCGAAGACAAGGCTGACCAGATCGACAAGGCTCGTGACGCAGCTGACGGAAAGCTCGGTAACGAGTAAATAGCTTCGCCCACTTAAAGGGCGAATGGCTACCTTCTATTTTGGCCCCCAGCCCTTGCGGGCTGGGGGCCAAAGCTATATAAAGACCAGCGGCATAAAGCTGGCAAAGGTCTATTCTGGTGCTCCCACCTTTTTGTGGGTGACTCAACTTATAGAGTGAACGTATCCCAAGCAATTCTGCATGAAATCGCTAGGATTATATTTGTGAACAATCTTGAAGGCACCGTTTCCCATGCGGGCTCCACTAAGCAGCGTTTGTTGGAGCAGAGTGCCCGTATCTTGGCTAAGGGTGGGTGCGACGCTTTAAAGGTTTGTGCTGTGGCGGAGCAGATCGCTGTTCCAGTCGATGAAGCTAAGTCCTTCTTTGAAGATGACCACGACCTTTTCATTCAAACCAGCCGGTTCTTGGATGAGCGTCTCCGAGTAGCGTCCTACGAGGCACTCGATAATTTGCCGGATGACGCGACCGCGATCCAGAAACTTTGCGAATCTGCCAAGGTCTACTTCAACTTGGCTGTTGATAACCCCACTTACTTCGCCGCTTATAACAACGGCGAGACGGCAACGAGCTTTCCCAACTTTGAGGACGGCATCGAAGAGGCGAAAAGCTTTGATGCCTTCCCGCCCGCCTTCCGCTGGATGCTTGAACACATGCGGGAAGCCGCCATTGCAGCACGCGGCGATTTTGATCACCGCTTGGTAGTGATTCAAACACTTACTTTCTTGTCTGAGTTGCAGGGTATTACTCACTTGGCCACGTTCGGCATTATGCGTCATCTCTCGCCCACGGCGAAGAAGCAGACCTTCAATGCTTGCATTGAGACTTTATTTTCTGGGTTGGAAGATAGCTTGCGTGACGGGGAGATTGCGCCCTTTGAACCGCTAGCACTCGTTGGCGGTCCAGCGGAACCGTTTACTACAGCAGCAAAGGACATGCCAAAGTCTACGGCTGAGGAAAAGCGTGCAGCTATCTTCCGTGGTGCGGCCGAAGAGATTGTCTATAACGGTCTGCCTAGCTTGCATCTCGGCTCAGCTGCTGCCCGAGCAGGTGTAGATTTGGCAGACGCAGAGCATCTTTTCGATGGTAATTCTCACCTGCTGCGTTCTTTGGAAGAGTCTTTGGATGAAGCCAATACGCTAGCGATCATGCGCCAGAACCAGGCCGTGCCAGAAGGATCCCACGGGCTGGATTATATTAAGGCAACCGGCTTCGGATATTTGGAGTATGCGCTGGAAGACCCCGTCGGCTTCGTCGCCCTTATCGAAGTATCAAGCCGCTCGATTGTCCCCGTCTCTTTCGAAGAGTCCGGCGATACTGAGCAGCCATTTGATATGGGTAAGGCCTTTACCTACATCATGAATCTGGTGCGCGATGCCATTTCCGAGTCGAATGGGCCACGATCTCCATGGATTCTCTTTACCCAGATTGCGGCGCTGTGGGCCTCCATCCACGGCCTCTCGCAGTTGAGTACTGTAGGAGCCCTGCGCTATCACTCGGCTGATTTCTACTTCAACCTAGCTTCCAAGGTGATGGACGTAGTCATTCAGGGCATGGTCAATGTTCTTGAGCTAAAGCAGCCAGAATAGGAAGCCAAGCAAAAGGGGCCGCGCAGTGGGCTTCCTTTTTCTATATCCATCCCTGGGCATGTGCAGTAGTTGCTGCTTCAAAGCGGTTCCCAGTTCCTGTCTTGGCGATGAGCGATGAGACAATATTGCGCACTGTGCCAGTGCTCAGGTGAAGATGCCCGGCAATCTGGCGGGTGTCGCTTCCCTCCAAGACATGACATGCGATCTCCTTTTCGCGTGCGGTTAGTGGATTGTCGGGCGTGAAAATAGTCTCTTGGGCCAGTGCAGGGTCGATGACCTTTAGACCGGCGTGCACTCGCCTTATGGCTTCGGCAAGTTGTTCGGGTGGGGTGTCCTTGACTACGAAGCCAGCTACGCCTGTTTCCAAAGCACGTTTGACGTAGCCACTGCGCCCAAAGGTCGTGACAATCAGGCTGCGGCAACCCGTGCTCTCAAGTTCAGCGGCCGCATCAAGACCGTTCTTACCGGGCATTTCAATATCAAGTAGCGCAACGTCGACGCCATGCTTGGCGACGAGCCCCGCAACCTCCGCGCCCGTTGCGCACTCAGCCACAACGCTGATATCTGGCTCTGTATCTAAGAGGGCAACTAGCGCCCCACGCACCAATGATTGGTCCTCAGCAATGAGAACGCGGATGGGATTAGTCATTGCCTGAGCCTCCGGCGGTAGTAAGAGGGAGAAAGTCCGTGTCGCCATTCATAGTAACCAAGGCCAAAGTACAGCCATTGCGGTGCGCAAAGAGCAGCTGTCCGCCCGCATCTGTTATACGTTTGCGCAAACCGACAATCCCACCGTGGGCACGAGAAAGACTTTCGTCAGCGTCAAACCCGCAGCCATCGTCTACCACTTGGAGTTGGTGGTCTGTCACCTGGACCCAACAGTGCGCTGCGCCTGAGTGGCGGACCACGTTTGTGCTTAGCTCGCGCAGGGCCCAGGAAAATTCGGCGTCGTAAAGCCCAGCACTTTTGGCCGCAGATGGCAAGTGCGATGCAATGCCTGCAGTCTCGAGTGCCCTTTGGGCTGCGTGGATTTCTCCTTCAAAAGTGGGCATGCGCATCCGGGTTACTGTGGAGCGGACTTCCGCCAAGCCCCTCCGAGACAGCGCGCTCACCTCCTGGAGCTCCTGCTGCGCCCGTTGCGGATCCGAATCTATTAGACGGCGGGCAAGCTCTGATTTGAGGTTGATAACGGTTAAAGAGTGGCCCAAGAGATCGTGAACATCGGTAGCGATATCCTCGCGTTGGCGTGCCAAGTCCAATTCATGCTCCAATTCAGCGCGGCTATCTTCGCGCTGGGAAAATGTACCTAGCAGCACTAGTAGTATTGGCCAGACGAAAAGGACTATCAGGGCCCAGCCGGTGCTTTCAGGAGCGAAGAACCACGTGGTGGTGGCGAGCACGGTCCCCACGAGCAGGGTAAGCGCTAATGCTCGGCGTAGCGGAAGGTTAAAGCCGAGCAGCGCCGCAAGGTAGGGCACAAACGTGACGGCTATTATCCCGAAGAAACCAATTGATATCGCTGCAATGGCCGCGAGTGACACCCAGTAGAGCCCGATCCGCTGTCCTAACCGCCATCCGCGTGGGTAGTAGCCCACTGCGCCAAAAGAAAAGAAGTAGACAGCACTAAACGCTAAAACGCACGCAGAAGCCCCAATTCGTTCAACGAGCGTCGTGCCCGGCGCGGCAAAGGTCATCACCAACCCGGGAACGAGGAAGACCAACCATACGCTGGCAAAAAGAGCGCTATTAAGGCTAAAACCGCGCCACGGATCGCGAAAGGGGCCCATTAACGGCGCGCCTTGTCGCGGGAGCGCAGCACCAGGCAAGCGGCGAGAAAGATGGTCGTCCATACCGCGAAGTTTAACCATGCGGCCCACATGGGGTGCGACACGGTGCCTTCCTCCCCGCTAAGAAACTGCATGCCTTCTGCAAGGGGCCACTGGGCGAGCACAACCGGGCCAAAGAGGGGAGTGAAGCGGCCCAATTCCATCAGCGGCTCAGTAAGTGGAGTGAATACATTGGCGGCAAAGAGGAAGAGGACAACGGAGGTCGAGGCGATTGCGACAGAATTGTCGGTGGGCAAAGCCATGGCCCACACCAAGCCATAAAAGCCAAAGGGAATGGAAACTAGGACGCAAGCGATGAAGGCTAAAATCCACTGGTGTGGTTGCATCGAGGCTTGTGTCACGGCGCCGGTGATAAATACCGCGGTGATGGGGAGCAGTGCCTGAAAGCCGATTGATATGAGGTTTGCCCACAGAAGCTGTCGTGGGTGCAGGGGAGTGAGGGCTAATTGACGCGCCCACCCAGTCTTCGCATCTGTTACGGCGGAGCCAGCGGCAGATACGGAACCTGCCACGCCGCCGTAAAGGGCCATGCTGATCATCTCTAAGGCGGCGAAGTTTCCTCCTTTAAAGGGGGCATCACCAAAATCCATCATGGTGCCAAAGAGGAGGTAAAAAAATACCGGCAAGATGGTGCTGAAAAAGAGGGGAGTAAGGTTGCGACGAAGGCGCAGCAGGTTGTGAGTGGCAAACCGGAGAGTGCGCGCACTGGTCGTTGCAGCTTGTGTGGTCATGGCATGTTCCTTTCGCGAAGTAGCCAACGGAGCGACGGGCTAGGACTGGGACGCTGTCAAAGCAAGAAATGCGTCCTCTAAGGAGTGTTTGCGAATAGTCAGGTCATGGGCCGTGGTGTGATTGAGAAGGTAATTCGCAAGTACATCGGAGTCACGGGTGGTCATCCGGGCGTGAGTGCCAGACAAGGAAATCTCGGCGACGGTGGGTAGCTCTTTCGCATTTAAAGGTGTGCCGTCGAACTTTGCCTCGACTATGCGCTTGCCTGACTGTTCGCGCAGTTCTGTGGCCTGAGCATCTGCGCGCAGCTTTCCTTCATGCAGGAGGATTATCCTTGCTGCAAAATTGTCTGCCTCTTCGAGGTAGTGCGTAGCGAAGACAATGGTGCGTCCCTGTTCTGCTTGTCTGTGCATGGTGGACCAGAACTCGTGGCGCGCTTGAGCATCCATGCCAGCTGTAGGCTCATCGAGCAATAAAATGTGGGGATTGCCTAAAAGAGCGAGGGCGAATCGCACGCGTTGTTGCTCGCCACCAGAGCATTTTCCTACTGGGCGGTGCAGGATCCGGTCTAGGTCTGCTTGTTTGGCAACTTCTCCGATGGGAAGGGGATGGGGAAAGGTAGAGGAAATCATCTTTAGGGTGTCCAAGACTGTGAGCTCGGGTAGCAGGCCACCGGTTTGCAGCACGGCGCCAATCTGTGCCGCGCGGATCGCGGTGTGCGGTGTGTGTCCAAGCACGGAAACGCTGCCGGAGGTGGGTGTGGTGAGCCCGAGGATGAGGTCAAAAAGGGTGGTTTTGCCTGCTCCATTGGTTCCTAGTAGGCCTACGATCTCGCCTTGGGCGATGCTGAAGGAAATTTCGCTGAGCGCATGGACGGGATGGGAGGATCTCGTGGCGAAGGTTTTACTGACTCCGGATACGTCTATAGCCAGCGGTTGTGCGGTTGATGGATCTGTAGTTCTCATACCTGGAAAGTATCCGTAGCCAGCAAAAATGATGAATAGGATCTGTCAGCACATTTTCATGACAAGTGTCATGACGCGGTAAGGTAGGAAAGTGCTTACTACTCTCGCAGCGGCTACTGGACTATTCGTGGCCACCAACATCGATGACATTGTGGTGTTGTCCCTCTTCTTCGCCCGTGGAGCTGGACGCAAGGGCACGACGCCCGCGATTCTGCTAGGTCAGTATTTGGGTTTTCTCGGCATACTAGCGGCCTCTGCCGTTGTCGGGCTGGGCTTTAATGCTGTTTTGCCTGAGGAATTGATTCGCTACTTTGGTCTCATTCCATTGTTTTTAGGCCTATGGGCAGCGTGGCAAGCATTCCGGGGTGAGGACGACGATGAGGACGTTTCGGGTAAAAGGCTGAGCGCCCTGGTGGTAGCCGGGGTGACTTTTGCCAACGGTGGCGACAATATCGGCGTCTATGTACCAGTGTTTACCACCTCTACGCCGGCTGAGGTAGCGATCTATTGCGTGGTCTTTTTAATCCTCGTGGCGCCCCTAGTGCGGGCAGCGCGGTTTGTGGCCACGCGGCCGGGCATTGCAGAAGCACTGGAAAAGTGGGAAAGCGTGCTGTTTCCCACGGTCCTCATTCTACTGGGAATTGCGATCTTGCTTGCAGTGTAAACGCGGAATAGAAAAAGCCGGCACCTTCACGGTGCCGGCTGAATATTTGTCGGGCTAACAGGATTTGAACCTGCGACCCCTACACCCCCAGTGTAGTGCGCTACCAAACTGCGCCATAGCCCGCCGTCGAACTGTGCGACTTGTCTAGATTACATCAGTAGGATTCTACTGTGAAATTTGGGGTGTAACCTGCGCTAAAACTCGCCGCTGGAGTACACCCAAGCGCCGCCGACGCGGCGAAACGAGGAACGCTCGCGTTGTGAGCCAACGGCCGCGCCTTTATAAAAGGCCTCAAACTCCACCACGCCGGAACTATCGAGCAATCCGCCTGCTTGGGTGTCCAGGATATCGAGGCGATAAAACCGGACGGGAGAATCAGCCAAGTCGAGTGTTACAGGGCGAGTATCGGGATCCCACGTACGGAGGAGATAGGCTTCGTCTCCAGTAACAAAGGCGCTAAAGCGCGAGCGCATGAGCGCCTCCGCAGTGGGGGCGTTGGTGCCGGCATGGTACTTGCCACAGCACTCGCCGTAGGTCAGGCCGGTGCCGCACGGGCAGCGGCGCGAGGGATCAAAGGCTGCCATTAGTGCGCGTCCACGTCCACGATGGTGACGTTGCCGAGCATGCGCTCAACATCGGTGTCCTTCGCGGCAGAGCGCAGGTCGGACTTTTCTTCCGCTGACAGTTTTCCGGCAAGCTCGATGCGGCGTTCGAAGCTAGCGGGGCCGGTTTGGGTGATGCTCACGTGGACGTCGTCAAGCGCAAGCCTCTTGCCGGCATCCTTGATTGCTTGGGTGGCGGCCGTAGCCAGCGCGGACATAACAAGGCCCTCTGCGGTAAAGCCCTTACCCTTGCCGCCATTCTTCTTCGTGCGGTCGGCACTGAGGTTGTGGTCATTATGGCGGACGACCACGCCGAATTTGGTGCCGGTGGCCGGCTGCGCAACGGCGGCGTCGGTTCCTACTTCCTCCGGGCGGTAATCAGGAACGATAAACTGCTCGGCCCACGCACCGATGAGATCCGCAGCGCGGGCTGCCGTGCCCTGCTTGGTGAGCAGATGATCGGTCTTGTCCAGGGAAACCAAGGATTTGGGGTAGCGCGTGAGCAGGAAGATATTTTGCGCATTGTCTATGCCCACCGTCTGGTCAATGGGTGAGTGCAACACCATCAACGGCTTGCGGAGCTTGGGCAGGTACTCCTCGGGGTTAGTATCTGCCAAGTCCTCGAGGAACTTGCGGGAAATGATAAGGCCGCGGCCGCCGAGGATGACTTCCACCTCGCCGTTGGCGTCGACCTCGCCGATCTTGTCCGCATAGTGAAGCACGGAGTGGGCAGGATCAAAGGGCGCGCCAATGGTGGCTACCGCCTTAAGTGATTTCATGGTGGTGGCCGCCTTCAATGCAGCGGCGCCACCGAGCGAGTGGCCCATGAGCAATTGTGGGGCAGAGTAGTTCTCCGTCAGCCAGGCGGCAGCGGCATGGATATCATCAACATTTTGGCTAAAGGTAGTATCGCCAAATTCTCCGGCGGACTGGCCAAGACCGGGAAAATCGAAACGCAAAGTGGCGATGCCGAACTCGGTGAGCTGCTTCGCGGTGCGGGCAGCACCGGGAGTGTGGCGCGAGCCGGCGAAGCAATGGGCAAAGATGGCATAGGCGATCGGGGGAGAATCCGGGAAGTCGATGGTTCCGGCCATCTCGGTTCCCCGGCTCGAAGGCAGCTTAACATTGACGGATTGCATGAGAACTACAATAACGGGCCTCTTACCCGCAAGCCATACCAGGTTGACTACAGTCGATAGGAGCAATCCAAATAAGGAGGATGAGGTATGGGCGCGTTCGATTGGTTCTGGAAAGCAATGGGCTCGCAAAGCGAGCGTAACGATAAGAAATCCAAGGCCATCGTGGGTTCAGCCGATGAAGCGGCTCGGGCATTGGGCCAGCAAGACGACGCAGCTGTAGCCCAAGCTGCACGCGATGCCGTTGCAGGCGGCGAGATTGCGGATAAGGCGCAGTTCCTCGCGGCCCTAGCGGTAGCGTGCGAGCGCACCCTAGGGATGCATCCCTTCAATGTGCAGTCCCAAGCCGTGCTGCGCCTGCTTACCGGAGACGTCATCCAAATGGCCACCGGCGAAGGCAAAACTTTGGTGGGTGCCATGGCGGCTACGGGTTTCGCGTTGACTGGCAAACGCGTCCACGTGGTCACCGTCAATAACTATCTCGCCGCCCGCGACGCCGAATGGATGCGCCCTGTCGTGGAGTTCTTTGGCTTAAGCGTTGCCTCGGTGACGGAGGGCATGACACCGGACGAGCGCCGCGCTGCCTATGCACAGGATATTATCTACGCACCGGTCAACGAGCTGGGCTTTGATCTGCTCCGCGATAACCAAATTACCGACCGCTCCCACACGGTGCAGGCCGCCGGCGACGTTGCCCTCGTGGATGAAGCCGATTCCGTCCTAGTGGATGAGGCTCTTGTGCCCCTAGTGCTGGCCGGTAATCGGCCAGGTGAAGCACCCACCGGGCACATCACCAATGTGGTATCCCGCCTGCGCGAGAAGCTGGATTACTCCATCTCTGAGGACGGCCGCACCGTTCAGCTGACCGAGAACGGTGCCCGCCGCGTGGAGCAGGAATTGGGCATTGATTCGCTCTATTCGGAGGAAAATATCGGCACCATCTTGGTGAAGGTCAACCTCGCCCTGCATGCCAAGGCCCTGCTTATCCGGGACATCCACTACATCGTGGTCGATGGCAAGCTGCAGCTTATCGACGCCTCCAGGGGCCGCGTTGCCGACCTACAACGCTGGCCTGATGGGCTCCAAGCGGCAGTAGAAGCCAAGGAAGGCCTAGAGGTTTCCGAAGGCGGACGCATCCTCGACACCATCACGCTGCAAGAACTTATGCGACGTTACCCACTTGTGTGCGGCATGACGGGTACCGCGGTGGAGGCGACCGATCAACTGCGGCAGTTCTATGATCTTCATGTATCCGTGATCGACCGCAATAAGCCGCTGCAGCGCTTTGATGAGCAAGACCGCATTTTTGCGACCGTCGATGATAAATCCGCCGCCATCGTGGAGGAAATAGCCACCATTCACGCCACGGGGCAACCCATCCTTGTGGGCACGCAGGATGTCGCCGAGTCGGAAGATCTGGCAGAGGCCTTGCGCGAGCGGGGCATTGACGTCAATGTGCTCAACGCCAAAAATGATGAGCAGGAGGCACAGATCGTTGCCGAGGCCGGCGATATTGGACGCGTTACCGTCTCTACGCAGATGGCCGGGCGCGGCACCGATATTAAGCTGGGCGGTGCTAAAGAAGCTGACCATGATGCAGTAGCGGAGTTGGGTGGCTTGGCGGTTATCGGTACCTCCCGCCACCGCACCGCCCGCTTGGATAACCAGTTGCGCGGACGTGCAGGCCGGCAGGGCGATCCGGGCCTGTCCCTATTCTTCGTCTCCCTTGAGGACGATGTGGTCCAGCAAGGCGGCGACGGCGAGACTGTGCGTGCTCAACCGGCAGAAGATGGGCGCATTGAATCCAAGCGAGTAAGTGATTTCGTGGCACACTGCCAGCGCGTGACCGAGGGTCAACTACTCGAAATTCATGCCCAGACCTGGAAGTATAACCAGCTCCTAGCCGATCAGCGCATCATTATTGATGAGCGCCGAGCCAAGCTGTTGGATACAGATCAGGCCTGGCAGGAACTAACCCAACGTGCTCCGGAGCGTGCAGCAGAGCTATCAGAGGTTCCAGAGGAAGCCCGCATCAAGGCCGCGCGCGAAATTATGCTGTATCACTTGGACTTGGCCTGGGCCGACCACCTAGAGCTCATGGACGATGTGCGCGAGTCGATCCATCTGCGCGCCATCGCCCGAGAGACTCCCATCGACGAGTACCACCGCATTGCGGTGAGGGAGTTTAAGGACTTGGCTCAGAGGGCCGTCGACAAGTCTGTGGAGACTTTCCGTACAGTGCTTATCGATGCCGCCGGGGCACACCTCGATGACGCCGGTCTCGCTCGTCCGAGTGCTACATGGACTTACATGGTGTCCGATAACCCCCTTGCGGGCAAGGGAAATTCCGTGCTGAGCGGCATCGGAAACATTTTCCGGTGAAATTATTCCCCACGAAGGGGTCACGGACTCACATGAGTCGCTAGTATTGTTATAAGTAACTCGTAACTAATCCCCGGAGGTAACAATGAGCGAGAACACCGGAACCCCGGAACCACAGGTAGAGACCACATCTGTATTCCGCGCAGACCTGCTCAAGGAGATGGAAAACGGCGCGAATGGCAATGATGCTACCGTTGCCGGCACCGACAACCTGGCGGAAGGTCAGGCCCTCCTCGTGGTAAAGCGTGGCCCGAATGCGGGTGCCCGCTTCTTGCTGGATCAAGCGACTACTACCGCCGGCCGCCACCCCGAGGCAGACATTTTCCTCGATGACGTTACGGTGTCCCGCCGCCACGCGGAGCTTCGCAAGAATGATGACGGCAAGTTTGAGGTAGTTGATGTGGGCTCCCTGAACGGAACCTACGTTAACCGCGAGCCCCGCAACTCCCAGGTGCTCGAGGTAGGAGACGAAATCCAGATTGGCAAGTTCCGCTTGGTTTTCATCGCTAACCAGAGCTAATTTTTTACGTAGACTAGCCGCGCTTCCTTACTAGGAGGGGCGGTGTAGTCTACTTATGGCACGATAAGAACTTTCAGTACCCCTAAGAGATAGACACAGTGAGCGCAGCAGATTCTTCGGCAGCAGCAGTACGCCGCACCAGCCCTAAAGCTAAGAAGCCAAAGACCATGTCCATTGGCGTGGTTTTGGAAACGCTGAATCAGCAATTCCCAGACGTCACGGTGTCTAAGATTCGCTTCCTCGAATCTGAGGGGCTCATCAGTCCACAGCGCACGGCCTCTGGCTATCGCCGCTTCACCCAAGAAGACGTGGACAGACTGCGGTATATTCTCACCACTCAGCGCGATAACTATACGCCGCTGAAGGTTATCCGCGAGCAGCTAGAAGCCATGGATTCCGGCCAGGTGACCGCCATTGTTTCTGCGGGAAATGCAGAAACCCTACTCTCGCCGCAGCAGTTTAGGGCCCCTGTGGTCACGCGCCTGACCGACGTAGAGGTAGCTACCCAAGCTAGTGCCAGCGAAGATGATGTAGCTTCCTTGGTTAAATATGGCCTCATCCGCCCGGATGCCGCAGGCTTTTTCAATACCGACGACGTAGCCATTGTCTCTGCAGCGGTGGCCCTCAAAGCTTTTGGTTTTGGCGCCCGTGAACTCAAGTCCCTGCGTAATAACGCCCGCCGGCAGGCTGATTTGATTTCCCAGGCGGCAGCTCCCGTGGCACACTCAAACTCTGATACCGCGCATCAGAAAGCAGAGGAAATCTCCCAGCAAATGACCGCTCTAGTGGTCTCCTTGCACGCAACTCTGGTGAAGTCGGATCTGCGCGACGAATACCACTCCTAATACACACGTAATCCCGCGTTTGTGGGAGAGTGGTATTTATGAGTGATGTATCCCTAGAGTTTCACGGTATCCACCAGGTAGGCCCCGAAGACGATGTGTGCGCTGTGCTGCGCTGGCCGGAAGAGAACCGGTTGATCCCCGTGTGGATCTCCCCGATTGAAGGCATGCAACTAGCTGCCGCTTTAGACGGCCGCCAGCCTAATCGTCCCACCTCGCACGATCTTATCTGCGAGGTACTAGAGGGCACTGGCGGGGTAGAGGCCATTGAAATTGCCAACTACCACCAGGGAACGTTCATGGTAGATATTAAGGCTCCGAACGGAGAGGTTTATGACTCTCGGTTGAGCGACGCACTTGCCGTATCCGAATATTTCCACGTCCCCATTTCAGCCGAGGCGGATCTCCTTGCCCAGGTTTCCGTATATGCCAGTGATGCAGACGTGAAAGAGTACTTCGACCTGGAAATTTCCACCCACGCCGCAGGCGATAATCTACCAGCCAGCGAAAACAATGATTCCTCGACCTCGGCGTCGGGAAATGCCCAGGCAGATGCGGATTTTGAAGCCATGATGAGGTCTTTGGGTATGGAGGAAAAGGATTTCCTATCGGGGGATGACGACGAAAAAAGTTAATGACACGCGTGTGACTAATGGTGACAATGGGGTTTGAGAAGTCTAAAGTTGTACTTGACAGTTGAGCAAGCAGCGCTTGACGGGCGTATGCGCTTGGCTTTTAATTGATCTTTAGAAATTCCAACAAACCCCATTGGAGTAATTACGTGAGCATTAACGAGGACTCCCAGTCCGAATCCACCTACGTACAGGAATCGCTTTTTGACGTCGGACCCGACGAAGAGGTGGGCTACCGCGTTCCCATCGCTTGCCAAGTTGCCGGCATCACCTACCGCCAGCTGGACTATTGGGCACGCACCAACCTGGTCAACCCTTCCATCCGCACGGCGCGCGGCTCCGGCTCCCAGCGCCTGTACTCCTTCAAGGATGTACTGGTGCTCAAGATTGTGAAGCGCCTCCTGGATACCGGCATTTCTCTGCAAAATATCCGATTGGCAGTTGAGTCCCTGCGGGATCGTGGTGTGAATGACCTAGCAGAGCTCACCCTCGTATCCGACGGCACTACCGTTTATGAGTGCCGTTCCAACGATGAGGTCATTGACTTGCTCGCCGGCGGCCAAGGCGTCTTCGGCATTGCAGTTCCGGGCATCTTGAAGGAGCTCTCCGGCACCATTTCTTCTTTCCCTTCGGAACGCATCGAAGACTTCGCCGAAGACAATGTAGTCGGCCTCGACGAGTTGGCCGCTCGTCGCAAGCGCAAGAGCTCCTAGGCTCGTCCACACAGAATCCACCCTCCTTCCCAGCTCACGGGGAAGCAGGGTGGATTTTTGATCTCTATCGCAATGAGTGCACCATCCAAGACAGTCTATTCCGCGCTGTGTGGCCTCGCGGGATCGAAGTCGAGCCCAGGCTTAGTACCCGAGCCGACTCTGTGTTTAGATCTGGTGCAGTGCCCGTAGTTCCGCGGTGTAGGAGAGCACTAGTCACAATAAGCCGACAAGAAAGGCACCGAACGAGGCGTCGTTCGGTGCCGTAGGCAAGGAAGAGTTGCGTATTAGACTCCTGCGGCCTTATTAATTGCTCCAGAGACCGTCGCTTCATCGGCTGAGTCAACAGAGGTGAAGCTATCAGCCGCGGACTTCAGTGCGGCATCGACATTGCCTTCACCGACATGGACGACGCTGAGGGAAACGTCCTTGGAGGCGGCGTCTTCAAGAGCGGACGTGAATTGCGCGTCACCCATGTCCTGCTCGGTACCAGTAGTTACCACGACCACGCGTGCCTTGTCGCCAGTTCCTGCGGCTTGATCGGCGGCATTGGCGATAGCTGCTACAACGGCGCTGCGTGTTTGTGGAACACCGCCAGTTCCAAAGCCACCGAGCGTTCCGGATACAGCGTTGCCATCACCAAAGCCTAGGTTTTGTCGGAAGCCAACCGTGGCGGTCTCGGAGATAGGAGAGGAGTAGTTCCACAAAGAAACTGCTCCGCCGTCAGCGGCTAGGTCAGAAGCAGTGGTGCCCAAGGCTTCGGATACAGGGCCGTACATCGGCGCCATGGCCGTAGAGGTATCCAAGAGCAGGAGCGTATTTGCCGCCATCGTCACATCGGGCTTGGGAGCTGCTGCGGAACTCGTCGCTGGAGCGGAGCTCTTCGGGGAAGAACTCTTGGGGGCAGCGGAGGTGGAAGCACTGGAAGCAGCTGTCGTACTGGTCTCCGGTGCGTCCTCGGTGCTGCTTTCCACTGCGGCGGGTGCGGCGGAGTCTTCGCCGTCGTCGTTGCCTGCGCCGCGCAAAAGGAAGACCACCAAGGCAATTATGGCCAGCAGCGCGATAATAGCCACCGCAATAACCCATCCCGCTACTGCGAAGCTATTTTTCCCGTTTGAATGCCGTGCCATGTGGTGTCTTCCTCCCAAACAAACTGCCGTTGTTAGTGGCTCATTCTAGCGGGGCAACTGCTTGATCTATCACAGCGACAAGCCGGTCTCGCAGTGGTTTAGCTGTGAGCGCCAGCGTTCGTTGCCTCGAGACGTACTCGGCCTTGCCCTCAGGGGTCTCGATGGGTACCACGCCAAGTCCCCAATCACGGCAGTCATAAGGAGATGCCTCCATGTCAAGGATGCGCGCTTCAATCGCCAAATCCAGACATTCAAGGAAAAGTTCGCCTGGTACGAGAGGTCCCAGCTTCCAGGCCCACTTATATAGATCCATCGTGACGTGTACGCAGCCTGCCTGGTCATTGTCGGGCTGATCTTCACGATGCAGGACAGTGAGGTTAAGAGGGCGAGCAGGAGGGGTAAAGAACCGGAAGGCATCATAGTGAGAACACTTAATTGAGTGCTCATCGACAACCCGGTTGGTGCCGTCCGCACCGAGCCGCAAGGGCAGCGAATGACGCGGGGAATCTGTGTGGTAGACCATTGCCCATTCATGCAGACCGAAGCAGTCAAAGTGGACCGGATTGGTCGCGGAACGCCGAAGCAGATTGGAGATATAGCGAACCGAGTCACCACGACGCTCTAGAAAGCTGGCGAGGTCGACGGTGATGCCTTCTGAGGTGGCGTAATAATCCCGCCATTCAGCGTGCGGAGGAGTGCCTGCTAGCGCAGTTCCTACACCCGGGTGCCAGCGCTTAAGGTGAGAAGGACGTACGGGGTAGTACTCAAAGAGAAAATCGAAAACAGGGTGGTAGCTGCCAGGATGCCGGAAGCGCTCCAAGCGGTCTGTGGCTTGCTTTTCGTGTTCATGCTGTTGAGCACTCCAGTCCTCAGGGCTCAAGATGCGCATGAGCGTTCACCTCCTTGACTTAACGGCGTCGGCGGCGGGCGACTTTGCCGCCCGAGCGGCGGCGTTGAGAGTTGGACTTCTTGACAGATTTCGCCGGTTTCTGGGGCGCGCTCTGCCCGGGTGGGGGAAGGGCAGGGCCATTGGGCTTGCGAGCGCCCGTAATCTCCTTAAGGATCGGTGCGCCAGCAGGATTGTCACGGTGAGAAATATCGTGCTCCGTAGCTGTGACCCCGGCTTTCTTAATGAGAGCGGCTACTTCTTTGCGTTGTTCATCCATGACCAAAGTGATCACGGTACCCGCAGCACCACCGCGTGCCGTGCGGCCGGCGCGATGGAGATAGGCTTTGTGCTCTGCGGGCGGATCGACGTGAACGACGAGTGAAACGTCCACAATATCGATACCGCGGGCGGCAATATCGGTGGCGACCAAGACCGGAATGCTGCCATCGGCGAAGCCTTCGATTGCGCGGGTACGCGCGCCTTGGCCTTTATCGCCATGCAATGGATAAGCGTTGATGCCAGAGCGACGCAATTTCTTGACCTGCCTGTCCACGCCGTGCTTGGTGCGCATAAACATGATGGTTTTGCCTTGGCGGGCAGCGATGCGCAGCACCACCTCGTTGCGGGCGGGACGCTCGCCGACGAAAAAGAGGTGATGGGACATGGAATCCACTGCAGCTTGCACCGGGGCTGTGGAGTGGACCACCGGGTCATGGAGGAATTGCTCCACCAGCTTATTGACTTCGCCGTCAAGCGTCGCCGAAAACAGCAAGCGCTGGCCTTGCACCGGAGTTAGGCGCAGAAGCCTGCGTACCTGGGGCAAAAAGCCCATATCGGCCATCTGGTCGGCTTCATCCAGTGCAGTAATCTGGACCGCATCCAAATGCAGCTTGCCCTGGTCAATGAGATCCTGGGCACGGCCAGGGGTAGCAACAAGAACATCAACGGGGCGGGCGAGGGAGCGGATATGGTGATTAATATTTACCCCGCCCACGACAGCGAGCACTCTTAAGCCCAGCGTTGCCGCAGGTTCATCAAGGCGCTGGTGAATTTGAGTAGCCAACTCGCGGGTGGGGGCGAGGATGAGCGCACGGGGATGAGCAGGCTTGGATGCACCTGTTCCGGCAATGCGGGCGAGCATGGGCAGGCCAAAGGTATAGGTCTTGCCCGACCCGGTTGGGCCGCGGCCGAGTACGTCTTTGCCTGCGAGGGCGTCGGGAATCGCGGCTTTTTGAATAGGAAACGGTTCGGTAATGCCTTGGTTGCGCAGAATGCGCACCAGGCGCTGGGGAAGGCCGAGATCGGCAAAGGTAGTCATCGCTTTCCCATCCTATCGGCAGCGTGTCGGATCGCCGCATTCAACGGGAAAGACCTGCTCGGAAACGTGATTGGGGCCCCGAAGGGCCCCTGAACACGTCACTGCGAATCTAGTCGGTCTGGGTCAGGCTGCGGTCACCGGACCACTCAATGTGGAAGGTGCCCGGCTTGTCGGTGCGCTTGAAGGTGTGGGCGCCGAAGAAATCGCGCTGGCCCTGAATGAGAGCGGCCGGCAGGCGCTCGGCACGCAGGCTGTCGTAGTAGGAGAGGGACGACGCAAAGACCGGTGCCGGAAGTCCCAGCTGGGTAGCGGCGACGACCACGCGGCGCCAAGGGTCGATGAGGTCTTCCAGCTCGCCCTTGAAGTAGGGATCGAGGATGAGGGCGGGCAAGTCCGCGTTATTGTCATAGGCTGCCCGGATGCGATCCAAGAACTTGGCGCGGATGATGCAGCCGCCGCGCCAGATGGTTGCTAGATCGCGCGGGTCAACGTCCCAACCAAATTCTTCGGATCCTGCCTTAATCTCGTCAAAGCCCTGGGAGTAAGCAATGAGCTTGGCGGCATAGAGCGCGCGGCGCACATCCTCGATGAACTCGGCCTTGTCCACGTCCAGGGCCTTGATGGTGCCGGCGGGAAGCTGGCCTTCTTGGGCGGCGCTGCGCTGCGCGGTGGAGGAGGACAGCGCGCGGGCGAAGACGGATTCGGCAATACCGGTAATCGGAACGCCGAGCTCCAATCCATTGATGGCAGTCCACCGGCCGGTGCCCTTCTGGCCGGCGGCGTCCACGATGACGTCTACAAGCGGGGCGCCAGTCTCCGGATCCTTTTGGGCCAGAACCTCGGCGGTGATTTCAATGAGGTAGGAATCAAGGTCGCCGGAGTTCCATTCGCGGAATACCTCTGCGATTTCGGCCGGCTCCATGCCTGCGCCATAGCGCAGCAGCTGATAAGCCTCGCCGATGACCTGCATATCGGCGTACTCGATGCCATTGTGGACCATCTTGACAAAGTGGCCGGCGCCGTCCGGACCAATGTGGGTTACACACGGGGTGCCATCCACATTCGCAGCGATGGACTCAAGAATCGGGCCGAGGGTCTCCCACGACTCCTTGGGGCCGCCGGGCATGATGGAGGGGCCATTGAGCGCGCCCTCCTCGCCGCCGGAGATTCCGGCGCCGACGAAATGCTTGCTGCGGGCGGCTACGTCCTTCTCGCGGCGAATGGTGTCAGTGAACAAGGCATTTCCGCCGTCGATGATGATATCGCCATCATCCATGGCCTCGGCCAGCTGATCGATGACCGCATCGGTGGCCTTGCCAGCCTTGACCATGATGATTGCCTTGCGTGGGCGCTCCAAAGAAGCCACAAAGTCCTCGATGGATTCCGAAGGCACGAAGTTGCCTTCTTCACCGTGGGTCTCAATGAGCGCATGGGTCTTTTCAGGGCTGCGGTTATACACCGCTACGGTATTGCCGTTGCGGGCAAAGTTACGGGCCAAATTAGAACCCATGACCGCCAATCCCACGACGCCAATCTGAGCAAGTTCATTCTTATCAGTCATGCTGCCTATCCTACGTCACTAGGATGCGAGGCTGGCATCAATGGCTAGGCTGGTGGACTATGTCGGATACGCAGAAACTCAATGACTTGCTCCACCTCGCGCACACGCGAGTGCTCAATGCAGAAGAACTGGAGTCTCTCAATGCCTTAAACGGCGGCCTTGCGGCATTGCTAGGACTGCAGTTCACCTACGTGGGCCCGCGCGAGGCCCGGGCGACACTGCAGGTGCTGCCGGAGCATCACCAGCCCTGGGGAGTAGCCAACGGCGGGTTGTATTGCTCTATCGCAGAAACCGTGGCCTCCATTGCCAGCGTGGCGGCTGCCGACGCTCCCGCGGTCGGCGTCAATAACTCCAGCGACTTTATTCGATCCACAGGTGAGGGCGAGTTAGAAGCCGTGGCTACGCCAGTGCAGCTAGGCGGCCGCACCCATGTGTGGAGCGTCGAGATGCGGCAAGGCCGCGAGCTTATCGCCCGCACCACCTTGCGCACAATGATTCTGCGCTAGTTTACCCGAGCGGCGGTAAAAGACATGCCGTGGGCGGAAAGCCGCTGCAGATAAGGCTTTCCAAGTCCGGTGGCCGGGGTGAGTACGCCGCCTGCGCGGTTAGTACCGGAGCGCGAATCGAGCAAGCAGAGCGCAGCCTGGCTCAGCATCATGGCGGTGACTTCATAGCCTGGGTCGCCTTGTGCTGACACAGTTGCTCGCCAGCGTTCGCCATCTTCGGTAATGCCGTGGTGGCTGACTTGGAAATGCGCACCGCTAGGTCCGGGTGTGGGCAGAACCTTTTCCACCAGTGGGCGCAGGCGCGACTGAGTGCCATCAAAAAGTAGCTTGGTGGCGAGCGCCAGCCCATAGGCGCGTGCGCGACCGAGAAGACCGGTGCCAGCCCACCATGCTTCCTTGTAAAACAGGCGTGTGCCCCACGCGCGCCCCAGCAGAGCGTTAGAGCGGCGCACCACGCGGGTATTGAACATGGACATGAAAAAGGGGCCTACCCAGCCCACACCGTCGACTTCTTTAATTTCGAAGTCCTTCTGGAGGCCGTCTAAGCGTGGCCCGGCCTTGGGATCCGGGTCCAGGGAGTAAGGATTGTGCAGGTTGCGGGCTACCTCTTTATCCGCGTGCGCGGCATGCGAGACCTGCAGGGAAGACTCGATGGTGCCCGGAGAGATTCCGCCTTTGAGCTTGTCGACGACCATCTGTACTCGTGCAAACGGCTTTCCTGCCGCCTGGTAGAGATTGAGCATGCCAATATCTGAGGGCACGGAATCAAAGCCGCAGGAGTGAACGATGCGCGCACCCGTGGATTGGGCGGTGGCGTGGTGGGAATCGATGCTGCGGCGAATAAAGGGAACCTCACCGCAGAGGTCAACATAGTCCACGCCATGGCGCGCGCAGGCGGCAACGACGTGGCCGCCATACAGGCTGTAGGGGCCGACCACGGTGATGAGCACCTTGGTACCTTCCACCATGCGCTCCACAGCGGCGGCATCATCGGCGGCGGCGATGGCGATGTCCCAGTGCGGATTGAGTTCATCGCGCAGCGCGGCTAGCACCGGTCGGTTCCGGCCGGCCAGAGTCACAGAGGGCGCGTTAATCGAGGCAAGGTAGCGCGCCACCAATTGGCCGACCAGCCCGGTAGCGCCATAAACAGTGATATCGCTCATAGCGCACCAGCGTACCGGAGGGATTAGAGCCAGTGGTTCTTTCGGAACCAAGCCCACAGGCCCACAACGACCAAGATCATGATGATAATCGCCATGGGGTATCCCAGCGCCCAGTGTAGCTCCGGCATAATGTCGAAGTTCATGCCGTAGATACCCGCCACCAGGGTAGGCGCGGCCCACATGCCTACGACCGCGGAAATGGTGCGCATATCCGAGTTCTGTTGCATCGTTACCTTGGCTACCGAGGCGTCGATAAGCGAGGTAAGGCGCTCATCGAAGCTGGATACTTGGTCCTTGACCACGAGCTCATGGTCGTTGACATCGCGCAGGTAGGAGCGCAGTTGCTTTGAAATTAGATCCTTGTGGTCCGAGACCATGGATTTCAGTGCCACCGAAAGTGGGTCAATGGCATGCTTCATCTCCAGCACCTCACGCTTGAACATGTAGATGCGGTCTACATCAAACTTGAGGTTCGGGGTAAAGATTTCTTCTTCCAGCTCATCGACCTCGATACTGATAAGGCGGGAAATCTCCGAGTAGCGGTCCACCATCATGTCCAGGATCTTCCAGGCCATGGCCACTGGGCCGAGCTCCACCAAGTCCTGCTCATCTTCCACCGTATATGCCAGGTTGGGTAGCTTTGCCCCGTGTCGGACGGTGATGATGAAGTTGGAGCCCATAATCATCTGGATCTCGCCGGTAGAAATGATCTGGCGCTTATCCGTGACCTCGTCATGATCGCGGTAGTTCACCGAACGCGCGACCACGAAGAGCTGATCATCGTAGCGTTCGAGCTTAGGGCGTTGATGGGCCATAACGGCGTCTTCTACGATGAGTTCGTGGATGCCAAACTGGGAGGCCACTTTGGTCATCTGGGACTCGTAGGGCTCATGGAGGCCCACCCAAATGAATCCGCGGCCGTATTCCTCTATGGCTTCCAGAGCGGAGCTGGTGGAATACTCCCCGGGAAGCGCCTCGCCATCCACAAAGACGCGGCAATGTTCGATGGCGCGCTCCGGTGGTACCAGCAGGGAAGTGGGCTTACTAGGAGGCTCGGGTTTCTTGCGGCCCCTAAAGGGTGAAGGTACGGATGGCATCTTTTCAGCCTCCTTTGCGCGGTAGTGCGGGTATTTTCCCAATGGGCAGGCGGCGATTTTACGCAGCGGGTAAATCTTACACCGAAGCCGGGTAATATAATCGAATCTATGCCTACGTGGAAAGAAGTAACCGAAGCTAATCCCGAGCACTCCCATAACTTTGCTCGCAAATGGAAGGTGCTGGCTGCACAGGGTAAAGACATCAATGGCGAGGCCCGGCTTATCGACGCCATGGTGGAGCGCAACTCCACCATCCTCGATGCCGGCTGTGGCACCGGCCGCGTCGGCGGCGAGCTGCTTCGCCGTGGCCATAGCGTTGTAGGCGTCGACGTAGACCCCATTCTCATCGAGCACGCTGAGCACGATTTCTCAGAGGGGCAATGGTTCGTGGGAGACCTGTGCGAGGAAGAGGTGCCAGAAGGTCCCTTTGATATCGCCGTGTCTGCCGGCAATGTCATGGGCTTTCTAGCAAAGGAAGGCCGCGAGCCCGCTCTGCGCAATATCTATAATTCTCTCAAGCCCGGTGGTCGCCTCGTCACCGGCTTCGGCGAGGGCCGTGGCTGGGAATTTTCTGATTTCCTCGACATGGCGCAGAAGGTGGGCTACCGAGTCGACTTCACTTTCTCCTCGTGGGACATGAAGCTCTTCTCGGAGCATTCCACCTTCTTAGTCGCCGTTCTTTCGCGCCCTGGGTCGGACTTGCTGGCCTAAAAGCGCCTATCGGCTTGGTCGAAGAAGTCGACCTCATGGTGGCTGGCGGTGATATAGGCGCGCTCGGCCCGGAGGCGGGTGCACTCATCCGCCCCGGCGAGGGCTTGTTCGACGATGTCGAGGCTCGCGCGAACCCCGTTAAGGAAGTCCTCGCCGCCGTACATGGAGAGCCATGAGTGATAGGGGTGTTCGGGGGAATCAAATTCTGCGAGGTGGAGGCCTACTTCTGCATATAGCCAGTAGCAGGGCAGTACCGCCGCAGCGCCCACCACGTAGTCATCCGTGTGCGTCGAACGGATCAGGAAATCCGTATAGGCGCTAGTTACCCGGGAGGCTGCAGTCGTAATATCGCTCTCGAGCCAGCCCCGGTGCAGCTCGGCCTCCACCGCCAAGCAATCATGCGCTCCCTCAGCCCAGTGCAGTTGCTGTGCCGCTTCCGGGGCTTGGCTGGCGAGGCGAGCCAATGCCTTGGAATAAGCATTCAGATACTGGGCATCTTGGTCGAGGTAGAAGCCAAAGGCATCCTTTTCCAACGCTCCCGTGCCCAAGGCCCGAATAAAGGGCAGTGCCTTGATAGCCTCCCAGTGATCCCCGGCTAGGTTCCACAGGCGATGCGTGTGTGGGCCAGCTGCGGGAACGTGGGGCTGGTCGACGCTTTCCGGTTCTACCAGCTTGCCGGATAAGTACGGCTGGGGCAGGGTAGAGGCCGCCTGCATGAGACGCTGCGAGCGGTGCAGATGGTCCACGGGTCCGTGTCCCTTGCCCACGTGAAGCGCATCCGCATTAGCAATCGCCTCGTGCAGCCATTGGGTGGACCACGCCAGAGCTGCCGCGGGGCTATCGCCGGCTCCCAGGCGGGTGGCTAGGGCAGAAGAAAGGGAACAGCCAGTTCCGTGCGTATTCTTCGTGTCCACTCGGCTTGCGGCAACGCGGTGTACCAACCCATCCGCATTGACCACCGCATTGTCGGCGATGTCGGCATGAAGGTGCCCGCCCTTGACGACGACCGCGGTATTAGCAGCCTTTGCCCACTCCTTTGCCGTGGCAATCGCCTCTTCTAGGTCGCTCGCCTCGTCCGTCTGGGTAAGGACTGCCAATTCCTTCAAGTTCGGGGTGATGAGATCCACCTGGGAGCAGAGATCGCGCACGGCCTGTTCTGCTTCCTTCTCCAGCAGGCGATCTCCGCTGGTAGCAACCATTACCGGATCAAGTACCACGGGGACATCGTCCGGCAGGCGCCGCAGGAAGTCTGCGACCTTGGCGG
The DNA here is from genome assembly GCF_022347205.1 of Corynebacterium sp. ACRPO. Lineage (GTDB taxonomy): Bacteria > Actinomycetota > Actinomycetes > Mycobacteriales > Mycobacteriaceae > Corynebacterium. Next base: position 42,128 of record NZ_JAKRNE010000010.1, on the reverse strand, counting down.
TAATGGCGGCGTCGGCAAGCATGCCAATCTTTACCGCATCAATCTCCACATCGTCGATGACGGAGTCTAGCTGCTCCTGCAGAAAGTCCACCGGTGGTATGTGGACGCTGCGAACACCCTGAGTGTTTTGAGCCACCAACGCCGTCACGACGCTCATACCGTAGCCGCCTGCGGCAGAGATGGATTTCAAATCGGCTTGAATGCCGGCTCCGCCGGTGGGATCAGTACCGGCAATGGACAGTACTCGGGGATAGATCCCTTTAGCCATGGAAAGCCTCCTTAAGGTGGGCGGCGGCTGTTGCGGGGTCATCGGCCGCCATGATGTCGCTGACTACGCAAATTCCTGCAAACTCGCTGCCCGCCAGTTCGTGCGCATTATGGGTCTTGATTCCGCCGATGGCGACGGACGCGATGCCACGCTCACGTGCGGCGCGAGCGAGTGCTGCGGCCGCAACCGTACCCATGCCGGCTGGGGCGTTTTTCTTCGTTGCAGTCGAATGCACGGGCCCGATGCCGATGACATCTGGGCGCGCATCGTCCGCAATAGCAGCAAGCTCCTCGTGACTGCCGATGGATAAGCCAATAAGCTGTCCCTCACCCAGCTTCTCCCGGGCCTCGCGAAAAGCCATATCATCCTGCCCAATGTGCAGGTGGCAGCCGAGTTTTGCGGCCACCTCTACGCGGTCATTGATGAATAGCGGGACATCGCCCAGTACGCCAAGCAATTCGCGTGCGGTGCGCTCGATCTGTTCATCGCTAGCTTCCTTGTCCCGGAGCTGGACAACGGTAACACCGCCGCGTACAGCTTCCTGCACGATGGAAACCACGTTGTCTCGCCCGCCAGCCAGATCTGGATCGGTGACCAGGTAGAGCGTCCAGTCAATAGACACTTAAACCTCCTCTAGGTCAGTGAGCTTGACCAGGCCCTCGATATCCGCGGTCGGAACATCGTAGAGCGCATCCAGCCAAGCAACGGCAAAGGAGCCGGGGGCGTGGTGCTTTTCGGCGGCCACGCTACCTGCTGCGCCAACGTGCGCGTGGGCGGCGATGATCGCTTCGAAAGGATCCTCCCACGCGGCCAGATATGCGGCGCAGATAGCACCGAGGGAACAGCCAGTACCGATGACGTTTTGGAGCATCGGGTGCCCTGATTCGAGGTAGACGGCACGCGTTGTATCGCCGACATGGACGATAAGATCCCGCGGGCCGGAAATAGCCACGACGGCGCCGGTATCCCGGGAAAGTGCTACTGCCGAGTCCAAGGCGGCTTCCACGCCATCGGTAGATTCGACGCCACGGCCGCCTTCCCCGGTACCTGCGAGGGCGATGATTTCTGATGCGTTGCCACGAATTGCGCCCGGGCCAAGTGGCAGCACTTCGCGCATGAATTCGGTGCGTTGGCTCAGGCCGCCGGCACCTACCGGATCGAGTACCCAAGGGGTTTGCGCGGACCTCGCCCCAGCGATGGCCTCGCGCATGCCGCCGTATTGCTCGGAGTTGGGCGTGCCGCAATTGATGAGTACGCCGCTGGCTACCTGCGCGAATTCGCGCGATTCCTCCGGCGTATCGACCATCGCCGGGCTAGCCCCGATGGCCAGCAGGGCATTGGCGGTGACGTTACTGACGACCTTATTGGTCAAACATTGAATAAGCGGCGTGGACTCGCGCACAGCGTCGTGTGCGCGCAGAAAAGCATAATCCACAACTATCCCTTCGCTAGTTCTAACTGAGTGCAGGTTCGATGGGTATTTCTCAGCCGCACCATGTGCGGCACCCCATGTTGCGTGTCTTAGCCTAACAAAGGTCACGGAAACTATGTGCGAAAATCGGCGTTCGGTCGCCCCAGCAGTGGCATCGCCGGCGCTAGGAGCAGATCGCCCAGGAAAATAAAAATCGCCGCCCAGAGCCTGCTTTGCAGCAGATGGGGCGGCGATGCGAGCGAGGAGGTATTACTTCTCGTTCTTGTTAATGATATTGCGTGCGATGCGCTGCTGGGTGGTGATCTCCAGATTGCCGCGATCGCGGGAGAGGATATTGGTTGCCCAGTTAACCAGCACGGCCAAGCGGCTGCGCAGACCAATAACGTAGGTCAGGTGCAGGCCAAGCCATGCTACCCAACCGGCAAAGCCACCGAACTCGGTCTTGCCCAGCTTAACGACGGCGTTGAAGCGCTTGACGATGGCCATGGAGCCCTTGTCAAAGTAGTCGAAGGCTTCCTTCTCATTAGCGGTAGATTCCTCGTCCACCTTGGCCTGAATGAGCTTAGCGACGTGCGCGCCGCCCTGGATTGCAACCTGTGCCAGACCCGGCAGGCGGTTGAGGGAGATCATGTCACCGACCATGTAGACGTTATTGTGCTCGCCCACGGTCAGGTCCTCGTTCACGGAGACGCGACCTGCGCGGTCTGCCTCGACGCCAGCCTGCTCTGCAACCATCTTGCCCAGCGGGGAAGCGGCCACACCAGCAGACCAGATCTTGGTAGCACCCGTCAGGGTGGTCTCCTCCTCGGTCTTCATGTCCTTGTAGGTGACGGTGTCCGCGGTTACATCGGTCACCATAGCGTTCAGGTGCACCTGTACGCCTTCCTTTTCCAAGGTGCGCTGAGCCTTGCGGCCTAGGCGCTTACCAAATGGCGGCAGTACCTGTGGGGCGCCATCGAGCAGGTAAATCTTGGCAGAGGTGGTGCCGTAGTTGGAGTAGACATCGTTGAGGGTACGGTTTGCCAATTCGGCAATCTGGCCGGTGAGCTCAACGCCGGTTGGGCCAGCACCAACGATGATGAAGGTGAGCAGGCGCTCGCGCTCTGCGGGGTCGTCGGTAAGCTCAGCCTTTTCAAACGCCGAGATGATGCGAGAGCGCAGCTCCAAAGCATCGTCCAAGGTCTTCATGCCTGGGGCGAATTCAGCGAAGTGGTCGTTGCCAAAGTAGGACTGACCGGAACCTGCGGCGACAACCAGGGAGTCATAAGCATAGGTGCGGGAGAACTCGTCCTGCTCGGCGGTCACCGTCTGATCCGCCAGGTTGATATCAGTTACCTCAGCGTTGACGAAGTGGACGTTGTCCTGATCGCGCAGCAGCTGGCGGGTGGAAGGGGCAACCTCACCGGCAGAAATCATGCCGGTTGCTACCTGGTACAGCATCGGCTGGAACAGGTGGTGGTTCTTCTTATCGATGAGGGTGATTTCCACATCGGCGTTCTTCAGATTCTGAACGGTGTTGAGACCACCGAAGCCGGCGCCAACCACGACGACGTGATGGCGGCCACCGTTTGGGCGATAAGGGGTATCAGTCATGGAATTAATGCGACCTTCCTTAAGAAAGCTAATGTTTAGTACCCATACAGTCTAAACACTTCAAACAGAACGCGCATACTTAATGACTGATAAACTTCCGCCGCTGCGTTGCGGTTTCCGTGGGAAGAACCGGCGCGGCCGTGCGGAGCGCCTAAACCGGGGTGTGCACAAAGCTGACTAAGGTTGTTCCAGATAGTGACTTCCTCCGCCCACCAAGGAGCGCACCTGGCATTATGTCTTTTACCCGCCCTGAGCATTTGAGCTCTATCGATGCAGAATCCTGGCCCAATGTGGCTACGGTTCCCGCACCTCGTTGGCCTGGAATGAAAGCCCGCCGGGCAGAGGCTGAATTTGCCAAGGCCTGCGATGATGCCGGTCTAGAACTAGACCTCGAAGCCGAGGGCGGACCGGATCTCAAGGTGGGGCATGATGCCTTGTTTGAGCGCATTGCCGCTAGCGGTTGGCTGGGATTTGCGGAAAGTTATATGGCAGGAGAGTGGACCGTTACCTCCTCCTCGCAGCTGGTAAAGGTGCTCGGCCGCCTATTGGGAGTGGGTTACCTTCCCAAAGCCAAGATGCTAGGTGCTGGTAAGTCGGAGCCAGGGGAGCTGCCTCTGGAATTGGTTCGGCTCTATGCCGGCGATGGATTAAGCCATGTAGGTGGGGTATTTTCCAGTGGCGTACCGACCACCATTAGGGAAACGGTGGAAAGCTATAGCCCTAAGGCTGGGCGCAAGGAGCCGAAGAGCCACTTCGTCGATGTCACGACGCTGAGTGAGCCCACGAGTGTGGACAGGGATGACCTAGGAGATGCGCAGCGCCGCGCAGCGGATTGGCTGCTAGACGCTACCCGTACCGGCGCGGGAACCCACCTGTTGGTGTACCCGGCTGCCGGAATGCAGCCCGCGATGCGGGCGACTAAGCGGCGCGCTACAGTGGACGTTTTGACAAGTGATGTGGACCAAATGAGCCACATGCGCGAGGCCCTCGTATTCGAGGGAGCAGACGATTCCATCCATATCGAGCGCATTCCCGGCGTCGTCCCGAACCCCAAGCAGTGGCACGGGCACTATGACGCCATCGTCACCGTAGAAAAGGTAGAACAACTCAGCGCTAGTGAGCGCAAGGAGTACATCCGCGCAGTCGACCGCTTCTTGACGCCTAATGGCCGGGCAGGAATCCAGTCCATCGTGGCGACCGAGTCGATGACTGAGGCCGGTAGGGCCTCGCTTCAGGCTTTGCGAGCCTATGTGTGGCCAGGGTTGGACTATCCGCTCACGACCGAGATGCACCAGCTAGTAGATAAGAACTCCAACCTGCGCATCGTGTCCGAAACACACGTGGGCACCCATTACCTGGAGTCCCTGCGTCAGCAGCGATCCTTTTTTGATGGGCACCTACGGGAGGCAGCGGCCGCTGGATTCGACCCAGTCTTCCGCCGCTTGTGGACCTTCCAATTTGCCCTCCGCGAGGCCCTTATGACGCTCGGGATGATTGACTCGGTGCAATTTGGGTTGGCCCACCGCAACCGCGGGGGCCGGCGTTAGGCGGCCGGCCGTAAGGCGGGCGGCCCTTAGGCCGGAGGCAGCTCGTCGAAGTTCTTCATCAGATCCGCGCTGGGCACAAAGAAATTGGTGCCTGTAAGCGCAGTGGAGAAGTCCAAGATGCGGTCGTAGTTTCCCTCCGGCTTGCCAATGAACATATTGCGCAGGCGCTCCATGACGTTTTCTGGGTCCTTGGCATAACCAATGAAGTAAGTACCCATCTCACCCGCGGCGAAAGAGCCAAAGACCATGTTCTCGCGGTAAATATCTTCCTCTAGGTCATTGAGGGCTACGTGAGAATTAGTGGGCTTGGTATCGTCATCCAACTCGATATCGTCGGCCTTGGTGCGGCCGATGACCTTTTCTTGCTCCTCGGTGCTCATCTCGTTCCACTTGGCTAGGTCGTGGATATATTTTTGGACGGTGACATAGGAGCCACGGGGGTAGTCGGCGTCGTCGCCAAGCAGCACGGTATCTAAAGCCTCTTCGGCGAGGGGATTGGCGGTGCCATCCACAAAGCCCAGCAAGTCGCGCTGGTCTAGGTACTTGAAACCTTGGGTCTCATCGATCACCCTGGCGGCATCGCCCAGCTGATCCAGTACCTGGCGGGCCATCTCATGACACAGGTCATAGTTATTTGCACGGAAGTGGAGAAGAATATCGCCTGGCGTGGCCGGGGCCTTATGCGCGGCGTCAATTGCCTCAAATTCCTTCAGGCGTTCCGGCATCGGTGCGCTGGTCAGACGCGGCCACATGGAAGCACCAATGCCGACTACGGTATAAAGCTCGCCTTCGTTGTAGCGGAAGTTAACGGACTTAAACAGTCCGGCAAACCCCGTGAGCATATCGCGAGTGGCTTGCTCGCCGCCGTCCTTGATTTCAAGGACGAGGAAGAGAGCTGCGCGGGAAGGCTTATCTACTACGTGCTGAATCGTCATGTTGTCGATTTTACGCACCCTGTGGAGATGAGGTCCGTTCGCCGGCTTGGAATCGCCCCTGATAGAGACCTGCTTGGCCGTTATATGCGCTAGTGTGCATTTTGGTTGAAAACTAACCGATAGCCGGGTGAGAAGATGTGGACATGGATACGAAGAAGCAGAAGAAAAAGAACCGCGCGGATCTTCGTATTGTTTGCGCGGAAAGACGATTCATATGATGAGTCTTTTGCAGGAGTTGCGCTGACGCGCGCTCAAGAAAAAGCGATGGGACAATGTGTAGACCGCTCAGGGGTAACCTGTTGGACTGAAGAGGCACACCTGCGTGGGTGGAAAGGTCCACTGGATGTAGAACACCATCCGGAAGTGGCTTATATCGTATTTAGCGGTGGACACGCGCAGGGATCGGATCCGTCGAGCGCTGAATTCGATCCAGAGCTTAAGGCCGCATGTGCTACGAGAGACCAAGCCGAGAAAGAAATTGCCCGCCGTATGAGAAATGACGAGAGCCCAATTGTCGTGAAGGAATGGCACATCTGGGAAGCTTCATTCGGGCGCGTGTTGTCAGGAGCGAACGACAGAAGCGAGGTGCAGGTATCAATGTATGGAGTCAGGATCTAAAAGCGGGAATGCCACCTCTAGTTCAAATGACATAATGTACATTATCGGACAAACACTGATATCTGAAGGAGCTTCATGTGTTGCCCTCAACCGCGCCTGGGCGCGAACACATCTTTCCAGCCCATCTATTGGGCCCCGGTTCAGCCTCCTTCAATCTCCACACGATATTACGGCGCTTTGCTTGGCGACGTCCCGCGGTCTCTGTCGCGCCATCCGCCGGCCGCCAAACTCAGGCGCAGGTATGGATTCCGGCTGTAGCTCATCGGAGCTCGGATTTGCAGCAGCCGGCCTCATCTGTCTTTCGGGACTTCTTCATTCAGCGGCCAACCGTTATTGGCGGCGTATCGCTCGGCGACCGAAAAGCTGATATCGGGCAAAAATATGCTCTTCTAGTGGGGTCAACTACACCACTATATAACGTCACATTGACGTTATTCGGGGAAGTTCCCTCAACGCCGTGAAGGTCTCATTAGCGATTCCGGTAAGCGCTCCACAGCTGCCAGACAGTCAACAGCGCCAAAAGAACCGAGATGGCCACAATGACCCACATCTGTTGAGCGGCTACGAAAATGGTGAAGCCGATGACGACGACGAGGCGCAGCCACATAAACGGGATAATCTGACGGGAATTCACTGGCTAGGCCCTCGCTAGTTCTTCTCGAAGGAAATGCGGAGATTTACTTCGCCCTTTTCCTCGACCTTCGCGGCGAGCATCTCCGGGGTCTCTACGCCGTAATCAAGGCGATCAACTGGCACGGTGCCGCCGATAACGATCTGGTCTCCATCGCGAAGGACGTCAAAATCTTGAGTGATCTCGTGCGTCTTATCCTTGATCGTCAGATCGCCAGTGAGCTCAACCTTGCCAATGGTGCCGTCATCAGGGACGTCGGCAAGCGAGGCCGGCTTAGTCAGCTCAAAAGAAGACTCCGGGAAAAGCTGGGTCTCAAAGAGCTTGGACTTCATGTTCTGGTCGCGGACCTTCTTATCCGTGGTCAGCTCGTCCATATCAACGGTGACCGTGGCTGTTTTCAGGGTGGAATCAGAAATATCCGCCTGGCCGGTTACCTCCGTGGTGGATCCCGATGTGGTGGTCTTTTCCGCAGGTAGAACCTCATTAAAGGTAAAACCAACCGAGGTATGGTTATTAGCACGGCCCTTGGCTACCTCCCAGGTGCCATCGAGCTCCGTTGATGCGGCCTTTGCGCCGTCGGCAGAAACTGGTTCGGTCTTTACTCCGGCGCCCTTGAGGAGCGAATACACCATCGGGCCAATGGCCACGGCGGTGAGCAACACAATCAGCACCACAAAGATGGTGATGACGAGCTTGCGGTTATAAAAAAGCTTTTTCATCTTCTATCGAAGTCCTTCTAGACGTCGCGCCAGGGCAACAAGCTCTTCGCACAAACCGGCAAGCTCCTGCGCACTAGCGCCTTCCTCCGCGGCGGTGTTGATATCTTCTGCGGAACAACGTAGTTCAAAAAGTCCGTCGCGCAAACTCTCTGCTTTTTCTGGAGTGAGGATCACGGCATTGGCGGGAATCCCCGTGCCACTGACGTTATTTCTTTGCTCATAAGCACGCTGCTTACAGGAGGCGCTGCAAAACTTCCGTGGCCGTCCCCTACCGCCTTGGTCAATGTCCTTCCCACACCATTGGCAGGAACCGACGTTGCGTTCACGACTAGCTGTACGGATCACCCGATACACTTTAGTTCATTTTGGGCGGGCTGGGAACAAAGACGCGTGGGTGTTCGTTATAATTGGTAGCTCTTAGGCGAAGTTTTGCTTCGCACTCAATCAGGGATCTCTTTGAAAAGGATGATGTTGCATGGCAGATCGCGTACTCCGTGGCAGCCGTATGGGCGCAGTCAGCTACGAAACCGACCGCGACCACGACCTCGCACCGCGCCAGATGGTGAAGTACCGCACCGAAGACGGCGAGATTTATGAGGTGCCTTTCGCGGATGATGCTGAAATCCCTGAAGAATGGATGTGCAAGAACGGCAAGCTGGGCCACCTGGTAGAAGGTGAAGGCGTTGAGTCTAAGCCCGCTAAGCCACCACGCACCCACTGGGATATGCTGCGTGAGCGCCGCTCCATCGAGGAGCTCGATGAGCTGCTTGAAGAGCGCATTAACCACCTGCGCTCCCGCCGCCGTTCCGCAGCTCGCCTCTTGAAGGAACAGCAGGAGCAGCAGCAAAAGAACTCTTAAAGTTCTGCGGCAGCCAAAAGGCCCGTACCTCCCTAGTCTGACTAAGGGACGGTACGGGCCTTATGCGTTGCGGTGGCGCCTACTTCTTGAGCTGCGCAATCTGGTGCTTTGCCAGATGGCCAATCTCGCTGGCGAAGTCAGAAACCCAGCCGGCACCCTTGCGGGCCTGAACGTTTAGGTCATGAATGGAGCCGTCCTTGACTTCACGGTTGACCAACTTGGATACGGCGCCGCCAAAATCCTGCAGCTGCTCAGCGCGATGAGCAACGCCCCACTTGGTTACCTCGAGCAAGGAATCCTTCACGAAGGAACCATCCAGCTTGGACTCGCCATATTCGCGCTCGGTGAAGGTAATGGGAACCTCCCGAACGTCGAAGCCAGCCTTTACGGCACGGAAGGCCAGATCAACCTGGAAGATGTAACCGGCCTTGGATAGCTCATCAAAGTCGATGGACTCGAGCAGCTCGCGGCGGAACGCACGGTAACCAGCGGTCATATCGGACAGGCCAGCGCCCAGCGCTACGGAGATGTAGATATTGCCCAAGCGGGACAGGTACTCACGAGAAGCCGGCCAGTTGACGGTCTCGCCACCCGGGATATAACGGGAGCCGATAACTAGGTCCGCGCCCTTGTCCACCTCTTCCAACAACAGGTGAAGCTGTTCCGGCGCATGGGAGCCGTCTGCATCCATCTCACACAGCACCTGGTAGTCGCGCTCCAAGCCCCACTCAAAGCCGGCGATATAAGCGCCTAGCAGGCCGCCTTTGCCCTCGCGGTGGAGAACGTGGATGTGGTCATCCTGTGCTGCAAACTCATCGGCCTTGTCACCAGTTCCATCGGGAGAGTTATCGTCCACGATGAGGATATGGACCTCTGGGACGGCCTCACGGACGCGTCCAGTAATGAGAGGAAGATTTTCGATCTCGTTATAGGTCGGGATGATGACCAAGGTCGAGGATTCAAGCGTGCTCACAGTGTTTATGCTCCTACGTATGTATCTGTGCCGGAGCGGCGCGGGGGTGCGTCGCAGGCGGTTTGTGCGCAAAGCTACCAGTGCGCAGACTGTTCCAATAATAACCATGAGCCATTGCAGGGGCGAACCAAACCTGACGGAAAAGGTCTCGCCGCTACGCAAGGGCAACCGCTCTACCAACGCATCCGGCGTGAAAATCTCCGTGGACTGGCTTACATATCCATCTGGGTGAACAATGGCGGATACTCCGGAAGTCGCCGCCACCAACACAGCTCGGTCCGTCTCCATCGCACGCAATCGGCTCATGGCTAGTTGTTGGTAGGTCATTTCGGAATAGCCAAAGGTGGCGTTATTTGTGGGAGTAGTCAGTAGTTGTGCACCATTTTTCACCGACTCCCTAAAGGCGTTATCGAAGGAGACCTCGTAGCACGTTGCCACGCCTACCGGCACTCCCGCCATGGAGACAACGCCTGGGCCGTCGCCGGGTTTGAAGTCACCGGCCAGATTCACATAGTCAGAAAATTTGGCAAAGAAATCCCGCATGGGCATAGTTTCGCCGAAAGGCTGCAGGTACTTCTTGTAGTGATGGTCTCCCACCGTATGTCCGGGAGCGAAGACCTGCATGGTGTTGCGTGCTCCCACCTCATCCCGCGTAGCGGTGCCAACCAAAACAGGTGCGTCTATCGCATCGACGGCGCCGCTGATCGCCGAGGCTGCCTTGCCGTCACGGAATGGGTTAATATCAGAGGAGTTTTCGGGCCAGATGACTAGGTCAATGTCTTTTTCGCGTGCGGCCAGCTTTTTTGTTTCGGCTACGTGGTTGTTGAGGACCGCTTGGCGTTGCCCGGCAAAATCTAGGCCCATGCGAGGTACATTTCCCTGGATAGCGGCAACCTTTGCTTCCCCGACAGTGGAATCGTCTCGGTTGATGCCAAAGCCTGCCACCGCTGCACTTCCGAGGGGAAGGATAGCCGCCAAGAGAGCGATACCCTTAGTCTTCCACCCGTGTTGGACCAGTAGGCTGGCGAGCCCGCAGCCGCACAGAACCGTTGCTGCGGTAATGAGCGAGGTTCCACCCCACGGAGCCAGGTTGGCTAGCGGTCCGTCGACTTGTCCCCAAGCCAATTTCACCCAAGAGAAACCGCCGAAAGGTACCGAGGAACGCAGCACCTCCACCGTGAGGTAGAAGAACGGGAAGGCAATAAAACCGTATTTCCACCGCGCTACCGCCGCGCCGCCAAAGCCCAGCACAATGGCGTATACCGAAAGCCATACGGCCAAAGCGATGTATGGCCCATTGCCCACTAGTTCGCCGATCCATGGCAGCGTCAGCAGATACAGCACGAGCGAATGCGCGACTGCAAGAAGCGCGCCCACACGGGCGGAAACGTGCCTAGTTCCCCACGGCAGCAAGCTCGCGTACAGCAAGCCCACGCCAACAATGGCAGCCCACCACCAGCCACGGGGTTCGATGGCGGCATAGGTGAGCAGGCCAGAAAGGCCCGCCACTACGAGGCGGGCAAGAGTCACCATCACTAGCTCTTTCCGCCCTTGGACTCTCCACCGGAGGGCCCGAAGTCATCCGGATCCAAGTTCTCGCTCCAGCGGCGGATCTCTTCTTCATCCAACACCTCATGCGGGCCAGCATCCTGCGTGCTGGGGTGCCCACTTTGTGTTGCTTGGCCACGACCAAAGGAGCCAAAGTCGCCATAAGAATCGTGCTGCTGTGCCATTGGGGTGGCCTCGTAGATCTTAACGCCCATGTTTTCGATCTTGCGGTACAAGGAGGCCGCCATCATCGTGCGGAAGACGGCGCGGGTCGGCGAGAAGATTAAGAGGGCTCCGAGGATCGTCGTCAAGAAGCCCGGCAAAGAAAGCAACATGCCGCCTACCAAGGTAAGGCCCACATTGCTGGCGGTCTTGCCCACATTGCCGCCGCGAACGACGTATGTACCGTCCCCTGTGCGTTCGACCTGCTCTCCCATCAAGCGGCGCACTTCAATGCCAGCGATGGACATTCCGAAGAACATGGTGACAAAGAGGGCGATAAGCGCCCAGCCAACACCGATCCACTTAGAAACGGCCCAGAAGGTCAGGGTCTCTGCGACCATGTAGAGAGCAAAATACATAAACGGCATGGCCTCAGTCTAACGAGGCAGACTGATAAAGTGCTGGCAACACTCATGCGCGAAAGTGCAACCGCGGCAGGTTAAACTAGTGCGCATGTTTACTCCTGCGCTTTTTGAAGACCCCCAGTACGGCACGTGCATCCGCATCCACGCTGCCGGCGGCAGCACCCACGCCCAGGATTGGGTCATTTTGGCGCAGTGCGCCAGTGATGTTGCGGATGGGTATGTCTACATCGACCGGTTCTCTGCAATCGAGCTGCGCGGTATTAAGGATGCGGAGGCGCTCAATACGCGGCTCCAGGAGTTGCACTTGCGCGCCACGGCGATGCCGGTGCTGGCTTCGCCTTTGTCGGCGGAGGCCAAGCAAACGGCCCAGGACATCGCGGCTGAGCTGGACGCGGCGGAAAGCGGTCCCGGACTGGCAGTTATCGCCCACGACGACGTACCGACCGGCGCGGCCGCAGTCAACCTTAGCATCGACGGGGACGGAGCCCTGCGCCTTGAGTGTTCCCCGCTTGGCGACGCCCCCTCTGCCCCACTGACTCCACAGGCTGCTGCCCAGCACTATGAGGAGGTACTCCAGAACTCGGATTCCGCTGAGCCTAAGGCATCCGCCCTGGCAGAACCAGGCCCCATTGGCTGGTTAGATGATCATTTGCCTGCGGGCGTTGTCGACCTCGGCGCGGGCGTGCACCGCGGCGCCATCCCTGCTGAGTTTGCGCAGCTCATAGGCCAGTTAGAGGTAGACATCACCGTCACCCCGTGGGGCGGATTAGTCTTTCACAATATTGCCGAGGGTGATGCCGAAGTGGTGCTGCGCGTACTCGCCCCACGCGGTTTTATCTTCGACATCAACTCTCCCCTGCTACGCGCAGAGTAACGAGAGCGCAGAGTTTAGCGCGGCATATGCCGCCAGAGTGGGCGCGGTACAAGCCGCATGACCCACGCTAGGCCCTGCAGAGCCCGAGGAATCCACACGGTGCGCGAACGCGGCTTACCGCGCCGTGCATCGCGGTCAATGCAGCCGACTACTGCCTCGGCCACATCTGCCGGACGCACGGAAAGTGGCGCCGGCTTCATTCCTTCCGTCATGCTGCCGATGACAAAGCCAGGGCGCGCAGTAATAAGGCCTACCTGGCTGCCATGCAGCTTGTCCGCCAGCCCCTGACAAAAGGCATCAAGACCAGCCTTGGTAGATCCGTACACGTAGTTTGCCCGGCGGGCCCGCCAGCCTGCTATCGAGGAAAAGGCGACGATATGGCCGCGGTGCATACGCTGGGAAACGAGTGTAAGCAGTGAAATCTGCGCGGCATAATCGATTGTGGCGATGTCGACCGCGTGGGAAGCATCGCGTTCTGCCCGCTGCTGATCGCCCAGGATCCCAAAGGCGACGACAGCAAGCTCAAGGGAGCCTGCCAGCTCTATGGCGCGCTCAACCACACCGGCATGGGACGGAAAATCTGCGGCGTCGAAATCAAGCAGATGAATGCTGCGCGCACCCGCCGCCCGGAGCCGGCCTTCCACGCCTTCCATACCGTGGGTGCCACGAGCGGCGAGCACAATATCGTGGCCTGGGGCTACTCTCCTAGCGATTTCTCCGCCGATATCGCTACGGCCGCCTAGAATCAGTACGCCAGCCATTAACGGACGTCACGCGGAGCTTGGTTCAGGGACTCGTAGCCATCGTTGGTCAGCACCACGATGTCTTCCAAACGCATGCCCCACTTGCCTTCCAAGTAGATGCCCGGCTCAATGGAAAAGGCCATGCCTTCTTCCAAGGCGAGATCGTTGCCTTCCATTATGAAAGGCTCCTCGTGCGTGGACAGGCCGATGCCATGTCCGGTGCGGTGGACAAAGAAGTCGCCCCAACCGGCTGCAGAGATTGCCTGGCGGGCAATGGCATCGATGTCTGCGGCGGTGCTGCCGGGGTGGGCTGCGGCGCGGGCGGCAGCTTGGGCGTCGGCAAGCACGGCATAGGCATCCTGGAAATCCTGCGGGGCCTTGGAAATATCCCCGCCCACTACGTAGGTGCGGGTGCAATCGGAGTGGTAGCCGGAAGGTAGAGTGCCTCCGATATCGACGACGACTGGCTCGCCCTCAGCCAGCCGGCGATCCGAAAAGCTATGGTGCGGGTTGGCACCGTTGGGACCTGAGCCGACGATGACGAAATCGATAACGGAGTGCTCCCGCAAGATGAGCTTTTCGAGTTCGTGGGCCACCTCGGCCTCGGTGCGACCGGCCTGCAAAAGCTGCGGTACCTGCGCGTGGACTGCGTCGATGGCACGGCCAGCCTTACGCAGCTCAGCAATCTCAGCCTCGTCTTTGCGGGTAAAGAGCTCAGCCAGTGCGTAAGTGGCCAGTTCATAGCTGGCGTGTGGAAGCATCTCTTGGAAACGCAGCACGTGGTCTGCAGTCAGCGACTGCCCCAGCGCTACCTTGCCTAGTCCGTCGCCTGCGCCATGCAGTGCAAGCTCATAAGGATTTTCTCCGTCATTCCAGCCACGCAACTCTACATCTAGCTCACCTACTGGAGCAGCCTTGATATCGGTGATATCGGTATTAGGCGCGGCGATCCATGCATTGCCCTGCTGAGGCACGACCAAGACCGTCAAGCGTTCGTGGGAAGAAACCCAGGAGCCGGTGAGGTAGGCAAAGTCTGGTCCCGTGCCAATGAGGAGCAGATCGATGCCCTTGTCTGCAGCCGCCTTTTGGGCGGCGTGCAGACGCTGGGCGTAGACATCAGCGGAAAAAGTCTGAGTATCAGTCATACCCCAGAGTCTACTCGTCCGCGCCGCGGATATTAGGCGCCAATGGCTACGACACCGCGCTGAATTGCGTCGATGGCCCGGCGGGCGTTGCGTTGAATTTCGCCGTCGTACCCCGTTTTAGCCACTTGTTGCAGCAGGTCGATGACTTGGCGGCACCAACGGACAAAATCACCCGGGGTGAGCTCGGCGCCGGCTTCGTTTGCCGCAGCCATGCAGTAGCCCAAGGGCGCGCCGGCCGCCCATTGGTGTACCGCCAAGGCGAACCCGGCTTCCGGTTCACGGGTGGGCGGCAGCCGGTGGCGCTGCTCATCAGCGGTCAGTTCTGTGTACACGCGCCACGTGGCATTCATAGCGTCAGCCATGCGCTCGGTGGCTGCTTCCGGTTGCCCACTGGTGGCCTTGCGGTTTTCGAAACAGCACAGGGAGGCAACGCCGGCCAGCTCTGCGGGATCGAGTTCATCCCAAATTCCGCGCTTGAGGCATTGGGCAACGAGCAAATCGGATTCGCTGTGAATTTTGGCAAGGCGTTCGCCTTCTTCGGTGATGACCGGCGTGCGGTCCGCGCCAGCCCCGGTGAACTCTACGTAGTCCATCTCTGCGAGGAGGTCCACAATGCGCTCGAAGGTGCGACCCAAAGTATCCGTAGCTTTATTGACTTTGGACTGGAGCTTGTCCCGATCACGCTCGCGCCGTGCTAGCTTTTGCGCCAGGCCCGCCAGCTGTTCGCGGTCAGTAGCCGGCCACTCGTGAGCTGGATGAGCACGCAGTGCGTCGCGCAACTGACCTACCCGCTTATTTGGCCGGGCGCGGGTGTGCGACTTCATGCGCTTGGGCCGGTCGAAGTGTTCACGGTGCAAGACATCCTGCACATATCGGGTATTGCGGCGCGGGTTCTTGCGCACCGGCTTGGGGATCTTGATGCTTCCGACTTGGATCGGTGGGTTATTGATTCCGGCCGCATCGATACGGCCAGACCACCCGGACTCAGTGGTAATCCACGGGCGGGGATCCGCAGTTTGGTTAGCGGGAGTCACAACCGCGGCGAGAATAGGACGCTTCTTGCCGGGCATGGCAATAACATCGCCCAGCTGGAGGCGTCCCAGTACCGCAATCACCTCTTGGTTGCGCTGGTTGGCACTATCGATTTTTGATTGCTTTTCTTCCGCTGTGAGCTCGCGGCGCAGGCGGACATAGTCCATGAGAACCTCGGCGGGATCTTCTCCGTCCTTAGCAGGCGGTGCAAGTGAGGCCACGGCATCATCGAGCTGGTTGCGCAGTTCTCGCACGCGATGCTCGGCGCGTTCAATCTCGCGAGTTTCCTCCACGACGGAGCCATCGGCCTGGAACTGTGCGAAGGACTTTTCCAACAAACGCAGAGATTCCTCGAAGCCGAGCATTCCCAGCAAATTGATCGCCATATTGTAACCCGGTGCAAAAGTGGAAATGAGAGGATACGTACGGGTAGAAGCAAGGCCAGCTACTTGACGCGGATCCATGGCGGGTGCCCACTGCACGACTGCATTGCCCAATGTATCGATGCCACGGCGTCCTGCCCGGCCAGTCAGCTGCGTGTACTGGCCTGGGGTGAGATCGACGTGCGCCTCACCATTGAACTTAATGAGCTTTTCTAGCACCACGGTGCGCGCCGGCATATTGATGCCGAGTGCGAGCGTTTCAGTAGCAAACACGGCGCGAACGAGGCCGCGTACGAATAGGTCTTCCACGATGTGCCGGAAGGCGGGCAGCATACCTGCGTGGTGCGCGGCAAAGCCGCGGGACAGGGCTTCGCGCCAGCGCTTAAAGTCTAGGACCTGCAGATCTTCTTCAGGGATACCTTCCACACCCGCATCGACGATGTCCTTGATGTGCTGTGCTTCCTCTTGTGAGGTAAGCACCATGCGGCTGCGCAGGCACTGATAGAGAGCGCCATCGCAGCCTGCACGGGAGAAGATGAAGGTGATCGCCGGAAGCATGTCCTGCGATTGCAATACCTTCAATACCTCTGGGCGGCCTAAGGGGCGATAGCGATCCTGCTGTCGGGCGGCGCCGGAGCGCCCCCTTCCCTTACCGTGGAATTCGCTGCGTCCGCCACCCTTGTGACGCGCACGCGCACGAAAGCCCTTGCCGGATTTATAGTCTGCGCGACCATCATCGGTATCGCCGGCTTCAAGGCGCTGGATCCTACGCTCTAGCTCGGCGTTGACCTGGCCGCCAGATTCTGGTTCGAAGAGCGGATAAATCTTGCGTCCCAGCATCATCCACTGGTCGAGGGGAACTGGTCGGTGTTCGGAGACAATGACGGTGGTATCGCCGCGCACGGTAGAAAGCCAATCGCCGAATTCTTCCGAATTAGACACTGTGGCAGATAGGCCGATGATGGAGACATGATCCGCGAGATTGAGTATGACCTCTTCCCACACTGCGCCGCGGGAGGCGTCAGCCAAAAAGTGGATCTCATCCATGACCACGTGGGTTAGGCGATCCAGAGCCGCGGATTCTGCGTAAATCATATTGCGCAGCACCTCTGTGGTCATGACGACGATCTCTGCATCAGAGTTGATCGATACGTCACCGGTGAGCAGGCCTACGGCTTCTTCGCCATGCTCTTCCACCAAGTCGTGGTACTTCTGGTTACTCAAGGCTTTAATCGGCGTCGTGTAAAAGCACTTGGTTCCCCGGCTCAGCGCCAAAGAGACAGCAAATTCGCCCACGATGGTTTTGCCGGCGCCGGTAGGCGCGCAAACCAGTACGCCATGACCGTCCTCCACGGCCTGGCAGCCCTTTACCTGGAACTCATCCAACGGGTATGGCAGGGCTGCGGTAAAAGAATCCAGATGAGTTTCAGTCATGACTCCCCAGGCTACCCGTGCCTAGAGGACATCGTCGAAAAAGCCGCCGCTGGTCGACGAAGTCCCACTGGCGCCGGTGCTCCATGTCTGCTGTGGCTGCTGCTGTGCCTGTTGTATTGGCTGTGAAACGGGTTGAGTAGGTCCCGGTGAAGGGTTTACTCTGCTCGGCGCTTCGACAGGGGTTGGCCCGCCGATGGCTCCTGGTCCAGCGCCAAGCGGCGAAGCAGTCTCATCATCGAGATCCATCCACTCGGGGCGTTCGCGCTGCATGCGCTTATCGTGGAGGCGGCAGAACTGGAATGCGATCTCGATGAGCAAGATGAGTGAACCAGCCAGTACCACCATTGAGAAAGGATCCTGGCCTGGGGTGACGAAGGCGGCGAAAATCATCACGACGACAATGATGATGCGACGCTTGTCTTTGACGTGTTCATATTCGAGCACGCCAATCAGGTTCAGGGACACGATAAGCAGTGGGATTTCAAAGCTGATGCCAAAGATGAGCAGCAGGGCCAGGAGAAAGTAGAAATATCGCTCACCGGTCAGGGCCGCTGTTTGATACTCGGCACCGATGCCCATGAGGAATTCCAAACCCACGGACAAGATGAAATAGGCCAGCACGGCACCGGCAACGAATAGGCCCACCGCGGCGCTGACAAAGCTCAACGTGTAGCGGCGCTCGTTCTTATGGAGACCAGGCACAACGAAGGCCCAGACCTGGTACAGCCACACCGGAGAGGACAATACGGTGCCGGCCAAAGCGCCTACTTTCAGGCGCAATAGGAGCATTTCAAACGGGCTGGTGGCCAATAGACGGCACTCGCCGTCCGCGCTAAAGGAGGCGCGCTTATCTGGGGGCAGCGCACAATACGGCTCTCGTAGAATTTCGCCCAACGGAGACAGCCCGAATGGGGCTCGTTGGTACCAAATGAACCCAATGATGGCCCCGACGACAACCGCTAACACGGAAATAATGATGCGACGGCGCAGCTCCTGCAGGTGCTCCACCAAGGTCATCTCCCCGGTAGGGTTCTTTTGCTTGCGCGAAAAGCGCAGCTTACCCTTGACGCTCTTGCTTGCCTTCTGGGGAGATAGAGGCTGTGACTGTGACGACATCAGTGTGGCTCTTTCAACGCAAAGAAGCGAACACTTCCCTACTGCACGGATTGCGGGTGCATATCCGCGCGCTGCAGGGGTGTTCGCGCGACGACAGGTTAGGGGCGTTTACTGCTGAGTATTGGTGTTGTTCTGCTGGCCCGGCTGCATGTCTGGTCGGTTCCAGAATTCCTCATCGGACTGCTGCTTCTGGTTCAGCTGTGCTTGAGACTGAGAACGCTGGGCATCCTCGGAATGCATCTCATTGACCTCAGACTTGAAGATGCGCGCGGAACGGCCAATAGAGCGTGCCAATTCCGGCAACTTCTTTGCACCGAAAAGCAAGACGATGGCAAGAACGATCAGGCCGATTTCCATAGGTCCTAGGCTCATGGAGAAACCTCTTTCAACTAGTGCACCAGCATGCCGGAAAGCAACACCGCCGGCTTTTTGCCAGCGAGCAGGCGCAGTAAACGGGCAAGTAACTGGCTACAGAGTATAGCCGCTCAATGCAGTGTTTCCTCGCTCCGCAATGAGGTTTACCACGGATTGAGGAGCCACTACCCGCAACCTATCAGCCTGAGCAAGGGCAAAGCGAATAAGCCAATCCACTGATCCCATAGGCATTGTTGCAGCTATTTCCCCATTTCCCAGGTCTTCGCCCAGACGCATATCGTAATACTCAGCCAGCCACGTGAATTCTTGGTTAATTGCTAGTTGCACGGTGTCTCCATCGCCCAAATTAAAGGGTGAGGAGGCATCAAAGTCGAGTTCCTTCAGGTGCGGCTGAGCCTTTTCCTCCGTGAGGCATGCGCTTCTAATGCGGTCTATGCGAAAGGTGCGATGGGCTTGCTTAGCTTCTTCCCACGCAGCCAAGTAAGGCTCAGAATCGACAATAAAAATGCGGGCTGGATCCACTACCCTTTCGGATTCTGCATTCGAAGAAGCACTCCAGTAGTGCAGCCGGATCCGCTTTCGTTCATCAACCGCCTGGGACAAAAGCGCCTGGATATCCGTCTCTTCAGGGGCTGGAGTAGATAGCGAATCATAAATGGCAACAGTTCTTTCATCCATGATGCCGCGCAGCTTAGCGGCGGCGGATTCGACCGCGCGGGCGTCGATTAGCCCTGGCATCGCCTGCAAGGACTCCAAGGTAAGAAGCAAGGCACCGGCTTCGGTTGGGGTGAGCCGCAGTGCCTGGCTTAAGCCTTGATCATTATGGATGGTTACCCCATCGCGATAGCTAAAGGAGAGATCGATGAGGTCTTCGGTATTGCGCCCCGTGCCGGAGCAAAAGAGGCGATCGAGAGCTTCCTTCAGCTCGCCGGGTTCCATACCTAAGTCCTTGGCCGCTTCCATGGGCGTCTTGTCGGGATGATTCTTGAAGTACGGAATCAGGTTCAAAGAGCGCACGAGCGCCTGGAGCTTCTGTGATCCATCAGCCATGACTAGCGTCCTTCCTGCGGATGTGCTGCCCTGCGCAAAAGGGAAACGACCTCCTGGCGTACTTCGGCTGGTTCCACCACTTGTACCTCCGGCGCATACCCAGCCGCGGTGCGTACGAGCCAGTCTTTATCCACCTTGCGCAGCATCACCGTGCCGTCGGGCTGCTGCTTGCCGGCATCCATAAGCTCCCGCGCCTGCCCCTCCGGGATGACAAGGCGCGCATCCACCTTTTCCCCTCGTTGCAGTGCACGCTCTACTAACACCTGCAAATCTTCAGTTGGATTGGTGTGCTCCGCGGGATCGTGCGAGCGTTTGATGTCAGAGACGCGGAGGGCCCGAAAGACGCGCGGTTCGTTGCGGTCCACATCGAATCCCACGAGGTAGATGCGGCTGTCTCGGTTGACCACTCCCCACGGGTCCATGACACGGCGTACCGGCTCAGTAGCCGGATTAGCACGGTAGGAAAACGTAATGCGCAGCTGATTGCGCACCGCAGCGAGCACCGCGGTGATGATTTCTGGGGCGAGTCGCGTGATGTCATTGACCGCCGTGTATACCGGTGCGCCTGCGAGGTTGCGGGAGGCGCCGCTAGCAGCAATCTTCGTCCATCCCGACAGGGAAAAATCGCCTAAGCCTCCGGTGGTACCCACGCCTCCTGCAATGCCTAGAACCATGGCCTCCTCAGGGGAAAACTCCACCGGAGGAAGCTGGTAGCTGCTCGAGTCGAGGCGATAGCGCGCACCATCTTCGCTGCCGGAATGCACGATAGGTACCCCGGCGCGCTGGAGGGTTGCGATATCTCGTGCCAGCGATTTGGCGAAGGCTTCATCTGACTTATCGCCGTATCCTGCCACATGCCGGCGAATCCAGGAGGCGGTGCGATCAGGGCTACCGCCGGAGTTGGCGGCGCCCTGTAGCGCGAAAGAGAGGTTGGTGAGTCTTTCTACCGCCTCATCATGCCGTTTCGGCGCGGGGTTGTGTGCTGCCACGTGTTGTGTTGTCTCCCTAGTGCTACTCGTATGCTTCTAGCTGTGGTGTAGACGCATATAGTCTAGCAACGCCTCGACCCGATCATCGTCGGCCACGAAGGGGTCAAGGAGCTCCTCGGTGCGTGGCTCAGGCCGGTTGACCTTAAGGCGCGTCCAGTCAACGGTGACGTTGGCCCCGAGGCTACGGGCAGCGGACAGGAACTGCCCGCGCAGCGCGGCGCGAGTGGTCGCGGGCGCGGTGTCCATGGCGCGTTCGATGTCGGCGTCCGAAATCCACCGATCAATAAGTCCCTTACGCTGCAGTACATGAAAGAGCCCGCGGCTCGGCCGGATATCGTGGTAGGTCATATCAATCTGGGCGAGCTTGGGGTGGTCCCACTGACCACCCAGCCGTGCGCGGTAGCGCTCGAGCAGTCCCAATTTGATGACCCAGTCGATTTCTCTGTCCACGCCGGAGAAGTCTTGAGTCTCAATGGCGTGCAGCATGCGCTGCCAGAGATCCACCACGCGCCGCATTTCTGCGGTGGGAGTGCCGGCGTCTTCCCGTTCTTCCAGCCATTGGGTTGCGCGCTGGCATAGTTGCTGCTGGACCTCGAGTGCGGTGACGGATCCCCCTCCTGCGAGCGGTAGTTCGGTCGAGCCCGTCATATCGCGCGCGATGGCGCGGATATGGTGAATGGGTTTTTCGATGTCGAACTCCGGTAGGTCAAATCCGGCTTCCAGCATTTCCAGGATGAGCAGCGTGGAACCGACTTTTAGGGCCATGGTGGGCTCGGCCATGGTGGAATCGCCCACGATGACGTGCATGCGGCGGAAGCGCTTGGAATCGCCGTGTGGTTCATCGCGGGTATTGATGATGGGGCGTGAGCGGGTGGTGGCAGAAGATACGCCTTCCCAGACTTGGTCTGCGCGTTGCGAGAGCAGGAATTGGGCGGGCTTGTCGCCCTTAGCTGGCTGCACCATGCCGGCGCCGCAGATGAGCTGGCGGGTAATAAGGAACGGAAGGAGCGCCAGCCCCAAATCCTTGAGCACCATGTGGCGGCTGATGAGGTAGTTTTCGTGGCAGCCGAAAGAATTGCCGGCCGAGTCCACGTTGTTCTTAAACAGGTACACCGCGCGCGGGTGCCCATCTGCGGCAAAGGCCTGTTCAGCTTGTTCGCCCAGCCGGTTGACTATCGCATCGCCAGCGCATTCATAGGCCAGAAGCTGGCTCAAGCTATCGCACTCGGCGGTGGCTACCTCGGGGTGGGATCCGACGTCGAGATACAGGCGGCTCGCGTTGGTGGAAAAGATATTAGAGGAAGAATGTTCCTGAACGATGGGCCGGAAAAGCACGCGCGCCGCTTCATCAGGGCTCAGGACGCGTTCTCCTGGGCCCGCGCTGGTGGTTAAGCCATATTCCGTCTCGATGCCCATGATGCGACGGGCGAAGACGGGGCGCTGGTCACCCACCATTACTGCCCGCCCTTTTGGACATAAGAACGAACAAATTCCTCGGCGTTGTTTTCTAGCAGCCCATCGATCTCATCGAGCAATTCATCGGTGCCGGCAGTATTGATGCTCAGCTGTGTGGAGGTAAACTCTTCCTCCCCCGTGGAGTCATCGCCGCCGTTACCGCCGGTGACCTGCGACTGGTGGGTTGACATGGTATGAACGTCCTTTCCTTCGCTTCTGCCTCGATGTCTGACTATTAGTTACGGTACTCGGGCTGGATACCGCTGTCAGTTAGTCCCTGAAGAAGATCCTCCACCGTAGGTGCGGCGTCGATGATCTCCTCGCACTGGGCGCGAGTCAGGCTGGTGGTCTCATCCATCGGAACCGTGGCCCAGGGTGCCGCGGTTTCCTCGCCTAACCGCACCGTGAGGCTTTGCCAGCTCGCGGCAATGATGTCTTCGCCGAATTTTTGCGTCACTCGGCCGCGGAAATACGCGCGGGTATCCTCCGGAGGGGTGCTGGCGGCGTCTTCAATCTCTGCAGCGCTAAAGAGCTGCCGCATCTGGCCTTTACGCACCAGCGCGTGGTGTAGCGACTTGGCAGGATCGATCTCTGCGTATTGCAGGTCAATCAGGCGCAGCTTTGGGTCGGCCGGGTCGATACCGCGGTCGAGGTAGCCCTTGATCAAGCGATACTTCGCCACCCAATCCAACAGGTGCGCTGCCTGCATCGGGTCCTTTGCCAGAAGTGCTACGGCCTCGTCCCAAGCCGCAAGCACCTTGTGATCGGCTTCTGTGCGTGGGGTTACGCGGGCGCGATATTCAGCGAGGATTTCTAGGGCGGTGAGATGGCGGGCGTCGGCAAGCTCGAGGCGATGCTGAAGGGAGAGATCGCGGCTGACGCGCGGGACCTCCGCCACGGCATCCTGCAAGCGGAGATCGCTAAAGTCCACCCCCTGCTCAATCGCATCGAGCACCAGCGAGGTCATGCCTAGTTTGAGCAGCGTGGAGGTCTGCGACATATTCGCGTCCCCAATAATGACGTGGAGGCGCCCAAAGTCTGCGTGCACCGCATGCGGCTCGTCGCGGGTATTGATGATGCCGCGATTAAGGGTAGTTTCCAGCGAGATTTCCTGCTCAATATAGTCAGCGCGCTGGGAGATCTGGAATCCCGGCTCCTCGCCAAACTCGCCGATCCCCATGCGTCCGGCGCCGATGACTACCTGGCGGGCCACGAAAAACGGGATAAGTGCCTGCGCCATAGTGTCAAAATCCGTGGCGCGAGAATACTGATAGTTCTCGTGCGAGCCATAAGACGCGCCCTTGCCGTCCACGTTGTTTTTATAAAAACGCAAGGCAGGGCACGGGTCATGGTTGGCGAGCACGGACTTTCCTTGTGCGCTGAGCCCTGCTACGGCTGCGGCGGCTTGCAGGAGCGTGGCGTCACCTGCGGCGTCGTAAAGCGTGGCGTCCCAAGCATTAGTGCATTCCGGCGCGGAATATTCTGGGTGCGCGTGGTCGACATAAAAGCGCGCGCCATTGGCCGTGACCACATTGGCCACCCCGATGGCGTTGGGATCCACCACGGGCACGGTGTGGTAGCGCTTGAGATCGAAGCCGCGGGAATCGCGCAGCGGGTGTTCCTCGGCAAAATCCCAGCGCGAGCGCGCCCCAGTGTGCATCGCGGCATACGCTACCACCGCGTGCGTGGAAGAAATGATGGGCGAATACTCCGGCAGCTCCGGGGTGGCAATGCCGTACTCGGTCTCGGTACCTACAACGCGGCTCATGCGCTCCTCCTAACGGTCAGTAGCTCCACCCGCTCAACGCGGGCACCTGCATGGTCTTGGGAGATGATCTTGGTCCACTCCTCGGGGTTGGTAGAGGTGGGCACGTACTCGGATTCCGCGCGCTCGGTCGCGATAGCCTGGAGCAAATGCTGCTTGGCGATGCCCCCCTCGCGCCCGCCTATCCCCTGCTCACTGCCCGCACGCTGTTGCAGTTCGTCCTTGATAGCCAGCTTCTTGGCGCGGGAGAGGATATTGGCAATCATCGCGCCGGAGACGAAGTCCCGGTAGTGCAATACCTCGCGCTCGCCGCTGGAAAAGTGCAGCTGCACAAAGGGGCGATCGGCATAAAGCTCGTCCACCGCAGTGCCGATAAGTTCCTCTAGCGTGCCCTGGTGCGGCACGGATTCTGCAAAGTGGCGAGCAAAGATCTCGCGGGCGCCCTCTTTATTCGGGCGGTTGACCCGGATCTTGATATCAAGCCGCCCGGGGCGCATGATGGCTGGGTCGATGAGCTCCTCGCGGTTGGTAGCGCCAATAACGATCACATTGGAAAGGCTCTCCACGCCGTCAAGTTCTGTGAGCAGCTGCGGCACCACCGTGGTTTCCATATCCGAAGACACGCCTGAGCCACGGGTGCGGAAGATCGATTCCATCTCATCAAAAAAGATGACCACCGGACGGTCGGAACTTAGCTGGGCTAATTCACGAGCGCGCTCAAAGATGAGACGGATGCGGCGTTCCGTCTCGCCTACATACTTATTGAGCAACTCTGGGCCCTTGATATTGAGGAAGTAACTCGGCCCATCACTGCCCAGTTGCTGCGCCAAAGAATGGGCCACGGCCTTAGCAATAAGCGTCTTACCGCACCCAGGCGGGCCATAAAGGAGGACGCCCTTAGGCGGCTGTAGCTCGTAGTGGTGATAGAGGTCCGGATGAATAAACGGCAGTTCCACGGAATCGCGAATCTGGGAAATCTGCTCATCGAGCCCGCCGATGTCCTCATAACGCACATCGGGGACCTCCTCAAGGGAGAGCTGGGAGACCTCCGTCTTTTCCACCTTTTCCAGCGCGATGGCGGCCTTGGGGTCGACCAACACTATCTCGCCTGCTGCCACGCGGGTTTCCTCGCGCAGTGCCTGCGATAGCAACACCACTTTTTCCTCGCCGGAGGAATTTGCCACGATGAGGCGGCTCTCTCCCAGGCGCTCCACCACGGTGGCGAGCTCACCCGTGCGCTCGGGTGCGCACCCTTCCACCACTACGAAGCCATCGCCCAAGCGAACCTGCTGGCCGGCCACTAGGCTGCCCGGTTCCACATTGGGCGAAACCTTAAGCTGCATCACGCGGCCGTTGGTGTAGACCTCCGCGGTGGTTCCCACCTCGCTGTGGGTAGGCGAATAGCCTAAGAAAACGCCGTAGGTCGATGCCGGCTCAGCTAGCGCGTTAAGCTCCGCAAAAAGCTGTTCGAGCTTCCCACGCGATTCTTTTAATAAGCCCGCCAACTTCTGATTGCGGGCAGCAAGCTGGCTAATTTGCCGCTTATAGTCCGTGGCTTCATCCATGCCCACTACTCTAACGCGGCCCAGTCGGTGAAAGAGGGTACTTGCGCTTTAAATTCTGGGCGCTGAGGTGAGCCTATTTCCAGCTTCACTTGCGGGCGCGGCGCTGCGGGCGCGGCGGGGTCACGCCATCGGCCAAGCGGCGGGTCCAGATAAGGAAGGCGGTATGCGCATTCATACGGTGCTCCGGGCGCGTAGCCAGGCCTTCAACCTTCCATTCGCGCACCAGTGATTCCCAGGCCTTAGGCTCGGTAAAGCACTTGAGCTCGCGAATTCCTTCCATGACCTTCATCAACTGCGGCACCGTTGCCACGTAGGTCATGAAGACACCACCTGGAATGAGAAGATCGCGCACTGTCTCCAGGTGCTCCCAAGGCTCGAGCATATCGAGGATCACGCGGTCTACCGGCCCACCCAAGTCCTCGGCGGTGACATCTCCTAAATCGCCGAGACGCGGCGACCACCACTCGGGCTGCTCGCCAAAGTATTCCTTGACGTTATCTACCGCATACTCGAGGTGGTCATCGCGCACCTCATAGGAATACACATGCCCCTCTGGGCCCACGGCGCGCAGCAGGGACATAGACAGCGCACCGGAGCCAGCGCCGGCCTCGAGCACGCGCGCGCCCATGAAGATATCGCCCTCTACCAAAATCTGCGCCGCATCCTTGGGGTAGATCACCGCGGCACCACGCGGCATGGATAGCACGTGATCCACCATCAGGTGGCGGAAAAGCAGGAAGGAGGAGCCAAGGGTGGACTCAATGACCGAGCCCTCGTCCATACCCACGATGTCATCATGGTTAATGATGCCCTTGTGGGAGTGGAACTGGCCTCCTTCTTCCAGAATGACCGTGTAGTGGCGCCGCTTGGCGTCGGTAAGCTGCACGCGGTCGCCATAGGCAAAGGGGCCGGAATAAGCCATGTCTCAAGACTCCTCGAGGTTGCGGTTACTATCTCACCAAGTATGCCTCAAGTGCCTGCGCGAGCCATACTTGGTCCCGCTCGCCCACCATTTCCCGCGCCGAGTGCATAGACAGCATGGGCACGCCCACATCCACAGTATCGATGCCCAAACGCGTCGCCGTAATGGGACCGATGGTCGAGCCACAGGGCACATCATTATTGCCCACAAACCGCTGCACCGGTACGCCTGCCTTCTCGCATGCTGCTTCCCACAACGCCACCGTGGTGGCATCGGAGGCATAGCGCTGATTACCGTTGATCTTGGTCACTGGGCCCTTGCCGATAATCGGATGGTGCGTGGGATCGTGCTTGCCCACGTAATTCGGGTGCACCGAATGCGCGGCATCTGCCGAGACACAGCTCGAGCGGGAGAACATCTGGAAGCGTTCCTCCTCGTTGGCCCCCAGCGCCCGCGCCGTGCGAGTAAGTACATCCGCCAGGATGGGACCGCCCGCACCATAGCGCGAGCTGGAACCCACTTCTTCATGGTCAAAGGCCATCATGACCAAGATATCCTTGCCCTGATATTCCTCGGCGGCCTTCTTCATTGCTTCCAACGAGGCGTGTACGGAAGACAGGTTATCCATGCGTCCGGCAGCGATGAACTGCTCGCCGGCGCCAAAGACTTCGCCGCGAGCGGCATCGGCCGTAATCAGGTTGAAGGAAGCAATATCCTGCTTGGCGACGCCCACCTTCTCCCCCACTACCTGCAAGATGGATGCCTCCGGGTCACCAACGCTCAAAACCGGCTGCATATTGTGCTGGCGATCCGGCTTAAACTCATCCTTGCGGTAGAGGTGAATGGCAAGCGACGGCAGGCGCAGCACTGGGCCAGTATTGACTAGGTGCCGCGTGCCATCCTTGGTGACAATCTGCCCGGCCACGGTCAGCTCCCGGTCAAACCAGGTATGCAGTAGCGCCCCTCCATAGATCTCGACTGCCACCTGTTGCCAGTCGGCCGAGGAAAAGTCCGGCGTGGGCTTAAGAACCAAGCCCGGCGAGTCCGTATGCGACCCCACGATGCGGAAACCAGAATTCTTATCCGCGCCCTCTGGCACGTACCACGCCGCTACCGCGCCGCCGCGCACCATGACGTGGCCGCCTGGCGCAGCGGACCACTGCGTTCCCTCATCCTGTACCTCAAATCCCGCCGCGCACAGCTGGCGGGATACCTCATCAGCAGCGTGGTACGAAGAAGGAGAAGCAGCAATGAAATCTAGGAAATCTGCGGTATAACTCATACCTCCTAGCTTGCCACGAATCGCGCGGCGATAGGCTAGATACACCATGGCTACTTCATCTACACCCCGCCCACTCGCCCTGTCGCCCTCGCGCGCCTCCGACTATAAGCAGTGCCCGCTGCTCTATCGCTTTCGCGCCATTGACAAGTTGCCCGAGCCCAAGACCATCGCGCAGGTCAAAGGAACCCTTGTGCACGCCGTTTTGGAAGAGATGCACAAGCTACCGCGCGAAGAGCGCACCTATCCTGCCGCAGTGAAGATGATTAAGCCCTCCTGGGCAGAGATGACCGCCAAAGACGAGGAACTTTTAGAGCTCGTGCCAGAAGAAGACACCTACGACTTCTTCGTCGCTGCCAGGGAACTGCTCAAAGGCTATTTCCAGATGGAAAATCCCCAAGGCTTTGATTGCCAAGAAACAGAGATGTACGTCAATACGGTCCTGCCCAATGGCGTCCCCGTCCGCGGCTTCATCGACCGCGTGGACCGCGCCCCAACTGGCGAGGTCCGAGTCGTGGACTATAAAACCGGCAAGAAGCCACTTCCCCGCTATTCCCAGGATGCGCAATTCCAGATGCGCTTTTATGCGCTGGTCTACTGGCGCATTCTAGGCACCATTCCCCACCAATTGCGTCTGATGTACCTCAAGGTCTTGGACTCGATGTTTCTTAGCCCAAACCGTGAGGAACTCGAATACTTCGAGCGCGATCTCGGCGACCTGTGGGCAAAGATTGAGGCCGACGGGCGCGCCGGGGACTTCCGTCCGAAGCCATCCAAGCTCTGCGGATGGTGCGCCCACCAGGATCTCTGCCCGGAGTTTGGCGGCACCCCGCCGCAGTACCCGGGCTGGCCGGGTTCCGCGGCAGATACGAAGGACTAGCGCCCCACCTGCCTAGAAAAGGCCCGAAATGGTGCCCTGCTTATCGACGTCGATATTATTGGCCGCCGGCTTCTTCGGCAGTCCCGGCATCGTCATGACGTTGCCTGTGAGCACAACGATAAATCCCGAGCCGGTGCGCGGCAGCAATTCGCGCACGTGCAGCGTATGGCCTTCCGGCGCCCCCAGAGCAGAGGCATCATCGCTGAAGGAGTACTGCGTCTTAGAGATGACCACCGGCAGCTTGTCCCAGCCATTGTCCTGAATGTACTTGAGATCCTTGAGCGCCTTTGCCCCGTATTCCACACGGTCCGCGCGATAGATCTCGCGCGCGATGGTCTCGATGGAGGCCTCGATTCCCTCCTGCGGATCGTAGAGCTGCTTGGCTCCTCCCTGTAGGTTCTCCAGCAAGGTCTCTGCCAGCTTGGTAGCGCCCGCGCCACCCTCGGACCAGACATTGGCTTCCTCCAATGCCACCCCGAAGTCTTCGGCCCACTGCCGCATGAACTCGCGTTCTGCCTCGGTATCGGACCAAAATAGGTTGAGCGCAACAACTGGCTTGATCCCGAACTTGCGTAGGTTTTCTACGTGGCGCTCTAGGTTGACTATGCCCGCCTTGAGGGCATCCAGGTTTTCCTCGGTGAGCTTATCCTTGGCCACACCGCCGTTGTATTTCTGCGAGCGGATGGTGGCAACGACCACGGCGCCAGCAACATCTAGGTCGCCAAAGCGCGCCTTAATGTCGACGAACTTTTCTCCGCCGAGGTCGGAGCCGAACCCGGCCTCGCTTAAGACGACATCGCCAAATTGCAGTGCGGTGTGGGTTGCCAACAGGGAGTTGCAGCCGTGCGCAATATTGGCGAACGGACCACCGTGCACCAAGGCCGGCACGCCGCCAAGGGTCTGTACAAGGTTCGGGTTGAGAGCATCACGCATGAGCGCCGCGAGGGCACCTTCCGCATCCAAATCACGGGCGGTAACAGGGCG
Organism: Corynebacterium sp. ACRPO; assembly: GCF_022347205.1. Lineage (GTDB taxonomy): Bacteria > Actinomycetota > Actinomycetes > Mycobacteriales > Mycobacteriaceae > Corynebacterium. Next base: position 12,427 of record NZ_JAKRNE010000010.1, on the reverse strand, counting down.
CTGATCATAGGTGAACCCAATAGTGATATCGCCGAGGCGCTTCTTTAGGTCCTCGAGGTTCGTGGACAAGCACAAGATGGCCATGATTTCGGAGGCCGCGGTAATGGTGAAACCGGTTTCTGCAGGCACACCGTGAGCCGGCCCGCCCAGGCCGGTCACCACGTTGCGCAGGGCACGGTCGTTGACGTCCATGCACCGCTGCCACGTCACGCGCCGCGGGTCGATGCCCAAGGCGTTGCCTTGATGGATGTGGTTATCAATGATGGCGGCCAGGGTATTGGTTGCAGAGGTAATGGCGTGAAAATCGCCGGTGAAGTGAAGATTGATGTCCTCCATGGGGACAATCTGTGCATAGCCGCCGCCAGCCGCGCCGCCCTTAATACCCATCACTGGTCCTTGGGAGGGCTCACGCAGGGCAACGATGGCCTTCTTGCCCAACTGATCTAGAGCGTCGGTAAGGCCGATGAGCACGGTGGACTTGCCCTCGCCGACAGGTGTGGGCGATACGCCGGTGACAAGCACCAGCTTGCCCTGATTTTCCTTGGAATAGTCCACCTTGGTGATATCGACTTTGGCTTTGGTGGTGCCATAAGGAATCACGGCGTCGGCAGGAATGCCCGCCTTGGCCGCAATCTCCGCGATTGGCTGCAGGTGGTGGGCTTGGGCAATTTCAACATCGGATGGCTGAGTAGTCATGTCCTTAGCCTACCGAGCTCGCGAGTTAAATAACCCGCATTTTTGAAAGAAAGTGAATTGAATCAATCCTCCTGTCCACGCTGCGATCCAAAAAGGCGCCCTCCAGGGGCGCCTTCCGGGTGGACTTGTCGTCTACCTCTTAAAGGATGACGAGGCCGAATGCGTAGCCTAAGAGGACAGAAACCGCGATGCTGACCGTGCCTGGGATAAGGAATGGGTGGTTGAATACAGCCTTGCCGATTCGAGTCGAGCCGGTATCGTCCATCTCCACCGCTGCCAGCAGCGTTGGGTAGGTCGGCAGGATAAATAGAGCCGAGACGGCTGGGAAAGCAGCGACTGCGGTAAGGGGGCTTACGCCCAGAGCCAGGGCTGCTGGCATGAGGGCCTTGGTCGTAGCGGCCTGCGAGTACAGCAGCGCTGCGGCGAAGAACAAGACCACCGCGAGCAGCCACGGCGAAGACTCAATAACGCTACCAGCCATAGACTGAATATCGTCCATGTAGTGGTTGATAAGGCTGGTACCCAACCAAGCAACGCCTAGCACACAAATACATGCGGACATACCGGACTTAAATACCGGCGTATTGAGAACATCCCCCGCCGGGAACTTCGTCATCATGACGATGATGGTGGCCGCGGTAAGCATAACCGTCATAATTGCCTCATTACGTGGCAAGGTTGGTTCTGCGATTAGCCCGACCTGCTCCGAGGTCAGCGTGGCCCATGCCATCACGATGACGATGGCTACCAGGAACACCAGAACAGAAGCCTTGGCACCCTTCGGCGGCTGGAAGTTCTCAGCCCCCAGTGGTTGCTTAACCAAGCCTTGCGCCTTGCGCTCCTGGTACACCGGGTCATCATCTAGTTCCTTGCCAAACTTATTAGCAATCCACGCAGCTGGGAAAATAGACAGGAACGTTGCCGGAATGACGACTGCTAGCACCTGCAAATAGCCCACTCCAGCTGGCTCCAACAGGCTGGCTAGGAGAACCACTGCGGCAGAAATAGGCGAGGCACAAATTGCCATCTGAGAGGCAACTACCGCAATGGAAAGCGGGCGTGAAGGGCGAACCTTGCCTTCTTTAGCTACCTCAACAATGACCGGTAGCGTGGAGAATGCAGTGTGGCCGGTACCGGCCAGCACCGTCATCAACCAAGTAACGATGGGCGCGTAGAACGTAATCCGCTTCGGGTTTTTGCGCAGAAACTTTTCTGCAATGTGCACCAAGTAGTCCATGCCACCAGCCCTCTGCATCGCGGCGATGGCGGCAATGACGGTCATGATGATACCGATGACGTCGAACGGGATGTCTTCCCTAGTAATGGGGACACCGGTGAGACCAAGGGCCAACACACCGAGGCCGCCGGCCATACCGATACCAATTGAACCAATCCTCGCGCCCAAGAAGATGGCGGCGAGAACGATGACTATATGAACAATAACCATGGACATACTCCATACGCTCTGTATGCAAACTAAGGGCACGCGTCTCCATACAGAGTGCATGCCGTCCTCAACATCTTCTATTGTGCACCTATCACGTCGATTTATTCACTCGAATTGTCCGTTTGTGTTGATTCCCACATGTATTAAGCGTCTCGCTATAAGACGGTCGGTATCCTTCTCCGCATTCGCCCAGCACAGGGCCATAAAAGGAAACTAGCTACCGCCGATTCCATGCACGCAAAAGACCCCTACAGCCTTCGCCAGTTTTCCTTGTACATCAAGAGAAAATGGCAGAGACCGTGGGGGTCTACTATGCGGGGCGCTATGCCCTACTGCTTCTCAAAAGCCGTGTCTTTAGTCCTCGTCGATGAAGAGCTGACCGCGGAACTCTGGGTGCATTAGGTTTTCAACGGACAGAACCTTGTTCAAGGTAGCCTCATCGAGCAAGCCCTTCTCCAAGACGAGTTCCTTGACGCCCTTGCCGGTCTCCAGGGACTCCTTGGCAATCAGGTCACCGTTGTGGTGGCCGATGAACGGGTTGAGGTAGGTGACGATACCAATGGAGTTTTCCACGTAGGCACGGCACACGTCTGCATTAGCGGTAATGCCGGTGACGCACTTTTCGTGCAGGGCGTCGACGGCGTTACCCATGATGCGAATGGACTGGAATAGTGCCTCGCCGATGACCGGCTCCATGACGTTGAGCTGCAGCTGGCCAGCCTCAGCGGCCATGGTGACGACATGGTCATTGCCGAAGATCTTGAAGCAGGTCTGGTTCACAACCTCCGGGATAACCGGGTTGACCTTACCCGGCATGATGGAGGAGCCGGCCTGACGGGCAGGCAGGTTGATCTCAGCCAGGCCAGCGCGTGGACCGGAAGACAGCAGGCGCAGGTCATTACAGATCTTGGCAAGCTTCATTGCTGCGCGCTTGATGGTGGCGTGCAGTAGCACATAAGCGCCACAGTCAGAGGTTGCCTCAATGAGATCGCGGGCGGTCTTCATCTCCAAGCCGGTGACCTCAGACAGAGCTGCGGTGACCTGGTGGCGGTAGCCGGCCGGGGTGTTCACGCCGGTGCCGATTGCGGTTGCGCCCAAGTTGATCTCGAGCAGGCGACGCTGTGCATCGCGCAGCAATGCCTGCTCCTCGTTCAGGTTATTGGCAAAGCCCTTGAACTCATCACCCAAGGTCATCGGAACCGCATCCTGAAGCTGAGTACGACCCATCTTCAGGATGTCCTGGAACTCATTGCCCTTGACCTGGAATGCGGCACGCAGACCATCCATGCGCTCAATGAGGTGATCCACTGCTGCATGCAGACCCAAGCGGAAGCCGGTCGGGTAAGCATCGTTGGTGGACTGGGACATGTTCACATCATCATTCGGGTTGATGATGTCATAGGAGCCCTTCTCCTCACCGAGGTACTCCAGCGCGAGGTTGGCAACAACCTCGTTGGTGTTCATGTTCAGCGAGGTACCAGCGCCACCCTGGAAGACGTCCAGCGGGAACTGATCCATGCAGCGGCCCTCTTCCAGGATCTGGTCACAGGCCCAGATGATGGCTTCAGCCTTCTTCTTTGGCAGAACGTGCAGGCGGCGGTTTGCCATGGCGGCCGCCTTCTTGACCTGGACCATGCCGCGGATGAAGTGCGGGATGGTGTTGATGGTCACGTAAGAGATCTGGAAGTTCTCCATGGCGCGTACGGTGTGCACACCGTAGTAAGCGTCAGCGGGAACTTCCAAGGAGCCAAGAAGGTCGGTCTCGGTGCGAGTCTTCTTGCTGGAGTTCTTAGGTGCCTTTTGTTCGGCCACCTTCTGCTGTGCGGCGTGAGTGGAAGTGTCAGCTTCCTTCTTCTTCACGTCCTTTGCTGCAGACTTGGTGTCCTTTTCTTCTTTCTTAGAGGACTTTGCCATGATGGCTCGGCTCCTTTGCCTGTCGAGACTTATATTCGAATGAGTAACCTCAAGCGCTAATGTTAGCCACGACTGAATCTATTTGGGCCGACCCAGAGAAATTGATCCCCCTAAAAGCGGGCGATGCGTAAATCAGAAGCCAAAATTGCTTCCGCGCCGAGTTGGGAAAGTCGGTCCATGACTTGGTTGGCTTGTTTCTTCGGAACCATCGCTCGCACTGCCACCCAGTTCTCACGCGCTAACGGCGACACCGTAGGACCGGTCAATCCTGGAGTAATACCAGCGGCTGCGTCGAGGTTGGATTGAGCGATGTTGTAGTCGATCATCAGATAGGTGCGAGCGTGCAGAATTCCCTGAATGCGGTCGAGCACTACCTGCTCTTCCTCGGTGACCTCTACCCCCGTGCGCTTAATGACTACCGCCTCGGACTCGATGATCGGCTCCCCGAACGGCGCTAACCCTTGCTGACGCAAAGTAGTACCAGTTGACACGACATCAGCAATAACATCGGCAACCCCTAGCCGGATGGAAATCTCTACGGCCCCGTCCAATCGAATAACATCGGCCTCAATCCCATGTGCGGCGAGGTTTGTGCGGACAAGGTTGGGATACGACGTCGCAATCCGCCGCCCGGCTAGTTGAGAGATATCCCACTCCTCCCCCTGCGGGGCTGCGTACCGGAACGTGGAGCCACCAAAGCCTAACGGCAAAACTTCATCAAAGCTCGCTTTAGAGTCAAGTGCCAAGTCCCGGCCCGTAATGCCTAGGTCTAAGACCCCGCGGGCGACATAGATGGCAATATCTTTCGGCCGTAGGAAAAAGAATTCTACCCCGTTAACGGCATCTACCACGTTGAGCGCCTTGGAATGCCCGCGGCCCTTGTAACCGGCCTCTGTAAGGATTTCCACTGCAGCTTCTGACAATGAGCCCTTATTCGGTACAGCAATCTTGATCATGCGGATCCTTCCATCCTGTGGGGTGTTGCCTAGAGGTACTTATAAAGGTCTTCAGGGGTAAGTCCGCGCTTGAGCATCATGACCTGAGTCCAATAGAGCAGCTGGGACATCTCTTCCGCCAGCTCATCGTCGGACTGGTACTCAGCGGCGATCCATACTTCCCCGGCTTCTTCGATGATCTTTTTACCAATGAAATGCTCGCCTTTATCCAGCGCGGCAACGGTGCCAGAACCAGCTGGACGCTGGTCGGCCTTCTCAGCTAGTTCGGCGAAAAGAGTCTCAAAGTTCTTCACGTCTACCTATTGTTCCACAGGTAGATAGAGAATGTAGGGGAACTCTGAATTTCTATTGCCGCGCCGAAATCTTAGCGAACCACTTATAGACGTCAGTGGCCTTAGCTCCCGCGAGGTGCCGCGAATCGCGGAGGCGAGAAATTTCGGTGACTTCGGTCGGTACCTGAACCTGATCATCTTCGGGCAAACCGATAACCGCACAGCCGGCATCAACTGCGGCGCGCATGCCGGTTGCGGAATCTTCAAAAACTAAGCACTCCGCGGGATCTGCGCCAATGCGGCGGGCGGCCTCGCGGTACATATCCGGCGCTGGTTTGCCGGCAGGAACCTCATCCCCGCAGATAGTATCGACGAAATAGTGCCGCCCCAACGCATTGATAGCAGCGTCAGCGACATTGCGCTCGGTATTGGTAGTGACCATCATGGGCACCCCATCCGCTTTCAGTTCCTGAAGCAGTGGAGGGATTCCCGGAAAGATTTCCAGCTGGCGAGCAAAAAGGCCTTTGACATAGTCAAACATTCGGGCGCGGTAACGCTCGCTGTCCTCGGGGTGCAGCGCCACCCCCGCATTATCCGCGCAGATTGCCAAGGTGGTATCAAAGGTCGCGCCCACAGTAGCTAGGCGCTGGGTGGGAGTGAGCCGTTTGCCCAGCAGTTCTGAAAGATAAAACGTTGCCTCCGCCCAAAGGGGCTCCGAATTAGTGAGGGTGCCATCCATATCCCAGAAGATGGCGGCGGGCTTAGTCAGGCCGGAAACGGCGGTGGAGTGCGGCACGAGAATAAAGCTAGCTTTCTCTATCAGGTAGGAAATAGTTTCGCCGTTCACGCTGTGGGCACACGGCGGCAAAAGCCAGCCGCGCAGTTAGCGCGAGCTGGCGCTTACTAAAGCGGAAGGGTCAGAACTAAAAATCCAGTTCCGGAATCTGCGACAGGGCTTCGTCGTCTGCTCCGGTGGCCGCGCTGGCGTTATAGATAAGCTCAGAGAGCTCTTCCTTTTCCTCTGGCTCGAGAACGGCATCGTGTTGAGCGCGATTAAAATCTGCCAACTTGCGAACGGTCTTGGACAAGACGGTGACCAACTGTGGTCCGTCAGGATCGTCCGGAAGAGCATCCAGCCCATCGAGCATCTGCTCAAGGTGGCCGCGCAGCTCTGGGAGGACGTTGGCGTCAAACGGTGCCTCCCAGAACTCCTTTTCCTCTTCCTTGAGGTAATCGCCGGTGGCGAAGGACTTCAGGTCACTAATGAACTCATCTACGGTGGGCTGGAAATCGGCGCGAATGCTCATGCTGTAGATACTGCCCTATCTTGCCTAAGCCCGCACGCCGAGGAGCGAATTTAGTGCGGTGCGAACCAATTCGGCCGCTCCGTCCTCGTCCGTGCCGCGGTCGGCCTCTGCCCACTCATCCACGGCATCGAGCGCGGCCGGGGTATCAAGATCGTTGGCGATTGCGGCACGCAGCTTGGCGACGACCTCTTCGGCCCCTGCCATGCTTCCCGGCTGCGCCAGGGCCTCCCGCCATGCGGCGAGGCGGCGTTTAGCGCCGTCGAGCACCTCGTCGGACCAGTCGCGCTCGTCGCGGTAATGGCCCGCGAAGACACCCAAACGGATAGCGGAGGGATCTTCACCCGCTTCTACGAGCTTGTGAACGAAGACGAGGTTGCCCAAGGACTTAGACATCTTGACCCCGTCGAGGCCGATCATGCCGGTATGCACGTAGAACTGTGCCATGCGATCAACGTTGAGGGCGGCCTCGGCGTGGGCAGCGGAAAACTCATGGTGTGGGAACTTCAGGTCGCTGCCGCCACCCTGGATATCAAAGGAAGAACCCAAGCGGTTAGTAGCGATGGCGGAACACTCAATATGCCAACCCGGGCGACCAGGCCCAAAGGGCGACTCCCAGGCTGGTTCGCCCTCGCGGTGGGCTCGCCAGATAAGCGCGTCGAGCGGATTTTTCTTTCCTGGGCGGTCTGGGTCGCCACCGCGCTCGGCAAAGAAGGTGCGCATCTCGTCGGCAGAGTAATTGGACTCATACCCAAAGCGCTCGGTGGCCTCGATGGAGGCGTAGATATCTGGGTGCTCGGGGTCGTCTACGACGTAGGCCGCTCCGGCGTCGAGAAGCTTCTGCACCATTTCCACGATTTCATCGACGGCCTCCATGGCACCGATGTAGTCCTGCGGCGGGAAAACGGAGAGCAGCTCCATATCGGAACGGAAAAGGTCAATTTGAGAAGTGCCGAGCTCACGCCAATCTACACCGTCGCGTTCGGCACGTTCGAATAGCGGATCATCGACGTCGGTGATGTTTTGGACGTAGTGAACTTTCTTCCCGGCATCCAGGAACGCCCGGTAGATAAGGTCAAAGGTCAGGTAGGTGGCGGCATGGCCCAAGTGGGTGGAGTCATAGGGCGTGATGCCGCACACGTACATGGTGGCGGTATCCCCTGCGACCTCTACGGGAGCGATGGTTTGGTTCGCAGAATCGTACAAGCGCAGCTGTGCCGCATCACCCGGCACAGGGCGGAAGGAAGGTAGTGGCCAAGAATGCATAGCCACCATACTAACGCGGTGTGCCTTAGAGCGGCTGCAGGACTCCCAGTGCCAGGAGGATCATGACGAGCACGCCGACCGGGATGCGGTAAGCGGCAAACCAAGAGAAGGAGTGGTTACCCACAAACTTCAGCAGCCACGCAATGGAGGCGTAGCCCAGTACAAAAGCGATGCCAGTGCCGACCAGAAGCTGCAGGCCGGAGGCGGACTGGCCGGATTCGGGAGAAAAGGCGTCGGGAAGCGAGAAAAGCCCCGAAGCCAGCACGGCTGGAATGGCGAGCAAGAAGCTAAAGCGAGTGGCTACCTCGCGGTCCAGTCCCAGGAATAGACCACCGGAAATGGTGCCGCCGGAGCGGGAAACACCCGGAATGAGCGCCAAGCATTGGCACAGGCCCATAACAATGGCGTCTTTCATGGTCAACTGGTCAAAGCTGCGTTCCTTCTTACCCATTTTTTCTGCAGCGATGAAGACCAAGGAGAAGAGAATGAGCATTGCGGCGGTAATCCACAGGTTGCGCAGGGCGCCACGAATCGCATCCTCGAATGCGAGGCCGACAATTCCGATGGGAATGGAACCCACGATGACCATCCACCCCATGCGCCAGTCCTGGCCACGAGAGGACTTATCAGCCCAGCCGCGGAACCAGCCGGAGAGAATTTGCCAAATCATTGGGGCAAAATAGACCAGCACAGCCAGCTCCGTACCCAGCTGGATAACTGCGGTGAAGGACGCGCCGGCATCGTTGCCCCAAAAAAGTTCGGAAACAATGCGCAGGTGACCGGAGGAACTTACCGGAAGAAACTCGGTAAGCCCCTGCACGATGGACAAAACAATGACCTGCGCCCAAGAAACAGCGTCAGTTGCGGTATTAGAAATCACCCGCTTCACACTACAGCCGCGCTGGGCTTCGAGTTTTTACAACGCGCGCTGTTAGGATTAGTAGCCGTGAAATCTCAATCTGGCTCCGCACTTATCCTTTCTAGTTTGCTGGCGCTTAGCGCCACCGCGTTGGCCGCCTGCCAGCCCGAAGTGGGCGTGGGCGCCGATCCAGAGACCGCGGTCAAGGGCAATGCCACCCCAGCGGTCTCCCCGGCTAAGGCGGATCCGGAAGGCACTGTGGTCGACCTTAAGGCAGACATCACTGACCTTGCCGCCTTTGATGGCTCGCTGGCGGTGCGCACCAAGGACGAGCTTCTCATCGGTAGCCAGAAGGATTTTGAGAGGAAGAAGGCTACCACCCTAGACATTTCTGCGGAGTGTGGTGACCTCAGCTCCTCTGCCTCGGGCTTCGTCCTCGCCTGCCCGGACAAGGTTCTCCTCATCGATCCTGCATCCCCATACTCTCCCCAAGAGGTCGATATGGAAGAGGACTCCCCCGTTACCGCCGCCACCCAGCTATCCAGCGGCGAGATCTTCGCCACCTCGGCCGATTCCACCACGGTAGGCATTTATAAGGACGGCAAGCGCGACGGAGATATCGAGGTGGAAGCGGGCTCGGACCAGCTATTGGCCGTGCCCAATTCCTCGGGCGATGACGGAGTGGTACGCATCCACCGAGAGGATTCCACCATCCAAAACGTGGACTGGACGAATGATCGTGCGGGCGGCCGACTGCGCGTTGGCCAGGGAGTCGGCAGCATCACGGTGGGCGATAACGGCGTGGTCCTCGCCTCCGATACCGAGGGCGGACGCTTGGCTATCTACACGTCCGATGACGTCGTCCGCCTGCACCAATACGGCAACGTAGAGGGCACCCCGTGGGGCGTAGCCTGGGATAATAAGCGCAATCTGGCGTGGGTGAGCGCCACCGATACCAATAAGGCTCATGCCTATGAAATTGGCAAAGGCGTACCAGAGCTGCGCGGAGATCTCTCGACCGTGCCGGATGCGCAGAATATTGCCCTGCTTGGCGACGGCACCTTTGTCGCCGCCTCCGCCACCGGCCACGGGTTGCAGTTCGTGGACACCCCGCACCTGAAGAAGGAGTCTTAACACCATGACCAGCACTATTGACCAACTGCGCGCGCAGGCCTACCAGCTTGCTCTGCGGGGCATGTTTAAGCTGAGCCCAGAGCGCATCCACGAGATTATTAACACTGCGCTCAGCGGGCTGCAGGCGGCCGGGCCAGCTAACCGAGCCCTAGCAAAGATCCTGCCGGTCAATGATCCAGTGCTGCGCCAAGAGGTCTTCGGAGTAGAATTCCCCCGCCCGTTGGGACTTGCCGCCGGGTTTGATAAGAACGCCGCAGCTGCTGATACGTGGACTCCCATTGGTTTCGGTTTTGCAGAGTTGGGCACCGTCACCGCCCAAGCACAGCCCGGCAATCCTGCTCCGCGGCTTTTCCGCCTGAAGGCCGATAAGGCCATCTTGAACCGGATGGGCTTTAATAATAAAGGTGCGGCAGCCGCCGCGGAAAACCTGCGCAAGCGTCGCTACAGCGATGTCATTGGCATCAATATTGGCAAAACCAAAGTCACCCCTGCCGAGCATGCAGTAGAAGATTACCGCCGCTCCGCGTCGGTATTGGGCGACTTGGCAGATTTCCTGGTGGTCAACGTTTCTTCGCCGAATACCCCGGGCCTGCGCGACCTGCAAGCAGTGGAATCGCTGCGCCCCATTCTCTCCGCCGTGCAAGAATGCACCGCGGTTCCGGTGCTGGTGAAAATTGCCCCGGATCTTTCTGATGCTGACGTTGACGCCGTGGCAAACCTAGCCCTCGAGCTCGGGCTCGACGGAATTGTAGCGACAAATACCACCATTTCCCGCGAGGGGCTCAAGACTCCAGCCGCCGAGGTAAAGGAGATGGGTGCCGGTGGCGTATCCGGCCCTCCGGTAGCCGAGCGCTCCCTAGAGGTACTGCGCCGCCTCAATGAGCGAGTCGGCGACCAGCTCACCCTCATCTCCGTGGGTGGCATCTCCACGCCGGAGCAAGCATGGGAGCGCATCACTTCCGGTGCTTCCCTACTGCAGGGCTACACCGGTCTCATCTACGGTGGTCCGGACTGGATCCGCGATATCCACCGCGGCATTGCCGCTCAAATCCGTGCCCACGGTTTGAGCAATATTTCCCAGGCGGTTGGTTCCGGCCTCCCCTGGAAGCCTTTGGATTAGTCCGACCCAAGGTTGCACAACACAAGGTCCGCCTACCTCTCCTGCTGCACGCAGAGGAAGTAGGCGGACCCTTTGTTTTTGCGGTGCTGACTAGGTCTGCGACATGGCGCTGCGCTTGAGAATCAGTGCGCACAACACCGCGAAGCCGGCGTAGAACACGACCCAAAACTGTGGTTGCGTGAATAGGATATCGCCGGGCACAAAGCGGCTTGCTGCAATAATCACAATGGCGATGACCAACGCTGCAACCTGCGCGCGGCTTCCCGCCTGACTTTTGCTCATGGTACTAAAGGCGCCGACGATGATCGCGGCGACAATAATCGCCACTTTGGAATACGTCCATTCGAAATCGGCACCCCAACCATCCGTGAAGACGGAGATTAATGCAAAGAGGACCAGCACGAATGCGACCACCATGAAGGCGCCGCCCACCCGCAGCGCCGTCGGCGGGCTAGGCTGCGATGAAGTAGAGCCACTAGCCATTACTTCGCCTCATACCAGCCCCACAAAATGGCGCGACCAAGAGCATGGAAATGCAGGTTGAACCCAAGCACGGTCGGCGAAGCATCTGGGTCGATATCGAGCTTCTCTACATCGACTGCATGGACGGCGTAAAGGTAGCGATGCGGGGCGTGTCCGACAGGCGGGTTCGCACCGAAGTAGGTGCGCTCGCCCGAGTCGTTGCGCAAGCTGATGACGCCGTCAATACCCAAGTCCTCGGCGGCACCGGCATTGGTAGGCAGCTCGCTTACCTCGACGGGGATATTGAACGCCGCCCAGTGCCAGAAACCAGAAGCCGTTGGCGCATCGGGGTCGAAACAGGTCACGGCCAGGGACTTGGTGCCTTCCGGCAGTCCAGACCAGGCAAGCTGAGGCGATACGTTCTCTGGGGCGCGGAGCTTTTCCTGCAGCTCGTCTCCTTCCACCACATCAGTGGACGAGAGAACGAAGGAAGGGACATCGCGCAGCGGTGCGTAAGGATCTGGACCAGGAAACCGAGAATCATCTGCGTAAGAAGTCATAGACCCATTTGTACCCCACCTCACAAGGCGATGTCGATGTGGTGTAACCGCCGCGGCCTGCATAAATTCTGCTGCACACGTGGAAAGCCCCTACCCAGACTTACAACCATGTATTTCCACACGCCGTTAATATTTGCTTTTTCACGCCACACGCAGGCGATTTGTAAAGCAAGCCTCGAGCAGGATACAGTATCGGAGTGCCCAGCCGAGAGGCTGACAAACACCCTGCCCGGGTGGCGGAATGGCAGACGCGCTAGCTTGAGGTGCTAGTGTCCTATTAACGGACGTGGGGGTTCAAGTCCCCCCTCGGGCACAATGTGAAGTCTCGAGACATCGTTCCGGTCGATGCCTCGAGATTTTTCGTTTTCAGTTGCCCTGTTGGGGGTCAAGTTCGTTGTCTTTCTTGTTGTAATAGATTTTTTCTTCGGTGAGTGTGT